>OZ244932.1:2582500-3692594 GCA_965222205.1 Balneolaceae bacterium | reverse complement strand
ACTAACTCCCCTCCGGCATTTTTCATAGTTGTTAATCCCCCGATTAAAATTCCCAACCCGCTCGAATTCATAAATTTGACCTTTCCAAGATCGGCGATAATGTTCTTTTTGTCTTTTTCTATGAAACCATGTAATAGTTCTCTGAATTGCTCGACATCCGGACCACCCATGAGATTCCCCTTAAAAGTTAATATCACGCAGTTATACTTCTCAGTTATATCGTATTTCATAACAGTCCCCTTATTTATTATTTAGCCAGCTCAAACAAACTAAAAAGCAGGATTAAAGTCCAACATATAAATATTGATTTTTTAAAAATTAGAATTAATCCATTAGATTGTACTAATATTAATCGTGATAACTTTCATACACGATTTCGGGGTTTAAAAAATAAGTTTAGGTAAGTTGATAAAATCTGCTATTCCTGTATATCTAATGGCTACTACTCATGAGTAATGAAGCCAGAAAAGCTCTAGATCAAGCTTATGAAAAGCTTATGAAAATGAGCTTAAATCAAGTTCCAATTGATGGGTTAGAGAATTTAATACATCCTGATATTATGGGATGGGGTACTACTTTAGCAGAAGAAGTTCAAAGCATTGACGAATATGTTAAGCTAATTAAACAACAAGGAGAGTCCGCAAAAGAACAGAAATTAACATTTATTTTTAACCGTGATAAAATTCACGAACATTTTTCTGCCGATGAGAAAACAGCCCTTTTTGTAGAGAAGATTAATACTACAATTAACTCAGAAAACTTCTCCAATTCGTTCACTTTTCGTTTTTCTGCCGTAATGGTTTGCAATCATAATAATTGGCAACTAATACACTGGCATGGTTCTATTGCTTCTGATATTGAAGACGACGTTTGGCATGTAGATGAGTGGAAAAAAGAGAAAAAAAGGCTTGAGAAACTTGTTAATGAACAGACAAAAGCATTAAAAGAAAAAAACAGGGAAACTCAGATAGAACTTTCTCTGGAAAGAATACGTGCTCAGGTTTCTTCAATGCAGACTTCTCCGGAGTTGCTTGACATCGTGGTAACAATGCGTTCGGAATTTATCTCTCT
The DNA here is from genome assembly GCA_965222205.1 of Balneolaceae bacterium. Taxonomy (GTDB): domain Bacteria; phylum Bacteroidota; class Rhodothermia; order Balneolales; family Balneolaceae; genus RHLJ01. Next base: position 3,691,523 of record OZ244932.1, on the reverse strand, counting down.
GGGGCTCGAAGCCCACTACTTTTGGTATATGAGATGGTATCCTGAATATTATGAGAAGGCAATGACTTCAGGAGATGGCAGTAAGATTGGAATGGTGATGACCCTCCCAAAACACATTCATACAAATATTAAGTCTGTTGCAGATTGGGAAAATAGTGATGAACCTACCATGACTTTTGCAATGGATACTGAGCAAGCCGTTGACTATGTAGACAAGATGATCAGCCTAGGTGATTTTGAAAAAGTAGACCCTCAGGCGCCCACTTTAGATGATATCAGAGAAATTGGAGGTCTTACTTTTATTATGGCGCGTACTTCCCTGGGTGAAATTGGTTTTAGTCTCCCTGGTGAAGTTCATAATCCATCACAAGAATCATTAGATATATTAACCCGATTTGCCAGTGTTTTTGATCTGGCTTATCAACGGTTTGAAGATTTACAAAAAGCTGAAACGCAAGCCTATGAGTCCAGAGTTGAAGCCAGCCTGGAAAAAGTGCGTGCCATGGCTGCAAATATGAACCATAGCGAAGATTTAGTTCAAATCGTTGAGGCCATGTTTGAAGAGTTAGAAATATTGAAAATCACCCCTCTAAGATATGGGGTTGGACTTATCGATGGCGACAGTAAAAAAGCTGATTTGTGGGTTTCTGCAGTTAATGATGGGAACCACTTAAAAGAATTGGGTACTGTTTCTTTGACTATGCATCCAATGTTAGAAAAAGCTTTTGAAGCATGGGAGAACCAACTTGGAGAGTTATTTTACCCTTTAAGTGGTAAAGAACTAAGTGACTATTATCGCGGAATAACTCGTATTAACCCGGATATCCCCAAAAATCAGATAATTACTGACCCCAATTCCGGGATTACCCAGTATTGTAGTTTTTTTCCATTCAGAACCGGATCATTATACGCATTCACTGAAAGCGAACCTGATGAACATGGGATTTCTGTACTTAAGCGCTTTGCTAATGTATTTGAGCAGGCGTATACCCGCTTCGAGGATCTTCAAAAAACTGAATTACAAGCCCGTTTAATTCACGAAGAACGTGACCGACTTGAAATTACACTAAAAGAATTACAGGCAACTCAGGAGCAATTGATACAGCAAGAAAAACTCGCTTCGCTCGGCCAGTTAACTGCCGGTATTGCTCATGAGATCAAAAACCCGCTTAACTTCGTGAATAATTTTTCAGACCTCAGCGTTGAGCTAATTGAAGAAACACTTGAAGAGCTGAATGGAATCAGTGACTCAGTTTCTAGTGAAGATCAGGAAAAAATTGATGAAGCTATTTTCATCCTTAAAGATATTGACTCAAATCTGAAAAAGATTCATGAGCATGGTACCAGGGCAGATTCGATTGTAAAATCGATGTTAGAACATAGCCGTGGTGGTGCGGGCGTAATGGAGCCCACCGATCTAAACAGTTTAATCAAAGAGTTTCTAAATCTCTCTTTTCATGGGATGCGGGCTGGAAAGAATTCCATCAATGTAGATATAAACTCCACTCTGGATAATACCATTGGTGAAGTCCCATTGATTGCTGAGGACTTTTCCCGGGTGATTGTTAATCTCTGTAATAATGCTTTTGATGCAATGCGGGAGAAGCAGCACACGGACGAGACATTTAAAGCCAAACTCACTGTCCGAACCATTAATAAAGGAAATAAAATATTAGTCGAAATTGAGGATAATGGTCCCGGAATCTCAGCCGAGATGAAAGATAAGATCATGCAACCTTTTTTCACTACTAAAAAAGGAACCCAAGGAACCGGGCTAGGTCTTTCTATAACTAATGATATTATTAAAGCACACGGTGGTAACCTTATTCTGAAAAGTAAGCTAGGTGATGGCGCCAGCTTTATTATCGAATTGCCCGGTAATAACTAATTAACATGAGAACACTCTTTATCTTTATTATTCTTTTAGGGTCAACAGCCTCTGGTTTTTCACAGGATGAAGTGTTAGTACTGTCTAAAGATATGTTTCAATCCCATCAAAGATTAAAACTGGCGCCCTTGGATGGCTGGTTATTCCAAAAGGGTAACAACTCAAAATGGGCATCTCCTGATCTGGAAACTACAGACTGGGATTCGCTAAGACTATTAGACTTATCCAAGGATATGGAAGATGAGAATGGTCGAATTGAAGGCTGGTTCCGATTGGCCTTTAAACTCGACAGTTCATTTACAGGTACTCCATTATATATAAGCCGAAATTTGTGGGCAGCTACCGAAATTTATTTAAATGGAGAATTATTCCATTCTTTTGGAGACACCGGGAATCCTTACACCGCATACAATCCTTACCTTAAGTATCCCACCCCAATTGAACTGGAAATAGGAAAAGAATATCTGCTAGCTGTTCATTTCGTTGATTATGAGACAACCTTCACACAAAGGGAGCTTCGTTTAAAACCACGATATCTTGAAAACTTCTTAAACATTACTGGCCCTGATTTTGTGAAACGGGTTACCAAAGATTATAAAATGACTCACATCTTTGGCACCTTAAGTATATCCATTAGCTTTCTACTGGTATTCCTCTTTTGGTTCCTGGTTTTTCTAAATCCGGATCAAAAGATTTTTAAATGGATTGCCGGGATGACGACATTTATATTCTTTTCAGCCTTAGGCAGCTTCTTCACCTACTTTTTTGAGCTAAGTTATGAGGCCGAAAAACTACGGTTTCTTGTAACTATAACCCTTCAGCCCTTTGCAACAGTATTCGGCCTATTAATTCTTGAATGGTTGTTAAAAAAGGAGATACCTGTATTTACGTGGATATTATTAGCACTAATTTTAATCACAAATCTACTTGCTCACCTTTTCTCAATTTCAATTCCATTTGGAATCGTATTCAATATCATGCTGGGGTACTACGTGTATCTCATTTATACCCATAAAGATGTAATCTCCGGTGCCCAATGGGCTGTTGTGGGTGCAATGATCGTACCTGTCATTGCTGCATCAATTTATATCATCATTCATAAGCAATCACTTGATTTATACTATGAGTATGATAAACCACTTACTTCCTTACTCATACTCGGAGCACCACTCTTCTTATTAACCTATATCTCTATCAGATTCAGAGAAACCCTTAATACGGTAACTGAAGAAGCCAACAAAGTGGTTAAAATCACAGAAGAGAAAAGAGAACTCCTGCAGAATCAAAATACACTACTCGAAAAACAGGTCGACGACAGAACCAAAGAATTAAAACAATCGCTGGAGGAATTAAAAGCCACTCAGGATCAACTGGTACAGCAGGAAAAGCTTGCAAGTCTTGGTCAACTCACTGCAGGAATTGCTCATGAAATTAAGAACCCGTTGAACTTCGTAAATAACTTCTCTGATCTGAATATGGAGCTTTTCGATGAATTAAGTGAACAAGTGTCAGAACTGGAAAACGAAAAAGTTGATACAACTGAAATTAAGGAAGAGATCGATTCTCTACTTTTTGATATTAAAACGAATTTAAAGAAGATCCATGAACACGGATCCAGAGCTGACTCCATAGTAAAATCAATGCTCCAACACAGCCGGGCAGGAAATGGTGTAAAAGAACCGACTGATATCAATTCATTGATCAAGGAATATGTAAATCTTGCTTTTCATGGAATGCGCGCCGGTAAAGACCCGATCAATGTAGACATTGAGTTTGATCTGAATGAAGGACTCCCTAAAGCTTCTCTTATTTTAGAAGATTTCTCCAGAGTGATTGTTAATCTCTGCAATAACGCTTTTGATACAATGCGGGAGAAGCAGCAGGCAGACGAAAAATTTAAAGCCAAACTCATTGTTCGAACCATCAGAGAAGAAGATAAAATATTAGTCGAAATTGAGGATAATGGTGCCGGAATACCTACAGAAATGAAGGATAAAATTATGCAACCCTTTTTTACTACTAAAAAGGGAACCCAGGGAACCGGCCTTGGACTTTCCATCACTAATGATATTATTAAAGCACATGGCGGGTCTATTCAGATTGAAAGTGAAAACGAGCAGGGAAGTATATTCAGAATAATCTTGCCAAAACCATCTTAATTCTTTGTCTATGTCAAAATCTCAAATGATTGAAGAAAAGTTAAAACAGCGGGAAGCTGAATTAGATCTTATCAGCCGAGTACAGGAAGGATTGCTCCAAAAAAAGGAAATGCAGGAGATTTATGAACTAATTGGAGAACGTCTCAAGGAATTGTTTGATGCTCAGGTTACCGGTATTTACACCTTTGATCATGAGACAGATCTTGAGCATTTTCAATACTTATTTGAAGATGGCGAACGGCTTTTCCCTGAATCCAGACCTCTTAACAAAATCAGAAAATGGATTATCGATAAAGCTGATACGTTGCTGATCAATGAGAATGTAACCAAGAAAACGGAAGAGATTACAGGAGATAAAGTAACACCCGTACCGGGAACACGGTATCCTCAATCACTACTTTTTGTACCGCTTATGGTAGATGATGTGGTTACTGGTTGTTTGAGTCTTCAAAATCTGGATCGTGAACAAGCTTTTCGTGAGTCTGATGTGCAGCTTCTGATTACTATCGCCAATAGTATAAGTATAGCTCTCGAAAACGCACGCCTCTTTAATGAATCTGAACAAAGAAATGCAGAACTGGCTGTAATTAACAGCGTTCAACAAGGCCTTGTTGCCGAAATGGATATGCAGGGGATATATGAACTTGTAGGAGATCGAATACGGGATTTATTTGATGCTCAGGTCGTGGTTATTTCTATGTTTAACCTAGAGGATGAAATAGAATATTTCAAATATCTATTTGAGAATGGCGAAAGGGTTTATCCGGACCCGAGACCTTACGATAAGATGCGTCGACGTTTGATCAATACGCAGAAATTGATATCAATACAGGAAAACTCTGTTCAGGCCGTGAAAAATATTACAGGTGAAGAGCCGAAAACAGTACCCGGCACCTCCATGCCAAAATCTATGGTGTATGTACCCTTGAAGGTTGGTGATACTGTTAAAGGATATGTTACCCTGCAAAATCTGGATCGTGAACATGCCTTTAGTACCTCTGATATCCGACTTCTGAGTACTCTTTCAAATAGTATGAGTGTGGCTCTGGAAAATGCACGCCTTTTTAGCGAAACAGAACAAAGAAATGCTGAACTCGCTGTGATAAATAGTGTACAACAAGGTCTTGTGGCTGAGATGGATATGCAGGGGATTTATAACCTGGTGGGAGATCGAATCCGTGATTTGTTTGATGCTCAGGTGGTAGGAATCAACACTATTGATAATGAAAAAGAAATTGAGCATTTCCAGTATTTCTATGAAGATGGGGGAAGAATTTTTCCAGAATCCCGCCCTTTAGATGGCGTAAGAAAACACCTTGTTAAAACTAAGAAACTACTCTCGATAGAAGATAACCTCGTTAAAAAAACTGAGGAGATTACCGGTAATGAAGTAAAACCAATTCCCGGAACTGTAATGCCGAAATCTATCTTATTTGTTCCTATGGTGGTTGGTGATGAAGTACGTGGATATGTAGGCCTTCAAAATCTGGATCGTGAATATGCTTTTACCGACTCCAATGTTCGATTACTTAGCACTCTTGCAAATAGTATGAGTGTAGCTCTTGAGAATGCCCGTTTATTTAATGAAACCACCCGATTGCTTGGAATTACTGAACAACGCGCTACTGAACTTCAAACAGTAAATCGGATTAGTCAGGCGTTGGTTTCTCAGCTTGAATTTGATGCGCTAATTAAGCTTGTTGGCGAACTTATGATAGAAACTTTCAGTGCAGATATCGTTTATGTCGCCATTCATGATAAAGAAACGGATATGATCAATTTCCCTTTTGAATATGGGGACAAAAGTGAACCCCGTAAATTTGGAAATGGATTTACTGAACGGATTATTACCAATAATGAACCTCTGCTCATCAATAAAGATCTGGCTGAAATCAGAGACCAGCTGAAAGCTAAACAGATCGGGAAAATAACTTCCTCATTTCTGGGTGTACCCGTATTGATTGGGAAAAAACCCATCGGGGTAATAAGCGTTCAAAGTACAGAAGAAGAAAACAGGTTTAATGAGAATGACCTCCGGCTTCTTAACACCATTGCGGCCAATGTTAGTGTTGCAATGCAGAATGCAGAAGCCTATCAAAAGATGCGCTCGGCTCTTAACGATTTAAAAAATGCTCAGGAACAACTGGTACAGCAGGAAAAGCTTGCCAGCCTTGGACAACTTACTGCAGGAATTGCCCATGAGATCAAAAATCCATTGAATTTTGTGAATAATTTTTCTGATTTGAATATGGAACTCTTTGACGAATTGAGTGAACAAGTGGCCGAAATGGAAAAAGAAACTGTGAATAAGAGCGAACTCAAAAAAGAGGTTGACGCTTTATTGTTTGATATTAAAGCGAATTTAAAGAAGATTCATGAACACGGGTCCAGAGCTGATTCTATTGTGAAATCCATGCTTCAACACAGTAGAGCCGGAAGTGGTAAAAAGGAACCAACTGATATCAATTCGTTGATCAAGGAATATGTAAATCTTGCCTTTCATGGAATGCGCGCTGGGAAAGACCCCATTAATGTGGATATTCAGTTTAATCTAAACGAGGAAATCCTTAAGGTGCCTCTTATTGTAGAAGATTTTAGCCGGGTGATCGTAAACCTTTGCAACAATGCGTTTGATGCAATGCGTGATAAAATAAGAGTAAATGGAAAAAACTATAAAGCACGTTTATCGGTATCTACAAATCAGAAAAATGGTAATGTTCAAATCATCATTGAGGATAATGGTCCGGGAATACCCGAAGAACTCAGAGATAAAATACTTCAGCCATTTTTTACCACTAAAAAAGGAAAAGAAGGAACCGGCCTTGGGCTTTCAATCACTAATGACATCCTTCAGGCACATGGCGGAAATTTAGAAATTGACACTAAAACCGATGAATTCACACGGTTTAAAATGACGTTAGTTAATTAACCATTCAAAACAATATAAATTAAGGGGTATGATTAAAATAATGATTGTAGACGATGAGAAAGATGTAGAAATGCTTTTTCGTCAAAAGTTCCGTAAAGAAGTTCGACAAGGTTTACTGGAACTGGAATTTGCTTTTTCAGGAACAGAGGCCATGGAAAGCTTACAAAGTAAGCAACCACCGGATGTGCTTTACATTTTTTCAGATATCAATATGCCCGGGATGTCAGGACTGGAACTTCTTGATAAAGTAAAAGATCAATTTCCTGATATTAAGGTAAGTATGATTTCAGCATATGGCGATGATACTAATTATAATAAAGCCATTAAGTCCGGTGCTAAGGAATTTTTTACAAAACCCATCGACTTTGAATCACTTAAGAAGGAAGTGTATCAAATTATTGAACCATAAAAGATCAAATAACAATGGAACAGCACCAAATTTTAGTTGTTGATGACGAGCCGGATTTACAAATGCTCATCCTTCAACGATTCAGGAAACAGATTAGAAACGAGGAGTACGAGTTTCATTTTGCAGAAAATGGTGAGGAAGCATTAATCCTGTTGGCAGACCAAAAAGATATCTCATTAGTTCTTTCAGACATCAATATGCCAAAAATGGATGGACTCACTTTCCTTTCTGAAACACAGAAGCTGGAAAATCCCATGTTTAAAACCATCATTGTATCTGCTTATGGTGATATGGATAATATCCGTACAGCGATGAATCGAGGTGCTTTTGATTTTGTTACCAAGCCTATCGACTTCGGAGATCTTAACACTACTATTGATAAGACCATTAAAGAAATTGAGCTTATCAAAGATGGTATGATGAATAAAAAGACGTTAGAAGCCGTACAGACCGATCTCGAGACAGCTGCCCGAATCCAGAATAAAATGCTTCCCCAGGAATTCCCTCAGAGAGATGAATTCAGCATTTATGGGGAAATGCATACCGCCAAAGAAGTAGGTGGTGACTTCTACGATTTTTATATGCTCGATGAGCATCATCTTGGTTTCGTGATTGGTGATGTATCGGGAAAAGGCGTTCCTGCCTCTTTATACATGGCCGTTTCAAGAACAATGCTCAAGGCTATAGCATCCCAGATTGATGACCCAGCCAAATGTCTGAGCACTGTAAATACCATGTTAATTCCAGAGAGCGAGCTTACCACTTTTGTGACTATGTTCTATGGCGTTCTGGATATCAGAAGTGGAAAAGTACGTTATTGCAATGGAGGACATAACCTTCCTTATATTATTCGTAAAGACGGTAGTGTTGAAGAAGTCGAAAATACTTCAGGTCTGTTATTAGGTAAAATTGAGCCTATTGAGTACGAGACCAAAGAGTTTACGCTTGCTCCCGGTGAAAAACTGATGACGTTCACGGATGGGGTTACTGAAGCCACTGCGGCAGATGAGTCTATGTATGAAGAACCTAGATTAGAAGAATTCCTTGCAAAGCACCACGAAAATGATATCCAAAAATTAGTACGTGGATTAGTTGTCGACGTACTTAAGTTTATGGGTAAAGCAGATCAATCGGATGACATAACCATTCTTTCATTAGAATATAAAGGGAAGTAATCCTAAGGCATTCCATATTCGAACGTCTATAAAAGTTTAGCTTAAAATCTATTGTGAAGAGCTGATATAGTCCTTATCTTTAGGGCTCTTCATTTATTGAAATGCACCCGTAGCTCAACTGGATAGAGTACCTGACTACGAATCAGGCGGTTAGAAGTTCGAATCTTCTCGGGTGTACACCTAAATAATAAGCCTCTCGGATTTTCACAACCGGGGGGCTTTTTTATTGTTCGGTAATATGCAAAAAGTGATAACTGTCGTGTTATAAATTTTAAATCTGCTCCTTTACTGATTGCTTCAGTTAGAGCGTCAATCACTCGACCATTTTCTCTGTTATCAATAACCATTCTTTTACCTGCTTTAACTGGTTTTATTTTTAGCTTCTTACAAATTTCAATAAAGGTTCATAATCGTGCCCATCTGCCGACCTCAAAGCTTGAATGTAATTTGCCCTTACATCACCTTCTTCAATTAAATTACCTGATCCCCAAGTAAACGGCTCTTTGTTCAATAACTTTTCAAGTAATACGTCCGTCATAACTCTTGCATGACGTCCGTTACCATTTGGAAATAGATGAATGAATACTAACCTGTGATGAAAACGTGTTGCAATTTCATCTGCTGAATAAGTTTCATTGTCTATCCAGAAATGAATATCATCGAGTAACTGCCGAAAGTGTACCGAAATCTGCGACCAATCCACTCCAATACTTTTATCTGTTCGGCGATACGTACCTGCCCAACTCCACACTTTACCGAACATTTCTACATGAAGCTTGCGAATAAACTCTTCACTCAAAATATCTTTTTGCCTTGTACGATCTAACCAACTGTAGGCATCAGTAATATTCCTCTGTTCCCATTCATTGAGTTCTTCTCTGGTACTAATATGTGGAATGAGTAAACCTCGTTTCTCATCCTCATCTATTGGTGTTGCATCTTCCGGATAATTAAACATCTACTGATCCCAAAAATTCTTAGGCTCTTCGATCAGTATTTTATCAATCAGATCATTAAGTGCCTCTTCTTGTTCTTTTTCCGAGACTCCTTGAAGCTCTAACTTCATGGAATGGTCTACACGACTCAATCTCTTCTTGGCGATCTTTCTGGCTTGTTCTCGCACCATCTCTTCAAGTTCTTGTTCTGGCACAAAGCCATAGACAAACTTTACACCTAATCCATCAGCCATCTTTTGAAGGGTTGAGAGCTTTACATCACCATTTACTTCAGCCTGCTCTATTCGATAGATACGCGGTCTATCAAGCCCAACACGACCACCTAATTCTTCTAAGGTCATACCAAGCCCTTCACGAATAGCATTTACCCACCCACCCGAAGGTGCTGGCATTTTTAGCAGAGGTTTTAGCTTCTTGAGTTTCTTATCAAGCTGTTTTCGTATCAGCTTTTTATCCCAATAGTTCATAATAGTGCCTTTTCGTGCTTTTAAATCACGTTTAGTGATATTTACAACAACACAACCTTATCATAAGTTGTCATAAATAACAACAAAATATATAATATGTTGTTATATTTAACAACAAAAAGACAACTAAGTTGTCATATATGACAACACACAATCAATCAGAAAATAACATTCCATCGTAAACATCAATCACTTGGTCTTCAAAAGACTCAAGTTAAGTATGAGCGGCTTACCCTGTACTGTCTCCTAGAACATCTTGGATAGCACTGTTAGCACCCCTCTTTTAGTTTTGAACTGATAGCATAAGTATGACGAGCACTATAAAAGAAAATGTCTGATGCACCGGTTTTCTCGCCAACTCTTCCAAATGTCCGGTTCAGAGTATTTCGTTTCTCCTTGATAACATCATAGTAATCACCCCCATCAACATCAGGAGATAAAATAGGAAAGACAAAGTCTTGATTTCTTATATGATAGATCGAGAAATAGGGTAATGCTGAATGTTACGTGCAAGCTTTTTACATTCAAAAGAAACATTACTCAATTTATTATTCAGGCTTATTTTGTTGAAATAGTTCCGCTACCATTTGTGCTTCAGCACGGAGTTTTTTGCCAATAGAATTACCAATGAGTACCACTGCAATCTCATCATCCGGAAACATATATATTGTAGACCTTCCACCTGGACCAGCACCGTTGGAAACAGCAGATCGTAGCCCATTTATAGTATTCGCCCCAATACCTAAGTGTGCGGTATAAATCATAGATCCATCATCGGGTTTTGCCTGTTCTAATGAGAGTTGATATGTTTCCACGCTAAAAAGACTTTTCTCCATATATGCCATCAGTACTTTCGCAACTGCCTCAGCAGAGGCGTTATAACCACCACCTCCGAATTTGCAGCTATTATTCACCAATCTGGTAATTGAAACCTTTCCATCTTCTACATCATAAAAAGTAGATATATTATCTCTATTCAAACCATCCTTGTTGTCCAGGAAAATTCGTTTGGCATTACTTGGATTAAAAAGCTTCTCTTGCATTAACTGTGTAAAGGGTTTACCGCCTTCCTTTTCTAATACTGCGCTTAGAAGCACATACCCAAAACTGGTATATTCCACTTTTTCGCCTGCATTAAACAGCAAGGGGTCATTTATGAAAACATCTAGAGCTTCCATAGGGCTTCGGCATTCGTCCTGACTTATTGCATTCCATTCATCCCAGCCCTTGTAGTGCCTGATACCTGATAGATGTGCAAGTAAATCTTTTGGGGTGATTTGATGGAGATGTTCAGGAAGTTCCGGTATTACCTTTGCTATAGATTGTTCTAAGTCTAATTTTCCTTCATCTACCAACTTCATTGCTAATATACCTGCCAATGTTTTTGAGATGCTGTATATCCTGAATAAAGTTTCAGAATCCGGTTTCTGCTTATTTTCAAGATTCTTGAAACCAAAGCCTTCTGCTAAAATAATCTCCCCTTTGTAAGCAATTGCTGCACTTAATCCAACGTATTCATTACTTTCAATTAGTGATTGAAGTATTGTTCTCGCTTTCTCCAGTTTTTCCTGGTGTTGGGCTTGCGCCTCTCCAAGAGTACATAAAAAGAATATTGCTAGTATAATCTTGATCGACAATCGATATAAAGTCATTTAGTCATAATCATTTAAAGATTTATTACTCTGTTATCTTCAGGTAACTAATATTAGTACTCACACCATTTTGAAAGGTCACATAAATTCTTTTTGTCTCGGCTGAATATGCTACTCCTGTAGGATTCGTAAAATTCATCGTTTGCCCACCAATAATTTCAAAATCTCCACTTACTTTATGCATCCGATATATATAGCCATCCACATGATGGGCTACATACAAATACATGTCGTCAAGGTCTAAATAACCCAGGTTGTAATCTATATAATTTGCCCTGCCCGGAAGTGTTGCCAACAACTCCATCTGTATATCAGGAGTGATTTTTATTATTTCACTCCTAAACATATTCGTCGCGTACAGATTATTCTCAGAATCAAATTTAATGGCAGTGGGCCAGTCTAAAAGGCCTTTAGATACATATATACTCTTTTGGTACTCGGTAGAGTCCGAATTTGGTATCATCTTAGAAATCGTAAAAGATTGGTTTTCTGTTACAAACAAGTTTCCATCACTGTCAAACGCTAACCCGGAAGGACCTTGTAAGTTTATTGCAATGGTGTCGATTCTGGTTCTGTCAACACGGATTATAAATCCTGAATCATAGTTTGTTGCATATATAATATCATTCGATTCATCATAGGCAACAGAGCCCAGATTAGTATGCCCATCAATTATAGTTTCAACTTGAGTACCAGAGTCAAATTTTCTGATTTTATCGCCATCATAATCACTTGAGTAAATCACCCCGTTTGAAGCAATATCAATATCGTCTCCACTATCTGTAATTGAATAGTTTGTAAGAGTTGCTTCTACTGTGTCGATTATTTCCACATTGGGTTCTTCGGGGGTAGGGTTGATTGGATCAGAACCTTCACTGCATGAAAAAAAAATAAATACTATATAAATTGATTTGATTGTATAAGACATTTGCCATTTTCATAATTGAATTGTTAAGGCAATATATCTTCCCCAAAATGATATTTGTTTACGTAATATGTTGCGTTTTAAGTATTAGTACTACTTATCCTATTATTTATTTAAGAAGCGATCTTTATATTCTTTCGGTAAACATTTCACTTCTTTTTTGAACGCCCGGTAAAATGCAGATTTTGATTTGAAACCTACTTCTTCAGATATAGCTTCTACTGTTAAATAGTCATACTCTCTGTTTTTTAAATATTCCTTCGCTTTACTAATTCTATACCTGTTAATAAACTCGGAAAAACTCTGCTTCTCTATAGTATTGATTGACTGTGAGAGATAGGTAGTGTTTATATTTGTCTCTTCTGATAAATCGTTTAAACTGAAACCCTTCTTTTGATATAGTTTTTTTTGCTCAATTATATTTTTAGCGAGGTGATAATAACTCTCCATTTTTTCTTCCCCTATTATTGAACCCGCATTTTTACTGCCTTTATTCTTTATAAAACCAACTCTGTTAATTTCAACACTCTTTACGATCATGTAACATAAAAGGATCAAAACTACTGAGTCGAAGAGAATAATCAGGGCCCATTCTATTAATGGCTCCTTCATTATCTTATACAAGTAAATAGATATTGTATTATTAGCTAAACGGAAAAGAAAGTATAGCAGAGACACTAATGCTAAAATCAGAAACACCACTTTCTCTTTTTTTTCTGAAGCCCTTAATTGCTGTGCAGAGAAATAATTAATGGGTATCAAAAAAAGAATAGGAATTGCAATCTGACGGACTAATATATGCCAATGATCCCACTGATTTATCGGGGGCGTATATTCGTTTTGAAAGATATTTCTCAGCCATTCTGTCTTTATTTCTACTGGTATATTGGTAATGCTGTGTAATGAGAATAATGAATCTGCTAATACCGGTAAAATTATAAGTATGTACCACCACTTAAGCGTTTTATATCTTAAATAAATAACCTGAATTAAAAATAATGGATATACTAATAATTGAAAGACCCGACCAAAACCAAATATCCCTGGTAGTTTCAGGATTAACTCACTATAAAAACTTATTGCGTAGAATAACTCAATGCTGACTAACAAAACTATTAAAGGAATCAGGTAATCAGACCAATTTCTGCTTCCTTTTCTCAGCAATAAAAGTGCTGAAAAAAAGACCCCTAATCCAAGACTCATTAAGCCTATTACAATAACGAGGTCAATCCTGTTCATTAATCAAATTATTTATAATGATAGCATCAATGTAATGCCTTTTACTCAGTTATAAGTCTCAGTATCGTTAATGCTTCAGAACTAAAAAAGGAGGCATGCCTATAAATGGAAAGCTGAAGATAATCTTATTGAGTATTTTACAGGTTTAAAGGGCTCATTTATTAATTTAACCTTTCAATTATATTGAACAAGTATCTCCCTTAGCGAATGTGTCAATTCTTCAATTCTCAGGGTTTGAGGTATTTTTCCACTGAAAATATCTGCGTTTATTTGCATGGCTATAGCACCGTTAATCTCTGGTATATATTGAACTACAGACATAAAGCCCGGCATAAATCCAGAATGTCCATAGTATAAACCAAGATCATCTTCCCAAATCTCTATTCCAAGACCATACCCTGTTTTGGATGGTTCTCCATTCGTTCTATTTACCGCTTCCAGCATTTTACCAATAGAATCCTTGTCTAATAATGATCTGTTTGGGTTGAAAAGAATAGCGCCCCATCTTGCTAAATCCTCTGCGGTATTAATAAACCCTCCTCCTGTCCACTCGAATTGAGGGTTCACGATATATTTTTCATTATCTGATACTTTATTCTCCATCCCTTGAAATAGTGGAAGTGATCCTGTATATCCACTCACCAGATTTTTCAGTTTCTGAGAAGTACTCGGGGAGGTATTATTCAAAGCATTTGGTGCTAGAATTTTTTCCTTTACTACCGAATAGAAATCTTTATTGGATATCTGCTCGATAATCATTCCCAAAATTATATAATTAGTATCTGCATAGCTCCAGCCTTCTCCTGGTTTAAAATGAGCTTCCGAACCTTTCAACAACTCCAGCCTTTCTTCCGGAGTCCATTTTTTGGAAGGATCACCCTTCACCAGTGTCTGCCATAACTTCTCTGAATAAACATATTCGGGAATGCCACTTGTGTGATTTAATAAATGTTTAATTGTTATCTCATTCCTATATTCTAAACTGGAAAACCAATCTGCTCCCTCAAAATACTTCGAGATATTATCTTCGATCGATAACTTCTCTTCTTCCGAATATTTTAAAATAATTGGCGCTACGTATAGCTTACCTACACTCCCCGATAACATACGGTCTGAGACTTGCATCGGAGTTTGATCTTCTAAATCTGACAAGCCTGAAGCAAATGTAAACGTTTCCCCATTTTCGAAAGCCACAGCAAAAGTTATCCCAGGGATGTTTGTTTCCTTTTGAAGGCTATCCAGCTTTTCCTGAATTCGCTGTTTTAAATCTGATCGGGCTTTGTCTTTTGCCTGGATGCTATCAAAAGAAAAAGTAAGAAGCAGGATAAGCGGGAATATTCTATATAATTTCATGTACTAAATAGTTTGTATTAAATGAGCTTACCACACCATTTTTGATCAGAGTAATTAATATTTCTCATCTGAGTTGTTAAGTTTTGTATTTAGTAGCGATCTGACATGATTATATAGAGACATGATCGAATAGAGGGTCGATTTTTTCTTATACTCTTAAAAAAAGACTATGTACACCCCTTCCTCTTTTAAAGAAGAAAACCCGGATATTCTTTTTGAGCTGATCCAAAAGTATAATTTTGGGATTTTATTTAGTCAGCACAGCGATAATCCGGAAGCTACTCACCTGCCTTTTTTGGTTGATAAAAACCTAGGTGAACATGGAACCTTAATTGCCCATTTCGCACGAGCGAACCCGCATTGGAAGGCTTTGAATGAATCCAAAGAGGTTCTGATTATATTCCAGGGACCACACACCTACATCACTCCTTCGTGGTATAAAAACAGGGATACGGTTCCCACCTGGAACTATGCAACAGTGCATGTTTACGGGAAGCCTAAAGTAATTCATGAACTGGATGAATTGCGGAAAATGGTAACCCGTCTCACTCATTTCCATGAAGAGCAGGTGGATTCGGATTGGTCGTTGGAAGAATCTGAAAAAAGCTTTGAAATCAACTTGAAAGCCATTACCGGACTGGAAATTGAAATCATCCGCATGGAAGGGAAATTCAAGTTTAATCAGAATAAAAAGGAAGAGGATCAACAAGGTGTTATTGAAAATCTGGAAGGCCTTGGAGAAAAAGAGGTGAGTGGAATTATGAAGGAGAATTTGAATAAGAAGCAGACTTAATATCTTTAAAACAAGGTTGGAACTGAAGAAAATAACTCTTCATTCTCCTTCTCAATTTCTTTAACTCCATAGATAACCAATGATAAATTGGTTATTCCAAAGATAAGATAGAGCAGTAAAAATACCGGGAAATCACCAACATAAACCGATCCGGTAAGCATCTTAGAAATTACAGGTATTATAAATATTCCAAGAGAGAATAATACCGTTATATAGATTTGAAGGCTTATGATTTTTTTACCGAGGTCATTAACAATTCCTAAAGATTTTCCTTTAAACCAAAATGCGAGCGGTAACAATATATTTCCAAATGGAATGAACAATCCGGACAACACCGAAAAATTCACTTTCTTTAAAAAAGAACTTTGAGCTCTAAATTCTATCGTCTCTCTTTGTTCCTCCTCTGGATAGTCAAATTCCAGTATTTTGGTTAGAAGCTGAATGGTAGAAGGCCTGGGTTTACTTGAATTATTTTCAATCCTTTGAATGGTTCTCGTTGAAACTCCCGAAAGTTCTGCAAGATCTTCCTGAGACAACGCCTTCTTTTTCCTGATTAGTGCTATTTTTTCTCCAAATGTCATTATTGCCAAACTATTGACTCATAATAAACAATTACCAATCGGATTTGAAGATGGTCATCAATTCATTTCATTCCAGATAATCTTTGCATTCAAACTCCAGCTTCGTGCATTTCTCTCAGTCATATTCAGCATCTGATCTAGTTGTTCTCTTGAATACAAGTTCCCATTGTAAATTAGCTGGTTAATTTTTCTGGTATTGGAAATGGCCTTAAGAGGGTTGTCCTCTAGAATTAGTATATCTGCTTTTTTACCCATTGACAGAGATCCATAATCAGAGGTGAGTCCAAAATATTCCGCAGGTAAAAGAGTGGCTGATTCGAGAGCTTCTACCGGGCTTAACCCTGCCTTTACCAGTTCTAGAAGTTCGTCATGCATACTAAAGCCCGGAAATGAATACGTGTCATTGGCATCCGTTCCAGCCAGTATATTCAATCCTCTCTTATGAGCTTTGCCCGTCAATGATAACCCTTTTTCATAAAACTCCTGATATGTACTCTGCAGTCCGGGTTCTGAACCATATACATTCACCTCGTCGGCATCCATTTTCCAGTCAAGTCTTTTGTACAGGCTTATATATTTCAGTCTTTCATCTTCACGGAAACTCTCATCTCCTGCAAATGCATCCATTCTTCTGGTGAGATGTGTTGGTATAAACCATGTATCATTTTTGATCAAGCTATCTACTATTTCGAGGAACATCTTTTCGTCATGCTTATCAAGCATTTCTTGTAAAACTGCCGGGTTATCAATTCTTTGTTCGATTTCAATTTCACCACTATAGAACGCCCTATACCTTTCCCGTAAAGATTCTGCTTCTGAATAACTCTCAAAAAGAAATATCCGCGCATGTTCAAAGCTCTTCATGCCTGCTTCTGAAGCATCAATTGCACTTATGCTTCTCGGTTTATGACCCAACACAGCTACTCCCTCACGCGTAGCCTCATCCATTAATGCATAGAACTGTTCTGGTAATACCGCATTAAAAATTTTGATGAAATCCGAGGAGTCTCCCTGAAAGTATTTTATCGTTTCTTTAGCTTGAACTGAATCCCTAAGATCAAAAACCAAACTTTCAGCTATGCCCTGAAAGCGAGGCCCGATAAGCTGATTTTCTTTGATCTCTTCATTCCAGTTTTTCTTTGTTTGATAAGAAGCATAACCTCCCATATCACGAACATTCATAACCCCATTTGCAATAAAAGCGGGGAAATCCAACAGAGGTGCATAATCCGAACTTACATGGGTATGCATATCCCAAAATCCCGGGATGAGATACTTTCCGGTTGCGTCTATAATAGTTGCATTTTCGGGAATTACAAGACTATCGGAATTCCCTGAGTATGTTATTATTCCATTTTCTACCAGTATCGAACCTTGCTCAAAAATATCTGATTCGAAGTTGATGATATATCCGTTATTAATAAGAAGGGGGAAATCTGTGACTCCCGGATCCATAGATTTTTGTATAGGCAAAAGCACCAATACAAAGAAGGTTCCAGTTACAACAAAAAGACTGATAGCAAGGGTTAAACTGATTTTCTTGAGCATTTTTTATGCAAATATTATGAAAAGCACCCCCTATTATACACGACACTAGTACGTCAATAACCCGACATAGTACCGATTTATCAGATTTCCATGTTTTAATACCTGATCTTGAAATCAAGCCCTTTATTTAGTCTGAAACTGCGCGCTTCTAAACAACTTGAAGACACCCAACACCATCAGCGACCAAACCAATACGATAACTTCCAGTACCAGAATATAGGTTGGCCAGGGTGGTAAAATACTGAAGAAAGTAGTGCCCGGTGGTTTTCCCATCACATACAGATAGTTGCTATCCAGAATGAGATTTATCCCATAAATAAATACTGCGACTACATTCAGCCAGATTAGGGTTCGGGCTACATCTCTCAGTTCGAGTTCCCATTTCCAGGCTATGGCAGGATATAATGCCAGTAGTACCAGTCCCAAATGTACCATCCAGTATCTTATCGCATCGTAGTGAAATAGTGAGTAGTCGACCGAAGGAGTAAAATTCGCCTGACTAACCCCAAGAATGATCCAGAAGAAAACCGTTGCCCAAATAATTCTGCTTTTAGTGATATACACTCCTACCATTATAAAAGGAAGGAAATTACACATGTGCAGTGGGATATCTTTAGTGACATCGAATGTTCCTGTATAATGATTTAAAGGAATCTTGATGAGTTGTGCAACAGTAAGTGCGACAGCGATTGAAAGTAATGCCTTTCGCTGGTTTTCTTCGGAACGGGTTTTCAAGAAACGGAAAAACCATATTGCAAAAAATAAAAAACCGAATAGTACCAAAAAGTGTTCTGGTGAATAAGAAGCAAAGTAGTTGGTGGTCCCGAAAAATGAGTTCAATGTAGGCAGACTGATTTATCAGAATAACTGAAAATCTCATTATAAATAAAAGAAACTTATTTTATCGAAAACATCCGCTTCTGAAGATTGAAAATGTTACATCATTTAATTCCCATTCCAAAAATAATCATATTCCCGTATGGATCCTTCACTTCAAAATCTCTCATCTTATATTCATGGTTTATTGGTTTTGAAATACGATCAATCCCTTTCGTAGAAAGTTCTTTATACACGGCATCCACATCAAAACAAAAAACATAAATCACTCTTGGTTCTATTTTTTCTGCTTCTGATCGAATAAAGTGAATGGAAACCGCTTCTTCCCGATTGGTTACAATATAATCTACCGGCTCTCCCCATTTAAAAGTGATATCAAAGCCAAGTTTTTCTGCGTACCAATTTGCTGCTGCGTCAGGATTGTGTACAGGAAATTGAATAGCGAAATGTGAAAGTTTCTTTTTCATGGGAACCTCTTTTTTTAGTCTCTGGATATCCAACCCCAGATTGGGTATCCATCATAAGAAGGATGACTCGTTAATCTTGTTTTATTGCTTCCATCAGCATTCATAATATAAATATCATGATTGTTGTCAGTATTTTGATTTCTGTTTTTCCAAACAATCTGTGTACCATCCGGGGACCATCCTAATTCCCCATCTTCTGCGTCATTATCAGTAAGTCTGACGATATCACTTCCGTCGGATTTCATAGTATAGATTTCTAAATCAGCTCCATCCCTTTTAGATGCAAACGCAATTCGATCCCCATTCGGCGACCACTCGGCGTAGCGATCCAGACTATCATTTTGAGTGATTCGCATTTGATTACTTCCATCCCGGTTCATTACATATAATTCAGGGTTTCCATCCCTGCTTGAGCGAAATAAAATCTTTTCACTATCGGGAGACCATCTTGGCTGAGTATTTCCCTCTTCATCAAAGGTAAGCTGGATTTCTTCAGAGCCGTCTGCATTTGCAGTGAAAATCTGAGTAGTTTCATCTACTTCCAGATGATAACTCAGATGTTTTCCATTGGGTGAATTATGCATTAATACAGTAGGATGCAGCTCTGGTAAGTGAGGGGTAATATCTCCGGTTTTGATATTTAAGCGATACCGCATTACTTCCTGCTCTCCTATCGTTTTTATGTAGAGGATTTCATCTTCCCCAAACCAAACAGGATGATAACTCCAGGTTGTATCGTCAGTAAGCTTGGTGATCTCCTGTGTTGAAGGATTTAGTTGGTAGATATTGAACGCAACACTATCTCTGGTGGAGTGAAAAATGATTGTAGAATCCTGAGAATTATCTTGCTTTGGCGAGCAAGCTATTAATAAAAGAATAATGAAAGGAGCACTGTATTTGATCATCGAACTTGGTTTGTTTGAGTTTTACTAACATACAGGTAGATACACATCTTCGTTTCTAAATTTATACGAAAGGCTCTCTCAGTTTATAAAATGAGACATTAAGAGTTCTTCTCAGCCAGGTATTGTTTAGGAGTCAGTCCGGTTTGTTGCTTAAAAACTCTATAAAATGAGGCGCTACTATTAAACCCACAATCCCGGGCAATGGCTTCAATGGTAAGATTTTTGTATTGCTGATCAGGAAGCCTCTTTTTGACTTCTTTTACCCGGTACTCATTCACAAATTCAAAGAAATTATTCCCCTCCATGTTGTTAATTATAAAAGACAAACGATGTGAGGGAATACCTATTTCCTCGGCAAGTTCGCTAATCTTTAACCCGGGGTTCAAATAAGGTTCATACTTCTTCATGTATTCCAGTACAATAGTTGCCTCCGGCTCGATACCTCCCTCTTTATCAAAAATAGCCTCCATTCCATCTTGTTCGATCGGGGTTACAAAAAAGGTCTCTGGATTCAGAATTGCTGCAAAACCTAGTGCCTGAACGAAAAGCGTGAGGAACAAATAACTTGCGTAGTCAAACTTTATGAACGTTTCGTAATCATCCAGCAAAAAGAGATGGAATACGACGGTTAATGCCCAGAAAACAAGGAACCCGCCTATCAATGAAACTACCCAGCGATGTTGATAGAGATGAGTATCGGAGTACTGTTCTCCTACTTTATCAAAGTAAAGTTTGAAGCGAACCAATGCATACAGACCATACAAAAACTGAACTCCGACATAGATAAAAAAGAATACATCTGCCTGGTTCCAGTAATTATTGTAATAATCGATCAGGAATTGAGCTTTTCTGCTTCCTTCCATCCAATAAAATGGAAAAGCGAGCCAGATCGCCAGAATCATAGGCAAAAGATGGATCGCATCCCACCATCTAACCGAAGCGTTCCTGGAGATGGAAAACTTTTGGAAGAAATAGAGTCCCGGGCCAATCAAAAACCAGAATGGATAGCTTGCCCAAATCAAGTGAGGATATTCTTTGAACCACTCAAAATATTCAAACAAAAAATTACCGGATTGAATGGCTACGAGAATCAAAATAATCCCAATAATTATACGCTGCCTGTAATTCCCTCTTTTACTGAAGAAAAGAATGGGGGCAAGGATTACACACTGAACCGTGCCCCAGGTAATTAGAAACGTCCAGATGTTTTGGGATATCATGGTTCAATAATAGCGATTCTATGTAACTGTATCGCTATAGATTACTAAGCTGGTAGTAAATCCTGACCACAATTCGCCTGTTAAGTGCTCTATTCTCTACAATATCGTTTCCTTGTGCATCCACATGAGGTAAAACCGGCTTTGTGTCGGCATATCCGGATGCCTTTAGCCGTTCTCCTTCTATTCCCTCTTCTATAAAATACTTCACTACTCCTGACGCCCTTGCTACCGACAGCTCCCAATTGGATGGAAATACCGGTGTATTAATAGGCACATTATCGGTATGTCCTTCAACATCTACATTGAATTTGTAGAAATCGAGGGCATTCATTGCCTGGGTAACCTTATCGATAATTTGCTCTCCGGTGGGTAGCAGATC
Organism: Balneolaceae bacterium; assembly: GCA_965222205.1. Lineage (GTDB taxonomy): Bacteria > Bacteroidota > Rhodothermia > Balneolales > Balneolaceae > RHLJ01. Next base: position 3,669,641 of record OZ244932.1, on the reverse strand, counting down.
TGCTTCTCCTGAACCATAAAACGAACTACTGTTAAAGAAGAGCTTGATCCCGTCTCTGTCAAGGGTAATGTCTACCAATCCCTGCTGCTTTTCTACCGCAAGTAAGGAATCCAGATCCTGTTTTACCTCAGCTAGCGGTGTTCTCACATTTTCTTCTTTACTGATTTCAGACCGTAAGCCTTGCTTCATCTGCTCCCATAAGTTCAGATCTACATAAGAAACTGCAATCAGCATTGCGAAGAAAGCGAGCAGCAAAGTGATCATATCACTATAGGTTAACAACCACTCCTGATCCTCAGAATGATCCTCCTGGTCTCTTAGCGTTGATACATTTTTACGTGAAAGCATAAGAATTCTGGTTAATCGTCATCCTTATTCTTTTTAAAATCTCTTTGCAGGTACGTACTCAACTTATCCTGAATATAGAATGATGACTTCTTATCATTTATCATCAGAATACCTTCCAAAATAAAATATTCTCTGAATTTATTGAGCTGCGCAACGTTTTTAAGCTTTTCAGCGACAGGATAGAAAATGAAACGCGCTAAAGAAATACCGTACAAAGTGGTAATTAAGGCAGCAGCAAGGCCTGGCCCCATTCCGGAAGGGTTTTCCAGTTGACCAAGCATCACAATCAATCCAAAAAGAGTACCAAACATACCGAAAGATGGTGCTGCACCTCCCATCGCGCGAAGTACATCAACTACAACCAGTTTTCTAAAATATTGCTCTTCCACATGGTTGGCCCCAAAATCATGGATGTCTTCCGAAGAATAGTTCGTGCTTAGCAGAGAGAATAAATACCCGGAAACTTCCGTGGAGTATTCGTTTTCCAACTTAGTTAATGCATTAACACGATCACCTTTAATTTGGTCGTTCCATTCAAGAATTTTTTCTAAATCCTGAGTTAAGGTGCTTGCTGAACTTTTCGATTGGCTGAAAATCAGAAAAATACTTGTGAATGCTTTACCTACGTAACGTGGCTGGTAGGTTATAAAAACCGCATTTAATACACCGCCTAATACAATAAATAAACTGGGAAGGTTTAGGAATCTGTAATCTGACAAAGCAGGTATTGAATTAATAATTGCTGTAGCGCCGGTAATCTCAGTGATCCCAAAAACTAAAATCCCGACACTAAAAATTACCCCTAAAAAATTTGTTATTGAAAGCCTCATATTAGTTTTCCTGCCCCCGTATCTCTTCAATTAAGGTTTCTAGTTCCGGAATACTAGGTACCGGAATATTTGGATCCATTTGTACTGCCCGGGTCCAGTTCGCTTGCGCGGCTGTTATATTTTCGAGCATGAAAAAGATGGTCCCTTTTAATGCATAAGCATCTGCCGTTTCCTGGATTTCAATGGTTTTATTTACCTCTTCTAAAGCCTGACGATATTCTCCCAGATAGAATAAATCCTGCGCTTTTCGATAACTGGATAATAGGCTTTGGATATCAATTGCGCGGTTTTTGATTAAGGTAGAATCTTTAACCACAATGGAGTCTTTTTCACTGGGAGTCATTCCGGAAAGATCCATATAGAACTCATCCTGAGAAGGATCTAACTGGATTTGAATATTAGAACTCCCATTTTTGTAGTTAACTGTAACTGATTCGCTCCTCGGCTGCTCTTGTACGGTTGTTGGTACAGTATTAGTAGCACTTTCCCTTTGCTGAAAGTCATTGTTTACATCCTCTGCCGGCAGATTTTCTGATGATTTACAACCAATCAACAGTAACACTACTGAAAGAACCAGAAACCCGGTAAATCTAGAAGCGAATGACACCCTGTATTCCATATCCAATCTTGTTATAGGTTATTTGTTGGTTGTTTTCCAGTGTTAAGGTTTCTCCCGAAAGTATGATACTACTATAGACAGAGAGACCTAAATTTTCACTTAAATTTAATACAAGTCCCGGCTGCACTGAAAACATTTCACCAGACTCTTTACCAAGAGGCGTTTGAACATTACCGTTCAGATAAAGCATAACTCGGTATAAATTCAGGTCTTCTTTTACCGGAGTAATAGCCTGATAGTATGATACTCCAAACTCTAATAAGGTTAAACTAAACTCATCTGCCTCCCGGGCATCCAGCCTGTGAAAACCTGCTGTAAAACCTATATAGGCACTGTTCTCGCTATTGAAAGGCTGGCGATAGGTAAGCGTGGCATGTAAGTCTACAACGATATCTTTTAATGAACTATCAGTACCTGCTCCGGTGGTATCTGGCGTGAAAATAGCATCACCGGTTCTTGCACCTGCGCCGAATTTAAGGACTAACGTTTTTCCTTTATCTACTTCAATTTCTGGTTCTTTCTGATTGGAAATAAAGCTTTTGGTCCAAACCACTTCTCTGGAAACAGGATTCATCATACGGATTGCTATGACTAAACCCTCCGGTACACGTCTTTGTAAGCTAAGCTCAACTAAGCCCTGAACACCGTATTTGCTTGTAATTTCATTTAATAATTCCGGGGATACATCCGCTAATGAACGTCCTCTTACATTCAATATCTGGAGTGTACTATCGCTCCCTACGATCTTCATTTTATCGTTAGGCTCAAGTTCGGGCGGAGAAAGAATCGTTAACCCTGCGTACTGTCGAAATGCATACTCAACTTCTGCCCGAATGTATTCTACTTCTTCAGTGGTAAAACGGAAAGAACTATAATTGATCTTATAAACCGCAATTCTTCGAATATTTACCGGAATATCGTTAAGCTCACTATTCATCTGCTCAATAATCTGATCCATCAGATAAGGGTCGCCACTTTCATGAGATTGTGCTGAACTACTTTGAATTGCAATAACACTTAGCAAGCAGCTGAATAACACCGAGTATATTACCCTTTTCATCGATCAGGCCTCAGTTTTCATTTTTCTTCTAACCGCGTAAAGCATGGTCTTCTGAGCATCCTCAATATCTCTCGGGGGAGCTTCAGACGGATTATCTATTTCAGAAAGTATCAACTGCTGCTCACGTTTTGGACGAACACGAAGCACTTTTTCACGAACTGCAGCCGGAGCCGTTCTTAAAGCAAGGATAATGGTCTCAGTAGGTATTTCTTCCAGTGCAGATTGTACGAACTCATCTTTAACTTTTGGAAGATCATCAAAGCCAATAAAGAATTTTCTGATCTTTTTGGCAAGATTCAGATCCTGCTCAGCAATGGAGCGCACATAGTCATCCTGCTCTGACAGAGGTAATGTCTCTATGGTTGTTAAAATAGTGTCTACACCATCAGCGGCAACATATTTCATATCAGAAACTGAAAGTGCCTTGTTCGAAAAATGAGCTGCAACCTTCTTGTATACCGAAATCGGGATGTTATTAATCTTACCCATTTTAAGCAGAATGGAAATCCGTTTTTGATCATCCATTTTCTGTAAAATCAAACCAGCTCTCTCGCCCGCAACCTGTGCCAGCAAAATAGAAACCATTTCATCAGACTCCTCTTTCATCAAATGGAGAAGTTGTTGGTCAGTAAGCTGGTAAATAAAATCAAACAGGTTCGATCCTGAATCAGGTGAGCTTTTTGAAGCTTTAATTTGCTGGATACTTCTTCTGAAAGACCGGGCTTCCTCAATTCGTTCATCTAGTGGAATTGGATCTGTATTTGCAATCCCGAAACGAATCGTTTCATAAGTCTCCGCATTTAAATGTGGTTCAAGCACATTTAACAGCTTCTCATCCACACTTACAAAACTTCTTACAGCTCTTATAACCCCTTGCTCTTCATCGCTCGCAATCCATTGATGAACTAAATCTGAAACCACTTTAGGAGTACTGATGCAGGTATTTGTTAAATAGGTTTTATCCTCCTCGAACAGGGCGAGTGTTTTTGCATCAGGTCCACTGTTTTCTTTTTTGGTGGATTCATTTGCTCCCTGATTTGTCATTCCTTCAAACATCGGATATGGATATGGTGGTGTTTCCTCCTTCTTTGGCTTCCTCAGGAACGCAAATAGCAATGCGATTAGAAATAACGCAGCCAATGCGGCTATCACATACATAAGGTGCTGAGGATTATTCCAATCAATCCCTAAAAACATATTTTCTTCCGGTTGCTGAGCAGCTTCCTGTGGTACAATTTGCTCTGTTTGAGGTACTTCCTGTTCAGACTCAGATGCTCTGGCGTCCTGCTCAATGGCTCGGGCGCTTCTTGGAAACACCTTCTTTTCAACTGATACTATATCCCCTCTGAATCGGTCAGCATTAGAAATAAGAGTAGCTGCTTCTTCTACAAATTCAACATCTTCATCGCTGTAAGAAGTATCTACAAGCACCTTAATATTGAGGCGTGTAAGGCGGAACCTGGTATCAAATCCTGAAGCTTTCAGGCTATCGCGCTGAGGCTGAGTACTCGTTCTTAAATTTGGAGGAATAAATGGTAGCCCGGGAAGGTTTTCTAATTTTATAGGTTCTTCACCTTCTACAACTTCGTAACCTCTGGCCACCAGAATGCGATCTAAGGTCGCTTTTACATCAACAATGTAGGTGCCTGATTTGTAGTAATCAGATAAAGCATTGTCTAATACTACTTCATAGTATTGTTCATACTTCGTTGCCTCTTCCTGAATATCGGGAGCAACCGATTGTCCGGGCAGAGTTTGTGCATGCGCGACTGCTCCGTAGATAGCGATCAAAATGGTGAGCAGCCATTTTTTTGTTATCTCAACCATGTTCGAACCCCTGTCGAGTGTTATTTATAGCCTGTTTTGTAGATATTTATACTTTTCGAACCCCAAGTATGCGGAAATTTTTCAAGTTTTCCACATAATTAATAAAAAAGTACATAATTCAAACACCCCTTTCTGTAGATTGTAAATCCTTAATATTAAGCTTTAAGATATGATCTCAAACCTTTTTAACGGCTGCGGCTAGAAACTTATCCACATTTTATACAGGTTTACTAAAGAAATCTAATCCTTATCTGCTCACTATTTCGAATTTATGCTCCAGTCGTTCTCCGTATTCATCTACAAGAGTTAAGGTATGTTTGCCTGGTTTTGGAGAAATAGATATTTGGTGAAAATGATTGGTCTCGCCTAAAAACTCGTTGTCCAGATGCCAGTAGACTTTCGTATCTGGTTGCCGGTGTGCTACTTCAAATACAGCTTTTCCTGAGTTCCCATCTAATTCCATTGGCACGTAAATACTTGATTCTCTGAACGGGTAAATGAGCTTCATCGATAAATCGGTCTGCTCACATCCGTCAGCCACCGGGGGAAGGTTCTTATACTCTGGATGAGATTTCCGGTAATACCACTCCTGATCTGCTGGCAGAACAAACCAATTTTTAGTTTTTAGTTCTGAGATGCCGGAGCAAGCGCTATTTACCCGGTGACTTTCGGCATCATTTAAATGAACCAGTTTATGATATGGGCAAACCTTCGTTTTCAAAGCTGATTCGGGAACTGAAACAGTTTCAATTTTTTCGCAGTATTGTCCTGCTTTATGTCCGCTAAGTACACAAACTTCAATTTCTTCAAGTTCATACACCGGCTCGTTAAACCAACCCGTTTCCGGAAGTGAATTGAAGACATCAAATAAAACCGGCCCCGCAGTTTTTATTCCGGTCAGATTGGGTCTTCCCTCTCCATCTGCATTTCCTACCCATACCCCTACTACATACTCGGGAGTTACTCCTATCGCCCATCCATCTCTGTGACCATAGCTTGTTCCTGTTTTCCAAGCTACTTTCCGCGTATTTTCGAACCTCCTCCAAAAAGACTCCTCTTCTGGTCGCACAACTTCGTTCATTGCTTCGAAAGTACTCCAAATTGCACCACTACTTAGTTTAAACCCTGATTCTTTGATGCTCGAATCCATAAAATCGATACCCCTGAATATATTTGACTCCGGCTTTCTGGCGTCATATTCATTCAATTGAAAGGCTAATGAGGCATAGGTTGAAGCGATTTCAAATAAAGAGGCTTCCGCACCGCCCAGGATTAGTGTGAGACCGTAGTGTTCAGGATCTTTCGTGATCGTGCTCAGTCCAAACTCGTTCAGATAGTGATGAAACTTCGGTACTCCAAACTCCTGGAGCATATACACTGCCGGTACATTCAGAGATCTGGCAAGGGCTTCTGATGCAGGTACTGCACCCGAGTAGGTTCTTGTGAAATTTTTGGGGGAATACTCCGAAAACCTGGAAGGTACATCAGGCACCAGAGTATTAGGCAACAACTCGCCTTCATTCAATTTCAGGGAATACAAAAGCGGCTTCAAGATACTTCCCGTACTTCTTGGAGCGGTTATTACATCTACCTGATTACTATGATCGCTTCCGGAATTCGTATTTCCTACATAGCTAATTACAGAGCGGGTTCTAACATCCAAAACAACCACACCCATGTTATGTATCCCATTCACTTTTAGCTGTTTGTAATGATAATCTACAATTCCGTTTACTCGCTGCTGAAGTTTTTGATCAATTCCTGAGTGAACTTTCTTTCCGGACTGCTCCCCCGCATAGAACTTTGCAAGATAATGATGAGCTGAGTTCGGCAACTCGTGTGGTTTTTGAGGCAGAGGCTCAAGTACAGCAAGTTCGAAGGTTAATGAGTCTATCTTTCCTTTTTGATAGAGTCTTTCCAGTAAGCGGTCTCGCTTAGTTTTAAGAGCGTCTCTATTTCTGCCGGGATGTATAAGCGCCGGGCTATTAGGAAGTACTGCCAACATCGTCGATTCCGCCCAGGAAAGACTTTCAGGACTTCTTCCAAAATACCTCCAGGATGCCGCTTCAAGACCCACCACATTTCCACCAAAAGGCGCATGTGCTGCATATAAGCTCATGATCTGTTCTTTTGAATAGGAAAGCTCAAGCCGGGTTGCCTGAATCATCTCTTTGAGTTTTTCCCATACCGTTCTTTCAGGATTTTGTTTTGCAAGCCTGATGACCTGCATAGTAAGTGTGCTTGCTCCACTCACTACTTCGCCTGCCTCATAATTTTGAAGAACAGCACGACCTACCGCTACCGGATCAACTCCCGGGTGGCGATAAAAGTTATTATCCTCAAACTCAACAATTGCTGTTTTGAATTTGTCCGGAACTTCTTTGGATACCGGAAACCTCCATTGATGATCATCAGCGATTTTAGCACCCAAAAGTTCTCCGTGTTTGTCCTCAAGTACCGTGCTATAACCGGAGTTAAATAATGGGTTTGGGAGCGAGTGATAGTAAGTTATAAGCAGAATGATTACGAATGAAAACAACACACTCATAAATCTCCTCCCAAGAAAGGATTTTTTCGTTCGTTCATTTTCATTCGGGATGTTCATCTTTCCTTGTTCAATGTTCAATGTTATCTATTCTGGTGCTACCACCTTCACCCACTCTCCGGCGGTTCGGCCACTAATTGTTTCGTCGTACATCGCCTCCGTACTTATAGCAGGCAGATAAAACTCACCCAGATAACTTGCGTTTAACTGAACCCTAAACACTTTCGTGGAGGTGCTTCTTAAATCGAAATAGGTGTACACACGATCATCACGGATATCCTGGTAATCGAAGCTTGAAGTTGGCTCGCTGAAGGATTCTCCATCCATACGGGTATTTCGGATTTCCCATCCGGAAGGAAAAATCTGAGTCAGCGCCATCTCTTCATAATCGCCCCGAAGTCCCGGGTTCTGTACAGAAACTTCCGCTATAAAATCGGTTCCCTGTTCAATTTCGTTTGGGTTGATTTCATCTCCTTCTAAATCGACAAACCGGATTTTCTGAACCAAACTGTTTGAAGCCGATACATTGTCTCCAATCAAAGGGGTTCCTTCCAAAATTAACCGGGCAAAAAGGGTGCCCTCCGATTTGTTCTCCAATACCAATTCATTTTCTGAATATTCATCCATATTCAACGGAATCTGAGTGATAAAAGCAGAGGTTCTGATGGACCCTTCCCCCTTACCATTCAAACTAAAAGAGGCAATCATTTCTCCTGAAGTATTGAATTGATTAAGGAATTTGGAGATCGCTATTAATGAGTAAGCCGTTGTTTGTGTACTCAACCAACGTTTTGAGCTTAGTTCTACAGAAATATTCCTGGCTAACACAGCTGCTTCTTCTCTTCGGTTTATCAAAGAAAGTGTTTCTAAAATCATCGCCTGATCTCTCAGTGAAGAGCCAAAACTCCCGGAGAGCTCTCTGTAATCGGGAACTGATGTTGTTGCGCCTTCTAAAATTTCGTTCGCTGCTTCTGTTTGCCCAATTAATACATAAGCAGCAGCCAATCTCCATTTCGCCTGAACGGTTAAATCTTTCCGTTCCCGAAAACGATTCATCGCGCCAAGCTCGGGAGTATTCGCCAAAGCCAGCGTGTACAATCTATAGGCCTGAGTTAAATCCGATCTTCGATATTCCGATTCTGTCCAGTTGCGGGCATAAGACTGCTGAAAACGATTAATATTACTCATTAGATTATTTGGAACGTAATATCCAAGCTTTTGAGCTTCCAGTAAAAAATGATAGCCATAACTTGTTGCCCACGAATTTGCGTTTTCATATCCCGGCCAGTAGCCAAGTCCCCCGCTGGGAGTTAAAAATCGGTTAATCCGGATGATGGCTGCTTCTATATTTTTCTCAATTCTGGATTGCTGTTCGTCACTGATATCCATCACATCAGCAATAAATAGCTGTGGAAATGCCGAGGAAGTTGTCTGCTCAATACATCCATGAGGGTAGCGAAGCAGGTAGTCCAGTCTTCGACCAAAGTCGATAGGCGGAATTCTGGAAACCTCGAGCATAGCTAAATTTGTGCCTATCATTCCTTGTGGATCAAAACTTACCGACCAGGTTTCGCTTTCATCTAAAACTTCATTTTTGATATCAACAAAAGGAGTATTGGGGTTTCGAACTGCAATTTCAATTTCGTGATAGGCCGTTTCCTCACCACTTCGTACTTCAACCCGAACGGTGCCCACTCCGATTTCTGACTTCGTTTTAAGGGCAAAATTAACCAACTGATCCCCTGGCTCATCAAAGTAAATGGTAGTGGAAGCTTCGCCCTGAATCTCAAAAATATCACTCGGTTCAATTCGAACAGCTACATTCTGCACATTTTCTTTCATCGCGAACACACTTACCGGAAGATGCACCGTCTCGGCAGGACCAAGCACTCTGGGCAGGGTGGCCAACACCATTACCGGTTTTCGTACAGGAGTGGTTTTTTCGATCTGTCCATAGGCTCCGTCTTGTCCTGCGATCACCATTGTTCGTACCGATCCCACGTAATTAGGAATAGAAATGGTGTGCTGATTGATTTCGCCCGGTTTGAGATAATAAGGGCCTTCAAACCGAACCATAGGCTTAAATCGGTTTGCTTCGTTAAGCGGATCAAGTTCCCGTTCAGCGCCATCTCCTCCAACAGAGAGTATCCTGGAGATATTCCCGGAGAAGCTGCCCGTCACGAACTCGAACATATCCCAGGTTTTCACTCCCAGAGCTTCGCGGGCATAAAATACATCGTGTGGTTTAGGTGTTTTGAAATTAGTCAGGTCCAGCAAGCCTTCGTCGACCATTGCAACGGTGTAGGTCATTGCCCTGCCATTCTCTTCACTGATATTGATCGTTGTGTTTGTTTCGGGTTTGAACTCTCCCGCTGTTTCTATCTGAGGGTTCAGCCTTGTGAATGGATCTTCGATGGTTATTGGGATAACGCCATACATCCTGATCGGTAAATCGTTTTCTTGTTGGGCATGTTGCTGTACGTGCATCACATGAGCATAGATGGTGGGTGCCATCGAGGCATCTGCAAAAACCCTGAATTCCGTCTCATCTTCCTGCCCATCAATCCAGGTTGTTTTCAGAACTTTTGATCCTGATTCGAGGCTCACTAATATTTTACTCCCCTCACTACTCGGGATATTCAGCGTTACTTCTTCGTCTACGTTATAGGTTTCTTTATCTGAACTGAATGTGAGCCGGGCAGGACTTACGGATGTACCTCTGCCTCTCCACCAACTGAAATACACAATCTGACTTGCAGAATGTCTCCCTTTTGGATCAACTACCCGAACGAGATATCTGCCTCCATCTTCTCCTTCCTTCAGCTTCAGGTTGAGTTCATTAGTTCCGTCAGACCGGGTGGTTATTTCTCCATCCATTACTTTCCGAACTTCTCTTCGCTCAAAAAAACTGCTTACGTTTTCACGACCTCGTTCCCACCACCAACGCCATCCGATTCGGTAGACTTCGTACTCCAATTCTTTGAATCCAACCGGGTTTCCTTCTTCATCAACTGAGGCTACTTTGAAGGTGTGAGCTTCCCGGCGGGATAACCAGTTTCCGTAGCTATTCCCATCCGCTACGGGAGCTTCTACACCTACTAATGTTCTGAAAGGATAATAAAACGTACTTGCTCTGCCCACGCTAAAACTTCCCGATGGTTCAAATACCCGTAAATTCAGGTTTACTTTGAATCGCGCCGGTCCTTGCTCAATCGCACCAAATTGATATTCAAACTCCCGCTCACCAGAAGCATTTAAAGCCCCTTCAAATATCTGTTCGGGAGTTGCCGAGAAAGAAACACTTTCATCGTTAAAGCTGAACCCTCTGAAATCATCGAACACAGGTTCAGAACTGGTTAAACTCATTTCTACATCTGCTTTCAGGTTTTTTGCGGTAGCTCCGTGCAACCATTGCGAACTTAATGTGGCTTCCAGGCTCCGGGTTCTGGGTGTAACTTTTTCGTCTTTGAAGTCAACTTCTACTTTTAACCGGTTTGGCTTAACTGATTCTATCTTAAGTGTTTTGTTGAATGAAAGCCCCCCTGCTCTTGCCGTTAAACGCCAGTTCCCGGTAGGAGCCTGCTTTTCTGTATGCCCCTGATATATATAGAATCCATTGAGCGAAGCCGCATATGTTTCCCGGTTTACAAGTTGTCCGGATGGATCCCGGAGTTCAAAAGTAATGGGATGATCGTCAGGCAGTACATCGTTCTCATCCTCTAAGATTAATGAAACAAATAATGTATCCCCGGGTCGCCAAACACCACGTTCTCCATACATAAATCCCTTCACTCCTTGTTGGATTTTCGCTCCTGAAACATCGAAATCACTAACAGAAAGAGAAGTCCCGTCATCTAACCTTAGGTAACCTTTCTGATCGTCTGACTCTGCAACCGCGTAGTATGGGGTTCGATTAACCTCCATAATTGCACTCCCTTCTGCATCAGTTTGAGCTTCGGCTATTTTCTGCTGCTGGAAATCGAATACAGAAACCGATACTCCTGTTTTAGGTTGAGCTGAAATCAAATCTGTTACAAAGAAATGCAGCTCTGCATCCTGTCCCTTTTTTGCGATTAACCCAAGATCAGAAGCCAACACATTCCTGCTCACTCTTCGGTTTGCCATATAGTAAGACACCGTACAAGGATTATCACGATCCCTCCAGTTGTAATTTCTGGGATAGTAGTAAGAACTAAAACTATTCCAGTACGCCTCCTCCTCTTCGGCGCTCAATTCCCAATTTCGGTTTGTAACCTGTTCAGAGATAATGGTATTACCTGCTTCGCAAGGATACACCGCCTGATGCGCCCTGAACCCGATCTCCACCATATAAATAGCACCTGGTTCAGGCTCAATCAACTTAGAAAGATCCAGTGCATAATTATTCCAGGTACCGGGATCCAGATTACCCAACGATGAAAGTGGAATTACCCCTCCAAAAACGGGGCGGCCAACCTTTCGGATATTCCACTGATTTACCCCTCCCAGGTTTTGCTCCTGTAAAAACTGACCTATATTACTTTCATAAATCCGGGTGACCTGAACATCAACCGCACCAAGACTTACTGCTTTAAAAGGCATTAATAAATCTTCCGAACGGGGAATGACAATTCCCTTTCCGAGCAAAGCAACTTTAGGTTTTGGTTGAGAAAACCGGACTTCCCTGCGATGGATAACCCCCAACCTGGCCCCTGATACGCTTCGTATCGCCTCGTTTATAACAAGTACTTCGGGAGTGTTTCTGCGAGCCCTTGGGTTAATCGTGAGCTTATTCTCATTCACAATGAAATTTAGTTCCACAGGTCTTTCAAGTGTAACGAGTCCGTTCAAATTTTGAGAAGCATCCAATGGATCTGAGAAAGTAAGTTCTATTCTCGGATTTTGATCTCGAAAGACTCTGGTTTCCAGAAGCTCAAATGCTCCCTGCTCGGGTACCTCAATTATTTTTTCTCCTTTTGATGAAGCCATGATCTGAGTACCATTCCACCGAACAGAAACTTCCGATGCATTTTGCTTTCTTGCAATCCCTGAAATCTGAAACTGGTGTTCCCTTTGTGAATTATTCTGAGACCACGAAATAGAAAGTGCATCCTCATCCTGTATAGCTTTAATGGTTCGTTTCATATTATCCAATGCTGCCCGATCGGCGGTATATGCTGCTCCCTTAACTACCAGCTCATTTCGGTTTCCCGGAAGGGGCTCAATGCCTGAAAGCTCAATTTCCATGTCCTGCTTAATGGTTGAGAAGCTAAAAGTAAAGATTTGCTTATCCTCTGGAAGTTCCATCACTTTGCCCAAGTTAACCCTTGTGGTATATTGGGTATCGTTCTTTAGCGGCGATAAAGGCTTGAATACCAACGTACGATCATTCACCCATTCTGATTCCCCTTTTACAGACGGACTAAACCCGAATATTCCAGTCGCATTTTTAGCCTGATCAGATATATCACTTGAAAATGTAACCGCTATTTCGTCGAACCGACTTATCTCTCCGGAAGTATATCCTGAAATATATTCCTCGAAATCTACCGGTACAGAGAAACCGGTTTTTTCGGGTTTTGCACAGGAAAGAATTATAACAACTAATAAAAGAAACGGAAGATGACAAGTTCGTGGCATTTTTAACTTTTTAGAATTAAGAATTTCGGGGTATAAAATTCTGTACCAAAGTTTTTATAAAAAGTTCGCCCTTCGCAAGAATTTTTTATAATTATTCAGGATAGTTGCTGAATGAAGGCAGATGAAGTATATCGTACTACCCAATAGATGCCTTAAGGTTGACCGGATTTATTGAGTAATACCACTCCGTGAAGATGAATGGTTTTTTAATTATGTCGAATATTCCTGGTGTCGCATTCCATAATTTTCTTTTCTATGAACTGCTGATCAGGTTTTTTCTCGGTTAAATCGAGAGCTACCTGATAATACGATTTTGCTATTTCATACCTTCCTAGCTGCCGGTTTATATCAGCAATAGCAGCAAATAGCAGAGGTCTTTTTTTAATATCTGATTTCTTTTCAAGTTCTTTCAATAACTCCAGTCCCTCTTCAAAACCTTTTACTCTGCTAAATGCAATGGCATGATTCAGCCGAACCATTGTAGAATCATCCATTTTCAGGAGCTTTTCGTAACAAAAAAGGATTGTATCCCAGTCTGTTTCTTCGAAGGTAGCTGCCGAACAATGAACAGATGCAATGGTAGACTCTAAATGGTATCTGCTTAGTTCGCTGCTGCTTCGGGATTTTTTAAGAAAATTGAACCCAACACCAATAAGCTCTTTATCCCACTTTGAACGATCCTGTTCCGCGATTTCTATCAACTCCCCTACTCCATTTATACGCGATGGAAATCGTGCCATCGTTAAATACATTAAAGAAAGAAGGGCACAGATTTTACCTTCATCTGCTTCCGGAATTTCTAAAAGAAGCAGCGCAAGGCGGATAGATTCGTAACACAACTCTTCGTCTATAATTACTTCGCTTCTGGTCGTCTTATAGCCTTCATTAAATATGAGATAAATAATAGTAAGTACCGTTTCCATCCGGTCAGATATTTCAGAAAGAAAGGGGATACCAATTTGTTCATTCTGTTCTTTAAGCTGATTTCTCGCCCTGAAAATCCCTTTTTTTACTGCTGAAGGATTCATCAACAATGCGTTGGCAATCTCTTTGTCGCCAAATCCGGAGAGCGCCTTAAGGGTGAGCATGATTTGTGCCTTAGTTTTTAAATCGGGATGACAACACGCGAATAAAACTCTAAGCTGGCTATCTTTTATTTCGTGATCCAGGAAAAGCTCATCAATGCTTTCTTCTGCTTGCTCATAATGGATTTTTTCTTTTTTCTCAGCATGCCTCTTCTTACGGTTCAGTTCGTTGATGATTTTATTCTTCGCCACCAGCATAAGCCAAGCTTCCGGGTTTTCCGGATTCCCTTTAACACCCCAGGTTTTTATAGCTGATAGAAAGGTCTCTTGAATGATATCCTCAATGATATCGGTATTCTGAAAGCCAAATATCCGGGTTAAAATAGCAGACATCTTTCCGGATTGTTGCCTGAAAAGATGTTCCACTAAATTGGATGAAGTATGCAAGTCTGTTGTTTTCACTTACATTTTCATGACTTCCCGTACTTCTACTTTTCCACCAAGCCGAAGCACCGGGCATCCTTTTGCGAGTTCAGTAGCTTCTTCTAAACTATTCGCATTAATTATATAAAAACCACTCACTAATTCTTTGGACTCTATATAAGGTCCATCTGTTACGACTTTATCTTTTCCGTTAATGCTTTTTGCGTGCTGATGAAGTGGCTCTCCCGAGTCGTAATGTTCTCCCAGCTGTTGAATCCACTCTCCATGTACCGCAATTTCTTTTTGCATGTCCTCCGGCGAGAAATCAGTATAGGTGTTATCACTTTCGAATAAAATTAACATATACTTATTCATGGTATCTCCATTTATTATTGATTGATGTTCACCTAAATAACAAATAAGGACCTCAACCCGGGACAAATTCTGTTATTTGATAAGTTCGGCTAATTTCTGCTGTAGTTCGGTAGGATTAAACGGCTTCGTAACAAAATCATTCATTCCGCTTGCAAACACTTTTTCTTTTACTTCTTGCAAAGCGGCGGCAGTAAGAGCAACGATAGGAGTTTCACGCTTACTTGGATCACTCAATGTCCTGATTGCTTTTGTAGCTTCATATCCATCCATTTTCGGCATTTGTAGATCCATTAGGATCACGTCATACCTCGATTTTTTCAGTGCTTCTAAAACCTCAATTCCATTTTCAACTATAGTCATTTCCACTTCCCATCTCTCCAGAAATCTTTTCATCACTTTTTGATTTACCACATTATCTTCGGCAAGCAAAATCTTTTTCCCTTTAAGTATCAACCTTGAGCTCTCAGCTGATTCAAAAGCATCTGATGTACTTGTGCCTTCTCCTTTCCCAAACTCCATCCCGATATAAAAAGTACTTCCTTTGCCATCTTCACTATCTACCCAAAGTTCTCCACCCTGTAGCTCGGTAAGTTGTTTACTTATTGTAAGTCCTAAACCAGTTCCTCCATACAGCCTTTTGGTACTGCCACTGGCCTGGGTAAAACTTTCGAAAATGTTTTCTATTCGCTCCTTTGGAATACCAATGCCTGTATCAGAAATGGCAAACTCTAATCTTACTTTTTTCTCCCATTCGTTGGTTTGACTTATTAAAAGCTCGACCTCACCTTCCTCTGTGAATTTAAGCGCGTTGCTGAGCAGGTTATTTAAAATCTGAGTTAGTCTTGCCGGATCGCCGATTAAAGAGTTCTGTATACCTTCCTCAATAGTGCTTTTGAGCTCCAGCCCTTTATTCCTGGCCATCACTTTAAAACTTTCCATAATGGTTCCAGTCAACTTTTGAAGCTCAAACTCTATGCGTTCTACTTCAAGCCTTCCAGCTTCAATTTTGGAAAAATCGAGCACATCGTCGATAAGTGTTAGCAGTGTTTTCCCTGAAAAATCGAGAATGCTCAAAGCCTCCAGTTGGTCTTCCCGCGGATTGTCTTTTTGCAGTAAATGAGTCATTCCCATAATCGCATTCATAGGCGTTCTTATTTCATGACTCATAGTCGCGAGAAATTCTGACTTCGCCTTGGTACTATGTTCCAGGGCATTACGAGCTTCCTCAAGTTCCTGAATATTTTTCTGAAGCCGGTTTTGGTTGAAGCTCAACTCTTTATTGAGTTCCTTTTCATTTTCCAGAAGCTTTTTAGTTTTTATTTCCGCCTCTTCTTTGAATTCCGAAAATGTATTAAAAATTAGCCATGTGGTTACGAAAGCAGCGGTAAGTACACTCCATCTTATCACCGAAAAACCTTCCTCAGAAAAGTAGAGTTGGTCGAAAATGATATAGTCAAGAATGAAGTATGATACTACCGACATAAATATGGACAAGTTCCTGAGATGAATTTCCTTTTTATCAAACAGTAGTATCGAAAGTCCCATTGCCGGGATAAAGAAAGCCTGAATCATCGCGTCGCTACCAAAGATTGAACTCAGTATCACAATACCTATATCTATATAGGCAATATGAAGCATTTTGGCTGTATTTACGAAACCCTGTTTCGCGAGTATGGGAATGAGAGCAAAGGCAATTGCTTCAGATAAAAAGAACCAGGTAACTGAAACCGAATCATTAAAATGAAAGGGGATTAGAAAAAGAATACAAACCAGAACTAAAAAAACCGAAACTCTGGTTAATATTTTAATGCCAGGGTCTTTATTCTCGTCAATAGATTGCTTAAAAGATTTGGCCTTCTTTTTTACGTCTCCTATTCCGGTAAGTGAAAATTTCTTTCCCATTTCATTTAAATAAAGAAGAAATAAGGCATTAAAAATTTATTTCACAAACTTAAGTTGCTAATTTACTTTTAAATGCCATCGCGTAAATTTTCATCTGCTTTACCATAGACGCCAATCCGTTGGCTCTGGTAGGTGATAAGTGTTGAGCCATTCCAATCTTGCTTATAAAATCCGGGTTTGTATTAATAATAGTATCTGGTGTTTGTCCCGAATAAAATCGAACCATTAAAGAAACAAGTCCTTTGGTAATAGCGGCATCGCTATCGGCTTTAAAAATAACTTTATCGCCCTCAAGAGAAGCTGTTAACCAAACCTGGCTTTGACATCCTTTTACCAGATTTTCCTCTACATGATCCTCGTCGGGTAATGTCTCAAGCTTAGTACCTAGTTTTATAATGTGTTTATACTTTTCAGTCCAATCCTCAAAAAGATTGAATTCTTTAACTATTCGTTCCTGCAATTCTTCAATTTCCATATTCAAATATAAGCAATAACATACTGCACTTATAAAAAAAGCCTGCATTAGGCAGGCTTTGTTGCAGAGAGAAATTTAATTTTAGATCAGCTCTCTTTCAATTCCAGTTTTGCAACGGATTTCACATTTTCAACAGTATTTCCATTTTCGTCCATTACGGGCTTAAATGACTGAAGTACAGAAACAAACGACCCGTCTGAGGTCTTATACCTGCAATACTCGGTGGATGATTCTCCGGAAAACGCTCTCCTTAATGCTGCAAGCACAGGTTCAACATCTTCTTTGTGGAGTACGGCATCAAGACCAGAATCAAATACAATTGCTTTATTTAAACCCGTCAGATCTTCAAAACCTTCCGTCAGATATTTACACTGGATACGCTCACCTGTTTCATCTTTCGAAAACTTCAAGGTGAATTCTTCCGTTCTTTTAAGTAATTCGTCAAAATCGGTGTTGAAAATTGCTTTCGCTGTTTCCTTCTTTTCTGTTACATCCCGTTGGTAAGAAACCCAATGAGTTACCTCACCTTCAGAATTAAATAAAGGGTGAATATCCCATTGATTTATAAATTCGGTTCCGTCTTTCCGATAATTAATACTATGCCCAAAGAACGCTTGTCCTTCTATCAATCGTCTTTTTAAACGATCCAATATAGCCCGATCTGTTTTAGGCCCTTGTAGAATTCTTGGTGTCTTCCCGATTACTTCTTCAGGGGTATAACCAGTCATTTTAGTAAATCCGTCATTCACATAAACGATTTTAGGACCCGGTTTTTCCAGATTCAATTCAGTGATAAGAATTGAATCGTAGTCGTTTCTGATTGCGCTTTCAAGAAGTTCGAGCTGCTCTCTTAATTGCTCGTGCGATGCGTACATTTTTCCAAAGAGTTCTTCCAGCTTTTCAAATGAAGCATCGTCTTTCGAATATTTTTTTAATTGTTCCAGAATCTGTGCGTCTAATCTACTCATTTATTTTCAACTACTTAGATATTCTAAGTTGCTTAACTAACATGTACAAAACTTATACTTCTCCCACATCATTCCATTTAACAGGAAAATATATTATTCTAATACTATTTAATTAGTATTGTATCAATGAGGATAGTTTTTCTTACTTTTATTTGCTCTTCTTTTCTGGCATCATGTATGCTTTTTAAGCAAAAAAAGAAACCTTATGCCCCGGAGATGGTGTTTGTAGAGGGCGGTAGTTTTATTTTTGGAGATGTTTTTGAGCAAGAAAATTCAGATGCCCTTCCAGTCCATGAAGTGAAAATTCCATCATTTTATATAGGAAGGCATGAAGTCACTTTTTCCGAATACGATGCTTTTGCTATCTCAACGGGTAAAGACTTACCGGAAGATCAAGGTTATGGCAGAGGCGAACGAGCGGTTGTAAATGTAACCTGGGATGAAGCAGTGGCCTTTTGTAAAAGCCTTGGATATCGACTTCCATCAGAATCTGAATGGGAGTATGCAGCTCGTTCCGGAGGAAAAAAACATCTTTATTCAGGCACTTCGAAAGTTGATTCTTTGCGGGAATTCGCGATTACAAGAAGTGATAATATCTACTTCTCGTACAAGGTAGGGAAACGCAAACCTAATGACCTCGGACTTTACGACATGAGTGGTAATGTGTTTGAATGGGTAGACGAATTTTATCAATTCTACAGTATGCCCGACCTTCTTCACGATCACAAAAATGATGGGATTAGAATAATCCGTGGCGGAAGTTTTGGGGAGGAGAAATCAACAACCCGGACCTATTGGCGAACTGGTACTTTACGGGATGTGAGAGCAACCGATATTGGTTTCAGGTGTGCAAAATAAAAAGGGGGAGCCGAAACTCCCCCTTCCTCACTCACTCATCGAAGTAGCAGCTTCGCAATAGTGCTCAGCTGCATGTTCGTTGTACCCTCGTAAATTTTACCGATCTTTGCATCACGGTAAAATTTTTCGACAGGATATTCTTTAACGTAGCCATAACCTCCAAAAAGGTCTACCGCCATTGATGACACTCGTTCTGCAACTTCAGAAGAATAAAATTTTGCCATTGCGGCCTCTTTGAGGAATTGCTGTCCCGCTTCTTTCATTCTTCCGGCATTATATACCAGTAAACGGGCCGTTTCGATATCGGTAGCCATCCTTGAAAGCTGAAATTGAACTCCTTGAAAATCAGAAATAGCTTTCCCGAATTGTTTGCGCTCTTTCACATAGCCCAGTGCAGCATCGAAAGCACCCTGAGCAATGCCTATCATTTGAGCACCAATTCCAATACGCCCTTCATTTAATGTTTCGATAGCTACTTTATAGCCTTTACCATATTCACCAAGAATATTTTCTTTAGGCACTTTACAGTCTTCGAATAAAATTTCGCAGGTTGAGCTCGCTCTTATCCCCAGTTTGTTTTCTTTCTTAGAAACTGAAAATCCTTCCATCCCTCGTTCTACCACAAATGCGGTAATACCTTTATATCCCAGTTCAGGATTAACATTAGCGAAAACAATGAAAATATCTGCTTCATTAGCGTTCGTAATCCAAAGTTTAGAGCCATTTAACACAAAATGGTTTTCGGTTTCTTTTGCGCTAGTTTTGAGTGCGAAAGCATCACTTCCTGATCCAGCTTCTGACAAGCAATATGCACCTACTTTTTCAGTAGCTAACTGGGGGAGAAATCGTTCTTTAAGATCTTCAGAGCCATACCGGATAAAAGCATTATTTACCAGGGTATTCTGAACATCCATAAATACACCCACAGAGCCATCCACTCTGGAGATTTGCTCAATAGCCACAATGGACATCATGAATGAACCACCGGCACCTGAATAGCGCTCAGGGATCTCAATTCCCATTAGCCCCATTTCAAAAAATTCTTTAATCAAACCACTATCAAGTTTTGCATTTTCGTCCATTTCATGGACAAGGGGTGCAATAGAGCTATTGGCAAAATCTGCAGCAGCCTCTTTAAGCATTTGCTCATCCTCCGATAATTGATTCAATGGAGGATGTATGTGCTCAACCTGGTTCATTTTTTCTTTTTCATTCATGGTTTAACGGGAGAAAAATATACAACTGTAAGCGCTTTTTTACTACTAAAAAGTAACTTTTTTAATATCCCATCTTTTTAAGAACGCTATAGTTTAAAAGCAAATATCCTAAAGAACCTAAGCCTTTAAGATTAGTTCTTTAGTAACTTATTTTGTTAATTTTTTGATCATTTGAGTAGCTGCCAACGATGGCGAAATTTCATTTCTCAAGATTTTTTCTTCTAATTCTCTTGCTGTCTTACGGTTCTCAGATAGGTTCCACAAACGTTTCAACACGGCATCCTCTGCCAACCTTTTAAACCAGTTCAAATTCTGGTTCTCCCTGATTTTGTCGAAAAGCCCTTTCTTTTTTAATGAAGAAATAAACTCTTCAACCGCATCCCAAACCTTACTAATCCCTTTTTGTTCCAGGGCACTCATTGCTAAAAATTCTACTCCAATTCCTTCATATTTTGGCTGAAGCAGATGAAAAGTCTGTTCGTATTCATCCCTTGCTTTATGGGCAAGACGCTCCTGATCACCATCCGCTTTATTTACCACCAGAATATCTGTGATTTCCAGAATTCCCCGCTTAATGCCTTGCAGCGAATCTCCGGCACCAGGCAACATCATCACAAGAAAACAGTCTACCATCGAAGCCACTTCAAATTCACTTTGTCCCACACCAACCGTTTCAATCAGAATTACATCATATCCCGCAGCCTCACAGAGTAACATTGATTCTCGGGTTCGTTTAGCTACTCCGCCAAGTGTTCCCGCTGTTGGCGAAGGCCGGATAAAAGCATCTTCATTGTTAGCCAGCGTTTCCATCCGGGTTTTATCCCCCAGAATACTTCCTCCGGATGAAGGACTGCTTGGGTCTACTGCCAACACCGCAACTTTATGACCCTGATCAATCAATAGATTCCCTAAAGCTTCTATAAAAGTACTTTTCCCTACTCCCGGAACTCCTGATATGCCAATGCGGATAGTATTATAGCTTCCATTCAGTAATTCGAGCAATTGCCGGGCTTCGTCCTGATCTTTATCTCTGCTACTTTCGGTCAGAGTGATGGCTTTGGCCAGATGCCGCCGCTTCCCTTTTTTGATGCCCCGGGCTAACTCTTCAACTGTCATTTGCGCCTGGCTTTGATTTCATCTATCACTTTCGATGCAGCTTTAGGAATATTCGTGCCCGGACCAAAAATAGCAGAAACCCCTTTACCATGCAGGAACTCATAATCCTGAACGGGAATCACTCCGCCTGCCACAATCACCATATCCTCCACTTCTTCCTTTTTCAGGATATTAATCAGCTCAGGAATCAATGTTTTGTGCCCTGCCGCAAGGGTTGAGACTCCAATTACATGCACATCATTTTCGATGGCTTGTTTGGCTGCTTCATCCGGAGTAGAGAACAATGGACCAACGTCCACATCAAAGCCCATATCAGCGAAAGCAGTTGCAACAATCTTAGCTCCCCGATCATGGCCATCCTGTCCCATCTTTACTACCAGAATCCTTGGACGGCGACCTTCCTCCTCGGCAAAAGCCTCAATCTTAGATTTAATCTCTTTATAGTGTTCGTCGTTTTTATACACGCTCTCGTACACTCCACTTATAGTTTGATTGGTGGCTTTATGTCTTCCCCATGCTACTTCCAGCGCCGTTGAAATTTCTCCGACAGTAGCTCGCTGCCGGGTTGCTTCCACAGCCAATTCCAGAATATTACCTTCACCGGATTTTGCAGCTTCTGTCAATGCGACCAATGCCTCTTTAGTTGCTGTATTGTCTCGTTTGGCTTTGATGGAATCAAGTCGTTCGATCTGACGATTTCGTACATCCGCATTATCAATATCCAGAATTTCAACCGGATCTTCTTTTTCATTCACAAACTTGTTCACCCCAACAATGGTGATATCTCCTTTATCAATTCCGGCCTGTTTGAGAGCTGCGGCTTCTTCAATTTTTCTTTTTGGATACCCTTGCTCAATCGCTTTTGCCATCCCTCCCATTTCCATCACTTCGTTGATAATAGATTTAGCTCTTTCCTTTAAATCGTGCGTAATGGATTCCACAGCATAAGAACCTGCAAAAGGATCAACCGTGTGGGTAATATCCGTTTCTTCCTGAATAATGGTTTGTGTGTTCCTTGCAATCCGGGATGAGGTTTCGGTTGGAAGTGAAATAGCTTCATCATAACTATTGGTATGGAGTGATTGAGTTCCTCCCAGTACTGCTGCCATTCCTTCAATGGTAGTGCGAACCACATTATTTAACGGATCCTGAGCTGTCAACGACCAGCCTGAAGTTTGGCAATGTGTTCGTAACATCATTGATTTTGGATTCTTCGGATCGAAATGCTCTTTCATCAATTCTGCCCACAAAGCTCGCGCTGCCCGCAACTTGCTTACCTCCATCAGAAAGTTCATTCCTATAGCAAAGAAAAAAGAAAGTCTGGGTGCAAAAGCGTCCACATCCAAGCCACTTTGAACGGCTGTTTTTACATACTCGACTCCATCCGCCAAAGTGAATGCAAGTTCTAATGCAGAATCCGCTCCGGCTTCCTGCATGTGATATCCTGAGATCGAAATCGAGTTGAAACGAGGCATGTTCTCGCTGGTAAAAGCAATTATATCCGATACGAGCCTCATGGATTCCTGTGGCGGATAGATATAGGTATTACGCACCATAAACTCTTTGAGAATATCATTCTGAATAGTCCCGCTAAGCTGTTCCAGTGATATACCCTGCTCTTCTGCGGCAACTATATAAGCAGCCAGAACTGGGATCACCGCTCCGTTCATTGTCATCGAAACCGACATTTTATCCAGAGGAATCCCATCGAACAAAATCTTCATGTCTTCCACAGAGTCGATAGCCACACCAGCCTTACCAACATCACCAACTACCCGTGGATGGTCAGAATCGTATCCTCTATGAGTTGCAAGGTCAAAAGCTACACTTAGCCCCTTTTGTCCTTTTTCAAGCGCCTGGCGGTAGAATTTATTGGATTCTTCCGCAGTTGAAAATCCGGCGTATTGGCGGATCGTCCAGGGCCGTTGGGTGTACATGCTTGGATAAGGTCCGCGGGTAAATGGAAACTGCCCGGGATAGCCGGGGTTAACTTCTCTTTTGGAAAGATCTTCGGCATCATACAATGCCTGAATTTCCACCCGTTCGGGACTCATTCGATTTAGCGAATCCGCTTTTTCGTCTTTTAATCCTTTTTCTATGCTCTTCGCCCATTTTTCTTTTTGCTCTGACATTTCACTCATTTTCTTTCATGGAAACGGTTTTCTGAACTGTAATGTACGATTTTCCGTTTTCGAAAGTAAGGAGAGGTTTGTGAATTTAGGGTGAATAAGAATAATTAAATTACGAATTAGGATTAAGCGTTTTGGAAAGCTTATTCCTAATTCACCTATTCGTAATTCATAATCATTTAAGATTCATCTCAGCCTGTGAGGAACTAAACCCCATTTCTTCTTCGAACTTTTGAGTACCAAAGGCCTCTTCCATTTCGGCGCGGAGTTTCTGGATCGTGAGTCCACTCGTAAGAGAGCCATTTCTGGAGATGGAGATACGTCCTGTTTCTTCGGAGACGACCAACACAAATACATTGTTGGTTTCAGAAACCCCTACCGCTGCACGGTGTCGCGTTCCAAAAGATTGTGCGATGTTGGGATTTTGAGAGATAGGTAAATACGCACTCGCAGCCACAATCCGGTTATTTCGTATGATTACTGCTCCATCATGGAGAGGAGTTTCTTTCCTGAAAATAGTAATTATGAGTTCGCTTTTAATTTTAGCGTCAATCCCCACTCCTCCATCAATAATATCCTGAAGGGAAGAAGTGCGGGCAAAGACAATCAATGCTCCGATTTTATCTTTGGCCATCACTTTAACCGCATCAACAATTTCATCGATCATATCATCGGAACCTGAGCGGGTGAAAAAGCGATCGAGACTGGTGTTAGTTCCTAATCTGTAGAGTAATTTTCTAATTTCAGGTTGAAATATGATGAATACTGCGAGAATACCCACATTCATAATTCCGCTTAGAATGAAGTCAATCGTGGTGAAACCAAGTACCCGAATCACCAGATTAACGACTATCAGCAGAACAATTCCGATTCCTGCCTGTATAGCAAATGTCCCTCTGATCCACTGATACAGATATACCAGTACACCGGCTATAACCAGTGTTTCGATAAAATCCATAATACCGAAATCGAGAAACCCAATGGGGATCAAGAGAGTGTTCCGTCTAAGATTGAGATTGAGATTGAATTGCGTTGAATATACGAATTGAATCCGAGGCTTCCTTCACATCATGCACACGAAGTATATCAGCTCCTTTTACCAACGAGTGATAATGAACTGCTAAGGTTCCTGTAAGTCGTTCGTCTGCAGGTCTGCCGTCTAAAATTTGCCCGATCATCGATTTTCGGGAAGCTCCAACTAATACAGGGAAACCAATTTTTTTGAAATAGTCAAGGTGAGCTATAAGAGAAAGGTTATGTTCGAGTGTTTTTCCGAAGCCAATGCCAGGATCAAGAATGATTTTTTGTACTCCTTTGGATTGAAGAACTTCAATTTTCCTTTCAAAAAATTCAAAGACTTCCACAACTACATTTTGATAAGCAGGATCTTGCTGCATTGTTTTAGGATCCCCTTGCGCATGCATCAGTATATAAGTAGCATCGAAATCAGCACAAAGATCGGCGAACCTGGGTTCTTTTTCAAAACCGCTCACATCGTTTACAATTCGAGCTCCCAGCTCAAGCGCCTGCTTTGCAACGTTATACTTGGTAGTATCGATCGAAAAGATGGCATCACCAAAAGTCGGGATTGTCTTTTCAAGGATTGGAATAACTCTGAAGAGCTCTTCTTCTTCTGAAACAGGATCGGCATTGGGCCTTGTGGACTCTCCTCCAATATCAATGACAGACGCTCCCTCAGAAAGCATGATATGGACCCTGTCCATTGCCGAAGCAACCACATTGAATTTACCGCCATCACTAAATGAATCAGGTGTGGCGTTCAGGATCCCCATTATTTTGGGAGATGTTGAATCTGTTATAGGCTTTTCTGATTTAGACAATGATAAAGTTTAAATGTTATGTGCTAAATGAAGAAGACTTGTCATTTCGAACGAATGTGAGAAATCTATATAAGCTTTTAAACAAGCTGGTTAGATTTCTCAGTCGACAAGCTCCTTCGAAATTACAAACATTTAAAATCGAAACTTACCATTCTTCTACAAGATCGCCGAGCTTGTCTTCTTTTTCTGCCCATTCGTCGGCATCAGGAAGAGCATCTTTCGTTTCATTAATGATATAATCATCCCACGCCTCGGAAAGTCGTTCATTCAATTCGATGTAGTGTTCCCACTTATCTGGCACTTCATCATCTGGAAAAATTGCTTCAACCGGACATTCAGAAACACAAGCATCACAATCAATGCACTCGTTGGGTTCAATTGCGAGAAAATTTGGACCTTCCCGAAAGGCATCAACCGGGCAAACAGCGGCGCAATTGGTATATTTACATTGAATACAAGGTTCGGTAACAACGTATGGCATAGTCGTGTAGAGTGAGATTATTCTTTTCTTAAGAGTTTGAAATATCGATTGGAGATAGATTAGATGCAATCCAAATAATTGGGATTGTTTCTTAATTAGAATTCCTTTCCTTAAACAGATTCCGGGTCAAACCTGCATATATGAAGTCATATCTTCCAAAATCTTGTAAGGCGGACAGGCCACTCATACAAAAACCGGCCCAAGAGAAAATAGCGAGCTTTTTAACGCAACATAACGCTTACAGAATCGATTGAGCCATCTGTAACAACAGGAGGAATTTCCAAGAGGTGAGCCATCAATTCATAAAGATGAATGTTCTGGAAGGTTTTCATCATGTACCCTTCTCTAAAATCAGGACCATTGGCTACAAAAAAAGCATGCATTTCTTTTTCCCGATTATCGAAGCCGTGAGTGCCACCGGAGGGATAATTTCTTCGGGCTTCTATGTATTCCCTGGTATTAATCGTATAGCCTAAATCTGCAATCATAATTAATTCCGGCACCCGGTGATGGTTTCTCAAATGAAATCTTTCAGGAAGGTTTTCTTTCTTATAAATTTTAAAATGTTCTTCTGATTCTTTTAAAACCTCGTAAATTGATTCATGCTTTCCTGGTTGGGTTGCATTCATCATAACAACGGGAGAGGATGAAATTATTTCTACTTCTGCCGGATCTATGTAGTCATCTAAAACTATTAGTCGATCCCTGGAAACTTCTGCCATTCCATGATCTGCAACGATAATGATATTCGTTGCTCCCCACAGTTCTTTGGATTTGAGTTCTTCAATCAGATAGCCAATTAATTGATCTGTTTCCTGAATTGCCTCAATTACTTCATCGGAATCAGGTCCATGTCTGTGACCACGACTATCAACAAAATTGAAATATAAAGTGCCAAAGTCGATTTCTTTTTCATTGCCGAGTGTCATCCATTTTAGTACGGAATCAATCCGTGCCTCGTTAGGCATACGTCCATCATAAGATTTCCAGAATGTGGGGCGGATATTCTGAATAGGTGCCTCTGAACCTACCCAGAACATTGTTCCGGCATTCAGTCCATTTTTTTCAACTGTATTCCATATAGGTTCCCCGCCATACCAATCCGGATTTTCTACTTGCTCTCTGTCCCCCATCGAAAATGAAAGATTCATATCAGGATCATACATGCTATTTCCTACGAAGCCGCTGTTTTCGGGATAAAGTCCGGTAGCAATCGAGTAATAATTAGGAAAGGTTTTTGAAGGGAAAACCGGAATCAATCCTTCACCAACTACTCCTGACTCTGTTAACAGATCAAAATTGGGGGTATCGGTTTTGGTGAGGTAGTCTGCGCGAAAGCCATCAAAAGAGATGAGAAGAAGTTTCGGAGGTTTTTCTTCTTCAAAGATTGAACAGGAAAGCGAGCAAAGAAAAACTATGATCAGGAATCTTTTCATTACTCATTTTTTTATTCAAAATCGGTAGACAGCTTATACCTGGCTATTCGATTATTACCAGTATCAGCCACATATAAGACTTCGTCGAAATATGCTACACCGCTAGGTGAATTAAACTGACGTGGACCATTACCAAATTCCCCAAATGAAACAATCAGATTTTTGGTGCGATCTACTGCTCCGGGAGGAGGAGTGACACCTTCTCTTCCATTGGATTGAAATTGGAAAACTTTATTCAAAGCTTTGTCAACCACAAAAATATATCTATCCTGATCTCCGGCAACAGCTATTCCCGATGGCTGTTCAAACTTACCTTCTTCATAAATAAACCCCGATGATCGTGTCGTATCCCTACTCAAAAACTCTGTATTAGCCTGGAATACAAAACCATCTGTAGTTTCAACAACATTTACCTGCAAAACCCTGAATGTTATATTTGCGTCTGGATCAGCTTGTGATATTAGAAAGCTTCTGTTTTCAGTAAAAACATCTCTTTGAGGTGGGGCTATAAGAGTCGAAATATCGCTCACACCAACAGAGCTTAATAAAGACGGATTAACAGGACTTAAGGCACGAACCTGACGTACATTAATCATTTTCCCAGTAACCACTCCATCAACTTGTTCCTGAGAATATTCTAAAATAATATTATCTGGTGCGGCAATGGTATTAATATTATTTGAAGGACCTCTTCGTGATATATATAATGTATTATCTGCAAGAGTAGATACACCCGTTAGTTCAACCAATTCATCATTTAGTGGACTATCTTTATCCAGTCTTGATAGTTTAGCTGTTGTTGAGCTTCTGCTGGCATCATCAAAAGGATGGATAAGCGTGTCGACGAATACCGGATTAGGACCATCAGTTCCATTAAGGTTCTTAATTTTAAATACTGCTGCTAAATTCCATGAGATTTCAGGATCAACACTTTGAATGACTGTATCGTATCTTGCTGCTACATACACATTCAGTAATCTGTCTTGAGTAACTGCTACCGCACCTTGTAATGGAATAGTCCTTCTGGGAGATAAATCTGCCCGGTCTAACATGTGTAAGCCTTCTGCATCAGTTACATAAACAAATTCATCATACCCAACAAAAACATCTGTTGGCTGATCGAACTCACCCCAAAACGGAGTTAGCGGCACATAACCATCTTCTTTTGGCAGATTAGGATCAATCCTGCCGATTTCAAAAATTTCGTCCGTAGTATCATTGTCTTTTGCACCAAAAATATTGTCACAACCTAGAAGTAAGGTTAATAGTACAATTGTGATAACTGTTGTTTTCTGATTCATTGATGCTACTTTATAATGCAAATCTGATACCAATTCTGTGTAAGCTCCCTAATCGTTCGAAGGGACTGAACGAATAGTCAGCATAGAAATTCTTTCCTGCTACGGGAAGTTTAAAACCAGCTCCTACACTTGGGAACTCTGCTTCTACATATCCGAACTGATAGCCGGTTCTCAAAAATATCAAATCCTGATAACCGATTTCTCCCCCAAGACTAAACTGCTCGGCATTATCACTGGGGTTACTTATTTGACCTGTTAGAATAGCCTTTATGTCTGAGCTTTCGTATATGTCAAACGCTGCAGCGATTATAAATCTTGTAGGTAAAGGAATATCTTCAAAATCATTTTCTATCACTTCTCCCTCTAAAGTCGGCCTTGTAGTCTCACCAGTTGGAGAAGAATCTAAGCCAAAATTATTTAGCCCTACTGAAAATCTTAAACCTGTATCTCCAACCCTGTAGAAAAACCCAAAATCGAAAGCTGCAGAATTTATTTCTACTTCTTCAATTCTTTCGGTCAGATATTTAAGTGTAATCCCGTAGCTAAATAACTCTGTGATTTGATGAGAACCTGTCAATCCGAGGGCCATGTGTACGGTTCTGAAAGTACGACCTGTACCAAATTGAGCGAATTCTGTTGTCTCGTCCATATCTCCGGAATTCAGATATTGGACTGATCCTCCGAAGGTAAACTCACCCGTTTTATGTATATAGGCCAGGTACTCCATCGAAATATCTGCAAAGTATGCAGTATGCCCTATCATCAGCTCTGAATTTGGTGCTTGTGCTGCCAAAGCAGGATTCCAGTATACGCTGGAAGCATCTTTCGCATCCGCTACATTAGACAGTCCCATTCCGGCACTTCGCGGATCCACCGCTATCTTAGTAAATTGAAAGCCAGATGTACCTGACCGTGCACTTCCGAAACTAGGCACTAAACTTTGTGACTGAACATTATCTATATTAATCAGTAGGGCTATAAAAAGTACCGTCAGAAAGCTAGTCTGTATTTTTACTGCTAATCTCATATTCTTTAAAAGTCCACTGATACGCCAAATACGATATGGCGCTGTTGTAAATAATTAGCCGGATTTAAATAAGATGGTACTCCACCGCCACCAGGCCCAAGATATCTTGGATCCGTTGAACTGTTTGGCATATCATAAGAACGGTTAGTTCTAAGATTTTCAAGAGCTCCCTGATTTGCAGGATAGTCGGTTCTGTACCCTTCACCGGTTACAGGGTTTATGATTGCCGGATTACTACTATTAAGTACGTTTGTGAGCTCCAGGAAAAAAGTAAATCTGGTAGACTCCAGTTCAATCCACTTTTGGAAATTCATATCAATATAAAACCACGCAGGACCAACCTCGCTAAATCTGATTGAAGGATCCTGATTTGTCTCATAAATCGGTCTCCAATCCAATTCTCCGGTAACCGGGTTCCTTTGAAATCCACTTAATTCCTGAGGTGTGTATCGTATACCGCTTCTCCAGATACTAGAGATGAACATCCTCATTTGATTCAGAGGAGCAAGATCAAACATTGGCTGCTCTCTGTCATATGTTAGGGTGATGTTTCCTTTAATATCCCATGGGCGATCCCATGCAAGTGGAGTCTCGACATTACTTCCTGTAATTTGCTCGCCTGCTATATCCTGTAGATTATCATTGTTTGTTGAACTTAGTCCTTCTGCTCTCGAGTATGTTAAAGAGACTTGTCCCTGAGCCCAATCTTTATGTCTTTTGATATATGATGCTTCAATACCTCGCGAACGGGCATAGTCTCCATTAATTCGGAATGCTCTTACTACCGGCCGGCCTGTTGGGTCATCAACTGTAATTCGCTGAGTAGTAACAAAGTCGTATTTGTCACGCCAGAACGCTGTTATACTAAGAGCATCATTAGCAGTAATTTGGTTTCTCAGACCAATTTCATAGGAAATATCAACTTCAGGATTAAGGTTTGGATTCCCTAAGTCTGGTAACGATGACTGGTTTTGATAAAATGGATTTAAACTCGAATAAACAAAGGTTGGATGAGGTACTCTTGTCGAGTGCCCATAGTTAAAGAATAAAACCTGGTTTTCTCTAACTGGAAAACTTACCCGAACTTTAGGCAGTAATCTTGTTTTATATCTTAATCCGAATAATTCAACTGTTTGCTCTTTGTATTCCTCTCGGATAAAATCGGGGATAGGAGCCTGAGGATTGTCTACCAGATCATCTACATAACTTCCGGGAGCCCAGTATTCCAGTCGTGCTCCAATATCTGCAATTAGTCCTCTATATCTGATTTTGTCTGTAACATAAATAGCTCCACGCCTTGGCTTCACTCTCCAGGCATCAAAGCGCTCACCAACTCTAAGGGTTTCCGAAAATTCTCCGGGAGCAACTTCAATTGGCGCTCCTACCCATGGTCGTGTTATATCAATCCACTGATAATCATTAAATTTAAATTCGAAGCCTACTGTGAGTTGGTTAGTACGATCAGCAAAAAACTGATTGAAAGACCCTCTGGCTGTAAGTTCTTCCGCGAAATGATCATGCCAAAGAGTTGCTACGCCACCATTGTTATAAAAACCAGATCCAGGAAGGATATATGTATATCCATTAGTACCTTCGAATTCATTTGCGGGAAACGTAACAATACTTTCAGGGTCGAATTCCCCGTCAATTGATTCCGGTCTCCAATTTCTTCCATTAGCATCTGCTCTCAAACGGGTAAACAATCGACTCAACTGAACTTCAAAGAAAGCACTGTTTGAAAGTGTTTGTGTCCATTTCAGATAGCTCAGGTTGCTATCGTGGGTGTATGTATTGGCATTATCCAGTTCTTGCTGAAAAGGGAATTGAAAACCAGGCCTGATTTGAACATCATTTCCAGTAATTTGAAGCATTCTGGTATTCTGATTTACTGTTAAAGATCTCTGGTACGCGCTTTCGAATCGCATCCCTGGCTTCACCTGATAGGTCAGCTTTAACATCCCATTCCAACGGTTGTCTTGTCGGGGCGAGAAAAAGGTGTTGTCTACAATCGAAGAGCTAACCTGATTCGCTGAGATTTTAGTAAACTCATTGCTTAAAGAAACCTGACCTGTAGCATAGAAAAAGAGATTGCCGGGAATTTGAATTCCCAGGGCAGGTAAGGCTTTGTCGGTTAAAGGCTCAGGTCCGCCAAAAGACATTTCATAAATATCATTGTAGAAGTTACTACTTCTGCTATTGTCGCTTCCGAAGTTATCTCTTTTATGAGTAAATGAGCCTTCGTAAGTATTGGTTCCGTCCCTTGTTTTAACGGCAACTACTCCGGAAGTCACATCTCCATATTCTGCTCCTACCCCTCCGGTAGTAACCTCCACGTTACTGTATGAATTTGATCCTAAATCCAAACCGAAGCCTGTTCCGGCAAGCGGGTCCTGCGCAGAAACACCATCTACCACAAAGCCTGTTTCATAAGCACGCCCCCCTTTAATGTAGATTCCTGTTGGATCTTTTATTACCCCCGCTTGTAAGCCTACTATGTCATCAATTTTACGAACCGCAGCTGCTTTTATTTGATCCCGGCTTACAGTAGCAGAGGAAGCGGATTTCTCAACATCAAAAATTGGAGCTTCACCAACTACAACAATTTCTTCTTCAGATGTTAACACCTCAGGTTCGAGCGTTGTACTTAGCTCCGTAGTTTCACCCTGTACTATTCTTATTCCTGTAAATAATTTTCGTTCAAACCCAATGTAAGAGATCTCAATATTATATTCGCCCGGTCTGATATTTCTAATGGTGTAATTACCGTCTAAATCGGTTGCAGAACCTAAGGTTGTTCCACGAATTATTACTGTAACCCCGATAAGAGATTCACCAGACCCGGTTTCGGTAATTTTTCCTGACAAAGAACCACCGTTCTGGGCCTGTAGGTCTGTTGTTGCAATAATTGCAATTAATACTATCAGGGATGTTTTTATCATATTTATTAATCTCATATTAACTCCCATTGCTATTCACATGAGCCATCAAAGCAGAGTTCGTTTTTAAGAAAATAGTCAAGGAACTCATCTACCGTTCCGTCTCCATCTACAAAACGTAAATCTATTCCGAAATAGACTACTGTTCCTTCCGGGTTTTCTAATGCAATGTTTTTAACTCCTTCAAAAGATTCAGAGCCTCCTGTTACTAACCTTGCCCTCATCTCTGCTTCATATAGTGGGATTGTCCCAAAACCAACTCCAAAAGAATATACAGAGGTGATATTTTGGGTAGTTCTTAGAACTGGTAATGAACCATTTCCTACAGGAGTAACTTCGCTATTAGATCGTATTAGTGGCCCTGTTTGCAACCCTGAAAAGGATGCAAATTCGGTAATAGGGAGTAAATTCAGAAGTGGATCAGACGAAGCTAAATTCTTGGAGGGAATGTTAATGAACAGAGTTCCTCCGTTATCAAAGAATTCTTCGAGAATTTCCTGAGCGTAAGTAAGGTTCCGGTCCAAATCATTAGATATCCAATAAATATGATCCCATTGCGCCAAAGATTTTATCAGTGTTGGATCTATTACCGAGGGGAAGTTTCCTGACAGCGGCGCCTTTCGACCTCCACCATAATCCGCTTCATCGCCAATATCCCAATAGTCAAAATTGTCGATTCCAATTGAACTTAACTGTGTGCTATGATAATTATAGATATCTATTTTATTAGAGAGATCCACATCATTCAAAAACAGAATGTCTGAATTTTGATTCTTAATGTACCAGCTAACCGAGTCCACTTCACTTACTGCCCCAGCCTGATCAATGGTTCTTACATAAAAAGTATTAAGTGCATCCAGCATTATCCCTTCAACTTCAATGTCTGTTTGGGTGAAGTTTCTTCCTCTGAAAATGCTTGTACCGTCTTCCTTAACAAGTACAGAAATAAATATTCGGTCGTTGTCTTCGATTGGAATTTCAGTCCAGTTTCCGTCTTTGTCGTTAAACGCGATCTCGGTTCTTTGTAAATTCACCAATCCATCAGGATCATTTATCTGCCACTCGAAGCTATTAATATTGAAAGTTGTATCTGCCGGGGCTTCCGGATCTGAAGGCTTGGTTGGAATATTGATTTGAACCGTAGGGTCTGAATTTCGAATCGGATACACAACTTTAGCTCCAATTCTATCTATGGCTCCATCGTTATCAATCGCTCTTACTTTAAACAGAACATTGTCTACATCCTGCCCAAATGAAATAGGAAGTACAAATACGCTATCGGTTTTCCGGGTAAAAGACCAGGCGCCTTCCGTTGTATCATTTATAGCGTATTCATAACCCACTATGAAACCATCCGGGTCGTTGCCCCACCATGAAATACTAATCTGACTTGATAATCGCTCACTCTCTCCTCTATCGATATTACTAACCGTAAGAAAGGTCCGCGGAGGTTGATTTTCCAGTTCTGAACCACCTAAAGATGTATCACATCCGGAATAGATTATCGAACTCGCGAATAATATGAATACTATTTTTTTCAAGTTGGGAAAACGTAAATGTATTGTAAAAAGAAATGAGGCGTATTCCAGCCTCATTTCATTAATAAAAGTTTTATTTAATAAGCATCATTTTTCTGATACTGGTAAATGAACCAGCCTCTATGCGGTATATATACATACCACTTGATAATTGTGATGCATCAAACTGAACATTGTGGGTACCTGCATTCATTGACTTATCAACCAGAGTAGCCACTTTTCTTCCAAGCATATCGTATATATTCAATACCACATTAGAAGTAGCTGGTAAATCAAAAGAAATACTAGTACTTGGGTTGAACGGGTTTGGATAGTTTTGCTTCAGATCATACTTCTGAGGTAAGCCGCTAATTTCTTCGTTACTAACAGACATTCCTCTCTCAAGATTGAGCGTATTGTATGTTGCCAGGAAACTATTTGATGCAAGGTCGTATCCTGTTGAAACATCGAGTGTATCATTTCCATCACTTACACGCACGTTCCACACAAAATCAGCGTTTTCTCCAACAGCTAAACCGGCTTCTGCCAAGAGGCCGTCTACAGTAGCAAAATCAAGAAGTACTTCAGAATCTGCTCCTTCATTACCAGAAGTAACAGCCACTATTTCTACAGTATCAGCGGTATAAAGTACCCACTCATACGTAAGATCATTACCATCGATATCTTCTGTAGCTGTCCATGTTACAGTAACATCTCCGGAAACAACTACTTCTGCCTCATCAGCAGGAGATGTAAGTCCAAATACCGGATCAGGTTTAGTCCAGTCATCAGATACTACTTCATCAACGCCTCTTAAATTCATTTTAGCGTTTCCGAATGAGTAATTCAGAACACCTGTAAGTGATTCAATCATAGCGTCAATCTTAACAAAGTCGTTAAGGTTAGATCCATAGGTTAATGATCCAAAGCTAGTGCCATCATCCACTCTTAGTCCTTCACCAGCTTCGAGTGTATCAGCAGAAGCTTCTCCACCTTGTCGGGAACCAAATTCCCATTCACCGAAGTCACTACCACCATCAGCCTGATTTGTTGTTACTTTTACATCAGCAAACGTTAGAAGCATACCTTCGTATTCCTCAAAACCTGCATCTGTTGCGGTTACATCTTGCGTTAACAACGAAACTGCGAGGGTATCGATCATATCATTAGTTGCTTCGAGCACATCAAAATCGCTTAGTGTAACCGAGGTAACACCAAAGGTCTCACTAACTTCGATTTCATTAACCTGAAGCATATCTCCTCTGCTTAGTTGCTCAGTCTCGCTATCAGGATCGACAAAAATTCCAGACCACTTAGCCGCTTTATCCTGAATAGAAACAAAGCCGTCAGAAAGTGAACTTGCAACTACCGTTGCAGTAAAGTTAACTGGGATTGGACCACTGCCCGCAAGCGGGCTGTCTCCGCCCATTCCGTCAGCGGTTTTCTGAATAAACTCAATAGCGGTAACTTGCTGATCAAGTACAAAAAACCCTTCTGAGCCGGTATTTGGGAATCGACCATTTTTCCCATCACTTCCAAATAACTCAAAATATAAAGAGCCACTTGTTAATTCTTCCAATCCCGGAAGAGTACCTGTGAAATCATCTCCATTTTTTGTTAGTAAAAATGTGGTGTCAATTTCACCAGCAGTAAAAAATGCACGAACTGAATCTACAGAAATACCTGCTTCAGGACCTTCTGCTGTCATCGAAATATCAATGGTAGTACCACTTGGTATAATTGGACCTTCCGGGCTGGTAGAAAAGGCAGTTACCTGAGGTGGTAATCCGGTTACAACGAAGTCATTTGGCCAAACGAACCCATTTTCACCATTTACAAAACGAAGAGGTTCGCCGCTTCCATCTTTACCCCAGAAAACACCGTCTTCGAATGGGTTAATACCAAATAATTCATCAGTGTTAGTATTTGGTCTCACATTGTCAGGATCATCTCCATTAACAATCAGGAAACCATTCACATCTGCAATAGCACCAACAGGAGGGTTAAACTCTCCATCGATATCTCTTCTCCAATTGTAATCAGGAATTCCGTCTAAAACTCTGTAAGGGTTTTTATCATTTCTAAATCTCAAAGAGGTATCATAGCCATAAATTCTTGAACCATCGGCATTAAGTGCGTAGTCTACACGACCACCTACCGCTGCTGTTCTCGACACGTTGGAAATGGATGCGTCTGTAATACGTACATACGCATTAGAGTATTTTGAGTAGTTTGCAAGATTAATTTCAAACGTTCCGTCTCCGTTGGCTATGTTAAGCTCATCCAGACTAACTTCCCAAGGATCCAGAAGACCAGATAAGTGTTCGTATCCTCCACCTTCTTCATTCACATTTCCTAACAACTCAGCAATTTCAGGGTCGAATTGAGAGGTATTATTGAAGAAGCCTAGTGTACCGGTAAATTCAACAACGTCTCCGCGATTAAATACCTCCATAAGCTCTACCGAAAAGTCTGCCACTTGTATAGACATTCCATCTCTTCCCATAGAGTTTGCTGAAGTATCAATCACAAATACGTGAACTGAACCGATTGAATTAGTTGCAGCGGTATAACTTCTAACTCCTGAACTTCTAGGATAACTTTGAATTACCGCAGTAAAAGTTACCAATGTATCTTCAAGAGGATGATTACCGATATCTGCAGCCACCTCTAATGGCTCCGGATAAGTATTAAGGTCTTTAATTGTGATGCTTTTTGCTTCCTGAGCAAAAACAGACACATTAAAAACTGCAACCATAAAGATTGCCATGCTTAGTATTATTTGTAGCTTATTTCTCATAAGTCTTGTTTAGTTAATGTTAAGTCTTCTTACTATTTAATTATTACAAATTTTCCTGTTTGGGTTGCGCTATTTGATAAGTCTTTTACCGAATACAAATACAACCCCGTTCGTAAAGTCTGATTACTTTGAGAAAGTATATCCCAAGCATATTCCCCGCCAGAAAATGTTCGTGGGGTTCCACTTTGCGTGTCAAACCACTCGATATCGCCAGAATACGATTGACTTTCGAAAGTAAATTCTGAAACTATATCGCCTGCCAAAGTATAAATTCTTATTTCAGCACGTTCGGGCAGGTTGTAGAAAATAATTTTTCGGTTGTTTTCTCCGCTTCCATCCCAGGCAGCATTCACACGATAAGGATTTGGATAGACACCAACTTTGTTAGACTTATCTCCACTGTCAAAATTGTCATTTACCGGGGTTCCTGGAAATACACGCACTGAGTTTATGTTTGGACTTGTTTCAAGGGGTTCAAGCTCAAAAGTTTCACTTCCACC
This sequence comes from Balneolaceae bacterium, assembly GCA_965222205.1. Classification (GTDB taxonomy): domain Bacteria; phylum Bacteroidota; class Rhodothermia; order Balneolales; family Balneolaceae; genus RHLJ01. The sequence continues at coordinate 3,632,466 of OZ244932.1, read as the reverse complement.
ATCAAAAGAAGTAACAGAAAACTGATATTGCCAACCACTTAAAAGACCATCAACTTTATATCTGTACCAATATTCTACGGAATCTTCTTCATCAGAAAAAGTAACAGGGTCAATTAGTTCAACCTCGCTAAACCCGGTATTGAATCCTATTTCATTACCAGTTTTATCAAATTCCCGAATAACTCTCAAAGATGGCAGTGCGTCTTCCCCAAGCTCACTTCGGTAAATTTTATAGCCTTCGAAATCAAGTTCATTTGTAACCGGATCTCTGGAGGCTTCTGCTGTTTTATCCCAGTACAATGTTACTGAACCTGACTCTAAAACCAATTTCACTCTTGGAGCATCCGGGGGAGTAGGAAATACAAAGCGATCTAACGTCCCTGTATTGTTTGTATCCTCACCCGGGTCAAGACGATTATTATTATTGGTGTCATTTCCTTGAAATACACGTATCGCAGAATTAATGGTAGTGTTCAAAATCTCCCTGGATTCTTCTGTGTCAACTTCTTTAAAAACCTGACCTTGAAACTGATCGGGCTTCAAGGCTGCAGCATACACGAAATAAACCTCAATAGATTCTCCAGGCTCAACTGAGGGGTATGGTCCGATTGAAATCATTGAAAGGTAATTTCCTGAAGCGTTTTGGCCATCTTCTCTTAACGCTTCTCTTGCTGTTTGCCCACCCTGTACCGCATCAAAATCAAATGCCGTTGACATTCTCTGATATCTTTCCTCATCATTAGTAGGCTGATTGAACTGACCTGAGCCGGAAAAGAATAACCAGTAGCTGGGATCTACCAATGGAGTGTTGTATCCACTAGCTTCTAGTTCATCATTAAAAGGATGAAAAAACTCATCCCTGTAAATAGAACCAATGATTGATATTGAACCATACGTATTCAGACTTGGGTCATCGGAGGAACCCGCATCAAATGCATAGGTGGTATATAAAGAATCTAAAAAACCAAGCCCCCCTTTGTTAAAGAATTGCCCTCCAGTCTCAACATTTTCTGCAGTAACATTTCGCACAACCAAATCTGCATACATCCCAACAAATAAACTATCCCATGTTGCCTCTACTACATTGTCATACTGGTTGCTGTTATTTGTAATAGTATATTTGAGTATTGAAAAGTTCTCGGTAAATGGAAAGCCCCAATTATAGCTCTCAAGTTTAACATCAGCCCCTAAAGGGTCAGTATGTCCTGAAATGGGAATATTCGTACCTGGTATGATAATATTACGATCGGTGAACTCCGCAATAATATCTTCATCGCTAACTCCGATTCCGGTTATCGCTTCACCTTCTATCCTAATAGTAGAGCTTGCTGTAAATTCATACCCTGATCTTCCGGTCTGATACCCGGAAGGGTCTGTAACGGCTGAGCTGGAAAACCTGAGAACTCCATCAGTGTAAGCTCCAATCCATAAACCAGCCTCAAATAGATGTTCCATTGCAGTATTACCACTATTAAGTGGATACCGCATACTATTCCCCGATTGAGGGTTATTTCTTACATCTGGTTTTCCTACGGTCCCATAGTTGGATAGGGACAGTCCTAATTGACCAGTAGTCGTTTCACGTCTTTCAAAAGGAAATTGTGCGAAAGCTTGCTCACTAATTGTTACCAGCGCCAAAAGCACAAAAGCTGTTTTCAGAAAAAATTTTGCTAACATATAAACCAAAAATACAAATCTATCTAACCAAGTACACTTTTTGATTCTCAATTTTACACTTCCATAATATTGGCTAACTAATCGCCTTCTTATAGAACTTAACCAGCTTTTTTTGGGGGGTACCAAGGTAAAATCGAATTAAAATAATTGTAAAAATCAGCTGAAGTTTAAGAATTCCGATCCGCCTGTATTTTCGGGCTGAGGTTATAACCGATTTTGGGAGTATGATAAAAGATTCATGTCTCTTTATACGGCGAACTATATCCTGATCTTCCATCACTATAAACTGTTCGTTAAATCCTTTCAACTCTTCGAATAGAGTTTTTTTGATGAATAAGCTTTGATCACCGAATCGGAAGAAATCGATATCAAACCGTGTAAACCAGCAATAAAATTTTAATAAAGGATGATGATCATCAAATGATAAGCGATAACAACCCGCTTTATCACCGTTCGAGAGTGAATCATTAATATCATCCAGAAAAGTTTTTGGGGGATAGGTATCTGCATGTAGAAAATACAAAATATCACCCGTTGCCTGTCGGGTTCCGAAGTTCATTTGAGCACCTCTCCCCTGTGTTGGACTCCAAACAACAATTGCGCCTTTCTCTTTAGCTATTTTTTTTGTTGAGTCAGTACTTCCCCCATCTGAAATTATGATTTCAGCATGTTCGTCTTGAATGTTCTCCTTTAAATAAGATATCAAATCCCCGATTGATTCTTGCTCATTGTAGGTCGGGATTATAATGCTAATCATCTATCCAAGTCTCTCTTTAACTCTTTCCCAGTCTTCTACTGTATCCACATCATTTAATTCAACAAGTAAGGAAAAATCAGCATTTTCTTGCTTTGCTTTGTCGAGTGTTTGCGTAATTACATTCTCAGTACTCCAATCTATTCCATCAAAAATTCCAGGGATGTATTTTGACATCCCAATCAAGTAGTATCCACCATCTTCTGCCGGCCCGATTACCAAGTCATTTTCCCTGAGTTTTTTAAAAGCCTGTTCCAGAATTTCTGAGGTTAATTCAGCGCAATCACTTCCAATTAATACTACCGATTGTTTTGGAGATTCAATAAAACTCTCTTTAAAAGCATGTTTCATTCGCTCTCCAAGATCCCCGCCAGATTGAAGTTTTTTTGCAAAATGATCCCCATTCCACTCATCCTTATCATCAACAAACCTTGAATACCATACTTCTTTTTGAGCTTTTACATCCAGCATCAAATTTCTAGTATAGCCCAATAGCTTTTTATAAATAAGTAACGCCCGGTCTTGACCTACTGATGCCGCTAATCTGGTTTTAACCGCTCCACGCTCCGGATTTTTTACAAAAATTTTTACCGTTCTCTCAGTTGTAGCTATCGCCATAAAATCAGCTCTTTTAGAAAATGGAACTTAAGCCTCTCAGACTTCTTTAATAAGGTATACATTAACTAATTACTTTCAACGTATGAATTTTAAGAAAACACTTTTATTCTCAATTGCATTGGCATTTATCGCCACAACTTTTTCAGTTGATACTCAGGCACAAGCTAATGCTGAAAAAGGTCAAAATGCTATCGGAATCATGATTGGAGATCCAACTGGGGTTTCATTTAAGCACTGGAGCAGTAACAAAACAGCGTTTGACGCCGGTGCCGCCTGGTCTCTTGAAAACAGTGACGCAATTAGTCTTCATGGAGATTATCTGTGGCATTCTTATTTCGATGTAGATAAAGGCAATTTTGCATTTTATTATGGTATTGGTGCCAGAGCTCTTTTTATAGAAAATGCTGATTCAAGAATTGGTGCCCGTGTTCCTCTGGGTTTTAATTACCTTTTTGAAGATGCTCCACTGGACTTGTTTGTCGAAATTGCACCAATCGTGGATTTAGTTCCCGATACAGATCTTAACGGAGACGGTGCAATAGGTCTACGATACTATTTCTAAATTAATTATCTATGGGCAGGAGAATATCCTGCCCTTCTTTTATAAAGCTTATCTCCTCGAAATCTGCCCCAAATTCTTTCTTTACCCGCTTATCTAATTCTGACAGGTAATTATCCGAACTATCGGGATCATGATGGGTCAGAAGAAGCTTTCCAATACCCAAATCTTTAGTTTTATCAATTAGGTTTTCCCAGCAAGAATGCCCCCAACCCTGGCGTTGTTTGTGCTGGTCGAAATTAAACTGTGCGTCGTGAATAAGCACATCCACATCTCTTACGAATTCCTGAAAATCAGAAATGAACTTCTTAGAACCAGCCTCTCCATCAATTGGTAATTCATTATCGGGAGCAAATACAATTACTTTTCCACCGATTTCAAACTTATACATCGCAGTTTGAACGGTGTGTTTAGCCCACATAAAGTCAACCGAATAACCTTCAAAATTAATTTTCCCGGGGTGGAACGTTTCACAATTCATATCCGCCTCGAGCATGTCTATAGTAACGGGGAAGAAGGTATTCGACATGTGCCCCTGAAGTATTTCTTTACAACCTACACCATCCTGAGGAGGCAAATATACTCTGAACCAACTCTCGGCATCGTAAAACGGTTTAAAAAATGGGAATCCTTGTAAATGGTCCCAGTGCGGGTGCGTGATAAAGATTCTTCCCTTGTTGCCATTTCCCGAAGCATGAAGTCTATTCCCCAAATTCCGAAGCCCAGTCCCACAGTCCACGATAAGCAACTCCGGAATTAATTCTGACTCCAATTGCAAACATGTTGTATTACCACCAAATACCATATTTTCGGCATTGGCGCATGGAGTAGAACCTCGTACTCCCCAAAATTTTATTTTTATACTGTTAGTCAATAATTAGTGGGTATATAAACAAATGTAGCCGCCGGATTAAACCCCGAATGCTTTTTTAACAATTAGAAAAAGCCAAATCAAGATTGCGAATTTTTTTTAAAACTTAAACTGTTATTCTTCGTCTGCTACAGCTTTGATATCCCTGATCAATCTTCTAAGTTCCGAAGTTCTTTCTTTTTTTCCTGCAACATGAACTTGGGCTTTATCAATTTTATCCTGAAGTTCGTCCCTAAGCTTGTTGCCTTTATTGGTCGGCTTAAAATAAGTTTTTGCTTCCTGAAACTGGATAATTTCAGCCTCCAGCCTGGAAATTTCTTTCTTAAGAGACTCCAGTTCTTTTTGATACTTGATTATTTCTTTACGATCCGCGGGTTCAATTCCTTCTGAAGCAAGCTTTCTTTCCATACCCAAATCTGAGCCCGATGAGCGGTAGCGATCGTAAATCACATCGCACACTTCTCGGTATTGCTTCCATATCTTATTTTTGAATTTAATGGGGACATGACCCACTTTTTTGAACTCGGCCTGAATTTTCTTTGTCTCTTCAACCGCAAGGGCAGGATCATCACTTTCGGAGAGTTCCTTTAACTTCGCGATTAATTCATTTTTCTTGCTGAGATTCTCTTTATGATCTTTCCGCACATCTTTAAAATGATCCCTGCGCTTATCGTAGAATACATCCATAGCTCCTTTAAATTGCTTCCAGATTTTGGATGATTTTTTTCTCGGTACCGGCCCTATTTCCTTCCATTCATCCATCAGCTTTTGCATTCCCTGATGTCCTTCATCGAAGTCTTCGGTATCCTGTATGGCTTCCGCCTGTTCAATCAGTTTTAGTTTCTTTTCAAGGTTTTCTTGCTCCTGATCCCGAAGTACATCAATATTCTCTGATTTCTTTTCGTTGAACGCATCGGTAGCAGCTTTGAACTTCTCCCATAGCTCGTTCTCTTCTTTCTGGGGAAGGTTCCCTGTTTTCTTCCACTGATTGTGTAGTTTGTTTACTCTGCGCGCAGCAATTGCAATGTCCTTCTCGTCGAGTAGCCCCTCAGCTTCTTTGATAAGTTTCTTTTTCTTCTCTAGCGCTTTTTCGACGGATTTTCTATACGCTTTGTCATGCTTAAAGCGAAGTTGATCAAACTTATCTTGCGCATCATTGAAGTGATCCCAGGCCTGTTGATTTTTCTCAACCGGGACTCTTCCTACTTTTCGCCACTGAATCAACAAGTCATGAAACTCTTTATTCAGCTCATCAAAATCGGCTTTATCTGTAGTCACTTTTTCATTAAGAGCATCCATCTTTTCAAGGATCACTAACTTAAGCGTTAGGTTTTCCTCCTCCTTTTGGAGCTTCTTTACCAGTCGGTCTACTTTGTGACTTTCAAACTCTTCCATCAAAGCATCAAAACGCTCATTTAAGGCATCTACTTCGCCCTGAGGGAGGACTTTTATAGACTCCCATTTACCTCGAATCTGACTTACCTCTTTTGTTGCAGTCCATTTTTCTTCGTTTATAATCTCCGAAAATTTCTTCAGCAACTCTTTTTTGGACTCCAGATTTTCAGCCTTTCTCTTATTCAATTCCTCATAGTGAGCTCGTTTTTTCTCTTCGAACTTATCTCTTAACTTGTTGAACTTCTGTATAGCCTCTTTTGCAGTATCTTCGGATGGATCAGGTCCGTCCTCAATATGAAGCGCAAGATTGGCTAATTCATTGGAAACAAAAGACCAGTCTTCCTGCTTTACCAATTCTTCTGCTTTAGCTAAAATATTAGTATAAAATTCTGCTATATCCTTCTCTTCTGGTTCTGAGTCTGATTCGCCTTCATCTTCTTCTAATTCAGGATCTTCAGCTGTGGCTTCTTCTGCAACTGCATCCTCAACTTCTTCTATTGCCTCTGTTGGAGCCTCTTCTTTGCTTTCTTCTTCAGTGGATAGACTTTTTACTTCGCTGTCCTCCTGCTCTTTATCAGGAACTTCTTTGATAGGCTCTTCTGTTGAAGCTTCTTCTTCCTTTATCTCTTCTACTTCCGAAGATTCATTTTCGGTTTGATCAGTTTCTTTATTTTCTTGCTCCAGGTTAGTCACAACTACCTTCCTTTCCAATTGTTCTTTTTTACGGCTCGTGCCTTCATTTTAATAATAAGAAATCAAGATAACATATCTCCGGCACCTTAAGCAACCTTATAGCTTATTTCTAAAAATAGAAAAGCCGGCTTTTAAACCGGCTTTTTAGATTGTTAATCTACTTTGTGTAAGTGCACATCTGTTTGAGGGTACGGGATATTAAGCCCTTCTTTATCAAAGGTTTTATATACCTCTTCATTCATTCTGAAATAAACTGCCCAATAATCTGCTGCATTAACCCATACACGCACAACAATGTTGACAGAGCTATCAGCCAATTCTGAAACCGCCATAAATGGCTCTGGATCAGAAAGTATTCGATCATCTTCAGAGAGCAATCTTTTAAGCACTTCATAAGCTTTGTCTACATCATCTCCGTATCCAATACCAAAAGTCCAGTCTACCCTGCGAGTTGGTTGAGTTGAGTAATTAGTTAGCGAACCAGTAGCTAACGGGCCATTTGGAATGATCACAGTTTTATTATCTGGTGTTGTTAAGATTGTAACAAAAATCTGAATTTCTTTTATCGTTCCCGTATGACCTTGAGCATCAATAAAATCACCCACTTTATAAGGTTTGAAGAGTAGAATCATAACCCCTCCTGCAAAATTTTGCAACGTACCAGATAGTGCTAAACCTACCGCTAAACCAGCTGCACCAAGTATTGCTATGAAAGAGGTCATTTCAACACCGAGCATCCCCAGTGCAGTAATGTAAACCATCACTTTCAGTAGGATTGAGACCATGCTTCGTAAAAACCCTCTCAATGATGGATCCACATTACTCTTCTCCAGCATTTTTCGAACCAGACCAACGATCATTTTTACTATCGATAGACCTATTACAAGAACAGCAGCGGCCTTTAATAAAGATGGACCATATTCAAGCACGAAGTCCATCAGTAATTCAGTATCAAAATTAAAATCTTCCATATCTCCGGATGTTAGTTAGTATTTTATATCAATAATAACATTCTAAAATAAAAAAACCGCCCGATAAAGGCGGTTTTAAAAAGTATTATTTGCTTAGGAATTATAGCTTTTCAATCTCACTTATAATTTCTTCTTTAGCTTTCCCCAGCTTTTTTTGGAGACGCCCTAAGAGCTCATCCTCTTTTCCTTCAGCCAGTGCCAAATCATCGTTAGTAAGCTGAGAATATTTTTGCTTTAATTTTCCTTTTGTTTCGTTCCAATTTCCTTTGATTTTTAAATCATTCATAACAATAAGCTATTAATTTATTAGCATTTACTTCAATACTGTAAACAAAGCTTAGCGTTTATTGTTCCGGAAACTAATAAAGAGCGCAGATTACGATTCTATATCGTAGACTTCTTTGAGAATTGCCTTAGCATTCGCATCCTTTCCCTGCATTACTCTGTGCTGGAGATTGGTGATAATTTCAGGCTGGGCCTTCTCGTAGGCCTCTTCCTTAGCATCTTTATCAGTATTTGTCCTTATCAATTCAAAAATATCATCTGCGCGAACTATGCTGTAAACATTGTCTTTATTGAAAGCATGAGATCTTAGCTCTTCAAACTCTTTAAATACTCTGGGAAAATCCCCATTATTGGCTGCCCGTGTTATAATTTCAACGTCAGCGGGACCTTCAGCACTTAGCGGAGTTTTGCAGAGATAGAAAAAATTTTGTGTGTAGTTCATGAATTTAAATGACCTGTCGGATTAGATGTTCATTTTAGAATATCTTAAATATAAAGAATCCTTGCTTACTTTTAAGTATCATCTTCTATGCAATTACGTTTTCTACTTTCTTACGTCATACTTTTTAGTTGGGGATGCAGCTCTTCCAATAATCCAGTTGAGCAAACCCCTTTAACTCCGATTTATAATGAAGGAATCCGACCTGTAAGTTTCGGAGAATTCCCGCTCTCTCCTTCAGCGAATCTCGGAGTAGCAAAGTTATATAAAGGAAATTCCAATGCCGGAAGTGGCATTTTTATTTCAGAAGAAGGACTTTTCTTAACGAACTACTCTGCCATTATCGATTTTATAGCTTCAGAAAATGACTCTGATTTTCTAACCAATGGGTTCCTTGCTGAATCAAATGAAGAAGAAATTTCGCTTCAAGGCATTTCTCTGTTAATTGAAATTGAACAGACGGATGTAACGGATGAAGTACAAAAAAATATTACAGAGCTGAGCCCTAATTACGAGATTTACCGATCTATTCAGGAACAGAAAACCCGACTGATCAATGAACGAAGAGGGAACAAAAACGACCTTCTTGTAGGGATTAAAGATCTTTATTCAGGGAACCGGCAAATTATGACCGTGTATCAAATTGTGCAGGATATTCGTTTAGTGTTTGCACCCTCCCTGGACCTGAGCACTTCTGAGATTAACCAAAGCGAAACACTTCTGTCCAGTCTTTCTGATGAATACGCTATCCTGAGAGCTTACTCATTACAATCTTCTTCTCCTTTTAATCCTGAGTTCTACTTCCCACTGGCTGAGCAGCAGCCAGATTTTAATGATGAGCTTATTTCTCTTGGATTCCCTGGAAAAACCTACCGGCTTGAAAGCTCCAGAGCCATTGATTTCTATCACACAAAATTAAATCCGTACATCATTTCTTTTTTTGATATGTACATCAAAAAGGAAGATTCGCTGGCTTCTCTTAACGAAATGTATGCGCTCCGTTCTCTTTCCAATCGCTTTTCTGTTAAACAAAATCTTGTTTTCTTTGAAACGGCTCAACAAATGATTTCAGACCACAATGTTCTCACAAAAAAAGAGGAAGGCGAGCGTCATTTTATTGAAGAAATTTCCGATGATACTACTATTTCTGACTCCTATTCTAGTATTCTGAACTTTGTAGATCAGGCGTATGATATCGCTGAGCAAACCGCCGATATTCTCTATTCAACTAGCTATTTCAGGTCGGTAAGCACCCTTGATGATTTAGCGAATATCTTTAGTGCGTTAACTTCTGAAGAAAATCCTTCGCAGGAACTAATACAAAATACTCTATCCTCTCAAAAGCAGTTTTTAAACCGAATTGATGTAAATGCTGAACTCAGGCTTCTGGAAAAAGCTATTCCAGTTTTCAAATCTGTCCCTGAAGACCAACAACCATTGATGATCTTTGATTTATTTGCTGGTAAGAATGATTCTGATATTGATCAGTTAAGTTCAGAATTCGTAAATCAAAATTTATCTCAATCCTTTCTTTTCAATCCTGTTGAAGCACAAAAAGTATTAGAATCCGGCACACAGAACCAGGACCCACTTTACAACTTACTGGAAGAAATAGCCTTTTCTTTTGAAACCGCTCAACAAAATTACATCCGGCATTACGCCTACTTATTCCCCGCGCAACAAGTGTTTACACGTCTGAAAATGAATGCTAATGGAACCGGAGAAACCCACCCCGACTCCGATTCTTTTCTTTCTTTCAATAAAGGAAGCCTTCACCCACGAAGCGATGAAAATCCCGGGTTTTTTTATACAACCCATGATTTTTCGGGGAAAGCCCAGGGAGCAGCTATTGTTAATTCAGAAGGAGAATTATTGGGCATGGTAACTGAAGAGGTTAACCACTCTATTCTTGGCAATTATATCTATTCCAAGGAAAGCTCCATTTTGAAAGCACTCAGGATATCCTCGATCCTTGAAGAAATTGAATCTACTAACGGCTCAGGTTTTCTGTTACAGGAATTATTACCTGAAAACTAATCAACGATTTCTTTAAGCACTTTAGGGATCATTATCCATTTTATCTGACATGTTCCAGGCTTAATATCCTTCCAACGAACTGCGTAACTCTCTAAGCACACAAGTCCGGCTGTAGGAATTCTGAATGCTGTATTTTTTTTTCCTCCACTCAAAATTGTAGCGGCAGATTCCATCAACGGGTTATGCCCAACTAACATCATTGTTTCCGCGTTTTCAGGCGTGTTCTGAATTGCTTCTACATATTTGCCAGCCGATTCAAAATATAGACTCTCTTCCCATTTGATAATACTTTCATCTCTTTTCATTGCTTTGGTACAAAGCTGAGTGGTTTGTAGTGCTCGTTGAGCCGGTGACGAAACAATGAAGTCTGGTCGGTATCCGGATTTTTTTAGATATTTCCCCATTCGGGGCGCGTCCTTTAATCCCCTATCGGCAAGAGGGCGATCAAAGTCATCCAAGGTCGGGTCGCTCCAACTTGATTTCGCATGACGAAGTAGCAATATAAACTTCATGGTTGTGATATAGCTTGTGTTGATAGTGGCTCAAAAATCTGACTTCGGGCCCAAAAGGACAATGTAATCCCTCGAATAATCATAAACAACGACATGGAAAGCCATAATGCATGCACTCCAACAAATGGCTCAGCTAGATAATAAACGGGTACAAAAAACAAAATGGTGGCAATCAGCATGGAGTTACGCATTGCCGAGGTTGCTGTTGCCCCAATGTATACTCCATCCCAAATAAAACAAATACTGTTAATGACTGGCGCAAAAACCGTCCAGATTAAAACAGCAAGACCAGCTTCCAGAACATCTGGTTTATCTGTAAAAACCGTGATGATAGAATCACCAAAAAGAGCATAAATCATAGTTGCAGATATTCCGAAGCCAAGGCCCCAGCTCATGCTTAGTTTCACTGCTTCTTTGAGCTTATCGAAATCCTGCGCACCTTTGAATCTGCCCACGAGGCTCTCCGCTGCAAAAGCAAATCCATCAATTCCGTACGCGCTGATATACCAGAGTTGAAGTAAGATCGTGTTCGCGGCTAGCTCAACATCACCCATTTCGGCAGACTTTGCCACAAAAAAAGCATAAGAGAAAATGAGGCAGAGTGTTCTGATAAAAATATCTCTGTTTACTGAGAAGAACTTCTTCAATTCTGTCGGATCCAGCACTTCCTGCAAACTCGCTTTCAGTTGTACTCCCGAATATTTTTTCCGATACATGCCTATTGCCACTACTACTGCAAGGTAACTCGCAATCAGGCTGCCAAGCGCTACCCCATCTACATTCATCCCGTAATGCAGAACAAAAAGCAGGTTTAGTCCAATATTAAAGAGATTAAGTACTATGGTTATCAGCATTGGATAGGTTGAGTTTTGCATCCCCAAAAACCAGCCGTTTATTCCAAAAAGAGCGAGCGTTGCAGGAGCCGCAAAAATCCGAATGCTGTAATAAAGCCGGGTATACTCCTCTACTTCCGGCGTAGCGTTTACCATGAACAACGAAATCTCTATAAGAGGATATTGTAACAAAAGAATTAAGACGCTGGCAATTCCCGCTACTGCCAACACCCGGATGAGTATAATTCTGGTTTCTCGTTCATTTCCGGCTCCAAACGCCTGTGCTACAAGTCCGGTGGTTCCCATTCTCAGAAATCCGAATCCCCAGAAGATAAAATCAAAAATAATACTCCCCACAGCTATGGCTCCCAAGTAGTAAACATGTTCGAGATGACCCACTACCGCAGTGTCTACAGCACCAAGAAGAGGAACCGACAAATTGCTTATTATATTAGGAATTGCAAGTCGAAAGATCTGTTTATTCAATACAACAAATTTTTAAAGTGGTATTATTTGTGCTCAAAGAAGCCTTATAAGTTAAATTATTGTATTGATATTTTTTGATCTGTTGTTCAGGTTGCATCTATAAAGGTCTGCGTGTATTTTCTGCATTCGTTTTTAAAGGCAAAAACATACTAACTAATATCTGCTTTTCACATGAATATCGATACTCGCAATAAGATTTTAAGCATTGTACTGGGGATAATCATCATCGTATTATCGTGGTGGTTGTATGATTCTATTGTTACTCCGTACCAGGTAGTTGAAGAACGAAAAGCGGAAACAGAGCGCGTTCGTAACCGCATGTTAACCCTGAAAGATGCCCTGGTACAATATGAAGCCCGATACGGTCACTTTCCTCCAACCGATGGCGGACTCGACAGTGTGGTAAGTTACCTTCAAACAGATTCTATGATGGTAGCCATGGGAGATACTTTATTCGAGCAGTTAGCTCCTTTAACTTACTCTCCTGAAAGCCTAATTATTGCGCCTCGTTCCGGAGAACGTTTTTCTTACACGCTAAACGATACATTACGCCCTCCGCTTTATTTGTTGGAAGATCCTGATTCTGACGATGCAGTAGGAAGTTTGTCCAGAACTACTATGCGTAATGCTCCCAACTGGAATTAATGGGTGACGCTCCTGCAAATTTAGGTGTCTGTTTTTTTTCTGATCGGCTTTTTTACGCCATTAATGATCCGGAAAACGATCGGCACCTTTTGCATGTCGGGTCCTTTGATTTCAATTTTGATGTTGTAAACGCGATTACTTCTCAAAATCCCGATCAGTTCCCTCATATTAAGTCCACTTTTGAAAAGCTTCAGGAACAGCACAATGTATATTCGGTACGTGCACTCACTAACCCTGCCCATGAGTGCTGGACTGCACTCCCCAAAGTAGTCTACGATAATGCGGATGAGCGGGAAGATCATCTTTCCATCATTATGAAAGGTGTAGACCGGGAAGATATTGAACCAACCTGGCACGCAGTAAGTAAATCTCAGTATAAATTCCTCAGCATTCGTCGCAGAAATTTAATGCAAGGTTTCGATGAACTTACTGAGAAAGTAGCTACCACAGAATTCCTCAGTGATTTTGAGGTTGCATCGAAATGGTCTGAGTTTAATAAACCGGGAGGGTCTTTTCTGATGATTGGTTGCCACAAGAATGTAGTTTCAATCACTTCATTTGTACTCGGAAAGTTTCGTGCTTCAACCTATATCAAATTCGATCAGGTGGAAGATTTACCTTATCACTGGCTGCAACATGCCACTCATTCCTCCTGGATGAAAGGACTGCATGAACATATTTACCTGTTCGGACATCAAAACCATGAAGTGGAGCAGGCACTCACTGGTTTCTGGGATAAATCCTCCAAAATCGTAAATCTGAATTCTTTGGGTGAAGTCGGAGTTTTTGCTGAAGAACAAACGTACGGCTTCGATCTTGCCGCAGCTTTCCCTGCTATATTGTTATCCCTGGATTTTTAATCCCTTCGGGAATTCTAAATGCTCAATGTGAAATGTTTAATTATCTTTCCATTTCACATTGAGCATTCAACACTTAACATTTAATCCGCATGCGGATAATCACTGGAAAACTTAAAGGGCGGCGCTTCGATATTCCGAAAGGTCTGGAAGTACGTCCAACCACCGATCGAACTAAGGAAAGTATTTTCAATAAAATTGAGGTCTACAAATACATCGAAGGTTCTGTGATTCTTGATTTATTCGGAGGATCAGGAAACCTCGGTTTTGAAGCTATTTCCCGGGGAGCAAAAAGCGTCACCTATGTAGAGTTAGATCCCAAAAACGTCCATCACATTGAAAAGACCGCTGAGGGATTTGGGATTGATAATCAGATTCGCACTAATGTAGCTGATGTTCGCCAATATTTAGACGGGATGGCCATTCCTTATGATTTCATTTTTTGCGATCCGCCATATAACTATGAATGGATGGAAGAAATGATCACTTCAATTCTGGAAGACAACTGGCTGAAAGAAGATGGGTGGTTTATTCTGGAACACGATAAATATCACAAATACAAAGAGCATCCCCATTGTTTCTTCAGTAAAGCCTACGGACGAACCACCGTTAGTATTTTTGAAAAGCATCCGGTAGATTCTAAAAAATAAACTCACTCTATGAAACACGTTGCTTTATATCCCGGATCTTTTGATCCAATTACCTTTGGTCACCTCGATATTCTCGAACGTGCAACCAATCTGTTTGACAAAGTGATTGTTACCGTAGCTGTGAATAAAGAAAAGAGTGCCGTATTTACTGGAGAAGAGCGACTCGCTTTGATTCACGAATGCCTTGAAGGCAAGTCCTGGGCTAAGAATATCACTGTAAACAAGTTTACCGGTCTTTTGGTTAATCACGCTCAAAAGCTGAAGGCCGATACGCTCATTCGTGGAGTTCGGCAGATTTCTGATTTCGAGTATGAATTCAGAATGGCTCTTACCAATAAACGTCTCGCTCCGGATGTAGATACCGTCTTCCTCATGCCAGACGAAGAATTTACCTTTATCTCTGCATCACTCGTTAAAGAAATTGCCTACTGGGGAGGAGACCTCACCTCTTTTGTGCCAGACAATGTAGCTAAGGCGCTTCAGGAAAAATTTTCCTTTAAACAGTAGTCATCATTCATTGCTCAATGAATATTCCTTGTTGAATATTGAATATTGATTCTCCCTTCTCCTTGTTCCTTACTCCTTTTTCCCCGAATTTCCCTCTTACTCAAAAAAATCAGTCTTAAGCAATGATCTCTCAACGCGCGCAAAATCTCCAGCCATCAGCTACCCTTAAAGTAACCGGACGAGCCAAAGAACTTAAACGGGAAGGCAAATCAATTGTCTCTCTAAGCGCCGGTGAGCCGGATTTTAAAACACCACAATATATTTGTGATGCAGCCATTAAGGCGATAAATGAAGGGCAACATGGTTACACCATGAATCCTGGCACACCTGAATTGCGCGAAGCTATTGTCGCAAAGCTGAAAAGAGATAATGGACTGGATTACGATCCTTCTCAGATAATTTGCTCGAATGGAGCCAAACAATCAGTAGGATTTGCTTTACTTGCTACAGTGAATAAGGGTGATGAAGTCATAATTCCCGCCCCCTACTGGGTCTCGTATCCGGAGATGACTCGTTTGGCGGAAGGCACTTCGGTTATCGTAAGAACTTCTTTTGATAACAATTTCCGGCTTACTCCCGAACAACTTGAAGAAGCCATCACCGATAAAACCCGGGTGTTGATTCTCTGCTCTCCTTCCAATCCAACCGGTTCGTGCTATAGCAAAGAGGACATGGAAGGACTAGCAGATGTATTGAGAAAGTACCCGGATGTTATGGTTCTGTCTGATGAGATTTATGAATACATCGTTTTTGAAGGCAAGCATGTGAGTATCCTGAATGTAGCTCCTGATTTGAAAGACCGGGTTATTCTGGTGAATGGTTTCTCAAAAGGGTTTGCAATGACCGGTTGGCGATTGGGCTACCTCGCCGCACATCCCGATGTTGTAAAGGCCGTTTCTAAAATTCAAAGTCAGGAGACTTCCGCACCAAGTTCCATCTCCCAGGCGGCAGGATTTGCGGCTTACACCAACGACCTTTCTGAAGTGCATTCTATGCGGGATGAATTTAAAAAGCGGCGGGATTTTATGGTGGAATCACTTAATGCCATTGAAGGGGTTAGTTGTTTCACTCCCGGTGGAGCTTTTTATGTATTCCCGGATATTTCTTCATACCTGGGAAGTAAAAAACCTGACGGCTCTTCTATCGAAACTTCTACCGATCTGTGTTTATTCCTGCTTGATGAATACGGGCTTGCCTGTGTGCCGGGCGATGCTTTCGGCGAACCAAATGGGTTAAGAATGAGCTATGCAGCTTCCATTTCCGATTTAGAAGAGGCTATGACCCGGTTTAAAAAAGGTCTTGAAAATCTTGGCTAGTGAATCTTTGAATGATTCAACTTTACGTTTCAAAGAGTTCAAAAAAGACATGAAGGAACGGGATGCCCAAGAAATCGAACGTCCAGCAAACTGGGGTGGGTACAGGATCAATCCAGTTAGAATTGAATCCTGAAGTTCGATGAAAGTAGATTTCATAACCGCCAACTGTTTGTGAAAACAGAAAACGATTGGCAAGCCACATTCCTTCAGTCTTAAATTGTCATTTTAAATCGACTGCTAATTTGTAGGTCGGGTCTTCCATCACATTCACATCAATAATCTCATCTGCATTTTCTAATAACTGAAGGCAGTCTTTACTCAAATGCTTGAGGTGAACTTTCTTCCCGACTTTGTGGTAACGCTCGGTAATTTTGTTTAGCGCCTCTATTGCCGACATATCCACCACCCTGCTTTCTGCAAAATCAATAATTACTTCATCCGGATCATTCAGCACATCGAATTTTTCGTTGAATACTGTAACCGACCCGAAAAAGAGCGGACCGTAAATCTCGTAGTGTTTTACTCCATCTTCATCAATATGCTTTCTCGCACGAATACGCTTTGCATTGTCCCAGGCAAATACCAGTGCAGCGATAATTACCCCAACCAAAACTGCCAGAGCCAGGTTGTGAAGTACAGCAGTAACTAAAGTCACCAAAACCATAACAAATATATCAGAAATCGGCATTTTGGTGAACGTCCTTAAGCTAGCCCATTCGAAGGTACCGATGGATACCATAATCATCAACCCGGTTAGTGCTGCCATTGGCATCATCTCAATGAGGCCCGACCCGAACATGATAAAGACAAGAAGCATTACCGCTGCTACAATCCCGGAAAGCCTTGCTCTTGCCCCCGCTGAAATGTTGATCAGACTCTGACCAATCATCGCGCAGCCACCCATCCCTGAAAATAATCCAGAAAGGATATTAGCTATTCCCTGAGCTGCCGCTTCTTTGTTTCCACGACCGCGGGTCTCAGTAATTTCATCGATGATGTTAAGCGTTAACAAACTCTCGATTAAACCTACTCCCGCCATAATAGCTGCATAGGGAAAAATAAGTGACAAGGTCTCTAAAGTAAATGGAACCTGTGGAATATGGAAAGGTGGAAATCCCCCGGAAATAGATGCAATATCTCCCACTGTTTTGGTCTCGATACCGAAGGCGACTACAATTCCAAACACGCTTAAAATAGCAACTAAAGATGCCGGTATCGCTTTACTGATTTTAGGAAGCCCCCAAATGATTAGCATTGTTAACAGCACCAATCCCAATAAAACATACAACGGTGTGCCGGTCATCCAATCCCCCGCAGGTGTTTTAAACTGATCGAGCTGCGACATAAAAATGATAATCGCTAATCCGTTCACAAAACCAAAAATCACCGGATGTGGTACCAGTCTCATCAACTTACCCAATTTGAGAGCGCCGGCTGTTACCTGGATCAAGCCCGCCAATATTACCGTTGCAAAAATATATTCAACACCATGAGATTGAGCTAATACAACTAATATAACTGCAACCGCACCCGTTGCCCCCGAAATCATACCAGGGCGACCTCCCAAAATTGAAGTTACCAATCCCATCATAAATGCAGCATAAAGACCTGTGAGAGGAGAGAGCCCGGCAATTAAAGCAAAAGCTACTGCCTCAGGAATCAATGCCATTGCTACGGTTAATCCTGATAAAATTTCTGTTCTATAGTTTATGGGTGCCGAGAAATCGAATAAATTGAGAAGTTGTTTCATGAAGACGTTTTGAGCTCTCTACGGGAATAGACCGCAGGCTTTAATTTTCTATAACTGATTATTTAAATGCCTCTGCTAAGAGGATGGGGGCTGTACTTTTTGATGAATAAGCAGAGGCCTGATTACTTTTATTTTAAGCCTTCAAAAATATGCATTTCTTCATTCAATAAGGAGATTTTTCAACGATGAATTTTTAGAATACGTTAATCTCTTGGGGAGTATTTTGGAAGCGGTTTTCCTGTGATTAATCCTTAAAATCATTTCAAATAATCTTTTTTTAGTCTTTCTCTCTTCCCTATTTAACATTATCTGAATATAAAGTTTTCGAAAATCTTACTGGAATTGTTCGTAGATCTGTTTGTAAGAATTTCTTCCTACACTATATTTGGCACGCATTTTGAATGTGCCTATTTAAAATTCACAATCCGATAAACCAGAAAAATCATGCCTACGTACGAATACAAAAGAGAAGACGGCTCCAGATTTGAAATGACTCAAAAAATGAGTGAAGACCCATTGACTTTCTGTCCCACAACTGGACAAAAAGTAAAGCGTGTCATTTCCGGCGGGGGAGGCGTGGTTTATAAAGGCGAGGGCTGGTATGTGACCGATTATAAGAATGGTGGCACAAAAAGAGATTCAGAGAAAGAAAATACTTTCTCCAAAAAAAAGCCGGAAACCAAGATGTAAAAACCTTCAGAAAATAGTGTGCAGGTATCTTCATCGAACGAATAGATTTCAGCTTTATAGCAAGCCTGTTTAATAATCTGTTTTACGATTTGTGCTTTTTGTAAGTACATTCCTGTATGGAAATCAATCATTCATCGGCATATAGTGAAGCACTGGATCAATTCGTACAGCTTTGGGGCGATATGGCTTCTGCCTGGGGTATTAACAAAACCATGTCTCAAATCCACGCCCTTCTTTACGCTGAATCCAATCCGCTTGATACCGACACTATTATGGATAAGCTGGATATTAGTCGGGGAAATGCCAATATGAATCTGAGGCGTTTGCTGGATTGGGAGCTGATACATAAAGTGCAGTTTAAGGGAGACAGAAAAGATTATTATTCTGCTGAAACTGATGTTTGGAAGATCGTATCTACCATTATTCGGGAAAGGCAACAACAGGAAATTGCCCCAATTCGAGCCGAGCTTGAAGAGTGTATTAATACATTAGAAGCAGGTGGTTTGAATGATGAGGAAAGCAAAGAATTCAAACAACGAATTGAAAACTACAACGATTTTCTGGAAATGTTCGAACGGTTTACGAATGCGCTTCTTCCCTATATCAACAAAAAAAACCTGGGATTCCTGAAGCAATTAATCAAACTTGTGGAAGTGAAAGAATCTCTGAAAGATCGACTGGGATCAGGTGAGTAAGTCGCACCGGCATATCGGTAATAAAGCCGAAAATCTGGCCTGTGAGTTCCTTTTGAAAAAAGGATGGGAAATTCTTGCTCGAAATTACTATTCAGGTCATTCCGAAATCGATATTATAGCCAAAGATGGGATGTTTACAGTTTTCATTGAGGTTAAAATGAGATCCGGTACTCAGTTTGGCCAACCTTTTGAGCAGGTTACTGATACCAAAGTAGAACACGTGTTTAAAGCAGCAGAAGCATGGGTCATCGAACATGAAATGCAGGATTCCCCGATGCGGTTTGATGTAATCGGAATTCTGAAACTCAAAAATGCAGAACCCAGGATAAATCATATTCCAGACGCTTATCGATAAATTCTCTTGGCAATTAATCCGGGGAATGCTGAATTTCATCTGATGGCAACTTCTCTTTCTTTTATTGAATACGTACGCAGTGTGCTGGCGATGATCGTTTTTATGATCATACTTTTGGTAGCATCTGTATTAATCATCATTCTCTTAATTCTCACCTGGGGTACAACCACCAATTGGATTGTTAAAACCTTTCCGCGGTACATGGCGTATCCGGTTCTTTATGTACTGGGAATTAAATTTAATATCATTGACAAACGTGGGAATAACGTACCTCCTGCCATCTACATTTTCAACCATTCCTCCACACTAGATATCCCTGCATTTCTTGCACTAGGCTTAGAGCGTTTTCGGGTTGTAGCTAAATGGGAACTTCAATATCTCCCTTTCTTTTTTATTATCGGGCGATTAACCGGGCAAGTATTCATAAAACGTCAAAACAGTGAGAAAGCTATTGCAACCCTTCTTAAAACCTATGACCGCCTTAAAAGGGATAACCTGAACCTTGTGATTGCTCCGGAAGGCTCACGAAAACACGAAGGTATTATTGGCCCATTCAAAAAAGGGGCATTCAGAATGGCTATCGATTTGGGTTACCCAATTGTACCCATTTACTTTGATGGAAATGACAAACTTAGTCTGGGTGGATCACTCTTTACAAAATCAGGAAAAATTGACGCCTATATTCATCCCCCTCTTGATACTTCTGAGTGGAAAATAGAAACCATCAACGATCATATTGCTGAGGTGCGCAATAAGTATCTGGAATGGGCTGGGGTTGAGAGCTAACATTTATCACAAATGCGGTCATACGAAGGATCTTGCAAAGTACCCGACTAGATTCTTCGTTTTCGCTCAGAATGACATCTTATTACAAAAACTAGCATACAGGCACCAAATATTGAACACTAAAATATTCATTCTCATCCGTCCATACTTTGACCACATTAAACCAAGGCGAAATGATTTCTTCAAACTCTTCCAGCGAATATTTATGGGAGTTTTCGGTATGGATGTATTCCCCTTCTGAAATCTCAAATACCTCTCCATCTACATTAATTGTGTGATCTTCCTTTGCAATCAGACGCATTTCAATCTGCCCCGGTTCGTCCACCCAAACTGAACGGTGCTCAAATAAATCAGGATTGAAATCAGAGCCAATTTCTCTGTTTAAGTGAAGCAACATATTCTTATTGAACTCAGCCGTTATTCCTTTTGAATCATTATAAGCAGCTTCAAGAACGTGCACCTCTTTTTTCAGATCCACACCAATCAACATTCCGCCTTCTTTACCTGCTATTTCTGAAGCTACATCAAAGAAGCGGGTCACTGTTTTTCTCTTAAAGTTCCCAATGGTAGAACCCGGAAAAAAGATAATTTTCCTTAAATCCGGATGAACTTCTGGTAATTTGAATGGTCTTGTATAATCAGTTGCCAAAGGCTGGATGTCTATGGCTGGGTACTCTTTTCGTAAGTCTTCAGCTACTTTGTTAAGGTAGTCTCCCGAAATATCAATAGGAACATAACAGCAAATAGAATCCATACCCGAAAGAAGAATTCTGGTTTTTTCACTGCTTCCGCTACCAGGCTCAATCAATTGTATTTTATCTCCCAGGCAGGAAGTCATTTCATCCAGATTTTCAGAAAGAATTTTACGCTCAGTTCGGGTAGGGTAATATTCCTCCAGCTCCGTAATCTCGTCAAATAACTCAGAACCCCTCTGATCATAAAAATACTTACTGGGCAGCGACTTTTGTCGGAGACTCATCCCATGCAACACCTCCTGCAACATGGTTTCCTGTGGACTTAATACATCACTCATTAATGTCTGTTTATCGGGCTAAACGAATTCCACTGAACTGCCATCGGGCATCAGCATGAAAGAAATTTCGGTAAGTTTTTCTGATGTGTGATTTCGAAGTAGCACACGAACCGCCTCTTAATACATACTGGTTCGCCATAAACTTCCCATTGTATTCTCCCAAAGCGCCGGGCAACGGTTTATAATTTGGATAGGGTGAATAGCAACTCATCGTCCACTCCCAGACGTCCCCAAACATTTGCTTTAATCCTTTTTTTGGGGACGGAGCCTTCGGGTGAAAATGATCATTTTCTACGAAATTACCCTCTTTTTCCAGTGTACCACAGGCATGCTCCCACTCCTGCTCTGTTGGTAGGCGACACCCTTTCCAGCGGGCAAAAGCATCCGCCTCATAATAACTTATATGTGTAACAGGTTCATTCAAATCTACTGGTCTTGCTCCGGAAAGGGTAAACTGAAACCAATTCCCATCCCGTTTAAACCAGTACAATGGCGCCTTCCAGTCCTCACGCTGAACAGCTGACCAACCTTCATCTAACCAAAAATGAAGCTGTTCATACCCGCCTTCGTTAATAAATTCTATATATTCACCACTTGTTACAAGGCGGTCGGCCAGCTCAAAATCCTGTACAAACGTTCTGTGATGGGGATGTTCATTATCATAAGTAAACTCGCCACCTTTATTACCAATCTCTATCAAACCTTCTTCAAAAGAAATCCAATTAATGGAATTTGCTGGCTCGCTTTTAAAAGGTTTTGCGTCTCTGTATACGGGGAGTAATGGGTTCTGAGCCAACAAATATTTCAAATCGGTGAGAATCAATTCCTGATGCTGCTGCTCATGCTGAATCCCAATTTCAATTACCGATGCAGCTTCTGACCAGACTTCATCACAACTATTGATAAAATCTTCAATTTGCTCATTCACATACCCACGGTATTCAAATACTTCCTTCACTGTTGGGCGAGAAAGTAACCCTCTTTTTGTACGGGCAAAAGGAACCCCTGTTTGTAAATAATAGGAGTTAAAAAAATAAGCATACTGTGGATGAAGACTTTCAAAGCCAGGTTGGAACTTATCTAACACAAAAGTCTCAAAAAACCAGCTGGTATGGGCAAGATGCCATTTTGTAGGACTTGTATTCTCCATTGCCTGAATTACAAAATCCTCTACCTCTAACGGTTCAACTAAGTAATGTGTGAACTCCCTTACTTTTCTAAACTTGTTTAAAAGGCTTTCCCTGGAAAGTCTTTCAGGGGTAATTTTTTCGGTAATATTCATACGCTGTACATTCAATAATAATAACTGCGCTTAATGTACCGAAAGGATGGGAAAGGAAAAATCTGATTTGTTGGAAATTCAGATCAAAAATTTGAGGATCAGGCTCAGCTTTATGAATTTACTTATCCCGATAGAAATATATTTTTTTATTCGCAGTATCTCTGCGACTTTTTACCGAGAATTTTTTCTGCCGGCAAAACTGATATACAGCAGTTCGCATTGAATTCATCGCTTTGTCATTTGCATAAGGCACTTCTATTGCCTGACCACCGGGTTTTAGTTTTTCGATTGCCTCCAGCAAAGGTCGAAATTTTGATATCCTCTTTTTAGAAGCTTTTACTACCGATCGTTTGACAAATTTTATATCCACAATACAATAATTGATACAATACTTTTTCCATTTCTATATCAACTTAAAACAAATACAGCACTTTTTTTATTAGTAATTATTTATGAAAAGATTGTAATCTGAATCTTGGATACAAAAAAAGCCATCCGATACTATCGAATGGCTTTAAATTTCTTGTGGGCGATGAGGGACTCGAACCCCCGACCCCCTCGGTGTAAACGAGGTGCTCTAAACCAACTGAGCTAATCGCCCGCTCTGTTGAAGGGCGACAAATATAAGAGTATTTAAACTCCACTCAAAGAAAAAACAAAACTATTATTGATTATTTGGTTAACACTGTTAACTTATTGCTGATTAATAACTCAAGTGTAGTATGAAAGCCAACAGAGAATATCCTTTTAATGCCGTTTTGGTAGACGGAGCCCGAATTCCATTTTTGAAATCCGGAACTGATTATAATGACCTGATGGCTTATGATTTGGGAAAAATGGCCATTCAAGGATTACTTGCCAGAAATCCAATAGACCCTGCTACAATTGATAGAGTTATTATGGGAAATGTCATTCAGGAAGTCCGGACCAGTAATGTAGCTCGTGAAAGTGCATTGGGTGCTGGTATACCCAATACCGTTCCGGCTTTTACCACTGCAATGGCTTGTATATCCTCTAACCAATCTATAACAAGTGGAGTGGATTTAATCAGATCAGGTCAGGCTAGGATTATCCTGGCTTCAGGAACTGAAACGATGTCTGATATCCCTATCCGCTTCAAGAAAAAATTTCGCCAAAATGTATTAGCAGCTCGTAAATATAAATCACCTCTGGAATTTCTGAAGTTTTTTAAGGGATTGGGATTTAAAGATTTTCTACCTGAACTCCCAGCCATCGCGGAGTTTTCAACCGGGGAAACTATGGGACAAAGTGCCGATCGTATGGCTGCCCGATTTGGAGTTTCACGAAAGGATCAGGATGAATTTGCTATGCGCTCTCATCACATGGCAGCAAAAGCTACCAAAGAAGGACTGTTAAATGAAGAACTGATACCTGCTAAAGTCCCTCCTGAATTTAACGTGGTTGAGCATGACAATGGTTTCCGGGAAGACACTTCAATGGAGAAACTGGCAAAACTTCGACCGGCTTTCATCAAACAACATGGAACCATCACCGCTGGGAATGCTTCTTTTCTAACTGACGGAGCTTCTGCTTGTTTGGTGATGGAAGAACAAACCGCTCTATCGCTTGGATTGAAACCAAAAACCTATGTTAGAGAATACAATTTCGTTTCGCAGGACCCCGGAGATGAGTTATTACTTGGACCCGCTTACGCAACTCCAAAAGTGCTAGATGCTATGGAACTTAGCCTGGATGAAATCGATGTTTTTGAACTCCATGAGGCTTTCGCCGGGCAAGTTCTTTCTGTCTTAAATGCCTTAGATTCAGAAGATTTTGCTAAGAAATCTTTAAATCGTGATAAAAAAGTCGGACAAATCCCGATGGATAAACTAAACACTCTTGGAGGCTCACTTTCTTTAGGGCATCCGTTTGGTGCCACGGGTGTCCGGCTTGTCACGACTGCTGCCAATCGTTTGATTCGTGAAGATGGAAAATATGCTTTGGTTTCAGCCTGCGCAGCCGGTGGACAGGGACATGCCATGATTTTGGAGAGGTATGAAAGCTGAGTTATCTATTTATTTGGTAAATAAAAGTCCCCTCTTGAGAGGGGATTTAGGGGTGTACCGAATAACAGCCCATAGAATTTATACCATTATAGAGCGAACTTTCCATTCCCAACAGATCCTGAACCAAGTTCAGGATGACAACTTCCTGTTATGAGTTACATCAACATCACAAAAAAAGAATCTGCTGCCATTCTTACCCTCGATAAACCCGGTGAAAAGGTTAACACCCTGGATGAGTCTTTGATGGCGCAATTTGAAGATTTTTTGAATCAGCTTGAATCTGATACTTCATTGAAGGGAGCCGTTCTCATTAGCGGAAAAGAAAATAATTTTATTGCCGGTGCAGATATTGAGATGTTTAAAGTACGAGAAACGGCAGAGGATCTGGAGCAACTCAGTAAGGATGGTCATGAGATTCTGAACAAGATTGAAGCCTCTTCAAAACCAGTAGTTGTAGCCATTCATGGCAGTTGCATGGGCGGCGGGTTAGAACTTTCTCTGGCTTGTGATTACCGGATTGCAACCAATCATTCTAAAACCGTTCTGGCTCTTCCTGAAGTTAAATTGGGTGTGATTCCCGGTACAGGCGGTACTCAGCGTTTACCAAGGGTAATTGGGATTCAGAAAGCATTGAGCTATATGCTGACAGGAGGAAACATTTATGCCCGAAAAGCTAAAAGTATAGGGTTGGTAGATGAACTCACTCATAAAGACGCACTAGAGAAAGCTGCGATTAAAGCCGTCCATAAGCTCTCGGGAACTGATTCATTTAAAAGGAAAGACAGGCGCTCTTTTATTGAAAAAGTGTTGGAAGGAAATCCAATTGGGCGAAATATCATCTTTTCTCAAGCCCGCAAGAAGACACTCGGAAAAACAAAGGGCAATTATCCGGCTCCATTGATGATTATAGAATCGGTAAAGTACGGCTATCAAAAAGGGCTGAAGAAAGGACTCGAAAACGAATCCAGCCTTTTTGGTGAAGCCGGTGCAACTCCGGAATCCAGAGCGCTGGTAAATCTCTTTTTTGGGATGACGGATTCTAAAAAGAATCCAATGAAAGATAAAGTGAAGAAGGTTAATACTATTGGAGTCCTGGGTGCGGGACTTATGGGTTCCGGTATCGCTGATGTGAGCATCAATAAAGGCGGATACTCGGTCTTGCTGAAGGATCAAACCCTGGAAGCGGCGGCTGAAGGAGAAAAAGTGATTTGGGATACTTTGAATCAAAAATCAAAGAAGAAAATCATTACTTCCTTTGAGCGGGATCAACTTGCAAGTAAAGTTACCGGAACGGATTCTTATGATTCTTTTGGGAAAGTGGATCTGGTAATTGAAGCTGTATTCGAAGATCTGGATTTGAAGCGTAAAATTGTTTCAGAGGTAGAAAAAGTCACTGGTGAGCGCTGCATTTTTGCCTCCAACACCTCTTCCCTGCCCATTTCCGAAATAGCGAAAGGAGCTAAAAGACCAGAGAATATCATTGGAATGCACTACTTCTCTCCTGTTCAAAAAATGCCGTTACTTGAAATTATCACTACGCCCCAAACCGCAGATTGGGTTACAGCTACTGCCTATGAAGTTGGCGTAAAACAGGGTAAAACGGTAATTGTAGTGAACGATGGCCCCGGATTTTATACCACCAGAATTCTGGCTCCGTATATGAATGAAGCATTGCTGCTACTTGAAGAAGGGGCTTCCATTGAATTCCTTGACAAAATCATGAAACAGTTTGGTTACCCGGTTGGCCCGATGGCTTTGCTGGATGAAGTAGGCATTGATGTTGGCGCTCATGTCGGAGAAACAATGGCTCCGGTCTTTAATGCCCGAGGTGGAAAATCATCTGTGAAAGCACAGGAATTGATGGATGCAGGTTATTTAGGTCGTAAGAATAAAAAAGGTATGTATACCTACAACGGTAAAAAGAAAGAGCCTAACTCAGAGATATATTCCTTTTTTGGAGGAGGATCACGCTCCAATCCTGATTCTGAAACTACTCAGCACCGAATGGCACTAATGATGATAAATGAAGCGGCTTATTGTTTGCAGGAAGATATTTTGAGATCTCCAACCGATGGAGATCTGGGAGCTATTCTTGGATTAGGTTTCCCTCCTTTCACTGGTGGACCGTTTCGCTATATTGATCATGTGGGGATACAAACCATTGTTGATCGTTTGAATGAGTATGCTGAGAAATTCGGACCGAGGTTTAAGCCTGCTGGGATTTTGGCAGATTATGCTAAGAGAGAGAAACGATTCTATTGAACATCAAAAAGACTGATCCTTTAAATGCCTGGCTACATCTTCTTTAGTAATTTTCTTAGTTACTAAGTCCACTACTAAATCTGCCAATTCAAGATCGTATTTTTCTTTAATCTGGTATCCATTCAAATAGAGAAAGGATAATGCGGAAGCCAAAGCAGTTCTTTTATTTCCATCAATAAAAGGATGGCGAAACACAAAGCAAGAGATGTAGCTCGTTGCCATTTCAAAGATATCGTATAGGTATTCTCCTCCAAAACTTGCTTTTGGTGCTTCAACACAAGCTTTAACTGCTTCTTCATCCCTGGTACTTGGTTCTCCCCCAGCAGTAAAGATTTCCTGACTATGGATAAATAATACATCTTCCAAGCTTAGAAATATTGGCTCGGTCATTATTCTCCCAATTTATCCAACGACTTTCTATGCTTCTTGCTAATCTCTTGATAAGCAGATTTAGCGTCTACTTTTTTTATCAAAAGTCCATCTGCATGAGGCACAATCTCAACAGAATTTTCATCTTCAACCTTTAATAACTTTAATAGTCCTTTCTCAAGGATTATACCACGACTGTTCCCAATATTTTGAAGTTTTTTAATCATAATGATAATTTTGTTATAACAATGTTATAACATACGCAATACCAATAAGAATAGTAAGTCTCGAAAAAGTAGTCTCATCTTCCCTTTCTTAATCCCATTCTCTTTTTCTACCTTCTTACATTGAAACTAAAGCGAGATGTTTGACTTCCAGCGTTTTTAAATTTGGTATCCTATTCCTGCTACTGTTTACAGCGGGAGAGCTATACGCTCAACGCATAGTTATTGATGCTATTGAAATAGGAAGTGCTTCTCAGTCGGGGAGCAGTAGTAATCTGCCTACAGTTACTTCATTCATATCAAACACCAGAACCCCTGCCCTTTTCAGAACCTCAATTACTTCTGAAATTGATCATCCAAACGTGTTTAGAAAGGAAGGCTTTCAAATAGATTTTATTTTTAGTCTTAACCAGGACAAAAGACATCAATTTATAGCCGGGATAGAACGGAACAGCATTGAATCTGACTTGTTTTTAGTTAATGGCTCTGTTCAGGATACCTTATCTGTATCAGCGAATTATATCGTTAGAAACGAATATTTTTTTCTGAAGAGCGGGTATCAATTCACGCTCAGACCCGATAAAAGGCTTTCGTTGATTGCCGGTGGACAGATTAATTTTGGAATACCCGTTTCCTCCCGAACTGAAGAAGTAATATTCTACAGAGAGCTTGAAAACGAGGAGTTCAGTTTCTTTGGAAAACAGTCGGCATCAGCTGGGCTCACGATCCCGGTTGGTATTCGCCTTAAGTTGTTCCGGAATGTCTCAATGTCCTTATTGGTAAAGCAGACGTTCCAGTATTACCGCATTGATGGCAGCCCTGTTATAGCATCTCTTATAGGAAGCAACCTTGGGTTTCATTTTAAACTGAGAGATTAATAATGCGGTATCTCTTTGTCATAATATACTCCCTCTTTTTTATTACTCAGGCTAATGCTCAGTATACGTTAAGCGGACATATTTATGATAAATCAGATGGAGAAGCTTTACCCGGGGCGGCACTCTATCTGCCGGAACTGGAAACCGGTACTGCAACTAATGTGTATGGTTTCTATTCACTAACCGTGAATCAAACCTCTTTCAGAATTTCTGTTTCCTATCTTGGATATGAACCTATTGATACCCTCATCAACTTAAGCGAAAACAAAAGTCTCAACTTTTATCTGGTGGAACAAGTCGGACAATTAGGTGAAGTTGAAGTTTCAGCAACCCGACTCGAACTTCAGGAGCAGGTAAATTCCACCAAAATGAGTGCTGTAAGTTTAAGCCCACAAGAAATCACGAATATTCCAACTTTGGCCGGAGAAGCTGATTTGATTAAAGTAGCCCAACTGCTGCCGGGAGTCACTTCCGGAAATGAGGGAACTACCGGAATGTTTGTGCGAGGCGGAACCGATGATCAAAATCTGGTAGTTCTTGATGATGCTGTAGTTTACAATTTGGGGCATTTGTTTGGCTTTTTCTCCGTTTTCAATTCGGATGCGATTAAAGATGTGGAAGTGGTAAAAGGAGGCTTTTCTTCCGACTACGGCGGGCGGCTTTCTTCGGTGATGGATGTTCGCATGAATGATGGCAGCGTAAATCGGCTCAACGCCCGGGGAGGAATCGGTTTGCTAACTTCGCGCCTTACGATTGACGGACCTGTGATCAAAGATAAAATGAGCTTTATGTTAGCTGCAAGACGTACCTACATTGATCGTGTGTTTGGCCTTTTTGGAGC
The DNA here is from genome assembly GCA_965222205.1 of Balneolaceae bacterium. GTDB lineage: Bacteria > Bacteroidota > Rhodothermia > Balneolales > Balneolaceae > RHLJ01. Next base: position 3,603,169 of record OZ244932.1, on the reverse strand, counting down.
TGATCTCCCCTATTATTTTTATGATTACAATGCGAAGCTGAACTATAAAATCAGTAATAATGACCGTATCTATTTTAGTTCCTATTTTGGGAATGATGTACTGGCTTTTGATGAGACTTCGAGTGAAGATGAGGGAGACGAAGACTTAAATTTCGGATTTAAACTTGGGAACTTCACATCCACTCTTCGATGGAATCACATCTACAAGAACCAGAAAGTTTTCTCTAATGTCACTCTTCACCAAACCCGTTTTAAGTACGACATCCAGGGAGATTTCATTGATAATTCTCTGCTAATCCGATCACAAATCCAGGACGTTGGGGTTAAGGCAGACTGGCAGTATTTCAAATCCACAGAAAATAAATTCATTTTTGGAGCTCAAACCGTCACACATTTTTTTCGCCCGAATGTAATCAGCACCTCGGGTGATATTTCAGATTTCGTGGATAACAGAGAAGGAAATCTCATTCAAAATACAGAATGGGCAATCTATGGAGGTAATGAACGAGATGTTTCGAAAGAACTTAAGGTTAACATCGGGCTAAGGTATTCTATGACAATCACTGAAGGAAAAGTGTATTCTGGCCCAGAACCCCGAATCGCCCTGCGGTATAAGTTTGATGATGATAACTCAATAAAAGCCAGTTACAGTTTAATGAGACAATACATGCATCGTGTCTCTTCATCCTCTATCGCACTTCCAACAGATTTATGGTATCCGGTTACTCAGAATGTTAAGCCACAGCGTGCTCATCAGTATGCGTTAGGCTACACAAGAATCTTCCCCCAAAACCAACTTAGTTTCTCTGTGGAGACTTACTATAAATCACTCAAAAGATTGATTGAATACCGGGAAGGAGCCAGCCTGATTCTGAATGATAACTTTGAGCAGGAATTGATTTCAGGAGATGGTGAAGCCTACGGAATCGAGTTTTTGCTACGCAAAAAATATGGTGCTTTCACAGGATGGGTGTCATACTCCCTTTCGAAAACATCACGGACTTTCAGTAACCTGAATGATGGAAATACCTATCCGGCTAAGTTTGACCGAAGGCATGTTGCAACACTGGTAACTATTACCGAATTGAATGAACGGGTTTCGTTCTCGGCGGTGTGGACCTTCCAGTCCGGAGCCTGGTTTACCCCACAAACCGGTCAGTTTCTGATGCCTAACGCTTCACTGACTCAGGTAGAGCTCATTCCAATTTATGGTGCGAGAAACAGTACTCAGTTAACGGCAACTCATCGGTTGGATATCAATTTTATCTTAAAACCGAGAGGCAATCGCCGTTTTGGTGGAGAATGGCATATCGGAGCCTATAACTTTTACAATCGCGCTGCTCCTTTCAGAGTTGATATTCAAAGTAATGGGATAACTCAGGAGTATGTGCAGCAAGGACTGTTTGGCTTTATTCCATCCATCGCTTACAACTTTAATTTTTCATCGAAATGAGACTAGTAATTAACATATTGAAATTCATTGCGAGCAAAGTGAAGCGATCTCCTGCTACACACTTCATTTCCATATTCAGGAAGATTATGTCACCCCGCTCGCAAATGTTGGTTTTACTAGTTATTGGAGTTTTATTCTCATCCTGCTCCATCGAAAGCCTTCCAATCTCGGTAGAACCAGCAGAAGAAAAAGTCGCCGTAGCTTCGCTGATTGGTCCTGAGGAAACCTTTTATGTAACACTTTCCCGAAGTTTCTCTGCACTTTCGGCCGAGGATGTAAATGATTTAACCAACAATGCGATTGAACGCCTGTTACTAAATCGTGCACTCGTAACTTTAGAATACGAAGGTATTATCGATACGCTTGAAAATATTTTTGATGTTAGCGGATTATATGGAACTCAGCTTGAAGCCTTCAATGATTTCCAGCAATTAACCCTTTCTGTGTTCGACTCCACTTCAGGCAGTTCTATATCAGCACAAAGTATGCTGTTTCCTCAAATTGAAACCGATTCTGTTACTGTTACCCGAGACTCTACTCGTTTTGATGACGCAGCTGTACTCACCTACAACATTATCGATCGACCAGAGGACAATTTCTTTGTTGTTCAGGCTTACCAGCTTACCGACCAGGATACTACAACTAGAGATTCTTCTGAAAACGACTTCTTTTTTAACAACAATACTTTTTTGATTTATGAAGAGCTGCTCACCGACCGGGGCGTTAGCGATGATGGAATCATAAGAAGAGAAGAACTCATCAGTTTTACATCCACCACCGATTCCGCTTTGGTAGTGGTAACCAACATCAGTGAGGGGTATTATCGGTTCCTGGAAGCGCGTCGTCGTTCAGGCGGATTGATTTCTTCCCTAGCAAATGAACCGGTAAATCATCCAACGAATGTGGAAAATGGAGTTGGATATTTTTCAGCTCATCGCCCAAGGGCTACCTTGGTGGTGGTTGAGTAAGCAAGGATAAATGAACTTTAAAGTTGTCATGCTGAATTTATTTCAGCATCTGTAGATAAAGGTTCTTTGTTATGGATTAGAATTGGATCAAAATTTCAAGCTTCACAGATCCTGAAACGAGTTCAGGATGACAACTAAAGTAAAAATTGTTCTGCTAAAACTGGTTATAATGCTTCCTGTATTGACCAATAAATTTTAAAAATATATACATATTGCAATATGAATTTATTCAAGATACTTTTTATCACCTTTCTCTTACTGGATGTTAGCTTAGTGTATTCCCAGTGTACCACAAAAACTGTCGCTTTAATCAACGGTCTTATAATTGATGGAATAAGTGATGAAGCTCAAAAAGGAACAGTTCTTATTTGTGGGGAAAGGATAAGTGAAATAGGTATCGGCATAAAGATCCCTACAAATTCAGAAGTTATTGACTTACAAGGTTCAGCTATTCTCCCCGGGCTAACCGATATGCACGGACATTTGTATGTGAATACAGGAGGTACAATTCAAAATGAACCATCATATTTAAATCTTTTCCTTGCAGGAGGTATCACCACTATTTTTTCCCCTGGTGAGTATGATGTAGAGAACACATTATTACTACAAAAAAGTGTACGATATGGTGAACTAAGTGGCCCAGATATCCTGACCGCAGGACCATATTTTGATAATCAACCATCCAGAGTTAACTGGATTAAAGGATCAAATTCTGCTTCAGAAATAGAAGAACAATTTAGAAGGTGGAAGGGCAAAATTGATGGAGTAAAAGTATATATAAATATAACTGAAGATCGCCTTCAACAAATTATTTCCTTAGCTGATAAATATAACTTACCAATCACTGGTCATCTTGACTCTGTTTCAACCATTCGCGCCATTGAATTGGGAATTGACGGACTTGAACATGGTTTGATTGGGATGCCTGAATTAAAAAAGTATGGGTTGAATAATATTAACCTTAGTTGTGAAGAAATTGAAATTGATTTTTCTGACCCGAAAGTGAACGAGCTTATTAGCAGCATTATTTCCTCGAACACTTATATCGATCCTACGATAGTAGCACTCGAAACTATGATACCAGACTCAACAACTATTTTGGTTTCCTGGAAAAGATATCTTCATGAGGATGTACTTGATTCGTATAATAGATTTGAGTCACGTATAAATTCAGCCCCTGAAATACAACATTGTCTTACAACCGTTCTTGATAACCAACTAAAACTGATTGGAGAGCTCGCAAAAAAAGGAGCATTAATTGTTACTGGCACTGATCCTGTTTCGCCTAAAACAGTTCCTGGTTATGCTCTACACCGAGAATTGGAATTACTTGTTAAAGCAGGTCTCAGTCGTATGGAAGCGATTAAAGCAGCAACAAGAAATCCTGCAATAGCTTTAAGAAGTGAGCATGAATTTGGTACAATTGAAATTGGTAAGCTCGCCAACCTATTAATTGTCGACGGGAACCCAACAATTAATATTTCGGATATTTCAAATACTAAAATGGTTTTTAAAAGAGGTCAGTCGTTTAACCCTGATAAATTAAGATCTGAAGTAATCGGAACTATTGGTGCGAGTAGCAATTGAACCATTCTTAATTCCCCATTGGTCTTAAATTTCTCTTATCTTTCTGCGCTTAATTAAAATCGCAGATATTTAAATCAGTCATGCACAATTTTAGCTATTTATTGATGGGCAGCCCAAGTGGCGACTCAAGTGGTGGAATCATCAACCTTATATTCCTGGGCGGGATTTTTCTCGTGTTTTATTTTTTCATTATCCGTCCGCAAAGTCAGCGACAGAAAGAAATCACCAGAAAAGTAAACGAAATGAAGAAAGGTGATAAAGTGGTTACTTCTTCAGGCATCATCGGAATTCTGAATGCCATCGAAGATGATTCTGTGTTGGTAGAAGTAGGAAGCAATGTTAAAATCCGTTTCCTGAAATCAGCTATCACCGATGTGAACCCAAACAAACCTGAAAAGAAAGACAAGTAAGTTGGAAAAGATTCGTTTCAATACCATCCCCGAAGCCATTGAGGATATTAAACATGGCAAAATGATCATCGTGGTGGATGATGAAGACCGGGAAAACGAAGGTGACTTTTTAATGGCCGCCGAAATGGTGTCTACAGAAGCGATTAATTTCATGGTTACTCACGGGCGAGGGTTGGTTTGTGCTCCCGTCACCGTTGATGTAGCTAAAAAATTCCATCTTAATAATATGGTGATGGAAGGTGCCGATCCCCATGAAGCCAACTTCACCATTTCTATCGATCATAAGCGCCAAACGACTACAGGCATTTCTGCCTCAGATCGTGCAAATACCATTCGTGAACTTACCAATGAAGAATCTAAACCCGGTGATTTTCGTCGCCCGGGACACGTTTTTCCACTGATTGGAGCAGAAGGCGGAGTTCTTCGTCGGGCTGGTCATACTGAAGCAGCTTTGGATTTAGCCCGGATGGCCGGACTCAAGCCAGTGGGCATTATTTGTGAAATCATGCTCGAAAACGGTGAAATGGCCCGTGTTCCGGATCTCGCCAAAATGGCGAAAGAATTCGACATGAAATTCATCACTATTAAAGATCTCATTGCCTATCGAAATGAAAATGAGAGTCTGGTAAAAGAAGTGATGGAGGTAAATATGCCTACCATGTATGGTGATTTTGATCTTCATGCATTTGAGGAGACGTTAACCGGGGATATTCACCTTGCTCTTACCAAAGGCAGCTGGACTAAAGATGAAGCAGTGCTTACCCGTGTTCATTCATCTGATTTGATTGGTGATATATTTGGCGCCAGAAATGCCGATACCAGTGAACTTCTTCATCAGGCCATGCTCCAGGTTGAACGCGAAGGTAAGGGAGTGGTTTTGTATATGAACCGAAATCAACGGGGTTCTGTACTCGTAAACCAGCTTCGAACTCTTAAAATGATGCAGGAAGGAAGAGGACCAACTCCTACTGAAGAAGAAATTGACAATAATCCCAAGCGCAGCGATTCCAGAGACTATGGAGTTGGAGCTCAGATTTTACGCTCTTTGGGAATCAGAAAATTAAAGCTGCTCACAAATAATCCGGTTAAGAGAATCGGAATTAAAAGCTTTGGATTGGAAATTGTAGATCAGGTAACTTTTGAAGACGACCTGGATATTTTCTCCCCTAAAAAGAAGACTTCACTGGAAGAGTAATCACGTCTACCAGGAAAGTATATTGGTTTCGTCTACCATGCTTTGGAACCACCCAAGCAATCCAATAAAAAAGACGATTGCTACTGCCCAGTCGAATTTCGGGTTCTTCACTTTGAGCCCGATCAAAAAGAAAACCAACCACGTTCCCAGAGTAGCAAACTGACCTATATCCCACGCTACTCCGGCATTATAGTGCTCCAAAACTCCATCAAATGCATCTATAAAAATAAAGAGTATCCCGAGCACATATAACCTGAACCGATTTTCATTAAAATGTTCTTTGAAGTCGGTTACTTCTTCGCCTCGTACCGGATATAATAATCCGCTCATCAAATACACGAGTGTTGCGTAAGCAAGAAGATTGAAGAAGTGAATCGCACTCATTGTTTCGAGCGAAGAAAGTACAAAGCTACTAAGCCATACATTCACTGAGACAAAGAGCATACTTAGTGTCCAAAGCCCATGCAGTGCGTAGGTTTTAGTTTGCACCCTTTTGTCAAGGATTAGAGAAACCCCGCTTAACAAGTGTACAACCGCTAATCCCAGAATTATTGAGATGAAAACTGAGATGTGGGAAAAGATGGTCACTTAAGCTGGCCTACTCTTTTTCAGAGGAGTTGTCTTCAGCGCTATCCCCAGATACAACAGCACCGTCCATTAAGGATGTTTCTTCTACTATCTCTTCTTCATTTACATCATGAGGCATTAGCTTTCTTTGAAAGATGAGCAAAGAGATTATTGAAACAGATATGGCTACATCCGCCACATTAAATATATAAGGGAAAACCGTTCGGTCGAAGAGTTCCAGATTGAAGAAGATAAAATCTACAACATGGCCATCCAGTAATCCTCCGTACCCCTCAATATATCCCATAATAAGTCGGTCGGTTATATTCCCAAGTGCTCCACCTACCACCAATCCCATAAGAATAAGATATCCAATCGGAGCTTTATCAATGGTATAGAGCAGATAAGCGAGTATCCCGATGGTCGCAATTATGGAGATGGAGCTTATAACCGGCGTAGAAAAAATATCAATCCCCATCGCCATGCCATCATTCTGTGTGTAATAGAATGACAACCAGCCGTCGATAATATCCATCCGGTGCAATTCAGGTGAGGTCCGAATGATATACTTCGTCCATTGATCGATAGCCACAACAATAGCAGCGGGCGCAAATAATGCCAGTAGTTTCTTTGATGTCAAAAGCTGAGACTGTTAACGGCGTTTCAATTTTGCTTCAATACTTAGCTGGGTGTGAGGAACCGCCTCCAGCCTTCCTTTGGAAATCTTCTTTCCGGTTACTTTGCACACTCCGTACGTTTTGTTGTCGATGCGCTTAAGGGCATCATCCAGATACTTCACAAACTTACGTGTTCTGTTGAACAGCATGTACGTTTTCTCCCGCTCCTGAGCATCCGTGCCGGCATCTGCCATGTGGAATGAATAGGCTGACTCATCCGATGAGTTTTCCATGCTTTCACGCAAACTGCGTTGCAATGTGTTCAGTTCATCTTCAGCATCCGTTCTCTTTTTGAGGATGATTTCTTTAAAGTATTCTAACTCTTTGTCGCTATAAGGAGAGACGCGTTCGCCCTCTTGGTTTTCCGCTTTCTTAGCCATGTTTTTACTTCTTTAGGAATTAACCGTTCTTCTTATGGAAATGGTACACTCGCCGTCACCGATTTCCCAAGTTTTAATAAAATCTGATACTTCAAGTTCTTCCAGCTGAAGTTTTTCGGCCAACGTTTCTTTCTTGATGTAATCGCTCATCGATACTACTGCTTCGTTTAAATCATCTGAAGCAACCACGCCAAGAACTACTCGGTCTGTGACCTCAAAATCTGCTTCTTTTCGCATATTTTGTACACGATTCACAAACTCTCGCGCCAAACCTTCCTGAATCAACTCAGTATTCATTTCAGTATCTACCGCAACACTCAACCCACGTTCAGTCTCTACCTGCCAACCTTCGAGACCTGTGCGAATAATTTCAAGTCCTTCTTCATCAAGTCGGATATTTTCTCCTTCCTCCAGCTCGATATCAATATAGCCTTGCTGCTCAAAATTAGTGATTTCATCTGTATTAAGCTGACTTACTTTTGAAGCAACTGCTTTCATCTTTGGTCCCAATCGTTTACCCAATACCGGGTAATTCGGTTTCGCACTTTTATGCACGATACCTGAGTCATCATCCACAAACTGGATATCTTTCACATTCACTTCTTCCAGAATGATGTCTTTAACCGAAAGAATAGCCTGTCTTTCTCCTTCATCCTTAATCGGCAGGATAATTCTGGAGAGCGGCTGACGAACATTGATATCAATCTGATTTCGGATACGAAGTACCACAGATGAAATTAATCTGGCCATATCCATTTTATGTTCCAGATTCTTAAAAATCGCCGTTTCTTCCACGGTCGGAAAGAATGACAAATGCACGGATTCCTCATCCAGCTTCGAAACTTCATTCAATCGCTGATACAACCACTCACCCACAAAAGGAGCAATCGGGCTAATCAGCTGACTCATACTCTTAAGGCATTCGTAGAGTGTTTGGTAAGCAGCCGTTTTATCTAGTGTAGTTCCGGATTTCCAGAAACGTCGTCGATTCCTTCGAACGTACCAGTTGCTAAGCTCCTCAACAAAAGTCTCCATTTCACGTGCAGCTTTGGTAGGTTCATAAGCTTCAAAATATTCTTCTACCAATTTGATCGTGGTATTCAATCTTGAAATTATCCACTGGTCTATTTCAGGGCGATCAGGAACGGGAATCTGATTTCCGGAATAGGTAAATCCATCAATATTGGCATAAAGAGCGAAAAACGAATACGTATTGATCAACGTACCGAAAAACTTTCGCTGAACTTCTTCGAGTCCCTGAATACTGAATTTCAAATTCTCCCAAGGAGCTGAATTGCTCATCATATACCAGCGAACAGAATCCGCTCCGTATTTCTCAATTACTTCAAAAGGATCCACAGAATTCCCTTTCGACTTACTCATCTTCTCGCCTTTATCGTCGAGAACAAGTCCGTTCGAAACTACATTTTTAAATGCTACTTCATCAAAAAGCATGGTTCCCAACGCGTGTAGTGTGTAGAACCAACCTCGTGTCTGGTCTACACCCTCAGCAATAAAGTCGGCGGGATAGTTGTAGCTGAATTCGTGATCGTTATCGTAGGGATAGTGCCATTGGGCGAAGGGCATAGAACCAGAATCAAACCAGACATCCAACAAATCAGGAATTCGGCGCATGGTCCCACCGTCCGGAGCTTCCCAGGTAATTTCATCGATAAACGGGCGATGTAAATCAATCTCCTGGTCTTCAGGGATGCCTGCCTTCTCTCTAAGCTCGCCCATGCCACTGATACATTCTACATATTCGGGATCTTTGTCGCTTTGCCAAATTGGGATTGGAGTTCCCCAGTAGCGCTGACGTGAAATAGCCCAGTCAACATTATTTTCGAGCCAGGTTCCAAACCGTCCGGAGCCGGTACTTTCCGGTTTCCAGTTGATGGTCTTATTGAGATCCACCATGCGTTTTTTTACATCGGTAGTTCTGATAAACCACGATTCCACCGGATAACTCATCAAAGGAGTGCCTTTACGCCAATCGAATGGGTAGTTGTGAACATAAGTCTCATGGCGGAACATCAGGCCTTTTTCTTTAATGGCTCGCGCAATTTCTTTATCGGCTTCTTTAAACCACTGCCCCTCGAACTCAGGAACTTCTGAAGTGAACCTCCCTTCACGGTCAATTGGGTTGAACATCGGGATTCCTGCTTTTTGGCAAGAATCGTAATCATCCGCACCATAAGCCGGGGCTGTATGCACAACACCGGTTCCATCATCGGTGGTCACATAATCTGCCGGGATCACCTTCCATGCTGTTGATGGATCATGTTCTTTTTGAGCATAATCGAAAATCGGCTCATAAGCTCTGCCTAATAGCTGAAATCCATTTATATCTTCAATGTGGATGAAGTCTTCTCCAAAAACCCGTTCTTCACAGCCTTTGGCTACAATATAATTCTCATCATTGTGGCCTACTTTTACGTAATCCAGGTTTGGATTGATCGTAAGTGCCATATTTGAAATAGTGGTCCATGGTGTGGTTGTCCATGCCAAAAAGAACGTATTCTCTTCTCCCTTTACCGGGAATTTCACATAAATAGAAGGGTCCTGAGTTTCTTTATACCCAAGACTCACCTCATGAGAAGAGAGAACCGTGCCACTTCCGGGAGAATACCATTGTATTTTATACCCTTTGTAAACCAGTCCCTTTCCAAAGAGCTTGTGAAGTGCCCACCAAACTGATTCAATATATTCGTTCTTAAAAGTGATATATGGATTTTCCTGATCTACCCAATATCCCATTCTCGAGGTTAACTCATCCCAGAGGTCTTTGTATTTAAGAACACTCTCGCGACACTTAGCGTTGTATTCTGCAATGCCATATTCTTCAACCTGAGACCGTCCTTCTAAGCCGAGTTCTTTTTCAACTTCAATTTCTACAGGAAGTCCATGTGTATCCCAGCCTGCCTTTCGCTCTACCCTGAATCCTTTCAGTGTTTTGTATCGACAGAAAAGATCTTTTACAGTACGACCCATTACATGATGAATCCCCGGCTTTCCATTGGCTGTAGGTGGTCCTTCGAAAAAGGTAAAAGGAATTCCATCCTCTCTGCTCTCGAGGCTCTTATTGAAAATCTGATTGTCCTTCCACCAGTTTAAAATCTCAACTTCAGTGTTGGGATAATTAAGCTGCTTTATTTCCTTAAATTTTTTTGCCATAAAAAGTTTTAGTCCGGCGAATCATTATAAGCCTCAAATATAGCAATTCTTAAAGAAAAGCTTAGGGTTTGTTCGGTTAAAAACTTTCTGATAATAAATTTAACATCTCACTGACTATCCCTGAAAAACTAATGAAAAGCCCCTACCTTTATCTAAATCTGAAATAAATCTTTATGAAAAACTACTTACGAGAAATCACTAAAGAAAACCCTTATAAATTAGTCTTTGTCTGCCTTGGCAATATTTGTCGAAGCCCTACGGGTGAAGGAATCTTTATTCATAAAGTGAAAGAGGCTGGTTTAGAATCTTACTTCTATATCGATTCTGCAGGCACTGCTGCCTATCATACCGGAGAACGAGCCGACCGGCGGAGTCAGGAAACTGCAAACAAGCATGGAGTACACCTTCCATCCATAGCCCGAAGATTTGAATATGCCGATCTGGAAGAGTTTGACCTAATTCTGGCGATGGATTCCTCCAATCTCACTAACATCAATCAACTCGACCGAAAAGGGAAATTTACCAATAAAGTAAAACTATTAAGAGAGTTTGATCCACAACCTGGAAATAAAGAGGTGCCAGACCCTTACTATGGAGGACAAAATGGGTTTGAAAATGTTTTCGAAATGGTGGACCGGAGTTGCCAAGCTATTCTTGAAGAATTGAAGCTCCATATTCAGGATTGAATACTTATCAGTTAATAAGTATCTTCTTTACCAATTAATAAGTTGATTATGGCTTCTACAAAAGAAACAATCGTTTTACTTGGAGATGAACTCATCCGGAAAAAGGGGTACAATGCATTCAGCTATGCGGATATTTCCAAACCATTGAATGTGAAAAACGCTGCTATACATTACCATTACCCCTCTAAACCCGATCTCGCAGAAGCTGTGGTAGATTTCCATACGGATAGCTTTAATCGTTTTACTGAAAAGGCTTCATCCAAAAATGAAGCAGATCAGATTAAGATGTTTTTGAACTTTTATGCTTCTATTCAGCTTAGCGGTAAGCTTTGCGTAATTGGTTCTTTTGCCAGCGACTGGAATTCTATGGAAGAAGGAGTTCGGGAAAAGGTAACAGAGTTTACCAAAAATGTACTGCACTGGATTGCCGAAACTTTAGATAAGGGAAAGGAAAAAAATCTTCTTAGCTTTAGCAGTCCTGCAAATATTGAGGCAAAAAAAATTCTTACCAATATGTGTGCTGGAACTCAACTAGCCAGAATTACCGGCAGTAATGATTTTACGGAGATTAAAAACTCCATTTTAGATCAAATTATCAAATAATTACCTACTAATAAGTATATATGAAACGAGTAGTAATCACCGGACTTGGAGCCGTTACACCCTTAGGAAATACTGTAGACGAGTTTTGGGAGTCACTTAAAAAAGGAAAAAGTGGAGCGGGTCCTATCACAAAGTGGAATCCTGAACATTATAAAACACAATTCGCTTGTGAACTCAAGGATTTTGACCCATCCATTTATCTGGAACGAAATGAGATTCGCAAAAATGATCCTTACGTGGTCTACGCGTTATGCTCTACTCAACAAGCCATTGACCAGTCCGGACTCGACTTTGATAATATGGACAGACACCGGGTTGGGGTAATTTGGGGAACCGGAGTTGGTGGTTTTGACTCTTTCGAAAAAGAAGTAATGGAATTTGCGCGAGGAAACGGTACTCCAAGATTTAATCCTTATTTCATTGTGAAAACCATTCCGAATATGGCCTCCGGGATTATCTCCATTAAACATGGATTAATGGGCATCAACCAAACGGTGATTTCTGCCTGCGCCACTTCAAATTCTGCCATCATGGATGCTTTCAATTACATCCGTTTGGGCAAAGCTGATGTAATTATTTCCGGAGGATCGGAAGCGTCAATTACCTACGCGGCAATGGGTGGGTTCTCAACTATGAAAGCATTATCGCAACGTAATGATGACCCGGCTTCAGCTTCCCGTCCTTTTGATACAGAAAGAGATGGGTTTGTGATGGGTGAAGGTTCAGGTGCACTCGTTCTTGAGGATTATGATCATGCCGTTGCACGAGGGGCAAATATTATTGCAGAAGTACTTGGAGCATCCAGTACTGCTGACGCTTATCACCTTTCTGCAACTCATCCGGAAGGGTTGGGTGCAAAAACAGCAATGAATCTTGCTCTTGAAGAGGCCGGACTGACTATCTCTGATATTGGTTACATTAATGCGCACGCGACTTCCACTCCTGTTGGTGATGTGAGTGAGTTAAAAGCGATTAAATCTGTAATTGGAGATAGTCGAGCTACACCAAAAATAAGTTCTACTAAATCGATGACCGGTCATCTGTTGGGAGCAGCCGGAGCCGCAGAGGGAATCGCAAGCATTAAAGCTATTCAGGAAGGAATCATCCCGCCAACCATTAATGTAGAGAATCTTGATCCTGAAGCTGAAGGATTAGATATCGTTATTAACGAAGCCGTTGAGTCTGAGGTTAATTATGCCATGAGTAACACTTTCGGATTTGGTGGTCACAACGCAATTGTTGTATTTGGAAAGGTTTAACAGTTGAATTCTAAATTAGGAATATGAGAATTAGGAATAATTATATAGAAATTATTCCTAATTCGTAATTCAACTATTCTTTTGATGGTACCAGAAGCAATAAAAATAAATATTCAATCTGAGCTTAATATAAAGCTAACTTCTGGAAAACTTCTTCACGGCGGGGATATAAATCAAGCTGCAAAAATTGAGACTGATTCAGGAGATCGATTCTTTCTCAAGTGGAATACTTCAGCTCCGGGAAATATGTTTAAAGCAGAGGCCAAAGGACTCGGTTTACTTGACTTAGCACTTACTGATTTAATTATTCCTGAGGTATTTCTAATAGGAGATGATTTCCTATTATTGGAATTTGTTGAGGAATCGAATTCAGGTTCATCCTTTGATTTTGGAGTACAGCTTGCAAAACTTCACAAGAAAACGAATGAGCTCTTTGGCTTAGATCACTACAACTACATTGGACGTCTTCCTCAACAGAATAAATATCATGCAGACTGGCTTGAATTCTTTGTCAGAGAAAGACTTGAACCTCAGGTTAAAATGGCTATTGATTCGGGTAAGCTAGCTTCAAAGTTTGCGCAGATTTTCGATCGGGTGATGAACTACACGTACGTCATTTTCCCTGACGAACCGCCTGCATTGCTCCATGGAGACCTATGGGGTGGGAATTATATGTTCACCACGGATGGAAGCGCCTGTATCTATGATCCGGCGGTCTATTTTGGTCACCGTGAAATGGATTTAGCAATGACTCAGCTTTTTGGAGGATTTGATAACCAGTTTTATCAAGGCTACAACGAAGAATATCCTTTACAAAAAGGTTTCGAAGAGCGATCTAAACTCTGCAATCTCTATCCTGTTTTGGTTCACGCTAACTTATTCGGCGGTCATTATGTAAGTCAGGCTGAAGCTCTTTTGAAGAGGTTCTTTTGAAGGCTTGATCCCGGCCTGACGGCTTAAGCCCGTCCGCCCGCTTCGAGTAGACACGAACTACTTTCCTACTCCACCGCGTCCATCATACGGGCAATCTATCGGATGGATGAGATCTAAAAGGATTTGCAGCCTTGACCCTGCTTTGGTTCACGCTAATTCATTCGATAGGCATTTTATAAGTCAGGCCGAGACTTTACTTAAAAGATATTTTTAGCATATTTGAGCATGAGATCTAAAACCATTTCCTTTTTACTTTTTCCCGGCATTCACTTACTGGATATGGCTGGTTCAGTACAAACTTTTTATGAAGCCAATGATCTTGGTACGATCAAATATAATTTAGAATTTATTGGGTTAACAAAAGAAGTCGTCTCAGAGCAAGGACTTACTCTTTCAAACCTGAAACAACCAAAAGATTTAAATCTACAAGAAGGAGATTTTTTAATAATTCCTGGTACTGACTTCAAAAAACTAGGCAGAAGGGAAATCGATCAGGAAGTTTCTACGATATCAGATTGGGTTCAGAAACAATATCAAAATGGAATTCGGTTAGCTACTATTTGTACAGGTTCTGTTATTCTTGCCAACATGGGTTTACTTAATGGAAAAAGATGTACTACCCACTGGAAGTGTATTGATTACCTGAAATCCCATTATCCTGATGTTAAAGTAGAGGCTGACAAGTTGTTTGAAAAGGATCAAAGAATTTATACCAGCGCAGGTATGACCTCCGGAATTGATATGTCACTTTCTATTATTGAGGAAGAACAGGGTCCTATCGTTTCTACAAAAGTTGCCAGAGAAATGGTCGTTTATTTAAGGAGGCAAGGAGCAACAAGTCAAAACTCTATCTATTTAGATTACCACACCCATTTTAATCCTCTGGTTCATAAAGTACAGAATCATATAATCTCAAACCCTTCTCAAAATTTCTCTTTAGATGAACTGGCCAAAATCGGTAATACAAGCGTTAGAAATCTAACCAGAGAATTTAAAAAAGCTACTGGAAACACCGTAACCGATTTCAAAAACAGCATGAAACTTGAGCTGGCAAAGGAGTTAATTAATAACCCTAATTACACAATTGAAGCCATTTCAGAAATGTGTGGATTTTCTGCTTCAAGGCAATTGCAACGCTTATGGAAAAAGAGATACGGCTCATCTATATCTGAAAGCAGAAGTTAATATCTGGCCGGATCTGTCGTTTTATTGGCTATAACACTTATTAAGTGCACTCGTAATTTGTTCAAAACCAATGGACAAACTTATGAAAACACTTATTTCAGTATTTCTTTTTATCTCCACTTTTCATTTAGCTTCGGATGCCCAAACTACCCCTTTCAAATCCGTAGAATGGCTTCAGGAAAACCTTGACCGGGATGATATCGTCCTCCTTCATGTAGGTCCTGAAGACGAATACAATGAAAGGCACATCCCAGGTGCTCACCTTATCGGAAGAGGTGATTACACCTTCAGTTCTGACGATGAAACTCAGGTCTATGATCTGCCACCAGTAGAAAACCTGAAAGCATTCCTTGAATCAATAGGAGTTGATGACGGAAACACCATTATCATTTATGTAGGAACCAACTGGGTATCTCCTACTACCCGACTCTATTTTACGCTGGATTATCTCGGGCTTGGAGATAATACTTTTCTTCTTGATGGAGGCCTTCCTCTTTGGGAACATGAAGGCGGAACACTAACCTCAGAAATTCCGGAAGTTTCAAAAGGTTCAATTACCCTAAAACCTGATCCGGATTTTGTGGCTTCTATTAGCTTTGTAAAAAAGAACCTGAATAATGAAAATCTGAATATTGTAGATGCCAGAGCTTCGGTTTTCTATGAAGGAGTTCAGGAATCAATGGGTTCTAAAGGGCATATACCAGGGGCAAAAACAATTCCTTATGCATCAATAGTCAATGAAGGTCCAAATGGATCCTATATACTTAAAACCAAAGAAGAGCTTCAAACCATCTTTGATGAACAAGGTCTCCATAAAGAAACTTCCATAGTCGTGTATTGCCATATCGGTCAGCAAGCTACGCTGGTTTACTTCGCCACTAAAATTCTTGGCTATAAAGCCCGGTTATTTGATGGATCGATGCATGCCTGGGGTAACGATGGTAATAATCCACTCGAGGTAAACTGATGACGATTTTCCCAAAGAAAGCTGAAGCTTACTGGAACCCATACATCTCGGGAATTGGACTTGGATTAGTTTTATTACTCACCTTTTTAGTAATGGGGAGAGGAATTGGAGCTTCCGGAGCTATGACATCGGTTGTTGCGACTACTGCAAATGTAATCTCACCACGCACAACAATGGCTAATGATTTCTATCAGGGCTATTTGGGAGATGGAACTGTAAGCCCGCTTAAAGACTGGCTGGTTTTTGAAGTAATCGGAGTTTTGATTGGCGGCTTTCTGTCCGGACTCTTTGCCGGGAGAACCAGAATTAAAATTGAGAAGGGCGCCGGCATTTCAACCAACAGAAGATTTCAATATGCTTTTATTGGCGGGGTAGTTATGGCCTTTGGTACTAAGCTCGCAAGAGGATGTACCAGCGGTCAGGCATTAACGGGAGGCGCTCTTATGAATGTGGGCAGCTGGTTATTTATGATTTCACTATTCGCCGGGGCTTATGCAACTGCCTGGTTTGTTCGGAGGTTGTGGATATGAACGGACCCTTTTTCATTAACGGATGGATAGGCGAAGAAGCCAGTCTGATTTTTGCGCTATTTATTGGCATTGCCTTTGGTTTTTTTCTCGAGAGAGCCGGACTAGGAAGTGCAAAAAAACTAGCAGCACAATTCTATGGTACTGATATGACTGTTTTCAAAATGATGTTTACAGCTATCATAACAGCTATGATCGGGTTATTTTGGTTCAATCAATTTGGATGGTTAAACCTTGAATTGGTATACCTGACCCCGACTTTTGTTGCTCCTCAAATTATTGGCGGATTGGTTTTTGGAGTTGGATTCATTGTAGGAGGCTACTGTCCCGGCACTTCCTGTGTAGCCGGAGCTACTGGTAGTCTGGACGGCTGGATGAACGTTCTTGGTATGTTGTCCGGAATTTTAGTTTTCGGTGAGCTCTACCCTCTTCTGGAAGGCTTCTACAATGCCACACCTATGGGTGAACTCACCTTTGTAGATTACTTCAATATACCTTCCGGAGTGATGGTCTTTATTTTGATGACAGTAGCTTTAGCAGGATTTTGGGCCTCTGAGAAAATTGAAACAAGAATTGCTTCAAAGAGCCAGGAATGAAGTTGAGTATCAATCATAAACTGGCCGTAGTTGCTTTCTCGCTTTCTGTTTCTGCGATGGTAGTATCTGTATTTTCTGGTGATATGCCTTCCTTAAAAGATGGTAGAGAACCCAAATATATTTCGGTACTTGAACTGGCTGAGCGGATTAAAAACAGGGATAACTTCCTGCTCATAGATCTAAGAAGTTTAGCCGACTACAATCAATTTAGAATCCCTACTTCAAAGCATATTCCAATAGAGGAATTATCTGATTTCAATCCTGAAACTGAAGCTCAACTTATTGTTTATGCCGAAACTGATTCTCTTCCCAGTTTTGCTTTCTCCGTTTTAAAAGGGAAAGGTTTCGAAAATCCTCTCGTTCTTAAAGGTGGGATACAAGACTGGTACAATCGTCTTCTCTATCCCAAAATGCCTTTAACTATTCCTGAGGAGGATCAGGATTTGGCTGATCGAGTAAAATCTTTATCCACATATTTTGGTGGGAGGTCTCAATTTGTTGATCATGGAAATCCTCTTGATTACTACAAAAGTACTCCCTCAAATCAACCTAAAATAGAAAGCCAACTGGTGAGAATGGGATGCTAACTGATAATTCAAAAAAACCTTACCCGTCTTCATTTCAGATTACCGGGATTGACCAACAAACGCCTTTATCAACCGGAGTGCTGAGAAATTATATAAACCTGGATAACGCAGCAAGTACTCCTGCTTTTGAATGTGTAACAGAGTTTGTCCAAAACTTCCTACCCTATTACTCAAGTGTACATCGCGGAGCTGGATTTAAATCTCAGTTTAGTACAGAGCTTTATGATAAGGCGCACAAGATTGTAGCTAAATTTGTTAGTGCAGATACTGCTGAAAACACCGTTATTTTCACAAAAAATGCGACTGAAGCGTTAAACAAACTCTCATATCGGTTTCCGATCAAAAAAGATGCCATCATTCTTACTACAGAAATGGAACACCATTCGAATGATTTACCCTGGAGGGATAAAGCCGAAACTGGTCATGTGAGAGTCACTGAAAAAGGAGTTTTAAATTTAAAGGATCTGGAGCAAAAGCTTGAATTGTACAAAGGCAGAGTGGCTTTAGTTTGCGTTTCAGGAGCATCTAATGTGACAGGGTTGGTGCAACCTATTTATCGCATAGCAAAATTGGCTCACCATTATGGCGCAAAAATTGTTGTGGATGCTGCTCAACTCGCTCCACATCGAAAAATTGATATCCGTTCAAATGAAGACCCTTCTCACATCGATTTTTTAGTTTTCTCAGCTCACAAAATGTACGCCCCTTTTGGAACTGGGGTTTTGATTGGCCCTAAGGATACATTTCTCAACTCTGCCCCCGAATATACCGGTGGTGGCACAGTAGAATCTGTCACTTTAGAAGATATCCGTTGGGCTGATTTACCTGACAGAGAAGAAGCCGGTAGTCCTAACGTAGTTGGTGCTGTTGCTTTGGCGAAGGCTATAACTGAGTTATCTAAATTGGATATGGACCGACTTGCCAGACACGAAAGAGAATTAACTGATTACACACTGAACAGACTGCTTCAAATTAATGAAGTCATAGTTTATGGTGACTTAGAAGAAGATCGGGTTGGTGTTATATCCTTCAATATAAAGGAGCTCCATCACCATGATGTTGCTACCATTCTGAGTACAAAGTTTGGAATTGGAGTTAGAAACGGATGTTTTTGCGCTCATCCTTATGTAGTAAAGTTACTACGACTTTCTGATACAGAGATTAAAAAATGGCAAATCGAATCTTCAAAAGGCGAAAAAAATTACTTACCGGGCTTAGTCAGGGTGAGCTTTGGGTGTTATAATACATTTGAAGAAGTCGATTTCTTTGTTGATGCTATCAAAAAAATCATCTCTAGATCGAATATTCAATCACGTATCAAGCCGATTATCCAGTTAGACAGACAGTCAAACCAGTTACTAAGGGAACTTGATATTTTTGATTCAGCATAGGTCTTGCAGAAGTTAGGCATCCTGTCTGTAGTTCCAGGGACTGAAGTCCCTCTTGTTTATGTGCGAGATTAGGCTAAAGTATGCGCAGGAAAATCTCGCAGGCACAATTGAGCCCGAGTTCCTGCCACCGGGGAGTCTTGAAGAAAAAACGTATTAACCAAGGCTATCTTTTACCTAATTAAAAAAACCGTAGGCGCATAGTCATTAGCCCGGCAGGTACGCTAAGAATAGCATGAACTTTATCCTCGATCCTATGCTCTGCGTTGGATCGGATTTGGTGAGGATGCAAGCTAACACCTAGAAACTGGTTTGCTCTTTTGAAGACATAATCCCGGTCTGACGGCTCAAGCTCGTCCGACCGCTGGGAGTAGGCATGAACTCCTTTCTTACTCCACTGCGCCCATCAGACGGGCAATCCGTCAGACGAATAACACTCCATCTGAAGCTTTGTTAAAAAGATTTTCTATCCTGATGAAGCTATTTCTTTTCTGATCACCGGTGCAACTTCTGCAGCAAACAATTCAATTGATTTAAGTACTTCTTTATGAGGTATGCTTCCAACCGTCATCTGCATTAAGAATCGATCGTGGTTAAATATCTCGTACTGATACATAACCTTATCAATCACTTCCTGCGGGCTTCCGACAAAATTTGCTCCTTCCAAAGCAGTTGAAGCATCGAACTGATTCCGCTGCATCGGAGACCATCCTCGTTCTTTTCCGATTTTGTCCATGACCTGTTTGAAAGCTGGAAAGGCTGTATCTGATGCTTCTTGAGAGGTTTCACTTATAAATCCATGAGAGTTAATACTGAGCTTTTGTTTAGGTTGATTGTGTTCTTCAGCCCCTCTTGCATGGAGGTCGGACATTTGTTTAAACTGAGCCGGATACCCGCCAATAATTGCCAGTGCCATTGGGAGTCCCAGTGCCCCGGTGATGTAGGCAGATTTCGGAGTTCCTCCTACCGCTCTCCAAATTGGAATTTCTTCCTGGTAGGCTCTTGGATAAACACCCCGGTCATTAATTGCTGCCCTGTGTTTTCCATTCCAGGTGATGTTAGTCTCTTTCTGAATTTGCAAGAGTAATTCCAGCTTTTCCTCAAAAAGCTCTTCATAGTTTTGCAAATCATATCCAAAGAGTGGAAATGATTCGATGAAAGAGCCTCTTCCTACAATAATTTCTGCTCTTCCTTTTGAAAGTAAATCAATAGTCGAAAATTGCTGATATACCCGAACCGGGTCTTCTGATCCCAATACTGTTACCGCTGTACTGAGTTTTATATTTTTTGTCTTTGCAGCTGCTGCTGCCAGTATTGTTGTAGGAGATGACGAAACGAATTCTTCGCGGTGGTGCTCCCCAATTGCGTAAACATCAAGACCTGCCTGATCTGCTAATTCAATTTCTTCCATAAGGTTGGCGAGCCGCTCTGATGGATGAAGTAGCTTCCCTGTTTTTGAATCGGGTGTATTTTCTACAAATGTATATAGACCTAGTTCCATGTTAGTCAGCTATAAAATTCATTGGTCATCCTGAACTTGTTTCAGGATCTTATGTATTACAAAGATTCCGAAATAAATTCGGAATGACCTAATTATAAAACGGTTTTAGGATTAAATTTCACCATGTCATACAAAAGAATAATCAGCCTGGTTCCAAGTCTTACGGAGTTACTAATTGATTTAAGATTGAAAGAGCAGCTTATCGGGCGAACCAAGTTCTGCATTCATCCCAAAAAATTGATTGATAAAATCCCTTCCGTTGGTGGAACTAAGAATCCAAATATTGAAAAAATTCTTGATCTTACACCTGATCTTATTATCGCAAACAAAGAAGAAAACAGAAAAGAAAATATAGAAGAGCTGGCAAAGTATACTGAAGTAGTCCTTACGGAAATTGACACCGTAGATCAGGCTTTAGATTGGATAATAGAGCTCGGAATATTAACTGGAAAGGAAGAAAAAGCTCGAACTTTGGTTTCAGAAATCAATCAGCTTATAAACCAGGCACCACAATCAAAACCAATCCGAACTGCCTATTTTATCTGGAAAGATCCGTGGATGACGATTGGCAATGATACCTATATTCATGATGTGATGGCCCGATATGGATTGGTAAATATATTTGGTAACCAAACCAGATATCCAACCACATCTTTCGATGAACTTTCCGCACTCAACCCCGAACTTATACTGCTAAGCAGTGAACCCTATCCGTTCAAAGAAAAACATATTTCTGAACTGAAGGAAGTTTGCCCGGATTCGAATATCGAGTTAGTGAATGGAGAATGGTTCAGCTGGTATGGCAGCCGGATGGTTCCTGCTTTTGAGGCACTTAACTCCTGGCGAACCCAATTATCCCTTAAATAAAAAAACCGGATTTCTCCGGCTTTTAATTCCTTATTATTTATACGCTGGGGGTTTCATTCCATTTGCTCTGTAATAAGCAACCATTTGTCCACGATGATGAGAATTATGTCGAAGTGCGCCTAACACACCCGCGGTAAAGGCACCGCTTTCTTCTGCTACATGAATAATTTCTATCATTGCATCGAACTGTTCCGTTGTATAGGAAATTAATTCTTCCTTACTCATTCTGTCCTCATCACCTGGTTCCCAAGCAATGGGTTCGCCTTTAAGTTGAGCATTAAACCATTCCAGGCTATATGCTATATGAAAAGCTTGTGCTCCAAAACTTCGAACATCTTCTACTGGTTTGAATGAGAAGTCTTCAGCGGGCATGCCCTCTAATACTTCCAGGGTGAAATCCTTTGCATTTGTTAATTGCTGATCTAGATATTCATAGTTAGTACGCTCAACTGGCTTTTCATCTATTGCAATCACAGTTACTGAAACCGTAAGCAAGGCAAGTGCTATTACTGAGTAATTAATTTTTTTCATTGTGTGTTTATTTAGTGGATGACCAACTATAATTCACAATTATATGAATTGTTCAACCAACCCAACTCGAAATCTATTCTTTGCTTTCTTCTTTTACAAGGGTAGGATATTTAATCCCTAGTTGATCAAGGTATGTATCAAACTTCGTTTCATCGAAATAATATTTCTCTAAAAGCGGACGGAATTGCTTCATAATATCTGTATTCAGATAAGTAGCCGGCTTATCATCTTCTGTAAGCATGGGTTTGTATTCCGTTTCCACGGTTTGTACTTCATTATAGTACTTCCACGAAGCTTCAATTAATTCCGGTTTTAAAAGGAAATCCAACATGGTCATAGCCTGAACTTTAGCTCCGGTAGTAACCCCTTTATGCGCAATCGGAGTTGCCATTGCAATAGCATTCGACCAATGGTGACCCTGGAGTCCTGGTATATTTGAAGGATAACGAAGCGTTACAGTTGGCACTTTCCAGGAGATATCACCAATATCATCAGAACCTCCACTTCTTGGATTCTCAAGAGGCACACCAATAGTACTCAGCTCAGTAACCAACCCTCTTGGTCTTGAACCCACTTCTTTCTGAACTGCTTTTGCCAAGCTTTGATCCGCCTCACTCCATTCCGGCAAACCAACCTCTTCAATATTTTGATGCATAGTTTCAGCTATTACTTTGTTGAAATGCCTGGGCCAAGCCGTACCTATTGTTCTGGAAGACACTTCTGTACCTGTCATCAACGCAGCACCCTCGGCCATGTCATTTGCATATCCATATAACTCCATGATTCCATCATAGGTAATGTCTCTTAAAAAGTACCAAATGGAAGCCTCAGAGGGAACCACATTAGGTTGGTCACCCCCATTTGTTATAGTAGAATGCGATCGTGTCAACGGATGTAAGTGTTCCCGCTTATAATTCCATCCAATATTCATTAACTCAACGGCATCCAGGGCGCTTCTGCCTCTCCACGGAGATCCCGCAGAGTGAGCTGATTCACCTTTAAATGTATATTCAACTGAAATTAGTCCGGTACCAGGTGCTTGTCCATAACGAACACCTAAACGATTGCTCACGTGAGTGAAAATGCACATATCGATATCGTCAAAAAAACCATCTCTGGTGTAATACGCTTTTGCGCCCAGTAATTCTTCAGCGATTCCCGGCCAAAGAACGATTGTTCCCTGAATACCTTCCCGCTCCATAATTTCCTTTACAACCAGTGCTGAAGTGATATTCAGTGGGATGCCTGAATTATGCCCTTCGCCATGTCCCGGTGCTCCTTCCACAATAGGATCGTGATAAGCTACTCCGGGTTTTTGGGAAGCTTTTGGAATGCCATCAACATCACTCCCTAATGCTATTACCGGCTTTCCTTCACCCCATTTAGCAAACCAGGCGGTTGGAATTCCTGAGATTCCGTATTCTATCTCAAAGCCATTTTCTTCAAGAATTGAGGTAAGGTATTTGGAAGATTCTACTTCCTGAAAACCAAGCTCCGCAAAACTGAATATTTTATCGACCATCACCTGACTTTGCTTGTGCCTATCCTGCACCATCTGTGCAGCTTCCTTTTTAAGTGCCTCGATCTGTTCCTCAGGATAATTGTCCTGTGCCTGTACTGAAAGTGAAATGAAAACAAGTGAGCACAAAAGGATCAGCCCTTTTCCCGAAAAATTTTCCATAATAAATCCCTGAAATGTTAAGTGAAGAGTACAATGGTTTCAGTTCAATGTAATAAAAAGGAAGGTTTTTGGAAGCAGGATTATTCTTGGTTATTCAAACCCAAACATCACTTTTTTCATACGGGCTTTAATCTGATCATTCCCCAAATTGCCAATACTTCCCTCGTGGGTATGTTTGATTTCTTTTGGCGGGATAAAAGTGCCGGATTCAATTTCTTTACTTACTTGTTGGTAAGCATCACGAAAAGGAACACCTTCCAACACTAACTCATTTACTGCTTCCACCGAGAAAATGAGTTTGTATTTAGGATCATCCAGAATATCTTTAGTAACTTTTATTTTACTTACTGAATAGTCAGTAACGAACAGGCATTCTTTAATGTCCTCAATGGCGGGAAAAAGTACTTCTTTTAATATCTGGAAGTCGCGATGATAGCCTGACGTAAGGTTTCCGATTACTGTAGAAATCGTCGTTGGCAAAGCCTTAAGCACATTGGTTTTGGCTCGAATCAACTCAAACACATCCGGGTTTTTTTTGTGTGGCATAATGCTTGAACCCGTTGTGAGCTCATCCGGTAATTTCAGAAAGGCAAAATTCTGACTGTTATACAAACAAACATCTGACGCTAACTTATTGAGTGTACCTGCGAGTCCGGCTATCGCAAATGCGACCGTTTGCTCTGCTTTACCTCTACCCATTTGAGCATATACCACATTGGTGTTCATGCCGGCAAATTCCAGGAGCTCAGTGGTCATACTCCTATTCAAAGGAAAGGAAGAACCATACCCTGCCGCCGACCCTAAAGGATTTTGATTAACGATGGTATGCGCTGCCTGCATCAATACGAGGTCATCTACCAAGCTTTCAGCATACGCGCCAAACCATAACCCGAAACTAGAAGGCATTGCGGCCTGGGTATGGGTGTATCCCGGAAGTAAGATCTCCTTGTGAGCCTCACTTTGTTCAACTAAATCATTAAACAGTTTTTGAGTTAAAAAAGCAATTTCTTTGATTTGATCTCTTAAAAATAATTTAATAGCAACCAGAACCTGATCATTTCTGGATCGTCCTGAGTGCACTTTTTTTCCAGTATCTCCCAGTTTTCTGGTGAGCATAAGCTCGATTTGGGAATGCACATCTTCCACTCCTTCCTCTATTTCGAATTTCCCGGGCTCAATCACATCATCAAGAATCCGATTCAATTCTTTCACTAATACTTCAAGCTCTTCTTTTTCTAAGAGACCTACTGACTCCAGCATCGTTATGTGAGCAATGGTACCCTGTACATCATATTTAGCAAGTTCAAGGTCCAGCTCACGATCTTTTCCCACCGTGAATTTCTCAATGAATTCATCAGTATTGATTCCTTTTTCCCACAGTTTTTTTGCCATAATTCTTTTCACTTGTTGCGAAGGATTGAAATCCTTCGCTTGTTAAAAAGTAAGTCCCCTCTTGAGACCTGCCTGCCGGACAGGCTGGGGGGATTTTCCCGAAGGGATGCCTTCGGCAAGGGGTGTGTTGCATTAAATATCCAACCCATCCAATAACTTCATATAGATTTCAATTCCTTCTTCGATTTCTTTCAGATAGATAAACTCATCCGCGGTATGTGATCTTTTAGTATCTCCGGGCCCCATTTTAATGCATGGAAACGGCATGTGTACCTGATCTGACATTGTTTGAGAGCCGTAGGTTTTGATTCCTATTCCAATCCCTTTTCGTACAATTAAATGATTCTCATCAATATCTGAAGCATTCAGGTTAAGAGAGCGTGGATTTACTTCACATGCCACATGCTTCCGGATAATTTCCACTACCTCTGCATTTGAACATTGTTCATTCGGGCGGACATCCACCACAAACCTGCATTCATCAGGAACAACATTATGTTGTGTTCCTGCCTCAATTTGAGTCACTGTCATATTGATGTTACCCAATACTTCCGATTGTTTATCAAATTCAAAACTTCTAAACCATTCTATATCTTCCATCGCTTTGTAGATAGCGTTTTGCCCTTCACCACGAGCAGCATGTCCACTTTCTCCATGAGCTACACAATCCAGAACTATAAGTCCACGCTCGGCGATTGCCATATCCATGGATGTTGGCTCACCCACTACACCTAAATCTATTTTGCCAATTTCTTCCAACACAATTGGAACACCATTCTTTCCAGACGATTCTTCCTCAGCCGAAGCCAGAAAGACCATATTGTAAGGCTGCTCTTTTTTTGACAGCTCAATAAATACATGCAACAAACTAACTAATGGCCCTCCGGCATCATTACTCCCTAATCCAATCAACTTCCCGTCTTCAATAGTAGGAGTAAACGGATCATAGCTCCATTTTGAAGTTGCTTTAACAGTATCGTGATGGGAATTAAGTAATAGTGTTGGTTTAGACTCATCCACATAACCAGACCATGCCCAAACATTGTTTTGTTTTCTCTGGGCTTTGAAGTCATGTTCGCGAAGATACTCCACCAATAAATCAGCAGTTTTATCCTCTTCCTTGCTATAAGACTGAATAGAAATAAGTGCCGAAAGCAATTCAATCGCCTGGTCTGAAAGTTCTTTGTACTTGCTCATTGTATTAACCGTGTGCCCGAATTCGAATCATTGATAGAGTCAAACTTCGTGATACTTACTTTTTTAACTCCGGATTTAAGTGCCTGAAACCCTACATCCAGTTTTGGAATCATTCCATCTTTTATAACATTTATGCCCTTTAGATGTCGATAAAGTAACAGGTTCATTTCAGTGATTAACCGGTTTCCGTTCAATACTCCCTCAATATCCAGGCAGAACATCATTTCTACATCATATACTTTTGATAATTCCTGAGCAACAAAAGAGGTAATCGAATCGGCATTGGTGTTTAACATATTTCCTGAGCCATCGTGGGTTAAAGGAGCCAATACCGGAGTTATTTTCCTGTCAATCAGGGTTTTTAATTCCTCTGAATTAATGCGTTCAATATCTCCAACCCATCCAAAATTTACAGGTTCCGGATTTCTCTTTTTTGATTTGATGAGATTCAGATCCGCGCCGGTCAAGCCTAAAGAGTTAACACCAAGTGATTGTAGTTTTGCTACTATTTTCTTGTTGATGAGCCCGCCATACACCATCGTTACTACGTCCAGTGTTTCCTGATCTGTAACCCGCCTTCCTTCTATCATTTCTGATTTTATACCTAGCTTGCCGGCAACTTCAGTCGCTATCACACCTCCGCCATGAACTAGAATTTTTGGATCTTCTACTTTGATAAACTCCTCCAGAAAAAGATTCAGGCTTTGTTCATCTTCAGTAATTTTACCACCGATTTTTATGACCTTCAGACTTTCCACTACAGCGCCTCCAATATTTTTTTGAGTACTGTTTGCATCGATACAATCCGGTTTGTGGCTTCTTCAATAACAAGGCTATCCGGACTATCCAAAACTGCATCTTCCACCACCTGATTTCTACGAACCGGAAGGCAGTGCATAAATTTTGCGTTGTTGGTAAGTTTCATCTTTTTAGTTGTAATCATCCAATCCGGATTGGTTGAAATCACTTTTCCATAGTCTGAAAAACTGCTCCAATTTTTTGCGTAGATGAAGTCCGCATCTTTGAAGGCTTTATGCTGATCATATTCCGGCTTTAAATCTCCCATATACTGAGGAGCTAATTCGTAGCCTTCCGGGTGTGTAATTGTTAGTTCTACATTTGCAACTGACATCCACTCAACAAAAGAGTTCGCTACGGCTTGAGGGAGTGCCACAGGATGAGGAGCCCAGGTTAGCACAACTTTAGGTCTGTTTACTTTCTTATGTTCTTCGATGGTGATTAAATCTGCAAAAGCCTGAAGTGGATGCCCGGTTGAAGACTCCATATTGATTACCGGAACGCCACAATACTTCACAAATGCAGTTAATACTTTCTCAGAGTAATCCTCATCCCGATCGACTAATTCTGCAAAAGCCCGTATTCCAACCACATCAAAATAGGCCCCAATTACTGCAGCAGCTTCCTTGATATGTTCGGCTTTGTCGCTGTTCATTATCACGCCATCTGCAAATTCAAGCTTCCAGCTGCCTGAATTTATATCCAGAACTATGGTCTCCAGCCCTAGATTTTGTGCTGCCCGTTGTGAACTTAAACGTGTTCTAAAACTGGGATTTAAAAAAAGTAAACATGCCGACTTACTCTTGCCGAGTGAATTCCATCCGTACGGATTTGCTTTCACTTTTTTTGCTTCTTCCAATAAATCAGGAAGACTGGAAACATTTTTTATACTTAGAAACTGGTTCACTTTAGTGCCTCCTCCAATGCGTGGATAAACTGATCTGCTTCTTTGTGGGTGATGTTAAGCGGAGGAAGCAAACGAATGGTATTTTTGTTGGATGAAGATCCTGTAAATACCTGCTGGTCATATAATAATTTCTTTCTTAGATCAGCAACCGGGAAACCGAATTCTACCCCAACCATCAACCCCTTGCCTCTCACCTCTTTAACCTGCTCTATCTTTTCGAGTTGCCTGACCAAATACTTCCCAACCTTTTCCGCATTTCTGACGAGCCCTTCATTTTCAATGACTTCCAATACCGCCAATGCTGCCGCACAAGCCAGGTGATTGCCCCCGAACGTAGTTCCCAGCATCCCATATTTGGCTTCGAATTTTGGATGAGTGATAATCCCACCAACCGGAAACCCGTTCCCCATTCCCTTTGCCATTGTAATAATATCGGGTTGAATGAATGCATGCTGATGAGCAAAGAATCGCCCCGTTCTTCCAAAACCAGACTGCACTTCATCCAGAATCAGTACAGTTTCAGTTTCATCACATAAAGCCCGAAGATGCTTAAGAAAATCGGCGGTAGGTTCTACAATTCCTCCAACCCCCTGAATGCCTTCGATCAATACACTGCTTACATCTTCCTTTTTGAGTTCCGCTTCAACGCCCTCAAAATCTTCAAACGCAAAACGAGCCACTTCTGACCCTTCATTCACGGGAAACAGAATGCTGGGGTTGTGGGTGGCAGCAACCGCCAGCGATGTTCGTCCATGGAAAGCTCCGTCAAAAGTAACGATTTTCTTTCTTTGATTGTAAGCCGAAGCTACTTTGAGTGCATTTTCGACCGCCTCAGCGCCGGAGTTACAAAGGAAAAGATTCCAGTTATAGTAACCACAAATTTCTCCAAGCTTGTGTGCCAGATCTTTTTGAATGCTGATGGGAACTAAGTTAGAATAAAAACCCAGTTTTCCCAGTTGTTCGGTCACTCGCTCAACGTAATGCGGATGACCATGCCCGATGGAGATCACCGCATGTCCACCGTAAAAATCTAAATAAGCAGTATGCTGACGATCGTACACCAGGCAACCATCAGCCTCAACCGGCTCAACATCAAACAAAGGATATACTTCGAATAATCTCATTCGGTAATTCGGTTTATTTTTTCGAAAGAAGCCACAATCCCTTTAATCAGTGCTGAACTAAGACCCTGGTGTTCCATTTCATTCAGTCCGGCAATCGTACAACCCATTGGCGTGGTTACCTTATCGATTTCTCTTTCCGGATGAGCACTTCCCTCCACCAGCAACGAAGCAGCCCCACGAGCCGTTTGCATGGCTATTTTCTGAGCTTCTTCGGCTTCGAACCCAAGCTCAATTCCACCTTGTGTAGCTGCACGGATGTATCGTAGAAAGAAAGCAATTCCACTGGCTGCAAGCACCGTAGCCGCTTTCATCAGGCGCTCTTCGATAATGAGTGTTTCGCCTATCGATTTAAACATCTCTTCCACTTTTGGCAAATGCTCAGCAGCCAACTCGTTTCCACAAATACAAGTCATAGACTCTGAAATAGCCGCCGCTGTATTGGGCATAGCCCGGATTATGGCGAACTCATCTTTTATATAACTCTGTATCACTTCCAACGAAACCCCAGTTATCGTTGAAACCAGTACATGCTTTTTTGAATCCAAAACCGATTCAATTCCTTTTACTACATCCTCAAGTTGTTTGGGCTGTACACTCAGAAAAATGTAGGTAGCTTTTGAAACCGCCTCTTTGTTATCTGAAGTTGTTTGAAAACCTTGTTCTTTCAGGTGATCAAGTCGGGATAAATGACGGCGGGTCAGGGTGATATTTTCTGCGCCAAAATTTCCGGCGAACCCTTTTGCAATGGCTTCACCCAGGTTTCCCGCTCCTAAAATGGCAATATTTTTGTTAGTACTCATAATTAAAATGCTGATGATTTCAGATTAAGTCCGGTCGTTTCTTCTAGTCCGAACATCAAATTCATGTTTTGAATGGCTTGCCCTGAGGCTCCTTTTACTAAATTGTCGATTACTCCAATGATCAGAATCTGGTTCCCTTCTTTTTTGATATGAAGGATGGCTTTGTTCGTATTGACTACTCGCTTCACATCCGGCTCAGTTTCTGAGAACTGCACAAAAGGATGGGATGAATAGTAATCCTGATACAATTTTTTAATTTCTGCTTCATCAGCTTCGAGCTTTAAATAACATGCGGCCAGTATCCCCCTGGTGAACGCACCTCTCATAGGAATAAAGTAAATATCGCTATCAAAACCATTCTGGAGCTGATGCAGACTTTGTTTAATTTCGCTCAAATGCTGATGGGTAAATACTTTGTACACCGACGCATTATTACTCCTCCAGCTGAAATGTGTGGTTGGAGAAGGATTTTGTCCGGCTCCGGTACTTCCTGTGATCGCGGTTACGTGAACCTCTTCATTCAGCAAGCCCGATGAAGCCAGCGGTAATAAACTGAGTTGAATACAAGTAGCAAAGCATCCCGGATTTGCAATATGATGAGCTGATTTAATTTCCTCTCGATTCAGTTCCGGCAATCCATACACAAACTTATGAGAAGCATCTTTCAGGCGAAAATCGGAGCTAAGATCTATGACTTTAGTTCCTGGTACAATTAATGCACTTTCGAAAATAGCTTTCGATTTTCCATGACCAGAGCACAAAAATACAATATCCACGTCTTTTCCCATGCTCTTAGAAAACCTAAGGCCTGTTTCTCCTTCGAGATCGGGATGAGCTGTGGAAATATTCTCTCCGGCATGACTCCTGCTCATCACCGAAATTACCTCTACTCCGGGGTGATGACTCAAGAGCCTTAATAGCTCTCCGCCCGTATAACCTGCTCCGCCTATAATTCCAACTTTAATCATCCTGAATTCCTTTTTGAATTAACGTGGCGTTACTCAGAATTTTGGTGAAACCCTTTATATCTTCACCACTCCAACCCTGGTTCATTTCTCCATATTGACCAAATTTTGAAGTCATTAAATCATATTTCGATTCAATGCCCTGCAACTCAAATCGCTTAGGTTCCAGTTTAACAAAAACTTTCCCGGTTACCTTTTGCTGAGTATTCGTCAAAAAAGTTTCGATGTCGCGCATCACAGGATCCAGAAACTGACCTTCATGCATCAGCATACCATAAAATTCGCCGAGCTGATCTTTCCAGTACAGCTGCCATTTCCCCAGTACATGTTTTTCGAGTAATCGATGTGCTTCGATAATGATGAGGGGAGCTGCTGCCTCAAATCCCACCCGGCCTTTAATCCCAATGATGGTATCACCTACGTGTATGTCACGACCGATCCCATACGGCGATGCAAGCTTGTTTAATTCTTTTATGGCTTCGACAGGAGAACACCGTTTTCCGTTAATCGTTAATAATTCTCCTCGCTCGAACCCAAGCTCTATCAATAACGAATCACGATTAATGACCTTTGTTGGCCATGCTTCTTCGGGAAGATTTTTATGCGAAGTCAATGTTTCAGCTCCACCTACTGACGTTCCCCACAGTCCCTGGTTAATCGAATATTTTGCTTTCTCCCATTCCTTATCTACTCCGTGACTTTTTAAATACTCCACCTCTTCCTCACGACTCAGTTTCTGATCACGGATCGGAGTTATAATCTCCATTTCAGGAACAAGCACATTAAATACCAAGTCAAAACGAACCTGATCATTTCCCGCACCGGTACTTCCATGAGCAATAGCATCTGCTCCGATTTCTTTCGCATATTCAGCGAGCGCAATCGCCTGAAATACTCGCTCGGCACTTACTGATAATGGATAGGTGTGGTTCTTCAACACGTTACCTGCAATCAGGTATTTAATTCCTTTTTGATAGAATTCTTCTTCCACATCAATGCATACATGATGATCAATACCTAAATCAGAAGCTTTTTTTGCTAATTCTTCCTGCTCAGTTTCATCAAACCCACCGGTGTTTACAGCTGCTGTCCAGACTTCATAACCTTTGTCTTTGGCTAAGTGAATAGCGCAATAACTGGTATCGAGTCCTCCACTGAATGCGAGTAATACTTTTTTGTTTTTATTCATTATTTAATCCCTGTTTAAGTCACCCGGACTTTAATCAATTTAGTTTTTATCAAAATATCTTCGCCTGTTTTAATGATTTTTGAAAAGCAGCCTTTTTCATTTGCACCCAGCGATAGAACTTGTTGATGTTTTGCTCTCGATGAGGCTTAGAGTTTTTGTTTGGTTTATTTGGATCAAACAACATCCCTGTACATAAACAATTTTTTCGTTCGTTTCTGGTAAGAATATCATAATTAGGGCAGCTCTTGCATCCTTTCCAGAATGTGTCATCCTGAGTGAGTTCAGAGAAAGTAACCGGTCTGTACCCAAGATCAGAGTTAATCTTCATTACCGGCAAACTGGTGGTAATGCCAAACAACTTTGATTCCGGATATTTCTTTTGGGATAGCTCGAACGCTTTTGCTTTGATTTTTCTGGCAAGCCCTTGCCCTCTGTAATCCCAATGAACAATCAACCCGGAGTTAGCGACATATTTCTTTTCTTCCCAAATCTCTATGTAGCAAAAGCCAGCCAGTTGATCTCCATCCAGAGCAATCACCGCATTACCGTTCTGCATTTTGGTTTTGATGTATTCCGGATCACGTTTTGCAATACCGGTACCGCGTTGTTTTGCGGCTGCTTCGATCAATTCACAAATAGCTTTGGCATAGCCAAAATGTGCGGAAGTTGCATAGTGAATAATAACGGACATGATGTTGAGAGTGTGAGTATGCTGAAAATACAGCAGTTAATAGTAGAATTGAGAAAAAGGTGAGCGCCATCCGCTGATTAGCGGATAACTTATGTATAGCTTTACCGCCGCCGCGGAATACGTGGGGTGGGTGATACTTCAATTCTATGTGCAAGAGCGTTTTGCATAGCTAAAAGAAAAGGAATTGAGTTTTTAAATCCAATAAGTAGATCGAAAGTTTTTTCTAAATGAAAACACTTCAGAATAATAATATCTTAACCCTCAACTTTATTAGTCCTAAATAAATCAAGTGCATGAAAACACACCTACGCATCTCGCTAATCTTTACCTTTATTTTAATGATTAGTCTGAATCTATATGCTCAGGACCAAATTATTAAGAGAGACGGAACTGTTATTGAGGGAAAAGTTAGTTACAGTACAAACAATTATAATGACTTTATTAAAGTAAACAATGATGAAATAGATGCTAAAGAAGTTGATAGAATTATTTTTGGAAATGGGGTCGAGCTATTCTCTGAAAAAATCTTGTATTACAATACCAATCAAAATATTGAGATATCTAAGTTTGCATTGATAGAATTAATTCTGGATGGGGATGCTCAATTATATAGCTACAGAGGGCCAAATTTTGATTTCGCATTAAAAGTGGACGGTAAAATCAGCGCTTTACAACAACTACCTCCCAATACTAAAACAGAGCAAGCTCAAACATATAAAGTAGTCCTGTTAGTTCAACTAGAAGAATGCGCTCCAAGATCTAATATATTTCAAAGTAGATATGATCGAAAATCACTTTATGGCTTGGTGGATAGATACAATAGATGTAAACGAGGAGAGGAAATTGATCCGCCTATTGTGATTACACGAACCCCATCTACCAAAATTTCTTTTTCTTTAGGTGTAAATCACGCTACTCATTCAATAGAAGCAAGAGTCAACGAATTTAATAATGGTGCTCTGAGACAAGTTGGCGAAATACAACAACTCCATATCCCCAGCAATGATCTTGCCTTGGATTTATTTATCCATCAACCTATTCTTAATAGTGAAAATCTTTTTCTTCAAGCGGGTTTAGGATACCGAAAGTTTGATTTTAGAGTAAAAACTTTAGATGATCGCATTCATATTGATAATCTGACTCAAAACGAAGCCAATATTGATTTAGGTATTAATTTCAAAGTCCTTCCGAATAATAAGATAGTACCCGAGGCTAGTTTAGGAGTGTTTTACTGGGTACTAATAAATCCAAAAAACCTTACTAGCAATGCCATTGGTAACATACCAGTACTAAGTTCTGAATCATACAAGAAAAGTGGTCTTGGATTATTCTATCAACTTTATTTGAGTTACTATACTAACGACAGCTGGAGCTTTTTTCTTGGTCTAAGGCAGCAAATCAGAATGGAGGATCACATCTACACAAACGAAATTAATGAAACATTTTTAAGAAGATTATATAACGACGTTTTACATCTAAATTTTGTACTCTCATTTGGCGCTTCCTATTCGCTTAATAGGGATTAAGAATACGCTTTTAATTCTGCTTCTTTTGTCTACTTAGGATCACCTTTCATTTCATTTCTTTTCTCCTTTCAATAAATAGTTCTGATCTATAAACTGAAACTTAATTTTTCATTCTAAAACTGAATTTATTTCCGATCTTTATTAACTATTTTTTCTGATTAAATTTGAATTTCTTTCACCATAGTATTTAAACCAGTGGGTAGGATTTATACTTGTCTAATTTTACTCTTCATTTTTGCCTTGAGCCAACCCTCATACGCTCAGGACAGAATCATCCAGCTGAGTGGTATTACTTTAGAAGGAGATGCGAGAATCTTTTATGAAGATCTTAAAGATCTTATTCTTCTGGATGATGAACCTTTTGAGGCTAGCCAAATTCAAAGGATTGAACTCCAATTTGGTAAAACACTCCACAATAAAAGGCTCGTATTTTATAACCCAAGAAGTGGTCATGTGATTGAGAAGTATGTCCTCCTTAACGTCATTTTAAATGGACAGACAAAACTTTATGGCTACGATGGTCCCAATTTCGATTTCGTTCTGGAGCATAATGGAAATTTATTCGCTTTGCTGGAAACCGAAAACACAAGCGAAAGAGACCGGGTTGAAAACTACAAATTCGTACTTAATTCAGTACTTGAGTCTTGTACCACTTTTGATGAAATAGCACTTATTGGTTATAACAGAAAAGATCTTTCCCGTCTCATCAACTCATATAATGAGTGTAAAATAGAAAACCCGGAGTCTTCTAAAGCTACGGGTTCAGAAGGTTCAGAAAGAATCTCTGAATCAGCTGGAAATGAAGCAGGTGGTAATGCTAATAGTAGTAAATCAGTAAGATCTCAAATGAGAAGAAATGAATTTACTTCGGTTTCGTTATATACTGGTGTAAGTCATGCCTCTCACTCTCTAAGAACCAGAATACTTACTGACAGAGATATTGTCGATCAACAAAATGTTATTTCGAACAACCTTGCTCTGGGTGGGTTCTTTCAGAACAATTTGTTTAGCTCCAGAAAGCTATTTTTTGAATTAGGAGTTTATTACCGCCGCTTAAATTTTGATGTGCGTAGTGTAGAAAAGAATCTTTCGGTGGATAATCTGGCTGTACATGAAATTTCAATTGGAACCGGACTGAATTATAAATTTATGCCTACTGCAAAACTTTCGCCTGAAGTAACAATAGGTGGTTATGCATGGACTATGGGTGGGCACGACAACCTATACCCCGAAACCTCGGATCGTTTCCCGGCTTTGCATTCAAAATATTCCAGCCGTTCCGGTATAGGAGGATCTTTCAGGGGACTTTTAAGTTATCGGCTCAGAAATGATGTTCATTTTTTTATTGCCGGAACTTATTTGTTAAAAAACAGAGATGACGCCTTTACTAATCGGGTCCCGGGAGAGTTAAAAGAACAGATTAACGATTCCCTGACTGATAATTACACCTTCACTATCGGACTTACTTTTTCTAATTCCAG
Organism: Balneolaceae bacterium; assembly: GCA_965222205.1. Lineage (GTDB taxonomy): Bacteria > Bacteroidota > Rhodothermia > Balneolales > Balneolaceae > RHLJ01. The sequence continues at coordinate 3,567,377 of OZ244932.1, read as the reverse complement.
GTAAATACTCTCTTCTATTTTTTAGAATTAGTTCAGGTTTAATTATAAAGATTCCTTTTTAAATACTTATACCGATATAACATTTCTTCACATGCAACTCCCGCACTTTATCGGTATTATTGGCGTTACTAAATCCGATGAAAAAATCCATCTACATAGCATTATTCCTGAGTTTTTGTGTTAGTTCAACTATTGTAGCACAGGTTCAGACCCCTAAAGAACGGGAAGCCAAAACGGCCTACATCCAGGGGATGGAGGCTTTTGTAAATGAGGAATACGATCGTGCTACCACCCTTTTACTTCAGGCTTATAATCAGTTAAAAGGTCAATCTGGATTGTCTTTCGCACTTGCCGATGTATACTACCAACAGGATGATCTCCCCAGCGCTGCTTTGTACGGAAAAGAGGCGGTGGCAATGGAACCGGAAAATAAATGGTATCGGTTTAAGCTTGCTGAGATTTACCGTAGTGCCGGGCAAAATCAGGCTACTCTGGATGAGCTCAATAAGCTGCTCGAATTCTATCCTAACGACTATGATGCACTCTTCATGCTCGCAGATACCCAAAAGCAATACGGTCAGTTTCTTAAATCAAACCAAACACTGGAGAAATTAGGAAGACTTCTTGGCTCTGACCCGGTTGTACTGCTTCGCAAGTTTCAGAATTATGAAGCGATCGGAGATACAGAGTCTGCGCTAAAGCAGCTTCAGGAATTAAGAAAGGTGGAACCTGACAATCTGAATACCATCAACCTTTTAGGTGAATATTACTCCCGTACAGGAAAAAAGAATGAAGCCAAGAAAGTACTGAAAGACGGTCTTTACCGAAATTCCCGTGATCCTCAAACCCTGATCAATCTTTCAGGTATTTATATTGATGAGCAGAAATGGGACAGTGCAGGTACCCTGCTTGGTAATTTCATTTCCGATCCTATTATCGAAGCCGATCAAAAATTGATGATTGCTCAGTATATGTATACCCGTCAGCAAAACGAGCCCAATAATATTCAGCTGGAGGTTGAAACTTCACGGATTCTGGATCTTTATACAGAAAGTGCTCCGGAATATGGCCCCGCTTTTACACTTGCCGGTCAGTTTTATTCCATCAATAATGACTCAGAAAAAGCACTCGAAAATCTGGCTCAGGCTAATGAATTACTTCCTGAAGATGACATTGCATGGCGGCAACGTCTTCAATTGTTATTAAATGAACGAAGAGTTGAAGAAGCGATTATTGTAGGAATAGAAGCAGATAAGAATGCTCCTGAAGATGCATTTATACAATTCTTTTTAGGCAGTGCTTATCTGCTTGATAACAATAATGCCAAGGCTGCTGAATGGTTAGAGAGGGCCTCAAGATCTCCTGCAAGACGACCTTTTAAATCGGTTATTTACGGCGCTCTCGGGGATGCTCAGTCTTCACTTGAAAACTATGAAGAATCTGACCGGGTGTATGAGCTAGCTATTCGCTACGATAGCGAGAATCATAACGCGATGAACAATTACGCATATAATTTATCTGTTCGTGGTGAAAACCTCGACCGCGCTAAAGAGCTGGCTTTAAAAGCCATTGAACTGGATGCTGAAAATGCTGCTTATCTGGATACGGTTGGATGGGTTTACTTTAAACTTGGAGATTATGATCGCGCCCGGAGATTTATAAAGGCCTCCATCGATACAGGAGCAGCCAGCGCCGAAGTGTACGAACATCTGGGTGATGTATATGAACAGCTGGGAAATATGGACGAAGCTAAAAAATGGTGGAAACAAGCATTAGATGAGGATAGTACAAGAACGCATCTGAACGATAAAATTTGATGCTATGCGCTTTCTGAAACCAATTTTCTATATCACTTTTGTGGTGATTTTGCTCTCTGCCTGCAGAACTACCCGTCCTGATAGTTATAATACCAGAATCGTTCCGGTTGAAGAAGAAACCCACGACTCAATACTAAGCGCACTTCCTGATTATTCAGAATCTCTTTACTCCGTTTCGGGAAAAGGCAGAGCAATTGTAAGTGAGCCGGGAAACAGCGATCGGGTTACCATTGAGTTTGAAACAGACACGCTTTTAAGCCTTCTCACTATTAAAAACAGAATTGGTATCGTTGGAGCTGTAATGCTTGTAGATCAGGATTCTATTCTTATTTATAATAAAGTGGATAAAGTAGCACAGAAAGTCTCCATAATTGACAGCAGACTCACCAGCTTAAATGAACTCGCCTCTATTAACCTTATCGACTTACTGAACTATAAGATAAATTCTCGTCAGGTAGCACGAATCGAACGGCATTATGAAGGTTCGGACTTTACTACATTCATCATATTCAAAACGGGTGGATATGCCCGGATTTTAGAAAAGAACAAGGAAATAGAGTATGTAGAACAACCCCGATTTACAGGTCTGCCTTATTCTGCAATTCGATATGAAAATTATGGGGAAATAAACGGCTACATTTTACCAAGAAAAATCACCATATTAAGTGCTGATGAAGCTTCTAAAGTAATTTTTCAGGTACGATCACTGGATACGAACCCAGGCTCATTAAACCTGAAAATTGATCTCCCAAACGACATTCCAATTGAACGAATATGATGAAACAAAACATTACATATTCTTTTCTTTTTGCACTTCTGATTGCTGCTTTTTCTACGTCTGCATCTGGACAGACTTATGAAGAGCGTCGCAAAAAAATTCTGGATGAACAAACTAATACCCGTGCGGAAATTAATGTACTCGATGCGAGGATACGAACATATGAGCAGCGTATTAATCAATCTCAGAACAAGTATGAAGAGCTATATAAACAATATCAGGATATAAACCGCCTGATATCCCTACAGGATAATAAGCTTGGTACACTTGAACTGGAACAGCAACAAATTCAGGAAGAAATCCAAATCACCGAAGAAGAAATCGGGCTTCGGGAAAAAGATATCGAGTTGCTTATTCAAAACTATAAAGACATCCTTCTTTATACTTACAAAAATGGACGAACAAGTAATCTTGAACTTGTTCTCAGCTCGGAATCTATCAATCAAATGTTAGTCCGTTCTTTTTATCTGCAAAAACTGGAAGAACAAAAAGTAAAACAAGCCGAGCAAATCAGGATCAGACAACTAGAGCTTGAAGGAGTAAAAGAAGACCTTCAGCAAAGTCATTTTAAAAATGAACTCGTTCTTGATGAAATCCGGGATGAAAAAGTAAAATTGAATGATCAACAAATTGTTCAACGGCAAAATGTAGAGAAGATAAAGGCAGAAAGTGACGACCTTCTTACCGAGCTAAGAAGAATTCGCCAGCAAAAAGAAAATCTTGAACAGAGTTTTTCAGCACTCATTGCAGATGAAGATCGAATCAGAAGTGCAGAAAACGAGCGATTATCCAGACTGGCAGAAGCAAGAAAAATTGCCGATGCTGCCCGCCGGGCCGATGAAGTGGCAAAATACTCAACTCCTATAAACCGGTCTTTTGTTTCTGATGAAACACTACTGGCATACGAACAGAATTTTGCAGCCTCAAAAGGAAGATTAAACTGGCCAGTAAATAGCACTACGGTATCGAAGAAATTCGGAATTACCCGGAATCCTTTATATGGAACCCGAACTGAACATCCGGGCATTAATATTGTTGCTGATGCAAGTTCAAATGTTCGGGTAGTAGCCGATGGTTATGTGTTTGCAATCCAGCCGGCTCCGGGATATGGAAATGTAGTATTTGTAAAACATGGCTCCTACTTTACCGTGTATGGCAATCTTAGTGAAATCAATGTTCAGAATTCATCGGTATTAACGGCGGGAACCATAATTGGCAAATCGGGTACGGAGTCTTCAGAACTTGGGGAAACTTTGTTCTTCATGGTTCGGAAAAATAATACAGACCTGAACCCGGAAGATTGGCTACAGACAAAGTAACCGAACTTAAATTTTGGAAAGAAAGTGTTTTTTAGCCCGGATAATGATTTTTTGTTGAAGTCTGGAAATTGATATTTCAGAAATCGTTACTTTCAAACAAAAAACTGATTAACAACTTAATCTGTAATCTTGGATAATCTACCACGTTTCGCTTTCTATTTATCGGGGGTTTTCATTGTCTCATCAGCTTTCACCCTTTTTACATCAGAACTCCTGTTCATACTCAATGACCCGGGCTTTAAAGGCACTGCTTTTTTAATTGGTTTTGGTTTGGTATACATGAATGTTGTTTTTGTAAGTAGTCGTCGCTTTATGAGAAGGCTCGAAGGATCAAGCCCCGCTCCATTTATTTTTGGAGCGTTAGTCGCGCTCACCCCTGTCATCTGGATATTCGTTTACGAATCAGGCTTAATGCAGTCACTGCGTATTGTATTCGCTGTAGTTGTACTGTTTGGATGTGGACTTGGATCTTATTTTGGACACAGAGCGGGTTTAAAAGCACAAATAAAATTCCAGCAACAACTCGAAGAATATTTAAGAAGTACAGGTCAGCTTCCGGATGATTTAAAACGACCTCACGATAATTTGAACAAAAACTAACTCCTATGTTTTCACTACGCTCTTCAGCACTATCACTGCTTTTTGCATTCCTGTTCGCGGGAATTTCGATAGCACAAATTACCCCGGACGAATTACATAAAATCGGAGTCGCTCCCTCTCCTGATCGAATTCAGCAGGATATTCAGACATTGGTTGATTTTGGAACCCGACATACGTTGTCTGATACTGTTTCCGATACACGTGGTATCGGTGCTGCAAGACGTTGGATCAAAGCCGAATTTGAACGTATTTCTGAAGAATGCGGGGGCTGCCTGGAGGTTTTTTATGTAAGTGATTATGTGACTGGTCGTCGTATTCCTGATCCTGCCAATGTAGTTAATGTAGTTGCGATTCAGCGAGGTACCGCACACCCAAACCGGTTTGTAATGATGAGTGGAGATATCGACTCCAGGGTTTCTGACGGTTTAGATGGCACCTCAGATTCCCCTGGAGCAAACGATAATGCGTCCGGTATGGCAGGAGCAATTGAGGCAGCAAGGGTACTTACAAAATATGAATTCCCAAGCTCTATCATGTACGTTGGTCTCTCAGGAGAAGAACAAGGATTATTCGGAGGCCAGATTTTGGCTGATTATGCCATAGAAAAAGGTTGGGAATTGAAGGCAGTCCTCAACAATGATATGATTGGAAATATCAAAGGAATAAACGGGGTAATTAATAATACAACTGCCCGTGTATTTTCTGAAGGAACCAGAGATGTGGAGACGGACCGTGAAGCCAGAATCCGAAGATTTACCGGTGGAGAAGTGGACTCTCCTTCCCGAAATATCGCTCGCTATGTTGATAAAATGGCAGATTTATATATCCCGAATCTTGACATAATGATGATTTATCGTCTTGATCGTTTTGGGCGTGGTGGTCACCACCGACCGTTTAACGCCGTTGGATTTCCCGGAGTCCGGATCATGGAAACCAATGAAAATTATGTGATGCAGCATCAGGATTTAAGAACGGAAGATGGCATTAAATATGGGGATACCATCGATGGAGTAGATTTTGATTATGCCGCAAAATTAACCGGATTAAATGCCGTAGTTCTGGCCGGAATGGCTTGGGCACCCGCTCCTCCTTCCAATGTTAAAATTGCAGGAGCAGTTCGACCAAGTACTACTCTGAGTTGGGATGCCCTGAATGCGGATGAAAACCCGCAATTAGCCGGATATAAAATTTACTGGCGCCTCACCGATTCTAATCAATGGGAAAAAAGCGTATTTGTTCCTGCAGGCGTCAGCGAACATACTCTCGAAAATGTGGTGATCGATAATTATTACTTTGGAGTGGCTTCAATTTCAAAAGAAGGCTTCGAAAGCCCGGTAGTATTCCCCGGCCCTGCTGGAAGTTTTGATGGACCATACAATTCAGAGGAAGAATAGAAGTAAACTTCATTTCTTATTATCATTCTTACTGAACAAAATATATACATTTGGCGCACTCTCCAGACTTAGAAACAGATTCAAAACTCCATAAAAGAGAGGGAGATTCTACCCCTCTTCTTTCTGTTGTTGTTTGTGTATACAATGAGGCCGGAAATATCGAAGCTCTTATTGATAAAACCTATCAGGCACTTAAAGGAATAGATTTTGAGTTAATATATGTTGATGATGGCTCAACAGACAACACAGTAAAAAATATCCGGGCTTTTTCCCGACCGGGAATGAAACTTGTGGAGCTTCGAAAAAACTACGGGCAAAGCAATGCGCTTGCTGCAGGTATTGATGAAAGCAAGGGAACATATATCGCTTTGATGGACGGAGATCTGCAAAACGACCCTATCGATATCCCTAAACTTATTGAACAATTGGCCGCTGAGGATGTGGATGTAGTAGCAGGTATCCGGGCTAATCGAAAAGACGATATTTTTTTACGTAAAATCCCCAGTTCACTTGCCAATTTTATTATCCGAAGAGCCACCGGAGTTCATATTAAAGATGCTGGCTGTACCCTGAAGGTCTTTAAATCAGACATTGCAAAAGACATGGGTTTGTACGGAGAACTTCACCGTTTTATCCCGGTTCTTGCCAGTCTGGAAGGTGCTAAAATTTCTCAAAGAGAAGTCGCTCATCATGAACGGAGTTGGGGAAATTCTAAATATGGCATTGGAAGAACGTTTAAGGTAGTAAGTGATCTAATGTTAATGGTATTTTTTCAAAAATATCTTTCTAAGCCGATGCATTTATTTGGTGCCAGCGGATTACTTCTTTTTACTGCCGGTGCTGTAATCAATTTATATTTATTTGCTTTAAAGTTGATGGGAGGAGATATATGGGGTAAGCCGTTACTTATCCTTGGTTTAATTTTGGTACTGGGTGGTATCCAACTTATTACAACCGGAATAATCGCTGAAATACTAATGCGTATATATTATGAAGGCCAGAGAAAAACACCATATCAGTTACGTAATGTCCACACTTTCTAAATACACTTACTTGGTTTGAAAAATTACTTAATCACCGGAGTAGCAGGTTTTATTGGTTCCCATCTTTTAGAAGCCCTTTTAATAAGAGGCGATTCTGTAATTGGAGTTGATAATTTTGATTCATTTTATTCTAAAACAACAAAACAGAAGAATATTGAATCAGCATTAACCCATTCAAATTTTGCGTTTATTGAATCCGACATCAGAGATTCTGATTCTTTGAAAGCTGTTTTCGACAAAAACCGATTTGATGCGGTGATTCATCTTGCAGCGAGAGCTGGAGTAAGAAACTCCTTGAAAGCTCCACAATCTTACTATGAAGTAAACGTGATGGGCACCCTTAACCTGCTTGAGGCAATGCGGAGCTCAAATCATGCGAAACTGATATTTGCATCAAGCAGCTCTGTTTATGGCAATAATGTAAAAATACCGTTCTCGGAAACCGATCCCGTTGACTTCCCCGTTAGCCCTTATGCTGCGTCAAAGAAATCAGCTGAGTTACTCTGTTACTCATATCATCACCTCTATAATTTTGATATTTATGCGCTACGTTTTTTTAGTGTGTATGGTCCTCGACAACGCCCTGATATGGGCATCCACAAGTTCTTTGATGCTTTTCTGAATGGAACTCCGATCACTATGTATGGAGATGGAACCAGCAGAAGAGACTACACTTTCATTGAGGACATTATTAATGGGACTATTAAGGCTATAGATTCTTGTAAAGGCTATGAAGTTATTAATCTTGGAGAGTCAAAAACTACTTTGCTCAAAGTTTTACTTGATGAAATTAAAACAATTACAGGTAAAAAAGCTGAAATTCACTCTCTTCCCATGCAACCAGGAGATGTCATTCAGACCAACGCAGATATTTCAAAAGCAGAAAAATTACTAGGTTATTCTCCAAAGGTAGATATTCAAACTGGGCTAAAAAGACATTTTGAATATTTGATAGCTCAGAATCAATAAACTGTTAGTTTTGATACTTAGCGTCTAATTACTTCATCTTATAACTTGCATGAATAAATCACATCTGAAAGATTTTATTATCCCAAAGTTTAAATATGGGATTGCCTCCGGAATTGCCACTTCAGTTGACTATTCAATTTTTTTCCTCTTAGTATTAGTTTCTAATCCCGGTTTTATACCCTTAATTCAGGCATTTGCTTATGCATGTGGAGTTTTAGCCAACTTCTTTCTCCGAAAGACTTTTGTATTCTCCTTGAATCGCTCAATATCAGTTACTTTTTCTATGTCTATGACTTTCTCTCTGATTGGGATGGGACTTAGTACATTGGCCATCTATTTACTTACAAAACTCCTTTTTTTTAGTGAACACTTGTTACTCACTAAGTTTGTAATAACAGCTACTTTTTTCATTTATAATTTTTACGCAAACAGGTTCGCCTTCGAGAATAAAGGGGTTTTTTCATCAATTAAAGTTGAAGAGGAACCGGAAGAGAAAAACTAGACCCTCTCGATCACTACTTTCTTTCCCATAACCTCTTTCATCAGATGTGATTTTCTCATCGCTCCCCAAATTTCTAAATGCGGTTCATCGATCGTTTGGATCTTTAGCATTAGCTTATCCTCAAGTATTTCCATATTTAGTTTTTGAACGTTCTGAAAATGACTTCGGTCAAGCCCGTCAGCTACACGGAGAATCGCCGATAGTTTTTTGATTCGGGTGCGAACAGGTGGTTTTAGCTTCCAGTATTCCCCATGACGTTTTTTTGGGGTTGAACGACGGTGGTAACGGGAGACATTTGCAATAATCTCAATCTCGTTTTCCCTGAACCCCATCAAATCTGAATGACGGATTATGTACAACGCGTGTTTATGGTGCTTTGAGTGAGAGATATAATAACCGATATCGTGCAGATATGCGGCGTACTCCAGCAATTCCCGGTCTCCATCTTCCAAAGCTAACTGCTCTTTAAGTTCATCAAATAAAATAAGTGCCAGTTTAGCCACATGCCGGGAATGCTCTTCGTGCCAGTTACACTTTCTTAACAGTTCGAATACACTTCTTCTTCGGGGATCTGAAAACTCACCTGACCAGGGAATTCCAATCATATCCTTTTTTAAATATCGGATAATAATCCCTTCCCTAAGAGCCTGTGTCGAAATCTTTAGTCTTTCAATTCCAAACTTATTGATAAGTAAGTTTACTAAAACCACTCCGGTATTTATAAAATCGACTCTTTTCGTGTCTAAACCTGAAACCTTAAGCCTATTTTTATGATCCAGCTTAATAAAATCTGCATAGAACTTTGAAAAGTCTTCTGCACTAAATTCCAATTCATTTAGTGTTACGTCTGTGGGAAGCCCTTTCCGGTTTGCAATCATTAAAGCAATATTCTGCATGGTTCCGGACGAGCCAATGATTGTTTTTGTGGAGTTCTTTTTTAGTGCCGATTCTACATCATTTAGTTCTTCAGCATAATGAGCTTCCAATTTGTTGATATCTTGCTGATTGATCGGATCGCTGGGTTTGAAAATATCCGTCATTCTGGAAACCCCGATTTTTTTACTGGTCAGAAAAAAGAATTCTTTATTGTTGCCCAGAATAAACTCAACACTTCCTCCCCCAATATCTACCATAAGCACCGGATCTTCATTCAGTTTCACCCCGTGCTGAACGGCATACCCTATTAACTCAGCTTCCATTGATCCGGGAATCGCGTTTATCTTGATCCCAATATTATCAATGCTTTTTTGAATGAATTCTCCACCATTTTCTGCCTCTCTTATCGCACTTGTAGCATATGCAAGTATTCGCTCTACCCCCTGGCTATCACAGAGCACCTTAATTTTTTTCAGAGCTTCTATTCCCCTTTTAAAAGCCGGGTCTGCAAGCCGTTGTCCAAGCCCTCCTTTTGCCAGTTGAACCATTTCTTTAAGATCATCTACCTTTCTAAAACTCCCGTCAGGAAAAATGTCTACTATTACAGCGTGGAAAGAATTTGTACCCAAATCGATTGCTGCCAAACGCTTTATTGAGATAGTAGAATTAATATGATTGGATAATTGTGTCAAAATATAATTAGCTATAATTTAGTTAGTTCTAATACTATTCATTTTCATTAATTAATACATGATGAGATTTCCCTTCTTTACAGTTTTACTATCTCTTCTGGGATCAGTCCTTTTTGCACAGGAAAACCTTCCTGATTATATGGAGAATACACTGATCATCAAATTTAAGAACGAGCAGGCTGCTACAGAATATCGGACTAAATCTACTCCTCATGCATCTTTGTTTACGAATCATAATGTAAATTCGGCTCGTTCGATATGGAAGCAAGAATTTTCAGATCGTATTCAGGAGAATATGAGGAAGAAGGGAAAGGTTGCCAGAATTGTAAGTATGGATCGTCTCAAAAATGTATACGAGTTTAATTACAGTTCAGATATTGATCCACTGGTATTGGCACGCAAAATTTCCCGTTTACCGGGCGTAGATTACGCGGAACCCAGATACCTCTACAAAACCACCCTTAATACTGCCGATCCAATTAGAAATGATTATGTAGACTTCCACAACTTCAACAAAGCATGGGAAATAAGTACCAGCTCATCGGAAGTTATTATTGGTATTGTGGACAGTGGCGTAAATTACGAACACGAAGATTTATCGGATAAGCTTTGGGTCAATGAAGATGAAATCCCAAATAATGGTATTGATGATGATAACAATGGTTTTGTTGATGATTATCTGGGGTGGGATTTTTGGGATCGCGGTTACACAGATGCAGATATTCGTTCTGATAACGACCCTTTCTCTTCCAATAATCCACACGGAAGCCATGTAGCTGGAATAGCCACCGCTACTCCTGATAATAACTTAGGGTTAGCAGGTTCAGGCTTTAACGCACGTTATATGGCTGTTAAAGTTGGTGGAGCACCAGATGATCCAAGTACAACTCGTAATGAATCCCGGTCAATCGGTTTTGGATATGAAGGTATTTTATACGCCGTTTTAAATGGAGCCGATATTGTAAACAACAGCTGGGGTGGCGGCGGATTTTCAATTTTTGGTCGGGATGTTGTAAACCTGGCAACAGAAGCTGGTGTTTTAGTTATTGCAGCTGCCGGAAACGATGGGGCGGAAGTAATCCAGTATCCTGCTGACTATGAAAATGTACTTTCTGTTGGAGCTCTAGGAACACGTGGAGATGAAATAGCAGATTATACAAATTTTGGTTATAAAGTAGATGTATTTGCCACAGGTACAATTCGTAGTACTGTAGGTACCAGCGCGAGTGAAACTTCCAGCTATTCCACTTTTCAAGGTACATCTATGGCTTCTCCTGTAGTATCAGGTTTAGCCGCATTATTAAAAACTGAATATCCCGATTGGAGTCCGGAAAGAATGATGCTTCAAATTCGCTCATCTTCTATATCAATTGAGGAAGCAAATCGTGAAAACCTGAAAAACAGACTTGGCCTGGGTAAAATTGATGCAGAAGAAGCACTGTTAACCCCCAAGCCAGGCATAAGGGTTGATTCAGTAGAGTTTCTGAACGGTGAGGGCGAATTATTAAACGTGAATGAAGAAGGCATTATTCGTTTACATTTAACCAATTATGGTACCTCAGTAACCTCCTTGTCTTTAAGTATCTCAAGTATTTCAGAAAATATCGGTCTTGAAGATGGAACGTTTCAGATTGGTGGCTTATCTACAAATGAAAAATCTACCTTAGATATCCCAATTAGTTTAGATGAGCGAATTCTTCAAACTTTGAATTCCCGATTTTTTATTGAGTTTAATGATACCCCATCACAATATTCAGACTTCAGGATTATCACGTATGATGAAATTCGGTCAAACACTTCTCAGGCAAATAATCTTGCTGTATCGTTTACCCCAACCGGCAATATTGGGTTCTATGACGCCGAGAACACCAGTGGGGGTATAGGTTTTGTTCCTTACCCCGGAACTGCAAACTTCAATGAAGACAATCTTCTTTATGAAGGTGGCTTGATGCTTGAAATTAATCAACAAATTGCCAACACCTTACGTGATAACCCCAATTCGCCGCCAAATCGCGATTTTCTACCAGTGTCTTTTTTAAAAATTACCGAACCCGGTCTAATATCTGATGCTGATGGTACAACTATTTTTAAACCTAAAGAAATCAGTGGAATACAAGGCGCTGAAGTAACATTAAATACATACGCCTTCTCCTCAGACAACCTTGCAAATTCTGTTATTCTCAATTACATAGTAAAAAACAGAAGCACTACACTATCTTTTTCTGATGTATATGTTGGTATTTTTAACGATTGGGACATAGGAGAAGTCAATAATAACTCTGTCTACTATAATGAAGCCAATGATGTTCTTTATATTTTGGAAGAAGGTGATTCCAGGCATCCCATTGTAGCTTTATCTAATCTTGCCAATACTTCGTCGGTACTTGCTATCGAAAATGGCTTTGAAGGATCAGAAAATGACTTCCAGTTCAATATTTATGATGGCTTTTCTAAAACTGAAAAATCCCTCTCGCTCAGAGCAGGAACCAATAATACAGAAGTACAAAGTGCAGATGTTTCGGCGGTAGTGGCTAACGGACCCTATTTTATTCCTCCCGGGGATTCTATATCTGTTGGTTTTGTTTATACTTTTGGGGAAGATGAACAGGAAGTACTTGATCAGGTAAATGCAGCCAAAGCATTATCCTTGTTTGAATTGTCAGACACTAATGACGATCCGGATCTGGGCTTTCCTGATGAGACTTCACTTCTTCAGAATTTTCCAAACCCGTTTAATCCGAGTACTACCTTTTCGTTCAATCTCGACAGAATATCAAATGTGACTTTGTCGGTGTATAATATCCTTGGCCAAAAGGTACGTACTGTCCTTGACAATGAACGCCTGCAAGGTGGAATTCATCAATATCCCGTAACCCTTGATAATTTAAGCAGCGGGGTTTATTTCGCTATAATGGAAAGTCTTGGTGAAAGGCAAATAATCCGGATAACGTTGGTGAAATAAGTTGTCGGTTTTTTCACCTAAACCTTTTTCATCAGTTTGGTGGGCCTTTAATGGTCATGTACACACGGTTGTGTCTTCTTTCAGCAAAGTTAAAGCTATTCCGGCTGAGAGAATAGAAATCAACACGCCCGATAATGATTTCCTGGAAATCGATTTGATTGACCTGGAAAATGATCGCCCTATTGTTGCTTTATTTCACGGGCTAGAAGGTTCTTCTGAACGGTTCTATATCCGAAACCTGATGCATGACCTGAAAGAATCAGGATATTCTACTGCGGCTTTAAATTTTCGTGGGTGTGGAAGTCGCTTAAATGAGCAGCGCCGGTTTTATCACTCCGGTGAAACGTCAGATTATGCTACTTTTTTTAAGTGGATTAAGTCCCGTTTCCCTGAGAAACCCATTTATGCTGTAGGTTTTTCACTGGGAGGAAACGCACTCATAAAATCACTTGGCGAAGAACAAGGCTCCCATCCTGTAGAACGAGCTGTCGCGGTATCACCACCTTATGATTTGAAAGCAGGCTCACTTAATCTAGAGCAGGGGTTTAACAAAGTGTATGCTCATCGGTTTTTGAAAACGTTGGCAGAAAAGCTTGAAAGGAAGCGTGTCAAATATCCTGATCTGCCTATATTTAACGGAAATACTCTTTATACGTTTGATGATCAGGTTACGGCTCCAATTCATGGGTTTAATGATGCCGACCATTACTACGAATCCTGTTCTTCTAAAAAGTATCTGGTGGATGTTAAAACACCCTTACTACTCATCCACAGTAAAGAAGATACTCTGTGCCCTCTTAGCTTCGCCCCCTCCGGGATCATTGAAGAAAACCCTTTTATCACAAAAATTTTTACTGAAAAAGGAGGACATGTTGGCTTTATCAGCTCACCCGGAAATTGGCTTAATGAAACTATCCTTCATTGGTTACAATCGTAGAAAACGATTCTTATCTTAGGTCTGTTATCTTCACTCATTTAAAAGAGTAACTTTACTATGGTTATTATTATTGGTGCTGGTCCCATTGGGCTTGCCACCGGAATTCAACTTCAAAAAAAGAATATTCCATTTCAAATTATTGAACGAGGTTGCCTGGTTAATTCCCTTTATCACTACCCAACCAACATGACCTTCTTTTCAACTTCTGATAAATTAGAAATAGGGGATATTCCTTTTATCTCGCATGGTTTTAAACCAACCCGAAGTGAAGCATTGGAGTATTACCGAAGAGCAGCTGAGCATTATAAACTCCCCATCAATCTGTATGAAAGTGTAACAAGTGTAGAAGGTGAGGATGGAAATTTCATCGTAACAACATCCAAGGCTGAGTACAAAGCAAATAAAGTTGTAGTAGCTACTGGTTTTTATGGATCAGCTAATAAAATGAATATCCCTGGTGAAGATCTTCCCAAAGTGAAACACTATTATGATGAGCCTCACCCTTATGCCTGGCAGAATATTCTGGTTGTTGGTGCAGGTAATTCAGGCGTTGATGTAGCGCTGGAGTGCTATCGATCAGGTGCAAATGTAACCATGGCAGTTCGATATGGAGAGATTAAACCTTCCGTGAAATATTGGGTAAAACCTGATATCGAAAACAGGATCAAGTTTGGGGAAATCGATGCCTATTTTAATACTTCAGTTAAAGAAATCAGAAAACATGAAGTTGTTCTTGAGACCCCTGATGGAGAAAAAGTAATCCCCAATGATTTTGTGCTGGCGATGACTGGATATCATCCCAATTACAAACTAATGGAAGCTTTAGGTATTGAGCTTACTGAAGATGAAAACTGCATGCCGGTTCATAAAGAAGATTCTCTGGAAACGAACCGAAAAGGGATGTATGTGGCCGGTGTGGTTTGTGGGGGATTGGATACCAGCCGGCTGTTTATCGAAAACTCGAGAGTACACGCCGATCAGATTGCTGAACACATTGCAAACTCATTGACATAAAAAATGGGCAAGCGACCTATATCACGTCGCTACGACCAGATTACCGCTGCTGCATTCCTGCCCTGACGGAGTTCAAAGGGAGCTGACTGTATAGGACTTGCCCAAGAACCCTAAAGGTAAGACTTATTAGCCCCAATTATCAAGCTGAATTAGCTATGAATTAATGCTACTTACTCTTCATTATATATACTCCATCCCAATCCTTAGCAGGCGGGTTTTCCTTCATCATTTTACAACGCTCGATGAATAATTTGGATGGATTTTTTTTATGCGTTTCAAGCGGAAGCGCTTGCTCAAAAAACTGAATCGCGCTATCCCAGTCCTGTTTAAAATAGCGTTCCATTCCTTTTTCGTACAATCCAATACCATCTAAAAGTTCTTGTGAAGCATCTGCTCTCAACCCGGCTATTTCATATACTTTTACCGGTTTTGATCTCCCCTTAACAATAATGTTATCCAACAATCTGAAAACACAATCATCTCCATGTTCTTCAGCTTCTAACTTTGTGGTTTCAGTGACCATGGTAAATACATTGTATTGTTTAGCTCCGCTTTCGCAACGTGCTGCCAGATTTACGTTATCTCCCATCATGGTGTAATTGAACCTGCGTTCGGAGCCCATATTTCCCGTCACCATATCCCCCGTATTCATTCCCATCCGGTGTTGCATATTCCAAACGATTTCCGGCCAGTCATCTTTCTTCCATTTTTTTCGAAGTTCAACCAGTGTCTTCTCCATTAACTGTGAGGAAATGCACGCCCGGAGTGCATGATCTTTGATAGGTATTGGAGCACCAAAAAAAGCAACAATCGCGTCACCAATAAACTTATCAAGAGTTCCACCCTGATCGTTTAGGATATTTGTCATTGCTGTGAGGTACTCGTTGATGAGGGTAACCAGTTGCTTTGGTTCAAGCTGTTCAGAGAATGTGGAAAAAGAAACAATATCGCTAAAGAAGGCTGTCATATATGTGTCATCTCCACCTAGCTTTGGCTCTTCGCCCGATTCAATCATTTGGTCTACAAGCTGGGGAGAAACATAAGATGAAAACATTCCCTTAATCCGCTTTTTTTCACGTTGTTCATTCAAAAACTCATAACCTACAGTTCCAATCTGGCTTAGAAATATAGAAACCATAACCCCGGTAACATGAAGAAAAAACTGGCTTTTCAAGAATAATAAAACTGCTAATCCATAATAGCCGGCCATCAATACGGCCATGAAAGCGAACCCCCAGCCCGCACCAACTTTGCGGTTAAAAAACACTATCAACAGTGTCACAAACAACATTACCAGTAATCGGGAAACATCCTTTTGCCGTGAAAGATAGTTTCCATCTAAAATAGTTTGCATGGCATGGGCATGAATTTCATATCCCGGACGAGGAAAATCAGCACTGGCAAAAGGGGTTGGATGAAAGTCCTGGAGAGTAGTCATTGTAGAGCCAACGATTACTATCTTATCTTTGAAAACTCCATCGTAGAGTAACCCTGTTTTAGTGAGTGGGTCGTCGAAGAGGTTCATCTCAAAATATCCATCCTCATCTACTGTATTATAGGATGAGTCATCGATTACATGATCAAAATTATACTCCGGAAAAATCCCTTCAGGACCATAGTAATTAATGATAAATGAATTGAGATTATCTCTTTGAATCGTGTATTCCCCTATGTTGAAGCCCCCATCCTTCGTAACGGAAGAAAGTTCCTGTAAAGCTCCGGGCTTTAAATCCTGGTACACCCGAAGTCCCTCCATACCAAGCATATAGAATGATTGCTGATTAGCTAGTTGACCAAGATTATAAATCCGTACAAACCCATCAATATGGTCGGTAGTTTGAACAAGTCCTACTGGGTTTGGATTAGCATTTAAAAGCACTTCTGTTGGAAAATCTCTTACAATCATGCTGGAATTCCTGTTCGATGATTCCTGCAAAGCTCCGGCTAAAACTACGCCTCCATGCTCTCTGATTCGTTGGGCAAACAAAGTGTCATTCCTAAGATCATAAATATCCCGGTTGGAAAAAATCACGTCAAAAAGAATTGCTTTAGCGCCTGCCCGGGTAAGGTTTTCTACCAGTTTAGCATGAACGCTTGTTGGCCAGGGCCATTTTTCGGGGATTTCTTCGTCTGCTTCATCACTAATAGCCACTAGTACTATCGGGGAGTCCTCAACAGAAAGTGGACCTCTGATTTCAAAAAAAGAATCCCGGATAGCCAACTCCGTTTTCTGTACTTGTTGTGTTAACATCAAAAGAATAGATAGCAAAAACGTAGTTGCTGCAATAAGCAGGTAAATGATGACCCCTTTCTTTTTTCGGGAGGTGGACTTCATGAGTTAGAACCGATAGATGTAACGCAACTGGACGACCCGATCGTTGATTGAATTTGCTCCTGACACATTGGTGAAGTTTGAATCAAAAAGAAAGGAATGATTATTATCGAGCCTGTATTCTGCACCTGCAATTAAAACATAAGTGCCGAAGTTTGATGAATTGCGTACATCACTTAACACGTAATAGTCATTGAAAAAGTTTGAATCTTCACCGTTTTCGATACTTAGTGTTCTGGTTTTTGACTGATTGCTTGTGAACGCAAGCCTGCTGTTTAGCGCTAGTTTTCCATCCATCATGAAATAGGTTCCACCAGCGTACATTCCAAAAATATTGATATCTAATTGCCCATTTCCTGATTCTGTGTTGTTGAAGGTCATACCAAACTGAGTACGCAACGGTAGATTTTCAAATCGTGATCCTATATTCAAAGAAACGGATGAGTTCTTGGCATCGCCATAGGTAAACACCTCGTCTGTTGTATTCAAGGAAGATATATTTAAAGTAGCGTCATGAACCATATCTATAAATCTCACTTGTTGAGTTACAGAGAAGCTCAAATTTAAGGTCGTGTTCATTCTTGGAACGGTGGTGGTTAATGTATCACCATCTACAATTCTTAAATTCTGAACCGCTGAGTTCTCCAGATCTGCCGGTACTTCACTGTTAAATCGTTCTACTCCGTTTTCTCTGGATCGGTAACGAAAACCTATGCTTATTTTAGGAAGGCTATTTTTTACGGGATACCAACTTACATTACTCCGATACGAATTGGTCTTTGTTGTTGCTTCTTTAACATCGGTTACATTATCGTTTAGTGCCTCATAGCCAAGTGTAACATATAATTGATTTCGAAATAATCTAAACCTGTCTGAAATAGTAAAACCAGCGATATCTTTTCTGATAGTTGAATTTGCAAGGGATACAAAATCAGGACCCACCCATCGGTATTGAATGCTTAATGTATTTTTTGGATGTACGATAGATAACTCAGTATCGGAACCTAAAATTGACGTTGGAAAGAACGCTTCAGCTTCTGTGCTGTCAGTTCCCAGTCCTTTAATTCTTACCGGGATTACACTCATATTCTCGTTAATGATGATAAACTGTGCAAGACTTGTTAATATATCCAGGTCTGATTGATTCAGGTCCTCGAAACCGATATCTGCTGCTCTCAATGAATCCAGAGGTCCTCCATAAATATCATTATTCAGAGCACTTGCTACGGTTTCTGTTTTAAAACGGACTTTATTATCTGCCGCTCTGAACCCTAAGTCTATCCCAGCTACAAAATTACCTTTAGGTCTCGGGCTCCCACCTTGTACACGAAGTAAATCCGGATTTTGATTTAGTTTCGTTTGGTCTTCATTAGTTAAAGCTCCCAAAAACTGATTTGAAGAAACCAGATCGGTATAATCGATTACGTTGAAAATTGAGGATGTATCATCTTCAACCTTCATTGCCTGTATTCCCAGTTGGAATTTTCTAGGATTTCCAAGTCCAATTCTTCCTCCAATAATTTTCCTGGCAAATGTACCACGTCCGGAGTTTTCATAACCTAATGTATAGGTTGTATCTTGCGGAACTCCTCCTGCTATTACCGTATCTACCTCAACCGTAGTGTATAAGTTGTTAATTTTTCTGCTCAGTTCGCCATAAAGAAACTGGACGTTTACCACATCCCACAAAACGTGCAAAGAGGTGTTTATCCCATACATTCTACGACCGGAAATAGTAAATTTGCTCAGCCTTGGGTATACATGTCCTGCTTCAAACTCCCACCATTTTCCCAGACTCAGTTTTACTCCAAAACGATTTTGAGGTTGAAGCCGGTTTGACTCCTGCGAAGTGAAAAATCCGTTTGCTGAGTATTTGAACAGTCCATAAGAACCGTTGATGAAAGACCTGCCGGTAAAAGCGTTATTAATGTCTCCGGAAATTGTTTGGTTTCTTGCTGTTAATTCTACTCTTCCTGAAGGAATTAGCCGGGGTTCGAATCCCCGGTATGAAGCTCTTCGGGGATCAACAACCGCAAATTCCCATGAAACCACATTATAGGTTTCCGTTGAAGTCACATAGTTTACTTGCACTCTGTGTGTACCCTGGCGAAGATTTTTGGGTACATAAGAAATGAAATAATCGGATGTATCAGCCACACCTGTAACATCTAATCCATCCAACAACAGTTTAAACTCTCCTGGTTCCACTTCATTAATATCATAAAAGAGAGCGACCGCTATGTATACATCGTTCTTAGCAAGTCCGTTACCAGGTATTGGGGACAAAACGGTATAATCAATTCCTTCAGCCTGAGGAAGCTGTGGAACATCACTTTCAGCGGGACCTTCCACAATATTCACTTCTACCGGGTTTTCTGCTGGCAGATTCTCCGGATAGAATACATCCTGAACTTCATTCCTTAGCGATAGCTGGAAGTAGTATTCGAAACTTGAGCCTGTTAGGTCTTCAGGATTTACTATGGCAGTAAATGTACCATTCAGGTATCCGATCTCTTTTTGTGAATACCCTAAGTCACCTTCGTTTTTATAGAAGAGAAGTGCTTCAAGCACATCATTTTGATTAACCCCGGATACAATAAATTCTAAGGTATTAGTGGTAGTACGATCTAATACCGTTGGTTGTTGATGTTGCACAGTATATTGTGCCAAAGTTACCTGTGAGCTTAGCGTAACCCAACATAAAGCTAATGCTACACGGAGCACCCCATTTTTCATTTCTATCAGATTTTAATAAAGTAATACCCAGAAAAGTCGCATAACTTTCCAAGTCTTAAATAACGCTTATTAATTTCCTTTTTCAAAGATATTAACAGGAATTTCCCGAATTTGTCCATTGGCATCTCTGAAACGAAGAATAATAGTTCGTTCTATTAAATCTTCATCCAGCTCATCGTAACCAACACCCAACTCATTCAGTTCTTCAGAAGTGAGCGTACCCGACTGAATCGAATTCCCGTTTTCGTCAACCTCAGCGAACATCCGTTCAAATAAAGATACGGTTTGCCCTGAGTTCGTAGCAGTAACATCTACTTGTCCTTCTTCAACCCAAACGTACCCAAAAGCTTTCGTCCCAAAACGGGTACCTTTAACCGAGGCAAGCGATCTGGAAGTGGCCACTTCAAATGTGCCTGAACCCACAGGTTCTACTTCCATAAAAATCTCTCCCGTTTCCAGATTTATTTTCCGGGTAGATATTTTTGAGTCCGCCAGACTTTCACCCTCTACAATTAGCATAGATTCGGGCTTAACTTTGGCGATCGTGTTATCCATAAAAACTACTAGTGCGTATCCGTCTTCCTGAGTTGATAAAGTATCTCCGCTAAAAAGCGGCTCGCCTAAGTTTTCCTCAAGATTCAGATAATATTCTTTTTCACCGGTAGCAAGTTCAACCACAGGCTTAAACCTTCTTACTATAGCAAGAGGCCGTTCCTGCTCCACCGGAATATATAAATCGCTGGCCAGCATAGAACCTACTATTACGGTCAAAATCAACGATACTGCTATTGATATTACCTTTTTCATAACACCCTCAATTATTATTAAGTATTATATCCCCGTCGTCTATCTTCTGAATAATTTCAGTAAGTAGCTGGATTGCAGTGGCACCACTTACAACCTGATTATTTATTTCAATACTCTCAAAAGAATACCCACTTTCTGTTAGAGTAGCATACTCTTCTTCTCCAATAAGCGCTATTAACGCATCAAAAGCATCCTGGTCGATTTCAACCAGATTAGTATTATCACCCGGTGCAGCAAGCTTAAAAGTCCATATCTCTGAAGTGAATATCTCAGCATCTATTGCAGTTTGTACCTCAGTAGAAACCTGCCAATAATAGGTTTGACCCGCTTGTAAGGCCTGTACTCCCGATGATGGATATTGAAGAGTATTCCCGGTTGTTGTTAAATCCAGATTCTCAAATTGTTGCAAAGAACCTCTTTCATTCGTTGGTTCAGAACTTCTGGCTATCTCTATTAGTGATTCAGGACTATCCTGGCCATTTGCTCTTACTACCAATAACCTGTATGTGTTCGCTGCATCCCCTTCCCAACTGAACTGCGGAAAGGGGTTCGTAATGTTTACTTCTGCCCCAATTACATCACCAGGATTTTTCAGCAAGATTGTTTTTTCGTCTACAATCACCCCGGTATCATTTCCTCCAAGCTCAACAGTTTGAGTAGCTAATACTTCTTTACCAAGTGCATTGGTTACTTGAAAAACTGTGACGGTGAATGTATAAATATCAGAAGGAAGGGTAGTTGATTCAAGGGATTCAACGAAATCCTCTCCTTCCGGGGTTAATCCACCATCAAACCGCATAGTTTCTTCAATTCCGGGAAGATTTTCATTCACAATGTCGTTGTTATCTCCAAATACAACCTGCCCGGGATCAAGCGTAAATGGATATGCTGCCTGTTGAGTAAGCTGAGCAATTACCCCGACATTACCAGACTGTACTAAGAACTCAAAGAATAGATTGTCCAGCTTCTCATTGGTATTATTTACCAGAGATCCTGAAAATAAAACCGGACCTGAGCCCTTGTTGTCAACTCCAAGACTTGTTAAGCCAAGTACCTGTGCATTTTCAAGCGCCGGACTTAATGAGATATCAAGAGTGAGAACCTCTGATTGAGCAAAAACACTATTTATGGGAACAAAAATGTAAAATGAAACTAAGACTGAAAGAAAAATGGTTGAACACCAAACCGATTTTTTCATACTTACCTCGCAATTTGTTTAACGAATAGATAATATGAGGCGATGTTTTCTTACAAACAATTAGAATTGATCAATCAAAAAAAGCCTTAAACCGATAAGTTTAAGGCTTTTGTGGAGCTATGGGGATTCGAACCCCAGACCTTCGCGCTGCCAGCGCGACGCTCTAGCCAGCTGAGCTATAGCCCCAAAGATTCCTAAGATAAAAAAATATGTACTAGCTAACACTATCAACTCATTATTTTTTACTTAAACTTCATTACTTTGTAACTAAAGAATCTTTTTTTATTCAATCACAAACCGCTATTTTAAACTAAATCTAAAAAATTAATTTCAATCTAAAATAACTACGATGAAACATTCCAAGCTTACTCTTTTCATGCTAACAGTTGCTTTGGTTATTAGTAGCTGTTCCGGTCCTAAGGAATTGCTTCCACCACCAGATCGTACACTGGATTATTTAATGTCTCTTGATGAAGAAACATTAAGAACTCTTGATACCGATAGTGACGGACTTAATGATTACATGGAGATCTACGAAACCGAAACTGACCCACTTTCAGCCGACTCAGATGGTGACGGACTTACTGATGGTGAAGAAGTAAACGAATATAATACTGATCCCAATAACACTGATACTGATGGTGACGGGCTTTCCGATGGTGATGAAGTTAATTCTTACAACACCGATCCGAATAATACCGACACCGATGGTGACGGACTATCTGATTACGATGAAATCATGACCTATAAGACTGATCCTAATGACGCTGATGGCGATGCTGATGGTGATGGTGTTTCTGATGTTGATGAAATCGCAAACGGAACTGATCCTACTAATGCCGACTCTGATGGTGACGGATTTACTGACGGTCAAGAATTAGACATGGGTACTAATCCACTTGATGATTCTGATCCTGTATATCTCGCATCTGATGCATTCAGTACAGTAAACTTTCAATTTGATCGTTCTAACATTACTGATGAAGCAGCACAAGAACTAGCTGACAACGTTGAAATGCTAAACAATGCTCCTGCTTTCAAAATCCGTGTTGATGCTTACACTGATCATGTTGGTGGAGACCAGTACAACTTGCGATTAAGCCTGAGACGTGCCGCTGCTGTAGTTAAATTCTACACTGATAACGGTATCGCTGAAGACAGAATCGAATCAAGAGGTCTTGGTAAAGCTCCTGTTGAGTGTTCAGAATCAGAAAAAGAAGCAAACGACGGCTGTGAGAAAAACAGACGTGCGGAATCAATTCCGGTTAGTACACTTAAGTACAGCCCCGGCATGTAATTCTTGCTTTATGAAATTAAAAAGGCGAATCAGTTTTGATTCGCCTTTTTTTATGCTCACAAGTTTCAGAATAACCTCGCGAGAGAGATCCCCGGATAAAACCCTGGCTCATCAACCCGGTAGGCTAAATCTATTCTGAAGAGGCTGAAAATATTGCTCAGGGAGACACCAACTTCCGTATGCCATTCATTATTTGTTGAAACAGGCTGATACCCAAGATTAGCATCAAAAAATTGCTGCTGATCAGATGATATCCAGGTTCTGCCCACTCCACCAAAGGTAATAATACTTAATCCAGACTTAGCCGCCCCTCTCCAGCCCAGTGCTTCTAATGGAATAGATCTGAAATTATGCTCCGCGTTAAGTGCTACAAAGCTGGCCCCTTCATACGGGATGTACCGCTTTGACTTAAATCCTCCAAACGGAGTGAAGTACCCGAAAGCAGCGTCTATTGTGCCGTTTTTTTGAACGGGTAAGTCTCCAAGATAGGTACCGGCATTGATTCTCAGATCCAGCGCATTAGGGATAAATCTTCTTTTATAAAAGGTATTGAAGCGGTGATAAATATCTACTTTGAAACGAGTAAAGTCCCAATCACTTCCCATTACTTTTGATGATTGTTCTACGCTCAACATCACGTTATCTGCTCCGATTACACCAAGCGCTTCTTTTCCCTCTCCACGCTCCAGTTTCAATTCCACTGAACTAAGCATTCCCTCCTGTACCGGAGGGTTCAACCTTTGTCGGTTTGAGGCTCCAATCACATCATAGCTGGTTTTATAATCGATGGAGCTATGATTTTCTGCCCGGTATAATAATGAAAATGTATTTCTCCATAGTCTTCTTGGTCTGAATCTGGCCCCAACATATACTCCTTCTCGTCGGTAATAATCGAAGTAATCATCATACCCAAACAATGGCAATCCGCTGGAAAGTACCATTCCATATAACTCAGAGTTATACCTTGTATCTGTTTTAGCAATATATCCTGCCTGCAAAGCAAATCTTCTTGTTTTAGCAAGTGGCCACCAGGAAACGTCAAATCCATGATTAAAGGCTTCGTAGCCGAGGCTATATCCCAGTCTGGCAGTTGTTCTTACTCTTCGGTCTGCAAAGCGATCTTGATGTTTCAGCCCTGCAAAAACAGCATCTACGCGGTTGTATCTTGCTTCTATTCCTAAATGATCTACGAACTTACTAAACGCTGAAGGTTCCTTTCTTTGGTAAACCCGGGTTGTTGTACCAGTACTGTCATTATCACTAACCGTACCTTCGTTTACGTCTTCGTAACTTTCTTCGTCGTCATCAAAATCAATGAAACGCGCGAGAAAACCGGTCGGTCTGAATTCTTTCTCAAGACTTGTATTCCGATCCACTGTTCGATATGCATACTCTTCCTTTTCTGAGAGTGGGATTACATCAATGGTATTTACAAAAAGAGAATCTGATTTATCGATGGTAGTAGAATCCACCGTGATCCAATCGTAATCCGCATACAGAGAATCGGGCAGATCGGTATTTACTTCATAATCGCTCAGGCGTGAAACCTGGCTGAAGCCAATCGGCGGAAAGCGCAAACCCGGCACTCCGATTTCAATCATTCCTTCCATCCGGAAATCTACCGGAAGCCAATAATCGCCGCCAAAATTGCTGAACTGCTGCTCATAAAACATGTTGAATTCTTGTATAGGAGGTGGAAATACAATCACAGAATTGGGCTTCAACCGGACAGATATCAAAGCATATTCATAATCCAACACATAAATAGTCCCTTCAAATAGTGGCTGAAGCTTTCTCTTGGAGCTTACTTCAATCTCAAAAACCACATTATCATCGATCTTGGTGAAATCAACCAGCTCAAAATTATAGAATTTAAGAGCATCAGGATGGGTTACGCCCACTACATCAAACTCCACGATATCCAGATTGTCGTCATAGAAGTTTGGAAGATAACTTACGCCTGCGAAGTTGTCGCTTCCTTCGATATTTGCCGTTTGCCGCTTTGATTTAAGTACCTCCCTGCTTCCCCGTTCTTTGTCCCAGAAAGCCTCAGAAATACTTTCTGTGATTGAAACAATGGTGGTGTCTTTCAAAATCTGTTGGCGGGTGTACGCGTTAACTTCGTAGGTATTTAGTTTCGCTCTCCATTCCTGCTTCCTTCGAATCACCTCTTTCATAATTGAAATGGCAGGATCCTCTCCGGTTACGGTGATTTCCCCCAATTCCAGAAAGGCTTCCTTCATCAGGAAATCAAGCGGACCCTCGTGGGAAGCATCCACCTCTTGTTCCAGACTTTCGTAGCCGAGAAAACGTACTACAATGATTGCCGGGAGAGTATTTACTTTTATGGTGTATTCGCCATCGGCATTGGCTATGGTTCCCTGATAGGTGCCCTTAATAATTACGTGGGCTGCCGGGAGAGGCTCGTTGGTTTCCGAATCCACAATTTTTCCGGAAATCACTTTTTGTGCATATCCGGGAACACTTAGTATTAATGAAAACCCCAGAAGAAATAAAAATCGAAACATGACCTGAATATTTTAATATGAGCAAATATGGTCTTCTACTAAAAACCGAGTGCCTTGTTACACCAACATACGTATCTTAGCCGCGATTATTGAATGTCCCTTTAGTTCAACCGGATAGAATAGGAGCCTCCTAAGCTCTAGATCTGGGTTCGAGTCCCGGAGGGGACACATTTTTTACCCTTCGGAAATTCTAAATTATAGAATGCTGAATGTTGAATTACCACAACCACAAAAAAAGGCACGAGATCGAAATCTCATGCCTTTTGTTTTAATTAGTTGTTTGTCTTGTCATTCACATAGAATGCGCCAGGTTGGGGTATATTATTCATAAACCACAGCTCCAAGTAGTATTTCTGCGAAGTTTCTCCAACTTGGGTTTTCAATATCAAAAGGTATATTCATATTTTGATAATAACCTTCAATATCCCTTGAATAAGCTCTCAATGCTTCTAAATAGCTTATTAAATCTTTGTTTTCCCAAGATCTGCCGTTGATTTTAAAATCTTTAAAAAGCAACTCCAAAAACTCTTCAAATTCTTTTTTTGAATTAATTTGTTCTACTTTTTCATGAATATTTTCTGATTTCATTTTATTGTCCTCGAACTTCAATGCTAACTCCTTCATTTTCGGTTGTAAACTTTCTCAAATCTTTTTTTGACAAACTATTATAGTCAACTTTTTCATAATTCACATTAACTCCTGCATCTTGAAATGCTTTGAGCCTCCTATTATCTAGAGTATAGATATTACCATCCTTTTCAACAATCCTAATAGATGGTATTGAAGAAGGATCAATAGAACCATCTTTTAGTCCTTTTACAAGATCATCGATGCTGCCACCGTCTTGGAATTCTGATTTAATGCTGTTTTGACTAAATCGGATTCCTGAAGGATCAATACTTCCTGTTTTTGAAAGACTTCCAAAATCAGCCACATTATTACCTTTTTTAAATAATCCAGAGATAGCTCCACCTATTCTTCCTCCAAGCCTACCTATCGCCTGACCTGTTTTTGTTGCCATAAAAACTCCAAAAGCTACATCTTCTGGACCTGGAAGTGCTAATGAAGCTGCACTTAATTGTGCTGTCGTTCTCATCTTAACAACTTCTATTGCTTTTTTATCTCCAGATAAAGCCTTTAGATTTGTCATTGAATTAATTAATGAGTTGAAAGCTCCTACACCTACACAACAACCTGTTGCCATCCTTCCATCCGGGTCAATCATATTTACCGGATTCCCCATCGTATAATTATACGGACTCCATCCAGGATAAGAATCCGCCAAAGGATCAATACTCAACCAAGAACCAATCTCCGAATCCAGATATCTTGCACCTGCATAGGAAAGATCGAGGCCGGCTTCTTCGTCCAGCTCGTGGCCGGTGAATTTGTAGCGGTCATCGTTGGAAGTGGTGTGCCTGCCCGGCATGAGTTTTCCATACGGGTAGAAATCAAAATAGGCCACTGCGGTACCGGAGGTATTTACTACGGTTCTCGTAGAACCTAAGTGATCTTTTATAAAGTACTCTTTACTTCCACCGGAGGTTACTGTTCCTACTACATCTCCCCCGGAAAGGATATTCCATTTGTCAATGGAGCCGTTTTCGTAGGTGGCTATGGTTTGTCCATCTGCTCCGCGAATGTAGGAGGTGGTGGTACTTCCTTCTTTTTTGGAGACTCTTTGTCCATCGGCATCAATAAAAAAGGCATCCTAATTTCTTAGAATGCCTTTTGTTAGTTTCTATCTACTTGCACTAAGTAGAGTAGAAATCATAAAACAATTAGTTCTTCCCCGTGACTATTCCAACCATTATCTTCCAAGCCTAGATCTTGAAAAATTTGCATAGCCCAAGACCTTACCAAATTCCAATCCTCTGTCTTAAACATCAGATCGACTTCCCATTCTTCAGGTAAAAATTTATCTAAATGTACCTTAAATTTGATAAGCTTTTTGCTCTGTTCATGGTTAATCCAACCATTTTCTAAATAAAAGTGAATACTAGATGAGTTTATTCCATTATCTAAATTTGCTTCCAACTCATCCATTATTTCAAAAGTCTCACTTTCAAGCTCATTTAATACTTCTTTAGAACTGGTTAAAATAAATAAAGAATTATATAAACTAATCCACCATTGAGACGTTTTTTTATCTGTTTTCATTGATCAATAAAAATAAATGCGGTTCCGGCTGCTTCTTCTTCTTCAATATTTCCTTTATAAGATTTTCTGCTTCCAAAAACAATCTTAGTCCTCACATTATTTCCAGAAACTCTTATGCTTCCCAATATGTGTCTTCCTCCTTCTTCTGAAATTCGGATCGAATTAATTTGATGTCCTTCAATCAAAATCCTTGTTCCTCCTGATCTAGCAGATTCAACCGTTGCTTTATATCCTTCTTTAGTAAATATTTCTGCAATCTCGTCAGCAGATTTACCCAAAATTGAAGTTGGATTTTTTACTATATCATTTGCAAGACTCCTAGCACCTTGCCCAACAACATTCCCAAAATTATCTATAGGGGTGTTAGGCAAATAATCGGCATTTGGGTTTGGATCGGCTGCATTTAGTACTGTTCCTCCTGCTGTGGTGGCAGCAACTGGATTTCGAAGTGCCCACATAGCTGTTCTATATGCCAGGCTGGGAGCTGCCGCTGCTAATAAGCCTGCACCTGTCGCTATAATAGCTTTCTCTGTGGGAGTCCTTTCAAATAAGTACTCTTCTCTGGTAATCCTGCCTTCTACAAAAGCTTTGGACCTCTGCTCCATATGGAGTTGAGCAATATCTACTTGCCTTCCATCAGGGTCTATTAGTCGTAAAGGATTACCAAGCACGTAATTGTACGGACTCCAATCAGGGTGTTTTTCAAAAAGCGGATCAATACTTAACCATACTGGTATTTCAGAATCCAGATATCTTGCACCTGCGTAGGTTAACTCAATTCCTGCTTCTGAGTCTCGTTCATGACCTGTAAATTGGTATCGTGTGTCTCCACTCGTACTGTACCGACCGGGCATCATTTTCCCATAGGGATAATAGTCGTAGTATTCTGTGGCTGTACCTGACGTATTTACTACCGTTCGGGTAGAACCTAACTGATCTGTTTTCCCTTCGGGAATTATGAATTATAGAATGCTAAATGTTGAATTACCACAACCACAAAAAAAGGCACGAGATCGAAACCTCATGCCTTTTGGTTTATTTAGTAATTTGTTTGCTCTCCATGCAAGTTATAAACTTGCTGGCCTCCTAGTTTTAAGTCAAAGACTTAAAACATCATTGGGGGCTAGTTTGAGTAATCTTCAAACTCCCAATAACCCAATCTACTTAACATTTCTCCTACTTCATCCCAACTACCTTTCTCAATACTATTAATGTGAGATGTCAAATAGTTTAAAATATTAGTGTAGTCATATTTATTAGTAAATAAATAATGTCTTCCCGATAAAATTTCATCCTCCTTAAGTACATTTAGCAGTCCTTTTGGAGTACTAATGATTATATCAAAGCTTTCCTCTCCTTCTTCTCCTGTAACACCAATCATCAAACGGGCGTGAATATGAACATTGAATGGATCTTCCGGAGTATAATCCTTAAGAGAAGTTGCCAAATCTGGAGGGCCAAATATATATTTTAATTCAGGTTTCATAGCTCAATTTACTATTTTAATATGTCCATTTCCAACTGGCTTAGTTCCAGCAATAGTTTTCCACTCAAAATTAGCTTGTACTACACCTTTTTTGGGTTTAAAAGTTGGAAATCTAAAAGTTTTAAGACCATCAGCACTTACTAAACCTTTTCCATCGCTCATAAACCTATAACCTTTTCCAACCCACATTTTGCCTAATCTTATTGCTTCTTTTCTTGTTGCAGAACCCATATCAAAGTTGCCTTTTTTCTTCGCAGCTTCTCTAAGTAATCCGATCTTGGTTCCTAAAGCTTTCTTATTTGTAAACAAACTTTTTACCCATGTCCAGCCTTTTAAGAGATCTTTGGGGTTTTTGATAACCCCTCCCGGTAGAGGAGGAATACCTGTCATGGGTTTAACAACGTTTACATACGCTTTGTTAGTCCGTACGCTAGCTCCAGGAATTGCATCTCCATTTTCATCAAAAAGACCACCAGTTCCTCCACTTGGTCTGAGCGAGTTAATATCTATGTTATGAATTGAAAGAAAATTTAAGAGGTCATAAACTGTATCTCCTTGATCCATTACAATGCATGCTTTACCATTTTCACAAGGTTCGAAATGTACAGACCAACTTTCGGAGCTCATTCCAGTTGGATCGATTAGATTTAGTGGGTTACCACCAACATAAGAATAGGAAGATGCAAACTCTTCCATCGGATCCACACTCAACCAAGTACCAATCTCCGAATCCAGGTATCTAGCACCGGCATAGGAAAGATCGAGGCCGGCTTCTTCATCCAGCTCGTGACCGGTGAATTTGTAGCGGTCATCGTTACTTGAGGTAAATCTTCCGGGCATAAGTTTACCGAAGGGGTAGAAATCAAAATAAGCCACTGCGGTACCGGAGGTATTTACTACGGTTCTCGTAGAGCCTAAGTGATCTGTTTTCCCTTCGGGAATTATAAATTGCTGAATGCTGAATGTTGAATTATCCCAGCCACAAACAAAAAAGGCACGAGATCGAAATCTCATGCCTTTTGTTTTAAATGTTATTGTTGTCTAGCATTTATATAGAATGCGCTAGTTAGGCTAGATTAATTTCTAAACCATTCTTTTCCAAAATATCCATTATATAGTTGATGTTCTGGTCGATGTGTTCAGAAGCAATACCTATTCTTTTTAATTGAATAATTATATCTTTTTTTTCTACAATTTTTTCAATATTTATTAATGAAAAAACAAATTGATCTTCACATGATATAAATAGTAAATCATATTCGTAAAAATGGATGATTACATAGTGATCATGTTTAGAACTAATCTTTGAAAGCAAAACATAATTGCTCCAATGAAATAGTTCCTCTTCTAAAATTGGATTTCTTATTTCATCCCGTTTCTCTTCTGAACGTATTAAGACATTTTGTTTTCTAAAAAAATGACTCAACTTATCCACAGAAACTTCTGTAGCTTTTTTAAGTCGTTTATCTTCCAGAAATAAATATACTTCTTCGTCTAAGATTTCAACTAGTACTGAACTTTCATCAAAATGATTAGCTATTAGTTTAATCTCATTCTGAAATTCAGTAATTAATGAACTTCTATAAAATCCATACTGATTATTCATAATATCAATTTTTAAGCCTGACTTTTAATTCTTTACCACTTTTGGTATTTATTTGAAGTGTAGGCTGATTGTTTGAACGTGAGGAAGAGTAATTTCTAACACTGACTGAATTTCCATTTTTTTTGAATGAAGTAACAGTGCCATTTTGTGTTGATTTATCTCTTCCACCCATCATTTTAATTGCTCTTCTTACAGTATTATAAGATAGGTCTGAACTATATGCCGTTCTTGAACCCTGTCTCGCATTTTTCGATCCTCCGTCTTTATACAGTAGTCGTTTGCTATTAAGTTGAGACCATATTGAACCTCCAAAGAAATGCTGGATCGCATTAACCCAAAAATCTCTTTCAAATTCATCCACACTCACCAGTGTAGTAATAGTTGCTCTATTATTCCAACCGACTTTATGATATCCTAAATCAAATAGAGCATTTGTTATTTCTGACTCCCAAGCATAATATTTAGCGCGATCAGTAATTTCAAAATTACTTCTTTTATCATTTCTCACTCCATCCCAATCTGTTTCTCCATCTGAAGTATAATCATCTATTACGGATTGAGTAGTATAAACTTCTACCCCATTATCTTGACCATCATCATACACTAGCTCTCCATCAATGAAATACTTTGTTTGAGGTGCCATCCCCGTAGGATCAACGAGATTTACAGGATTTCCCGTGGTATAATTATAGGGACTCCAACCGGGGTATGAATCCGCCATCGGATCAATACTCAACCAAGTACCAATTTCCGAATCCAGGTAACGTGCTCCTGCATAGGAAAGATCGAGGCCGGCTTCTTCATCCAGCTCGTGACCGGTGAATTTGTTGCGGTCGTCGTTGCTGGTGGTGTACCTGCCGGGCATGAGTTTTCCATACGGGTAGAAATCAAAATAAGCCACTGCTGTACCGGAGGTGTTTACAACCGTTCTCGTAGAGCCTAAGTGATCTTTTAGAAAGTACTCTTTGCTTCCACCGGAAGTAACCGTTCCTACCACATCTCCACCGGAAAGAATGTTCCATTTGTCAATGGAGCCATTTTCATATACGGCTACCGTTTGTCCATCTGCTCCACGAATGTAGGAGGTGGTGGTACTTCCTTCTTTTTTGGAGACTCTTTGTCCATCCGCATCGTAGGTGTAGTAAATCATACTGGTTCCTTCGATGGTGTAGGGCAGGTTGCGGGAATCGTAGCGGGCGCTTTCGAGACCGTTCAACTCGTTACTGATCATGTTGCCGTTGGCATCATAGGTCACATAAAAGTTTTCCCCACTGGTGCAAGCGTCCGCTTGTACCTTGCAATGTAATTACAACAAACAAAAAAGGCACAAGATCGAAACCTCATGCCTTTTGTATTAAAAAGTTTTTGTTGCCTCACCGCACAAGCGGATGCTTGCGCTAGTTGGGCCTTTCCTGCACAAGCGGACGCTTGCACTATTTAGGGGTGTTTTATTCTCAAAGCTTTTATCTCTTCGTTTAGGAAGCTTATCATATTTACATAAACAAGTTCAGGTGAATTAGTTCTACTTGTTGGTATATAATAAATAAAGTCCCTCCAACTATCAGGGTACCCAAATCTATTCCATAGTTTTTCTATTTCCTTCAACTTTTGTTCTATTTTTAAATCAGAATTTTTCAGTTCAAGTAAATATGCTGCTTGCCATGTCTTACCACCTAATTCTGTTTCCCCTTTACTTAATGATTCAAGCTTTTTAAGCATTTCATTTTCATCATCTTGAACTTCAATTAGCTCTAAAATATCTTGTTCTTTAAATGAATCTTTATTTAAAATAGATTTAATTACTTCATCTTGGGTAATAAAACTTTCTTTTAATCCAACATAAAGAACAGACCATGTAAGAGGTAGATTTAGTTCTGTGATTTTCATTTGACTATTTGATTAATAATACCATTTACTTTTCCACCAGGAATAAATCTTCGATGAACAACTTCAGCACTTTCTACTAGCCATTCAAAAACACCTGCCTCTCCTCTGAGTGAACCACCTATTTGATAAAGGTTTCTTTTTATACCATCTCCTCCTTTAAGGATAAATTTATCTGCATAAGAAGCGTAATTATCGACTATTTTAGAAAAATAATGTTGTTCATCAATAGCATTTAAACTCTTATAAGCTGCTGAACCGGTTCTTCTGCCTGTATTCACAGAATTTAGTATTGGCTTCCCAAACTTACCGATCTTTCCAGCTGGAATAAATAAAGTAGCAACATCTACTGTAGCTTCAAAGTAGTCTCCCTCATAAAGATTTTTAGCTACATCTACACCTGGAACATATTCTAAACCATTATAATAACCTTCAATTAATTCAGCTTGTGCATTCAAGTCTGCGAGCATAGAATTAGCCATCATAGCTTGTTCCTGACTCACTTCAGATGTAGCTGTGGTTTCTCCGTCCTCTCCGAAATTGAAGTTTAAATCTACTAATGAAGAGTTCTTGAGAATTTCCCCTATTTCAGCAAACAAACAGTCGAGATAACCTTCTTGTTTAATATCACAACTCATCATCCCTGTCGGATCCACTAAATTAACCGGATTGCCAAGTGTATAAGTATATGGGCTCCATCCCGGATATAAATCAGCCACCGGATCAATAGAAAGAAACGAACCTATTTCCGAATCCAGATAACGTGCTCCTGCATACGAAAGATCAAGGCCGGCTTCTTCGTCCAGCTCGTGGCCGGTGAATTTATATCTATCATCATTACTTGAGGTAAATCGTCCGGGCATGAGTTTACCGAATGGGTAGAAATCAAAATAAGCCACTGCGGTACCGGAGGCATTTACTACGGTTCTCGTAGAACCTAAGTGATCTTTTATAAAGTACTCTTTACTTCCACTGGAGGTTACTGTTCCTACTACATCTCCCCCGGAAAGGATATTCCATTTATCAATAGAGCCGTTTTCGTAGGTGGCTATGGTTTGTCCGTCTGCACCACGAATGTAGGTGGTGGTAGTACTTCCTTCTTTTTTGGAAATACGTTGACCGTCTGCATCTTCCCCTTCGGGAATTATAAATTATTGAATGCTGAATTATCCCAGCCACCAACAAAAAAAGGCACGAGATCGAAACCTCGTGCCTTTTTAAACTTTTAATTAACATACTAAAAAAATCTATACGGTATAAATAATGATATTAATAACGCTAAGATAGTTAGAGATATAAATAGTATAGATGCAAGTTCAAAGATGTAATAAATCTTTTTCTCTTTTTCTTTCTTTTCATTTCTAATTAAAACAAGAGAAATAACTTGTAATAAAAAAATGAACAAAAGTAATATTCGATTTGTGAATAAATTATCAGCTTTAGAAAATTCATCAAAAGAATTAAAGACAACAAATATCACTAAAAGAAAAAAGTTGCTGACTATAAAAATCTTCTTAAAATCTATTCCTTGTTTATCTTTTTCTTGATTTATTTCTACCATTTTCCACCAGCTCCTGCGTTTCTTAATTGCCGATAAAGTACACCATCTTGATAATCGCTTGAAGGCGATGGCATATCTTCGGGTTTTACATTATAACCCATATTTCTCATACCGTATGCCCACCTGTCATTAACACTATTTAAGTTCCCATTTCCTGAAAATGGGGGGATACCAGTCATAAATCTGGAAACTAATGATTTTGAAGCATTAAAATATAAAAAACTTAATTTTGCATTCGAATTTAATATCCCAAAAGCATGTGTGTTTTCATAAAGTGGTTGGATTAAAGATTGCTCTTCTGCTAAAATGATTGCATCCCAAGCGTATGCAGATATAAGTCCAAACTCTCCAGCTCCCCCATTAGTAAGTGCTTGTAACTTTCCAAAAACATTTTGGAAAATCATTCTATTTCCAACTTGTGCAAAATTAGAAGCATGGTCGTTTGAAAATCTTGTTCCAATTAATCTGGAATCTGTTAAATGACTTATTCCTGAAGCAACTGCTGAGGCTGCACCTGCCCACCTGATATTCAAACCCATTCCATTTGCGTAGCCTTGGAACCAATTATAAAAATCAGCTCTCTGAGCAATTGTTGTGTATTCCCCACTTCTTCCATGTCGAAGGTTGTATTCATTGGCTTCAGACCATCGTGAAGTATTGTTTTCCCTATCAGACTTGCACCAGTCTCCTTGTCCAATATTTTCATCAATCTCTGAAGCTGACCAATCAGTACAGTCATACTCTTTTCTCCCATCTGGATCCAAAAATCTTATTGGATTACTTCTTGAGTATTGATAAGGAGAAAGGTTTGGAGAAAAATAAGCTAGCGGATCTATACTTAACCAGCCTGGACTATCCGAGTCTAGCAGCCTTGCTCCAGCATAGGAAATACTGCTGCCGGAAGATAACGAATCCCGCTCATGCCCGGTGAATTGGTATCGGGTACTTCCTGAGAATCTTCCCGGCATTGTTTTTCCGTATGGATAGTAATCTTTATAAGAAACCTCAGTTCCGGATGTGTTTACCGTAGCCCGCACACTTCCTAAATGGTCTTTAAGAAAGTATTCTTTGGAACCTGCTGACGGAGCAATCCCAATAATATTTCCTGCTGATAGCAGATTGATGTGAGCTAATGTTCCACCTTCATAGACCGCAATCGTTTGTCCACTGGCATCTCGTATGTAATAGGTGTCCGTTCCGTCAAAGGATTGCTTTACACGTTGACCGTCGGTGTCGTACACCGAGTATTGACTGGTTCCATTTACCGTTAATTTATACGGCAGATTCCTTGAATCATAGGATGCATTTTCCAGGCCGTTCAACTCATTTTTAATCATGTTGCCGTTGGCATCATAACTAATGTCGTAATTGACCAATGTGTTTACTTCTTCGAGATAATTAATTCGATTTTTTCCGGTTTCATGAATAATCGCCATATCTCCAGTTGTTCCGGTGGAACCACTCTGGTTGCGTCTTTCATAGGTTACCAGGTTTCCGTTTTTATCATAGATATAGTCTACATCCCATGCCGTTCCTGAGCTTTGATTTGCATCGGTTAACCGATTCGCGGCATCGTAGGTGAAGTTGTAGGTCTTGGTACCACTGTTCATACTTTGGTTCCAGGTAGTGCTGCTTATGTTTCCGTTATGATTGTAGCTCAGTGTCTGCCCAAAGCGGTCTGTTCCCAATGTTCCGGGATTGTTTATGGCATCCAGCCAGCCTTCGCTTCCATAGATGTAGTCTATGTTTTGAGCAGTATTACCTAACTGTAAGTCGCTAAGTTGCCCATCTGCCAGATACGTATATTCGGCATCTTCTAACCAACTTCCCCCACTGCTGTTGCGACTTTCGGTTTTGGCGAGTCTTCCTAAATCGTCGTAGGTGTAGCGGAAGTAGTAATCGTCGCTTTCGCCGGGCTGGTAATTCATTTCGGTTACTCTGCCTAGTTCGTCGTAGGTATATTCAATGGTTTTTTCGCCCATGGTACTTCCGGGTAAATCCTGGACAATCCATTCTACGAGTCCCTGGGTGTTATAGCTGTACCAGGTAGTTCCCCATTCGTTGGTATTCATATCCCGGTATTCGGCTTTAACCAATCGGCCTTTGGTATTGCTGGCACCTGATTTGGCGTTGGCTTCTCCGTAGTGGAATTTCTGCATAGGGGCTTTGCTGCCGGATACATCAATTCCAGCACTTTTATCCGTGAAGGTGGAATCCCCGTAATATTCCCCGGTCTCGGTGATACGATTTAGTTCATCGTAGTTGTTGTAGGTGAATTTATAGGGTTTAAACGCAAAAGTACCAGCAGTAGAGACAATGTCCCCCGGATCTTGTGCCTGACCTTTAAACTCATACGTTCCGCCTTCCACATCAAAGGTCTGAGTAGAAATACTGCCATATTCCGCATTTAATGTATTGCTATAAATTACTGTGTTGTCTTCGGTGCGTTTTATGGTAATGGTGTAATTACCGAGGTACAAGTCTACCCAGGAAAAATTAAAAGATAGTTCCCCTCTTATTCCCGCGGAAACAGTTTTGGTAACACTGGTACCTCCAGTCAGGCTCTGTGACTCATCCGTCAGGTCGGCTTTGTGATTCGCATGTTGCACAAAACGCAGGTTGCCGTTTTTGTCGTAGCGGTAATTATCCGGATCGTCTTTATCCGGCATGTCTTGTTCTGTCAGCTGTCCGCGTTGGTTGTATTTATAATCGGTAACCAGTCCGCGCGGATCGGTTACTTTTTTGAGCTGATTGCGGAGATCGTACTGGAATTGGGTCACCAGGTCGCCGCTGTCTTTGGTGCTGTCGCCATCCATGTCTACCATACTGGCAATGGTATTGCCCCAACCATCAGTAAAACTAAAGGTGTGGTTTCCGTTTGGATCGGTAGACACACTTTTAGTGAGTTCGTTATCCGTAAATCCGGAGAAGTCTTCGGAACCGCTGTTCAGTCCATAACTCATCAGACTTTCGTTCTGACCGATTCGCAATGCACTCGCGGCATTTCCGGAAGCAATGGGTCTGTTTAACGGACTTGCCTCAAACTGGGTTTGGGTGTAGGCATAGGAAGTATCTGATGTGGTAATTCCCAAACTATCCGCGTGATATGCTGGAATTTTGCTATCTGATGGCAGCGCTTCACCGGGATCACCATCAAATCCGGTTCCCCAGAGATCATTTACGAATCCATTCGTATAGCTGTCTACATCCAGTTTAATAGGGCGGCTGGTGATGTGTGGCCGTCCTTTTTCGTCGTACAGTGTTCCGGTGATAATCGCGTTACCATCTGCTGCACGTATCTGGTTTTGGATCGGGCGACCGAGGCCGTCGAGGTAGGTTACTGTGAGAGTTTTATCGGTTGTGTCCGCAGGATCGTTATAGGTAATAGTTTCTATCCGGTTAGGATCATCTTCATCAAAAGAAGAATGACTATCTAGTGAATAGAAATAGGAATTGCGACTTATTCTTTCTCCATTTGGATTGAACACTTCTTTAAGGCGACCAAGAGCATCATAGCTAAAACGATTCGTACTCCCTGATACATCTTTTACAGAAAGGGTGTTCTTAAACACCGGATCTACCTCCCGGCTTTGTGCCTGGGCGTTTTCGGGATAAATGCGGACGTTGTCGATATACCATTCGGTGGTCACTGTTCCATAGCCATAGTTACCAAAGGCGAGTTTCTGGATTCCGCTGGAGGGAAATCTGAAATTTACATCTGATTCTAACAGTGATCCGTTGATATAATAATCCGCTTTATTTGTTGAAGGGTACATTACAATTTTGAAGCTATATACCTCTCCTACCGTTAATTTTGTTTTATTTATCGTAACCCAACCTGCTCCATCATGTGTTCTCCAGTCTTCATTTTTAATTGCACTCCAAATTGCATTTTCCAGGTTAGAGGTGGCACCGTAGTAGTTCCAACTACTACCGCCTGCGTTCATCTGAAGATCTGATCCATTACTATCATCTATTTTGATATCAAATTCCCAGACTATATTACCTGTAAGTTCACTACCAAAGTTAAAACCTAGATAATCTAGTTCCTGATCAGCTGCGGAGTCATGATTCGTAATTTTGAGTTTTCCATTTTCAATTTCAAACTCTGTGTCATTATCATTGAATCTATCCCCAGGTATCCAGTTAGTCAGACTATCGTAAGCAAAACTATGCGCATACACTTCATCCACATCTGCGTTACTAAAAATCCCGACCGGAACCTGTTTGTCATCGCTCCACTGGTAGGCTGTTTTTAAATCCAGAGCGTCCTTTACTTCCAGCACGTTTCCGTAGCTGTCATATTTAGTTACTTCTGCAATTTTAACCGCTTCTGAGGTTGGGTCTTCGGGCGCGCCCGTATCGGAATCAGACGAACCTTCCCACTGCCATTGGGCAAGGACATTCCAGTTGTTATTTCCGGAAATAGAATTGTTCCAGGTCGTCCAGTTGCGGCTTAGTACATGTCCTGAAGAGTTCTCTACGGTTACCGAATAAGGCTGGCTAAGCATATTTGAATCGGCCATCGAAGCATATTCTTCATGAGCGTAGCGATATTTGGTGATTCTTTCGCTGCCATCTGAATTGGTTTCAACCTTCTCACTCAACAAAATGTGTGTAGGTTCATCATGATTGAATTCTGTAACAGATTCTGAATAATTGGTTCCTGTTTTATCATAAACCTGAACTGTAGTAGTTTTAGGATGGTACCAGGCTGAAATATTTCTCAGCACTTCAACTTGGTAGGTGGAAGGTATATAGAGAAACCCGGATTGCTTTTCCGAGGTCTCAACATGTACTTTTATATCAAAAATATAGTTTTCGTGTTTCCCAGGAAACTTAGGGTCATCATTGTATGCACCGTTGGAATCGTGGTATAAGCGATATGTATTAATTGTAGATTGATTCTTTTTAAAAGTACTCCCGCTCACATGCTCTTTCGCCTCCTGTTTAAGTAATTTACCCCCAGTCCAGGAATATGCTGGTTCCGAAGCAGATCGATTTGTATAAGAACTGTCTGATAAAGAGGACGTACCCGTAGTAAAGGTATATTCTGTTTGTCCAAACACTCCATCTGTTCCAAGCTTTTCGATAACTTTGCTGTGCCCTATACTATTTGCAGAACCCCCAAATGGAAGAACCGGAGTAGAGGTCATTAGTTTATATGTACAAGTCTCATACTGACCTTCTGCATTTTCAACCTCGATATCGTAATTAGCTATATAATTTGGAGTACCCGAAGCAAAACCGGATACATACTCGAATTCTTTTATGATACTCTCTCCTGACGGTGATTCTTTAGAGATGATCTTATCGACTCTAATTGCGGATGTATTACTGGTTGTTCCGTACTCAAGTTCCGTATATCCACCGGTTGGATAATTTACTCGCTCCAAAATTCCTGTATAGATTTTTGTCACATCTGGATCCCGTTCGGCACCGTTCGGATAATAGGTGGCATGTTCAGGGATGAATGTTGTATTTGAAGTCTCTCCATTGTAATGGCCCCAATGATCTACTGCATAGCTGTCTCTTGCTGGCATATCAATAGATTCATTATAATCGAATCCCCAACCAGGTAAACCTTCCACATATACAGAATCCAGCTTAAGCCTTGTGTTTAGTTCTTTTATCGAGACCGGTGCCGAACCGTTATAGCCCGGAGAGTAAAAATAACTGTGAACCAAATTGTATGTTTTTAAGGTATCTGTACCTTCAATAATTACAATTTTCTCAAGGCGATCTGCTCCTACCAGGTCTTCTCTACCTGAGTCATCGTATACGAAGTGAACTTCGGTATCGTTTTGTGGAGATGAAATTTTTGACAACCTTTTTTCATTAGCTGAATTTGTCCTGGTACAGGTTTTATCTAATGATGCCAGACTTGGGCAATTTAGACTTCCTGATTGCTTATAATACGCCTGATCAATAATTGATTCATACTCATATTGGTACGATTCATACTCAAGTTCTATAACATTACCATTAGTTGTAGTAATCTTAGAGAGTAAATTTGATATCCCTGTAAATGGAAATCTGTTTACTGGGTCTCCTGAACCACCTTCACATGAATCTTCATAGTATACAGAGGATCCAACATCGAATGTATATTTGGTACCATCATCATCTATAATTTCAAATGTATTATTGGTTTCTGTAATTACTATATCTTCGTATGGGATCGTATGTATTTCAGTCCCGTCATTACTAAATATGAACTTTCCACTTTTTCCGGGGAAACTATACACGAAATTATCTGACTCCATATCCACTAACCCTGCAAGTATATCTTCTGCCAATTCATAATCATCCAGGCTATCCGGATCATTAGGTTTAAAATCACTTGGATCCTCTGGTATAGGTCTGGTTTCTGTCAAATCCGGTAAACCATTTACAGTCTGAGTAATAATACCTCCCGCATTAAGCGTCCAACCTAACCCAATATTCGTTGCAATCTGATCTACTCTTATAGCTGAAGTTGTGTAATCAAGTGTTATTGGAAGAGTAAACCCGTTAATAGAAAACTGGAAAATCGGAACCGTTATATTTGCTTTTCCTTCATATAAATTTGATTCAATTTCACCGTACTTTCCTAATTCTGCAGCTTCTGGAGAAGGAGGAAATGAGTTCATTAAATCAATCTGATCCTGCCCCCTAGCCTCTCCGGCTATCATCATCACCATCACTGCCAGGAAGATTCCCAGCAGATGGCTCATTCTTGTTGTTTTTTTGGCGCTATGCCAATAATATTCTTTTATCTTTTTCATGTTATTATCTCTTGTATTATTGTTCTTTTTGTTTTGATATAACCCGAAGCACTTTTTTTATGGCCGGGATTTTACCCTCTTCTTTCTCTCTCTCTTCAGTAACACGATGATATTGTTCCAATCGGTCAATAATGTGAGAAAGAGTGGTTAGTAATGCTCCGAGTAGTAACACCAATTCATTGAATTGGTCTAATAGTGTTTGGCCATCTGCGGTAAGCTGATCTATGTCAGGGCCTAAGCCCATGATATTTACTCCGCCAAAACCCAGAGAAGCGAGTCCTACTCTTCGTACTGTCCTCCCCGGTTTCGACCGCCCACTCAGGAATCTTCCCAAGCGGTTATCTTTAAAAAAGTTTTTACCGCGGTCGGGTGGTTTCCCACCGGAATAACTTTTGTGTGTTCTCTCCAGCTTTTCTTCTTCTCTTTTCAGGAACTGTTCCAGATCTGTTTCCAGTCTGGATAGTCCTTTATCATTATGAATACGTTTATTCATGGTTTTCTCTCTTGTTTTATTCGTTGTTAATTTTTTTGGCTAGCGAAGGTCTTTTACTTCGCGCCATATTCCGTTTTCCCAGACTTCGTAAAAGCGCCTGCCCAATTCCCCGTCTTTAAAATCACAATGAAAAAAGTTTTTGTGTTCATACCAGGCCACTCTTGTGTATTCACTCTTTATAAGCGCTTCTTTAAGTGTGTGGATATGTGCTTTATCACAAGTCAGGTCTACAGCCCCGAACCCTTTAAAGGTATGTTCGCTATAGCCGCTTCTTCCATGTATGATTTCCCACTCGTAGGTACGGTATCCACTGTTAGCAGATATTATGATCGGGAATCCGAGTTTATCCCGTATTCGGTTCAGGATCGGCAGGTGATATCTTACCAGTTTATCGACCACATGGAGAGGAACACAGGAGTGCTCCGATCTCATTTTGGGGTCAACAATAAAATCTGAAATCTTAAAATAGTTCTTCATGGTTCTCTCTTGATTAATAGTTTGTGCTTTTGTTTAAAACCAGTTTCAAAAAGGGTGATCTACGCGCCGAGATTATCTCTCAGGTAATAGTAATATTCTTCGTCAACCAGTCCGTTTTCAGAAAGAATAATCTCTTCGATAATTCCTTCTTCTTCTTCAATATCAATGGTAACCGGAAATCCCTGATCATCTATGACTGAATGGATATGAATGTGCTCGCTGGATTTGTTATACCAGACGCACACTTCAATTTCGGGTTCGCGGTTTACCCACGTTATTAGTTTGTTCATTGTCCTTTCCTCCTGACGTTTTTTAAAAAAAAGATGGATGAAACAGAACATCTCGAGCTGTTACTGTTTCACCACCTCCCCGTTCATGATCAAGTCTCCCTTGACAGAGTCTCTTGACCAACCCCTGTCTGTAGAAAGCGTACTCTCTTTTTTAAACTTGACTCATAACAAATATGGTAAAACATATTTATATGTGCAATACATGTGTAAACAAATTTAAGGGTTTTAGGTGACAGGTTACGTCACCCTTTCTGAGAAAAATTTTTGATAAGAAAAAAAAGGTAAAGGCCATACGAATCCGAATTGAACTAAGTATTCCAAAACCCCTATCTTTGCATCAACTTTAGAACGAATTTCAAAAATCTTGCTTCAAAGAATTCAAACCGTTTTTCTGGCATTTGCTGCAATTATAAACCTGGGCGTGTATTTCACTCCAATTTATACCAGAGCGATGGAAGATCCTCAGCAATGGATTGGCTTTGGTTTGGCCATTTCCCTTGTTGTTGCGGCCATGCTTTCGCTGTACTCTTTTTTTCTGTTCAACAACCGAAAAAATCAGATAAGCTGGGTAAAGCGGGCCGCTTTTGTTCAAATAATTGCACTTGGTTTTTCTGTGGGAGTTTTCTTTTCATTGGGAGGGATTGGGACTTACCTCTGGGATGAAGCTATAGGTACCGGATTAATTGTTCTCGGGTTTATTTTCCAACTGCTGGCACTTCGCTTTATCAATAAAGACGAAAAATTGGTACGCTCTATGGATCGAATCCGATAATGAATGTTGCTAAAACGGATACTTTTTCAAAAGTAAAGGTTTATTCGCTGCTTGGTTTTGGTATAACTGCTATTGGTTTCTCTCCAATTCTTGTAAAAGTAGTTACCCACGAGTCGGCTTTTTTAGTGGCTGCTGTACGCACAGTTCTCGCCTTTCTGCTTCTAATCCCGGTATATTTTTCCGCAAGGAATGAAGGCGATAACAGAGAGATTTCCATCAGGGAGCATATTTGGGTGGCTGTATCAGGTATTTTATTGGGGCTACATCTGATTTGCTGGATCTCCTCTATTTACTTCACATCCATTGCATCGGCTTCGGTATTGGTAACCACCCACCCAATCATTCTGATTATCATTGAACGGTTCGTATTCAAGCATAGATTCAGGCTCATTGTGTGGATTGGAGTATTCACCTCTTTTTTTGGATCAGTAATTCTGGGGTACTCTGATTTTGGAAATGAAGGAGTGTACCCGAACCCATTATTGGGTAATTTGCTTGCCTTTGGTGCCTCTGCAATTTTTGCAGTGTACTTCATTATTGGAAATCGCATCAGACAAAAAAGAAACTGGATTGAGTATGTATTTCCAGTATATGGCTATGCTGCTTTTACCTGCATAATCACACTTTTTATTATTGAAGGGATTTCTTTTGAGCTTTCAGGGCTACTTATTTTAGTTGGATTGGGTTTAGCGGTTGGACCTCAAATAGCAGGGCACGGGGCGCTTAATTATGCAGTTAAATTCGTTTCTCCAACTCTCATAGCAACGCTGATTTTGTTCGAGCCGGCTGCTTCTTCAGTGATGGCCTTTTTCTTTTTTGGTGAAGTCCCGTTACCACTTTCTTTTGTGGGAATGGCAATTATACTATTGGGGATTTCTTTTACCTGGTCTAAGCAGA
This sequence comes from Balneolaceae bacterium, assembly GCA_965222205.1. Taxonomy (GTDB): domain Bacteria; phylum Bacteroidota; class Rhodothermia; order Balneolales; family Balneolaceae; genus RHLJ01. Next base: position 3,523,183 of record OZ244932.1, on the reverse strand, counting down.
AAGGGTCTTAAAAGGTAAAGCTCAGACTGAATGTCACATTTCTTCCCATACCGTCCAAACTACTGGCATGTTCGCGATACGCTGAGTCACTTAAATTGTCAGCAATAATTTTTAGCGAAAGGTTATCTCTGGCTTGGAAATTTGCCAGAATCTGAAGGTTCACAAAACCATCTGTTCCATTCTGTGAAATACGAATATCCCCGATTTCGCCCGGCGAAATTCTTCGATGAGCAAAAGCGTACCGTGCTTGGGGTCGAATAGATACACGGTTCGTAGGATGATAGTCTATGTAGAACACTCCATTTGCCGGAGGCACCCGGTCAGCAGGTTCTTTGGTTCCGTTTTCATTCGTTAAATCTCCCCAGGTATAGGTAAAGGTAAGGCCACTTTCCAGCCACTCATTTATTGTATAATCGCCTCTGAACTCAACACCTAAAAGGTCAAGCGAATTGGCATTTTCGTTAGTTACTTCATTGTATACATTATTTGTCCCTGGCTCTTCATTTGTAGTAATACCCTCACCAAATTCATTAACAAGGTTTCCGGTATTAACGCGGGTTATTTTATCAAAATAATGCAGCCAGAAAGCAAATAATTCGGTGTGGAAAAGATCGTTTTGGTATTGGAAACCAAGATCAAAGTTCCCTGTTTTTTCAGGTTTAAGATTAGTATTTGGTGTTTGAAATTGGTCGCTTCGGCGAATTCCAACCTCAGACAAATCAGAAACATTAGGTGCCCTGAAGCCTGAGGAAATATTGCTCAGGAAAACCACTTCAGAATTGAGTTCATAAGTGATTCCTATAGAGCCGGTCAATTGTCCATAATCAGCTTTGTAGGGATCATACTTACGATCCGTGTTCACTCCTTCAAAAGGAATGTTTGCAAAGATATGAGAATATCGGAGGCCATATTCCATGCTCAATTCCTCAGAGATCAACTGATCGAGCTGGGCAAAAACTCCCGATAATATATATTCTGAGCCATCCGGGTATCTTGGTAATGAGGATTCTCCGGTATTGGTATGACGATCGCTACTCACCTGATCGTAAGAGACATCGGCTCCCCATTTCAGATACATATTATTGGCAAGCGCCGAACGGATATCGATAGACAACTGAAGCTGATCGCTTCTGTTTTGATCAAAACTGGTAGTATCACTTATAGCAAAAGAATAGTCCCTATCCACTTCATTTACGGCATATGCAGGAGCATTATTGAAAGCAAAGTCCTGTTGTTTTCTGAAGTCTTTTAATTGGAAATACCCCACTTTAATCCCTATTGATTCAAATGCGTAATTTAGTTTTGAAAAGCGATATTCAGCCGTATTTCCCCAAAATATTAGCGGAGATGTATTGGAATAATATCCGAATTGAGGAGCTATATCTTCACTTTGGTCTTCAATACTGAAGCCCAGGGTGACTCTGTCTAAGCGGGCAGCATCAGGTATTTCCCCAAAATAACTAATGAGCGTAAGGTCGGCTTTAGTTGAAGTCTGGATTTTAGAAGAAAGCTGAAAAGATTTGAATTGATAGTCAGCGTTTGAAAGCGTTCCACCATAAGGAAACCAAAGAGCATCGTTTGTTTGAGAACTCATTTTATAATAATCGAAGTCTCGAAAACTACCTCCCGCAAAGAATGAGAAACCGGGTGCTTGGTAAGCCAGTTTCCCATGCACGGTTTTTTCTCCGTTGCCTTCAAAATTAAGAGCGCTTAACAACTCTCCCGAAAATCCGGGGTCATCAGAATAATCCTTTACAATTGGAGAAATATTAACTCCACCTGAAAGCGCGTCACTTCCATAATAAACTGAAATTGGTCCACGGTATACATCAAGTTTGTTGATAAGAAGGGGATCTACAGCTCCGAAATATTGATTCTGTCCGGAACGGACAAAAGAAGGATTCATTCGCATTCCATTAAAAAGATATAAGACATCTCTGCCCGCTCGTCCACGAATATAAACACTACCCTGACCTACGCTGGTTTGCTGAATGAAGACTCCGCTTTCAGCACGGAGAAGCTCTACAGCAGTAACTGTTGATTTACTTGCAAGCTGCCCAATGCTTACTGAGCTACGTGCAATAGGAGAAGATTGGGTAATCGGGCTAATCGTTCTGTCCGGGGATACAATAATTTCATCTAAACTGGAAATTTCAGGTTTCATGAAAAAAACCAGACTGGAATCTTTTCGATACACCTCTACTATTCTGGATTCGAAACCAAGAAGCGAAAGCTGGAGTGTAACAGGAAATGTGTTTACAGAAAGCAAAAACTCCCCATCAACAGTAGTACTTGTTCCGGTTTGTGAGCCTTCAATCAGGATGCTTACATCAGCAATAGGTTCGAAGGTCTTGGAATTCTTGATGACTCCGCTTATTTGTGCGTTTGAAAAGTGAATAGAAAGTAGAGAAAACAAACACACACTAATTGCAAAGTGTTTGGTTTTCCTCATGAACTGTAGAGATCTATCAAATTATGAATTATTCGTTAAAAAATAGTGTTTTAGTGCCTTAGATGATTAATTGTTGTTAATGAATGCCTCAAAAACCATCAATAACTATTAAATTAGAGCTATTCAACGGAAGAAATCAGACTTTATTTAATTTAAGTTTGATTATAGTACGTTTATAAAACTTTATGCTCCATAAAGATAACATATCGATTAAAAATAAAAGAGCGGTTGCGTTCTTTTTAATATCCGTTTTTTTCCTAAGCTGCACACAGGGAGAAAAGCAATCAATAACTATAGAGTCTTCTGAGCTTTCTGCAACTATAACTGAACCTGTTTCAAGGGATCTGGCAGAAATTAAGCAAAGTGGGGTATTGAGGATGATTACCAGCTATAGTTCCGGGGCTTACTTTTTATACCGGGGGATTCAAGTAGGTTTTGAGTATGAAATGTTGAAGGAGTTTGCCCGGAAAAATGATTTGGCACTTGAAGTTGTGATTCCTGGTGAAAACGAAAACCCGTACGATTTATTAAACAGTGGGGGAGGAGACATCATTGCTGCTAACTACACGATCACTCCTGAAAGAAAAGAAATTGTCAATTTTACACGGCCTTATAACCTCGTTAATCAAATCATAGTGGTATCAGAAGATCTCGGGTTTGAACCTGAAAGTATCACCGACCTGAAAGGCATTCCAATCACTATCCGAAGAAACAGTTCCTATTATCTTGAGCTTAAAGAACTTCAGGATCAGGGATTCGATATCGAAATCAACTTAGTGTCAGAGGAAATGGATACTGAAACCTTGCTTTTCCAGGTTGCAAGTGGCAATTATGTAGCAACGGTAGCCGATGACAACATCTTTTATGCAAGTAATAAATATATGCGTGGTCTTGTGAAAGGGCCGGTAATTTCTGAGCGGGACGAAATTGCCTGGGCAATCCGTAAAAATGCTTCCGATTTAGAGGCGAGACTAAACAGGTTTTTGTATCAGCATTTTAAATACGATGAAAATGGAGTGCCTAAACGTTCAACATTCTTAAATGTATTAAGAAAGAAGTACTACGAAGGAAGCTCTCAGATTGCTGACTACTTTAATCCGGAACTTCAAACCACTCAGTTTGGTGCAATCTCTCCTTATGATAGCCTTATTCAAACCGTAGCGGATGAATTTGGGTTGGATTGGGTAATGCTTACAGCTATTGCAGCTCAGGAATCTAAGTTTGATCCTTATTCCGAAAGTTGGGCTGGAGCAGTTGGTATAATGCAAGTGCTGCCCCGTTTTTCAGAAGTCCCAAAGGACTCCCTGTACATTCCGGAACACAGTATTAGAGAAGGTGCCCGGATTATTCAGGAACACCTTGATCATTACTCATATATGGATTCAACAAATCAATGGCAGTTAGCTCTTGCTACTTATAACGCGGGGATGGGGCATGTGGCGGATGCCCGAAGATTATCCATCGACCAGAATAAAAATCCGAATGAATGGAATACGGTTTCTGAATCTTTGTTGAAACTCATGCAGAGAAGATATTATCAGCATGCCCGCTATGGCTTCTGCAGGGGAATTGAAACTGTTCGCTACGTTAATGAGATCATGAATCGCTATAATACCTACCAGGCTATTCTTGCTTTAGCAGAAACCCGCAGCGTACCTCCGGGTGTATTCGGTATTAAGACGTTTAACTGACTTTCAGCACAATCATTGTAATGTCGTCGTACTGAATGTTATTTGAGAAGTCGTTGATGTCATCAATAATAGATTGCATAATCCCTGAAGAATTCTTTTCACGATTCTTATTGATGCATTCGATAAGTCGTTCTTCTTCATATTCTTCGGTTTGCTCCGGGTTCATAGCTTCGGTGACACCATCTGTAAAGAAAACCAGTAAATCCCCTTTTCTGAATTCAATTTCTGAATGAGCATAAGGCATCAGGGTAGGCATAGCTCCCAGAATCACACCACCCTCTTCCAATAATTCCGGCTCCGTTTCCCCCTCTCTGAACAGCATAGGCGGATTATGACCCGCGTTCACATATTTAAAGCGTTTTTTATCCGGCGAAAGTTTACCCCAAAAGAAGGTGATGAATTTATCTGCCGGAGTATTGTCGTGAATAATATCATTGATTCTACCAGAGGCTTCTTCCAGAGAAACATCCAGTGGAGCAAGAGCATGCAACATAGACTGCAGGTTTGCCATAAGTAATGATGCCGGGACACCTTTTCCTGTTACGTCTGCAATGGCTAATAAATGCGCATCATCTTCCATCTTCAACAGATCGAAATAATCTCCGCCTACTTGTCGGGATGAAACATTGACCGCTGCAATATCAAACCCATCAATAGTGGGTATAGGGTTTGGGAGAAGTCCTTCCTGAATTGTTTTAGCGAGATTCAGCTCTTCCTCAAGTCGTTCTTTCTCAATACGCTCCTCAAGCAGCAAGGTCTTTTGTATAGTGAGGAGGGCAAGATTTCCCAGTGACTGAAGAAAGTTAACCTCAGCGTCTCCATAGCCTTCTTTGGTTGCCCGTTGACCTACACCTACCAGTCCAATTTTTTCGTTCTGAAACCGGAGTCCGATCACCAATTGAATATTATTCTCTTCAAGAAATGGGCAATCTTCAGATCCATTCACATGGTTTACATCATCCAATTGAAAAAGCTTATCAAGTTCTTCGGTACCCGGTTCCTCCTTAATTCCGCTAATAGCGATAATGCGCTTCTCGCCTTGCACATCTAAAGCAAAAAAGAAAGTTCTGATCAGCATTTGCCCTAACATCGCGAATTTAAATGAGCGGGCGATATCGTTTTGATCAACCATCAGGTTAAAATCTTTACTGAGTTCCAGCAGGGTATTCAAGTCATGTACTTTGCGATCTAACCGGCGATTGATGTGCCTTAATTCCTGAAACATCCGGGAGTTTGCAATCGCTACGGAAGAAATAATACTCAGGCTTTCAATAAACTCAATTTCGTGTTCGGTAAGTGGTTGTTTATTTCCCTTCGGACCTAAACACAAAAACCCTAAATGATGATTGCTGGTTTTAAGATTAAAAAGTACACTTCCCGGATCAATACCGATGGTCTCAAAGACCTCTTTAAATTTCTCACCATAAATCACTGACGTATCCAAAACAGATTGCGGAAACTCTGCTTTAAGTTCTTCATCTTCTGCTAACCAGCCTCTCCCTTTTGATTTGGATGCAAAATAGGCCTCATCCCCGGGTTTGTGGATGATAATCATTCCCTTAGGTACTAATAGCTTACCCATGGTAATGAGTAGTAAATTATTAAGTACGAAATCTGGGTCCTGAGATTCGATCAAAAGACGGCTTGTCTCAAGAAGCGTTCGAAGTTCGAATCGGCTATGGCGTTCTTCTGTAGAAGGGGTTAGCGGACTCACAGCTTAAAGATTTTTGACCATTCGAATCTCGTTCATTTGGCCTTTTCTGTTGTACTGTACCTGGTCCATCAGTTTTTGAATAAGAAAAACTCCCATGCCACCACGCTGCTTATTTTTTATCCTTTTCAGGATATCAGGAGCTTTATACTCTTCTGGTTTAAAACCTTCACCTTCGTCCATTATTGAAATCCAAAGTTTAGAGGCATCAGATCCCAATTCAATTTTCACAGGTTTTGAGGTTGTGTTCTTATAAGCATGCTTAATGATATTGGTATATGCTTCATCAACAGCTAACCGAATTTCTGAAATATCTTTTTCTGAAAGGCCTACATTTTTAGCATGGGCGGCAACAAAGTCCCGTACTTCGGCCAGATGTTTGGTCGAGGAATCTACCGAAAGAGTGTGTATGTTTTTCTTTCTTGCCACTGAGTGTCTGCTAGTTAAAATCCGCCTATCGCTTCTTGTTCATCGTCATGTATGTCATATAAAGTCGGGAACCCTAATAAATCGAATACATTGTATACACGATCGTTCATATTGGTAAGCTTGATGTCTCCTCCTAATCCCCTGACATCTTCTATATAGGCCATGAAAACGCCTAATCCGGCGCTGGCAATATATTCGAGGCGAGCACAGTTTACGATAATCTTGAATTGCTTTTCATCGATAAGAGCTTTTAACGAATTCTCTAGTTGAGAAGCGGTATGAGCATCCAGTTCCCCACTAATGTCTAGCACACTTATGTTGTCGATCTGCCGCTTAGCGATAGTGAAATTTTTCATTTCGCTGGTTTTATAAAGTTGGTGGTGTGTTTCTATTAGGGATTATAACGTAAACCGGAGAATTAGAAAAATAAAACACCGGCGAACGGTATACGCCAAGAATAAAAAAAGATTCAAAAAAAATAGCCCATCACAATTTTCGATTGTAATGGGCTGACTATTCATCAAGAGAGACGCTACTTGAGCGTTTCTTTAATTACGTAAATGCTTGGCACATAAACAACTATAAATGTTCAGAGCCAAAATAAACCTTAATCTTTGTTAGCTACCCAAAACCCGGTATTAATTTCAGCTGCAAGGTTTGTACCGAATTGCTGAGCTGCATCTCGCGTCTCAAAATTACCAACGCGAACCCTGAACCATACATCACCGGTTTCTTCATTCCCTGTTTTTACCACATAAGAGCTTGGATAATTACGATCAGACCACATATCTACAAAAGACTGGGCTTTGTCTTCCGATCTCCATGCCCCAACCTGAACAACATAAGATCCACTTTCTGAAATTGAAGAATTCATTGGAGTTTCTTCCTCCATTTCTTCCAATCCATCAGGATTGACTGCATTTACGCTGTCTTCATAAGCAGCCATCATTTGAGCAATTTTTGCTTGTTCGGCAACACGTGCGGAATCAAGCTTAGCTTGACGTCGGGCCTGTTTTTCAGCTTCAGATTCTCCGCAAGCGGTAAAAGTCATGAAAGTAACTGCAAAAAGTACGGTATATAAACTAAAATTTTTCATGATGATTAAGATGATTGTTAATTATAAGCCGGAATATGTTTAAACATACATCTTACCATTCTGTTTCCCAAATAGTTATTGCGAATTTGAGTTACTATTTTGAGTTGAATGAAGCTGAAACCTTAACGTAAAAAATGCGTTTTTAGATACCCAAACCTAACAACAAAAGAGCTATGTCATTTTTTGGATTTATCATTTTACTACTCATTGCCTCCATTTGTGGGGGAATAGGTCAAAGCATCGGGGGATTTAAAGTTGGAAGCGGAGGTTGTTTAATGTCGGCTGCGGTAGGATTCGTTGGAGCCATTATTGGCAGGTGGATTGCCAATGAACTTGACTTTCCGCAACTCTGGACCGTGAGTATCGATGGTGAACCCTTCCCGATAATATGGTCGATAATTGGAGCGGCACTTCTTACTGCCGGACTTGGATTAGTTTTTAAAGGGAAGAAAGACTGAAAACTAATAACTCTGAAAAGCATTATTGAATTGATTCTCTAATGGCGATTCTTTTGGATTAGAGAATAGCGATTGAAAAGTGAAAAAGGTGTAGGCTGTTGTCCATTTGCTAGGAGTGGATACTGCCAAGCAATCTCTTGGAAGCAGCTTTGATTTTGTCCCAAAAAAAGCCCGCTGTGAATAAACACACCGGGCTTTTAATAACCAATCAAAGCAAACTATGCGGGTTCAGTCTGGAGTTGCTCCTCTTCAGCATTCAAAGAGCTCTGGTCTTTGATAATACCCGGCTCTTCTTTTCCGAACATCACTTTGTTTAAACCACGACGACTGCGTTCAATGATGCTATATAGAACAGGCACTAGAATTAGCGTTAATAAAGTTGCGAATAGTAAACCTACAATTACTGCAATCGCCATGGGTCCCCACCATGCAGCCTGTTCTCCACCCATATAGATGTATGAGCCGAGATTGCTGAAGAACTCTAATGGCGTGGCAACCAAAACAATAAAGTCAAAGTTGAAGCCTACTGCCAGTGGTACTAAACCAAGTGCTGTTGTAGTTGCTGTAAGAACTACCGGACGGAAACGTACTTTCCCCCCCTGAATAAGGGCTGATCTTAAATCCATACCATCACGTTCGCGAAGAATATCCACGTAATCGATTAATACAATCGCGTTGTTCACTACAATTCCGGCAAGAGAGATAATCCCCAGAAAGGCCATCAAACCGAATGCCATCTGGAAGGTTACCAATCCATAAAACACGCCCGCCATCGACATAATTACTGAACTCAGGATTATGAGAGGTTTTGCAATAGAATTGAATTGTGATACCAGAATGAATGAAATCAAAAAGAGAGCAATCAGGAATGCTATCGCCAAAAAGTTAAATGATTCATCCTGTTCCTGCTGTTGACCTGTCCAACTGAAGGTATAGCCTGCAGGAAGTTCCTGTAAGTAATTACCCAGAACGTTCTGAACTTCTCCCAGCACTGCATTAGCCTGGTATCCTGCTCTAACATCCGCGCTGATAGTAATCACACGTACTGCTTCTTTGTGATTTATACCACCCAATCCATCGCTGACTTCCCAGGTTGCCACTTCTGAAAGCGGAATCTGATTTCCTTCGTGGAAAATAGTGAGGTCGCCAAGAGTGCTCATATCGTCGCGGTATTCATCATTTAAGCGAACGATGATATCATATTCTTCTTTACCATCACGGAATTTAGAAGCTTCTACTCCATTGATTGCCTGACGAATGGTCATCCCAATTGTATTGGTATTCAATTCGTAAAGGGCTGCCTTTTCACGGTCAACTTCTACACGTACTTCCGGTCGTGGCTCGGGCAGATTTGATTCCAGGCCGTCCATTTTGGCAAATACCGAATCCTCTTCAAGAATGGTTAAGATATCATTTGAGATGGTCTTGAGTTGTTCCATATCATTTCCGGAAATCTCGAGATTTACAGGCTTACCTGTTGGTGGTCCGTTTGGTGGTTGCTCAACAGTGATTTTCGCTCCAACGATGTTTTCGCTCATGTGATCCCGAAGAAATTCCATTGCTGCAAACACATCGCCTTCCCGTTCCTGGAAATCCACGAAGTTGAGCGCTACAGTTCCTCTATTTGGAGTATTCCCCCCTCCACTGGAACCCGGGTCTGCAGTAATTAACGCCCCGGAAGTAGCCAAAACACTGTTTACATCTACAATATTCGGAATGTTCTGAACCCGATCCCGAACTTCATCTACAATGGTTTTAGTATAGGCAACATCTGATCCTATCGGGGTTTCAACCTGAACATACACATCACGTGGAGGGATGTCCTCTGGGAAGAATTCTACTCCGGTAGGAAACATTGCCAGTATAAAAAAGCTTGATATCAAAACAAGAACTGAAATTCCTATAGTTGCCAATCTATGATTAAGTGCCCAGGTTAATGATACTTCATATCTATCGATCCACTTGTTAAGACCGTCACGCTGCCACCATCTACCAATTGGTTCCAGAACGTACTTGTTGCTAAGCCAAAGAATCACACCAAGAATGATCAGCATTGTCCAGGTAACAAAGCTGGAAGCCAGAAAAATCAACGCGAAGAAACTGAATACACCAATAAGAATACGTTTCCCTTTCTTAGTTATCTGCGCCTTTTTTTCTTGCCCATCCACACGCATAAATAGCGCACAAATTACTGGGTTGATAATCAATCCAACAAATAGTGAACTGGCGAGAGTGATGATCAATGTTTTAGGCAGGTAGCTCATAAACTGACCTACAATTCCCGGCCAGAATACCATAGGAGCAAAAGCTGCAATGGTAGTCATTGTTCCTGCAATAATCGGTACTGCAACCTCACCGGTTCCCTTTTTAGCTGCCTCGAAATTATCATAGCCTTCTTCCAGATATCGATAAATATTCTCTACCACCACAATGGCGTTGTCTACCAGCATCCCCAAAGAAAGAATAAGCGAGAACAGCACCACCATATTCATGGTTATCCCAACCGCTGATAAAATTATAAATGAAACGAACATTGAAAGCGGGATGGAAATCCCCACAAAGGAGGCGTTTCTCACCCCGAGGAAAAACAGAAGTACGCCTACTACCAAAATCAGACCGGAAATAATGTTGTTCTCCAGGTTACTAACCATGCTTACCACATCAATACTTTGATCGTTGGTGATTTTGTAAGTAGTTGTTGGAGGAAGTGTTTCCAGCTCGGTATCTAAAATAGCTTTCGTTCGCTGAGCAGTTTCCAGGATGTTTTCTCCTGTTCTCTTCTTAACTCCTAAAGTAATTACAGGAGCACCTTCCAGCTCAGAGTAGGTTTCCCGCTCTTTGAAACCAAACGTAACGCTGGCTACATCACGCACATAAATAGGGCTGCGCTGTTCGCCTTTAATTACCACATCCTCGAGGAGAGCCGGATCATCATACTGTCCCGGTATACGAAGTAGAAACTTCTTTGTGCCTACAGAAATATCACCACCGGGAATGGTTACATTTTCCTGAGAGATCGCACTGATTATATCACCAAAGGTTATTCCGTAATATTTCATTTTGGCGAGATCCACATCTACCTGAACTTCACGCTCAAGTCCTCCTGTTAAATCTACACCGAGCACAGAAGGGATTGCTTCGATTTTATTCTGAAGGTCTTCCGCGATTTCTTTCAGTATAACTTCGTCATATTCTCCTGAGAGGTTTACATTCATAATCGGGAATTCAGAAAAATTGATTTCCTGAACGGTCGGCTCTTCCGCATCTTCAGGAAGCTCCGGTTTTGCTAAATCTACCTTTTCACGTACCTTCTGAAGGGCATCTTCAATATCCACATTAGGATCGAATTCCAGATTAATACTGGAATATCCTTCTGAGGAAGTAGAAGTCATGGTCTTCACTTCCGAAATATTTCCAAGTTCATCTTCCAGCTTCCGGGTAACCAGGCTTTCCATGTCCTCCGGAGACACCCCGGGGTAAACCGTTACTACGAAAATATTGGGCACATTTATACTCGGAAAGCTTTCTTTTGGAATCGTTAGATAAGAGACGATCCCCATCACCGCTACCAGTGCTATCAATACCAATACACTTATCCGGTTATTGATAGAGAAAGAAGAAAGCCAAAACTCTTTACGTATTCCCGTCCCTTTAGAAGAAGCTCCGTTCGTTGATGTTCCGTTTTGTTGAATTTCGGTACTCATAATAGTTTCCGAATAATATTAGTTAGAGGCCAGGTTGGAATCTTGTTGGTCTTTCGGGGTAACTCTCATACCGTCATCCAAAAAAGCTGATCCTAACGTGATTAATTGATCTCCGGCTTGTAATCCACTTTCTATGATTACATCGGTTTTATACGCAAGCCCTAAGTTCACCTTACGTTCTTCCGCTACTGCCTGTCCGGCTTGATTTTGTGCAAGCACATAAATCACGTAGCCATCTTCTTTCGAATAAACGAACTCTTCACTAATCACCAATACGCCTTCCTGTTTATTGGTTCTCAACCGGATGTTGGCAATCATATCTACTTTATATTGATTCTCCTTTTTTGGAAGATCAATTTCTATACGAAAAGTTCTGTTTTGTGGGTTGATACTGCTTGCCGCAAAGCTGATGGTTCCATTTAGTGTATCACTAGCTTGTGTATCAAACCAAACATCCACTGCATCGCCGGATGAAATAACATCGGCATATCGTGCGGGTACTCCCGCTGAAATGATATAGTCATCAGATCCAATCAATCTTACGACCGGAGCTCCCGGAGAAACCATTTCACCGACTTCAACCATTTTAGATTCAACAGTCCCATTAAATGGGGCTTTAATGCTGGTATTAGCCAGATCAACCTTAATTGATTCCAGCGAAGAGTTGCTTTGTTCATAGGCATATTTAGCATTTAAGTAATCGATTTCTGAACCGATTCCATCTTCTTCATAAACTTTTTTAAGACGCTCGTAATTCTCCTTAGCCTGAGCTGTTACTGCCTCTAACCGGGTCTTTTCCTGTACAAGTTTTGAGTCATCTATTCTAATAATAGTCTGACCTTTACGAACCATCTCTCCTTCCTTTGCATTATGAGAAACTACTCTTCCACTTACTTCGGCAGAAATCATAATGTCATTAGATGTTTCCACTGTTCCTACAACCCGAACGTAGCTCGTAAAAGTAGTTGGCTCTACGGTTTTGGTGGTAATATTCACCGACTTAACTAATTCTTCTTCTGTTTGTGTTTGCGCCTCTTCTCCCCCTGAGCATGCCCCCAAAGCGATGAATACTAATAGTGAAGCAAACAAGCTTACTTTTTTCATGTGATGTGTTGTTGTCTTTGTTGTTAATTTCATTCTTCAATTTCCGTGTCTACATAAGGCACCTTGCCGGTAGCCAAATCATATTCTGCTTTTGCCGTCAGGTACTCGTATACCATTAACGCGTAGTTTACTTCAGCCTGCCGAACCTGTACTTCCGCATCGGTCAATTCAAGCTGAGAACCCAGCCCGTTTTCTAATCTTTTCTGTGCCCTTGTGTACCCTTCATTAGCCTGCTGAAGGGCAATTTTTCTTGCTTCAGCAGTTTCGAAGGCACGATTTAAATCTTCACTGGCCGAGGCTACTTCGTTTTGAGCCATCAACATCGCTGCTCGTTTTTGTTCCTGTAAATCCTTTCTGGATATTTGAACCCGCTGGACATCGGCTACTCTTTTGAACCCTTGAAAAAGAGGTAAACTCAGGTTGATACCCAGCGTTTGAAATCGTGCTGAGTTCTCGAAAAAGGTAGGTCCGTCTGGTTCGGCAGCAGTCCATTGCAAATTATAAGTAGCTGAAATAGAAGGAAGAAACCGACTTTTAATCGCTGTAATTTCCCTTTCGTTCAAAGCTAAACTTGCATCCAGAATCCTAAGATCGCCGCGGGTTTTATCCAGATCCACAGAATCCAAACCATCCTTCTGAAAAGAATAAGGGTTCATTTGATCGATAGAATAAATATGCTGATTTGCTTCGCTGTCAGAATTGCTCTCCAGAATATCAAACTCATTCAGGTTTCCAAGCACTTCAAAATTAAACCTCAGTGGAAGTCCCAAGGTAATCTTCAGCATCCGATATGCTTCATCTACAGCATATTCTGCTTCAATGAGCTGAGGTCGCTGATTACTTAGCTGAACCCGTAAACTCAACACCGCATATTCATCAACCAATCCAGCTCGTTGCCTGGCTTCGTTTTCTTTTAAGTTTTGCTCCAGTCTTTTGATCTGAGTTTCCTGCAACCGAAACTGCTCAATCGCTGCTAATACTGAATAATAAGCAATTCTTGTTTGGGTGATCACCTGCTGGCTGGTAGCCCTCAAATTCTCCTTCTGAACCGTTTTAAATACAGTAGCAGCACTCAAGCCAACAATCGTTTCACCCCTGAAAAGAGTCTGCGTAGCAGTAAATCCACCCTGCCAGTTATTGTCTGTGCCAAATGCCACCGGGACTAACGTTCCTGGTGCTCCGCCAAAAAACTCCCCGGGCACAAAGTTTACCGGGATTTCAAAGTTCCTAGTGTAATTAATGGAGGAAGATATTTCGGGATATATTTCGCTATAAGCAATATTTACCAACTCATCAGCATCATCTACCGAGAGCAGAGCTCGCTTAACTTGCGGGCTATTTGCTACTGCGATTTTTAATGCTTCATCTAAGGTAAGCTCATAGTCTGAAATAAGCTCTGTTTGTTGAGTTTGAGCTTTAACCTCTAAGGATAAAAATGCCCCTGCTATTATTAATGCAGATAAGAAATAAAATCTGCTTAGTTCTCTACGTATCATGTAGTTTTTTTTGTTTTGATACTCTTTTTTATTTTTGGGCAAACCGCTACGCTAATCTGCCTGCTGTGTTTCAAAAAATGACTGGGAGTCAACATTCTTTTGCCTCAATACCTTGCCCTATTAACTTCATATATCCGTTAAACATGGTTTCGAGGTCAATTCCCAGATGATCTAATAATTTGAAATGTCCTGCATTTTGATGCATATACGCCATATTTACCACTCCGTGTGACGTAGACCATAGCAATAAAGCCAGCTCCTCCGAATTGTAAGAAGAGTTTATTGATCCATCCTGCATACCAATTTGAATGGCCCGAACCATCACCCGAAAACTTTCCTGTCGATTCTGCCCACACATTGATAGGTACTCGCTGTTCTTCGCCTGATCTGTATCTTTATAGTTCTCCAGAAAACGCATAGCCCTGTAAAACTCCGGATGCTCCCCAGCAAACTTTAAATAGTTAATACCAATCTGATAGACCATTTCAAGACCGGTTTTATCTTCTGTTAATACTTTAGTTGTCATAGTGTTCATCATAGTAGAAGCCTTATGACAAATCCCTAATACCAAATCTGTTTTATTGTTGAAGTACTGATACAGAGATCCTTTACTAACCTCAGCTCTTTCAGCTACTTCATCCATATTCAAATGCTCTAACCCTTTTTCCAGAATTAGCGCTTCAGCAGCTTCTAACATCATTGAGCGCTTTAATTCACGCTCGCGTTCTTTCCGTTCGGCAATTCCCATATTTTGACTTTCAGTCATTTTTTGAATTAAGGTCAAAAAGGTACAAAGCTGAAATTTCAATTCCTATTTTATTTATGTAAACAATGGGTAAACAAATCACTCTTTTTGTTCATCTAATCGGTATTTTCTGCGCCTATAAAAATTATCTATTGAAAAAATTCAGCCTCACAGACGCAAGCTTGATTTTGGTCGCCATAATTTGGGCGTTAAATTTCAGCATTGTAAAAATCACTTTAGAGGAAATTGATCCTTATAGCTTTAATGCGCTCCGTTATATTTTGGCCGCTGCATTAATAGTAGTCGCAGCAAAACGAAAAGGGTTCAGTTTAAAAGTAAAAAAAGAGCACTTCTGGAAATTGGTAGGGATTGGGATCATTGGAAACCTGGTCTATCAGTTACTTTTTATTATAGGCCTGAACCTCACCTATTCTGCTAACGCGGCTGTAATGTTAGGGAGTATTCCAATTTGGGTGGCCTTACTTTCTCAGTTTTTTACAGACGAAAAACTTACTCCTTCAAAAACTATTGGAGTAATTCTCGCCTTCATTGGCGTAACCTTCATTATTATGGGTGGTGGAAACGAGCTCTCGTTTGCCTCGGACAGTTTTAAAGGAGACCTCATTACTTTACTGGCAGCAATTGCATGGGGTGTTTATACCATTCTTTCCAAAAAATACCTCAAGTTTTATAACTCTACCCAATATTCGGCTTTTATGTCGGTTGTTGGGGTGATTGCGTTACTACTTGTGGGCGCACCATTTCTCGTTAAACTTGACTTCTCCCGGATATCACCTGGTGGTTATGGGGGCATTATTTACAGTGGATTGCTCTCTGTTGGAGTTGCTTACTTGATCTGGAATAATGGAATAAATAAAATCGGGGCAGTTCGAACTGCCACATATCAAAACCTGGTTCCTGTTTTGGGTTTGATATTCGGGGTACTAATTTTAGACGAAGCATTAACAATATTGCAGTATATTGGTTCAATATTTGTTATAATTGGCATCATCCAGACACGAAAATAACTTTTCTATACGCAAAACAGCTACTGTTATACATTTAATTTAAGTTTAGTTCATAACGATGAAGCGTTTTCTTTTTCTGGTAGTGTTTTCCCTTTTTTATCTAACACCTATAAATGTTCAAGCTCAATCAAGCACTGAAAGTGGCACTGGATCTTCCCCATTTGAGTTTGATTTGAGTTCTTCTTTTGGCGGTCTTTTCTTCCAGGATCAAATTGGATTACAAATAGCACGACAGGGTTTAGTAACTGAAGGTTTTATTGATAAAGACATATATACCCTAGGCAGTAATGATCTGATATCTATAAATATCAAAGGAGCTCAGCCGGTACAAATGAGAGGGATAGTGATAAACCCTCAAGGCCAGATTGTTATCCCTGTAATTGGAGTTGTAAACCTTAAAGGAAAAACTATCTCCGAAGCTCAACAAGAGATAGAAAAAAAAGTTTCAGAAACGTTTAATAATTCAGAAGTAGTTATTTCCTTAGATCAACCAAGATCATTTACAATCCATGTTAATGGAGGTATTCCCCATCCTGGGAAATATGTTATCCCTGCTCAATCACGTACAGATTTTGCAATCTATCAATCCATTACTGATGGGGTTAGGAAGCTTGATGCTACTGCTGTCTACTCAGCATCGAGTTTATTAACCAAAGATTATTCTTTTAGAAACATAAAAATTACTCACCAAGATGGCACAATAAGTTACTCTGATCTTATAACATATTATGCTACTGGTTCCCTTTCTGAAAACCCTATTATCAGAGATGGAGATTTAATTACAATTCATCAAAGAAACCCAAGTAACGCTCGTATAAGTCTTACTGGGGCTGTTAGGTCTCCTTTTGAAATCGAGTTTCTTGACTCAGACACTCCTCAATCTCTTCTGTCTATCGCTGGAGGATTTGCTACTAATGCCGATACAACTAAACTAATCGTATTAAGAAAGAACTTTTCTGAAATAAAAAGAATCCAAATTGATAAATCAAACTGGGATACATTTGAGCTACATCCAAATGACCGTATTATAGCACAACTGATTTCTAATGAAAATAAATCGGCGTCTATATGGATTGCCGGTGAAGTTAACTTGCCTGGAAATTTTCCAATTGTAAATGGATCTACTTCTGTATTAGATATTTTAAACTATGCTGGAAACTTTACTTCTCATGCATTACCTAAGGCAGGATATCTGATCAGGTCTGGTTCTGTTAAAAATGAGATGCCTAATAAATTCAATGTTGAGCTTATGAAAAGAACATCAGATCAGCTTTTACAAGGATTTGAGTATCTAGAATTGGAAAGTAGATTAAGCCAAAACCGAGTATATGTAGACTTAACTGATAATGAGCAACTTCGGCAAGTTAAATTATTTGATGGAGATCGTCTCTTTGTACCTAGAGATGAGAATACAATTTTTGTTTTCGGTCAAGTAAATAACCCAGGGTACTTTCCATATCATGCAAATGTAACTAATGTAACAGAATATATTCGTAATGCCGGAGGGTTCTCACTTTCAGCTAATAAAGACCGGGTTTTTGTAATAAAAGCTGGAAATAAAACCTGGTATAGGCCAGAAGAAACAACGATAAGCTCTGGAGATATGATTTTTGTTGACCGAAACCCTTTTGATGAACTTAATGCGCAAAGAACATATGACCTACAAAAAGAACAATTAAAAAATACACGGATACAGCTTTTGATGACCGGGCTCACAACTATTACCAGCGTGCTTTCTATTCTCATTGCGCTAAATTTAATTAACTGATTAATAATGATCCCTGAATATAACTCTCCTTCATGGACCGAGATTTTTCGTTATCTCTATAAGAATAAGGTCACTCTGCTTGGAGCTTCTTTTTTAGTTGCTTTTTTTACAGCTGTAATCACTCTTTTTATTCCGAATAAATTTACCTCCACCGCTAATCTACTTCCTGCTCAACGACCAACCATAGGATTTAGTTTATTTGCTGATGAGGGAGGGCTTTCAAACCTGGCAAGCTCTGTATTAGGAACTGGTGTAAGTGAAGAAACCAATAGATATTTAGTGCTTCTTGAAAGTTATAGTTCATCTAAACAAGTAATAGATACATTTGATTTGACTCAAGTTTACGATGTTGCAGAATCTGATGACCCAATTAAATATGCTATTGAAGTATTATCAGAACGTACAACATTTGAAAGCAAGGAAGAGGGTAACTTTATAATTTCAGTTCTGGATGAAGACCCGGTTCGTGCTAAGAACATGGTTGATTATTATGTAGAATTATTAAACGAAGTGAATACCAAAATTGTGACTGGTGATGCCCGTAAATATCGTGAGTTTATTGAAAAAAGATATCAGCAAGCACTCTCAGATGCAGATAGTATTCAAACTAAGGTTATTGATTTTCAAAAAAAACACGGAGTTATTGAGCTTCCTGAACAAGTAAAGACTTATTTCGGGATTGTCGGAGGTTTAACTGCAAAAAAAATCGAGTCAGAATTTAAGATCGAGCTTCTTTCTGAGACTGTAAATCCTAATAGTGATAGTTACCAAAGCGCCTTAACAGAATATAATTCTATAGATCGAGCATTAAATAATGCCTATCAGGATACTAACAGATTAAATATCATGCTTAACTTTGCAGCTTTACCTGAGATAAGTACACGTTATTATAAGCTTGTTTTAGAATCTGAAATCCAAGCCGAAATACAAAAATTCCTTATTCCGGTTTATGAGCAAGCTAAAATGGAAGAAGCAAAGTCGCTTCCTATAGTTAGCATTGTAGATCAGCCAATAGTTCCTATAAAAAAATCTGAGCCACGACGATCAATTATTGTAATTGTTAGTGCAATATCTGCTTTTTGGTTAATACTTCTTTTCTTAATTTTAAAATTAAGTCTCATTAAGAATAGAGAATACTTTTCTTATCTGAGAAGTTGATATGTCTCTTACTCTAGCAGATAAAAAAACTTTTTTCACTCTTGGATTTTTATCTATTTCTCTTTCGCTTTTTTTTGGGATTATTATTTTCGGCTCATCCGCTTATGCTTCTCTAGTTATCATCTCCTGCGGGCTAGGACCTTTTTTATTTTACTTGTTAAGTAGATTAACTGGGG
Source organism: Balneolaceae bacterium (assembly GCA_965222205.1). Taxonomy (GTDB): domain Bacteria; phylum Bacteroidota; class Rhodothermia; order Balneolales; family Balneolaceae; genus RHLJ01. The sequence goes on along the minus strand of OZ244932.1, from coordinate 3,504,167 downwards.
GAGTTGTATTGTTATTTCTTCTTCTTGGTATACCTGTATTAGAACTTCATGAAGGTATAAGTTTATACGAACTGCCTTTTTATTCAGCCAGCTGCCTAGTCGCAATGTTTGTATTGATAGAAATTATTACTGGAAAAATCTCTTTAAATAATACCCTCGATAAACTGTTCTTTTTCCTTCTCATTCTTTTGTTTTATGGTGCTATACTTGGAATTCTTAATCAGACCTCACCAAAACTGGCTGTAGGTGAACTTAGTTTTTTCGTTGGGATACTTTACTACTTTCCAATAAAAAGCGCACTGCCTAATAAAATGTTTCAAAAAGTGCTTCTGCTTATTCTCTTTGTCTATATCAGTTATGTACTTATTCGTAACGCATTTAATTATAGGGAAATAATTGCTAAAGCTGTACTTCAGTGGCAAGCTGAAAAAGCTCGTGTTGCAGCTAATGAATTCATACTATTAATGGGATGTACCCTAAGTATGAGTTTGGCGGCGACTGCAAAAAAAATTACTACCCAATTTATATTCACTATTCTTTTTCTTTCTTCACTTGCAGGATTGATACTTACTCAAAGTAGAGGATACTGGCTGGCTTTTCTATTTGGAGCATTATCAATATTCTTAGCAATCAATTGGGATGGGAAAAAAAGAATCCTGTTAACCTTAGGTATAATGGGTGGAACAGGAGCAATCGTGGGTCTATTACTATTCAATAATATCTTCACTCTTATTATTGACGGATTGATTTTAAGATTTCAAAGTATTGGGTCTGGTAAACCGGACACTTCACTTTTAGATCGCTATTATGAATCTATTGAAATAATAAAACTTATAGCTAAGAACCCGATTGCTGGTTATGGTCTCGGTACCCGATTTACAAGACATTCACTTATTTCGGATGTATTTATAAATACCAGTTTTATTCATAATGGGTACCTTGCAGCATGGTTTAAATTTGGGATTGCAGGATTTTTGACATTTATATCAATTTGGTTTCTTAATATTAAATATGCGCTTCAGGTTTATCGTAGCTCTGATACATATATTGATAAAGGGGTTTCACTGGCTATAATTGGGACAATTGCTGGGGTATTCTTAGTTAATAATACAAGTGCTCAGATATTATTAATGGAATCAGTGCTCTTTATATCTATTGGAAGTGCATTTTAAGCTATAAATTATCTTCTGATAATGGGTAGTAACAGAGTCAGCATTATTACTGTTAACTTCAACTCAGAAGATCAAATAATAGAATGTCTTAATTCAATAGAGGCTAATAATAGCTCAGACATAGAATATATCATTGTATCAAATTCAAAAATTGAAAGCCGTTTTAAAGAAAGATTAAATTCATTTTCTTTTCCTGTTAAGCTATACCAAAATGAAGCTAATTTCGGTTTTGCTAAAGGGTGTAATATCGGAGCTGAAAAAGCTACTGGCGATTATTTATTCTTTCTGAACCCTGATACTCTTTTTCTTAATGATACTGTCACCGAATTACTAAAATGTATATCCTCTACTCCTGAAATTTTCGTAGCCGGCCCTAAAACTTTTCTCAAAAAAGATAAAGTTAGTGGAACAGTAAAAGAACATATTTCTTTAAGGTTTTTTTTCTATTTCATGACCCCGTTATTGAAGTTTTTTATTCCTCCACAAAAAATAGGTGGGCATTACAATCCAGATTCTACAAAAGTTGTTCCTGTTCTAAATGGTCATGCCTTTTTGATTGAATCAAAAAGATTTTTTGATATCGGGAAAATGGAAGAACACTTCTTCATGTATTGGGAAGAAAATGATCTGTGTTTGAGAGTTCAAAAAAAAGGCGGAAAAGTCCTTTATTGTAGTCAGGCTCAGATTATGCATCATAAGGGGTTTTCAACAAATCCAGTTTTCATAAAAATGGAAGTTGAAAAACACCGCTCACGAAAAAAATTCGTTGAAAAACATTACCCTCAATGGAAAACTTTAAATAGAATTTCGGGTATTATCGGATATTCCTGGAGAGCTCTTGGAAGCTTTTTTACTTTAAATGCTCAAAAAATTTCCCAACACTGGCGGCTCTTTTTTTGGTATATTTTTGAGTATAAATAGCAGATTTTATATGAAAATACTGCAGATCGTACCCCGCATACCATCTCCACCAAGTGACGGCGGTGCTTACTATGTTTATCAAAACACATTAATGCTAAAAAAGCTTGGGCATTCTATTACGATGCTGGGTTTTATCTCAAATAGACATAAACAGGATATCAATGACATTTCAAAATATGTGACATTGCACAGCGTTGATGGCGAGTTTAAACCCTATGGATTCAAAGCAGTCCTCAAATCTTTAATTACATTTATACCAATTTCTGCTCAGCATAGGATGGATCCTCAAAAAATGAAGTGCCTGATTAACCAAGTTTCAGAAAAGCCCGATATAATATTGTTAGAAGGTATTCAAACTGCTGTTTTCCTACCTTTGTTACGTAACAAATTTCCAGATGTAAGAATTATCCTAAGACAGGTAAATGTTGAGCATTTGCTACTCAAACGAAATGCAGAAACCACCAAAAATATCTTCATCAAGTCGTTTTATCATATTCAGAAACTCCTTATGAAGAAATTTGAGCTTAATGCAATGAATAAAGCGGATGCAGTTACTGCGATTACTGAATATGATAAAAACATCTTCCTGAAGCATCTTCCAAATCTTTCTTGTTTCGTCTCGCCAGTACCTATAATAATGCCCAAAGACCTATCTGTAAAACGAAAGAGTAATACATTACTTGCTATTTCTAACTGGAAATGGAAACCTAATTATGATGGGCTGAAATGGTTTTTAGTGAATGTGTGGCCTGAACTGATTTCTATTAAGCCTGAACTATCATTTGATATTATTGGCGAAGGGCTTACAAACTCATTTAAGGAAAAGTTTAAAAGTGAATCCGTAAGCTTTCTTGGCTACATAGATGACCTTGAGCCATTTAGACAATCATCAACTATATTTGTTGCTCCTCTTTTTAGTGGCTCTGGCATGAAAGTTAAAATTGTTGAAAGTATGGCAAGTGGAATACCTATTGTTACTACAGATATTGGAGCTGAGGGCATTAACATTAAAGACGGCTTCCATTATTTAAAAGCAAATACCGCTGCTGATTTTAAAAACAGGATTGTTAGTTTGTTAGACAGTAAAGAGCTCAAATCAAGTATTGGTAAAAATGCCAAGAGCTTTGCTTTATCTGAGTTTAATTCTGACAAACTAGCAAAAGAACTTACTGATTTCCTAAAGGTCTGAAAGCTTTTAAAAGCCTTATCATAATTTCTTTTACAAAGCTAAAGAAATAAGCTACAAATATAGTAATTGAAATGAGTCCTATTGTGATGCTAGTTTGAATGTCTTTAACAAATAATAAGGAAAATAGAGTAAGTACTACTAGTATCAGAGGAACTAAGATTTCTTTAATAATTCGTTGCTTTAACTCCATTAACTTGTAAGAACTCCAAAGTAATAATACAGTATCTAAAAATGTAATCAGGAGACTTGCATACGCCACAAAATCGATATCTCCTGTTTTAGCAGTCAAATATAGGATTGCAGTAAATATTACGATTTCAATAACATGAAATTTTGCAGGAATGTCTGGACGGTTCATACCAGGCAAATAAGTAGCAGGAATTAAAGCAATACTTCTCATTAGGAAAACCACACAAAAAACTCTGGATACGAAAGTGCTTTTTGATCGAAATTCTTCTCCTAACCATATTTCAAGACCAAATCCTGCAAACAATGAAAGACAAAGCAGGACAGGAAAAACTATTACAATAACGGATTTACAAGCATCAATAAATAACTGTTCTCTTTGTTTATATGACCGAGAAGAAAGTGCTGAAAAGGCCGGAAAAAGAACAGATATTAATGCCATTGGTAGAAGAAGTACTTTTGATAATACTTCCAAAGGGGTGGTGTAAAAGGTTACAGCAGTTACTGATATAAATGCAGCAATGAAATACCTATCAAGTTGACCTATCATAGGTCCTATGATATTTGAAATAGTTACCCACTTCCCAAAATGAATCATCACTTTAAAAAACTCCATCTTAAACTGGATTCCTTCTCTGAGTCTAGGCTCACTAACTAACCCAGATACAGCAAAAGATAGAAAAGCAGCAACCTTTAACAACAATAGTGCAAATATTATATCTATGAACTCTGCATTAAAAAACACAAGAAGTATTAAAGGTAGAATATAATTTAACAGTGAGTTAAGGCTTTGAATGGCACTAATTGCAAGGAATTTTTGTTCCGCCATCAAGATTGCTTTGAATCCTGTTGTGGCAACAATAAAAGGCACAGCAAATGAGGTATAGAACAAAGCCTCGTTGGCAATCAAACTCGTATTTTGAAATCCTTTTTCAAGAATTAATTCCCCCCCAAAAAAGAGAATTAATCCTGCTATTAGACCCATCCCGCTAATAGTAATTATTCCAGTCCATGCGGCAGATGGAATTAACTCAAATTCATTTTTACCAATTAGATCTGAAATTTGTTTTATGGCAGCTCTTCCTATACCTAGATCAAACATTGAAAAATATCCAATGATCAGCCATATAATGGCTAGTATACCAAAATTGTATTCACCTAATTCAGATATGAGATAAGGTAGAACAGCAATTCCGGCAATTAGAGGTAGTACCTTAGCCACCATCGAATACAATGTATTTTTGGCCAGAATTTTATTACTGGTCAACCCAGAATAGTTAGAATGAATTGAGTTACTCATTTAATAATCTTTGCTAACAAATGACGCATATTTATAATAAGATTGTCTGCAATTACGCTTATTGAAAGTACTCTTCTTTTTACATTCTTTACTTTCGTTAATACAGTCAGCCCATTTTTTATTTCAAAAATTTCTATCTCAAAACTTCCAGGGTATATTTTTGTCCAATTCGATACTATTCTTTTTTCAGAAGGTCTGAGTGAATCATCTAAAAATACCTTACCCCCTATTTTTAACCGATCATAAACTTTATACAGGCAAAACTCTCTTCCTCTTCGAGTCCAATAAGGTGGCCCATCAATAAGAACTGCATCCACGTCTGACGGAAGACTTTCAACTTTATAGGATTTGTAGAGTCTTCCGTCAATAAATTGCCAGGCTAAAGGTGCTTGACAGATCTGTACATTAATACAACCATATTCTTTCAATAATTTTCTATTTTTTTTTAGATACTCCAGATCATGTTCCAAGGAATAAATTTCAGTTGAACTGAGTTTCTTACCAAACCTGATTGATGAAATACCGGATCCAAACTCTAGAAAACAATCCAGATATTCTAATTCAAGTTCAGATAAGATAACTTCAAATACTTCCTCCCCAAGTGCCCAAGGAGTATCCAATGATAATTCTTCTTTAATTGCCATTTACCTCATTATGCAGATTTACAATCGCCTTATTTATACTTTTTGCCCAGGCATCCCAATTGAATGTATCCTCATAAGCAGACCTCGCATTTTTTGAAAGCCTTAAATACAACTCATTATCATCTATGATCTCGAGAACTTTCTTTGCATAAACCTCGCCGCTGTCCTCAATATCAAAAAGATAGCCGTTCACACCATCTTCGATTATGGTTGGGACTCCCCCAGTTCTGGTTCCTAATGCAGGAAGTCCTGCTGCAAATGCCTCAACATAAGTAACACCAAAGTTTTCGCTCCTTGTTGGAAGTATAAATAATGAAGCCTTTTTATATAAGCTTTTGATCTTCTCAAAATCGTCTAAGTTTTCTTTGCTTAAGTAGCCATGAATGTAAACCCCTTCTTCATTAATTTTTGACTCAGGATAACAACCACAAATATCTAATCTAACATTAACACCTGCTTTTTTTAGAAACCTGAAAGCTTCAATTGCAATAGGAACACCTTTCCTTTGCCAATTAACCCCAACTAATAATAATCTTACCTCCTCCTTTAATGACTTCTTATAGTTCATGTCATTCTTCTCAAACAATACATTAGCTCCATAAGGTATCACCTTCATAACATCCATAGAAACTCCGTAATAATCTGAAGCTGACTCTAATGGCCAATCAGTGGGATAAATAATTATACTAGCATTATTTAATGCTTTTCTCTCAATTATCTCTCCTTGTTTTTCTCCTATCTCAATAAGATTTGAATACTGTGGATAATAATTCTTTAATAAGTTAAAAGTACCACCTGATAGGTAAATGATTGGAGTCTTTGTATTTAAATAAGCAATTTCTGTTGAGGCATTTGCTGCAAAAATTATATCCGGGTTTATATCTCCAACTTTTTTCTTAAAGATCATGCCATATTTTTTGGATACTATCGTACTGTGTTCAACAAGATATTTTTGTCCCGTAAGTTTTTTAATAAGATATCCAAGAACTTTTATTATTTGATTCGACTTCAAATCTACTGGGCCAAGTACCTCTACTTCATGATACTCTCTCAGTTTTCTCAACATGTTATAGTGAATTCCTGACCAGACTTCTTTATTTTCTGGGTCTTGATGTGTTATATAGGCTATTTTCATTAAATACTGAAAGTTTTTGTTTCTCCAATTTGCTAAAAATGAATACATGTAAAATTTGCACCAATAAAGAAGGTAATAGTCTTTTTATTGCAAAAGAAATGATGTTTGGTACTCTCAGGGAATTCACCTATCTCGAATGTAACTCCTGTGGATGTCTTCAGCTCATGAATATACCTATAGACCTTTCAGCATACTATCCAGATGATTATTATGCGTTAAATACGAATGAAGAATCACGATTAAAAAAATTTCTCAAAAAACAGAGAGGGTTATCGGCACTTGGTAAACCCAACGTAATAGGTTCACTTTTGCTAAATATTTGGGGAGTTCCTGATATCGTAGAATGGATTAAAAATTTAGACATTCAATTTGACACAAGTATTCTGGATATTGGATCTGGAAAAGGTGAGCAGTTGGATCAATTATATAACTTGGGATTTAGGGATTTAACGGGAATCGATCCCTTTATTGAATCTGATCTTTATGTTGCAGATGGATACAGAATCTATAAAAAACAGCTTTTGGACCTGAAAAGAAAACACGGGTTCATCATGTGTAATCATGCCCTTGAGCATATGCCTGATCAGTTTTACGCTCTGTATCAGATGCACAGACTTTTGGACGAAGATGGCACCTTATTAATTCGGATACCTCTTTCGGGAACCTATGCTTGGAGAACCTATAAAACTGAATGGGTACAGCTTGATGCACCACGCCATTTATTTATCCATACTATAGAGAGCTTCCAAATTTTAGCAAAGCAAACCGGATTTGAAATTAAAGATATTATATTCGATTCGACTGAATTTCAATTTACTGGGAGCGAGAGGTATAGATCGGGAGTATCTTTAATGTCTGATCAAAAAAACCTCCCTAGTGATAAAAGACTAAAAGAATTCAAGAACAAAGCTAAGGAACTAAATAAATTGCATGATGGTGATCAGGCCTGTTTCTATTTGAAAAAAACCTTATCAGATTAATCTGATAAGTAAGTAAACTCAATAAAAACCAACTATTTTGCCAGCCTTTTACCCTGAGAATTCGTCTTCTATAAGATTGGTATAATATCCTGTAAAATGTCCTACCTGCATTATACCTAAAGAAATAGCAGTAAAAATGATTCTAGTAAATAATATGGGAGGGTTTCTATCATCATGCCATGATTCAGTATTGAACCTTTTGTAATGTAAGACTGAAGTTCGAGCAGATTCGATTATTAAAACCCAAAAAAACGCTCGAAAGTAATAATTCAAAATATACATTAGCCGGGAGAAGTAGATCTACTAGCCCATATAAAATTATAAGGGGCTGAAGTAGCTAAGACCTGAATAAGGTACTAAATTAGTTACTTCAGCCCCAAAATTTATTCAGATTCAGGTTGTAAAGGAACTATTCTTTCGAATTAGTCCGGCATACGCTTCCAGATAAATATCTGAAATTTTGCTATTACTCATTTCCCATGAGTGATGTTTCTCTACATATTTTCTGGATTGTATCGAAATATCATTATAAAGACGCTGATCGCTTAGTAAATCAATTACTGATTGAGCGTACGTATTAGGAGTATCTGCGACTAAAATCTCCCTATCCGGCTCAGCAAATAATCCTTCCAACCCATTATGAGTAGTTACAACAGGCACAGAACAAGACATTGCTTCAATAATTTTATTTTGCATCCCTGAGCCAGATCTCATTGGAGCAACCGCAATTTGAGCTTTATTGAGTTCTTTCACCATTGATTCAACATACCCACTAACATTAATCGAATGGCCGTCATCTAACCCTTTTATGTATGAAGTCGGATTAGCCCCAACTATTCTGAACTTTGCATATGGGATCGCTTGTCTTATAATCGGAAAGCATTTTTTTACGAACCATTTAACTGCATGAACATTAGGGAGGTAGCCCATATTACCGGCAAAAATAATCTCTCCATTATTATATGATTTGCTAGGAGTAAATTTATTCATATCCACTCCGTTTGGAACAACACAAATATGCGGTTGATTAATTCTCAATTTATCTTTTTCTGAGACCACGCATACGTGCTTTTCTAATTTACAAAGCTCATTTTCATATTTATTTATCCTTTTTTGCTCTTGCTTATACACCCACTTTTTTAGAAACCTCTCTTCTCTTACCATATTCTCAATATTCAGTTGCATGGAATCAATTAGTTCATATATAACTGGAATCCTCAACGGTTTGGTATACTCAGCAAGCCTGATAGTGTAAACATGAATAAGATCGAATCTCCTTTTCAGTAAAAACTTATTTAATTCCAGCCTAAACTTTTCCGAATTATAATAATTGACCTGAAAAGGTAGATCGTTCTTAAAAAAAGCATTTAATACATTAAGCCATGATTGTACCTTCGTCAATTTAACAGGAATAACTTCTTCACAATAAGAACTTAGCTCGTTAAAATTTTTTAACTCACTCTCCTTTTCATAAAAAAGTAGTACTGATATTTTAAAGCTTTTCCCCAGCCCTTTTAACCTATTGTAAACAATCAGCTGATCCCCTTTTAAAGGAGGGCTTGGAAATCTTGGTATTACGAATAAAACATTCATTTTATGATAACTGAAACCAATAAAAATGCCCGATTATAGTACAAAACTATCTATTCAATCTTTAATATTTTTTCTTAGACCCTATTTCCCCCACTTAACAAATAAAGAACAGCCATTCTAACTGCTACCCCATTTGTAACCTGATCCAGAATTACTGCACGGTCACTGTCTGCAACTTCACTTTCCATTTCTACCCCACGATTAATTGGCCCCGGATGCATGATTTTAAAGTCTGGATATTTGTCAAGATGTTCCAGTTTTATTCCAAACTTTTCATGGTATTCACGAAGAGTTGGGAATAGCTCGGTTCCTTCATCTTGTCTTTCGAGTTGAATCCTTAGAGCCATTGCCACATCACACCATCCAAGAGTTTCTTCCAGATTATAGGAAACGTCTACACCGAGGTGTTTGACCTGGACGGGAATCAGTGTTTTTGGTCCGCAAAGAACTACCTCAGCTCCCAACTTAGTTAACCCAATGATATTTGAACGAACCACTCTGCTGTGAGAAATATCTCCTATTATTGCCACCCTCTTACCTTTTAAATCAGGATGAAGCTGTTGCATGGTAAACATATCCAGCAGGGCTTGTGTAGGGTGTTCATGTGCGCCATCTCCAGCATTTAAAATAGCGGCATCTACACATTGAGTGAGAAAATGGGGGACTCCCGGACTTCTATGCCTTACAACCACCATATCAATCTTCATAGAACTGATATTCTGGATGGTATCTTTTAGCGACTCCCCTTTCTTGGTACTGGAAGTATTTGCAGAGAAGTTGACTACATCCGCTCCCATTCTTTTCTGAGCCAGTTCAAATGAGAGTCGTGTTCGGGTACTGTTTTCATAAAACAGATTCACAATTGTTTTATCACGAAGCGTAGGGACTTTAGGCACCGGACGTTCCAGTATTTCACGAAAAGATTTCGCCTGTTCCAACACATAAAGAATGTCTTCTCTGGAATAATCGGCGAGACCCAGCAAATGCTTTTGGCTGAAGGTATAGCTGTCAGGAAGTTTACTCATCTTCTTCCTCCCCGGCATCTACTAAGTAAACCGCGTCTTCTCCATCCAGTTCTTTTACTTTTACCCGAACTTCTTCTTTCGCATGAGTTGGAACATAGATTCCAGTGAAGTCCGGAGCTATTGGTAATTCCCGGTGTCCTCGGTCAACCATGCAACAAAACTGAATTTTCCTTGGCCGACCATACGACATCAAAGCATCCATCGCCGACCTTACCGTTCTGCCGGTATAGAGTACATCATCAACAAGTACTACATCACGATCATATAAGTCGAATGGGATTTCTGTAACCTTCACATCTGGCATTTTTAGTTTTGACCGAAAATCATCCCGGTAAAATGTAACATCGAGAATACCAAAGTCTATTTTTGCTTCAAACTCTTTGTGAATAGATTCAACTATTCTTTTCCCCATGTATACCCCACGTGTTTGCATCCCAATAATTGCAAGACGTGATGGGTCATCATAAGACTCAAGGAATTGATGAGCAAATCGCAGGTAGGTGCGATTTAAATCCTCTGAATTCATGATTTGAGCTTTATTCAAGCGAGGCTGTCCTTTTCTTTGAAATCTTGATCTAAATATATAATGTTTTGACTAAAAACGTTATCAACAATCATCGAACTTCCAATTCTTTTTGATGCATAATAATTTCTTCCGCTGCCTTCCCATCTCCATATATATTCTTCCGAGTAGACAACTTCCTGTACCGCTCTTCATCTTCCAGCAAAGAAATACACTCGCTTATGATTTTCCCTTTCTCAGCACCTACAAGTACTGTACCTGCTTCCACTGCTTCGGGACGTTCTGAAACCTCCCTCATTAAAAGCACAGGCTTACCCAGTGAAGGCGCCTCCTCCTGAATCCCCCCACTATCGGTAATAATCAGGTAACTTTGATTCATCAGCCATACAAAGCTTTCGTATGAAAGAGGGTTAATTAACTTTACGTTGTCAAGTCCTCCCAATAACTCATAAACAGGTTTTTGAACCTTAGGGTTTAAATGCACAGGATAAATGATCTGAACATCTTCATTTTTTGCAATTTCTTTAAGCGCTTCACAAATTCGCACAAATCCCTCTCCAAAATTTTCTCTTCGGTGACCAGTAATAAGTACTAGTTTTTTTGTGGGATCCACCAGCCTTTTGACCTGTTTCAGTTCGCCACCTGAATACGATTTTAGCTTCTCTAAGCATAGTTGTAATGCATCAATTACTGTATTCCCGGTAACAAAAATCTTTTTCTCATCAACACCTTCCTTAAGCAGGTTTTTTTTGGCCTGAACAGTCGGGGCAAAGTGATAGTCGGCCAATCTGCCTGTAAGTTGCCGGTTTATTTCTTCAGGAAAAGGAGCCTTCTTATTGTTAGTTCTGAGACCGGCTTCAACGTGACAAACTATTGCGCCAAAATAAAAAGCACTTAGGGAGGCTGTAAATGACGTGGTTGTATCACCATGTACATATACGTAGTCTGGATTAAAATCTTCAAGAACTTGTTTAAAACTTTCGATCAAGGACGAAGTAAGAAAATACAGACTCTGATCCTCTTTCATTATGTCCAAATCATAATCCGGTTCAATCTCAAAGAATTCAAGCACCTGATCCAGCATCTCACGATGCTGTGCAGTTACACAAATCTTAGTTTCAAATTCATCCGGGTATTTGTGAAATTCCTTAACCACCGGAGCCATTTTTATAGCTTCGGGCCGGGTTCCGAATACGATTAAAATTTTTACTTTAGCCATCTGGTTTTGCCCAATTTAAAATTCAAAATAAAGATTTAATCGATGCTATTGAAAGATCAATGTCGAATTCTGTAGCTATGGGCAGATGACGTTCGTCATCCTTTCTTTTAGTCGCTATTCTCGGTATTATTGCATCCCTAAATTTTATTGATAATTGAACGCCAATAAGTCTACTAATACATGAAAATTCACGAGTATCAAGCGAAAGAAATCTTAAAGAAGTACAACGTTCCTGTTCCTGATGGAATAGCGGCAACCACTGTTGAAGGCGCTGTTGATGCTGCCAAAGAACTTGAAGCAAATGGCTCCACGTTATTTGTAGTTAAAGCCCAAATTCATGCCGGTGGACGTGGAAAGGGGCGAACAAAAAAGAATAATGCCAAAGGGGTGATTCTCTGCAAAACGGTAGATGATGTTAAAGCAGCAGCTGAGTCCCTTTTAGGTGATGTACTCGTTACTATTCAAACCGGTGAAGAAGGTCAGCTGGTGCAAACACTCTATGTAACTGATGGAGTTGACATCGAAAAAGAATTTTATTTGGGAATCCTGCTTGATCGCGGAGTTTCTAAAAACGTGATTATGGTTTCGACCGAAGGCGGTGTTGAGATTGAGAAAGTAGCAGAAGAAACTCCCGAAAAAATTATTAAAGAATGGGTTGAGCCGGGTATGCCTCTGCAGGTTAACCAGGCAAGACACCTTGCTTTTGCACTAGGACTTGAAGGCGATGCCCTCAAAAAAGGAATCAAATTCATTATGGCGATTTACAATGCCTACCTGGAGATTGATTCTGATATGTTCGAGATCAATCCTCTTATTCTTACTCCGAATAAAGAAATTCTGGCTCTTGATGCCAAGGTTACTCTCGATGGAAACGCATTATTCCGTCACAAGGATCTTGCTGAACTCAAAGACGAAGCAGAAGAAGATCCGTACGAATTAGAAGCACAGAAGTATAACCTGAACTACATAAAGCTGGATGGGAATGTAGGTTGTATGGTAAATGGTGCTGGACTTGCGATGGCTACGATGGATATTATCAAACTTTCCGGAGGCGAACCTGCTAACTTCCTGGACGTTGGTGGTGGAGCTAATGTGGACACTGTAAAAAACGGTTTCCGTATTATCCTGGATGATCCTAATGTGAAAGCTATTCTGATTAATATCTTTGGCGGTATTGTTCGCTGTGATCGTGTAGCTAATGGAGTAATAGAAGCGGTAAAAGATCCTGAAATTGCTGAGAAAGTTCAGAACGTACCAATTATCGTTCGTCTTCAGGGAACCAATGCTGCTGAAGCGAAAGAAATCATCGACAACTCCGGTCTAAATGTGATCTCTGCTGTATTATTGAAAGAAGCCGCTCAGGAAGTTTCGAACGTACTGGCTTAAAACTTAACTTGTCATTCCGGGCTTGACCCGGAATCTTGATATTCAAAAGCCCAATCGATATCGGTTGGGCTTTTTTTTGAGAAAATTATTTCTGGATCTGGTGAAAACTAAACATCCATCAGACCGCTTATAGCGGTACGATGGATAAGACTAAATTGACCTTTTTTAGATTTAGTTATCCAAAAAAATTGTCTTACTGAATACTGAACCGAGTTCAGCACAAGCTTGATTCAGCATTTTTTTTGATTTCCAGATCCCGGATCAAGTCCGGGATGACTATGTTGGAGTATTACTAATGAACCGGGAAAGATTACTCACTCACTTCTTTGTAGAACGATTCGTACATCTCAACCACCGAATCCTGATTGAAAAGTTCTGCTCTTTTGCGGGCATTGGCAGCTAGTTCATCGTGTAAATTCTGATCGGATAGTATATTGAAGGCATGTTTTGCCATACAATCAATATCATCTAAATCACATAAATAACCAGTTTCGCCTTCAATATTTACTTCGGGTAGCCCACCTATATTGGAACTGATTACTGGGACGGAACAACTCATCGCCTCCAAAGCCGCAAGACCAAATGTTTCGGAACCGGAAGGAATCAGAAATAAATCCGCAATGGAAAGCACTTCTTCTACTTCATCCAGTTTGCCCAGAAAACGGGTGTGTTCGCAGATCCCTAAATCACGACACTGCTGTTCAGCCTTTTGCCGATCCGGGCCATCTCCTACCAATAATAATTTCGCTTCAATTCCTTGCTCTAAAATTTTCGAGAATACAGTAATTACCTCGGGAACGCGCTTCACCTTTCTGAAATTAGAAACGTGAACAACAACTTTTTCACCATCGGGACAAATGGCCTTTTTAAAATGACTTTTATTCGATTTTTGAAAACGATCCAGATCAATGAAGTTTGGAATCACTTTGATATCCTGCTTGATATCAAAATTCAGATAGGTCTCTTCCTTCAAGTAATCAGACACTGCGGTAACACCATCACTTTTGTCGATCGAAAACTCAACAACATGTTTATAGCTCGGATCTTTACCAACCAAAGTAATATCTGTGCCATGAAGTGTAGTGACAATAGGAACAGTTTTTCCGCGCTCCATCATAATTTGTTTAGCCAAATAAGCACTGGTAGCATGAGGAAGTGCGTAGTGAACATGCAGTAGATCCAGATTCTCGTATTCAATCAGATTCACCATTTGAGAGGCAAGTGCCAGAGCATATGGTGGATATTCGAATAGAGGGTATGAATTGATAGACACTTCATGATAAGTAATATTGGTATCCAAAGTCTCCAGCCGGGCAGGACGGGAGTAACTTAGTACATGAATTTTATGACCCTTTTTTGCCAGTACTTTTGCTAACTCAGTAGCAACAACTCCGCTTCCGCCAAATGTAGGGTAACATACAATTCCAATATTCATCTGCAACTGCTCCTGTTATTTAATAAAAATCAAAGTAATCATTCCATGAGAGATTTTGAATGCAGTAAAACATCCTTTAACACCTTCAGTAATACCAAAATATTTCGAACCGTTATTGTATTTGGTATATTTGGAGTCTGTCTAATGCGAAACCAAAATGAATTGTTTTCAGTTTCATCAAGAATCACATTAGCTAACAGAAAAAAACGATAAGAATTGAACGTAATAGTTTATGGCAGGACATTCTAAATGGGCGAATATTCGCCATAAGAAAGCCAAAGAAGACGCAAAGCGGTCTAAGGTTTTCACAAAGATTATTAAAGAGCTTACAATTGCTGCCCGGGAAGGCGGAAGCGACCCAACAGGAAATCCACGCCTTTCGCTCGCCATTGATAATGCTAAAGCTGCCAATCTTCCCAAAGATAATATGGAGCGGGCCATCAAGCGTGGTTCTGGTGAGCTGGAAGATGGCTCTACTTTCGAAGAAGTAACTTTTGAGGGGTACGGACCTGGTGGAATCGCTTATTTTGTAGAAGCTGCTACTGATAATAACAATCGCACGGTGAGCGAAATACGACATATTTTTACAAAACATGGCGGTAATATGGGTACCAATGGCTCCGTTAGTTTCCTGTTCGAGCAAAAGGGAATGATCCAGATTCCTTCTGAAGGATTAGATGAAGAAGATTTTATGATGGAAGCCATAGAAGCCGGTGCAGAAGATGTTCAGAATGAGGAGGACTTTTTTGTTGTGTATACTGAACGAACCGAGCTTTTCAATGTGCGAAAAGCCCTGGAAGAATCCGGATTTAACATCGAATCTGCTGAATTGATCCGGGAGGCTACGACTGAAAGCAAAGTGGATACGGATACCGCGCTCTCAAACTTTAAAATGATGGAAAAATTTGAAGAGAACGACGATGTCTCTAATGTGTTTACTAACATGATGATGGACGACGAAACTCTTGCTATAGCTGAAAACGCCTGATGATGATTAAACTATTTACATATTTCTTTGCCTTGCTACTCCTGTTCGCTTCGGGTAATGAAGAGGCTCGCAAAGGGAATGAGGCTTATGAAAAAGGAGAGTATGTGGAAGCAGAGGCACTTTATCGTGCATCTATAGAGGCAGATCCTGAGAATATTGATGTGTATTTCAACCTTGCTAATGCGCTTGCCAAACAAGGGAAAACAGAAGAAGCCATTCAGGCTTTTATGGAATACCGATCAATGGCTGAAGCTCCTGAAAAAAAGGCGCTGGCCGAATATAACATTGGAAGTGTGCTGGCAGAGGGCGAACAATGGAAACCAGCCGCTCAGCATTTCAGAAATTCGCTAAAACTGAATCCTGATGACACAGAGGCTAAGCATAATTTTGAGCGAGCATTGGCTGAATCGAATAAAGAAGAGGAACAGCAACAAGAACAGCAGCAGGAAAACCAGGAACAGGAACCTCCCAGTGAGTATGCAAAGGCGATGAAGAAACGGGCCGAGCAGTTGGTGAGTGAACGAAAATATCAGGAAGCATACAACTTAATGCAGGAAGCGTTAAAAGTAGATCAAACAGTTCAAAATTTTAATGACTTCATTCAAAGAATAGGAGACGTTGATGAAATCGATTCTTAAATATAGTATTCGAATATGTATTGCCAGCGCCGTGCTTTTCGCAGCTCCGGCGTTAATGGCTCAAACTGCCGATGATTATTTCCACGGTAGTGCTCAGTCTTTCATTAATGCGGATATCCAGGGAGCGATTGCTCAGGTACAGCAGGGTCTTGCACAGTTTCCTAACGACCCGAAGTTAAATGCCTTGCTTCAAAAGTTGGAAGAAGAACAAGAGAAACAACAACAGCAGCAACAACAAAACCAACAGAACGAGGATCAAGAGCAGCAGGAACAAGAACAGAATCAAGATCAGCAAAATCAGGATCAAGAGCAGCAGAACGAAGAACAGGAACAGCAAGACCAGCAGGAGGGGGAACAAAATGAAGAGCAGCAGCCTCAGGAGCAGCAGGATGGTCAACCGCAGCAACCCCAGGAAATAAGTAAAGAAGAGGCTGAGAAAATCTTACAGGCTCTGGCTCAAAAAGAAAAAGAATTGCTCAAGGAATTTAAGAAGAAGAAAACTCAGGGAAGTGCCACTCATGATAAAGACTGGTAAGCATATCAGAATTATATCTGCACTTTTATGTTCGTTTTTTCTTGTATCAGGTACTCTGGCACAAGACATCACTGTTAATGCTTCACTCACCGAAACCAATATATTTTCAGGGGAAGGTGTTCGGCTGGATGTTAAAGTTTCCGGTCAATCTATAAATTCCATCGACCGGCCTGATATCCCGGGAATTGATGGGCTTCGTTGGTTAAGCGGCAGCACCAATACCTCGCAGAATTTCACCTATGTGAACGGTCGGCCTTCGGTCTCCTACACATACGGGTATCAGTTCATCGCTCAGGCTCCCGGAACCTATACATTCCCCCCACTTGAAGTAACAGTGAACGGTGAGACATACACCACGAATGAAATTTCTTTTAAAGTTCTGGACCCAAAAACGATTGATACCGGTCAAGCAGAACGTTCACCTGATATTTATGTGCGCCTTGAACCTACAAAAGAGGAACCTGTAGTAGGCGAACAGGTTATCGCTGATATTGTTCTGTATTTCAAAAATTCGGTGGAGGTTTCTTCCTACCAGGCTGCACCAGGATGGAAAGCGGAGGGTTTCTGGAAAGAGGAACTCGAAAACAGACAACAAGCCAGAACTACTTCAACTATTATCAATGGTGTCCGGTATCAACGTGCTGTACTTTTACAATATGCGCTTTTTCCTACCAAATCCGGAGAGCTTACTCTAAGCCCTTTTGAAGTGGTGGTTCAAATCAGACAGCGTAATCAAAGACGGGATATTTTCAGTTTTGGATTGGGCCAGGAACGAAAGGAGCTGGCTACCCTACCCGTTACCATTGATGTTGCCTCTTTGCCGGAATTGAATAATGCTACGTTTTCGGGTGGAGTCGGAAATTTTTCGATTACCAGAAGTATCAACCCGACAAAAGCATATGTAGGCGAAAGTGTAGAAGTGGTTACAACTATCACGGGTCAGGGAAACATCCCTCTGATTGTAAAGCCTGAGTACGAATATCCTGAAACTCTGGAACTCTATAATCCGCAGGAAAACTCTACCATTACCCGTTCAAACAGGCAAATTGGTGGCAACAAGATTTTTACGGATATCCTCATCGCCAGAAATGAAGGATCTTTTGAAATTCCTGAAAGCAGGCTTGCTTACTTCAGTCCGGCTCAGGGTCGCTACAACACCGTCACGTTACCTGCATTGGTTCTGGAGGCAGAACGTGATCCAAGAGCTACCTCCATTACTGATACCGAGCTTAGATTTAATGTGGAACCCATTACCGGTTTAGCAAACTGGGTTTCGAACGAGAAAACTCCTCTCTCACAGCAAAAATGGGTTTGGATGTTGCTTGGCTTACCTCTTTTAATTTTGGGTGGAGCTTTCGGCTTCAAAACCTATCATAATAAAATGAACAGTGATACTGCTTTCGCCAGATCTCAAAAAGCTAAAGAAAAAGCATTGGATGAACTCCAAAAAGCTGAAGGGCAAACAGATCTAAAAATCGGCTATAACCATATTCAAAAAACACTTAGCCAGTTAATTTCTGATAAATTGAATCTGCCATTAGCAGGGCTTTCTATCCAACAACTTTCGGACGCACTAAAAGAAAAATCCGGTACTGAAATCGCAGATGAAGTAAAACGAATTTTGGATAAATGCGATACCATAGCTTACGCTCCGAATGCATCGATCGAAGGAATGGAGTCGGACATCAAGAAAACCCGGGAACTCATAAAACAGATCAATAAAGTAGTATGAGAAAAGCGTTCGGGATTTTGCTGCTTACCATCTTAAGTATTTCGGGAGCTCATGCACAAGAAAGTGCTCAGCTTTTATTTGATCAGGCCAATTCACTGCTTGAAGAAAACGATTATCCGGAAGCAATGTCCATGTATCATGCAATTGAACAAACCGGAGTTGTATCAGGTGCTTTATACCTGAATATGGGAATAGCATCCACCCAGCTCGATTCTATGGGACTTGCTAAATACTATTTCATGAAATCTCTGAACTTCCAAACAACCAATGCTTCTGCTTCGGAAGCCTTGGAGTATGTGGAATCTCAATTCAGCCGACAATCTGCTCAGCTACCTAAACTTCCATGGGATCGTGCCGTCGATTGGTTGAAGAATGGACCCGGATCGGAAACCGTATTTCTGATTGGTTTTTTCTTAATTACTATCGCCGTATCTCTTGTACTTCTGAAGTGGGCTGCTCTTTTTTCTTTTTCTAAACTACCTGCCTTTGTTACTACGTTGTCGTCCATTGGTCTTCTGATAATATTATTATCTTTTTATGTGGATTATATTGATCAGCGATATTCAGAAGCGGTTATTATCACTTCAGAGATTCAGGTAAAACAAAGTGCCAATGAAGCCGCAGATTTAGTTAGTTTAGGCTACGAAGGGTATGCCATCACTATAGATCATATCACAAGCAAAACAACCGATGGTTGGTTGTATATTCGCTTAGGAAACGGACAATTTGGATGGATTGAACATCAGGGAATCAAAATTTTATAATTAAAAAACTACATGAGTACACCGCAAGAGTATATCGATCAAAACAAAGATAAATTTCTGAACGAGCTTTTTGAGCTGCTTCGGATTCCAAGTATTAGCACTGATTCCTCCAAAAAAGACGCAATCCGCAACGCAGCAGATTTTCTTATCGGGCAACTTGAAGCTTTAGATTTTGAACATGTAGAATTATTTGATACTCCGGGAAACCCGATTGTTTACGGAGAGCATTGTCCCTATGACGATCAACCAACCGTATTGGTTTACGGTCATTATGATGTGCAACCTTCAGACCCGGATGATCTTTGGGACACCCCCCCTTTTGAGCCTACTATCAAAGATGGTAGTATTTACGCGCGCGGTGCCAGCGATGATAAAGGGCAATCTTTCACACATGTTAAGGCAATTGAGTCTTTCGTGAAATCAGGGACCCCTATTCCTGTGAACGTAAAGTTTATCCTTGAAGGCGAAGAAGAGATTGGATCACCGAATCTGGTCCCGTTTTTGGAAAATCACAAAGACCTGCTCGCTTGCGATATGGTGCTTATTTCTGATACCGCTATGTTTGGAAAAGATCAGCCCTCTATTACGTACGGACTCCGTGGACTTGCCTACATGGAGATGGAAGTAGTAGGGCCAAATCGTGATTTACATTCAGGAGTATATGGAGGAGCAGTTGAGAATCCCCTTAATGTTCTATGCGAAATTATTGCCAAGATGAAAGATGAGGACGGAGTGATTCAGGTTCCCGGCTTTTATGATAAAGTAATTCCACTTACTCAGGCTGATCGTGAAGCTTCAGCCGCCCTTCCTTTTGATGAGGAAGCGTATAAAAAATCTCTAGATATCAAAGAAGTACATGGTGAAAAAGGTTATACAACCTTGGAGCGAGGCTCAGCCAGACCTACACTGGATGTAAATGGAATATGGGGTGGTTATCAAAAAGAAGGGGCCAAAACAGTACTTCCATCCAAAGCCGGAGCTAAAGTAAGTATGCGTTTGGTACCTGACCAAGACCCGAATGAAATAGCCAGACTTTTTCAGGAATATGTGGAATCTATTGCCCCTGATACAGTAAAGGTAACGGCGAATGAACATCACGGTGGTTTTCCTTCTGTAACCGATCTTGATTTCTACGGATTAAAAGCCGGAGCTAAAGCTTTCGAAGAAATTTATAATAAAGAAGTGCTCTTTTCTCGTGAAGGTGGTTCTATTCCTATTGTGGCTGACTTCAAACGAGTGCTTGGTGTCGAGTCTATCTTGATGGGATTCGGCTTAACCAGTGATGCGATTCACTCTCCAAATGAGAAGTTTTCTGTGAAGGATTTCCACCGTGGAATTAAAACCTCTGCCAAGTTTTTTGAGTTGCTGCCGGATTTTAAGGAGTGATTGACTAATAGACATCTTTTCGGTGACCTATCCGAACTATAAGAACTAAAATTTTTTCGTCCTGGATTTGAGTGATTATCCGATAATCTCCGACTCGATATCTCCATAACCCTTTCATTCTACCCTTGAGAGATTTTCCAACTCTTCTTGGGTCATTTTCGGTTACTATATTTTCTCGCAGCCATTTTAAAATTCTGTCCTGATTTTGTGGATCAAGCTTTCGAAGTTCTTTGCGAGCACGATTAACAAATTCAACTTTCCAGGTCATCGCCATTTTCTAACTGCTCTAACGTCCAGCGATCGCTCTCGGGCTGTTCTAACCTTTGCTCAGCAACGTAAAGATCTTCTAGTTCGTCGAGTTTTTCTTCGAGTGCTTGGCGGATGTAATAGGTTTTGGTGCGACCGGTGAGCTTAGAAAGTTTTTCCAGCCTTTCTTCAACATCGGATCCTAATCGTACTGTAACAGGCATTATTTTTTCATTTGTTTACTTGTCATACAAGTACGACAAGTATACTTATTTAGTGCATGAGAACGAATTAGAATTAACAGGTCACATTTAAACGGATTTTAAGGTGTGCTTTTTTTTACTCTATGGACTTCGCTGTTTTGCCTAATACCTAAATAAAATGGATATAAATAATTTGAAAAATCTTGGAGTTCACTATCCATTTTTGATGATATTGTCTCTCCGTCAGAAATAGCAATTTTTGTAAGATAGGCAACTACATAAATCGTGTCATTTTTGTGAAAAATAGTATCCTCTTTTCTAATTAAGCTTCCAGTTTTAGTTCTAGGTACTATTTTTTTTGTAATAGAGGTATTTGAATTAATTTCATTTGTAATTTCAATTTTTTGGCTTCCAAGATATTCTTGAAAAGTATTGTAGTACTCAATTTTCAAAATCAGAGCATCAATAACTCTATCAGATGTATTTCTTAATTTTATAAATATTCTATCGAAACCAAACTGCTCTCTTTCTGCAAATTCTATCTCTAAATTAACCAAATTTTGAAGCTTGTTGAATGATTCAATTTTTTCTATCTCCAATTTGAATACTGAATCTATTTCGTCTTTTGAGTAATTATTATCAGTTAATTTTAATTGATTAGTAACTACAAATTTTTTGAAAGGCTTTATTAATGAACTATCAAATTTTATTGAACTAAATAGTTTTGTAGTATCGCTTAGTGAAGAAAACTTAAAATCGCTTAAATCTGATTGGTTCTTGTGACATCCAAAAAAAACAATCAGTGTAAAAAAAATTATCTTGCTAAAGACACTTTTAAACTGCGTTAAGTATTGAGACATAGCTTATAGTTTAATTGGTTATTTAAATCTTAAACTATAAGCTAATAGGATATATTCAAAATTCCTGCAGATACAAAATCGGCATGTCCTGCTCGAAATCGTAGAGGGTTAGTCGGCGCAGGTTATAGTATCCAGTCCAGTAGCTTCTGAGTGATTGAATATAACTTCGACGGGAACTGTCTTTTTGATTTTGGGCGATGAATAAATCTGTTACATCAATCCGTCCGATCAGATAACGATTCTTCGCCACGTCGTAGCGCCGGGTGGCTATCTCATCTGAAACTTCAGCGAGTTCTACCTGGCTACGAAGTTGCGGGAATTCACGAACGGTACTTTTTACACTCAATTCAAACTGTAATCGTTGGTACGAAATATTATTAGCAGTAGCCATTTGTTGGTTTCGGGCGGACCGTACTTGCGCCATATTCTGTCCCCAGTTGAACAATGGGATTTGAAAACCTACCGTAAAGAACTGCTGGTTCTGCTGATCTTTATATACGTCCTCAAAATTTTCGGAAGTCTGGTTCAAACCAAAGCTAGCCTGTATGGTTGCTGAAAAACCAGTATTTCGTTTTGCTTGTTCATAGGCCTGATCAGCAAGTAATTCATTCAGCTCAAATTCGAGGGAGGTGCTGTTATTCTCACGGGCAAGTTCCAGGGCTTTGTCTACATCAACATCTACTACTGGCGCAACAGGTGGAATATCAATTTCGATTTGCTGACTATCTTCAATCCCCAATAAAGCTTTGAAACTCTCCTCTGCTCTTTCATATTCTAATACCGCAGTAGTATAAGAAGCTCGTGCATTTCTGAATTCCAACTCACTTTGTAGTAACTCATTCTCGGCTATACTCCCCACCTGAAAACGACCTTGGGATATGTTATAAATTGAGTCATTAACAGTAACGTTAAACTCAGCTACTTCTACATTGATCTTAGCGAGTAACATATCAAAGTAGTTTTGCGTGACGGTGAACGCAATTTCTTCCATATCCTCGATATATTGAGTTTTAGCAATTTCATATCGAAGGGGTTCAGTTCGGTTTCTCCATTTCAGACTATTGAACTGAAAAAGTGGCTGCCTTAAACTCGCAACCAACGGTGTACTCTGCCAACGGGTGATATCTTCCCCATTTATACCACTTTCAAATAGAATTAGTCGGTTAATTCCACTCGATAGCGACAAGGCTCCACCGGTAGGAAGAATATTCTGATTCACAGATAAATTTAGTGAAGATTGAGTAAGGCTTTCTTCCTGGTATACCGTTGTCCCATCATCTAAACGATTCGCCGTGAATGCACGACTATATCCCGGCGCATTTCCATCTAATTCCAGGCTAGGAAGCAAATCCGCCCGAAATGATTTATATCTCCACTTTGCGGAAAGTATTGAGAATCGTGCTGCACGAGAAAGCGGACTGTTTTGCTTGGCGTACTCGATACTTTCTTCAAGCGTGAAGGTTTGAACTTGAGAACTAACCGTTGGACTTAGAAAAAGAAGAAGTATCAATATTCCAGGTAGCCCAAATTGGAATTTAAAGTTTGGAATTTCCCTTCCCATTTTTTGGGATTGTTTCGCCGAATTTAATTCCGGGCCTTCATGAATTTCTAAGTTCCTCCCAAGGGTGGGACACATTTTGTTTTTCTTACTTTTATTCATGTCGTAGTGCGTGTACTGGATCTTGTTGAGCAGCTCTTTTTGCGGGGAAGTATCCAAATACAACACCAATAATCAGAGCTACTCCAAATGAGATAAAAATGGAAGAAGGAGTTACAATAGTGGCTATTTCAGCAGAAAACTCGATGGCTACACTGAAAGCCATACCAAGCACAATTCCAATCACTCCTCCGGTAATACTAATTGCAAGCGCCTCTGTTAAAAACTGAAGCTCAATATCTTTTTTCTGAGCACCTACAGCCATTCGTACTCCAATTTCCCGGTAGCGTTCTACTACAGAAGCGAGCATAATATTCATGATCCCGATTCCGCCTACAATCAAAGAGATTGATGCAATGGATGACAATACAATATTGAAAATCCGTTTCGTACGTTGCTCCTGGGCAAGTAATTGTTCAGGGACAATAATCTCGAAGTCAACCACACTGTTGTGGCGACGCTTCAACATTCGGGAAAGCACTTCTGCAATGGAAACACTGAAACGGGAGTCTGTTACTCTTACAATTAACTTGTCTAATTGATGGTAGTTGGTAGTAACCTCTTCTTCCTCCTCATTATCGCCCCCAAAAATGATAACTCTGCCACCAAATCCGCCTCCACTTGCATCAATATCGTCTTTGGTTACCAATGCCCGGTTTTTAAAACGAAGCAAAAGTGTAGTTGCAGGCATAAAGATATCGAGGTTGTAATTTCGGATGCCCAGACTTTCAATATTTTCTGTGGATAGTTCTTTCTTTTCAAGTACACCAATTACAGTAAGCCAGAGATTTCCTACCTTAATTTTCTTGCCGATAGGATCTTCGCCGGCAAAAAACTTAGTGCGAACATCGCTTCCAATAATTGCTACCGGTTCTGCATTTTGAATCTGTATATGCGTAAAATTATTACCGCTCTGGATATTGAAATTACTGATGAAAAAGTATTCGTCATTCACTCCAACCACTTTTCCGCTTCTCATTCTGGCATTTCGGATGAAATTAGTTTCGAATATAATTTCCGGGCTAATGAATTCTACTTCAGGCACATATTCTTTGATACTTTCCAAATCGTGAAGAGTGAGTCCCGGGGAGTATTTTTGCGTCTCTCCCTGATCTCCGGATTCGTTTACCGAACCTTCAAACTGTTCGAGCACCGGTTGCACAATCACATTATTTGTCCCCAAAAGCTGCATCTGAGCAAGTACTTCTTGTTGGGCTCCGGTTCCAATTGCCAACATCGCGATTACTGAAGCAACCCCGAAAATAATTCCCAAAGAGGTTAAAAAAGCACGCAGTTTATTGCGTTGAATTGCTTCTACAGCAATGTCGAAATTGTAGAGAAGTTTTTGTAACACAGAGCTTAGTTTTGAGTGAGTTGTTCGCTCAGCATATTCTTTCTGATCCCTACTGTATCACCCGGCACCGTCAAATACAGCTGATCGGTAGTGGATACTCCGCGATGAATAATCACCGAGTTTTCGTTAATCAGTCCCAGTTCCACTTGCTGCATTACAGGAGACAAGCCGTCTTTTATAAATACAAAGCTAAGGGAATCTAGTGCATGAACTGCTTCAAGAGGGACTTGCAATGCTTCGTCAATTCTCTCAATCAAAACCTTGTTACTGGTCGTCATTGCAGGGCGAAGCAGGCTGTCGCTTTCATTAATTACGATGGTTACTTCAAATACTTTTGAATCGTAGTTCTTGCGCTGCTCACCGATGTTTGCAACTTCTGTAACCTGGCCTGTTAGTTTCTTGTCTGGTACTGCATCTAATCCAATTTGAACTTTCTGTCCTACTTCTACTTTTTGGATGTCTACTTCATTCACATAAGTCACTGATTCCATCACTGTAAAATCAGGTAGCTCTGCCACAACCGGGTTCCATGCACTAATTTGTTCTCCCTCGGTTATTTTGGAACCGTCCCAGTTTCTTCGGTAGATAACCATTCCCTGATCTGGCGCATATACAGTAAACTGCCCCATTAACTCCTGAATACGGTTAATCTCGTTTTGTTTTTTTGTGAGCTCCGCTTCTACCTCACTCAATTTTGCTTCCGCCTGAAGCACTTTAGTTTGATAGTTCTTACGCTCCTGAGCTAGTTGGCGACGGGCTTTATCCAATTCAATTTCGGCTTGTCGCTGTACAGCTGGCGACTCATATTTTGACTGATCAACTTCAATCTGACGCTCCTCTAGTGCAAATTCAAGATTGATAAGATTATCTCTTGCCTGAGATAGTTCAAGTGTACTATCCAATTGAGCCTGAGTAACCTGAGATTGTGCTGATTGCAAATCAAGCTGAACATCCTGAAGCTTTCCCATTATCTCCGAACGATCTAATTCTGCCACGAAATCACCTTTTTTAACAATGGTACCTTCAGGAATAAGTCGCTGAACCCTCATATTGTTTACACGGAACTCCCGAACTCCACGTGGGCCATTTATTTCCTGAGAGTTCTTGGCTCTCAATTCGCCTGTTGTTGTAACATCAACAACAAATTCCCCTACGGTTGGGGTAGTAAATAAATCTTCAGTTTCTGTAGATCCGCCACGGGTTAAATACCATGAAAAGGAAACCAGAATTACAATAATAGTAGGGATAAGTATTTTTTTCTGCATACGATAAGTGTGTTAATAACAGGATATAATATACCTATTTGAAGTTAAGACGACGCTCAGACTAAATAGTTTTACAAAAAAAATAATTTACAATTCTAAACAAATTGCTAATAGTCTAAAAGACCTGTTTCCAAATCATACTTAGTGGCGGGCTGAGAGTAGTCCAGTACTGATTTTGGATCGTTATTTTCGTCTACGATTACTACTCTTGGCTTGTGCTCGTTTGCTTCTTCAGGTGTCATTTCCGCATAACTGATAACGATAATCCTGTCATCAATCTGTGTAAGTCTGGCAGCCGCCCCATTCAGACAACAAATCCGACTTCCTCTCTCTCCCGGAATCGTATACGTTTCCAGGCGACTCCCGTTGGTAATGTTTACTACCTGTACCTTTTCATAAGGTAATAGATTGGCTGCATCCAAAAGATCCTGATCAATAGTAATACTTCCCTCATACATGAGGTTAGCTTCAGTGACCTTCATTTGGTGCAATTTTGATTTAAACATGGTTAGCTTCATGGCCTAACACTTAAATATTATATTATCAATCAATCTGGTTTTGCCCAGATAAACGGCTCCCGCAAGTAAATAAGTGCCTCCTTTTTGGAGTTGCGAAACAGGGGCCATTCTATTCATGGAAAACACGTTAAAATAATCATTTTTGAAGCCTTTTTCTTCCAGCTCTTCTTGTTGTTTCTTTAACAAAGAATCCGGTTCCATCAATCCGTCTTGAATTTCACTTACCACCTTCTTCATCCTATTGTACATCAATGGTGCTAACTCTCTTTCTTCTTTGCTTAGGTATGCATTTCTACTGCTAAGAGCCAAACCGTCTTTTGCCCGCTCAATTGGAGCCATCACTAGTTCAAGATTGTGGTTAAACTCCTTTACCATTTGATGTATAACCTGAAACTGCTGGTAATCTTTCTGTCCAAATACGGCCACATCAGGCCCAACAATATTAAAGAGTTTATTTACTACTAATGCGATACCCTGAAAGTAACCCGGACGACTTCCTCCATCCAGATAATCATTCAATTCTTCGATTTCTATCGAAAGGAACTTTTTCCCTTTTCCGTACATGATTTCATCCGAAGGGGTAAATACAACTGAGATATCTTCTTCTTCACAGAATGTTAAATCCTGGTCCAGATTACGGGGATAATTTCCAAAATCTTCATTTGGCCCAAATTGCTCGGGATTTACATAAATAGAAACCACAACCTCATCCGCGTGCTTTTTCGCTAACCGAAATAAAGAAAGATGTCCATCATGCAAGGCGCCCATCGTTGGAACAAAGGCAACCTTTTTCCCTTTTGATTGAAGCTCTTTTACAGCTTCACGGATTTTATCTATGGTTTCTACTACAATCATTTACATAAAGAGAGACGCTGATCACAGCGTCTCTGAATTTATTTTGATTCTCATTTTTAGCCCTGAACCTTCAGGAGAGTAATGACAAAAGTTTAAACCGCACGATCCATATCGAATTCTTCGAGAATCTCCTTTACACGGTTTATAAAAGCACCACCATGAGCTCCGTCAATAATCCGGTGGTCGTAGCTCATTGATAAAAACATCATCTGTCGGATTCCAATTACATCCCCTTCAGGTTGTTCAATTACAACAGGTCTTTTAACAATAGCTCCGGTTCCGATAATCGCCACCTGTGGCTGGTTAATAATCGGGGTCCCCATCAAATTGCCAACACTCCCGTAATTTGTTAATGTGATAGTTCCGCCAACCAAATCATCCGGGCTTAACTTTTTACTTCTTGCCTTATCAGCAACTTCATTTACTGATTCTGCCAGTCCGACCAAATTCTTCTGCTGGGCTTTCTTCATTACAGGCACAATTAAGCCCCCTTCACCACCGGTTCCAAGAGCCACAGCAAGCCCAAAGTTAATGTCTTTTTTCAGTAAAATATTATCCCCGTCAACTGAACTATTGATAAGAGGAAACTCCAGCATTGCTTTTATTATCGCCTCAACAAAGAGTGGTGTAAATGTTAATTTAACACCCGTTTTCTCCTGAAATGTATTCTTGTTAGCATTTCTCCACCTCACCATATTCGTTACATCCACTTCTGCGAATGTGGTTACATGAGCTGAAGTCTGCTTGGAACGAACCATGTGCTCTGCAATCATTTTGCGCATACGATCCATTTTTACCACTTCCACATCTCCTTTCGGACTATGAGATACATCCAGTTCGCCGGCGTGAATAGAATCCTTAGGTCTCGAATCCGAAGCTTTTTTAGGTGCAGTTGCAGTTTGTGTAGCGGCGGGTTTAGATTTCCCGGATTTTCGATCCTCAACATAGGCAAGTATATCACTCTTAGAAACCCGGCCACCCTGACCCGAACCTTCAATAGATTCCAGTTCTTGTACACTAATTCCTTCTTCTTTAGCGATAGATCTAACAAGTGGAGAGAAGAATTTTCCATCACTGCTTTCCCTTGGAATATCTGAACCGTTAAATGTTGATGAAGTAGTATTCCCATTTTGAGCAAGTTGCTCGGGGGTCATTTTAGCAACGTCTTCTTTGGTCATTGAAGACTTTTTCTCTTCTTCAGCTGAAGAAGAACTCTCTTTCTTCGAGCCAGATCCTGAAGCGGCTTTACCTGTCGCGATTACTGCAATCACCTGCCCAACCTCGATAGTTTCGTCAGCTTCAGCATTAATTTCGACAAGTGTTCCTGAGGCGGGTGCCGGAACTTCACTATCAACTTTATCCGTTGAGATTTCCAGTAAAGTCTCGTCTTCTTCTACCGAATCCCCTACACTTTTATTCCACTCAATGATGGTTGCTTCTACTACTGACTCTCCCATTTGAGGCATAACCACTTCAATGCGTTCTCCCTCATCTTCAGATGGTTGTTCCATTTCATCTACTTCGTCTGCTTCTTCCTCAACCTCAGGCTCGGAAACTTCTTTCTCTTCTGCTTCAGGCTCTGCTTTCTCTTCAGGTTCTTCTTTTGAAGGAGCTTCTTCAACAGCATCGGCGTCTGTTTCAATAATGGCAATTGGCTTGCCAACTTCAATGGTGTCCCCTTCTTCAACCAAAATTTCAACTAAGGTTCCGGCTTCGGGAGAAGGGACTTCACTGTCCACTTTATCTGTTGCAATTTCGAGCAGTGTTTCATCTACTTCTACCGTATCACCTACACTCTTAGACCATTCAATGACGGTACCTTCCATTACCGATTCGCCCATCTGGGGCATTACAACTTCAACCTTAGCCATAATTAATTTTTTTGTGCCGGAACGGCGTTTTTCGATCAGTTAAATAAACCGTAAAGTTCAGGATAAATACGATTAGTTCAAAATGAAGAAAGCATCCTGAGACATCAAAAAAGCGGTTTCAATACTTACTTATCAGTCAGTTTTGCGCTAAGCTCATACCAACTTACTATATAGTAAGTTTATCTTTCATATTTATTCTGTAAGGAGTTGTGTTTTGAATGGTCTTACTTCCGATTATCTTTTAAATACAAAAAATTAATATGAGTTCTTTTAACCCAATTATTCAAGAAAACGACGATGGTCTATTTACTCCAAAAATAGGGCCGTGGGGGTTTGATAAATATAGAATGATTGGAACCTATATGAATATTTTCACATCTAGTATGAAAACTAAGTGGAAGAACTTAGTATATATCGACTTATTTTCAGGTGCAGGTCTAGCAAAATTAAAATCGACCGGGAAAATTGTTAGAAGTTCGGCTTTAATATCACTTTCTATCCCCAATAAATTTGACCACTATATATTTTGTGAAGAGAATTTAAATGCATTTTCCGCTTTGGAAACAAGATTACAACCCTTCCTCTCATCTAATGATATCTCATTATTCAACATTGATTCCAATGAAAAGATTAATCTAGTTATTGAAAGGATTAATACTATTAAAAAATCCGGTTCAACGTTATGTTTCTGCTTTGTTGATCCCTTTTCGATTAATATTCATTTTAAAACCATTTTGGAATTAACAACTAGATTTAGAATGGATTTTCTTATTCTTTTTGCTTCAGATATGGATCTAAGACGAAACCATTCTTTATATTCTGACCCAGAAGATTCTAGAGTAGCTCTACAGCTTGGAGAAAGTAATTGGAGATATGAATACGAAAATTTATACGCGCATACTCCACAAAACTTAATCAAGTTTGTTTCCGAAAAATACATTCAAAAAATGGATAAGTTAGACTATAAGCACCATTTGTCTCAACCTATCAGTAATTTTGAAAAAAATAGAATACTTTATCATCTGATTTTTTTTAGCAAACATCCTCTAGGAAAAAAATTCGCTACTATTTCCAGTAGTTATTCAGATAATCAATTAGGTCTTGATCTTTAAATAAAATATGTGCAATATATGTATAAATTAATTTGATATGGCACAATCATCTATTGAATGGACAGAAATGACATGGAACCCTACGACTGGTTGCAGTAAAGTAAGTCAGGGTTGTAAACATTGCTATGCGGAAATTATGTCGAGAAGATTGAAAGCAATGGGAGTAGAGAAATATAAAAATGGTTTTAAAATAGCTATGCATGAAGATGCCTTGGATATTCCTTTTTCATGGAAAAAACCTCGAATAGTTTTCGTGAATAGCATGAGTGACTTATTCCATCCAGGTGTTACTCTTGACTTCATTAAAAGGACATTTAAAGTTATGAATGAATGCCCACAGCATACTTTTCAAGTACTCACAAAAAGACCGGAAAGATTAAAACTGGTATCTGATCAATTAACCTGGACAGATAATATATGGATGGGGACATCGGTTGAAAGCGAAGCTGTTTTGTCTCGTAAAGATGACTTAGTTGAATGTGGTGCTAAGATTAAGTTTCTTTCTCTTGAACCTTTATTAGGACCTCTTCCGAGTCTAAAGCTGCATCAAATAGATTGGGTAATTGTTGGGGGTGAATCAGGACCTGGAGCTCGTCCAATTGAAGAAAAGTGGGTTTTAGAAATCAGGGATAAGTGTGAAGAAAGTGGAACAGCATTCTTTTTTAAACAATGGGGTGGTATTAGAAAAAAAGAAAATGGAAGAGAGTTAGATGGTCAAACTTATGATGAAATGCCCGAGTTAATTGCTGTTTAGAGCTCTTTTCAAATCCTCTATAAGATCATCGATATGCTCAAGCCCCACACTAAACCGAATCAGGTTTTCGGGAGTTGTTGAAGATTCACTTTCGCTGGAACGGCGGTGTTCCCACAGGCTTTCAATCCCCCCCAGGCTGGTTGCCCTCCTTATTACTTTTGAGCCGGCTACTACTCTAAGTGTTTCATCATAATCTCCATCTACCAGAAAGGAAATCATTCCTCCAAAACCTTTCATTTGTGAGGCAGCAATTTCATGTCCGGCATTTCCTTTCAATCCTGGATAATTTACCTGCACTGCTTTAGGATGGGTATCCAGAAACTCCGAAACCTTTTGTGCATTTTTGTTATGAGCTCTCATCCGGTACGGAAAGCTTCGGATGCTTCGGGTTAACAGCCAACAATCTCTTGGTGAAGGCACCGCGCCCTGACTTTTTTGAATGTTTTTGATTTGCTTAAAAAACTCATCGTTTTTATTTGAAACTATTGCTCCTCCCAAAATGTCAGAGTGACCGCCCAGATACTTACTGGTGGAATGCATCACCAAATCCGCCCCAAATTTAATTGGGTTGGAATTGAAAGGAGTAGCGAAGGTATTATCAACGCACACTATAGCTCCTTTAGAATGAGAAATCTTAATTGATTTCTCTAAATCAGTGATAAGTAGTAGTGGGTTTGAAGGGGTTTCCAGAATAACCAGTTTAGTATTTGCCCTGAATGCCGCTTCAAACTTTTCCAGATTGGTGGTATCTACAGCTGAATACTCAACATTCCAGCGGTCTCCGAACTTTTCTAACAAAGCCCTAGAACCGTGATATAAGTCTTCAGGAAGTAAAATATGCGAGCCTTTTTCAACACTCATAAATACAGCGTTTATTGCTGCGATACCCGATGAAAAGGCTGCACATCCCTCACCCTTTTCAAACTTTGTTAGCACATTTTCGAGCTGATCTCTGTTGGGGTTACTATCCCGGGTATAAATGTAATCTCCCTCCTTGTACCCTTTTTCATCATGTTCAAAATTGGTAGATGGTTCCATCGGCGGACTAATAGATCTGGCCTTTGAATCATGTTCCATTCCGGCATGAATTGCAATGGTTTCGATATTCCGGGATTCTTTTTTACTCATTGATCTCTCTTATCGCCTTTATTCGTTGAAGTACCGGAGGGTGCGAATAATTCAGAAACACATAAAAAGGGTGTGGTGTCAGGTTCGACAGATTATCCTTCGATAATTTCTTTAAAGTTGAAATCATATCTTCGGGCTTTCCGGTAGTTTTGGCAGCATATTCATCTGCTTCATACTCATGTTTTCGGGATGACATCTGCATGAAAATTGAAAGGATCATTTCGATCGGCGAGTACAACATTCCGAAGAAAATAAGCCCAGTGTATACACTCATTTGTTCCATGTAGAACGCATCAAATAAAGCTGCTTCTGATAGAAAAAAGGATAACAGGAAAAACAACACTCCGGTATGTAAGATGCTTATTACCATTCCTTTTATGATGTGCTTCTTTTTATAATGACCAATTTCATGGGCCAATACAGCTACTAACTCCGGAACTTTGTGATTTTCAATCAAGGTATCATAAAGAGCAACCCGTTTGTTTTTACCAAAGCCGGTAAAGAACGCATTTGATTTACTTGATCGCTTCGATCCGTCAATTACAAATAATCCCTGAAGCGGGAAGTTTACCTTTTCGGTATAATCTTCAATTGCCGATCTTAGCTCACCTTCTTCCAGCGGTGTAAATTTGTTGAAGAGAGGCATAATCCAGGTTGGTGCCACATACTGCATAATTAAAGTAAAAGCAGTGACTGCAAGCCAGGCATACAACCAGGCCAAATCTCCTGTGTACATAAAGAAAGCAAGAACCCCGGCTAACAACGGAATGCCAATAACTGCTCCAAGTAATAAACCCTTTACCAAATCAAGCACAAAAGTCTTGGGCGTTGTTTTGTTGAAGCCGAAACGCTCTTCTATCACAAAAGTAGAGTACACGCTAAAAGGAAGAGAAATGATGGTTTTAGCTACCATCAGAATTCCGATAAATAATAAACCGGAAACCAGGTCTCCAAATCCCCATGATCGCACAATTTGATCCAGCCAGTTAAATCCTCCTGAAAACCAAAAAACTAATAAAAGCACCAAATCAAATAGCCCGGTAAGAAACCCGAAACGTGTAGTTACTTTCGTGTATTCCTGAGATTTGGCATACGTCTCTTCATCGTATACTTCTGAAAACTCGTCAGGTAGTTTTTTTGTAAGGGCTTTTAGATTCAGCCAATTTGAGCTGATATCAAGGACAAAATCTACTGCAATTGCAGCCAGAATTATTATTAGGTATATATTCATAGCTAAAGGTATTCAAAAAGGTTTTAAATATCTTGAACTGAACTCCGGGTAATTATGAATTCCTCGATTAGGGAAATAGATAAGTCCAAATAGTTTAATGTTAAACTATTTTTTACCTTTGTTACGTAATTAAATATGGAGTTACTATGGATCACAATAAAGGATTACATCACATTACTGTTTTGGCAGGAGACCCAAAAGAGAATGCCAATTTCTATATCAACAAGCTTGGTATGAGGATGGTAAAAAAATCGGTCAACCAAGACGACCCCGGCACCTACCACTTATTTTATGGAAATGAAGCTGCTACCCCCGGTTCGAGTTTGACTTTCTTTCCATGGCCGAGAGCCCATAAAGGAACAAAAGGTTCAGGGGAAGCTGTAAATGTAGCGTTCAAAGTACCAAATTGTTCTCAGGACTTCTGGTTAGCACGATTAAATGAACAAGGGATTAAGGTTTCTGATTCTTTCGAAGTTTTTGGAAAGCAGACTATTCGTTTTCAAGACCCAGATGGACTGGAACTAGATTTAGTATTTGATGGAAGCGCTAAAGAGAAAGTAAGCAATTACAAAAGCCCGGTTCCCAATGAATATTCGATACAGGGCTTTGAGTCAACCCGGTTAAAAGTCCGGCGACCAGATAGTACCGCCAACATTCTGGAGGATATATTTGAATTTCAGGAGCAAGAATCCAACGAGAATCATACGGTTTACCAAACTGATGCCAAAATCGGGAGTTCTGTGATAATTGAGTATTCGGATGAAGAACCCGGACGTGGAGGAAGGGGTATCGTTCATCACGTTGCATTCCGTGCTAAAGATTTGGATGAGTTAAAAAAACTTCGTGAAAAAGTAGTTGGCAAAGGGCTCCAGCCTTCTGAGGTGATTGATCGGCACTGGTTTAAATCGGTCTACTTCAGAGAGCCAAGCGGTGTTCTTTTTGAAATTGCTACAGATGATCCCGGCTATGTTGTGGATGAAGATTTCGAACATCTTGGTGAAAAGCTCATCCTTACGCCCTGGCTGGAGCCACGACGTGAATACATCGAAAATATCCTTCCTAATATTGAAATTTAACATGCATACATCAAATAGCCCACACCAAAACCAACCCGTTGCTGTAACGGGCAAACCTTTAAACGAAGCGCAATTCGCTATGATTATGATTCATGGCCGGGGAGCTTCAGCTCAAAGTATTCTAGGTTTATCAAAAGAATTTGAGAATACGGACGATTTTGTGTTTCTGGCTCCTCAGGCAAGCGACCATACCTGGTATCCGTACTCATTTCTCGCCCCCAGAGATCAGAACCAACCTGGTATTGATTCGGGATTGCGGGTCATATCAGAAATCATCCAAAAGCTTAATGATCAGGGAATAGCGAATGATCACATTTTTCTTTTGGGGTTCTCGCAAGGAGCTTGTCTGGCATCAGAATATGCAGTCAGAAATCCCGATAAATATGGTGGAGTTATCGCGCTTAGTGGCGGTATTATCGGCGATTCAATTACCCTTTCTGAATATTCAGGCGATTTGAAAAACACGCCAATTTTTATGGGTTGCAGTGATGTAGATGCACATATCCCTGTTGAGCGACTTGATGTAACAGAAGAAGTATTCAACAAACTCGGAGCTAGCGTTCAGAAAAAGATATACCCGGGAATGGGGCATCTGGTTAATGAGGATGAGATTCAGCATATTCAGGACCTCATAAACTCAGTTATCTAAACTTCTATATACTTATCAATGGTTCTCTGGATTGTTCTGGCTTATTTTTTGGGAATGGGGGTTAAACAATTAAAGCTACCCCCACTTATTGGTTATCTAATTGCCGGAGTAGTCCTGTCTCTTTTCGGTGTTACTGATGATTCTCACTTCCTTCATGAAGTGGGTCATTATGGGGTTGTTTTCCTCCTTTTTACGGTTGGGCTGCACCTGAGAATTAAAAATATTGTTCGCCCGGAAGTATTCGGAGCAGGTAGTATTCACCTTATTATTAGTACCGGGATTTTCCTACTTATTTCAATGGCTTTTGGTTTTGACCTGATTGAAGGCTTGATTATTGGTACCCTTCTTGGATTTTCGAGTACTGTACTTGCAGCAAAATCACTTGAAGCCCGTGGAGAATTAAACGCGTTTCATGCCCGGGTTTCCATTGGGATTTTGATTCTGCAGGATATTGTTGCGATAACGGTATTGGCACTTACCGGTGGAGGCGCTCCTCAAATCTGGAGTATTGGCTTACTTGCACTTCCTTTGCTCAGACCTATTATCATCAAGCTTCTTTCTCAGAGTGGGCATGAAGATTTACAGTTGCTGTTCGGTTTAATTCTTGCACTGGGTGGAGCCGGGCTTTTTGAGTTTCTTGGTTTATCATCAGAACTGGGAGCACTAGTAGCAGGCGCATTGCTTTCGGGAAATAAACAAGCTGATGAACTAGCTGAAAAACTCTGGGGATTGAAAGAAGCATTCCTTGTAGCATTCTTTTTGGAAGTTGGATTAGCGGGGCTTCCCTCAATGGGTGATCTGGCTTTTGCCGGGGCTATACTTGCTGTACTTCCAATTAAAGCCGCTCTGTTTTTCTTTTTACTCGTTCTTTTCAAACTGCGTTCGAGAAACTCTTTTATGGTTACGGTTACACTTTCTTCTTTCAGTGAGTTTACCTTAATCGCCGGTATGGTTGCTGCTTCAGCGGGTTTTATTCCCGACTCTGTAATTATCGTTTTTGCTGTCGTTACAGCTATTTCTTATACATTAAACGCTCCTCTTTCATCTATGGCAAATTTACTCTGGAAGAAAATGGAGCACATCCTTATTCCCCTTGAAAGAGATGTTAAACATCCCGGACAACAAGTTGTTAATCTTGGTGGAGCCGAGTATTTGATCGTAGGGATGGGGCAATCTGGCTCTGCTGCGTATGATTATCTAAAAGAAAGAGAATTCAGAGTAACCGGAATGGACTCTGATCCAGCCAAAATTGAGTCCAATCTTCAAAAAAGAAGGCGAACGGTTTATGGTGATGCTCAGGATGCAGAGTTATGGGAAAATATCAACCTTAAAGGAGTTAAATCCATTATGCTCGCCATGCCCAATCCTGATACCAAAGTGTCGGCTACTCAGCTGCTTCGTGAGAATAAATATGCTGGAGATATTTATGCATTAACAATGAGAGATGAAGAGCATCAGGCACTAAAAGAAGCTGGCGCCAACGCAGTCTGCTTACCACTTATTCAAGCCGGAAGAAAACTCGCAGAAATAAGTATCAGCGATCAAATTGATGGCTCCATGTCTTTAGATGTAGACATGCATAGAGTACCCGAACCTGCAACCTAACTCCTTAAGATGATGCCCTGCGAACACGCTACAATGATCGAAATTACAGAGCCAACCGGACACGAGTGCGAGACTTGTGTTGAACAAGAAGATACCTGGGTGCATCTGAGAATGTGTATGACCTGCGGTTATGTTGGGTGCTGTGATTCCTCAAAAAATAAACATGCACGAAAGCATTATATGAGAAATGATCATCCGGTAATACGATCTGTTGAGCCGGGTGAGAGCTGGCGATATTGTTATATCCATAATGAAATGCTGGAGAAATAATGGTTGACTTTATTGTACAGTCCTTGCGAAAATTCCATCAGTTCGACAATGTTCCAAAAGAACAATTAGAATGGCTTGCCGAGAACTCAGAATTATGTACCTATCAACCTGATGAGTTACTTGTAAAACCCGGTGATGAAATTCTGGATATGATGATTATTCTGGATGGTGAGGTGAAGGCTCAACTCAAACGAGGTAATCAATTTATGCCTCTGGGCACCTTTGGAACTGGAGATATCTCAGGAAAACTTCCTTTCTCACGAATGCAAAGCTCTGCTGCCTATTTAACTGTTACTCAGGAAACCACCATCCTCAGAACTCCCGAGGAGCTTTTTCCTGAGATTTCTAAGAAATATGAATTGATTGAAGTCTTTGTTCATTCACTTTCTGATCGGATACGAGCCTTTACTTCCCGTCAGCAACAAAACGAAAAACTGGTTGCATTAGGAAAGCTTTCCGCCGGACTAGCGCATGAGTTGAATAACCCAGCTTCAGCCATGGTTCGGGGAGCTACCGAATTAAGAAAAAGACTTCGGACTACTCCTGATAAGTTTAAAGCTGTGATGAATATCCGACTAACCCTTGAGCAGGTTGATGCAGTTAATGAGCTTGTGTTTAGGAAAGCTGAAAAAGGAAGTACCAATGAACAGTCATTAATGGAACGTACTGAACTCGAGGACGAGCTTACAGACTGGATGGAAGATCATGGAGTAGAAGAAGGCTTCGATTATGCAAATACCTTTGCTGAGTACTGCTTCAATATTGATGATCTTGAATTTGTAAATGAGCATGTGGACGAAGAATACCTGCCCGCTGTTTTGGGCTGGATTGAAGACGTACTAACCACCGAAAAAATGGTGGAAGAAATTGAAGATGCATCGCGCAGAATTTCTGATCTCATTTCATCAGTTAAAACCTATTCGCACATGGATCGGGGTTCGGATAAAGAAGTGGTCGAATTAAAGAAACTTCTGAAGAGTACCATTACCATGCTTAACCATAAAGCCAAACAGAAGAAAGTAGAAATAGACGTAAATATCCCAGATGATCTACCAGAGTTTTGTGGGTTTGTGAGTGAACTCAACCAGGTTTGGACGAATATTTTGGATAATGCAATTGACGCATTGCCTAAAGAAGGAAAGATTTGGGTTAATGCGGAAAGTAAGAATGGAAATCTGCTTCTTTTCTTCAAAGATAATGGTGTTGGAATTCCTGAAGATGTACAATCGAAAATATTTGATCCTTTTTTCACAACTAAAGATGTTGGAAAGGGTACCGGGCTTGGATTGGATGTAGTTCATAAAATTGTTGAAAAACACGCCGGTGAGATTAAAGTACACTCAAAGCCTGGTGAAACTATTTTCGAACTAATTTTTCCACTTTCTTAATAACGTTAAGTTTTAAGTGCTAAATGTTAAATAAGTCGAACTTCATTTAACATTTAGCACTGAGCATTTAAAATTGAATAATGAACAAACCAATCATATTTACTATCGATGATGATCCTCAGGTACTTCGGGCAATCTCCAGGGATTTAAGAAGTAAGTATCGCTCGGAATACCGGATCATGAGTACAGACTCCCCACGAGAAGCCCTCGAATCTCTTCCTGAGCTAAAGAAAAAAGGAGAAACAGTTGCCCTCTTTTTATCCGATCAAAGAATGCCGGATATGATCGGCGTTGATTTCCTTGAGCAGGCAAAAAAAATATTCCCTGAAGCTAAACGGGTTCTTCTTACAGCTTACTCCGATACGGATGCTGCGATCAAAGCAATCAATGAAGTTCAGCTCGACTATTATTTGCTTAAACCCTGGGATCCCCCTGAAGAAAAACTGTATCCTGTTCTGGATGATTTGTTAGACGAATGGCATGCTAATTTTAAGCCTGAATTTCTTGGAATTAAGTTGGTGGGATATCAATATTCTCCAAAATCTCATGCAATTAAAGATTATCTTTCAGGCAATCTAATTCCCTACCGTTGGCTGGACGTAGAAACAAGTGAAAAGGCCAATGAACTTCTTGGAGAACATGAGCTAGATGGTTCAAGCCTCCCCGTCATTTTCTTTGAGGATGGAAGTTATATTACCGAGCCCAGTCCACTTGAAATTGCGAATAAACTCGGACGAAATCCCTCTGCTTCTGAAGAAATTTATGATGTAGTGATTATCGGCGCCGGACCTGCGGGACTTGCGGCCGCTGTATACGGAGGCTCAGAAGGATTGAAGACATTGCTTATCGAAAAAAGAGCTCCTGGTGGCCAAGCTGGAACCAGTTCACGAATCGAAAATTACTTAGGGTTCCCAAACGGTTTAAGTGGTTCTGATTTAGCTAGACGTGCAATTACTCAAGCTACTCGTTTTGGTATTGAGTTTCTTTCACCGCAAGAAGTCGTGAGCATTAAAGTTCAGGATCAGTATAAAAGCCTTACCCTTGGAGATGGGAGCATAGTAAACGCAAAAGCAGTTGTTGTGACTACAGGCGTGAATTATCGAAAACTGGAGTGTAAGGGCGTTTCTGACTTTACCGGAGCAGGAATTTACTACGGCGCTGCCATGACCGAAGCCCATGCATTCAAAGACAAACAGGTATATATCGTAGGTGGGGGTAATTCTGCCGGACA
The DNA here is from genome assembly GCA_965222205.1 of Balneolaceae bacterium. Classification (GTDB taxonomy): domain Bacteria; phylum Bacteroidota; class Rhodothermia; order Balneolales; family Balneolaceae; genus RHLJ01. The sequence continues at coordinate 3,464,143 of OZ244932.1, read as the reverse complement.
AGCCGCTATGTACCTTGCCACTTTCGCAAAAAACGTCTTTATATTAATCCGACGTGAGTCACTCGCCTCAAGCATGTCTTCTTATCTTATTGATCAGCTAGACAAAACTGAAAATATTGAGTTGTTACCGCATACAGAAGTCGCCGAAGCTTCCGGCGATGGAAATCTCCAAAAACTGATCCTGAAAGATTCTAATGATGACTCCCGAAGAGAGGTCGAAGCAGACGGTCTGTTCATTTTTATCGGAGCTAAACCATATACCGAATGGATCGAATCAGATATTATTAAAAATGAACGTGGCTACCTGGAAACCGGCAAAGAACTTTCACGATACGACGAATACGAAAAGGTGTGGAAACTTGAACGAACTCCTTACTTACTGGAAACCTGCACTCCCGGAATCTTTGCAGCAGGGGATGTCCGCGCCGGAGCTATGAATCGAGTCGCCTCCGCTGTTGGGGAAGGTGCAATGAGTATCAAGTATGTACACGAATATTTAGCGGATTCGAATTTGTAGGAATAACCAAGCTGATGAAATTCTTCATATTATTAACAATTCTTTCTTTCACTCCATTTATTAGTTCTTTTTGCCAAAAAGTTGACGAAATGAAATCGAAGCTAGTTGATAAAATTCTGTCTCTTCCAGAGTTCAAAGATTCAGAGAGAAAAATTGATTCTTTAAAACAAGAAGGATTTGAAATTGATCTATCCTTTGAAATAATCTGGAATGTACCTGTTGAACTTGAATCTCAAAAGGGATTCGCTTGGGTGCACGTAAATCAGGTTTTATTTGGCACTATAAATGAAACACTCTACTTCATCAAATATCAAAAAAAGGAAGAGAAAATAGTTTCAATTGAAAAGCAGAAAGACCTTGGAATCTCAAATTAGATACTTATGGGCAAAAAATTCCAGAATAAATACCGCACCGAAACCACCCGGTTGAGGTCGTGGAATTATGGCTGGAATGGCGCCTATTTTATCACAATCTGCACTCAAAATCGGGAATCTTTTTTTGGAGAGGTTTCTAATCAAAAAATGATCCTTTCGGATATCGGAAATATCACAAATCAATGCTGGAATGATATTCCGAATTTTTATCCCTTTGTGCGCTTAGGTGAATTCATTGTGATGCCAAATCATGTGCATGGGATTATTATCATTGATAAATCGAATGATGATGCCGTACAGACGCAACACCTTGCGTCTCAAAGGGGTATTCATAAGGAGGCGCAAGGTATTGCGCCTGTACCACAAAATAAATCAAAGCAAATATCTCAAAATCGATTTGGGCCGCAATCAAATAATCTAGCTTCGATTGTTCGGGGCTTTAAAATTGGCGTTACCAAAAACGCACGTAAAATCCGTCCTGATTTCAAATGGCAACCCCGATATCATGATCACATAGTTCGGGATGAGGAATCCTATCAACGAATTTCAGAGTATATCCGAAATAATCCCACAAACTGGAATGAAGACAAATTTTACCTTAGATAATCATCCAGCTCTTCTGTGAAAACATCCTTCCCAATCACAACCCCAGCGCTATCAATCAAAAAAGTTGTCGGTGTAGAGTACACCCCATACAGCGTTGCAACGGGTGAATCAACACCTTCCAAATCAGAAACCTGAGGCCAGGTGATTCCATCTTTTCCAACGGCTTTTTCCCAGTTGGTTCTGCTTCGATCGAGCGAGATCCCAAGGATTTCAAAACCCTCTTCTTTGTATTCAGGATATATTTCGGCGAGATGTTTATTCTCTCCCCTACAGGTTGGGCACCAGGATGCCCAGAAGTTGATTAGTACCGTTTTTCCCTCAAAATCAGATAATGAAATTTCATCGCCGCTCAAAGAAGTTAATGTAAAATCGGGGGCTTTATTTCCAACAACTATTGAATCATTATTAGCCACCAGAACTTCTTTATTCTCATTAATCGCCATGTGCTCAAGCGTACCGTTGAAGCGGGAATAGATCTCAAAAAAAATCGTTCGGTCCGGATCACGAAAGAAAAAGGGAAAAGCAATCAGATAGATAACTAAAAGACCAAGAGGGAAATATCACCATTTTAAGTTCATCTGCTTTTTTTATTTCAATCTAATGCAGAATATGAATCTTTTCCTCACAAATCTGTAAAGAATTATTGCCAAGATTAGGTCTTTAATCCTTTAATTTTTTGAAAGCCAAATGATACCGTCAGGGGACGACAGCCTTTTATACGATTTTATAATCGAGTAGTTATTCACTATATCAATTTCAAGCACTTCGTTTGTCGCTGGTTTTGTTATATAACCTTTTGTTCCGTCATCAGAAAACGCGATCCCCAGCGGACGGTTACCAACACCAATATTTCTTTTCCATGAGTAGGTTTTAGCATCAAATACCCCAACGGTACTACTTCTGTTATTTGTCACCCAAACTTCTTTTCCATTTGGATTGAATTTCAGCTTAACGGGGAAGTCTCCATTGCTTTCGAACTTTGTTATCACTGAATCCAGGCGAGTATCAATTACAGAAATAGTATTCTCTGCCCTGTTTGAAACCCAAACATGTTTGCTATCAGGTGAAACATCAATCCCTTCAGTACCAGCTCCGGTTTTTATTACTTTTGTATGTTTAGTTTCCGGGTTAATAATACTAACAGTTCCTGAGTCGATATTTGTTACGTATAGCTTGTTCAATTGAGGAACCGAAACAACCGCATGGCTCCGATACCCATTCGTTGGCCATTCTTTTTTAATTTTTCCTGTAGTAAAGTCGACTTCCAGAAGAGTTCTCTTTTCTTCTGATGTAATCCACAATGAACCGTTCATCACTGCTATGCTATGAAGGCCTCTGTGCTCGCCAAACTCAAAAAATGCAACTGTTTCTTTTCTCGAAATATCAATTTTTGACACCCTGTTTCCACCATAAGAAGGGACGTAGATGAACCCTTTCTCGTTATCTAATATCATTTCATGAGGAAAGCTGCCTGTACTTACGGTCTTTACAATTTCTCCCTCATTTAAACTAATGAAGGCCACTTTATCCTCACCTCTGCTTACAACCCCCAGAGTTTGTGCGCGACCATCACTTATACCACTAAGAATTATGATTACAATGATTACAACTTTGGGTAATTGTAACATGCTTCACTCCTTAATAGAATTCAAAAAGGATAAGACTACTTGCCAGTTTTCTTCGGTATTCCCCCCTGTCCTCTCCTCTACAAGCATTGAGGAACCGTGAGTTCCAGTCTCTGCCTCATAAACCTGGAATCCTTTTTTTCTTGCTGTCTCAAATTGTAATTTTGAACTTTCTATTTCAAGTTCCTGAGACGGTCTTAAAAGCAGTAAAGGCACGTTAAGATTATCAAAATATAAATCAGCCTTGCACTCAGCCATCGGGCCACCGGTAGCCGGTGAGAAAGCCAGAACTCCGGAAACTTTTTCGCCCCGCTCACTTGCAAGTTTAACCGCAAGAGATCCACTGTAACTGCTTCCCCATAGAATGATGTTCTTTGAAAACCCCTGCTCCGAAACGAAATTTAAAGCACCGATAAGGTCATCATATGCTTCACAGAAAGAATAATTGTTAGTCAACTCTGCTACGGTTCTGTTATAACTACCAAAAACCTGTCCTCCCTGACGTTGATCAACCGCCAGAACATTGTACCCTTCTTCCACTAATCTGGGAACTATAGGTATGTACTCACCTCTCGAATTACTACCACCCTGATGAAACAACAGAATAGTAGGATTGGAATTATCCACTTTAATGAATTCGCCATATACTTTTACCCCGTCTTTGGCTTCAAACGATATATTAGTTGATTTTGGATAGAGTTTGGGAAGCTCCTGTCCCGTACTTAAAGATGGGAAAAAGGAGGCTGATAAAGTGAAAATTATCACTTGAAAAAACTTCATAACAATCATTGAATTAAAAATTTCAATGGATATTAGCTAACAAGTTTTTGGAAAGAAATGAATCCGCACCTATTTGTCGCCAATTGGCAGGTTTTGTCGTGAATTGTACTTTTTTTGTACTTTTTCTTCTTTGGAACGGCTAACTCTTAACGATACTCCATTAATTTCCAGATAAAGCACCCTCTTTTTGCGATAGAGTTTACCTGCCCCTTCTAGGTTAACGATATATTTTCTATGAATTCTGATAAAGTTTTCTGGCAAACTTTCTTCGAGCTTTTTTAAGGATATTCGTTCAAGAGCAGTTCTTTCTTTATAATGGATTTTAGCATAATGGTCAAAAGACTCTATCCATAAAACCGCTGAAGAAAGCCCCGAAACAGATTGTTTTGATTGTCTCTCTGATTCTTGAGTTCTTTGTCTCTTTTCGCCCAGATAAAAAAGTATTTGGATCAGGAAAAGAACAGAAATATGAACCTGAATCACTCCGATAAAATATTTGGTAAGAAAAGATGAAGAGAAGGGTTCTGAAGAGAAACCTGTAATAAACAAAATGATATTGATTACAAAGGGATAGGAAATTAGTAACCCTAAAGTAAGTAGTATAATCTTTAGGGCGTACGATCTTTTTTCAATCCTCTTAATTCTTTCCTGAAACTTAATACTTGGTATAATCCAGAAACCGAAAGGAACAAAAATCAGGAAATTATATAGCGCACTTTTCAAAACCTGATACTCTTCATTTCCTCCAAATACAAAGAACTTTTGAACTGTAACTATTGATGCCGCCACAAAAAAAACTGCGAATGAAACTGAAACCAGTATTCGGCTTTTTGAAAAGTTAAAACCTATGTATGATGAATAGCTGATCATACCTTACTCTAAAACCCGATTCTCTTCCTTAATTCATCGGCTGCTTTCTTTTTGAGTTCTTCTTCAATTTCTTTTTTACGCTTTTCAAGCTCTTCCTTTTTCTGCTCAATAATTTGAAGCTGCTCATTCACTTTAGCTTCCAGTTTGTCATATTCCTGGCGGATTTCAGCTTCTTTCTCATTTTTGAAGGCAAGCAGCTCTTCTTTCCGGTCACCAATTCGCTGCTGAACTTCATTCTCAATTCTTGCCCTTGCCTGTTCCACTTCACGGCTTACGGTACTTTTTAAGGCATCTACAAACAGATTATCGATGTTTGACCGAATTCGGATTTTAAGCGGACCATCCACATTATCAACAAGAGCAGTTACGTTGATTTGATCAGCACTTGAAACGGCATCTCGTATTAATTGTTGAACTCTTCCATTGGATGGATTTTCTCCAAAGTCGAACTTAAGTCCTTTATTCTGATATTGAATCTCGCTATCAATTCTTCGATCAATGATATTTACCTCGGCTGCAATTTCTCCTGTACCTTCCGCTAGTTCATAAGGAAGCAATTCTGAGGGAGAAAGTTTAGTACCAGCAAGACCAAATCCAGCATACTCGAATCGAATACTCTCTCGGGGATCTTCCTCCAGGTAATTAAATTCTCCAGTGAGTTTCATACTACGATTGGCATCGTCCTGACCTCCAAGATCAAATATGATCGGCTCTTTGGTTTTGCTCTGGTCACTGCTGATATTGGTAACCTTACCGGCTAACTGAATAGCTGTTTTAGTTTCCCCTGAAAGATCAATATTCTGAATCCACAGTGATGGCCATTCGTATTTATCACTGAATTTGTAATCCTTTCCCTCGTACCTTTCTATTTTTTCTTCGTCTTCACCACCGGATAGTTTACTGCTGTACTCACGAGCGATAGCGACATACTCCAGATAGCCTGCATATTCTGAAAACAGTTCCTGACCAAACAAGGTCTGCGCGATATTTTGAGCATCAATAGTGGGAAGTTTTGCAAGCTTTAGTGCACGATCGTAGTCATTTTTAATCCAGTTATCGATACGGCCTACACTAAACCGGACATCCCCGAAATCTTCCTGGAACTCATTCCGGATCGTTTGCGCTTTATTCTTGAGAGAATCTACCTGCTTCGTAAGTTTTTGCACATTCTGGATCGCTGCAAGCGCTTTATCGACCTGTTTTAGGTTTTTTACATCTATCGCCTCAATGGTTTCCTTAATACCTGCTATTTCCTGGTTAATGTCGGTATTATTAAGTGTGCTGTCCCATTTCGAATACTTTTGCTCCAGTCCGTTTTTAAGAGAATCAATTTTTTCGGGAGCCTGAAGATTCAACTTCGCCAGCAGACTGTCTACATTCACGTCTGCTTTGATATCAAGAAATTCGTTTTCTGCATTAGCAGAGACCTCAGAAGTTACATCCCCAATCACTCCAGCTATAAAGCCTGGCTCGGCTTCTTCTCCATCTTCATTCACTGGTATTTCAAAGTAGCCATCAGTTTCCCGCTCTGAGTCCAGCCTGAAGTCTTTGAAAATGATGTCTTCTATAATCACCCGTTCCCAAAGTGTTGGCCAGAACAAGAAGTCGAGCTCTGCTTCCCCGGTCTCAAAAGAATTCTCCCAGGTATTTTCAGGGTTGGCAATTTGAAGTCGGTCCCACCGAATTTTCAAATCTACTAAGCTAAGTTCAAATCCATCAATTTCAACAACAGCGCCGTTGGCTATACTCGCCTGATATTCGATTTCTGATTCAATGTAAGAATCGATGCTAATCCAACTCCCCAAAAAAACAAGTGCGGCTACTACTGCTACAAATATAAGTCCCTTAATTCTCATGCTATCCTCTCACTCTCTGGTAGGTATTATAAATTGTGTACAACTTGGTACCCTTCAACCATTTCATAGCTTTTGTTTTCATTACTTTTTCGTGGATATGCTTTCGATACTGAACTACTCCCACCTGAGTAATCGGAAACATTGGAATACACAGTGCAAGAGCAATCAAAAAACTTCCCAAAACAACCGTGTTGTAGAACTTAGTAATGGCCCAGAGCTCATTGTTGTACATACTCGTCCAAGTTGCCTGTAGATTTTCCTTCTCAAGCAGCCAGGTTCCAAAATTATGGAAGGCCGGATCAGCGAGATACGCAATCCCGCTGAAAATCAAAAAACTCAGAATAGCCATCCCAATATTTACTTTCAAAATGATAATTAACACCAGAATTAACAGGTTATGAATGGACATGATCGGAGTAAGCCCGATTATCATTCCCAGAATAAACCCTCCTGCTATTTGTGCGGGAGAGGCCTCCGAAGCTAGTGCCTTTAAAAGCTTGGCAATGTATTTTAAAAGAATGAACATGCTTTTTTCCTATGGTTTCATTACATACTATAATGTATTGCGTACGTTTATAATTTCACACTATTTGAAGAAATGAGTTTCTAAATTTAACATTACACTTTGTAGCCACTAAATTAGTATTCATTATTATGGCGCTCCTTAAAAAATATTTCTCGCCTGCACTACTCCTAACCGTAATATTATCATTGAACTGTGATAAAGCAGATTCAGATTTAACGGATGCTAATTTCAAATGTATTGATGGCTTGGCGCAGGAAAGATATCCATGCGAAAACATAGATTTGTATGCTCAGGTTTCTCCACAACAGCTTGGCGGTATCGAAAGTAATGACATTTGGGGCTGGACAGACCCTCAAACTAATAAAGAATACGCGTTGGTGGGAATGACTGATGGAGTTAGTTTTGTAGATGTATCTGACCCTAATAATCCGGTTGTGGTTGGTTACTTACCTGAATCAAGCCTTTCTAATGCAAAAATGAAGTCCAATCCAGACGCCTACGATGCCTGTGCAATAGGTATTGGAGACACCGAAAGGTCAAAATCACTTCAGCAAGGTTCCACCTGGAGAGATATTAAAGTGTATGAAAATCACGCGTTCGTAGTTAAAGATTACTCCTCTTCTTCACCGCAGCCACACGGAATGCAGGTATTCGATTTAACAAAACTCAGAAATTTTGAAGATGAAGCGATCGTGTTCAGTGAGGATATACTCTATTCCGATATTGGCAATGCCCATAATATTGTAATCAATGAACAAACAGGTTTCGCTTATGCCGTTGGTGTGAAAGAAGCGGAAGTTTGTTCTACCAGCGGATTGCATATAATTGATATCCGGGATCCAAAAAACCCTTCTTATGCCGGTTGTTATGAAGATACTACTCCACCGAGACGGTTTAACAATTCAGCGTATATCCATGACGCTCAATGTATAGTGTATGATGGCCCAGATAGCGATTATAAGGGTACGGAACTTTGTTTCAGTTCTGCTGAGCGATCAATAGTTATTTCAAATGTTACTGATAAAGAAAACCCGGTTACTATAGGATTTAATGGAGAAACCGAGATGGAATACTCTCATCAGGGCTGGCTAACCGAAGATCATTCTTTTTTTCTGATGAACGACGAGCTCGATGAGCTAAATGGAGTAGCCAGAAATACACGGACCTTTGTTTGGGACGTTACGAATCTTGAAAACCCCGCTTTTGTTGGTCACTATGATCATAGCTCACCTTCCATTGACCATAACCTTTATATCAAAGACAACATTGTTTATCAATCCAACTATACTTCCGGGTTAAGAGCTCTGAAAATGAATAACCTTTCTAATCTCGAACTGACGGAACTTGGATACTTTGATACTAAACCATCAAGCAATCGGGTGTCGTTTTCAGGGGCGTGGAGTAACTATCCTTATTTCGAAAGCGGAATTATAATTGTGAGCGATATTGAAGATGGTTTATTCATTCTTAAACCTGATTTTTAAACTTTTTTACTTGGATTGATATTTCCTTATTTTTATTGCCAAAGATTTAATGTCTTTGTAACTAACTAATTACTGTAATCTCTTTGCATGGATTTATTTGACAAACTTGAAAAAAGACCCGGACCGTTAGGTTCTTTCACTTCTGATGGGTACGGATACTACACTTTTCCAAAACTAGAAGGGCCACTTGGTCCTGAAATGAAATTCAACGGCAAAGATATGGTTGTTTGGAGTATCAACGACTATCTGGGTATCGGAAGTAACGAAGAAATACGAAAAGCCGATGCTGAAGCTACTGAAAAATACTCCCTGAGTGCTCCGATGGGTGCTCGATTGATGACCGGCAACTCTGATGAACATGAAGCACTTGAAAAAGAGCTCGCTGATTTTTCTCATAAACCCGAAGCACTTCTTCTAAACTTTGGGTATCAGGGAATCATGAGTGTAATTCACTCTCTGGTAGACCGAAATGATTTTCTGATTTATGATGAGCTAAGCCATGCATGTATTGTTGATGGAAAGCAATTAGCAATGTGTGATAAATCGGTTTTCAAACATAATGATATCGAGAGCTTTAAGAAGCAGCTTTTTCGGGCAGCTGAGAAAAAGAAAGATAATTCTTCAATTCTAGTTATTACCGAAGGTGTCTTTGGAATGACGGGCGACCTTGGTATTCTAAACGAAATTATTGAGCTCAAAAAAGAAGTTCCGTTTCGGCTTCTTGTTGATGATGCACATGGTTTTGGAACTCTTGGTCATGATGGATCAGGTACAGGAACTCAGCTAGATTGTCAGGATGGAATAGACATATATTTTGGTACATTTGCCAAAGCCGCAGCATTAATTGGAGCATTTGTTTCTTCAGAACCACGGGTAATTAAGTTCCTCAGAGCTAATGTTCGCAGTCAGATTTTCGCAAAATCACTTCCTCTTCCTATTGTGGTTACTGCGCGTAAGAGATTAGAAATGATCCGCCAACATCCGGAGTGGAGAGAGAAACTTTGGGATAACACATTGAAACTACGAAAAGGACTTCAAAAGATTGGATACAATGTATTACCATCTGAAAGCCCTGTAACTCCCGTGTTAACTCAGGGGAGTACCGATCTTTGCATGGACATCATGCGTAAACTAAGAGAAGAACATGGGGTATTTGTAAGCGGAGTTTCATACCCTGTTGTTCCAAAAGGTATTGTGCTTATCCGACTGATCCCAACTGCGGCTCATAACGACGAACATATTGAAAAAACATTAGACGCCTTCGAGGCGATCAAAGACTTTGTTATGGCTGCAGCCAATAAGCTAACAGCCTGACAATAAAGCAAAGTGGTCATCTATGCTTAAAACCTTTCCTAAAGCAATTCAGGAAGGGTTTTTGCTTTTGGGTACTTTTTTAGTCCTAAAATTTCTTCAATGCCCAGCTAAGGCCGGTTGTAACAAAAAATCCGTCCAGGGGGCGTTGCCCGAATTCGAGCCTCCAGATCATATTTCCGAAGAAACCTATTTTCCGGTCAAAGTTGTCTTCTTTTGAGAATGGAACCAGTTGTAGCGCTGCTCCAAGCCTCCAACCCAGTGTTTCGGAAACTTCTTTTACAGGGGCTCCATTCAGTTCTAAATCAACCGTTGTTGGTAAAATTAAAACATCGGCATAGGTGCGTATAAACCTGCCAGCTGCGAATCTATTTCCATCACTATCCTGAACATGCACATAAAACTGCTGGTTTCTTCCTATCCCGGCATATACACCTGCATGGAATAAATTAGTGACATCGTAATAGGTAGTTCCTTCCTCATATTCGAGTGCACTGTTTCTCAAATATAATCCGCCACGTGCTGCGTAATCCGTTTGCATATCCCCAGGTAAAGCCACCGAACTCCAGGCTGAAATCTGCTCCCCTTTAAACCAATCTGTTTCTGTTGTAAAGCTAAGCAGTACCGGAACGTCCTGTCGTTTTGATTTGCTCCTGAACGTAAACTCCACTCCCGGGTTCAGTAAAAACCCCGGACCTTCTTTCGCGAGAGAAAACAAGGAGTACCAGGCAATTCCATCAATTTTAATTTTGTCATTTATAGGATACAGAACATCAGCACCGACACTTAATACAGAGGCTCCTGAAGTATTACCAAAACCTGCATCAACACCAAAATAGGTGAGACCAATGTATCCTTCATTTACTTTCGAAGGATCTGACAGAGTAGATTGAAAAGTTTTTTGTGCGAAACTTAATGATGTACTGAACATCAAAACCCCCGCAAAAATAAATAGAAATCGTTTCATAACTTCCGATTTGGTTAGTAGTTAACCTAAACTTATCGGGAAGCAATTTTAGATTCGATCACCCAAATTAGGTATTCTTCACTCCATCCTGAATTCTATATACACGGGCAAGTGATCTGATGGAGTTCTGTTCTGTCTGGTTTCGGAGATTACCGCGTATTCTCCTGCTTGCTTTCCATCATCACGACCAACCCCTACGAATGCATAACGAGTGAGTGTGCTATCCAGAAAAGAAACTTATTGGTGTAGTCCTTCCTGAATTCCCAGAACATCCGGTTCATAGAAGTTGATTACATCCCCTACCCAGCTCTTTCGTAGCTCCCACCAATTTTCGCCATCATTAGGTGTGCCGTATCGAATATTGTAGGTCATCGCTGAATATTCCTGAGAGAAAATACTTCCACCCGAAATAAATATCAGAATGATCCCTAATGAAACTTTCTTTATTAAGTTCATATCAAAGTACTGGCGCTCCTTTCCCTTCCCGAATTAAAATAGGTTTATTGCCTGTTAAATCTATAACCGTAGAAGGCTCATTTCCTCCGAATCCGCCATCAATCACAACATCAACCTGATGCTGCCACTTTTCGAAAATTAGCTCGGGATCGGTTGTGTATTCCAGCACCTCATCCTCATCTTTTATGGAAGTTGAAACAATAGGATTACCCAATTCCCGAACCAAGGCCAATGCAATGGGATGATCAGGAACACGAATTCCAACCGTCTTTTTCTTCTTAAAAACAGTGGGAAGATAGTTACTCCCCGGAAGTATGAAAGTATAAAGTCCCGGAAGAGAACGCTTCAGAACTTTAAATGTCTTTGTTTCAATTTGACTGACATGATCGGAGAGGTTTTTCAGATCTGAGCAGATAAAAGAAAGGTTAGCCTTTTCAAGCTTTATGCCCTTAATTCTGGCTACTTTTTCTAACGCTTTTTTGTTCTGAATGTCGCAACCAAGACCATATACCGTATCCGTCGGATAAATCACTAAGCCTCCGTTCTTCAACACATCTACTACATGCCGTAGAGCTTTCTTGTCGATGGGGTCTGTGTATAATTTGATGAACTCAGCCATAACCCTCCTCCTTATCTTTTTTAGAATGTTGATGAAAATGGACTCAATAGCAATCTTCAAACTAAAATTTTCTACTATTTTGTAAGGAACAGCTTTTGTAAAGGTCTTACAAGTATCAACTAATCAAAACTCACTATCATGCCATACTCATTTGGAAGTACAAGCACACAAAAACTGAACACCTGTCATCAGGATATGATCAAAATTCATCAGCTGGCTATTTCGCGTTCAAGAATAGATTATGGAATCTCTGAAGGGCATCGAAGTCTTGAACGACAGAAATTGCTATTTGATCAGGGGCGTTCAAAAATTGATGGCATCAATAAAAAGGGGAAACATAATTTTGATCCGGCTCTGGCTACCGATATTTACGTATATCATCCCGATTTAGAAACCCGACAGAAACTTGCTTACGATCTGGGTTCGCTTTGCTATATAGCCGGTTTAATTATTAGTTGTGCTGATGAATTGCTGGGAAAAGGAGAAATCAATCATACCATTCGCTGGGGTGGAAACTGGGATAAAGATGGAGTGATTCTCAAAGATCAGAGTTTTGACGACCTTCCTCATTTTGAATTGGTTGAGCCCTAAAACAAAAAAAGGCGCTTTGGTTAAAAACGCCTTTTGAAAATACAGGTGATTTTAGTCGAACAGTTTTTTAACCCAACCAAATACACCTACAGATTCGTCTTTTCCTTCCCTTCCTCCGGAAAGACCATCATAAGTAGGACGAGGTAACGCCATATCCTTCTTCTTTTTTCTTGGAGGTTTATTATTCCGCTTCTGGTTATTCCTTTTGTTGGATCCGGATTTTCTATCCGTTCCCCGGGTTGCACGCTTTTTATTCCCGGAAGACTTACTTTTTTTATTAGATGAAGGCTTCTTTTTCTTCTCTGCAACTTCTTCCGGTAGCGGTAATTCATTGGGGGGATATCCAACTTCTTTCGAAATTCGATCGATATCTTCCCTGTCCATTTTTGAAACAAGCGAGATAATTCTGGAAGCTTTTCCACTTCCTACTAGCTCGGCTCTGTAGCGGTACTCTTCTACTTCACTTGGAACATCATAGTTGATGACTTCCTCAACCGCTTCAATTTCCACTTCGTTAGCTGCCATTCCACCCACTAAACAAATACGCATCTCGCCTGAGGTGAATCTGGCAAAGCGCTCATTATAGGTTTCTTCATTCAGGTCGGCACTTACACTTACCACGCCCCAGCTCTTCTTTCTTATAATGTGAAATAGACGATCTGTTGTTCGTTTGGAAGCAGCAAATACCATCACTTTCTTAGCTTTAGACTGCTCCAGACGTGCCATCAAAGTCGAGATTTTCATTCGGGGGGGAACATTTATGTATCCCTGCTCTAAATCTTTTGGTACAGGCTCTGCCAGGTCTTCTCCCTGTAGTATTGGATTTGCGAGAACCGGCTCCACTTCTTCTTTCTCCTCAATATCTTTTTTCAGAACCACTTTAACCCCGGTTTTTTTGAGTTTTTCCTCCGCTATTTCGAGATCAACTTCCTCAGATTTTGAAGGTTCCTCAGTGTTATCTTCAGGGTTGAGTACTACCTCAACTTCGGCATCTTCGAGTTTTTCCACAGCTTCCTCCAGATCTACCACTTCTTCAGAAGATTCGTCTTTTGATTCTTCTTCCCTTGGCTCCTCATTGTTCTTCTCCGGATTCAACACTACTTCCACAGCTGCTTTTTCAAGCTTCTTTTCTGCTGCTTCAAGATCTATATCGGAAGGTTCCGAAGGGGTTTCATCATTGGATTGGGAATCACCATTTTTAGTTTTAAACCCGATCAACTCTGGATTTTTAAGCACAGCTTTGGCAAGCTGCTCGGTAGCTTTATTGTGATTACCGGAAAGAATGAGTGTCTGATGGTCTCCATCCACAAAGCGCAGAATATCCTTAACCCGGTTCACCAGGTTAAAGTTTTCCATGTTATGGGCTTCGTCGATCACCATAAGTTTGAGATCGCGAAGATGGAAATTATTCTTTTCCAGTATTTCAATAAGTCGGCCGGGATTGGCAACAATCACCGGTGCCCCATCTAAAACGGCTTGTTCCTGCTCGCTTTTATTTCCTTTCATTGCAAGCAAAGCGCTGCTGATTTGAGCATGATATCCCATCGCCCAGATCATTTCATCAATTTTAGCAGCCCGCTCTATGGATGGTGTTAAGATTAAAACTTGCGTGCCAGTATCCTCTCCATTTTCAACAACTTTTTGCAGTGCCGGAATCAAAAACGTTCCTTCATCATCGGCTTCATTCTTTACAAGCAAATGTTTTCCTTGTAATGCTGCTGGTAAAACTTCTTGTTGGAGAGGTGTTGGCTTTTCTATTCGTATATCGGTCAGTCCATTCAATAATTCAGGACTCAGACCATATTCTTCAAAAGACAATGGTTACACCTCTTTCTAAGTTTTGGCTTTTTCGTTCAATTTTCAAAGATCATGCTCTTGAGTTTCAAGAGCGGTTTAATATACAAAACTTGTCACGCAAGCTCATCTGCTTTTCTGAATCTCTTCTGGTTTTCCTTAAACGTACTTTTAAACATGGGATGAAGCTCCAATTTCCCCTCTTTCTTTTTGATGTAACTTACAATCAAAACAAGCATCAAAATAATCCCAAATATGCCTATTACTCCGCCTTCTGGGCCGAATGAGCCCCCTGTCCACAGCGGATTCCCAAACTGCTTAATGCTGATGATGGAATACATGGGCTCGATACCGCTCACCCGAAATCCGAAAACCCCTCCCTGAAAGTAATTCCATGAAAAATGGAGGCCTACTGAGTATGAAAGACTCCCGGTGAGTACATACGGAATGGCAAGCATCACTCCCGCGAATATTATATTGATGGTTGCAAATATAGAAACATTCGGGTTACCAAGATGTCCCGTACCAAATAATAACGAGCTTAAGAGTATAGCAAATATGGTAGCCTTAGCCGGAGTTACGTTTCCAAAAGTACATCCTTCCTTAATATTTGGTATCAGATAAGAACGCGATATAATCTCTTCGTAAAAGCCAATACTCAACATTTGAATCAGGTAGCCTGCAACCGGAATCAGCCAAAATATGGAGGATGTTCTGTTCCAGACTAATCCTTCAATCCTGATATCGCCAGAGCTCCATTCCAACACAAAAATCAGCGACATAACCAAGCCACCTGCAAAGGTTCCAATCCCAAATTCAGTCACCCAGTCTTTTGATACTGTAATTCCTGCTTCTGAGATGGAATTCCTTTGATCTATAAACCGGAACATCAGCCAAAAAAAACCAACCAGCAGTACCCCCGCTATCAAATACTCAAACCCGAAAAGATACGTTGCGGTACTTGATCCAATAATAAGGATGGAAACGAAAACGAAGACAATCAGTCTGATAAATGCCCTTGGGCGATATTCTTCCTGGTTAAAAAATGGATTCATACTAAATTCGGAACCTTTGGAGTTTGTATGTATAGATGATACAAACATAGTAAGTAAAAGGAACGAAGATTTATGGAGCGCTACGTACTAAATACGGATAAAGAAATAATGGAAGAAACATTTGGGGTGAACCCCTCTTCTTCTTCTATTCTCGAACCCACTTTTAATGCTGCCCCGGGGCATTCTCTTCCCATTATTTATTCACAAAAAGAACACCCTGTACTTGAATCAGCGATTTGGGGCTTTGAAAACGGAAATGCCAGTATAAACTCACTGGATTTAAATGATGTACTGGAAAACGATGCCTATCGCTCTTCTTTAAAAACCAATGCCTGCCTCATTCCGGCTAATGGATTTTATAAATGGAAAAAAACAGTGGATGATCCTCTTCCTTTCTTTACAAGAGTTCATACCCGGGAATTATTAGGCATAGCCGGTTTTTTTGTTGAGCATGATGATTCGCGCAATTCTTTTTGCGTGATAACCAAGCAAGCAAACGTACTCATCAAGCCAGTAGATGACACTATGCCGTGTATTCTTGATCCCCAAAAATTTGATTCCTGGCTGAATGGTGATGCAGAAGCTATCCTAAAAAAAGGCTTTGACGATTTCGCTCTTCTACCCGAAATGACGGTATTCCGGGTTCCTGATCTTGTGAATGATCTTTCGAACAACTCCCCTGAACTCATGCAGCCAATTCCTAAACTAAGAGAAGACGATTAGAAATATTCAACAACCAACTTTCAAAGTGCAATGACCATTGTATAATAATTATTGTTTATTGGGAACAGTTCCTGGTTTACCTTCTTTTGGGTTATCGTAATACCGAATAGTTGGATATGCAAAGTCGATGTCATCGTGTTCGGCGAATTCTTCCAAAATTTCTTCCCATATTCTTTGCGAAGTGCCTCGCCTCCGCCTTGGGTCAGTTAAATATCGAACCGTTAAATTGATCCCACTATTTTTTACATCGGTATACACGATCGGTGTCAGATATCTATACTCAATCAGATAGGATTTTGAGGCTTTCGCTATCTGTTTTTTTGCCTCTTCAATAAACTCTTTTGAAACTGCCCGTATTACAGTTTGCAGTATTCCTTTAGCTTTTTTCCAGTCGCTTTCGAAGGTTACGAGTACCTGAATTTCATTCCAGATAAATTTAAAGTCGCTGGTGTAGTTGGCTAACTGCCCCGTGAACACTAAATGATTTGGGATGTGAATGACTCTGCCTGTACTTTGATCAGCGTCAACCCAGTTGCCGATTTCAAGAATAGTGAATTTAAATGGACGAACATCAATTACATCACCTCTTGCATTATCCAGTTCAATCCGGTCCCCAACATCAAAAGGTTTTCTCCAGATGATAAACAACCATGCCGCTAAATCGGTTACCGGATCTTTTAAAGCAATCGCAACACCTGCCGAAAGTAGTCCAAGAAAAGTTGCTAACGACCCGATTCCAACAAACCAGATTCTGCCTATCAATAAAATCCCAATAAAAACGCTGATATACGTAAGGTTCTTTCTCCATTTGTATTGAGTACGCTTGCTATCCGTTCGCTTTATAATAATGCGAAATACAATCAGCCTAACCAACCAAAGCACCAGAATAACAACCAACGTCTCTATTATACTCGCGGTAACATCCGGTGAATTCTCGAAGTACTCCATTAAGCTGTTTCTAAATTGTTCCATACTGATTTTTTAACCTGTTTGAATCGCTTTTAGTTGGGATAGTAGTGCAAATTTGGATATCTTTAAGGCCTTTTCCAAAAGTTAAGTTATTTACACAATGCTTTATAATATACTTATTGCAGTTATTACTCTTATTTGCGCGTTATTAACGCTTGTTGTCCTGTTACAAAATGGTCAGGGACAAGGTTTATCAGGTATTGGAGGCGGAGGTGGCGGAGGCCTTGGTGGCAACGCCGGACTTGGTGCTCGGCGAACCGCTGATTTACTTTCTAAAGCAACTTCTATTTTAGGTGGAGCCTTTCTTGTTCTTTGCATTCTTGCAAACTTCGCTATCGATCGGCAAACTGCACCTACAAACAGTGTACTTGAACAAGGTGCCTCGGTAGGTGATATCGCTGCTCCTTCACAAACGCAATCAGCAGTACCTGTACAAACTCCTCCTCCACCGGTTAACAACGATGGTGGTTCTGATTCAGAGAACTAAAAGTTAACGGATTTATATTTTGAAGCCTCATTTCCTTGAAATGAGGCTTTTTTTATATACACTAGTAACCTTTTCCTGTTCTCATTTATAAATCGAAACGACTTCTTAACAATTAGTAAGAAAAATTTCGGTTTGTTTAGGTCACCCCTTTTTATGTTTTGTTACATAACTCTTCAAACCATTTAGTCGTCTTACTTAAGGTTTAGTAAAATCGTTATGCCCCAAATACCAATAAAATTAAACCATATGAAATATTTAATCACAATCCTGTTTTTTTCCTTATTTGGATTCACAAGCATACATGCGCAGACCAAGTTTGTCGAAGAAGTTACCAAACAAGGAAATGAGGTCGTTATTCCTTACCAAAAGTATATTCTTGATAATGGTTTAACACTAATTATTCATGAAGACGATTCCGACCCTTTGGTCCACCTTGATGTAACTTATCACGTTGGGTCTGCAAGAGAAGAGCTTTATAAATCTGGTTTTGCGCATTTCTTCGAGCACATGATGTTTCAAGGATCTGAGAATGTTGCTGATGAAGAACACTTTAAAATCATTACGGACGCAGGTGGAACTTTGAATGGTACTACTAACCGTGACCGAACCAATTATTATCAAACTGCACCTAGTAATCAGTTAGAAGTAATGCTTTGGTTGGAGGCCGATCGAATGGGGTTTTTTCTCGATGCTGTTACCCAACAAAAATTTGAAATACAAAGAGAAACTGTTAAAAATGAAAAACAACAGAATTATGATAATCGTGCTTACGGTCAATGGAGTGAATTTACTTCCGCTGCCCTTTACCCATTTGGTCACCCATATTCCTGGTTAACTATTGGTAAGCTTGAAGATTTGGACCGTGTAAATGTTGATGACCTAAAAAAGTTTTTCTTAAGATGGTATGGACCTAATAATGCTGTTCTCACCATTGGTGGAGATGTGAATCCCCAAGAAGTTGTTGAATTAGTTGAAAAGTATTTTGGCGTGATCCCCAGAGGGCCTGAAGTAGAAGACTTAAATCTTGATCCAATTACTTTAGATGAAGACCGATATGTATCCTATGTAGATAACAACATTCGCTTCCCCGCCCTGCTTTTTACTTACCCAACGGTTCCTAGATTTCACCCAGATGAAGCGCCCTTGGATTATTTAGCCCAAATACTTGGAACCGGAAGAAGTTCTTATTTCTATAAAAATTTCGTTTTAACCCAGAAAGCTATCCAGGCTTCTACCTTCCATCCGGTGAGTGAGTTAGCTGGGGAATTCACCATGTTTGTGTTACCGTTTCCGGGACAAACATTATCTGATTTTGAAACAGAGATGCGTCAAATCCTGGAAGATTTTAAGAATGATGGAGTTTCAGATGCAGATATGACCAAAATTAAAGCCTCATTTGAATCCGGTTTTATTAATGGTTTAACAATGGTAGGTGGAACAGGAGGAAAAGTTTCTCAATTAGCTGCTTATGAAACATTTGCTAATGATCCTAATTATATCAAAAAAGACATAGACAGGTATAATAACGTAACCAAAGAAGATATTATGCGAGTATTCGATAAATATATCTATGGTAACCCGGCTGTAATCCAAAGTGTTCTTCCTAACGATGATGGAGCAACTGCACCTGCAAAACCGGATAGTTTCGAACCTCGACTCGAAGGTGATAATCCATTCCCAACAACCGATTATTCCGGACTGGCTTATAGTAGACCTACCGGAGACACTTTTGACCGAAGTGTAAAACCAACTCCAGGAGCCGCTCCACTTGTACCTGTTCCGGATTTTTGGAGAGCTAATATGGATAATGGCATAAAGATAATTGGAACAGAATCTAACGAGGTTCCTTCAGTAACAATTCAAATGAGTATTAAGGGAGGTCATAAAATGGATGCCTATCATTCACAAAAAGCAGGGCTTGCTTCTCTTACAGCTTCTATGATGAATGAAGCAACCGAGAATTATACCTCTGAAGAAATTCAGGAAGAGCTCAGACTTATTGCCAGTAGTATCAATATGACTGCGGGGAATAACACTACCACAGTGAGTATAAATTCTCTTACAAAAAATATAGATCGAACACTGGAGCTTGCCGAGGAAATTCTATTTAACCCCGCATTTAATCGGGAAGATTTTGATCGGTTGAAACAACAACAAATCGAGGGTATCAAATCAACTTATCAAAACCCTGCAAATATCGCCAACCAAGTATATAACCGTCTACTTTATGGTGATAAGCATATTTATTCTGTTCCGGTTAACGGAATTGATGAAACTGTAGAGCGAATTACTCTTGAGGATGTAAAAGCATTTTATGAAGAATACTATACACCTGAGTTAACGGAAGTTGTTGTGGTTGGCCAGATTTCTGAAAATGAAATCCTGCCAAAACTCGACTTCCTGTCTGATTGGGAACCTACCGGTGCAGAACTTCCTGAGCTGCCTGAGCCAAGCCCAATCGACTATACAAAAGTATATTTGGTCGACAAAGTAGATGCACCTCAATCACAAATCCGAATTGGTTATATGACCGACTTAACTTACGATGCTACCGGTGAGTATTATAAAACTAATCTGATGAATTATACACTTGGGGGAGCCTTCAATAGCCGGATTAATTTAAATCTTCGTGAAGATAAAGGCTGGACCTATGGTGCCCGCTCATTTTTTAATGCCAGTGAAGATCCTGGTGCGTTCACTGCATCTGGGGGCATCAAATCTATAGCTACAGACAGTGCTGTGTATGAGTTTATGAAAGAACTCTCTATGTTCCGGGAAGATGGAATTACTCAGGATGAACTAACATTCATGCGCAATTCTATTGGTCAGCGGGATGCCCGCCGTTACGAAACCCCGTTTCAAAAAGCAGGCTTCTTAAGAAACATTGTTCGTTATGATTTAGACCGATCTTATGTTGAGGAACAAGCAGGTATCATTAGAAGTATCACCAAAGAGGAAATCGATGCTTTAGCCAGAAAACACTTGGATATCGAAAACATGCATATTCTTGTAGTTGGAGATGGAGCCTCCCACCGGGAGAAATTAAAAGCTCTGGGGTATGAAGTAGTAGATGTAACTGAAAAGGGTGATATCATTGTTAAGGATGTGACTGAAGGGAACGAAAAGAAATAAGACTCTTATCGAAAAAATTACAAAAGCCCATTATGCTGTGCATAGTGGGCTTTTTTACTTCCCAATACAAAACCGGGAAAAAATTGAATCCAGAATATGCTCGTTGGTTATTTCTCCGGTGATGGTTCCCAGTTCGTTTAATGCAGCCCTGAGATCAATAGAAAGGAAATCTCCGGTCATTCCCTGTGCAAGACTCTGAAGTGATGCCCTGACTTGCTCCTGCGCCTTTTGGAGAGCATCACGGTGGCGGGTTGATGTAACCAGTAAACTTGAAGCATCATAGTGCTTATTTTCCAAAGCCCGGTCTTTGAGTAATTTTTTGAGCTCATCAATTTGCTCACCTTCAGTTGCAGAAATTTTTAAATCAAACTCCGTGCGCCATTCCTGATCGGCTTCAATATCAGCTTTGGTTCCAATTAAGATAAAGGGAGATTCTCCGGCTCTTTTCTGAAAGTCAGCGATTTCCATTCGTTCTTCTTCATTGAATGGGTGGGACAAATCTTTTAGATAAATAATTAGATCGGCTTGTTCAAAAGCTCTTTGCGATCGTTTAACTCCTTCTGCCTCCACTATATCTTCAGTTTCCCTTAGCCCGGCTGTATCAATCAGTTTGAAAAGTAATCCATCGAAATTCCAGTCTACATCAATGGTATCTCTTGTAGTTCCGGCAATATCGGTAACAATAGCGCGGTCGCTTCCAACCAGTGTATTTAACAAAGTGGATTTACCGGCATTCGGGCGCCCAATTAATACGGTTTTAACTCCGTCTTTAACTAATCTTCCGGTTTCGTAGGTTTCCAACAACGAAGAGAGTTCAGTATCTACCGATTCCAATAAATTTTGAAGCTGTTCTTTGTTAGCAAACTCAACATCTTCCTCTATAAAGTCGAGTTCCAGCTCTACCATTGCAGTAGCATCGATGATCTGCTGCCGGAATTTTTTTACATGCTCTCCCAGCCTTCCTTCCAACTGCTGATGAGCTGCATCAACTGCTTTAATACTTTTGGCATGAATTAAATCGGCCACTGCCTCAGCCTGATCCAAGTCCAGCTTACCGTTTAAAAATGCCCGCTGGGTAAATTCACCGGCAACTGCTGACCTCACCCCTAACACCAGAATGGTTTCCAGTACCTTTTGAGTTACAAGTACTCCTCCGTGGCAAGAAATCTCCACGGTCTCCTCTCCCGTATAAGATCTCGGTGAGCGAAAAAGTGTAACTAAAACCTCGTCAACAGGGAAGTCTTTCCCATCTACAATTTTCCCGAAATGAACTGTATGTGATTCTTGCTTATTAAGGTCTTTCCCGACAAACGCTTTATTCACTTTTTGGATGGAGTCTTTACCCGAAATTCGGATAACTGCAATCCCTCCCTCACCTACAGGGGTTGCGATGGCAGCGATAGGATGTTGTTCATTGATTTCTGAATGCATCCCCAAAGATACAAAGTTCTGGCTTTTACTTTGCTTTACATAAATCCCTCAGTTTCCGTGATAAAACGCTTCATTTTGTGTTAGCCCGTTAAACTTAATAAATAACCATCACGTAGCCTGATTCATAACTATTTACTCCCCTGGTCAAGGAGAAATGCAAAGTATTTAATTACCAACCAATGGATATAATTATGAAAATTAAAGCACTTTTAACGGTCTTATTATTAAGTCTGTTCGCAGTTACATCAGCCGCCCAGGAGAATCCTGAATATGATTTGTTTGTAGCTGCAAATAATGGAGACAACAAGTCTATCCAGTCCATCATTTATGAAGGAATTGACCCTAATATTGCTGATCAGCATGGAAATACACCGATGTATTATGCTGCAAAAAATAATCAGGCAAGCTCTATTCTTAAACTCGCTGAGCTTGGGGCCAATGTAAACACTATAAACACTTCGGAGAATACTCCTTTGGTTATAGCCACTAATAAAGGAAATGCGAAGGCTGTTAAAGCTTTGTTATCGAAAGGTGCTTTTGTGGACCACGTCCGCGAAGACGGATTCACGGCCGTACATATTGCATCACTTAAAGGGCATTTTGAAACTTTATCTGTACTCCTTTCTTATTACGCTGATCCGAACATTGTAAGTGAAAGCGGAGTAAGCCCGCTGATGTTGGCAACATCAAAAGGACATACTGAAGTCGTAAAATTACTTCTGGAACACTCCGCGAAAGATGTGCCTAATAAGAATGGTGAAACTGCTTTAAGCTGGGCTAAGTCATCCGGAGAAACTGAAATCGCTGAACTCATCGAAACAACATCTACCGCATTTTAGAGTAGATGACGTTGTTTGAAAACAAAAGGCTTCTCATGTAATGGTGAGAGGCCTTTTTTTTATTTTTTGATATTCTTTGCCGGGTTTTACTATAGAATGGTAGTCTGATTTTTAGTATCTATATTCATACTTCCCATCAACTAACTATTCTTATGCGCACTATAGTCACCCTCTTACTGACAATTTTCTCTATTAATGCCTCCGCACAGGTTTCTGACCATGAGTTGAAGAAAAAGGTCATCTCCTCTATTGAAAATTCTGCTGAAGAACTAATCCATATTAGCGACGATATCTGGTCTTATGCAGAAATTGCTTTTAAAGAAAACCAATCCTCCGAAGCTTTAGCTTCTTACGCTGAGCAGAATGGGTTTAAAGTAACCCGTGGAATCGGAGAAATACCAACCGCATTTATTGCCGAATACGGAAGCGGAGAACCCATCATCGGGATTATGGGAGAGTTTGATGCACTTCCCGGACTTTCACAGGAGCCCGTTTCTTTTAAATCCCCGGTAATTGAAGGAGACCCGGGACACGGTTGTGGACATAATATTTTTGGCACAGCCTCTCTTGGGGCAGCAGTTAGTATCAAAAAGTTGATTGAGAGTGGAGACTTGAAAGGAACGATACGTTTTTATGGTACTCCCGCTGAAGAGAAGTTTTTCGGAAAGTTGTGGATGATTCGCTCCGGTGCGTTTGATGATGTAGACGTAATGATGGATTGGCATCCCAGTGATGAAACTGAATCTGCTGTACAAAGCAGCTTGTCGCTTGTAGATTTCTTAGTTGAGTTCTATGGCCAGTCTGCCCATGCTGCCAGTGACCCATGGAATGGCCGTTCTGCAAGTGATGCTCTTGAATTATATACGCATGGGATTAATGCCTATCGTGAGCATATCCTCCCCGAAACCCGTATCCATTATCATGTTATGGATGCAGGTAAAGTAGTGAATGTTGTTCCTGATTATTCCAAAATCTGGGTGCGAGCAAGACACCCGAAGCGCGATGAAATGGTTAAAGTATGGAAACGCCTTGAAGAAATGGTTGAAGGTGCGGCCATACTAGCGGATGTTGAATCTAAAATTACCCTTATTTCAGGCGTTCATGAAGTAGTTCCAAACCGAACTGGTGGAGCCGCTTTACAAGCTAATCTCGAAGTACTAGGTAACATCAATTATACTGCTGAAGAAGAAGAGTTTGCTAAAGCAATACAACAAGCTACAGGAAAACCCGAGGTTGGAATGAACATGGAAATCAAACCTATGAGAGAAACGCTGGAAAACCCTGGTGGCGGTTCCACCGATGTTGGTGATGTGAGTTTCATTGTACCAACTATTCGGTTAAGGGGAACAACCGCTCCCTATAATACACCGTGGCACTCGTGGGCTGTAGTAGCAACCGGAGGGATGTCGATAGGCCATAAGGGATTAATATATGCTTCAAAGGCCTTGGCCATGACAATGGTCGACCTTTTTGAAAACCCGGAGTTACGTGCTTCTATTAAGAAAGAACATAAAGAACGGGTTGGAGACTATGAGTATGAAGGTATTGTTCCTCCGGGACCACCACCATTGGATTTTGAACAGTAGTTAAACAAAAAGGCTTCTCAGAATTGAGAAGCCTTTTTGTTTAAATAAATTTCAGAAGCATGTTAGTGCACGTTGCCCATCATTCTTTTAAGAATTGGAGATAAAATGAAAACAATTACAGATGCTCCCAAGGCGTACTTGGCAATTAAGTCGAATCCGCCTATGTAAGTCCCCAATGTAGCCAAACCGCTTACATTAATATCAGTACTTTCGATAGCGAGCTGTTTACCTATAAAACCTACTACCTGGAACGCATAGGCTGAGGAAAGGAACCATACACCCATCATAAAGGCAACAATTCGCTTTGGAGAAAGATCTGTAATTTTAGATAACCCAACCGGTGACATAAACAACTCACCAACTGATAAAAGGAAATACATCACTATTAAGTATGAAAATGGTACCATTCCATTTTCATCTGCACTATTACCACTTAATGCGAGAATGTAAAAACTAATACCGGCTAAGGCTAAGCCCGTAGCAAATTTATAAGGCGTTCTTGGATTTAGATTCTTCCGACTCAGATATCCCCATAGCAAAGATATTGGGATTGAAAGAATAATAATCCACATAGAATTTAATGCATTGGTTTGAGCGGCATCAATCCAAACCAGATTCACATTCCTTGCGGCAAATAACGTTATCACACTTCCCGAAAGCTCATGAAAGCCCCAAAAAATAGTCATGAAAAGTGTAATGAAAACGGCTACAATCAGCTTTTTTCGCTCATCAGGTGTACACTTAGACATTATGTATCCCAGATAAATCAGAATCCCGACACCTATGATTTTGAAAATCAGGTTTACAATATTTTGTTCACCCAGAAAAGTGGTTCCACCACCAATGTCCTGATATGATGAAAGCAGATATGCGATTGCCGGAGCAGATAAAAATGCGAGAACCGGAACCAGAATTTTTTGCTGTACTCCAAATACTCTCTTCTCATACGCGCCATTATTCGGAGGTAACCCTCTATCCCCGAATACATTTTTTTTAATTCCGCTCCAAAAGAAAATAAGTCCGGTTAACATCCCAACACCAGCAAGGCCAAATCCATAATGCCAGCCATATTCCCGACCAAGCCATCCGCAAAGTAGTGGCGCTACGAAACCTCCAATATTAATCCCCATATAGAAAATCGTAAATCCAGAGTCTTTTCTGGTATCTCCGTCTTCATACAGAGAGCCAACAAAAGTAGAAATATTTGGTTTAAAAAATCCGTTCCCTACTACGATAAATGCCAGTGCCAGATAAAACGTAACGTTCCCCGGAATTGCCAAAACAAAATGCCCCAGCGCCATTAAAATACCTCCCAAAAATACAGACTGGCGCATCCCTAAAATTGAGTCTGATATTCGTCCGCCTACCACAGTTGAAGCATATACAAGAGAACCATAAGACGCGTAAACTGCAGCGGCAGCTATATCACGAGTGGCTAATGCTTCAAAAACTTCATTAACCATATAGAGCGTAAGCAATGCGCGCATGCCATAGAAACTAAACCGCTCCCATAGTTCTGCAAAGAATAGATAAAAAAGACCTTTTGGGTGCCCCAGCATTTCTTGCTGAGAACTATTAACCTGGCTTGTCATAATGAATAATAATTGAAGTTAGGATTAGAGCTTCATCAAAAGTGCGTTGATGATACCTAAACCCAACACCGAGCGCAAGCACCTTTGTAAAAAAGCGCTTTTAATACCTTTTAATCAATTCTGTTAAATAGTACACCTGATTTATTTATTCACTGGTCATAATAAATAACGGTTGCATTTCGAAGCTTTTATAGAATGGTCGCAATCGTTCTGTATCATAATAGCGAGGTACATTTACTAGCTTCTTTTGGCTGGTTACAATATCTATGGGCACATTATCGTACCTACCATTTTTTAGAACTACCAGCCTACCGTGAATATTCTGAAGGATTAAATCCAGCGCCAGATTTCCATAGGCCATTGGTACAATTGAGTCAATAGCATCAGGGTCACCACCTCGAACCATGTATCCTAACTTCTGATTAATAATATTTACCGTCTTGCCTTTATTAAATTCAGGAGAGAGGCGTTTCAGTTCGGCTGAAATTAAATCTCCAATTCCACCCAGCTTTTTATGCCCATAAGCATCTGTGGTCGCATCTTTAAAAACCATCTCGCCGCCTTCAAACATCGCTCCTTCCGAAACTAGTAGCATAGAATAACGACTTGGGTTTTTATTTCGGTCGTACATCAATAGTTCGGCAAGATGACCCATTTCGAACTTATGTTCGGGGATAACACATCTGTTTGCTGCCCCTGCCATAGTTGGAAGCATGGCCGTGAAACCAGCGTAACGTCCAAATACCTCCATTACCAGAAAGCGTTCGTGTGACCCTGCAGAAGTTCTCAGTGAATTAGCCAGTTGGATAGTTCGTGTGATACAGGTACTAAAACCGATACAATAATCAGTCCCTGGTACATCATTATCCATCGTTTTTGGAAGAGCAACAACCTTAACTCCTTCAGTATACAAACGAACTCCGTAACTAAGTGTGTCATCTCCTCCAATTGGGATCAAATAATCTATACCGACGAAATCAAGGTTTTTCAGTACCTCGGGAGTTAAATCATTGATTTCATCACTATATTTTTCTTTGAGATGCTCAGGCACATCTGCTTTTTTGACATGGCTGGGCCGGGTTCTGGATGTGTGCAGAAAAGTTCCTCCGGTTCTGCCGGCTTTATTGACAAGTTCTTCAGTCAACTCAAGAAAATTATTCTCATTATTCGCCTTTTTGTCTCTTTTGATATCAATTAATCCAGCCCATCCCCTGCGAAATCCTATCACTTTAAAACCTTCTCTTAACGCCCTGATTGTAATTCCCCGAATTGCCGGGTTTAACCCCGGGACATCTCCCCCGCCGGTAAGAATACCAATTGTTCCTTTTGATTGTTTTGCAGCCTTCATTTTGACCTCCGTTTTCTAACACTATAAGAGACCTGTATGAATTTTTCGTGAAAGCGCTTTTCCACTCCTTCACACAATCTTCAACAATGTGTACTACTGTATTGATACACTAACAGCGAGGTAGTTATGAAAAAGCGAATTGTTATAGTTGGATCGAGTTTTGCGGGATATACAGTTGCCCTTAATCTTGTTAAACTTTTGAAAGGGAAACATGAGATTATGGTAATTGACCACACACCGGAATTTATGTTTATGCCTTCGCTGGTATGGCACCCTTTTGGATACCGAAACCTTGGTGATATTTCTTTTGATACCCGTCCTATCTACCAGAATCTTGGAGTACATTTTGTAGAAACCACCGTATACGGTTTTGATTTGCAGGATCAAACGATTTACACTCCTAAAGAAGACATACACTACGACTATCTTGTAATTGCAACTGGCACAAAAGCTAATTACAGCAGTATAAAAGGATTTGTACCGGGTATAAACGCGTGGTCGATTTGTTCTCTGTTTGAAGCTGAGCGAACCCGTAAAGCCTGGAAAAAATTTCTAAAAAATCCGGGTCCAATTGTAATAGGCGCAGCCCAGTGGGCAGGGTACTTTTTTGTTGCCTACGAGTTTCTCTTGAACGCTCTTTATCAGCTAAAAAACCACCACCTGCTGGATAAAGTCGCCATTCATTTTATTACTGCTGAGCCTTATCTCACCCATTTTGGAATTGCTGGGGCTAAACAGAATGCAAAATCCTGCGAACAATTTTTTGATAAATATCATATTAATTGGAGAACCAATGCAGAAATCCATCAATTAAATGAAAACCAGGTCTGTTTAGAAGGTGGAGAAAAAATTCAGACCAAATTCACCATGATAGTTCCACAGTTCATCGGCGTTGATGCCGTAAGAACCACCCGAAAATTTTCCAATCCTTTTGGATTAATTAATGTGAATGAAGAATTCCAGCATAGCCAATATCCGAATATTTATGCAGCCGGAGGAGCTGTCTCCATCCCTCAAAAAGAAGATACTTTTGTACCCTGTGGTGTTCCCAGAACCCGAACATCGACAGAAACTATGGCTAAAACCGTAGCCAATAATATTGCTTCTGATATATTTGGGACAGAAAGAATATCCATATCGAAAGACCGCATTTACGAGTTTAGTAAACAAGATATGGATCATATAAGCTCTCTCTTATTTAATGAGGTAAATACCGGCGATCACGATTTAGACTTTATTGCCAAGGGTTCGCAGGAAAAATGGGCTAATATTTCTATCAATCAATATATTGAGGCTTCGTTTGAAAATGACCACTTGAAGATGTGATTCGAAACATTCTGTTCATTATTACGTGGTACTGCAACGTTAATAAGCTTACACTTTCTCTATGGAATTACTTTGGATTGCGCTTGGTATCGTTTGTATTCTGGTTGGACTCGCAGGAGCCTTTCTTCCTGTCTTGCCCGGACTCCCGTTTAGTTATGCAGCACTTTGGATTCTTCAACTAAGTGGCGTTGCTCAGTTCTCTACCTTCTTCCTTGTAGCCTGGGGAATTGTAGTAGTTGTAGTTCTAATGTTGGAAAACCTCATCCCAGCCTATACTACTAAAAAATACGGGGGCTCGGTGTATGGAGTAACCGGCAGTACCATTGGTATGATTTTGGGAATGCTATTCTTTCCTCCTTTAGGATTCTTCCTGGGCACTTTAATTGGTGCTTTTGTCGGCGAATTCATTTACAAACAAGATGTAAATAAAGCTCTTAAATCAGCCTGGGGATCTTTTATTGGATTCTTAACTGGAACCATGATTAAAGTAACCATTGCCGCGATGATAGCCTTTTCGTTCTTTAAAGCGGTTTTTTAGATCTTAAAAATCTTTTTTTACTCATTTTGAAACTAATTAAAATTTTAACTCGTCTATTTTACCTACATTTAGAAAGAAATTATAATTCTTTTGCTTGCTATCATGGGAAAAAACAAACTTGGTGAATTTGAAGAGCTTGTACTTTTAGCTATCGGTGGACTTGATAACGAAGCCTATACTGTATCAATCCAACAATTATTAGAGACTCATACTAATAGATCTGTAAGTATGGGAGCTTTATACACCTCACTGGAAAGACTCACCAAGAAAGGATTTTTAAGCTCCCGTATGAGTAAACCTACTGCGGAGCGTGGAGGAAAAAGTAAACGCATTTATACGGTTACTTATGCCGGAGAATCTGCTTTACAGGAAGCACGAATGATCCGGGAATCACTCTGGAAAAAGTTTAATTGGAGTCCGGGTTGGAGTTAATATGAAAAGAAGAAATCAGAATTCTCCACCGAAACTGGCTAAGTGGATACTTGGCATCAGCGTAGCCTGGAAGTTTAAGGAAGAAGCAGAGGCTGATTTAGACGAACTTTTTCAAATCCGCCTTTCGAATCATGGTGCAGCTTACGCTCGAAGACAATACTGGAAAGATGTGCTGAGTATCTGGACCAGAAGAAGCTGGTTCGAAGAATTCCAATTTACTAACCTAAACACTTATTCCATGTTTAAAAACTATATGAAAGTGACATTCAGATCACTTAAAAAGCAAAAGGTGTATTCCGTTATTAATGTATTCGGGTTGGCAATTGGACTAGCCTTCTGTGCGCTCATATTTTTATACGTTCAAGATGAGCTCACATACGATCGTTTCCATGAAAATAATGAGCGAATTTTTCGGGTTGAGCAGCGCTATTTTGATACTGATGGTTCTGTCAGGTATGATGGCGCTAATGGCCCTATTCCTTTGGCTCCAACTCTTAAACAAGAGATACCTGGAGTAGAAGCTTATACGCGGGTTTTTCGGCGCACTCATTATATGCAGGTTGATAATGAACCAATCCGTGAATCAGTTCATTATGCTGATGCCGATATTTTCAAAATGTTCAGCTTTCCCATTCTTTACGGCGATCCGGAAAGTGCTCTTACTAATGTTCATTCTGTTGTAATAACTGAAGAGATTGCCATTAAATATTTTGGGGAAACCAATGTGGTTGGTGAAACGCTCAAGATCCGGAAAGAAGAAGGTTTTGAAGACTACTTAGTTACGGCAGTGATAGAGAAAATTCCAAATAATTCTACGATTCGTTTCGAAATCCTGATTCCAGTTCAGGGAGATATCCGATATCGACCACCATTCCTTGATAGGTGGACTATGAATTTATATCGAACATACATAATGTTGGAAGAACAGGTTGATGCAACCCAACTTGAACAACCTCTAGCTGATTTAAGAGAAAGGTATGTAGGCGAATATAATGTAATACTTAGAGAGCGATATCAAATACCTGATAACCAGATAGCAAGCACATTTCATCTTAACCCACTCCCTGAGATTCACTTGAACTCGGTAAGTGATCCCATGTATTCGTATATCCTTTCGGGAATTGCCATCGCTATCTTACTCATTGCCTGTATCAATTTTATGACACTTTCCATTGGGCGTTCTTCCAGGCGCTCTAAAGAAGTTGGGATGAGAAAAGTGGCGGGTGCATTCCGTCATCAATTGATGTTCCAATTCTGGGGTGAAGCCTTCCTGATTTGTGGAATTTCCATGATTTTGGGGGTTCTGCTTGCTGAACTGTTTTTACCGGTCTTCAATGCATTAAGTGGGAAAACCCTAGCCTTTAATTATCTTGAAAACTGGACGACTCTTGTTGCTTTGTTTGGGTTTATGGTTTTAACAGGTTTTGTTGCAGGAAGCTATCCTGCTATCATTCTATCAGGTTTTAAACCTGTAATTACTTTGAAAGGCTCACTTAAACTGAGTGGCTCGAATTTATTCACTAAATCGCTGGTAGCTTTACAATTTGCTCTTTCTGTGATGTTAATCATCAGCACACTTGTAATGAAAAACCAGTTGGAATTTATTCGGTCACAAGATCTGGGATACAATACCGAGCATGTAGTTTATATTCCACTGAACCGATTGGATGGATTAGAAGTTGCGAATGATTTCCGAACTGCAATCGGGGGTCATGCAGATATTTTAGATATCACTGCTACCGGGGTTGCCGTGGGATTTCAGGGATCGTATGGATATGGTGTTGAGTTTGAAGGTGATCAGAAAAATATCAATGTATTTACTGTTGAAAGTAATTATATCGACTTCATGGAAATGGAATTGGTAGCCGGAAGAAACTTTAATCCCGATTTGGCAACAGACACAGCAGAATCTGTCATAATAACGGAGACGTTCGCCCGGGAATTTGGAATGAATGATCCGATTGGAAAACAAATTCCTGCTCTTACTCCCGGAGAAGATGCTCACGGAGGCGCGATTATTATCGGAGTCGTTAAAGATCACTACTTCCAGGCTTTGTATAATGAAATGGACCCAGCCTTTTTAACGATGAATCCCGCCTGGGGTCATGGAAATTTATTGATCCGAATCCGTCCCGAAAACATGCAAGAAACCATTGCAATGATTAAGGATACCTGGAATACTTTTATACCTGAAATTCCTCTGAATTACCGCTTTTTGGATGAGGATATGCACGAGGAGTACGCCAACGATGAGCGATGGGCAACCATCATAAATTACTCCTCACTATTTGCCATTTTTATAGCATGCCTTGGATTATTTGGCTTAGTTACTCTCACCGTTTCAAGCCGGGTAAAGGAAGTTGGTATTCGGAAAGTTTTAGGGGCTTCCGTTTTACAGATATCCGGTTTATTCGCCAAAGACTTTGTTAAACTTGTTGCTATTGGAGTGCTAATTGCTTCTCCAATAGCCTGGTACGGAATGAACGAGTGGTTGACGAATTTTGCCTACCACATTTCTATTGGACCTTTACATTTCGTTTTGGCAGCGCTTATAGTTCTGTTTATAGCACTGGCAACAATTAGCTTTCAAACTATAAAAGCTGGTCTTACAAATCCGGCTGATACGTTAGCAAATGAGTAACTAAAAACCCGGGGCCAGCAATACGCTGTTTATGAACAACCTCTCCAATCCCCGCCAATACAAACGGTAGACCGGTTGTTCAGCGAAAAGAATTACGTTTCCTCTTCCCATAGATTCGTGAATCAAATAGGCATTACCGGGAAAGTTTGGTTGGTTCTCTTCAAACACAAAACCACTTACAACAGCATCTTCATCAAAAACTGCTACGTTAGCGCCTGCTTCCGATGGAGTAAAAATATTCCCACTGTTTATATGAACCGGAATTTGTTCATCATATCCCAGAGAGAGAAAATGGTTGGTATCAAGGTTTACCCTGAGAATAGCACCGGGCGTTTGGTCTACCCTCACATCACCTAACAACCTGGAGGTAGTAAGATTTACATCCTCATCTGTGGCAAAAGTTGCTCCAGCTCCGATTCCAATAAAAGTGCCTCCTGCTCTTACCCATTCTTTCATTCGGTTTATTCCTCCCGTTCCTATCATAAATTTATATCCCGAAGAAGAACCAGGAGGCATAATCACAACATCGTACTCAAACAAATTGGCCCGGTTGAAATCCTGTACCCGTACCGCTGTGAACTCTACTCCATACCTCTGTTCTAAGGTAAACCATAGTGCGCCGTAACTTCTTCCATTGGTAGGCTCATCCATCAACACCATTACTTTCGGTTTTTTTAAGGCAACCACCGTTCTGGCTCCCATCAAAATACCTTCATCAGTCCATGCTTCATCAATGGCTTCCACGCTCACTCCGGTTTCTTTGGAGAGCTCCGTTATTCTTTGATGCAGAGATTCATTATTACGATTTACTCTTACCACAACAACACCGCGATCATACGACTTTCCATTTCTCATAAATGGTTCCGAAGCCATCGCAACTTTGAATTCTTCCATCATTAATCTACTCATCAAAGAAGCTGCTGCGTTTGAGTTATATGGAAAAATGTAAGCGTAATTGGCTTTGGAAGGCTCTTGCTCATTTGAACTCTCACCTACTTCTACCAATCCATTTGTGATTGATCTTCCTAAAGCATAAGCATCTAACCCATACGTAAGCGGCAAGGACCATGCTGTCACATCATAAAATCCTACTCGCTTTTTTGGTGCATTCGCACCCACAGAAATATTGTATGCATGAGCTTCCAATGCTTGTTCCATAAATTCTTCCTGAATCCCAACATTTTGCTCAAGTAGCACTTTTGCTAAGCGCTTCAAAGGTTGTGCTATTGGAATGATTACGGAACCTTCCGGTAAAGTTACTCTAGAAGTGTTTCCACTTAAATAGGAAACTCCTTCAACGGCTTGTTCAGACTCTAATTCATATACCTCAATTTCATGTTCCAGTAATAATTTCACCAAATCATCGGTATCGTTGCCAGGCATCAAAGCAACCTGCTTCAAAGGTTCATTGCGAACTTCATCCATTCCTTGTCTAAAGAAATTATAGAAGTCCATCAGTATTCCTTCACTGTTCTCAGCAGTAGTTTTAGCAGTTGCAATACTAGCCACCACATGATGAGCAATTGCATTTCTTAAAGTCGCTATGGTTCCATCATTTTTGTAATACTGAAATCCTTTATCACCACCACCATTTGTTTCATAAGTCATTCCAATTGCACCGTTGAATGCCGGGTACGAATCCCAATATCCGGGATAGTGTAAATCATATACTTCTCTGGAAGTATAGGTCCACTTGTACTCATCGAAAGCAGTAGCATTGCCTTTACCAATTACTTCCGCCCACTTGACGATTGAGTTTGGATAATTAGGGTTTACCGGAATTGCATAGGGTGCAAAGAAATATTCTTCCGGCTCCCCGTGATAATCAACCCAAACCTGTGGACTCCAATGCCGCATGCTGCTTGCAACTATCTTTGATTCCTTCTGGGAAAGTGCAAACCCGTCACGGTTGCTATCAATTTTATAATGAGTATCACTACTCGACATCAACCAATCACCCTGATGCTCCGCCGCAATCCTGTCAGGTGTTCCATTTGGCCCAACTTTCATTCCTTTCATCCAGGCAACATGTCTTGAATGGGCATCCGGGTTATGCGCCGGATTAATTACAATAATAGAGTTCTCTAAGGTTGATGTAGTTTCTTCATCCATCCCCGCTGCATAGTGATAGGCGACTGCTATTGCAGCTTCGAAGGCCGCTGACTCTTCTCCGTCATTAGCATAATTCATCCACGATATTACAGGAGTATTAGCTGCAATTTCCTGTGCTTCAGATTCTGAAGTTTCTCTCGGATCTTTCAGACTAGACACCGCCTCACGATAGGCATCCAGATTTTCCATATTCGCGGGAGAGCTTATAACTACCAAATACATTGGTCTCCGTTCCTGAGATATTCCGATTTTAATGACCTTCACTCTTTCAGGAACTTCGCTTTCAAGTTCTTTCATATAATCAATCATCGGATTATGCTCCGTCAGATCATCCCCGATTTCGTAGCCCAGAAACGATGCCGGCGTGGTAACTTCAGGATTGTATTGGGAAGATGGATACATCGGAGAATTCTGAGAGTATCCATGATCTGGAAGTAAAACGAGTATCGAAAGGAAAAGAGTCAGGAAAGAAGATCTATATCGGTTAGCCATAGCGGGGTTCTATTTTTGTTGACGAGTTTGGCTAAAGTAACTAACAGAGGCCTCAACTAAAAGGAGAGCTATTTCTGTTTTGGTCTGAAGTGTACCCTGATTGCGTAAAGAGCTATTATAAAACAAATCAATGCTCCTGCACCAAACATCCAGCGTGCAAGTGAAGTGTTAGCGGAATCACTTAACAAGGCAATGCCTCCTGAAAAGTTTTCTGAGGCACCAAAAAGCGCCACCCATGCTCCGACACTTCCCATAGATAAAATCAGAATAGCTGCCAGAAGGTTATTCCATTTCGAATGTTCCCCGAGAACAATCATTATACCAGCAAGAGAGAAAATACAGCCACACAAACCAATAACCCAGAGAGGAGCATGAACAGTAGATTCATCCACAGAAATAATTTCGAGTGAGATGAGAATAAAAGGCAGGCCTGTTAGGATAAATATCCATCCGAAAAGTATTTTTTGTTTATCGTTTAATTTCGTGTTGGTCATTATTAGCTTTTACTTTTCAGTATTCACTTGGGTTTGCAATTAATTTAAACTTAATTGGCACATCTACTAATTAAAGAACTAACTACTATGTTAAAAAAGAATGCTCAGATCCTGTTGCCAATCATTGTATGTTTTGTATTGATGACATGCGGTGGAGTTCAGCAAGAAAACTCAGTTATTGTCATTAAAGGAGCTACCATCTTTGATGGAAATGGAGGAGAGGCAATTACGAATGGAGTTATTGTAGCAAAGAACGGTGTAATTGAATGCGTTGGTGAAGAGGATGAATGCATGGTGCCAAAAAATGCAACTGTTATAGATGCTGAAGAAAAATTCATTACTCCCGGAATAGTTGATGCTCACATGCATTTCTTTCAAACCGGTTTTTTTGATAGCAGACCAGACGCCCTTGATTTAAACGAGGTGTATCCTATTTCAGAAGTCACAGCCTATCAAAGACAGAATCCAGAAAGATATTACGATTCCTATTTATGTTCTGGTATTACGGCAGTTTATGATGTCGGGGGAATGAGTTGGTCTATTGATCTGCAAGATGAAGCTGAGAATAACCCTAGGGCTCCGCATGTTGCGGCTGCAGGCCCACTATTAACTCCGGTTTCGGGAGCTCCGTTTGATCTTCCTTCTGATAGAGTGTTGGTTCATTTAGATTCTGAAGAGGCGGGAGTAAAAACAGTTCAGTATTTGTCTGATCTGGGAAGTACAGGAATAAAGTTTTGGCAGATCCGAGCAAATGACGCTGAGTATATGAAATACATTGAAGCAGCTGCTGAAGAAATAGAGAAAAAAGGAAACCAAATGATCGCTCATGCTACGAGCTTAAAACAAGCTAAAGCGGCATTGCGAAATGGGACGAAATTGTTAGTACACAGTGTTGAAGATACCGATGTAGATGATGAGTTTATCCAACTGGCTAAAGAGAATGGCACCTATTATAACCCAACATTAATTGTAGGAAGTGGATATACCTTAGCAAGAAGAGCTGCTGCTGATATTGAATCCTTTGAAATTGTAGATCCGAATGGATGTGTTGATGCCAAAACGAGAGAGCTTATGGAAACAGCATCCCAGTTTAAAGATCATCCCAGATTAACTGAGAATGCAAAAAGCAGATTACAACAATATGATCCTGCTACGGATAGAGTAAGCGAGCAACAGCTTAGGAATTTGAAAAGATTACATGATGAGGGAGTAAAAGTTGTTGTTGGAACCGATGCCGGAAATCCCGGGACACTTCATGGAATTTCGATCTATGAAGAAATGGAAGCTATGCAAGCGGCTGGAATTTCTGCTAGAGATATGATCGTGATTGCTACAAAAAATGGAGCTGAAAGTATGCGAAGGGGTGAAGATTTCGGGACTTTGGAAATAGGTAAATTCGCAAACCTAATCATTTTAGAATCAGATCCATCGGAAGATATTTCAAATATGAGGACGATAACTCATACCATGATAAAGGGAACATTGCTGAAAGTTGATGAGATTGTAGAGAATTATTAGTAACTGCAGATGGCTTCTATCATCAGTTATTACAATTAGCCATTATTCTGGTACTTAAATCAATTTCATCGATTAATACTTTTGCTTCATAAAGTATTAATCGATCAGGTTTTTAGACAAGGTGATTGTAAAATAATCGGCCTGATAAAAAAAGCCTCCCGAATGTGGTAGGCTTTTTGATCGAACTAGTTACTGTTCTTTGATCGTCATTTCTTCTATTTCCAGCTCAGCATCCGGTCGGATTTTATCTTCCTTCAGATACTGATTGAACCATCTCAGCATTCTCAGGTTATAATCGAACTGAGCGGTTGCATGACGATTTCCATGCCCCTCGCCAGGATATAGAACCAAACGAACCGGAGTTTCTGTTCTGGTTTTAATGTGGCGATACAGCTCATAAGATTGGCCCGGATCAACACGGGTATCGTCTTTTCCATGCATGATCAACAATGGAGTTTGCGCATTATCTACATGATAGATCGGGCTGCGTTCCAAATAATCCTGGTAATTATCCCAGATTCGTTTTCGGGCATGCACATGGTACAATTCTTCTGGGATGTCGCTGGTTCCCCACTTCGATATGTTATTACTGATTCCCACGAACATCACACCAGCAGCAAAACGATGGCTGTATTTTGTACTCATCCAAGCAGTCGCATATCCACCGTAAGAACCTCCGGTAACTCCTACTTTTTCTTCATCAGCAATACCGAGATCAATCAGGTGATCTACACCTTCCACGATGTCGTCAAATTCGGCACCGGCTAAATCGCCCTGACTGCTCATTGCGAATTCTAAGCCTCGCCCTGTACTTCCACGATAATTCGGATAGAATACCGCGAATCCATCAGCGGAGGCTACTTGTCCTGACATTGAATAGGAAGTCAACCACCCATTATCATAATGTGCCTCTGGTCCGCCATGAATTACATTGATTAATGGATATCGTGTTCCTTCTTCATAATCCAGCGGATAAATCAATAAGCCCTCGATTTCAAAGCCGTCTTTTGTCTTATAAGTAATGACTTCCTGCTTCCCAAGCTCAACATCATCCAACCAGGGATTACTGTTCGTTACTCTCATTGGCTCATCTTTGCCAGCCTTCATCAGATATACTTCATCAGGATGCATCGGTGTGTTTGCATCGAAAACCACATCACCGTTTGAAGATTTGCTGTATGCTTTTAGGTTCACTCCTTCCATGGATGCTACTGCATTCATAGCTCCGCTTTCAATATTGAGTGATCCGAATTCAGAATGCACTCCTTTGCTCGCCAGATAATTGAGTTGCTGATCGTCAATCCAGGAAAGCTGATCAAATTTCCCTTCGAAGTCTTCCAGAATGATGATGGTTTCACCCGTTTCCACATCCGCAATTTTGATACGTCCATCAATGGGATCGTTTATAGTGGCCGCGGCAACCATTGCAAGGTGTTTACTATCAGGACTCCAAACGTAGCTCCCAAGTTTCCCAACGTGATCAACTTCTGCCAGTACTTCTCTGGTTTCATGATCGATGATTAGTACCTGTTGTCTCATAAAAGAATCATCTACTAAAGAAGTTGGCGCTACGGAAATAGCCAGCTTAGACTTGTCGGGACTCCAGCTTGCCGCAGAAACAGTTCCTTCCACAGGAATGCGGTGAGGCATGTGGCCTTCCTGAGATACATTCTGCATATATGCCCATGTCTCTCCTAAACCTTCCTCATATACTTCCGGCTGATAAGGAAGTGGAGATTCCGATTCAGGCTCAGGTCTTGGCGCACGAAAAACGAGATGATCGCCGTCCGAGGCCCATTCATAGCTTGAAATATTCTGATCGAAGGCAAAAAGCTTTGTTCTTTCGTTGGTATCAAAATTCCATTCATACAGCGAACGGGTTTCATCTCCATCCTTTTTAGCCAGGTAGGTAAAACTGCTTTGCCCGGGACGGAATGCTACTCCCCCAAAACTCATATCAGTAATTAAAGCTTGCTCTTCTCCACTCCCGGTATCCATCATGTACAGATGGAAACTTGCAAGCGCATTTTCTTTAAAAGGATCGGCAGGTACAGATAATGTATATAATACAGTTGAACCATCTTCGGAAATGTACACTGATCCCACGCTTTGAATTTTCGATAACTGAATGGGGGTTAAGCCACTTTGTCCAAAGGATGCTGTAGCTATTCCAATGCTTAGCATCAGACACATAAACCCTTTATAGATTCTTGATTTTTCCATGTATTTAGAATGGTTAGTTAACAATTAAATTTTGTCGTATTTCACAACGTAGAAAATGTTTATGAAATATTTTTGAATTATCTCTTTTTGAATATAATAATTGAGTTTTTTAATTCCTGAGTTTGTTGATCAGATTCATTTCAAATCTTTCAGTTGCACGGGAATTACACTATATACATTGACTAATTAATTAATCAGAACAATGAAGAATATGTTCCTTCTCCTATTCCTTACTTCCCTGTGCAGCTTAAACAGTAATTATGTTATAGCGCAGGAAAATTCACTATTGGGGAAAATTGACTTTCCTAACTCAGGATCTGCAGAAGCTCAGGATGAGTTCATTAAAGGGGTAATGCTGCTTCATAATTTTGAATATGGTGATGCGGCTAGAGCTTTTAAAAAAGCTCAGGATGCTGATCCGGGTTTTGCATTAGCTTATTGGGGAGAAGCTAAAACCTATAATCACGCAATCTGGCAACGACAGGACCTGGAAGCTGCTAACGAAGCATTAAATCGTTTAGGACCAACTGTAGCAGATCGTCAAAAAAAAGCTCCTACTGAAAGAGAAAAAGATTACCTGATGTCATTGGAAATTCTTTTTGGCAATACTCCTGAATCTTCTGATAAAACCAAAGAAGAGCGGGACTTCCTTTATCTGGACAAAATGGAACAGCTTCATTCCAAATACCCGGATGATCATGAAATTACATCTTTTTATGGTCTTGCCATTTTAGGATCTGCGCATGAAGGAAGAGATTTTGCTATTTATATGCGTGCT
The DNA here is from genome assembly GCA_965222205.1 of Balneolaceae bacterium. Lineage (GTDB taxonomy): Bacteria > Bacteroidota > Rhodothermia > Balneolales > Balneolaceae > RHLJ01. The sequence continues at coordinate 3,424,051 of OZ244932.1, read as the reverse complement.
GCTGCTGAGCTTTTTGATGTATGGAATGCCAATCAGGAACATCCGGGAGCAGCCCATTATTTAATTCATTCTTTTGATGATCCCATTCATGCTCCCTTAGGGTTACCTATGGCGAGAGCCTATTCAAAAATTGCACCTGCTGCTGCTCATGCTCAGCATATGACTTCGCACATCTTTCTGGCGATGGGTATGTGGGATGATGTGGTCTCAGCAAATATCGTTGCCAGAGATGTACAAAACACACGCCAAAAAGAACTGGGAGATAAAACCACGGTATGTGGTCATTACCCATGGTGGTTAGAATATGGTTATCTCCAAAAAGGTGATGTTGAGTCGGCCGCTGAAGTTCTCACTAATTGCAAAGAGCGTATTGAAGGAACTCCAACAACCGGAGAACAATGGCATTTTGGAATTATGAGAGCTCATTATATCATCGATTCTGAAAACTGGGTAGCCATTAGTGACTGGGAAATAGAGTCTGAAAAACTGGGCTGGGGAGCAATTGATTACTATTTCACGAATGCATTGGCAGGAGTTAAGACTGGCAAAATTGAAGATGCGCAAGAAAATCTGGATTCGCTGATGAGCTTCATGGATATACCAGTAAGAGCTGAAGAAGTGCTCCACAAATCCAATCAGATTAAAGCTCTTCTATTAATTGATGAAGGAGATACCGAAGCGGGTATTGATATGCTCAAAAAAGAAATTGAGTACGAATTTTCATTACCCATAGAATTTGGTCCACCTGAAATTGTAAAACCTTCTTCTGAGTTATTAGGCGAAGTTTACCTGAAAATGGGAATGATGGAAGAAGCGAGAACTGCATTTGAGGCTCAGCTCGAAAGAACACCCAAAAGACACCTTTCTGTTAAAGGTCTGAACGAGGTGGAATAGATACTTTTCGGGTTTGGCAAAACATCTAAGCACCCGCAATCTCTTTATTTAATAATTCTATGCTGGACTTTAGATATTCTTCCAGAGGTATCAGATATTTGTATTCGAAATAAACAGAAGTACCGATAAATAAGAGTAAATCATTTTCAAATTGAGATGACCTTAGTAGTGTCTTATTTGAACTGGGGAAAGGGCTATTTTCGAGCTGATACCATATTTCGGTTTCTCTGCTATGATCCAGAATTTTTCTGAAATTTCCGTTTTCTCTCAAATGGTCATAAGCAGCCATTCTAAACAGGAAAACATTTTCTTCATGTACTTTAAGTTCTTCAATTTTTGCCTCCCAGGAAGCTAAGGCTGTTTTTAATTCACGATTTTGAATAATGCTTAAATTTCCTGAATTAATAGCCTCACTTAATACGCCAGAGCTTGGTCGAAAAATAGCATCCACTCTGAATGTTTTGTCCCAAATTTGTGCAATTTCTTTTTCTGAAAACATTACTCTATCTGGAGAAAGTGCAGATGCAAATTCATTAGCCCCTTTGATATTAGCCTTATTAATTTTAATCACTTCCTGAAGCTCTATAAGGTTTTGTTCAAACTCCTCTTTCAAAGATAGAAGAAGCTTGTATTCCTGATTCTTAATAATCCTCGCTTCATTCCAATTATTGATCTGAAGAGCAATTAAGATCCCGATCACTACGAGAAATATTTCTCCAAGTGCATACCAGAAGTAAGTACGAACTTTATTCTGTTCCATGAGTTTTTTTCGAATGGTTCTAAAGAATCTAAGCATGTATACCTTCTTTTTTTAGAAGAATGAAGTCATCCCCACGCGTATGCCGGGGATCTAGAACTATATCAAAGCCAACAAATTCCAATCTGGATTCTTGCCTACGCAGGAATGACGTATTAAAGAAACTCCGTTTAATCGGTGGTTCAAAAGTTGATATGAGGAAGAAGCGAAGCATTAAAAATTCTCTAAATTAGCATCTATTTCCACAATTAAACTTTCTATCCGGCTCTTGTTACCTTGGTTTGATAACTGCTGGAATAATCTCAACATTGAAGCCATTGTTTAGACCTGAAAACGAAAGTCGACATCTGTTCTTAATACTTCATAGTCTAAGGGTTTCGAATACCCAAAGGAAAAACTTCCATTATTAAATCCAATTCCTTTATTCATGCTTTTAAAAAAAGAGCTGCCATCCTGATTAACCAGCGCTTCTGTTCGTGCATTTATGAATGATTCAAATTCTCTATGGAATTCGAGTCGGCCTTCATACAAATTGATAATATCATTTCTAAGTCCTTCATCTGAAATGATATTAATTCCCTCTGATTTCATCGATTCGTAGCCGCCAGCATTATTAAGCCAAACTGACCAAAGAAATATTTTACTAATATGAGTACCGATGGAATCATCATATAGTTTTTGGCTGTCCATATGTTCGATTAAAATCTGAGCGGATTGCATTGACTGATCGATCATTGACATATTTAATTCTAAATCTGTTAAACTACTGGATAGATCTTCTTTTACTTGTTGTAAGATTTCTTGTTCGATTTCACGTTCTTTCCGTTCTTCATTCCAGTTGTTTACTTGAAGTGCCAGTAATATCCCAATCATTACTAAAGCAATTTCACCTAACGCGTATAGGAGGTAGGTACGAACTTTATTCTGTTCCATAAGTTTTTTTCGGATGGTTCTAAAAAATCTAAGCATGACTTCCTATTAAAGTAGAAAAGTCATCCCCACGCGAATGCAGGGGATCTAGAGTTAAATTAAAAGCTATGCATGTAGATCTAGATTCCTGCCTTCGCAGGAATGACAACGGGATATGTCGGAAGAAGCGAAGCATTAGTCTTCTAAATAGTTATTGATTAATATTTTAAGACCTTCCATATGTGGAACTGTATTTTTAATTCTAACGCCTGCTATCATTGATTGATACTCTGCTCTTCTGAATAATATCCAAAATTCCTCATCCTGAAGAATATTATCTACCGCTAACGTTTTTTGATATCTCACCTTTCCATCGTCTCTTAGATATGGGCGGTGCTGAATGTAATTTCGATGGTAGCTGGAATAAATTGAACCTGCATTATTGTTTTCATTAAGTGCTAAATCGACTCTTTTTAATCGAAAATCGTATAAATGGGTGAGCTTCTCTCTGATTTCGTCATTATTTATAATATCTAATCCAGTGGATTTGATAGCTTCGTATGGACCGTTGTTATAGACAAATAAATATCCTAGAACAAGATCGTCTGTTAGATTTATTAACGAGTCATTATCTACTTTTATATCATTCTGATATAGTTTTGTGATTACTGCAGCACTTGATTGACTTTGATCCATTCTACTTATAAGCATATTGAAATACTCTATATCATCTTCTAATGCAACAGTTACCTGTTTAAGTAATTTAGATTCCAGCGTGTTTACCTTACGCTCTTCATTCCAGTTATTAACCTGTAGGGCAAGCAAAATCCCAATCATTACTAGTGCGATTTCCCCAACAGCATAGAGCAGATAGGTACGAACTTTGTTTTGTTCCATAAGTTGTTTTCTAATATGTCGGAAGAATCTAAGCATGGGGTTTGAACCACGGATTTTTTGGATTAAGGGATGGCGCGGATTTATGGCAGGTACCTAAAATCTGTGCTAATACAACCATCTGTTTAATCAGTGGTTCAAAACTATGATTCATGAATACACCAATCTTTTAAATGTGAGGCTTTTCGAGCCAAAATTTATGAGTAAGCCAACCTCTAATTTGTACGCTTTCAAATAATTCAATGCTTGAGCTATGTGTACATCTTCAAGCTCAATTATAGCTTTAATTTCAACAAGAACTTTACCCTCAACTACAAAATCAGCTCTTCTTGTGCCAATTGGTTGGGGTAAATCTTTGTAGTAGATTTGTTGCTCGATTTCACGTTGAAAATTCAGTCCCGCTTCCTGAAACTCATGAGACAACGCTCTTTGATAAATCACTTCCTGAAAACCATTCCCCAATAATGAGTGGACATCAAATGATGCACCTATAATTTTCTTTGTGATACCTTGATATTTTAAATCCGTGCTCATCTGTGAATCCGCTTAATCCGCGGTTCAAAAGTTGATACGTTGAAGAAGCAGTGCATTTTGATGCATTAGGTTTCTACTTCCCTGTCTTTTCAAACCAGGCCAGAATATGATCTATTTTGGTGATTAACTGACTCGGCCGGTTCGCAATAAAGTGCCAAGACCCGGGAATTTCCACCAATGCAGTTTCTATTTCACGAATCTTCAATGCTCCATACAATTGTTTTGACTCTGAAAGCGGAGTTCGAAGATCCGCTGTACCAACCATTACCAGGGTTGGCGTCTCGATATTGCCAACGAGTGATATAGGAGAATACTTCCAATAAGTTTCAAATTCCTCCCACGGTTGACCAGGAAGTCGATATTCTGCGTAGCCATAATAGTTATCAGCGACCAGGGTTTTGCTAATCCAATTCATTACCGGCTTAACCACCGCCGCAGATTCAAAGCGATTGTTCTTTCCAATAATCCAGGCTGTCAAAATTCCTCCCGCACTTCCACCAGTTACAAACAAACTATCTTCTGATGTTATGCCCCGTTCAATCAAACCATCAACTCCGTCCATCACATCATGGTAATCATCGCCCGGATAATCATGATACAGCAGGTTCCCGAATTCTTCTCCGTAGCTGGTACTACCTCTCATATTAGGATAAAAAACAACATATCCTGCTGATGCCATTAACTGTAGTTCAGGTGTGAATCTAGGTCCGTAATTTGTAATCGGTCCACCATGAATTTCTACCAATAAAGGATAACTTCGACTTTCATCATGATTTGGAGGATAAATCAGCCAGCCCTGTAAATCAATTCCATCAACTGTTGAGGTATATCGATAGTCCTCAACCTTACCCAACGTACGATTCCCAAGCAGAGCTTCATTTAAAGAAGTTATTAATTGAGCATCTCTGTTATTTCTTTTTATAGCCAATTCAGCTGGGTGCTCCGGTGAAGTCAGGTTCATTGCCAGTTCACCGTTATTTGATACAGAATAGGAGCCCCCGCCATAAGGTCGACCGATAGCCGTACCCCCAAGGTTCTCTGCAAGTACGTTTACATTTCCTCTTAAATCGGTTTCAGCTAGTTTGGTGATTCCTTCATCATCATACATAAAGTATAAGCCTCTTCCATTGGCTTTCCATGTAAGCGAAGAAGGGCTTCTGTCCAAGCCTGTTTCTACCATTCTTTTGTTTGATCCGTCTGCATTCATCAGGTAGATATGCCGTACTTGATAGGTCTGTATTTTATCGTCATACCCGAGGTACGCAATGGTTTCTCCATCCGGTGAAACGGCAGGGCCGCTATCAGGTCCAAAGCGATCCGTTAATGCTGCGATGGTTCGGTCGCTTAATTCAACAGCATAAATTTCAGAGTTTCGATACCCTGCTACTTTCTCATGATCTTCATTCCGGTTCGCTGAGAAGTAAATCCGATCGCCCTCAGGTGACCAAACCGGACTTCCATGATCAAAATCTCCATGGGTGAGTTGCCGGGTTGCGCCACCATCTGCCGGTACAACAAAAATATGTCGATAACCCGGAGAAATATAGCCTGATCCATCCTGCTCATAATTTAACCGTGTGGTTACCCGGGGAGCCGGTGCCCATTCAGCTCCTTTTGGCTTTTTTGGTGATTTCACCAACACCGGATTACTCTCCTCAATCTTCATGGTAAAAGATAGGTATTGTCCATCAGGTGACCATGCTAATCCACCGGGACTACTTTCCAGCTGGGTGATTCTTGCTGTAACACCACTTTCCACCCAGTAAATAAAAATCTCACTTCCGTGCCCTTCTTCTGAGCTTGTAAAAGCAATCCGATCCCCACTGGGAGACCAGATCGCATTTCCTTCCCCTCCCGTTCTATTCGTTAATTTGCGATGACCGGAACCATCGCTGTTTATAATCCATAATGAAGAAGTTCTGCGGTCGGTCATTTTGTTGAACCCCCTGCGGTTGTAAACCACTTGCTTTCCATCGGGTGAGATTTGTGGATTATCAACCCATTGTAAGTCGAAAACATCCATTGCGCTGAATGGAGGGGAATCTTGTGCTTGTATAGTCGGGCTTGATAATACAATTATGGTCAATATGGCCAGAAGGCTATTTATATATGGTCTCATAGTAGTATATGATTGATTAGTAGTAGTTTTTTGATGTTTCATGGAACATAGCTTGTTGAGCCCGATTCTCCAATCCCCGGCTTAATATTTAATGTGCGTTTAGACGAGCTTACCCTGCCATTACTTAGGATTTGGCGGAAGAATCTAAGCAAGCGCCCCTCCTTTTAAAGTAAAAGCCTGTCTTTGCGAGGAGTATACAACTTTGAAAAAGGATTTGATTAACATCGACGAAGCAATCTCTTCTATTCGGGTATATTTCAGGAGATTGCCACGGCACTTGCCTTGCTGAGTGCCTCGCAATGACGGCCTAAGTTTTATATAGTGATAGACACAGAGCATCTAGAAATCACCCTCAACCATTTCCATCAGTTCAATCAGCTCTCCATCCGGCCCATAAAAAAACACCGTTTTTGCTTCGATGTCTCCGGCTTTCAGATGTCTTTTTTGTACAGCTAGTTCAGCTCCGGCTTTCTCTGCTCTTTCTATTGAAGCATCAATGTCGTCTACTTCGATTCCTACGTGCTGATAGTGAGGCGACTGAAGTGTGGAATCACCTGCTACAGGGGATTGTGCAAATTCATAGTTGAATTTATATCCCGGCATTCTCATCAAAGTAATATTGATCGCCAGAGTATCATTTTCTGATTCTTCGTTGAATATAACCATCTCTGAAAGATGCTTATAGAATTGCATCCCAAAGGCTTCTTCATAAAACGCCCTTGAAACCTCCGCATCAATCACAAACAACATGGCGTGATTAAAACGCGGATTTGATGGTGTTTGTGGTTCCGAATAGCTGCATGCTAAGATCATGCAAAGCACAAACATCCCTACTATTTTATATATAATTTTCCCCGATTATTAAAAATCCAATTAACTGAAAAAGTACCTGATCTTCAAAGATTGGCTTATTTTTCTACTTCTGTTTCTGCCGTTTATATTTCTATGCTACAGGAAAAATCTAAACATAAGTGTTGAACCGCGGATTTTAGGGATTAAAGGATGGTACCGATTCCTGACTCGTCACTTCGAATCCTGGCTTGTCGAAGGAGAGAAGTCTAGAGATTTCATTCCTTCAAACACCATTTTTAGATGTCTCACCTTCATTCGACATGACAGAAAAAGATCATCCGTGCTAATCCAATTATACGGTTAATCCGTGGTTCAAATCTTGTTTGTTGGAAGAAGCGTAGCATAAGTTAGTTTTATTTAGCCTCTGCTAACAATACATTAAGCTGTTCTATGATTTCTTCAGCGGTCTTATCCATAGCAAGAAACATATCTCTAATGTTGTAGTGTAAGGTTAAGAAGTTTTCAAATGCTGCAAATACGTGAGGTTGAGAAATATAGGTCCTGAATTCCTTATCTGACATAGGATAAGCATCGGGATAAACTACCCTGTTAACATTTAAATCAGCTTCATCACCTTCTAGCGAATGCAAGGTTCCAATTTCTTTCCTTAACTCCCAAATTGAGGTATTATAAAACATATTACCACTTAGGATGATATGCTCATTGTAGAATTTATAGGAGAGTAGAAACTCTGCGATCTTTTCAGATAAAAAAGGATTTTTGACTAAACTTATTTTCCCAGTCGAAACTGCCTGATTATAACTTGTAAGTAGAGGTTGTATCTGTGTTAGTTCAAAAGCTGCCCCTAAGTAATACTGGATAGAATCAATAGGCACGCCTGTGCTTTTTTTATAAGCTAATGAGAGAAATTTTTCTTGGCGTGAGATTCTTCCATTGGAATTAATCGTACTATTATTTAACCGTAATCTTGTGGTTTCGAAATCTGATTTCATTTCAGAAAGAAGTAAAATTCTATCTGCCTCCAACTTCCTTTCTTCATTCCAGTTATTAATCTGCAGCGCGATCAAGATTCCAATTACTACCAATAATATTTCCCCAATGGCATAGAGCAGATAAGTACGAATTTTATTCTGTTCCATAAGTTTTTTTCGGATGGTTCTGAAGAATCTAAGCATGATTGTTGAACCGCGGATTTTTATAATTAAGTAATGGCACGGATACCTCTCTTGTCACTTCGAATCCTGAGCTTGTCTAAGGAGAGAAGTCTAAAGATTTCATTCCTTCAAACACCATTTTTAAATGTCTCACCTTCGTTCGATATGACGGAAAAAAGAACATCCGTGCTAATCCAATCATCCGGTTAATCAGCGGCTCAAAAGTTGTTTTTAAGAAAAAACTCAGCATCCTAATTTTTTGCGCCTTCGTACCCGGGACCGTGAACAAACCTGCCGGGCATAGCGCCTGTGTGCTCACCGTTACTTACTACCTGACCACCATTTACAAATACATGTTCAACGCCGGTAGCAAGCTGGTGGGGTTCTTCGAAAGTGGCATGATCGATAATCTTTTCCGGATCGAATACAACCACATCCGCAAAATAGCCAACTTTTAACGCTCCCCTTTCTTTAATTTTAAGATTGGATGCCGGAAGTGTCGTGAGTTTATAAATGGCTTCTTCTAAAGAAATGAGTCCTTCTTCCCGGACATACTTACCCAGTAAGCGTGCAAAATTTCCATAAGCACGTGGATGTGTACTTCGGTTAAGGAATACTCCTTCAGGAGCCATCGAGCCCCCATCTGAACCGAAACTCATGTAGGGTAGCTGTATCTTCTTTCTGATGTTATCCTCAGACATGGAGAAGTAAACCACTTGAATCCGACTATCGTCCTCAACAATTAAGTCGATCATGGTTTGCACGGGTGGAGTACCTCTTTCTTCCGCAACTTCAGAAAGATATTTCCCTGTGTAGCCTCTTAACTCCGGATTTCTGAATCCAACCAGCAAAATTCGATCCGGAGGTGTTCTAAACTCAGTGTCATCCAGAATTCGCTGTCTTAACGATGAATCTGATAATCTTCTGATTGTGGCTGGAACACCACCTTCCCGAACCCACCCCGGTAACTGTACATGGAGTCCGGTTGAACTGGCCGGATAATTATACATATCGGTGGTTACCGGTAGGCCTTCTTCCCGAGCATCTTCAATGAGTTGAATGGCCTGATCCATCTTATCCCAGTTATCAATTCCGGAGGCTTTTAAATGATACACTTCCGCCCTGATTCCAGCTTCTCTGGAAATAGTGATCAGCTCGTCGATGGCTTCTAGCAAATTGTTTCCCTCACTTCGGATATGCGAGATGTACATTCCGTCGTACTCAGCAGCTACTTTAGCAAGCTCGATGAGTTCTTCGGTATCGGCTGATCCACTGGGAGCGTATAATAACGAAGAAGAAACCCCAACTGCTCCTTCCCTCATTTCTCTCGCCAATAACTCTTTCATTTGATTCATTTCTTCTTCAGTCGCCTCGCGATCTTCTACTCCCATCACATAAGACCGTAAACTTCCATTTCCTACAAATGAAGCTACATTGGTTGAGACTCCTTTGTCTTCCAGGTGCTGAAGATATTCTCCCAGTGTGTTCCAGACGACTTCGTATGTCAGGTCTCCCTGGTTTTCCTGCATGCGTCTTTTCATCGATTCGTTGAGCGGTCCCATTGAGCGACCTTCACCCATCACTTCAAGCGTAACCCCTTGCATGATATCGCCCATCGAACGACCATCATAAAGCAACGCTACATTCGCCCAACTGAGCATATTAATGAAGCCCGGGGAAACTGCCTTCCCCTTTGCATCAATTTCTGTTTTTCCGGTGGCTCTTCCTATCCTTCCGATGGCTGCAATGGTATCTGCATTAATAGCTACATCTCCTCGATATGAGGTGTCTCCTGATCCATCATAGATTTGCCCATTTCGTATGATGAGGTCGTATTCAGTCGCCGGACCACAAGCTAAACATAGAACGAAGAATGAAGTGATAGAGAGATACTTGAATTTATTCATAATGAAATCGGGGTTTATGTTGGGGGGGTGTGTTTATCTAAGAATCTAATATTTTCTGAAATATGAATTTTTTGGACGACATGCATTTATGGTTTTTCACTTCTGCCAAAAGTATGACTTTGCGAGGGTGAATACGAGAAGTCTAAACATCTATTCAATCCGTGGTTCAAACCCTGAAATATTGGGAAAAGTATTTTTAACCCATATTACCATCTCCGTCAATATCTATATTTACGTGCTCTTCAAGAACATGAAGTGTTTTAACAAGCAGATTGCGGGTTTTCCTGAGTTCTTCTTCTAACAGATCAACCCGCTCTTCAAGAGTTTCCGCATCTTTCTGTTGTTTTTCCAGTTCTTCCTGTTGCATTAAATCCCAGAAAATCCCCATTATATTGTCCCTTTTTGTTTAGTGTAAATAAAACCGATCAAATATGGCGTAGCCAAGTACCAATATAGAGAAAATGAGCAGCCATGTATTCAAAACCTGTGATTCATACGTTTCTTCTTTGTCCCGATCCTTGTAAATAATTACATAAGCAACATACATTACCAAAGGAAAAGACAACGCTGTTAGTACCAGCGAAACTCTGAGTGACCAAACCGGAATAAACTCTGCAACTACCATGGCTTCTATCGCCTGATTCACCAAAAAAGTAGCGATAACAAAAATTACTGCAACTTTAGTTAAATATACTCTCCTAAGTTTCTTTAGCGTATACATATAACTACCTGCCGTACCTGTTTTGCGATTTTATAACAGGAACCCCTTTGTGATATTCCATTTCAGAAATGTTCAATTCTATAATTCAAAATTACTCTGCCCATTCTTCCCGCCATTCGCCTTCGGCTTTCAAGTAGTTCACTACCGTTGCTTTCATAGCGTTTACCTCCGTTAAAATATCTTCTCTTAATGCAATGAACTCTGGTTCATCCTCAAACATTTTTGCTGTTCGGGAAAAAGTGAAAAAATTATAATACCCACCTGTCAACTTGTATTCGAAAAACTGTTTCCTTTCCAAGGCCACATATTCCTTTAATTCTCCCCGAAGGGCATGGCAGTCTGCTATTCTCCAACTTCGATACTTCCTTTCAAAATCCTGTGTAGATGACTCCATTCTTTCCTCACCATATTCGCAAATTACGTCTGTCAGATATTTGATTCTATCCTGATCGGGTGATTCTGAATTTATTAAGTACAATAAATAGCCATAGAAATCCTGATACTCTTCTCCATTAGTGATTTCTATCTCTTCATTAGTAACATGTGAATTTGTTTCTTCATATAGCTGAATAGCTTCTTCTTTAAACCCTTTCTGGTATAACAGCCTGGCTCTGAACGTGTCGAGGTCTTTTTCAAAACGATCAGAAAAAACACCTCTACCTTGTTCAATATGCTCCTCTACAGTTTCGAATTCTTGTTCATCTGCGTAGAAATTCGCAAACATGAAGTAGTAATATTGATTGTTTGGATAAAGGTCCCCCATTTTGGTAATCAACTCTTTCTGAAATGCCCGTAAGCCTAAATTTTGAGCAAGACCATGAAGTCTGACCATCAGGTTTACATTTTCGGGATCTTCCTTGTACACTTCGTAAATGTGAATAAATGCCTCATCCATCTTACCATATCCCAAGCCTGCCAATGCACTTGCCTTTCTAACTTTAGCAAGCGTAAAATCAGGGTATCTTTCTAAAACCTGATCCAGAATAGGCAATGCTTCATCAGTTCTTTCCTGAGCGATAAAATGTCCTGCCATTTCAGAAGCAATATGTGGGTTAAGAGGGTCGATTCGGTATGCTTTTTCCAGCACTTTATGTGCCTCGGGGTGTCTGCTAAACTCATGGAGTATGTCATGGTAACTATCCAATACATCCACATCTCCTGGTAATATTTCTACCGCTCGTTCATACGTTTCAAGGGCTTTTTCATCATCATCAATATTATAGTAATAGTCTCCTAGCGACTTAAATGCGTCACCTAGACTACCATCAATTAATAGTGCCTGATCAATATTTTCTCTCATTAACTTTTTCATGTCTTCCAGTGAGAGGTTACCAACCCAATTTAATTCGCCATAGGCGCTGGCAAGTCTTGCATAAGCTTTGGCAAATGTCGGATCGATTCGAATGGCTTCCTTATACTTTTCAATAGCTCTTTTAAGGTCATCCAAGTCACCGGTTACTTCTAACTGAGTTGCAGCTAAATATGCATTATAAGCCTCTATATCCAGCGTAGGGTTCTCAGCGAGTTGTATTTCTTGCTGAGGAAGAAGTCGCACCTTCAACTCTTCCATTACTCGTTTAGAAATCTCTTCCTGAATGTCGAATATATTCTCAATGGTAAGTTCACGGTCAAAATTCTCCGACCAAACATGGAACCCATCTTCTACTTTGATAAGCTGTGCTGTAATTCGAATTCGGTTTCCTGAGGTCCGGACGCTTCCTTCCAGGATATGATCTACTTTTAGTTCCTCACCAATCAGAGTCAGGTTTTCGTTCTGCCCTTTAAACTTGAAGGAGGAAGTTCTCCCTGCTACTTTTAATTCTTCAACTTTGGCTAACACATTTAAAAGCTCTTCTGACAGCCCATCCGCAAAATATTCCTGATCCCCTTCCATGCTAAAATCTTCAAAAGGAAGTACCGCTATTGATGCGGTTTCAAAACTTAAAGACTCCTCTGCACTTTCTAAAATGGATGCCTTTGCAAAAAACACCCGCTCAACCAACAGAAAAATCACTGCCATTGAAAGTACCGTAATGATTACCCCGTTTATTTTTTTTCCAGTCGACCTTGTTACTGATTCGGTAATTTCTACTTCTTTCGATTTCTTAAGCCCTTCGGGAGTAAGCTCAAATGCCCAGGCAAAAATAAGTGCCAGCGGAAATCCAATTAATACAGTAACGGTAAAAAATGGGGGAATCCATTCCGGAAAACCTAGTTGTGGCGAAATGGTATCAATCACCTGAATGATCAACCAACCGGCAATGGCGTAAGCCGTAGCAACTTTGAAGACATTACGGCGTTTGAGTTCTTCTAAAAAATTCGAAATGTTCATATCGCTTCGCGAATTAAAAATTCAAAATGAAAAATTAAGAATGGAAGAGTTTGTCTAATTTTTAATTTTGAATTTTTCATTTTGAATTATCTTCAACTTCCCATTCTTCCCGCCACTCGCCTTCGGTTTTTAGGTATTTGATAACATTGCTACGCATTAAGGCAAGGTCGGCATATAGCTTTTCTTCAAACTGTTGGTATGATGGCGAGTCTTTAAGTGGATAATAGACGATTTCAGAAGTTAGGATCATTGGCCAGTTCGCCTTCGAATTTAATTCAAAGTGAAAACGCTCTAAAGCGTCTATAGCTTCTTCATACTCTTTTGATGCAATTTGACAATATAGTTTAACGTCTAATTCGTTATAGATCTCGATATGTCCGCTTTCCTGCATTTCGCCTAACCGCTTATCTTTGTAATCACATATTCGATCTGCGATCATATCAACTTCTCCTTTTCTCTCCATTTTATCTGCTAGTATTAGGTAAAAGATAGAAGCAGTTCGTTGATCATCATTAATAATTTCTTTACCAGGTTCATCTAGAAAATCAGGGAACCTTATCTTGAGTAGATCAATGCTTTCTTGATATTCTTCTATTGAGTAGTGATATGCAATAAGACGAAGCGTAAAAAATTCGTAAGTTCGTTCTCCATAGATCTCTGTAAGTTCATCTATGATCTTTTTTGTGGTTTCAAAGTCTCCTCGGGTTTGGCTTGTTTGTATCAAGTTTCTTCTCCCGGCATGGTTCTCTGGATAGGTTTCTAAAATTTTATTACCGAAATATTCTGCCATATTTAGCATGTTCAAATCGCGAGCGATGTTTGAAACCATCCACATAAAATCCATGTCTTTGGGATCATTTATGTACCCTTCGTAAGCCATTTCAAAAGCTGTGTCTAATTCACCGTAGGGTACATCTCTCAGTAACCAAGCTTTAGAATAATAAGAGCCATTATAGTCTGGAGTACGCTTTATGTTACGATCTATGATGGCCATTGCTTCATCGTATCGATTTTCAACATTCGATAAATGCCGTGCATATGAATTAGAGATATCAGGACTCAATGGATCTAGTTCATAAGCCTTAAATAACTGTTCTTGTGCTTCCTTTACTCTATTGTTTCTACCTAATGCTGAACGATAGTCCATTCGTATGGAGGCATCATTTGGAGCTAATTCCACAGCCGTTTTTAAGATCTCTTCTCTTTTTTCGAACTGAAATTCAAACCCATAATAATCTGCCAATGCTTGATGTGCCTTCCCTAAATCTTTGTCTAAAGAGATGGCCATTTCCGCATTTTCTCTCATTAGAATTTTTGTCTCATCGGCACTGATATTTCCATTTTGATGGAGATTATTGTATGCGAGTGCTAACCTGGCATAAGCTTCGGCAAAGGTAGGATCGAGGCGAATTGCTTCCTTATATTTTCGAATGGCATATTCCAAGTCTTCCGGCTGATAAGTGATTTCACGCTGTGTAGCTTCCAGGAAAGCATTATAAGCTTCGATATCTTGAGTAGGCCGTTCTGCAAATTGGGCTTCTTCTTCTGGAAGTAATCGAACCTTAAGCTCTTCCATTACATGTAACGATATCTCTTCCTGGATATCAAAAATATTATTGGCGGTATATTCTCGATCGTAGGTTTCACTCCACATATGGAAGCCATCCGAAACCCGGATCAACTGAGCTGTAATTCTAAGTCGATCACCCGATTTGCGAACACTTCCTTCTAAAATGTTGGCAACTCCCAGTTCTGCTCCGATTTCAGTAAGATTTTCGTTCTGCCCTTTGAATTTAAAGGAAGAAGTGCGTCCAGCCACCTGCATATCTTCTACTTTGGCGAGAGCATTGAGCAGTTCCTCTGAAAGTCCATCCGAGAAATACTCGTTCTCAGTATCGCTACTCATATTTACAAAAGGCAACACGGCGATCGAAGCCGTTTCTATTTCTACCATTTGTTCTGAATCCTGCAGAATAGAAGCCTTGGCAAAAAAGATGCGTTCTACTAACACAAAAAACAGGGCTACTGAAAGAACTGCAATGATAATCCCATTTAGCTTCTTACCGGTTTTATCTGTTACTGATTGCGTAATCTCAACTTCTTTGGATTTTTTGATTCCGTCGGGCGTTAGCTCAAAGGCCCATGCAAAGATTAGCACAAGTGGAAATCCAATTCCTACAAGGATGATTACTATGGTGTCAAACCAGTCGGGAATAGACAGAGGTTTTTCGATCACCGTAACAATCTGGATAATCAGCCAGCCTGCAATCCCGTAAGCAACCGCGACTTTAAAGACGTTACGTCGTTTCAGTTCTTCTATGAATTTCGAAATGTTCATATCGCTTCGCGAATTAAAAATTCTTGATCTGTCATGTCGAACGCATGTGAGACATCTAAAAAACTATTTGACATAAAAGAGTTCTTTAGACTTCTCGTATTCACTCGAAGTGACAAAGGTTGGGGAGTAATTTTTAATTTTGAATTCTTCATTTTTAATTATCTTCAACTTCCCATTCATCCTGCCACTCGCCTTCTTCTTTTAAATACCCAATTACATTGTCACGCATACCATGAAGGTCTGCCATTATTCGGACGTACAATTCCTGAAACTCATGCGATTCAAGTATCTCTTTGAATATTAAATTTTCAGAATTCACAAATTGAGGCCATCCTTGTTTGTTCTTTTGCTCAAAGTGACCATACTCCATGGCTTCAACAACTACATCAACATTCCCTTGAAGCACATCACACCAAATTTCATCATAGAAAGCATCAACTATGCGCCCTTCCTCCTTACTTTCGATTGCCCTTTCATCATGGAACTGACATATTTTTTCCTCAAGAATGACTCTCTCTGGAAATACTCCTGCTTCATTTTTGAACTTTAAGTACAATGCTGCCGGAAAAGAGTTAAAATCATTCAGCTCAAAATCTTCATCAAGAAGTTCGGGATTGTATTCTTCCAAAATGGTTATGGCATCTTCAATTCTTCCCTGATAAAAGTAAACCTGTGACAAGAAAATATGCCAGTTATCTCTCATAGCATCTCCAAACTGATCCAGAAATTGTTCTAACTCTATTTCTGCAGAATCATATCTGCCCTCATTAAAATGATCTCTGATACTTGTGATTTGTTCGCTACTATTTTCCGGATAATATCTACTGCGTTCACTTTCAAAAAATTCAGCAAGAGCGGTTAGCTCAAGATCGTTAGAAAAAATTATTAAGGCATTAATGAGGTTACGATCTTTACGATCCAACTGATACGCTTCATAAGCAAACTCAAAAGCTTCATCAATTTTACCATAAGGTATACTTGCTAATATGTCTGCTTTTCTGGAAAGAGCGTTACTAAAGTCAGGATATCTTTGAATGATTTCGTCAACTATCTGAAGAGCTTCTTCATACCGCTCTTTTTGAACTAATATTCCAGAATAATTTCCAGCTATGATTGGGTTTAAAGGGTCTAGATTATAGGCTTTCATTAAGGTCTCTTCCTGCAAATCCTCTTTCTCATTACTTCCATAAGTAATCTGAAGCATATTATTAGCCATGGCATCATTTGGCAATAACTCTACCGCTCTTTTTGCAGCATTTTCAGCACGTTCATAATCGATTTCAAGGTTATTGTAATAGGTTGCCATAGCCTGGTACGCCTTTCCTTCATTGCCATTTATGGTAAGTGCCTGATCAATATTTTTTCTTGCTTCAACTCTTGCCTCTTCTAATGGAATGCTGCCGTTTGAATTTAATAATGAGTACGCATACGCCATTCGGGCATAAGCCAGTGAGAAGGTAGGATCAATTCTTACTGCTTCTTTATACTTATTAATTGCAAACTCAATATCCTCCGGCTGTCGGGTGATTTCTCTTTGAGTGGCTTCCAAAAACGCATTATAAGCTTCAATATCGTTAGTCGGGCGCTCATCAATTACCTTATCCTCTTCCGGAAGTAGTCTGATTTTTAGCTCTTCGACTACTTTTCTTGTGATCTCTTCTTGTATGTCGAATACATCATTTGCTGTAAGTTCTCGGTCGTAGGTTTCACTCCAAAGATGAAATCCGTTATCGGCTTGTATGAGCTGAGCGGTAATTCGAAGCCGGTTTCCCGACTTTCTTACGCTGCCTTCCAAAATATGCTGCACGCCTAATTGTTCGCCTACATCTCTCAAATCCGGATTAGAGCCTTTAAACTGAAATGAAGACGTTCTACCTGCAACCTGTAAGTCATTTAATTTAGCAAGTCCATTTAGCAGTTCTTCAGATAAACCATCTGAAAAATATTCATTATCTACATCTCCACTCATACTTACAAAGGGAAGTACTGCAATGGACGCTGTTTCGAAATTTGCTCCGGTTTGGTTTTCAAGGAATGAAGCTTCTGCAAAAAACACCCGCTCAACCAAAAGAAATATCACTGCCATCGAAAGAATAGTGATAATAATTCCATTCAGCTTCTTTCCGGTTCTGCTTGTTACAGACTCCGTTATATTCACTTCTTTTGACTTTTTAAGTCCTTCCGGAGTTAGTTCAAATGCCCATGCGAATATCAGAGAGAGGGGGAAGCCGATTAGTACAAACATTATTACCGCAGTAACTAACCATTCAGGTAAACTTAGGAACGGAAAAGTAGTCGCACAAATCTGGATAATTAACCATCCAGCAATGGCATAGGCAGTCGCCACACGAAAAACATTCCTGCGTTTTAATTCCTGAAAAAGCCGTTGTAAGTCCATAGTACCCCACCCAAAGATTAGACCGTCTTAATAAAAGAAAAAAAACCGGATTTTCCTTGATATAAGGTTAATAAGGCGCCTTTATCAGACAATTTATTTCAGCGCTTTAGTTTCACATCGCATTACTGATATTCAAATACTAGGTTCCTACCTGATGTAGTATAGGAAAGCACAAGCTATAGTCACCGTCTGCTAAGTATTTTTTTATTATTATTATCGGACTAGAATAGCCCTCAATAAAATAAAGGCTCTAATGACACCCGAAGAAAAAGAAGAACTCAAAGCTATTATTCTTGAAAAGATTTCGAGTCTTAAAGAAGAAATAGCAGAATTGATTGAGCTTACCAAACCTATTCCGTTAGATGCTGCCATTGGAAGGGTTTCCCGGATGGATGCCATCAACAATAAAACTATTAATGAAGCTTCTTTACGGGATAAAAAGAAAATGCTTAAGCGACTTGAGCGAATTTCTGAAAACTCAGACAGCAAAGAGTTAGGGCTATGTCAGAAATGTGGCAAGGAAATCCCTTTCGGCCGACTCGAATATATGCCCCAAACCACAAGATGTGTAGACTGTATGGGTTAAATCTTTAGCGTGTTACTATCTCAATCACACCATTACTACCTCTCGAACCATACATAGAGGCGTCTGCACCTTTTAGAACCTTGATTGAAACAATACTCCCTACATCCACCAATCCATATAAAACTCCGTATCCACCATTTATTGGAGTATTGTTTACTACATAAAGTGGCTCGCTGCTTAAACTCATACTATTCTGACCACCTCTGATTCTTACCCTTGCTTCAGCACCCGAACCTTGTACTCTTATTCCTGATATCTCAGACAGATGTTCCGTCAGATCTTTTGACTCATCATAATTTTTAGCTTCTTCTATGGAAGCCGAATTACCAACATTACCGCCACTGCTAAGTTTATTTGTAGATGTACAGTTTGTAAGTACTGATATCGTAAATAATAATGCTAGTAAAGCTGCTATTCTATTGGTTTGAAATACGTTCATTATGTTCTCCCTAACACGGTTGTATATACTAAGAATATAAACTTTATTTATCATTAATAGAGTTCATTTTTAGTGACAAAATCAAGAATGGTTTTCAAAAAAACAGATTCTTTTTGGACGATTCTAAATTATGCTGCATACTAGCAACCATATTTACTGTTAAAGATAAAATGTAGCAAAATGGAGATTTTAGGAATAGATGTTGGCGGATCGGGAATAAAAGGGGCTATTGTTGATACTTCAAAAGGGGAGCTCGTTACTGAGCGACACCGCATAGTTACCCCGCAACCGGCTACCCCGGAAGCTGTAATTGATGTAATTGTAGAAATCGTGGAATACCATAAATGGAAAGGACCCATTGGTTGTGGATTTCCGGCAGCAGTGGTGAATGAAATCATAAAAACCGCATCAAATATTGATGCCTCATGGATTGGGGTTAATGCATCGGCTCAGATTGAGGAAGCGACTGGCTGTCCTACTCATTTGGTAAATGATGTGGATGCTGCTGCATTTGCAGAAATGAATTTTGGTGCCGGATTCGGAGTAAAGGGTACTAAATTTATGGCAGCATTTGGAACCGGCATTGGTACTGCAATTTTCAGGGATGGGGTTTTGGTTCCAAATACCGAATTAGGGCACATTACTATTAACGGAATGAAAGCGGAACACTACGCAGCAAATTCTGTTCGTGAGAATGAAGGGCTTAGTTGGGAGGTCTGGGGAAAAAGAGTCGATGAATATCTTCAGCTTATTGAAGAGTTATGCTACCCTGATTTATTCATTATCGGAGGTGGAGTAAGTAAAGAGTTCGATTACTTTAAAGAATATCTGAATGTAGAAGCCAAAGTAGTTCCTGCTGCAAGCCGAAATCATGCCGGCATCATCGGCGCGGCACTGGCATCAATTAATAAATAGTACTCATCACTTTTATTAAATCATTTCCGTTTTTCTATCTACATTCGCAGTTCGTATTTGTCCACTGCTAATCATTCTCTGACAGCTTGCGGCTATGAAAAATGTTTTCCTGTTTTTAACCCCTGTTTTGATCTGGGGTTCTACATGGTATGTAATCACATTTCAAATAGGAGATGTCGATCCCATATATTCGGTTGCTTATCGCTTTGCTATTGCCGGAGTACTGATGTTGGTCGTATCTAAAATCTGGGGTCTTAAACTAGATTTCTCGAAAAAAGAGCATGGATTTATCCTGCTTCAGGGGCTGCTGTTATTTGGTTTTAATTACTGGTGCATGTATTCCGCCGAACTATATGTAACCAGTGGTTTGGTGGGTTTACTTTTCTCACTGCTAGTCTTCATGAATATTATTAACGCGCGTATCTTTCTTAAAGCTCCAATTGAGCTAAAAGTAATTCTTGGTGGGCTCCTTGGATTAATTGGAACCAGTTTGATCTTTAAGCAGGATCTTAGCCATTTTTCATTTTCTGATGGAAAGATTATCGGATTGGTACTCGCGGTTGTTGGAACATACATTGCTTCTCTTGGAAATATCACCTCAGCTAGAAATCAAAAGGCAGGAATTCCTGTAATCTCTTCTAATGCTTATGGAATGACCTACGGTGCTCTTGCAATGTTTTTGATCGCTATCATCAATGGCAAGGAAATGACTTTTATTACCGATATATCCTACGTTTCATCCCTGTTGTACCTGGCTATTTTTGGATCGGTAATCGCTTTTGGTGCTTACCTTACCTTAATCGGAAACATCGGAGCCGGAAAAGCAGCTTATGTATCGGTAATTGCCCCTGTAATTGCCTTGGTTATATCTACGATCTTTGAAGATTACCAATGGTCGTCAAATAGCTTGTCGGGAGCAGGTCTAATTTTAGTAGGAAATGTTGTTGCTTTGCGGTCGTCCAAAAAAGCTAAGGATTCATTTCCAAGAGTACCTGAGATGAAAGTTCCCACCGAAGTGCTTGAAGAAAATTTACCTGATCAACTTACTAAATAAAGATCCCGTTAATTTCACGGTCTTTTCGTATTCATCGTACAGAGGATTCAACTCACAAATATCTGCTGAGATTAGCTTCTCTGAATTTTTTACTGTATCAATTACATTCAGGGCATGAATCAAATCGATTCCATTCCAGGCAGGCGCACTTACACCGGGAGCAATACCCGCGTTAAAAACATCAAGACAAATGGTTAGATAAATGTGTGTTCTTGACTGTATGAATTGCTCAACATTTTTCAAACATTCAGATTCTGAATTCATCACTTGAACATTTTCACAGTAACGAACACCCAGTTCTTCAGCAGTGTTAAAAAGTGATGGGGTATTGTTATCCCGGTTGATTCCATACACGAAATATTTCAGATCGAGATCATTCTCTTTAGCATGTTCATGAGCCTGTAAGAACGGCGAACCGGAGTGAGCTTCTACATTGTGCGGGCGTAAATCAAAATGAGCGTCTATATTCAGAATTCCCAGCTTTACTTCGGCTTGAGTTTCTTTCAGAAAAGATGCGATCCCTAAAAAGTGTCCGAATGCGGTTTCGTGTCCGCCTCCAATAATTACCGGTTTATTTCCTGCGCCCAAAAGAAGGTGAATTGTTTTACCAAGTTCTTGCTGTGCCGATTCCAGATTATTATCCTTTGGAGTGATATCACCTGCATCGTAAAAACTATCACCGCCATGCCAGCATAGCGAACCAATGGAGGAGCGAAAATAGTCCGGCCCCCGAGAAGCTCCGATTCTGCCACCATTTCTTTTAACACCCACATCACTTGCAAACCCAAGAAGCGTAGTTTGGCTTGTTGGAATAGAAGAAGCTAAATCTGCCATCTCAACAATTTGATGATACCTAAATTGATCTCGATCTGTTTCTGAGTCTACGCGACCTTCCCATAAAGAAGCATCAGCAGCCTTATAAAGATCCGATTTAAAACTCAAAGCATTCCCCGTTAATTATGTTAGCCGCAGGCTTCAACTGACCTTGTTGATAAAAGATATCTCTGAAGTCACTGGTTTCAAAAACAGTGAAAGCTGCCGGACTATTTTCTTTTATTACGCCTCCTTCAATTCGCAATGCAAACGCAGCCCTGAAAGTGATCGCTGCAAGTGTTTCTGCTATGGTAAGCTTTTCGGATGCACCCAGAACAGAAGCCTGAGTGATTAAATCTCCCATGGGAGCCGAGCCGGGATTCCAGTCTGTTGCTATTGCCAGTGAAGCTCCTGCATCCAGAAGTTTTCGGGCGGGAGTGAATTTCATTCCAAGACCAAGCGATGCTCCGGGTAAAGCAACAGCTACGGTTTCAGAATCAGCAAATGCTTTAACGCTTTTATCGTCCGTGAATTCCAAATGATCAGCTGAGACACAACCTAATTCGTTTGCCATTTTTGATCCGCCCGAATGAAACTGATCAACGTGCATCGTCATATCAAACCCAAGCTCAATCAATTTTTCGGCATATTCTCTTGATTCCTCTATCCCAAAAGCCCCTTCTTCTACAAAGATGTCCGCACGTTTAGCCAGATCTTTTTCCCGGATTTCAGGAACAACCTCTCGTAGTAAAAAGTCCAGATACTCTTTATGCGAGCCTTCAAATTCTTTTGGCTTGATGTGGGCACCAAGAAAGGTTGGAATTAGTTCGGCTTCTGTCCGGGTATTTGCTTCCTTAATGCATTCCAGCATTTTCAACTCCTCATTCAGAGTCAAACCATATCCCGATTTCACTTCTATAGTAGCAATACCCCGCCGGATATGTTGATCGGCTCTTTCCAGAATTCCCTTAATTAATTCCTCTTTTGAAGCTAATCGGGTTTCTGTAACCGTGTCCATAATCCCGCCTCCAGCCGCGGCTATTTCAAGATAGGATTTTCCGGCAACACGAAGTGCGTAATCATTAATTCGGTTTCCGCCCCAGCAAATATGGGAGTGGCAATCCACAAAAGCGGGTAGGGTAACTTGATCAGAAATGTTATTGAGTTTCTTTGTAGCTCCAGAATGAATAGTTTTTAATTCTGAATAACTACCTAGTTCCAAAATCTTCCCATTCTGAACGACAATTCCAGCATCAGATATAACCTCTAACTGCCCATCTTTCAACGGACCTTTCATCGGTAATCCGTTCATCGTGAGTAGTTGAGAAAAAGGACCGTATAGTGTTTTTTTACTCATTTTTTACTGCACTTATAATTTTTCTCTACCTCATTCCTGCGAAGGCAGGAATCTCGATTTAATTTAAAAGATCTAGATTCCGGCTTACGCTGTGGAATGACTTTATTAATTATATAAATCACTTTTCAATTTAAGCTCATAGTATTTTGACCCCTTCTGTCTTCTCCTTAGTAAGGGGAAGGACTCGTTGTTTATAATTTGAGATGCATTGAATTAAAAAGCTCTCCTCCTTTTGAAGGAGGAGACAGAGGAGGTCTTAAACTTAAATGATTCATGTTAAATTATAAGATCATGAGTTTTCCCAACCTCAGTTGCTTCTTCATAACCGGCATCATGATGGCGGAAAATACCCATTGCCGGATCGTTATGAAGCACTCTTTTCAGGCATCGTTCCGCTCTGTCTGTTCCATCTGCTAATACCACCATTCCTGCATGTTGGCTAAAACCCATTCCTACACCTCCTCCGTGATGAAAACTAACCCAAGTAGCTCCACCCGATGCGTTTGAAAGAAGATTCAGCAACGGCCAGTCACTTACCGCATCCGTCCCGTCTTTCATGCCTTCTGTTTCTCTGTTTGGGGATGCGACCGACCCGCAATCGAGGTGGTCCCGTCCTATTACTATCGGGGCTTTTACTTTTCCGGTTCTCACCAGATCATTAAAAATGAGTCCGGCTTTTTCTCTTTCACCCATCCCCAGCCAGCATATACGGCAGGGAAGACCCTGAAAAGCTACTTTATCTTTGGCTTCCTCTAACCAGTTGATCATATTCTTGTTTTCAGGAAAAGCTTCCATTAATGCCTGATCGGTTACATAAATATCCTCGGGATCACCAGAGAGAGCTGCCCAGCGAAACGGCCCTTTGCCTTCACAAAAAAGCGGTCGAATATAAGCCGGTACAAAGCCCGGAAAGTCGAATGCGTTTTCTACTCCGCCCTGCTTTGCATAAGCCCGAAGGTTATTGCCATAATCGAAGGTAATGGCTCCACGATCTTTGAGAGTTAACATGTGTCTGACATGCCGAGCCATGCTTTTAATTGAACGGCTCTCATACTCCTTTGGGTCAGACTTACGAAGTTTCAACGCTTCCTCAAAGGTAATGCCATGTGGTACATATCCATTCAGGGGATCATGCGCTGAGGTTTGATCGGTTAAGACATCCGGAGTGATTCCATCTTCAATGAGTTTTTCCAAAACATCTCCGATATCGCTCACTAATCCTACAGATAGATTTTCCTTCTTTTCTTTAGCTTCCATCACCCACTTAATGGCCTCGTCATAGGAATGGGTCATCCTATCAATGTATCGGGTTTTTAGTCGCTTCTTTATCCGTTCGGGGTCTACATCAACTCCCAGAAAGGTAGCTCCTGCCATGGTAGCTGCAAGAGGCTGAGCACCTCCCATTCCTCCGATTCCACCCGTTACCAGCAGCTTTCCCCGTAGATCTCCTCCAAAGTGTTTTTCCCCGCAAGCCACAAAGGTCTCATAAGTTCCCTGAAGAATTCCCTGTGTCCCGATATAAATCCAGGAACCCGCAGTCATCTGACCGTACATCAACAACCCTTTTTCTTTGAGATCATTGAAGTGATTCCAGTTCGCCCATTCCGGAACTAAATTACTGTTTGCGATCAACACACGAGGAGCTTCGGGATGTGTTCGAACAATACCCACAGGTTTCCCGGACTGTACCAACATGCTGTGATTTTCATCCAGCTCCATCAAGGTTTTGACGATTTTCTCCAGAGCCTCTCTGTTTCTAACGGCCTGACCGTTTCCTCCATAAACAATAAATTCCTCGGGATTTTCAGCCACATCCTGATCCAGATTATTGAGCAGCATGCGAAGTGGTGCTTCCGTCTGCCAGCTCTTGGCGTTAAGCTTACTTCCGGTTGGCGCTTTGTAATTGGGATGCGATGCGTAGGTATTAAGAAAGTCGGAATAGTTCATCATAGGTTCCGTTTAAGTCGATATTATGCTGGCCTGCTACATCTTCGGCAAGCTGTGTGAGTTTATAATTTTTGATTATTTCGTGCGCTTTGGCGATATCATCTGCAAATACACGGTCATTGTCTGCGTGATCGATGTGATCCCGAACCATTTCGTGACAGGCTTCCAGGATTACTCCTGATTTCATCGGTCTGCGAAAATCAAAAGCCTGAGCTGCCGTTACCAGTTCAATCGCCAGAATCTGCTCCAGATTTCCAATCACCTGATTTAGTTTTCTTGAGCTGATGGAGCCCATACTTACATGGTCTTCCTGACCCAGTGACGTTGGAATGCTATCCGCTGATGCTGGAAAACAAAGGGCTTTATTTTCGCTCACCAAAGCCGCCGAAGTGTATTGAGGAATCATAAATCCCGAGTTCAGACCAATTTCATCCATTAGTAATTTTGGGAGACCTTCATGCCCGCCTTCTAACAGTAAATAAATCCTTCGGTCTGATATGTTTCCAATTTCATGTGCTGCCAGAGTTAGGTAGTCACATGGAAGTGCTAGTGGCTGTCCATGAAAATTTCCACCACTTATGGTTTCTTTTTCTGAAAGAATGATCGGGTTATCGGTAACAGAGTTCATCTCCACATCAACTAATTGCTTCACATGTAACCAGGCATTTCTGGATGATCCGTGAACCTGCGGAATACAACGGATGGAATACGGGTCCTGTACCCTGCCGCAGTTTGCGTGAGACTGAACCATTCCGGAGTCCTTCAATAGCTCCCTCAAACGTCGGGCTACTAACAGTGAGCCACCAAATGGTCTGATTTTATGTAGTTTTTCTAAAAACGGGCTAACACTTCCAAGCGCTCCTTCAAGACTCATTGCCCCGATAATGTCAGCTGTATTCAGCGCGTGATGCATTCGATAAACCGCACAGGCAGCATGAGCCGCTATAAACTGAGTTCCGTTAATAAGAGCGAGGCCTTCTTTTGCTTTCAGTTGAAGTGGCTCTAGTCCCAGTTCGGAATAGACTGTGGCCGTATCCTTTCGCTCCCCTTTATAAATCACTTCTCCTAAACCAATGAGGGGTAAAAATAAATGAGCCAAAGGAGCTAAATCTCCTGAAGCGCCTACGGAGCCTTGCTCAGGTACAATCGGGATAATATCATTTTGAATAAAAAATATGATGCGATCCAACGTCGATTCCTGAATCCCCGAAAAACCCATGCTCAGATTATGAACCTTGAGCACCATCATGGCTTTTGCTATTTCAGCTGAAATCGGTTCTCCTACACCCACACTATGACTTCTAAGAATATTATCCTGAAGTTTTGCCGTGTTCTCTTTTGAAATTACCGTATTGCAAAGAGGACCAAAGCCTGTATTTACTCCATAAACTACATCCCCGTTTTCTATAATTTTTTCAACATACCCGGAGCTCTTTCTTATTTTTTCTCTGGCTTCTTCATCAAGTGATACTCCTGCATTTCCCTGGCAAATATCTACAAGATTTTGAACGGTTAGAGTATCCGTTCCGAATTTGAATGTGTTCATAATTACCTTTCTAATAAATTCATCCGTACTAAAACAGGGATGACAGTTTTACCAGTTCTTTTTGTGTGAATCCGGATTCCCGCCTTCGCGGGAATGACCCAAATAAGCCCCTCCGTTCATATCCGAGAGTCTTCAATCACAGATCTTGCGACTCTGCTACTATGGTTAATGCTTCACTTTGGACGATCTTCAGGAATTAAAATAAATCAAACGAATAATGTTTTGAAATACTTAATAAGTATATATTAATACATATGAGTAATAATTTAGAACTTCGTCATCTTAGATATTTCCTTACTGTTGCGGATGAACTACACTTTAGTAGATCAGCAGAAAAGCTGTATATCACCCAGCCAGCATTAAGTCGACAGATACAGCAACTCGAAAGTTATCTGAATACGGATTTGTTTGTTCGTGATAAACGGAATGTTAGTCTTACTAAAACCGGCGAGTATTTAAGAGATGAAGCTCAGTTTCTTTTTAACCACCTGGATTTTGTCTATCAGAGTATTCAACACCTTAATGCCGGAGATAAGGGACAGCTTCGTATTGGATTTGTTGGCTCTGCTATGCATTCTATGATCCCTGGATTGTTGAAACAAATTCATGCTCAGTCTCCTGATATTCATACCGTTTTGACGGAATTAACAAATCAGGAACAAGTTGACCGGGTTCGTAAAGACGAACTTGATATAGGCTTTATCAGGACTATGAGATTGCCGGATGGGCTTAATAAAAAGGATGTGTATGAAGAAACCTTCTGCTTGGTACTTCCTAAAAATCACTCCCTGGATAAGCATAATTTCGAAACAGTAAAAGATCTGGAAAATGAATCGTTTATTCTTTTTTCAAGTCAGTACAGCCACGGATATTATGAAAAGATTATGAGCATTTTTGAAGATCAGGGATTTACTCCCAAAGTAGCTCACGAGTCTGTTCATGCTAATACGATTTTCAGATTGGTAGAAAATGGCTTAGGAATTGGGATAGTACCGAGCTCTTTAAAACAAGGATTTGACCTGAACATACAATTCATTGATCTGGTAGATATTCCTCAGAGAACTACCCTTTCAGCTATCTGGAAGCAAGAGAACAGAAATCCGGTTCTGAACCAAATAATTCAACTTCTTTAGTAAAGCACTCCGCAAATCAACTCAATAGGGAGATTCTATCAATTCAATGTTGAAACATTGATGTTTAACCATTAGTATTGAGGTGTTCAAATATTATTACAAACAAATACAACAATATTATTATGAAAAACTTCAATGTACCCACCAGAGATCAGGTTAACGAAAACAATCAGCAGCTTTTTGATAAGCTCGAAAAGATGGTAGGTTTTGTGCCGAATCTATATGCCACTTACGCCCACAATGACACAGCATTGGGTGATTATCTGGAATTGCAAAACCGTAAGAGTACTTTATCGGCAAAAGAAAGAGAAATTATTAACCTTGTAGTGAGTGAAGTAAATCAATGCTACTACTGCTTATCAGCTCACACCGCTATTGGTAAAATGAATGGTTTTGATGATGATCAGATCATTGAAATCCGACAGGCAGAAATTAGTTTCGATGAAAAATATGATGCACTCGCCAAATTTGTAAAGAGTTCGGTTGAGAATAGAAGTAAGCCATCACCTGAAGCAACGGATGCTTTGTTTGAAGCCGGATACGACGAAGCTAATTTAATCGATATTATCATGGTTATCGGTGATAAAATGATTAGTAACTTTATCCACGGGACTACAAATATCCCGATCGATTTCCCGGAAGCACAACCTCTTGAAGAATTGGTTGAAGCATAAACACCATCTTAAACAGGTCAGCTGAAATAGTTGACCTGTTTTAAATTTTCAACTTATGGATTCTACAACTAGTGAAATAAAAAGTTTTAGCGCGTGGGAACGGCTCAGAACTAACCTTCAACTCACCAATAATTTGGTGAAAAATGAACTGAGAGCTTTTCTTGAACAATTTGATATAACTCCTCAGCAGTTTAGCATCCTTAACATCCTCAGAGAAGCTGATGGAGAGCCCCTATCCACCAATGATATTTGTGAAAAAATGATTGATAAAATGTCGGATACATCCAGAATTGTAGACCGACTTATTTCAAAAGATCTGGCATGGAAACAGCCTTGCTCACATGATGGCAGAAAAGTTCAGGTATTTATAAGTAACGATGGTCAGTACTTACTTTCTACAATTGATACTAAACTGAAAAAACTGAATTCTATTTTTTATAGCCTTTCCAAAGAAGAGGCCCAACAGTTGAATAGGTTGTTAGAAAAACTACACCTTGATTAACCTCCTCTATTCATCTACTATGTATTTTTAACTAATACTTGATTGATGAGTGAAGCAAAACATATAATCAGCTGGTTCGAGCTTCCGGTTTCTGATATGGACCGAGCTAAAACTTTTTATGAAACCATATTTGATACCGAGCTTCAACTGATGGAGCTGGGAGAGAATTTTAAGATGGCTATCTTTCCGGGAGGTCAATCTGTAGTGGGCGGAGCTTTAGTCTGGAATGAGGAATACTACCAACCAAGTAATATCCATGGTACGCTTATCCATTTTAATGCCAACCCCAATCTGCAAGTTGTACAAGATAGAATCGAAGATGCAGGCGGAACAGTATCTATCCCCAAAAGAGAAATCGGACCCGGAATGGGATTCATGGCTATTTTTGAAGATTCGGAAGGTAACCGGGTAGCCCTGCATTCGGATAAATAGTGGACACCTTCAACATAATCACCGTTATCGCCATTATTCTTTTTGCCAGATTAGGCGTTCGGCTGGTTGGAAAATATATCTCCGCTAAAGATGTTGATGAAACCAAAGACGATGATCAGTCGTAACTCAGTCCGAAATCAAATCTTTGGTCATGCTATATTCTAAAAATCATTTACCTCTTCTTGGTCTCTTTCTGGGACTTATTCTTTCCACAGCCGTTTTTGCTCAATCCTCTATCGATGAGGGCATTGCTCTTTTTGAAGACGGCAATATAAATGAAGCGAAAGATTTTTTTGAAGATTTCATCAGAACCAATAAAAAACACCCTGAAGCGAACTTTTATATGGGCAGAATTTATTTTGATGAAGATGAATTTGGCAATGCAATTGATTGGTTCAAAAAAGCGGCTGACTATGACTCCGAAAATTCGAAGCACTATATGTGGCTGGGTCACTCTTATGGCCGACGGGCTCAGAATGCAGGAAAACTGAAACAAGCATTTTATGCCAGAGACTCCAGAAAGAACTATGAGAAATCGGTAGAACTGGACCCTGATAATGTAGAAGCCCGTGAAAGCGTAATGGAGTTTTATCTACAGGCACCTGGCTTTATGGGAGGGGGGAGAGACAAAGCCGAAAACCAGGCTCAGGAGATCATGAATTTAGATAAAGAAGCAGGCTATATGGCCTGGGGAAGAATCTACTCTTATTTTGATGAGGATGATAAAGTGCTTGAAAATTACACGGAAGCATTACGAGAATACCCTACGGGAATGGGACCTTATTACGAACTCTTTAGCTACTATTTTAACCGACAGGAATATGAAAAAGCGGCTGAAATGGCTCGTAAACAATTAAGTGTGACTGATACCACCGCTTTAGTTTATTATAATCTGGGTAACGCGTTACAATGGAGTGAAATATGGGACGAATCGTTTGAAGCTTACCAAAAAGCGCTGGAGATTGAACCTGAGTTTTATAATACCTGGTATCAAATAGGAAGATTGGCTGCTGTTTCCGGTGAATATGAATCAGAAGGTGAAGAGTTCCTGATCAGGCTGATATCTCTGGAAGAACCTGTAAATGATAATACATTGGCTTGGTCTTATTTCAGGCTTGGAACAATTTATGAGTCTAAACAAAACCTGGAAGCTGCGGAAGAACAATATAAAGCTGCATTAAAAAAGGATAAGGATCACGAACAGGCCAAGGAAGCTTTGAACCGATTGAAATGACTGGTCTCAGTAATTTAATTTTGCTCGATATAAAACGCTGATTCCTAATCTTGTTTTTGAATCAGATGCTATATAAATATTGTTTTTATCATCCATAAAATGTCTTAGATCAGCTGAATTAGTTTCAGCCCAAATTGTACTTCCATTTTCTAATCGGCTAGACTTTATATTCTTCCAACTTTTACCTTGATCTGATGTTATTAAAAATCCATCATTTCTAGTCATAATCAAAAAATTATCATCATGTAGAGTAACAACTGTTGATTCACCAAACTTCAAATTCTGTATTTTTTCCCAATTTCTCCCATCTAGCGAGCGAAAAATTGAAGACCCTAACGCGATAAAAGTGCCATTTGAATTTTTTGCGATAGAGCCAAAATTATTTTCGTAAATGTTCCATGATGACCCACCATCATTAGTTATATAAAGATCCCCTGATATTCCTGAAGCTTTCAGGAAATAGTTTGTAGAATCAACTCCAAGAAATGGTTTAAAATTTGGAATCACCGATTGACCTAGACTTGGCAAAGAATAAGACCTCCATTCTTCACCAAAGTTTACTGTTTTATAAAAAAAACCATCTGGATCAGATATAGCAATATTTCCATATCTATCAGCATCAATTTTAGCATTATAATCTATTCTGTTAAAAATTAAGCCCCAGTTATTACCGCTGTCTTTAGACAATAGTAACTCGTTTGGTGATGGGAAGTTTAGGTCTGTATGTATCAAAATATCATTACCTAAATGCATAATGTCATATATTCTAACACGAGCAGCATTTATACTGCTACCATCAACTGAACTAATATCTATCGAAAGCCATGTATCTCCCTGGTCTTCTGATATATATATTTTTGATCTATCTGCTTCTGTAGCTCTCAATTCAACTACACCCACTACAGCATATAGTATACCATCTTCAGAAACAGAAACAGTCATATATTCATCTTCAGGTAAGTCTATCTTTTCCCAAACTAATTCAATTTCATCTGGTGTTTTGTTACAACCAAATAAAATAGCTATGGCTATTGCAAAAATTACAAATATTCTATTTTCCATATTTCTAAGTCTGAAATTAAATAAGCTTCTGTTTTCTTGCGGCATAATAAGCAGCACCTACAATACTTGCATCTCTGCCGAATTCTGCCGGCTTTAGCTTGGTACTAATTTTAATATAAGGCATTACTTTCTCTGGCTTTTTGCTGATCTGGCCTCCAAGAATAAACATGTCCGGATGGAATAAGTGCTCGTAATGCTCCAGCACAAACTGAAGTCGTTTAGCCCAGGTTTTTTTCTTTACTCCTTCCTCTTTTCTGACCGTATTTGATGCACGATCTTCAATCTTGATGCCTTTAATCTCAATTTGTCCAAGCTCGGTATTTGGTACCAGATTTCCATCCACAAAAATGGAAGAACCGATTCCCTCACCAATATTTAATACAATCACTGTACCTGATGCCTTTCGACCTACACCGAAGGTCATTTCCGCTATTCCTGTGGCATCTGTCTGATTAATGACACTTACTTTACAGCCCGTAATTTCAGAGAAGAGATGTTCGGCATCTGCATCAACCCATGCTTCATTAATTCGATTGGCTGAAAGAATAACTCCTTTTGTTGTAGGGGCAGGGAATGAGCATCCAATAGGTCCTTTCCAATCGAATTTTTTAACGATCTTGTGAATCTTGGAAATAAGCTTATGCGGTCGGGAGTCCTCCGCACTATCCGTTGATTTTTTGCCGGATACAATTTCACCCTTCTCGGTATCAACAATTGCACCTTTAATACTTTTACCAACTATGTCTATACCCAGGACTTCCACTTAGCAGATCCGCTTAACAATTTCTTAATATGGATTTCTATGATAAGGAAAGCATTCAAAAATCCAATGTTAAGTTTTTGACTTTTTGATTAGTTAAAAAGCGGTAACCGTAAGGTGAATTCATGAATTCACCTTACAACTTAGACTTACATCTCACGCCTAACGACTTACACCCTATGGTTATCATACTGTCTACTTCTCTACCAGCACCCAACCCTCTTCATCAACGAGACGCTTAGCATGCTTCCATTTGATTTCCTTGGTAGCACCAGAACTCATGTTTTGGATAGTAACATGATCATTGCGTCCGGGCTCGTCATCAACTTCAACCGGTTTGCGCTTAACATTTGGACCTGCCGGCCGCGGCTGATTTCCATTTTGTGGTTGAGCAGGAGCCTGAAGTCCCATTCCTGTGGAATCGGCATGCTGGGTTTGCATTTTGCTGGTATCAAATCTGGATTTTTGCTTTTCAGCCTTTTGTAATCCATCGTTATTCATCTGGGCTTCAGGAAACGACTTCCAGATCAACGAAATGGCTTCCTGATTAATCATTCCAAGCAACTGCTTGAACATATCGAAAGCTTCACGCTTGTACTCAAGCAATGGATCTTTTTGAGCGAATGATCTCAAACCGATACCTTCTTTTACTGAATCCAGTTCACGAAGGTGCTGCATCCATTTTTCATCAATCACAGAAAGTACTGCTGATTTTTCCAACGCACGAGCAACTTCTTTGCCTTCATTTTCAAGTGCAGCTTCAACATCTACAACCACTCGCATACGTCGAAGTCCATCGCTGAAAATCACCTGAACTTTGTCTGGTCGCCGATCAGGATTTGACTCCGTGATTCTCTTCATCACTTCATAGAGTGGCTTCGCCATCATCTCTTCTTTGCGCTTGTATACTTCCAGCGCACGCGTGATGATCATCTCTACAAGATCATCTTCATCCATCTGGCGCCATTTCTCTCCGTCAAACTCCACATCAACAGCCAGATTTCTCAGTATTTCAGAATGGAGTCCTTCATAATCCCCGGCCATCACATGGTCGGTTACCATATCTTCAATCAATTCTTCCAACATCCCGAGAATATCCGTTCGAAGCTGATCTCCCAATAAAGCATGTTTACGACGGGCGTAAATTACATTTCGCTGATTGTTGAGTACATCATCATATTCCAGCTGTCGCTTTCTTATGCTGAAGTTATTCTGCTCAACTTTCGATTGCGCTCTTTCCAGCGACCTGGTGATCCATGGGTGGGTAATTACTTCGCCTTCTTCAAAACTCAGCTTGTCCATCACTCCTGCAACCCGATCACTCATAAAAAGCGACATCAACTTGTCTTCCAACGAAACGAAGAACTGAGACTCGCCCGGATCTCCCTGTCGACCGGAACGACCACGAAGCTGCAAATCGATTCGGCGGGATTCATGACGTTCGGTACCTAAAATTGCCAAACCGCCATTTTCTTTTACTCCTGGTGCAAGCTTAATATCAGTACCACGACCAGCCATATTGGTTGCCACTGTTACTGCGCCCGGCTGACCCGCTTGTTTAACAATTTCACTCTCACTTGCATGCTGCTTGGCATTCAATACATTATGTGGAATCCCCGCCCGCTGAAGCATGCGACTCATGGTTTCGGAAACTTCTACACTGGTTGTACCTACCAACACCGGCTGTCCATTTTTATGGTATTCTTCAATTTTATTAATTGAAGCTTTAAACTTTTCGCGCTTGGTTTTGAAAACCAAATCCTCTTTATCATCTCTTTGAATTGGACGGTTGGTAGGAATCACAACTACATCCAGCTCGTAAATCTCATTGAATTCACCCTCTTCCGTTTCAGCAGTACCAGTCATTCCCGAAAGCTTATGGTACATTCGGAAATAGTTCTGCAGGGTGATGGTTGCATACGTCTGCGTGGATGCTTCTACCTTTACATTTTCTTTCGCCTCTATCGCCTGATGAAGTCCATCCGAATAACGGCGGCCTGAAAGAACACGACCGGTATGTTCATCAACAATCTGAACTTTGCCATCCTGAACAATGTATTCTTCTTCCTTCTCAAAATTAGTGTAGGCTTTCAAAAGCTGATTTATCGTATGAATTCGATCTCCGCGTTCAGCAAAAAGTCGATATAAATCACTTAGCTTAGCCTCTTTTTCTTTTCGAACTTCTTCTTTCTTTTCTTCAACCTTTTTCTCTTGATACTCGCTACTTAGATCAAGCTCTTTTACTTCGTCTACTTTTTCCTTTTCCAAGACCGCGATTTCTTTCTCGATGGCTGCCGTCTCAGTTCCAAGGTCAGGAATTACGAAAAACTCTTCGTCTTCACCTTTCGCAGTTACAAACTCACGACCTTTTTCAGTCATTTCGATAGAGTTCATCTTCATATCCACCGCATAGTATAAGTACTCATCTACTACCGGCATATTCTTAGCGTTATCAGCTAAATAAAACGCTTCCGTTTTCTGGATGAGCTTTTGAATCCTTGGCTCCTGAAGCAATTTCTTGAAACGGGTATTTTTCGGAAATCCCCGCTGAGCCCGGAATAAAGCAAGGCCTGCCTCTTCTTCGTTGCCCTCATCCAGTAACTTCTGACCTTCCTGAACGAGCTGAGCTACCAGCTTTTTCTGAGCAGCAACCAAGGATTCAACCCTTGGCTTCATCTCAATGTATTTATCAGATTTATTCTCATTTGGAACGGGACCAGAAATAATGAGTGGAGTTCTGGCTTCATCAATTAAAATCGAATCAACCTCATCAATAATGGTGTAATGATAATCG
Organism: Balneolaceae bacterium; assembly: GCA_965222205.1. Classification (GTDB taxonomy): domain Bacteria; phylum Bacteroidota; class Rhodothermia; order Balneolales; family Balneolaceae; genus RHLJ01. The sequence goes on along the minus strand of OZ244932.1, from coordinate 3,389,033 downwards.
CGCTGAACCAACTGCTCCTTGCCTATAACCATGTTATCACGCAGATAATCGAAGCCAAACTCATTATTTGTGCCGTAGGTGATATCTGCCTGATACGCTTTTCTACGCTGTTCGGTATTAGGCTCATACCTGTCCACACAATCAACATAAATATCATGGAAGTTGAAAATTGGCTCGTTCCATTCGGCATCACGTTTCGCCAGATAGTTGTTCACTGTAATTACGTGAACACCCTTTCCTGCCAGGGCATTTAGGAAGGCCGGGAAAATAGCCACGAGTGTTTTACCTTCACCCGTTTTCATTTCCGCAATTTTACCTTGATGAAGTACAATCGCACCAACCAGCTGTACGTCATAAGGAATCATATTCCATTCCACTTCATCGCCAGCTACCTTCCAGCTTTTACCGACAAATCGACGGCAGGTATCTTTAAGCACAGCATAAGCTTCGGGCAAAATGTCATTTAGTACACCTTCAATGATGTCTAATTCCTGCTGCTCAAGCTTATCGAGTTCGTCGCCCAGATCACGGTGCTCGGAAGGAGATAAGTCTTCAATGTTATCCAGCTGCTTCTTTACTTCTTCAATCCGTTCTCTTGTTTCTTTGGTGGCTTCCTGGATTTCATTCTTAAAGCCTTCCGTTTTTGCTTTGAGTTGTTCATCACTCAGTTTCTCCATTTCCGGACCGTAAGACTTAATTTTATCTACAATCGGCTGTATGGTCTTAATATCTTTCTCGCTCTTTGAACCGAATATCTTGGTAATGAGCTTTCCTACTTTATCAATCATAATCTCGCGTGGAGTCAGGTTTATTTTTCTGCGCTAAAGGTAACCTTATATACAGGCTCGTTCAACAGCGCCACGTACCTTTAATCAAATATTACGCCAGTATGAATCAGCATGTCAGATTGTGTTAAAAACAAAAGCCCTGATCACTAGAAAAAGGCTTTGTTTAAATTTCTATATGAAGGCTTATTTAATAAGCGTCATCATTTTAGTGACAATTGTATTACCAACTTTTAACTGATACACATACATTCCACTCGAAAGTTGAGAAGCATCTAACCGGGCAGTATGCGCTCCCTGGGTTTTGATTCCATCTATCAGTTCCGCCACCTCTCTTCCCAACAAATCAAATACCTTTAACGATACAAATGATTGTTCCGGAAGTATAAAGCTGATCGTTGTAGCCGGATTAAATGGGTTGGGATGATTTTGAAGGTTAAACTCTTCTTTATTTATTTCTACTGATTTTTTTTGCCCTCCATTTATATAACCTTCGTTATCGTTTAAACGAGCAAGAATGTCTTCTTCAATAGGTAGGTATCTTGCTTTTAACTCCTGAATATCCTCCCCATTAGCTTGCTGAACCGTATACAGTTCCTCCAAGGTAGACTTAGCTTGCTCATATAAACCATGATAGGTTTCAGTGATCATTCTGAGATGCAAATAGTCTTCTCTATGCTCTCCGCTTATCTCTGAAGGATCCATTTGATCTAAATAGGTTTGTGCCCCTGTATAATTTTCATTCCGGATGAGTGATTTGGTGTATAATACCTTGGCCAGTTCCCGAAAAGCTTCATTTAGAGATTGAGACGAATAATTTGCTCTTAACCCTTGCGCCGCATTCTGAGCCATTGACTGAAATCGCCTGGTTACTACCGGGTCGTTAGCCAGTCCTTCTACCTGATACAGCCTGTGAAAACGATCTTTCATCACAAGAGTATTATCTGCGTTAGCTAACCGTTGCTCCGAGTCATCAAAAAGAGACTCAAAATCAATAGGCTCAATGGGGACTACTTTAGAAGGAGATTTTCCATCATTTCCGGGAGATGTTGTAGGATCTGTAGTTAAATGGGTGCCACTTACCGTTCCATTGAACATAGAGGGGCTTGTTGAAGATTGTCCCCACCAGGTACCTGTTGCGTTTACCGAGGAGTTTGTGTTTACCAGATAAGTAGAACCCAAGAAGCCTCCTTTTACGCTATTATATCCACCATCACCACCTAACGCATCGCCTACAATGGTATCTCCTAAATTATAAATCTGATCTTCCGAGTTATCGGAAATCTCGTTGTATCCTTCCACATACGAAGAGCCCAGCATATAAAAAGTACCCGAAGAGGTAACCTGAACCCCATCACGAAAATTAGCATACCCATTATTGGTAATCAGGTTTTGATAGAAAGGATATACGGTTGCCGCATTTATGTATAATCCATCATCATCACTATTCTTTATGGTAGTGTTATTCAAATTCAAATCCAGATAATTGGCAACAATCCCCGAAGAAGGGCTACCGTTAATGAGCGAATAAGAGATGGTTGCGCTTGCATTACCAGAGCCATCCTGATTGGTCCACCCCTGGATAGCTCGATGAGTAGCGTTAAGAAAGGTGCTATGTTCAATCGTATTATTTTTAGACTCAATAGATAAATTGATATATCCACCGTCAAATAGTGCCCATTCAATACTGTTCCCAGAACTGCTTTCCAGGGATATTTTATTCCAGTCTTTGGCTGGGTCAAGGCGTTCGAAAACTACAGGGCTTAATTCTGTCCCATTAACAGTGAGTTTCCCGCCGGGGCTTACGACCAGAGACTTATTATCATCGAGTCTGACTACCGTTCCGGGATCAATGGTTAATTCGACATTGTTATCCACATACACCGTACCCGTTAGCTCAATAATACCATCCCAGGTGGTATTCGAAGTAATGGTACCGGATACGGAAGTAGCAATATCAATTCCTTTTGCATCGAATTTATCGATAATGATATCTGCGTGATCGCCGGAATAGGCTACCGCATCTGCCGTTAACATGGCAATTACAAATTCTTCGAAATTGGGATTACTATCCAGATAATACAGAGCATCATAGACGAGAATGTTTGTTTCACTCGTAGTTATGCCTCCACCTGCATTTCTTATATCCCATAAAATAGAGGAAAAGAATTCGCCACCTTCATGAGCACCAACCGGAGGGTTATCATTATAAGGTTCAGAACAACCCGAGGAATAGCATGCAATATGTGGCAAAGACATATCTCTTTGTTCATTAATGTCATGAGACATAGAATAATTAAAAATTCTGGCTCGACTTACATAAGAACCCGCCATATAATCTGAAATGGCCTCATTAATTGCTCCCTCTTCATTTGAACTGCTTCCAATCTGGCTATTGATGTCATAGGTAACTGCATGCATATATTCGTGATAAATGACTTTATCTTCCCAGGCAAAAGGGTTTCCTATCCCCGAATTATCCCCAAAATAAAGGTGGTGATAGTTATCTCCATTATAACTGTGACTTGCGTTGCTATTTATGGCTGAATGGGCATGAGCCTTTACTTTTGTAAAGCCCAATCCGCCAGCATCTATTTGCTCAATAAAATCGTTTCGAAAGCTATCAACATGGTAATAAAGATTAACCTCATCAAACTCACTTTCAGCATTAGCTGGAATAGCTCCATCAGTATCAAAATTATACACATAGTTTCCAGATGAGCCAGTGGGAACCGCTTGATATGTATCAACAGGACAATTGAAGGAGCATCCCGCATCATACTCATCATTGAAAACTTCTACATATTCACCGGCCAGCTTACTCCCCGTACCATCGAGTCTTTCCAAATCTGTGTTGTCTTGTTGAGTTCCTGGGTAACTTGGAAAAATGCTGCCTTCTGCCAGAACCGTTCTTCTGGTTGTTTCACTTTTATCTTCTGAAAACTTAATTGCCTTAATTTTATCGTTTGCTATTGTTTCATTATCAAAGGTAAGCCCTGTATTAGATCTATTTACTTTATCAATGATCTCTCCCGTTGTAGCATCAACAAAAACCAACCAATTAGTAACTGTCTTTTTAGCAAAAGTATTAACCCTATGAGCCAACACAAACGACTCATAAATAGGGTAAATTATCAATTCAGAACTGATTTCTTCATCCTTATACGTTTGAACCTGTAAAGATGCATTCAACCAGAGTAATTGCCTCTTTTTTAGAAATAGCCGGCTCTATAGACATGCTAATTGAAGGATAATAGGATCCGTTTGCCATAATTACTTCCCCGGTCTCCTGAATATGGATCTTATACTGGCTTTCTTCTACATTAATGCCTTGGTACGTTTGTTGAAAAGTAACATGGTGTACCCCACGGTTTGTTTGAGTTCTTACAAACTCTAAATCGGTTAAGCCATCATTCATAGAAAATAGTTCTCTGTACTCCGTTAAAAACTGTCTTGCAATAGACTCCGGAGTGCCCTCGTATGATTTAGAGAGTCCACTATACATGACTTTTGGTACGCCCGTATGTTCAGACCATTGTACCTGCCAGTTATTGCCCTCCTCACTCATAAACTCAGACCAAAGCGGTTGCCTGTCATTTATTGATCGCTCTTGAGCAGTTACAGTATGCCACCCACTTAATACAATTAGTAGTGCTACTATTTTCTTCATGTTGACTCCTTCTTTTTTAAAGATTGTCTATAAATGAGACTGGAGAAAGCTGAAAACCCCTAAGAAACAATTTATTAAGAAAATTACTCACTGTTCATGGTAATACCAATCTATACTGGTATAACTCTCTGACTCTAGTGGTATTAGTGTTGCCATTGCTGTCTCTATTTCCAAAGTTTGAAACGTATATTTTTCCCCATCAAAAACCTGCACCAAGAGCTGGCTCCCATCTGATGACCAAGCCATTGGCCAAAGAAATACTCCTTCTTCAAAAGGCTCTTCGATCTGCATTGTTGTTTTGGTTTCAACATCTAGAGTCATCAACTTGTTGGAACCACTTGTTTCTCTATATACAACTGTATTACTCTCAGGATGCCAAACCGGGCTACGGGAGGAACCAGTTTCTGTCAACCGTTGTACATTCTGTCCGCCTTCATCCATCAGATAAATATCATTACCTAATCTTGTTGAATCCTCAGGATGCGTATCTCTTCTGGACTGAAATACGATCTGATTGCTTTCCGGGTTCCAAAATGGAAACCTGTCCTGAAAAGAATTTTCAGCAACCCTAACAACTGAATCCATTTCAAAATCGTAAATCATGATGTTATCCGATAAACCAGAAGAAAAAGTTATCATTGTCCCATCCGGGCTCCACTTTGGAGTATGTCCGCCATAAGCTATTGTTGAATTAGGCGAAGGTTTCATAGCTCGTAGGTTTGTTCCATCCGCATTCATCAGATAGATAACGGGGCCAGCTGTTGTACCTTTATAAAAGGAAGAAAATACAATTTGTTTTCCATCCGGACTCCAGGATGGGTACGTGGAAGCATCTTCAAGAAACGTAAGGCGAGTCAATTCCGAGCCATCAATATTCATAGAAAAAATCTCCTGCCAATCTCCTTCGAACATAGAAAAAACTACTTTATTCCCTTCAACCGGCACTATCGGTACCGAAGATATTTCGGTGGTAAAAGAGTAAGGTTCAGAGACGGGTTCTCCAATAGCAGAAAATACTTGTACGGAATGTTCATAGCTTCCATGCACTCGTGGGGCTGTCCAGTTAAAAGTAGCTTCTGAGGTTACCGAATCTATGTCATCCTCGTAGCCACTTAATTGCCACCGTAGCTTGTACTCCTGTCCCAGTTCTGTATGCAATGTTGCAGTTACCTGAACCGTATCGTTTACAATGATTTGTTCCGAGTTCAGTTCAATCCCGCTGATTTCGGGGATGATAGGTTCGGGCGGGGTCGTTCCCTGATCCTTGCAGCTTGTAAGAACTACTATGCTTACTAACACCAGTACTAAAAAAATCTTAACCGAATTCATACGCTCTCCTACCTTATCAGACAGAATAACATACAAAAACCCCTAATCATTGAATAATAATATCTTAGATTCGTTTGGCTCGTTCTTCTTTGTTGGAATTGGAACCTTTTGCTTTCATACTAGATAGAACACCTTTGTACGTTTGTTGAAAAGTAACATGGTGTACCATTTATTACTTATTCATTTTTATACTGATACCAGTCCATACCACTAAATTCATTGGACTCGAGGGGAACCGACGTCACTTCTTCTGTTTCTAACTCTAAAATGTGAAAGTTGGACACTGGATAGTCTCGAACTTGTACTAACAACGACTTTCCATCAGATGACCAAGCCATTGGCCAAAGAAATACTCCTTCTTCAAAAGGCTCTTCGATCTGCATTGTTGTTTTGGTTTCAACATCTAGAGTCATCAACTTGTTGGAACCACTTGTTTCTCTATATACAACAATATCGCCTTGAGGATGCCAAACCGGTGTGCGAGAGGACCCGGTTTCAGTCAATCTTTGCACGTTTCCACCATCTTTATCCATTATATAAATATCATTACCGAGTCTTGACGAGTCATGGGGATGAACGTCCCTTCTGGACTGAAAAACGATTTGATTGCTTTTCGGACTCCAAGATGGAAAAGAGTTTGATGCGGGCGCATTTGTTAACTGAGTTATTTCATCTGTTTCAAAATCAAACACCATAATCTCAACTCCCCCTAAGTATTCACTGTATACAAGTTTAATTCCGTCTGGACTCCATTGGGCAAAATCTCCTTTATGAACTCGAATAGAGTCTTCCATATATTTAACGGGTTTTATATTCTCACCATTTGCATCCATTACAAAGAGAGCTGGACCCGCAGAACTGCCCATAAAACCAGAACTGAATACGATTTTTCTACCGTCTGGACTCCAGGACGGGGAGTAAGCTTCATTGTCAAAAAAAGTAAGTTGCATGAGTCCCGACCCATCCAAATTCATACTAAATATTTGATTATCTCCGTCCTGCTCAGGCATCGAAAACACCAGCTTATTCCCCTCAACAGGAACCACTGGAATGGAGGAGATTTCAGTAGAAAAAAGATAGGGTTCAGAAACAGGTTCTCCCGTAGCAGAAAGAATCTGTACTGAATGTTCATAGTTACCATGCACTCGTGGAGCAATCCAGTTAAAAGTAGCTTCTGAGGTTACCGAATCTATGTCGGTTTGATAACCAGTTAGTTGCCACCGTAGCTTGTACTCCTGTCCCAGTTCTGTATGCAATGTTGCAGTTATCTGAACCGTATCGTTTACAATGATTTGTTCCGAGCTCAGTTCAATCCCGCTGATTTCGGGGCTGATGGGTTCGGGCGGGGTCGTTCCCTGATCCTTACAGCTTGTAAGAAATACAAAGCTTGTAAACAACAGAACTAAAAAAATCTTAACCGAATTCATACGCTCTCCTACCTTATCAGACAGTGCAACATACAAAAACCCCTAGTCTTTGAATAATAATATCTTAGATTCATTTGGCTCGTTCTTCTTTGTTGGAATTGGAACCTTTTGCTTTCATACTAGATAGAACACCTTTGTACGTTTGTTGAAAAGTAACATGGTGTACGCCTCGATTTGTTTTAGTGTATTTGTGCACTAAATCACTCAGATTTTCTTTCATCGAAAACAAGTTCCGATACTCTGAAAGAAATTGCCTCGCTACCGATTCCGGGTTACCAGAATACTCTTTGCTCGCACCATTATATATTGCCTTAGGAACATTAATTTTAGTGTCCCATTTAACCTGCCAAGTTTTGCCTTCTTTTTCTTTAAAGCTGTCCCAATAGATATTTCTTTCTGTAAATTGACTGAAACCTTGATCCCAAATCAAGAAACTCAAGCTGATTAATAGTCCGATTTTTATATAATATTTCATACTTCTCCATTTTTGTATCTAGGTTTTTTGCTAGTACACTTCCCTTTTTAATATTCGTACCAATCTGCATCCGTTTGTTCAATTGCCTCTATCGGAACAGTTGTGATTTCACCAGAACTAGTATTGATTATATGGAAGGTCTCATACGGGTAATCAGCAACAGTTAAAAATAATCTTGTTCCATCGTGTGACCATGATTCTGGATTTAAATTATAGCCACCCTGAAATGGTTCGTGAATATCTGTGATCATATTTGTCTCAATATCAAGTAATCTTAATTTTTCATCAGGCTTATTATAGTCTCTAAAAAGAATCGTAGTTGCTCTTGGTTTCCAAACCGGACTACTAACCAGACCGTTTTCAGTAAGGCGTTGTTCGTTAGTCCCATCTGCATTCATTTTATAGATATCTTGTCTATTCTTTGATGAATCGGGATGGTTATAATCTCTTTTTGAAGTAAATAAAATATATTTACCGTCTGGACTCCAGGAGGGTTGGTATTCGTTTACAGGGGTATCCGTCAGAGCTAATACTGTATCCGTTTCAAAATTGTACACATATATATCCGTATTAAAACCTGAGTACGCATAAAAAGCAATGCGTGTACCATCTGGACTCCAGTCAGGATTATCTCCATATAGTGCAATACCTCCCAAATCTTTTAATATTTTCGCATTACTTCCATCTGAATCCATTGTGAACAGAGTCAAACCGAGGCTAGTACTTTGTTTTGAACTATTAAAAACTATTCGTTGACCGTCTGGGCTCCAACTTGGATCGTAAGACCCTTCGTCATTAAATGTCAGTTGTTTTAGTTCTGTGCCATCTTCGTTCATTGTAAATATCTGGTGATTCTCATTTATATCGGGTTTTGAGAACACAAATTTACTACCCTTTACCGGTACCACAGGTGCCGAAAAAATTTCGGTAGTAAAGAGATAGAGTTCAGAAACAGGTTCTCCCGTAGCAGAAAGAATTTGTACGGAATGTTCATAGTTTCCATGCACTCGTGGGGCTGTCCAGGAAAAGATTGTTTCTGTGGTTACGGAGTCTATGGCCGTCTGGTAACCGCTTAGTTGCCATTTAAGAACGTATTCTCCACCTAATTCTTCACTCAGGGTAACAGTGATCAACACCGTATCATTTACAATGATTTGCTCTGCGCTTAGTTCAACGCCGCTAATTTCTGGAATGGAGGGTTCGGGCGGGGTCGTTCCCTGATCCTTACAGCTTGTAAGAAATACAAAGCTTGTAAACAACAGAACTAAAAAAATCTTAACCGAATTCATACGCTCTCCTACCTTAACAGAAAGTGCAACATACAAAAACCCTTAGTCATTGAATAATAATACTTTAAATAAAAAAACCCTGACAAATTTCTTTGCCAGGGGCTTAATTACTTCTGGAACAGAATTATGCTTCTTCAAACATATTTTCTGATTTCCATGCTTTCTGAGTTTCTTTCAACGCATTTTCAGCAATCGCGTTTACGTCTGTATTTGAATTAGCCAGCTCTTCAGTAACCACAAACGGAATTGTTTGATTGGTATCAGCAATTAACTGTGCTGTTCTTTCCAAACTTTGCATTGCAAAATTTGCAAGATTTTCATTCTCATTTACCAGTGCAGCAGTATACAACATAGTATATCCGCTGGATAACATGCTCAATGCGGTGTAGTCATCACGCAGGATTTTTGATACCGGGTCTTTTCTAAGGGTATCTATATTACCTGCAATTGAGCCAAATATGGTAGCCGCTTTCTCTTTGAAAAATTCAAATCTTGATTCTTCAATTAATTCGTCAAAATTTTCCAGTTCATTTATCTGTGTAGTTATTGCAATATCAATATTGTGTAGCAGATCAATTGCCTTCGTATTATTAAGGGTATCGGAAGTCTTCTGAGACCTGATTACACTCAAGAAATGCTTATTAAAATTTAGCAGATCGTTTGTATAGGTTGATAACTTCTCGTTACTCATAAAATCCTTTTGTTTGATTTTGATTACTAAGTTCACTCTATATAATGAAAGTGAGTCTGTAATCATTCAAAAAACGCCTTAAATGATACCAATAAGGCATATAAGCACTCCCTATAACAAAAAAAGCCCGACAGAAATCTGCCGGGCTTTAAGTCTTTTGCTACTGCTTATTATTGAATTGTAAATTGAACCATTACGATGTTTTCACTTTCAATAACCGGAGGATCATTTGAACCGTCACTACCATCGAATTCATAAGAACCAATCGCTCCATTATCGATGTGAAGCATTGCCCAAACTTTATCTCCTGACTGAAGAGTTTCACCACTATTTAAGGTGATCTCAACATTAGAATTGGCTCCAAGGTAAACCTGAGCTTTTCCAATCTCATCAGGTACAACCGGTGCATTATTTCCATTATCTCTGTGGAGTACGATAAATCCGATTTGTTCGGTATTCACCTCATCAATGGTAACCATACTTCCATTTGAAGTTTGATCAGCCACAACTACTGATGCTTCCGGAGTTGCTCCCATCACTGTGATAGAAGTCATAAGAATTCCATTCGCAGTAATTACAGGTTGGTCATTAACACCAACTCCATCAAATTCGTATTCTCCTTTTACACCGGTATCGTAATGAACCATTGGCCATAACTTTTCGCCGTCTTCAACTACTTCGCCTTCATTAAACATGATTTCTACATCGGTGTTCATTCCAGCTGTAATTGGAGCCTTTCCAATAATTTCTGGAACCTGAGGTCCGTCATTGGTAGCGTTTGAACGGTGTACAACAACCCAACCATCGGTATCTGAGTTTACATCAACCGTCATGGAGTTGTTCATGATCATTTGATCTTCAGCAGTAAGAGAAGACATATTAGCCTGAACCTCGAATGAGGTCAGTACAATATCGGTACCTGAAAGTACCGGACCGTCAAATCCGTTTTGTCCGTCAAACTCATACTCTCCTTCTGTTCCCGTATCAAAGTGGAGCATAGGATAAAGCATATCTCCAGATTGTACATCTGCTTCGCTGTCTACCGAGATTTCAACCCCGGTATTTGTTCCGGCCATTACAGGAGTTTTACCTATAATTTCAGGAATTTGAGGTCCGTCGTTGGTAGCATTTGATGCATGGATTACAATCCAACCATCTTCAGCAGCATTAACGTCCATCGTAAAAATATTACCCATATTTACCTGATCTTCTGATGTAATCATTGGATTGGTTTGAGAAATTGAGAATGAAGTCATTACAATTTCTTCTTCAAAAATTACAGGGCCGTCAAAGCCATTCTGGCCATCAAACTCATACTCTCCAATGGTTCCATCATCAATATGAAGCATCGCCCAGAGTTTTTCATTATTGGAAACGCCTTCTTCAAGCTGAATTGCTACTGAGCTATTCTCGCCTTCGCTAACTTGCGCCTTTCCGATAATATCCGGAACCATAGGTCCGTCATTAGTCGCGTTTGAACGGTGGATTACAATCCATCCATCCTGAGGAGCTGTTACTCCGGAAATCATTACCTGATTTCCATTCATAGTTCCCTGTGTTGATACTGATACTTCGGGAATAACAGTCATTTCATCTCCACCTGTTGAACTCTCGTCACAAGCAAAGAATGGTACCGTTAATACCAAAGTTATCATTATAATTTTCTTTAGTGATTTCATTGTTTTCTTGATGTTTAATAGTTCTTGTTCTGACTGTTAGTACGAAGTCTAACTCTAACTAGATTGGATCTTCTTTTATTCGCATCAATTATTTAAAGAAATAATATTCTTTAGGTTCGTTTTGTACGGATTTCTCCTTATATTTAAAGCCTTTTTGGATTACGAAATCGAACCGAAAATTATCCTGATTCATGAAACGTACATTTCAACCAAGTAATAGAAAGCGCAAGAACAAGCACGGATTCCGCAAGCGAATGTCTTCTGCAAATGGACAAAAAGTAGTCGCTGGTCGCCGGGCAAAAGGCCGCCATAAGCTTACTGTAAGTGATGAGAAAAAAGGAGCTAAGTAATTTTACTTCTCCTTCTCCTCGTAGGTTTACTCTGCCTAAGTCTCATATCTTACGGGGAAGACGGAATTTCCAGCAACTTTTTGAGAGCCGGAAATTCATCAATTCGCCAACAATTACTGTTCGCTTTGCTGTACACCCTTCCAATAAAGAAGGTTTTAAAGTTGGCTTCATCTCACCCAAAAAAATCGGAAATGCTGTTCAACGAAATCGTTATAAGCGATTGATGCGTGAAGCTTACCGATTAAATAAACACACTTTGTCGGAAGCAATGAATCACTTTGTAGGTTCACTCCATGTTGTTTTTATTGCCCGACACACCAAACCGGATTATCATGCAATCGAAAATGACATGGTAACTCTGCTCGGGGATTTGCGTAGCCGCATCCTTTCCGCTAATAAATCTGAAGAATTTTAAATACGCTGACTTTTGGATAAAAATACCGTAATCGGATTTTCACTCATTTTTTTACTCATGCTTGGCTGGTTTTATTTTACTATGCCCAGCGAAGAGCAATTAGCTGAACAACGCCGACTTCAAGCTGTTCAGGACAGCCTCGCTCTTGTGCAGGAAATGGAAGACGCAACTCTTGCTGAAGAGGAAGAAACCGATCCTGCCGAAACTTTTTTTGAAGATGCTGAAGAAGAGGAAGCAGCTCCTGCAGGCATGTTCGGAGTAACTCAGGATAGCATTCAAACAGAATTTACAGTTGAGACTCCATTGTACTCAGCGGTATTTACTAATAAGGGTGCCGGACCTTCAAAATTCGTTTTAAAAACTCACCAAACCTGGGATGGTCAGCCCGTTCAGTTAGTGAGAGATACCACCCGCTCCGCTTACAACACTGGATTTCTTACGACAGAGAATTATAATATTGAGACTCAGAATCTGATTTTTAAGCAGGTTAATGCCGGCAGCTCTGTAACTGTTACAGAAGGCGACAGCAAAGAACTCACGTACGTTCTTGATCTGGAAAACGGTCGCAGACTGGAGTATACCTATACTTTTTTTGGGGATAATTATGAAGTAGATCTGGATGTCCACTTTGTTGGTCTTCGGGATTACATCATTGGAAGAGAAATCGATTTTGGCTGGAATGCTCCCCTTCGTTTTACCGAGCTTGACCGCGTTCAGGAAGCTCTGGCAACATCAGCTTATCTTTACGCCGGTGAAGAACTTGAGCAATTAAAAGCAGATGATTTTGAAGAAAATAATGGCTTAAAAGAGCTGCGTATAAACGGAAATATTGATTGGGTAGCCACTAAAACAAAGTTTTTTGCTCAGATTATCCAACCTGTAACACCATCGGTTGGAGCATATTTAAAGGGACAGGTTAACGGTGAAGTAGATGATCCGTTTACCAATCATAGTTATGCAGCTTCTGTTACCTCCGATATTCCAAGTGACGGTGTAGTTTCCTTTGAGCTCTACCTGGGACCTATGAAATATTATGATGTAAAGGATTTTAACGAACACGCCTTCGATATGGTGGAAGTCGGATATGGCTGGCTCCGATGGTTTTCTGATCCATTTGTGCGGTTTATTGTGATTCCGTTCTTTACCTTTTTCAGTGGCTTCATTTCCAATTATGGTGTTCTCATTATTATTTTTGCGGCATCTGTTAAACTGATTTTATCTCCGCTTACTATCAAAAGTTATCGAAGTATGGCAGCAATGAAAGAGCTTCAGCCACAGATGAAAGAGATTCAGGAGAAGTATAAAGACAATCCCCAGAAGCAGCAGAAAGCTACCATGGATCTTTATCGAAAGAATAAGGTGAATCCCTTGGGTGGTTGTTTACCGATGTTACTTCAGTTCCCGATTTTGATTACCCTCTGGAGATTCTTCCAGAACTCTATTCTGCTTCGGCAGGAATCGTTTATGTGGGTAAGTGATTTATCTGCACCGGATTATATTATTAGTCTGCCGTTTTCTATTCCTTTTCTTGGCGACCAGATTGCAGGTCTCGTTTTATTGATGACCGCTTCTATGGTACTCCAAAGTAAACTTACGGCCGGAGCTTCGGGAGGTGGAGCTTCAAACCCGATGGCACAACAAATGAAAGTAATGCAGTACTTTCTGCCCATTATGTTGTTGTTCGTTTTCAATAACTTTGCCTCAGGATTGAGTTTGTATTATCTGATTTTCAACCTGCTTTCGATTGTTCAGCAACTGTACATCAACAAAAGCACACACGAAGCTGCTGTAGCTAAAACTTAGGGTTCCGTTAATTGAAATTCGTTAATCGTTATTTGTTATTATTGATCACAAATAACGATTAACCATTAACGATGCACAGCACTGCACTTCATCATTTCCCTCATATTACCTTCAAGGGAGAAGAAAAGCTTCTTTGGAATCCGGTTTTAAAGAAAGCATTTAAGAACCTTCCTGAAGAGCGGATCAGACTTCAACTGGTTGAGTATTTGATTGAAGAGGCTGGGTATTCTCAGCATCGTATTTCGTTTGAATCGCCTGTCAAACTTCCGGGAGACAAATCGAACTCCCGAACAGATCTTATCTGTTATGATCACGCCTTTATACCACTGCTTTTGGTTGAATGCAAAGCCCCGGAGGTTAAACTGGATGCCAAAGTCGCCCTCCAGATCGCGAGATATAACCAGCAAGTTGAAGCCCCTCTTCTATTGGTGACAAATGGCCTTTCTGATTTCTGGTTTTCTCAGGAAGGGGACACCATCCATTTTCTTGATGTAATTCCGGAACGCTTTGAATCTTCACAAAATATCCATCATAATTTTGAGTATTGGTCGAAGCGAGGGTTTGCCGGTAAAAACTCCCATCCCCAAACCAGAATATGGATTGCTGAAAGCTGTCTTAGTCTTTTTTGTGATGAACTTTCTACTCCAAAATTCTTTAGTTTTGAAGGATCATCACCTGAACTTGGTCTCGCAAACTATTACCGGGTTTTTGAAACAGATAACAACAAAAAACTAGCTCTTTCACTCAGCGCCACTCCATTTGGTGCTACGAGATTGAGTGCCGTTTTGAATAAAGAGGGTGAAAACGTCGCCCTTCTTTCTGCTTCACTTGATTTAATCGCTTCAGAGGAACCAAAGAATACTATCATTCAATCTGCTTCCGGTTTTCATCATATTGATATAGAAGCCGAGATCGACTTTAGTTTTGATCAGAAACTAACCAACTATGTCAAGGACATTTCGAGCTTGATGGAGTGATTTTAATCTGTCATCCTGAACTCGCTTCTGAGCTTGTGGAGAGACTAGCTTTCGAAAAATCTTTACCTGATTAAAAAATATACTCCTTACAGATGCTGAAACTTCCAGGGGAATGCCTTCGGCAAAGTTCAGCATGACAACTTTGAGACATGTTAATCTTCAGTTGCTTCCAAAGATTTCCGCCACGCCAAATATCCTGCAAAAGCTAAACCTGTGAAGATCAGAAACTGAAAACTCGTCAACACTAATCCTTTATAAAAATACAGAGGGATTGAAATAAGATCAGTGATAATCCACGCGATCCAGCTTTCGAGTTTTTTGCGAGCCATCAGCCACATTCCAAGTATAGCAAAACAGGTCGTAGTTGCATCCCAGATTGGAACATCGCTATCAGTGAAATTCATCAAGACAAAAACCAAAATCAGGAATGAACCAACCAATAACATTAATGATATCACCCATTCTTTAGGAGAGTTTGTGGTCACCGGAATCTGTGCTCTGTTTTCGTCTTCTGTATTTGTCCAGTGGTACCAGCCGTACACACTCATTACAAAGTAATAGCTGTTTACACCCATATCGGCATATAGCTGGTAATTGAATCCAAAATACACATAAATCAACACGCTGATAATTCCCGTCGGGTACACAAGAATATTCTCTTTCATCGAAAACCAAACGCTCATTAACCCGGTAATTACCGCAATCCACTCCAGAACCGAGGTTTGATAAATTCCCGTAATGATACCGTCGATGATTGGTTGCATAAGTTCTACTAATTGTAATTGTACCTGATACGACAAACTACGGACAGGGTCTGTAGAGATTTAAACGCTGCCATAGATAAGAATTAAATCGAAGAATCACACCCTACAGATTCCGGATCTAGTCCGGAATGACAACTTCAATGATAAGTCTCCCCTCAGTGGAGATGAAAGTCTAAATAGTTCTTTGGAGTTTCTGAGGGGTGTTTGGTGTGGTCCTCAGTTTTTGAATTGGAGGACATCCTCCATCTTCTGATCTATTCGCTCAGAAGACACAATTTTAAGATTTGGAATTTGATGCTTGTTCTCTGAACTTTGTTTGTTTTTTGATAGTTAGAATTCGAAATTTTTCTCATGCCCTTCAGCACCCTCGATTACTTCGTTATTGCCGTTTATGTAGTCCTGCTTATCGTAGTCGCATATATTGCCAAGAAGAGAGGTCAGCAGTCGCTGGAAGATTATTTCGCAGGAGGGAAAGACCTCCCCTGGTGGTTGGTCGGAGTTTCGATGGTGGCTACTACCTTTGCAGCTGATACCCCACTTGCAATTACCGGAATTGTGGCTTCTCAGGGAATCGCGGGAAACTGGATCTGGTGGAGCTGGATGATTTCCGGAATAATCACCGTGTTCATCTATGCAAAACTTTGGAAGCGAGCGGACGTGCTCACCGACTGCGAATTCATTGAACTTCGCTATGGAGGTAAACCTGCCAGCTTCCTTCGGGGATTCAGAGCACTCTACTTCGCCTTTCCATTCAACTGTGTGATTATGGGGTGGGTAACTGTTGGAATGGCAAAAGTGATGTCAGTAATTACCGGAGCGAGTCAGTGGGAAATCATTATCGTTTTGTATGGAATGACGGCCATTTACATCGCCATCTCAGGACTTTGGGGGGTAGTAGTAACTGACTTCATTCAGTTCTTTATCGCTATGATTGGCTCCATTGCCCTGGCTTATTTCGCGGTCGATCATGTAGGTGGATTAGATGCTCTTAAATCTCAACTTGGTGATGTGGTAGAGTTTGATATCCTGAGTTTTAATCCATTCAATAATCCTGAAATTCCAATCGTTACTGCACTTATTTGGGTTGGGATGGCCTGGTGGGCGGCCTGGTATCCCGGTGCTGAACCCGGCGGCGGCGGATATATAGCACAACGAATGTTTTCAGCTAAAGATGAACGCAATGCTGTTGGGGGAACTCTTCTCTTTAACATTGCGAATTATGCTGTTCGCCCCTGGCCCTGGATTTTAGTCGCACTGGTTTCATTAGTAGTTTTCCCTGAACTCACTGATAAAGAGGCTGGATACCCGATGATGATGGCTGAAGTACTTCCTGTGGGTTGGTTTGGGTTACTTTGCGTAGCCTTTCTTTCTGCATTTGTATCTACGATTTCTACCCAGCTAAACTGGGGTACTTCTTATGTGATTAACGATTTCTACGCGCGTTTCATCAAAAAAGAAGAAGAATTTGAATCCTCTGAAGCCGCTCAGAAACATTATGTATTCATCTCGCGAATCGCAACCATTGGTATGGCCGGAGTCGCCATTGTTGTTTCTTATTTCTTTGATTCGGTAAAAGGGGGCTGGGAATTCATTTTATCTCTCAGTGCCGGCATTGGTGGAGTTATGTTACTTCGCTGGTTCTGGTGGCGGATTAACGCATGGAGCGAAATTTCGGCGATGATAGCCGCTACTGTTGGGGCTATTTTATCTAAGGTAGTCGGATTAGGTTTTGCCGGAAGTATGATTGCAACAACTTCTTTCTCCACCGTAGTTTGGCTGATTGCCACCTTCATCTCCAAACCCGAAACTGAAGAAACTCTTTCTACATATTATGCTCAGGTTCGGCCTATGGGGAAAGGCTGGGCTCCGTTCTCAGGCGGGAAACTATCTCACGAACGGTTTATCCCGGCACTGATTGATATAGCTCTTTCATTGATGGCTATTATCTCTTTTTTGCTGGGAATGGGTGAGCTATTCTTTGGGGACTTCATTACCGGAATCGCCTTTTTAGTTGGTGGATCAATTGCTATCTGGGCGGTAGTTAGAAAAATTTAGTCTGGCATATTTAGTGCCGGCTTTACATCTCCGCGATGGCAAGTTGTACAGTTAACTGCTACTCTGCGATCACTCAATTCTTCGATACCGCGCAATAGCTCCATATTTATAGTTCGGCCCATTTCAGACATTCTTCTGGTAATAATTTTCTCCTTTTTCTCGTCGCTACTCCAATCATCTGGATTGTGACAATGAGTGCAGGTAACTCCAAGTGATCTTGAATATCCCACTTCCATAATTCTTAATAACCGACCTGCAGGTACATTTTTTAAAAACTTAATATTCGTGTAAACCTCGGAAGAAGGCTCATCTTCATATCCTTTGATTTGTTCCCGAAGTTCAGCCAGTGCTTTTTCCTGATCAAATTCAGAAGTATCTGGTTGTGAAACAGCTACTATAGTTGAGGGTTTAACTTCAGGTTCTGTATTTGACCAAAACACCCCAAAGAAAAATGTGATTAAAACAATGAGAAGAGATTTCATAATACTGGTATTGGTTCAACCTCAAATCTAACAAAGAAAAGATGGGATGCAATCGAAAAATCCATGAATAGCAGTTTTTACATACTCTGCTTTGAAAAATAATTCGGTTCCAATTGAAACTTTTGTTGAAATGAACGTATTTGTTCTAAATTTTAAAACTAATTGTTTATGGATATTCTTTCACGCATGGAAGAGCTCATTCTTCTTTCTGTCTGGAGGTTACAGAATGACGCTTACGGACTTCAGATCAGAACTAACCTATCTGAACTAGTTGAACAAGAATTATCGGTTGGGGCAGTTTATGTGCCACTGAAACGACTCAAGAAGAGAGGATACCTGAGTTCATGGGACAGCGAGCCAACGGATGAGCGCGGAGGCAGAACCAAGCGCTTTTATAAGCTGACTGAAAAAGGAGTGCGGGCTTTACAACAAGTAAAAACCGTTCAGGAAAATGCATGGTCCGGCCTCCCTGATCTTGGCTTAGGCTGGAATCCTTCAATTTAGAGTAATGAAGAAACCCTCTTTAATAATCCGGATTCTCGATAGTTTACTCCCTCCAGAGCTTCATCACTTGATAGGCGATATGGAAGAAGAGTTTATCCATACCAAAGAATATTCAGGAATCGCTACAGCCCGATTTCGTTTCTGGTCTCAGTTAATCCGTTCAATCCCTTTTTTCATCTTTCAATCTATAA
The DNA here is from genome assembly GCA_965222205.1 of Balneolaceae bacterium. GTDB lineage: Bacteria > Bacteroidota > Rhodothermia > Balneolales > Balneolaceae > RHLJ01. The sequence continues at coordinate 3,370,147 of OZ244932.1, read as the reverse complement.
TCTGGAATACTGAAATGTTACTCAACTACCTCAAAATTACCTGGCGGAATTTTAAAAAATACACCTCATTTTCTCTAATCAATATAGTGGGGCTTTCCGCGAGTATGTCGGTTTGTTTGCTGATCATTCTTTTCCTTGTTGATCAAAAAAGCTATGATCATTTCCATCAAAACTCAGACCGAATTGTACGTGTTATCTCCGACTTTAAGTCTGCCAGCAACTTTAATAGCAGCCTCTATGCAACCTCACCTCATGTTCTTGCAGATTTAATCGATGAGCAGTTTCCTGTAGCTGAGAAGACCGTGAAAGTAAGAGGGAATTTCGATGGTGAGTTCAGAAATGAAAATATAACAGTTCCAGTCTCGGGTATTTACGCAGGTGATAATTTCTTCTCCGTTTTCGATTTTGAACTTGCAAAGGGAAATCCTTCTACTGCTTTACAAAATCCGGGTAGTGTGATCTTAACCTCTGAAGCTGCCATTCGTTTATTTGGCACCAAAGATGCACTAAATAAAAGCTTTACCGGACTAGGAGACCGGGAATACACGGTAACCGGTATTATTGAAAACAAGTATCGGACGCACTTTGCATTTGAAGCGATTGCTTCCCTTTCTACTTTACTTGCAGACCCTGAAGTAGAAGAGAGATTGAATGTCTGGAACTCCAGTATTTTTGATTCTTACACCTATGTTCTTCTACAAGAAGATACTGATTTAGATCGCTTTGAAGCAGATCTTCAGTCGCTTATAGCAAGTAATTTTGTAGATACCGAACGAGATTACGTGATTGAAAAACTAATCGTTCAACCGCTTACTTCTATAAATCTAGGTGCAGAATCATCAAATGAAGTAGGAATCGTTGTTCCCGCAGTAGTCGCTTATTTCCTTGGTGGATTATGCCTGATTATTATCCTTATTGCCATTTTTAATTACGTAAGCCTAACGATCGCGCGTTCTCTTAATCGGGGAAAAGAGGTAGGTATCAGAAAGGTCTTGGGAGCGAACCGTTCAAGAGTAATACACCAGTTTCTGTTTGAATCAGTTTTAGTGGCATTTATTTCTCTATTTTTTGGAGTTGTCTTACTGAGATGGTTACTCCCTGAATTTAACAGCTTGTTCTTTATCAGTTTTACTGATAATCAGGTTGAAGCTAATCTTCTGTTAAATCCGTGGACAGTGCTCATCTTTTTCAGTTTCACATTATTTGTTGGAATCATAGCCGGGTTGTACCCTTCCTTATATTTATCCCGGTTTAATCCGGCTCTTATTCTTAAAGGATTATTCAGTTCAGGAAATATTTCCGGTCAGCTGCTCAAAAAAATAATCACGGTTGGCCAATTTAGTTTCTCTATCGTTTTTATTATCACTTCTATCATTTTAGTGAGGCAGTTTAAGTTCATGACCACTTCTGATTATGGCTTCGAGCAGGAAAATATAATTCATATTGAAAATCAGGATATCCCTTATGATCAGATCAGAGACATTTTAACCCGTAGCCCCAGAGTAATTGAGGCTTCGGTTACATCAACCGTCCCGGCTTTAGGTTCTATTCAAACTTCGAATCTTACATCAGACTCCACCGATCAGGTTTTTACCAGTCATACCTACAACGTAGACGAAAACTATATTTCCGTAATGGGATTAAATCTGGTAGCAGGAAGAAACTTTAACCCTGATATGACTACAGATTCAACGCAATCTGCAATAATTAGCACTGAAACGGCTTCGATGCTTGGCTTTAAAACCCCCGTTCAGGCTATTGGAAATGTTATCCATACCAATGATGAGTCGGAATTAACCGTAATCGGAGTAATTGATGGGTTCATCTCTTCAGATCCTTTATCAAACGACGATCCAATTACCCTGTTTTTCAGACCTGAACGTTCGAACTATACCATTGCCAAAATACGACCTGGTCAAACTCTTGATTTCGTTTCAGAAATGGAAGAGCAATGGGCAAATACCGGTAGTGTCTTTTCTTTAAAATTCCGGGTTTTCGATGAACAACTTGAAGAAAGCCCTGCTCTAATTGTATTTATAGATTTCATTAAGATCATCTCTTTGATCGGAATATTTTCCGTACTTATTTCATGCCTGGGCCTTTTGGGGATGGCCATGTATTCGGCAGAAAACCGCGTGAAAGAAATTGGTATCAGAAAAGTACTTGGAGCCACAGAGCAGAATATTATCTACCTACTCTCAAAAGAATATCTGGTATTAATTCTGATTTCAATATGTATTGGAGTTCCACTTGCGTATCTGGCTAACAATCTTTGGCTTCAAAATGTGAGCAATAAGGTCGAAATCGATCCATCGATATTCCTAATTGGTATTGGCGGAACCTTATTACTGGCAATGCTTACAATTGGGAGTCAGGCTATGAAAGCAGCTAAGGCTAATTCAATTGACAATCTAAGAAGCGAATAAAGCTAGCAATTCAAAGTTACTTTGAGGCATTTATCTTTTTCTTCATCAAAAAAGCGATATGCTTCTTCTCCGTCATCCAGACTAAAGGTATGGGTAACAACGTCTGATAAGTCAATGCTTTTATTTTGAACCAGCGGGATTAGTTTTTCTGCATAATAACGTGATGAACCTCTCCCGGCTTTAAGCGTTATGTTTTTGTCGTACATATCCGGTGGAGAGAAAGGAAACTTATCGAATGCCTGAACTCCGATTGATGCAAGGATTCCTCCGGGTCGCAGCAGTTTGAATGCCGTCTGCATTGCACTTTTACTTCCAACGGCTTCAATTACACAATCCGCTCCCCGGTTACTTGTCTTCTTTTTTATTTGTTCTAATGATGGTTCTTTTGAATAGTTAACAGGAATCGCACCTTGTTTTTGTGCCATATTAAGCCTGAAATCAAATTGATCTATCGCAAAAATCGTTTTTGCTCCCAGATATACTGCGGCTTTTATTGCCATAATACCTACCGGGCCACAACCGATTACAACACAAACATCCGAATCTTTAATTTCCACCATTTCTGCTCCATAAAACCCTGTTGAAGCTATGTCTGACAGCAGGTTTCCTTCTGTCCAACTCAATTCTTCCGGTAACGCAATAAGTGAACTATCGGCCATGGGGACTCTAACATATTCGGCATGAACCCCTTCTAATCCTATACCGTTTTCAACCCAGCCATATAATGCGCTTTTGACGCAAAGTGCGGTTAAGTTTTTCTTACAAAAAAAACAATCACCGCAGCTTACTGTAAAAGGTGATATCACCCGGTCACTTGGCTTAAACTTAGTGACCTTCTCTCCCGTTTCAATAACAGAACCTGAAAATTCGTGCCCCATTATGGTGCCAATATCTATTCCTGTTTCTCTGCCGTGATAGACATGCATATCTGAACCGCAAATAGCAGCACTTTCAACTTTTACAATGGCATCAGTAGGTTGGATAATCCTGGGTTCAGGTACTTCTGCAAGCTTAATATTCTTAACACCTTTAAAAACGAGTGCCTTCATCGATCTTCTTTTCTATACATGAATTTGAGACCGCTCCAATCCTCATCCACTGCGCAAACTTTCACATCCACTAATCCAATCTTGAGTCCGTAACTACGGACTTCTGTTTCGGTGAAGGTCCAGTCATAGCTTTTTGATGCTTTCTTAATCCACGAAATCCAGATCATGCCATCTTTGGCGAGTTTTTCTTTCAGGATTGGGAAAAGATTATGCAGCTCATCAAGTTCCCTGCAAAAATAGTGAATGAAGTTTATGGGCTCAGAGTAATCCAGTGTTACCAGATCGATATCTTCCTGGATCTCTCCAATCATCTCAAAATAATGATCCGGCTGATTCACAAGGAGAATCTTGTTCTCAGGTTTTATGCCCAGCTTTTTTATTAAGGGAGTCCCCGAATATCCTGCCATGGTTGTCGGTTTAAATTAGTATTGATACTGGACTCTCACACCATAACACCCTCGCACTTTAATAGTGTTATAGTAAGAGGGTGTTATGGTGTTAAAATCAAGAGCTAGTTAAATAGCTATATATCATACATTTCAGCAATAGCCAAAAGCTTATTTAAATCTTCGACTCGTTCCGGCTCTTCTTTCCGTTCGTAACTATGAATCAGGTTACGAATGCATCGTATTAAAATCTCAATATCCGAAGCAATTCGAAAGTGATCCGGTTTTGGTTCAATATTATTTTTCTTCAAAAAGAAATAGCATTGGTCATAAGTTACTATCGCACCATTATCATAAGGATCGATCAGAACTTCTTCTTTATCGCTGATGTAATTAAGCATAAAATGGATCGGCATATTCACCCCAAAGAACGGCATTTCTAAACGACGTGCTAAAAACATTACCACCATGCTTAACGTAATTGGTAGTCCTCTTCGTCGATTTATCACCTGATCCATAAAACAGTTATCGGGGTTGTGATAATCTTCCGTATCTCCACTGAAATTCAAATCTTCGAACACAAACTTAACGAGCTGCTTCATCTTACGTCGCTCATCCAGCCGGTATCGGATAGTCGGCTCCACCATTTCCGCAAAGTGATCCAGTTTCTGCGAGTAATCACTACCCCTTAATGTAGGATTGCCAAAACGGGCAAGCGTAAAAGCCGCAGTCTCAAGATGCTTTCTGTTTTTAATTCCACCTTCCAATAGTTCATGGAAATCAGACCGAAGGGTTTCGAAAGTAAGCTGGTGGATAATACGACCCACGCGTTGTTTTTCTTTTGGGTTTTTAATCTCCAGGCGGTATTCGTCCAGAATTGGAACTGCATTTTCTCCCAGCTCATCAAACCTGCTTTGTACACTCTCCTGTATAAATGGATCGGGATCATCCATCAAAAGCAGCAACGATTGTATTTCAGATTTACTTGTCATAATCTTTTTCTCTTGCTCGCGCCAAGATAGATATTCATTTCCTCAATTACAGTTTAAAACGGAACTCTGTTTACACTTGCTTATCAAATACTATATAGTTAGTATTTGATATGTTAAAGTTTATATTATTCTTAGTTACTGCTTTTTTTAGTCAAGAGTTCAAATTGAATGCTCAAATTATCACAATACCATTGACTGAGTTAACTTATACAGATAATATTTCTGCTGGAGTTCGGTCTTTTAGAGATTCCCAATCTATATCTCCAATAACAGATGAATATTTTGATATCGAACCGTCAATTTTTCCAGTCGAACTTCCCGAATACAAATATTTCTCCGTGTATACCTCAGAAGGAGATGGGTTTATTGATGTACTGGTAAAACCGGGAGTTGAAGGAGACTCACTCTACATCGACCTTAACAACGACAATGATCTTAGAAATGATGGCGGGCCTTTTTTCTTTCCCACCAATGAATATGAATTTGTTTATGCCTTAACCTTTTCTGATGAGTCCGAGCGAACTTCTTATCGTTCATTTCTTAAGTACCCCAGTTATGCATTAACCGACTCATCAATTTTTAAAGATTTTTGGCATGAAAATTTCGACACTCTTGGAAACCTAAACCAAGAAAGAACAATTTATTGGCAGCGTCATGATCCTCATTTCGAAGGCAAAAAGGGTACTTTTTACTATTTAGGAAGAAAAAATCTCAAGAAAGGAGTTTTAAGTATTGAAACAGAAAATACCCTAATCGGTATTCAAGATCTAAACTTAAATGGCTTGTTCAATGATCCTGATGATCGAATCTATATTGATCTTGATAACGATAAGGCACTCAGCTATAGAAATACTTCTGAGTATTTTGCACTTACAGATACTCTATTGATTCATGATAAAGCGTTCACAGTTCTCTCTGTCGATCCTATTGGAGGTTGGGTAAAGCTCAAAGAGATCGAAGTCCCAAAATTAGACCTCTTTATTTTACACTCTTTACCTAAGCCTATTGGCTTCGGAAGAGATGTCTTTTTGGGTAAATTTAATCCGGAAATTTGGGATAAATCTTTTGAGACTATAGACGGTGAGAGTTATAGCTTCCAAAAAGACCAGCAATCTAAATTACTAATAAATTTTTGGGGAGAGTGGTGTCAGCCTTGTTATAAAGAAATGCCCCTGCTTGCACAACTCAATAATGAACATCTTCAGGAGATTACTATTGTCAGCTTTTTACTCACAGGTAATCTTGAAAAGGCTAAAGAGGTAATTAAAGAAGAAGACATGGACTGGCCACACATTTTGGTAGATGATGCTATCTCAGATTGGTTTAATATTAATGGATATCCTGCAAATTTTTTAATTACAACTCCTGGAGATACTGTTGTCCTTACAAATGGTTTGGATTCCAATTTTATTGAAGAGTATATCCTTGATTGAATTCCGGGTTCAATTTGGCTAATTAATTCTTAGCTTCAAGCTCATTTAAAATTGAATAGCTATGAACATAAACGTTTCTTCTGAAATTGGTCACCTAAACGGAGTTATTGTACACACCCCCGGACATGAAGTATCTCTCGTAAATCCTGAATTGAAAGACGAATTACTTTTTGACGACATCATTTTTGAGGAGGATGCGAGAGGTGAACATCTGGATATGCTCGAAGTCTTCAGGGCTGCTATGCCAAGTGGCGGGCAGGTTTTGGAAATTGTAGATTTGTTTGCCGAAACTATCAAAAAGGAAAACGCCAGAGCCTATTTCATTGAGCAGTTAATCAAAGAATTTCCTGAAGAGAATCTCTCTGTTATTGAAAACGAGCTAAAATCGCTTGACCCTACCGAACTCCTCACTTTTAGTACTCAGGGTACTTTAAAGGGTTCTACCGAGTTTAATCTTCACCCATCTCCGAACCTACTTTTTACCAGAGATTTGGCCGCTGTTGTGGGAGATAATATCCTTGTTTCAAGAGCCGCTACTAAGGCAAGACTGCGTGAATCTTTAATGATGGAAACTTTAGTTACTTATAATCCTCTTTTTGAAAGTGTAAAAGACAACGCGATCAGGATTTCAGGTCATCAATCCATAGAAGGCGGAGATGTTCTTGTTGAATCTGATAAACTTGTACTCATTGGAATGAGTGAACGAACGTCATTTACCGGTTTAATGAAGGCAGCAGAAGGTTTGCTAAGCCATGGAGTAGAAACCGTACTTGCAGTTGATATTCCTAAGCAACGTGCATCTATGCATCTTGATACCATATTTACTTTCGCAAGTGCTAACGAATGTATCGCCTTCCCTCCGGCTATTTTGGAACAACATGACAACGTAGTTGCCCTTCAAAAAAATGGAGACCACATTGTGGCCGATTCACGATCTTCGCTAAAGTCTGCCCTTAATGAGTTTTCAGGGAAAGAATATACTTTCATCAAATGTGGTGGAGAAGACAGAACCAGTCAGTTCCGCGAGCAATGGACAGACGGAGCCAATGTATTTGCGTTGGCACCGGGCGTAATTGTGGGCTACGAACGAAATACCAAAACCTTCAACACGTTGGTGGATCATGGTTATTCTTATATGAATCAATTCGAATTTATTGAAGAATATGCCGACAAGCCTCTTGAGGTGAATGCTGAAAACAAGATAGCGGTTAGTTTTCAAGGACATGAATTATGCCGTGGACGAGGTGGTGCCCGATGTATGACGATGCCTATTTCAAGAGAAGCCCTAACTACTTAAAAGCCCTGAATTGAGCGAAGAATCAAAAGAATCTTTTTATTATCCCGAGCCAGAGAGAAAGCCCGAACCGGAAGTTTTTGTGACTCCTAAAAAGAATAGCCCTGATACAAAAACAATTCTGAAACATCTCGGACTTTTCGTTCTTACATTTATTTCGGTTTCTACTGTTAGTACTATCTTGGTTGGACTTCCTTCGGAAACAGCATTCTGGGGATTTATCCCAACCTCTGAGGAAGGGTTTTTGCGTGGTATTTTATTTGCTACGCTTCTTCTCGCTTTTCTAACCTTTCACGAGTTCGGGCATTACTTTGCAGCAGTATATCATAAAGTCGAAGTTTCTCTTCCCTATTACATCCCACTTCCGGTTGGCATCGGAACATTAGGCGCGGTCATTCGAATCAAAGAACAGATCCACGAAACGAAGAAGCTGTTCGACATAGGTGCAGCGGGCCCTATCGCTGGTTTTATCATTTCGCTGATTGTTCTTTTTATTGGTTTTGCAACTCTTCCGGATGTGGGGTATTTGAACGAGTTCGGAGATCATAATTATGTGGTCGAGTACTATAATCAAACCGGAGAATTTCCTGAGGAACCGCAAATTGAAGAAGGAATTTCAGTATTCTTTTTTGGAGGGACCCCGCTCTACAATTTTCTCTCCTCGTTGTTTGAAGGAGCTCCACCATTATGGGAAATACAGCATTATCCCTTTCTGCTTGCAGGTTGGTTCGGATTATTTTTCACTGCTCTTAATTTGATGCCGGTTGGTCAGTTGGATGGGGGACATATATTATATTCCCTGATTGGATATAAAAAGCACAAAATTGTTGCCCGATTGTTCTTTTCAGCCGTTACGATTCTAGCCGGAATTGAAGCCATCCCATTACTACACGACTACCTTACATCAAAGAACTGGGATAATGACTTTGGGATACTTTCCTGGTTGATCTGGATTGGAGTTTTATTTCTGATTATGCAAAAAGCATTTTATCGTGAGCAATACTGGGTCGCATCTATGCTCCCGGCTTCGCTTATCGGATCAGCATTTTACCTCTATGTAATAAGAGCCAATTCTGATCCTGAATCCTCTTTAATCTGGGTTTTTTGGACCATTTTTATCGCTTTTGTTGTAAAAGTAGAACATCCACCCGTATTGATTGAAAAACCACTTACCCCTACAAGAAAGGTGATTGGCTGGCTAAGTATGCTTATATTTGTGCTTTGTATAAGCCTGAATCCATTATCCTTTAAAACATTTGGTCCATGAAACGAATTCTTATAGCTCTGTTAGTAATCGGAGCTTCTGCCTGTTCACAATCACAAGAGCAAGCACCACAAAATTTAGCTACTCAAATTGACGCACTCATAGAGAAAGACATGTATGTTGATGCTTTAAATACTCTGGAGGGATTAGAAGTATCCGAAGAAGTAGCTACACTTAAAGAGAAAGTTCACCTTAATTACGGGCTGTATCTCGAATATCGTGATTCGAACACTACTAATATGAGGGATAAGATGAATGGTGCCCTTGCTCAATATATAGAAGTACTGAAGCTGAATCCCGACAACGAAAAAGCCATCAGTGAAATCGAGCAGATTTTAGGAATTTATTCCACCTTTCCGGATCGCAGCCCGGATGAGTCCATTGTTCAGGAACTCCAGGCTCTCGGCTTCGAGGTTTAATGTATGACAAAAGACCAACGACGAATGACAAAAAATTTCGTTGGTCAATAGTCTGTTGTCCTTCGTCTTAAAGAAATGTCAGAAAAAACAAACACCCCAACCATCCAGAACCGAAAGGCTTACCACGATTATTCCATCGAGGAAACATACGAGGCCGGGATTGTGCTGCAAGGCACCGAAGTGAAGTCTATCCGGCAAGGAAAGGCAAGTTTTACCGATGCCTTTGCCTTCATCCAGGGAGATGAGGTGTTTTTGAGAGAGTTGTATATCAAGCCCTATGAGCAGGGATCATACTACAATCATGATCCCCGCAGACCTCGAAAACTCCTACTTAACAAAAAAGAAATTCGTGAACTTGATAAAGCAGTTTCCCAAAAAGGGAACACGATCATACCTCTCAAAATCTACTTTAAAAAAGGCTATGCAAAAGTGTTGATTGGAGTGGCCAGAGGTAAGAAGCAATTCGACAAGCGGGATAGTATAAAAGAGAAAGACGTGAAGCGGCAAATAGAACGGAATGTGAAGGGTAATTACAAAATAAATATGTAAGCCTTTCCTTTATACTCCTTTTTCCACTTGGGAAAGAGTGTCATTTAATAAGTGTTAGCTTCTTGGATATAGTACCTTTTTCTGTAGTGAGCTTATAGATATATGTTCCACTGGATAAATTTCTTGCATCAAATAATACCGAGTATTCTCCTTGTGAATACCTTTTGCTCACAAATTCAATAACCTTTCTCCCCATCAAATCATAGACTGATAATTCAACAAAAGAGGCCTCTTCTAAAGTAAACTCAATTGTTGTTTCCGGGTTAAATGGATTAGGATAATTTTGTGAGAGAGAAAACTCACTTGGTTCGAGTCCAAAGCCTTCAGTTGAAGTTCTAATGTAATTTATTGACTCTATTTGAAACCTATTCTCAATCTCTGCAGATATTATTTTTTCATCTAGTAACAAATTTGCTATCAAAGTGTCTACCAACATAGTATCTGTTTCCCAACAATAGCGAGGATGTCGCGGACTATATCCTTTACATTCCTCAATGATTTTGATATTCAAAGAATCAGCATATTGTACCGCCTCAGTACTATCAACAATATCTCTGTCAAAGTATACATCTATCATTCCTCCTATATATTGCTGAGCATTAAATTTTACTGAGTCAGTTACTCCCCATATCTGCATTTCTACTGTTTGTTCGCCGGTGAATGTTGGGAAGCTTGTAAATGCCGGTATAATCTGCCAGATTACTTCAATAGACTGACCTTCCCAAAGGGTATCTCTTTGTTCATCAAGTGTCCATCCCCTTGGACTGGTATCAATACCTGAAAATGATTCAACATAGGATAAACCTGTAGATGGTCCCCTATAGTCAAAAGGCTCATCAGAGGTATTCGTTATTTTTAGAGTTACTTCCATTAACTCTCCATACACATATTCAGACTTATTGGATGTAGCTTCGGTAACAATTTGAGCCAATAAAATACCCGGAAGCAGAACAAAGAATATGGATAGAAATACTCTCATAGGAAGTGATTTTTAGTAATGTACTCTAAATCAAATAAAAACAAAACCCCGCCCTTTTAGGGCGAGGTTTTCATGTTATAGCAGGAAAGCCTGTAAGCCGGATTTTGTTCCCCACGCCAAGGCGTGGTTCGGTAATCATTTATCTGGTGCACTCCACCCGGTGGCGTCACGACAAGCGGCGCATACCACCTACATGAGCTTGCACCCCGCGAGGTTTACCTAGCTCCCGACTTCGCAGTACAGGACGGTGAGCTCTTACCTCACCTTTTCACCTTTTCCCAATGCGAAGCATTGGAAACTCCAAGTTCAAAGCATCAAATTCCAAACAAGCATTAATATTCAAATTTAAAACTTAGTGCTTTTTATTTGTTTGGTTTTTGGAATTTAAGTTTTGGAATTTCCCAATGCTCCGCATTGGGTAGTTTATTTTCTGTTGCACTATCTGTCCCGGCAAGGTCGCCCCGGCCGGGCCTCAACTTCGCCCGAAGGATCGTTGAGCACGGTACTTGTTGGTGTCCGGACTTTCCTCCCCACGCCAAAGCGTGAAGCGACTACCCGGCTTTCCTTAAAATAAAGGTACGGGTTTATCCACAAACTATTCAGATCTAAAATTGCAGGTCATCCTGAACTCGTTTCAGAATCTTGCGGTAAGGTTTTAGCTTAAATCCAGCTTAGATACTACACAAAGATCCCGGATCAAGTCCGGGATGACAAAAATGTCTCCTTTTGGAACCTATCTATCGGCAGACAAAGGAAACTACATTTAACAAAAAAAGGGAATTCCAACCGGAATTCCCTATATAAATTGGTGGTGATCAATAAAATATCAGATCGTTAACTGCTCTTTGGCGGTATCAAAAAAGGATTGATCTACTACAATACGCCCACTGTTTTCATCGAAAATGATTTTATTCATTCTACGAACTTCAACCTGTGTTTGTGGGGGGAGTGCCATTCCAAGGGCTGCTCCGCGATCCATAGCAACAACAGCAATACCGTTATTTAACCCATTTCTAAGTCGCTTGTAGTTACGCATATATCGCTCGTCGATACCTTTTTCGACTTCTTTTCTTTTCTTAACCAGCACCCCTTCTTCATCTTCAGTCGATTTCATTACTTTTTCGAGGCTGTTTTGCTTTTGCTCGAATAAGGCTCTGGTTTGAGAAAGATCTTCTTTAGCAGCTTCAAGCTCAGGTCCAATTTCTTCTTTTCGCTTTTCTACTTCCTCGATGCGGGATTTAGCGTTCTCAATCACCTGCTTTTGAGCTTCAATCTCTTTGGTTAAAGCATCGTACTCGCGATTATTTCGCACAGCAAGTTGTTGATCTTCGTATTTAGCTACTTTCTCTTCAGAACTCTGAATTTCCAGTTTAAGGCTATCATACTCAACGGTAAGATCTGTCTCTTCTTTCTCTAATTTGGCTAGTTTTGCCTCGCCCCGGGCGATATCTGTTTCAATATCCAGAATTTCTTCCGGCAAATCTCCCCTGAGCTGCTTAATCTCATCGATTCGGCTATCGATGTATTGTAAATTTGCTAGTTGTTGTAATACTTCTTTCATGGATGGCTTATTCAACTTGGATGAATGGGTTGAGGTTCAATTTCAGACACGTAAATTTTCATTGGATTTGTTACCGTTTGGGTAACTGAGACGTTTATTTCTTCAAAAGCATCAGCGAGTTCATTTTTCAAAGCTTCGGCTATCGGAAACTCACTTTCGTAGTGGCCCACATCAACAAGTAAGAAATCTTCCTTTTCTGTGAAGTAATCATGATACTTGATATCCGCAGTTACAAAGGCCTGAGCGCCTGCTGCGATAGCAGTTTTCTTTAATGAGATTCCGGAGCCTCCACATACAGCTACTCGTTGAATTCTCTCTACATTGCCCGAATAGCGTACAGAACGTACATTCAGTGCTTTGGAAACCAAATGGAGAAACTCATTCTTACCAACTCCGCCTTCGGGATATTCTCCTACAACTCCCATCCCAAAATTCTGCGAAGTGGAAGCCAACTCAGTAACCTGAAACGATCCCGCTTTAAGCAGACCTTCTTTCTTCAATCCTACACGCAGCGCTGCCACATGATGTTTATCGATAATGGCTTCGAAGCATTTCAGCCCGTGCTGTCGGTTTTCCACTTCAAAATAGTGCGCTTCCTCAGCTGAGTAGTAATTCAGAATTTTAAGTACCGCTTCTGCATCTTCTTCTTCAGTTACTAATCTGATTTTTCGGCTGATGTCGTAACTCTTATCCAAAAAGCTAAGGTTATCAAGCCCCAGGATATTGGCTAGTACAAACGAGACCCCGTCAAGTGCGGCATCAAGGTTTGTATGTGCCACTAATAAACCGATATCATTTTTTATCAACTTATAAATGATACGGCCTTGCTCATTAGTTGGGTTGATTGAACCAATCTTATTAAAAATAAGCGGGTGGTGTGCCACAATAAGTTCGCAATCTTTATTGATTGCTTCAGCAACCACTTCGTCAGTTACATCAAGGCAGGTGAGAATAGAAGATACTTCGGTGTCTGGGTCTCCTACAAGTAATCCAACATTGTCGTAGTCCAATTTGATATTTGGGGGAGCCCATTGATTCAAAAAGGTGGAGATATGCCGGATTCTGGTTGCCACTTATCTCACCCTTTCAAAATTTGGTTTCGATAAATAGCCCGACAAAGGGTGTATGGTAAAGTAGAAGTTCAGTATCAACTGGTAATATAATTTACGTCTTCTTTGAGCTTCCAAAAATAAGGCTTATTCGTGAATTATAAAAGGCTATCTTTATGTTGATAACTTAAAATTAACTATGAAATCGACTTTTTTCTATGTCTGAGGCTTCAATACCTGAAAATCTCGCTAAAATTAAGAACAGAATTCGTTTAGCTTGCGAAAAATCCGGGCGAAATCCAGAGGATATAACCCTTATTGCCGTTAGTAAAACCAAACCCAACGAGGCTATTATTGAAGCCTGTATCTCAGGGCAACTTCACTTTGGCGAAAACCGGATGCAGGAACTTCAGGATAAGATGGAGAGTGTTGAATTACCCGGCATCCAGTGGCATATGATAGGAACAATGCAATCCAATAAAATTAAATATATAGCTGATCGGGTTGATTGGATTCATTCTGTTTCCAAAGCAAAATATTTAGATGAAATTGAAAAAAGAGCCGCTTCTGCTGATCGTACTATACATGTTCTGATTCAGGTGAACATTAGCGGCGAAGACCAAAAAAGCGGTTGTGAAATTGATGAGCTGGCCGGAATCCTTGAACATGCAAAGAGCTTTCCCCATATTAAAATCCGGGGTTTGATGGGGATGGCAACTTTTACGGATAATCCTGAAGACGTTAGAGATGAGTTTGCTTTACTTCGTACCACTCTTGAAAACCACCAATATCTAAATGGTGGAAATATTGAATTGAAAGAACTTTCTATGGGTATGAGCGGGGATTTTGAAGTAGCAATAGAAGAAGGCTCAACGATGGTTAGGGTTGGCAGCGCAATTTTTGGTGCCCGAAACTATGGTTGACTTATTGCGTAAGGAATCCCACTTTAGCTGACAACCTTTAAAATTTGGGCATTATGTTTTTTGGATTACCTTGGTACGCTCTCGTTGCTATTGTAGGAATTCTAATTCCTCTTGGCGGAATGTTTTACTCCTTTAAAGAAAAGGAATTGAAAATGGAAGAGAAGCGCTACACCAGCGCAAAAGAGTCTCAGGAGCTTAGGAAAATGATCTTGAACTTAAAATCCAGAATTGAGAATCTTGAAGCAATAGTTACAGAAACTGCATCTGAGGAAGAAAAAGCTGAAATTTCTCTTGACGAAATTGAGATTAAGAATGATCTTGATAAGAATGAAACAACGAACAGATCTAAAGTAAGAGGTTAATACAATGCAGGAAGAAGAGTTTATAGTAGCGCTGGTTGGCATTGTTTTTGGAATCGGGTTAGTCGGATTTTTCCTTCATAATGTTTTTAGCCTGGTTAAAACCTGGATTAACAGAAAGAGTGGCACTTCTTCAGGTGATATCAATCCCCAATTTTTTAAAGCTTTGGGAGAGTTTAAGAAGTCTACTGAGCGTAGAATTACCAACCTCGAAGCTATCGTTTCTGAATTAGAAGAAGAGAAAATTCGAATTCCTGAATCCGCTGACTCAAATGCTGAAATAACCATTGAAGAACAGGAAGTTCGAACCGAGACAAAAAAGGAAGATAACAGCAATCTAAGGAACATGTTAAATGAATAAGTGTTACTTTAATTAAGCATTTTGACTCTTTAAAGGCACTTAATCATGAAACTCACACCACTAGAAATTAAGCAACAGCAATTTGAAAAATCCCTGAGAGGATATGATGTTGCAGATGTTCAGGCTTTTCTTACGTTGGTATCTAATGAATACGAGCATCTACTCACCAAAAACAAAGAGCTCGATGAGCAAATCGAAAAGCTAAGCGATCGTGTTCGGCATTATGAGCGGGTTGAAGAAGCACTTCATGAGACTCTACAGACTACGAAAGAATCTGTAGCCCAAAAAATGGACAACGCTCGCCTCGAAGCAAAAAACACAACTGACAAAGCTCAGATGGAAGCTGAGTCGATTATTTCGGAAGCGAATCAACAGAGAAATCAAATCCGGCAAAGTATCTTGCGCCTTCTTGACCGCAGAGATGAAATAATTGCCGGAATCTCATCTTATCTAGACAACGCAAAGAATTCTGTAGATAAATTCTCAAAAGATGAAATGTCTATTTTCACGCTCCCAACAGAGGAAGCTACAGAACCTGAAGTGATGAATGAAGAAGCCGTTGAAGATGAAGAACCAGAATCTACAAACGGATCCCGTTTTGCCCTTGATGAAGAGGAGCTGGAAGAAGAAAACGAAGAGACTACTGCCGAAGTAGGGGAAGAAGATGACAGCGCTTTCCCTCCGGGTACCGATCGTTTAAACGACATTCTTGATGAGATCGACTAAAAAGAGCTATCTTCGCGCTTAACTAACATATCTTTCAATTATGGCTTTTGATACTGTAGAACAATTCCGTGCTAAACGAGATGAAGCGGTAGAGTTCATTATCGGCGAAACTAATTTCCAACCGGAATATTTATTAATTCTTGGCACTGGTTTAGGCCAGCTTGCAGACGAAATAGAAGCGGAACACACCATTTCGTATGACCTGATTCCGCACTTTCCTGTCTCAACTGTAGAGAGTCATGCCGGACGATTGATCTTTGGAGAATTGGGTGGGAAATCCGTAGTAGCCATGCAGGGACGTTTTCACTATTACGAGGGTTATACCATGCAGCAGATTGCTTTTCCTGTCCGGGTTGCCAAAGCACTAGGCGTTCAAACATTAATGGTAAGTAATGCCTGCGGGGGGCTGAATCCAAATTTTAACCGTGGCGATGTGATGATAATCAACGACCACATTAATTTTCTCGGTGACAATCCGCTTATAGGACCGAACGATGATGAACTCGGTCCACGATTCCCTGATATGAGTGAACCCTACACCGAACGACTTATTGAAACCGCTGAAAATGTAGCGCTTGAACATGCCATTAAACTTCATAAAGGTGTTTATCTCTCCGTTTCTGGCCCAACGATGGAAACCAAAGCCGAATACCGCTATATGCGGCAATTAGGTGCAGACGTTGTAGGAATGAGTACCGTGCCTGAGGTTATTGCAGCAGTACACATGGGGCTTGATGTTTTGGGGATTTCGGTTATTACTGATGAATGTTTCCCTGACGCATTGGAGCCTGTAAGTATTGAAGATGTTTTGGAAGCGGCGGCTATGGCAGAGCCTAAACTCACACAGATTGTTGTAGGAGTTTTGGAAAAATTATAGACTTATTTATCCACAAAAAGCGTTATTTTTCCACGTACTATTGCAATCGATATTTGAATTTCGTTTCTATAGTAAACCATTAACCATCGATAATTGTCATATATGCACCAAGATGGAAATAGCGATGAGCTTTGGGATGAACACAAATGGGAAGCTCATTTAAATGAAGTCGAAAAGAAGAGTGATCAACTTCGAAAATTTATCTCATCTGATCCTAAGGGAAATATACCTCGTTGGATAACTCTCCTCGAAGAGAGTTTAAGTGAAGATGATGCGTTTGAAGCTTATGTTGAAGAGGAGCTTTTGCTTGATGAAGCCTATTTCCCGGAAGATGAAGATTGGGACGATGAAGATGATTTCGACGATGACGAAGATTTTTTATTCGGCTATGATGATCTTTCTGACCTGGATGAAGTAGAAGATTTTGATTCCGGAGAAGAGTGGAAATCATTAAGCGAAGATTTTGCTGATTCAGACTATGGCTCACTTGAGAATCTCATTATTTATAATGAAGCAAAACAACTCGCCGTTGATGTTCTGAAATGGGCAGAGGAAGTGCCACCTAAAGCTCAGACTAACATCTTTCAGGAATTTGTTGGCGAAGCACTCAAAATCGGCGCAAAATTAGCAGGGGGTTACTCCTTTGGTTTTGAAGCCGAATATCTTGGCGCTAACATCGCCTATACTAAAAAAGCCCTGAAGTGCGCTAATACCTCTTTAGCACATCTTCAAAGCTTTAAAAGTAAAAAACTAATTCAGAAAGCCGCCTATACTGATTTTCATTCCCGCTTTTTCGAACTCAGAAATGATATAGGCGTGTATGTACAGGAATTAAGAGATCGGTTCAATTACAGAATCGATTAAACACCTGATTACTAGTTAGCGTAAATTGCTACAACCTTGTTTCCATCAGAGTCTGCGGATGCTCTGAACATAGATCCGGTATTTGTCTCCATTGAGATATTGCCATCCTTATCTACTGCGATAAAGCCTGCATCCTTTGGATCTAAAACATCATTTACCAGGTAATCCATTGATTCGTCCAACGTGGCTTCTTTAAACCTCATATAACTCGCCAAGGTGTGGGCTGACACGTTCAGCATAATCTTCTCTCCCCATCCCGTTGCAGAAACTGCGACTAAATCATCAGCATACGTTCCTGATCCGATAATAGGGACATCGCCAACTCGACCAAATTTCTTGTTAGTCATCCCTCCGGTTGAAGTACCCGCTACCAGATTACCATCTTTATCCAGCGCTACACATCCAACTGTTCCAAACTTCCAGCTATTGTCTTTGGAGTCCTCCAAAAGCATACCTTCCCCTGCATTTCTTCTTTTCCAGGCTTCGTATCTGCGTTCTACTTTAAAATATTCGGGATCTACTCGCTCAACGGTTGTTTGATCTGCAAACTCTTCTGCACCTTCAGCTGCAAAAAATACATGTCTTGATTCCTCCATTACTTTTCTTGCCAAAGATATAGGGTTTTTAACAGTAGTTACCCCGGTGATTGCCCCAGCATTCATCTGACTACCGTCCATGATAGCTGCATCTAATTCATTCTTCCCCTCACTAGTGAAAACAGCCCCTCTTCCTGCATTAAAAAGCTCATTGTTCTCCAGGTAATTAACTGTTTGCTCAACGGCATCTAAAGCTGAACCTCCTTCTTCCAGAATTTTTGAACCTATACTTAAAGCTTCAGCCAGAGCCTCTTCATATTGTTTAGTTCGTTCTTCAGAAGCATCTGCCGGATAATTTCCAGCACCACCGTGCAATGCGATAGCCCATTCTTTGGGTTCATTTGTTGCTTTTTCAGTATCAGTGGCTACAAATCCAAGAGAAAGAATAACCAGTAAGATTATTGAGAGAATATAGAATCGTTTCATAGGAGTCTTTATTTATGGTGTGATCCCATAAGCTACAAAATACCAGACATAAAAAAAGGGACGGCAATGCGCCCCTCTTCATCTCTTGATGATAGGATAGTTATGATTGTACAACCTGTACATTCATGATAAGCTTTACGGTATCTCCAACCACAACGCTGCCCGCTTCTGTAACAGCACTCCAGGTTAACCCGAATTCTTTTCGGTTTATTTCGCCTGATATCTCAAAGCCAGCTTTAGTTTGTCCGTATGGATCTTCAACCGTTCCGCCGTGCTCTACATTCAGGGTAACTTCTTTGGTTGTATCTTTGATTGTGAGATGACCCGTTAATTTATAAGTACTTTCTCCGGTCTTCTCAAATGAAGTAGAATCAAAAGTAAGTTTCGGGAAGTTTTCAGCATCAAAGAAGTCTGCAGACTTAAGGTGATTGTCACGATCTTCCACACCCGTTAAAATACTTGCAATTTCGGCATTGAATTTAACATCAGCGCCTTCAAAAGTTCCATCTTCTGTTTCCAGGGTAGCATCAAACTCAGTAAACTTTCCAGTTACTGTTGAGATTACAAGGTGCTTCACCTTGAATTCGATCTCAGAATGAGTTGGGTCAATTTTCCATAATGTTTTTGTTGCAGTTTCCATAGGTAATAATATTTAGTTCGTATTAAATAGTTTAATATTGAACTAATTATATCTAATGATTCGTTCCCATCCCAATCGAAAAAGATTATGCAGTTGATAAGGGGATGCTTATAAACAAAAAAGCCACTCCAAATGAAGTGGCTTTTGTACGCCCGGGAGGGTTCGAACCCCCAACCCCCAGAGCCGAAATCTGGTACTCTATCCAGTTGAGCTACGGGCGCATTTATCAATACATCTCTTTTTCAAGAGGGCAACAAATATAAGGAACCCTTCACTCATACGCATCCGAAATTATATCCGATTTATTGCCGTTAATTAGATAAATGCCGAACTTTGAGCACTAAATCAGAGAGTTTATTATGAGTACTGTTTTATTAACCACCGTATTAGCCATCACATTAGTTGGAATCGGATTCGCCGGAATAGCTGTTAAGATATTGCTGAAAAAGAACGGAGAGTTTTCCGGGACTTGTGCCAGCAATAGTCCTTTCTTAAATAAAGACGGAGAACCTTGCAGCTTATGTGGAGCTCTTCCCG
Source organism: Balneolaceae bacterium (assembly GCA_965222205.1). Taxonomy (GTDB): domain Bacteria; phylum Bacteroidota; class Rhodothermia; order Balneolales; family Balneolaceae; genus RHLJ01. The sequence continues at coordinate 3,350,437 of OZ244932.1, read as the reverse complement.
ACGAAAAGTGTAAAAGTGACGATCAGAAGAAACAGGAAGGGGAATTCAGTCCTTTTGTGGCGTAACTTTTAGCGCGGAATCGACGCTATCTCTTCTTTCCCTAAGTAAATATCCTGATATTGCTCCATCGCTTTTTTCACGAGGTAAGAAACTGAGTCGATTTCCAAAATATTTTAAAGCGCTCTTGAACGATAAGCAAGTCTTCCTGTAGAGATCAGATAGCCTGCCATAAAAGAATTTAATATTAATAGCCCCGGGATTCATCCCGGGGTTGAAATGAACAAAGAACCCAAACCCGAGGCTCTTCACAGATCAACGCCTTTTACCTCGTCGAGGGTTGTGAACAAGCTCCTGACTATAGAGGCTTTTATGACTGCCTGCCCCGGCCCTTCGACCCAGTTCTGGGTGTAAAAGAAATTACAGTCTCGGGTTGTCTAAGAAATAAACTTTTACCCCGGGATGAATTCCGGGGCTATGCATATTCAACTCCGCTGGAGTTGAGATATAGCTATTAATTTTGTCATCAAGCTGGTCTACCTGACTTCCAGAGTTTCGGGGAAGCAAAGAATCAGCACGACCTTCTACATGGCTCTTTTCCTGTACAGACTCATCGATCTCTCGGAGCGTCTCATAAAAAAACAGAGGTAAAGCTCTACGTAAGTCTTTTAGAATCGAATTCGAGTTAAGAACAAGATTTCGAGCTCCTCGCAATGACTTTCCTAATTTTTGATATAGGACTCGAAACCGGGCGTGGTGTAGACTTTCCATTCATCTTCATCATTGGTAAAAACTAAGTAGCCTTCCAATTCGGGTTTTCTTTCCAGAAAAGTTTTGCAGTTTTCCAGCCCTTTCACCATACATACTGTTGCGTAAGCATCGGCATCCATCACATTGTTGGCGATAATTGATGCGCTAAGAAGTTGATTTAAAGCGGGAGTTCCGGTGTGCGGATCAATAGTATGCGAGTATTTAGTTCCTGTTTCTTCGTCTACCCAGTACTTACGGTAGTTTCCGGAAGTAGCAATTCCTGCATCCTTTAGCTCGAGAATAAATTGAAAGCGATCTTGTCTGTCTATCTCATTCTGAGGTTTATCTACGCCAATTGTCCAGATCCTTTGTTTGTCGTTCAATCCCAACGCCCTGACTTCCCCACCTACTTCTACCATATAGTTTTCAATTCCCTGAGACTCCAGGTATTCTGCAATAACATCTACCGTATAACCCTGTGCCAGTGCATTGAAATCGAGAGAAAACCCCTCAGGGATCATTACTTTATTCTCATCAATCTGTATTTCTGAAAAACCAGTTTTTGATTTTACTTCCTCAATCATTTCGGTGCCAACATCTCCACGGACTTCTTCAAATCCAAATCCCCAAATTGCGACAAGCGGCCCCACCGTAGGATCGAAATCGCCATCTGTTTCTGCTGCTATTTCTAAAGATCGGTTGAGGACCTCCATAAATCTCGCATCAACTTCTATCCAGATCCCACCTTTGTTAATCTCTGAGATTAGAGATGTAGGCACGTACGTACTCATGGACTCATCAATCTCCTGAAAGATTGTTTCTATTTCTTCTGCAAAGTTCTGGTTTTTTGCCGTCAGATATTTGATTTGGTAGGTAGAACCCTGAGCATATCCGGAGTTTTCAACGAGCACTGGCTCTTTCTGGCTAGTACAGGAAGCTAAAAGGAAAACCGATGTAATAAGTGTGATTGATAGTTTCATGTCCTTAAAATAAAAAACCCCGCTCAAATAAATGAGCGGGGTTAGTTTCTTTATCCTCCAAAGTCATCGAAGGCGACATTCTCTTCAGGAACGCCCCATTCGTCGCACATTTTCAGTACGGCCTGATTCATTAACGGAGGTCCGCAGAAATAGAACTCTATCTCTTCCGGCTCCGGGTGGTTAACCAGATATTGATCAATTACCGCCTGGTGTACAAAGCCCAGGAAGCCATCACCTTCTTCATCTTGCATGTCTTTCTTTTCCACCCAGTTATCTTCTTCAAGAGGCTCAGAAAGAACAACGTAGAACTTGAAGTTGTCAAACTTGTCTTCCAGTTGTTTGAAGTGATCAAGATAGAATAATTCTCTCTTAGAACGACCGCCGTACCAGTAAGTAACTTTACGACCTGTTTCAAGGGTTTTGAATAAGTGATAGAGATGCGAACGCATCGGGGCCATTCCTGCTCCACCACCTATATATAACATCTCACTTTCCGTTTTTTCCTTAATGAAAAACTCTCCATACGGACCTGAGATAATTACTTTATCTCCAGGCTTTTGAGCAAAAATGTAAGATGAAGCAATTCCCGGATTAACGTCCATCCACTTATTCTTGTCTCTATCCCAAGGTGGAGTCGCAATTCGAACATTCAGCATAATTCGGCGACCTTCTGCAGGATAGCTGGCCATAGAGTATGCACGTTCGACAACTTCATCATTTTTCATCTTGAGATCCCAAAGACCAAACTTATCCCACTCAAGCTGGAATTTCTCAGGTTCTCCCGGATGCTCTTCAGGATGAGCAGTAATATCAATATCTTTATAGTCGATTTCACACGGAGGGATTTCAATCTGGATGTATCCACCAGCTTCATAATCCATGTCTTCCGGAATCTCAACAATAAACTCTTTGATAAATGAAGCTACGTTGTAGTTAGATACAACTTTCGCTTCCCATTTTTTGATTCCGAATACTTCTTCAGGAATAGAAATGTCCATATCCTGTTTCACTTTAACCTGACAGCCTAATCTCCAGTCGTCTGCCTGCTCTTTTCTGGTAAAGTGAGGTTTTTCGGTTGGAAGAATCTCTCCTCCACCTTCGTGTACCTGGCATTTACACTGAACACAGGTTCCGCCTCCACCGCATGCGGATGGAAGGAAAATTTTGTTGTCTCCAAGCGTGCTAAGTATTGTGCCTCCAGAGTCTACTTCGATTTCTTTTTCGCCGTTAATACGGATTTTAACTGGTCCCGATGGAGCAAGAACAGCTTTTGCGCTAAGAAGTAGCGATACAAGAAGTATAATCACCACAAAGAAGACGACTACACTGGAAATTATTACGGTTGATGTTGCAGCAAATATCATGATGTAAAACTCTTCCTGATAAGATTATAACTTGATACCCATAAACGACATGAAGGCAATACCCATCAAGCCGGTTACGATAAATGTAATTCCGAGGCCTTTAAGTGGGGCAGGCACATCAGAATATTGAATTTTTTCACGGATAGCTGCGATAGCGACAATAGCTAAGAACCAGCCGATTCCACTTCCAAAACCGAATACTGTGGCTTCAGTAATGTTTGCGTAATTTCTTTCTTGCATGAATAATGATCCACCTAAAATTGCACAGTTTACAGCAATCAATGGAAGAAAAATTCCAAGCGCACCATAAAGAGCAGGAGCAAATTTCTCCACCGCCATTTCAACCAATTGTACCATAGATGCAATTACCGCTATGAATAAAATAAACGATAAAAAGCTTAGGTCGACTTCTGCAAATGCAGGACTAATCCAAGTTAAAGCACCTTCCTGTAGTACAAAATTCTGAAGCAGGTAATTTGCAGGAACTGTTACAGAAAGTACAAATATTACTGCAAGTCCAAGACCAACACCAGTGGTTACCTTCTTGGAAACTGCTAAATAAGAACACATGCCTAAGAAATAGGCAAAGATCATATTCTCAACAAATATCGCTTTTACAAAAATATTAATGAGTTCTTGCATAGCTCTTAGTCCTCAATCAATTTAGTGTTACGAGAACGCTGTACCCATATAATGATACCCACTGTAATCAGTGCCATAGGAGGTAGTAGCATAAATCCATTATTGCTATAGAATCCTCCGTTAGCAATATACCAGCTATCCGGAATTACCTGATAGCCGAATAAGGTTCCGGATCCGAACAGCTCTCTGAAGAATGAAACTGCAAGTAAAATCCATGCATAACCAAATGCGTTTCCAATTCCATCCAGGAATGATTTCCAAACTCCGTTACCTAATGCGAAAGCCTCGAGTCTACCCATGATGATACAGTTGGTAATAATCAGCCCAACAAATACCGAAAGCTCTTTCGACACATCGTAGGCAAAGGCTTTTAATACCTGATCTACCAATGCCACCAAAGATGCCACCACAACAAGCTGCACAATAATTCGGATTCGGTTTGGGATTAAATTCCTCATTAGAGAAACGATCACATTTCCTGCGGCCATTACAAATAGCACAGAAACAGACATCACCAAAGCGGGATAGAGTTTAACCGTAATTGCAAGCGCCGAACAAATTCCCAAAACCTGTACGGTAATCGGATTGTCGTCATTCATCGGATCGCTGAGGAGCTTTCTGTTCTTTTTACTGAACAACGGCTCTTTAGGAACTTTGTCGATCAGTTCCTCTTTTGTTGATTCTTTTTCTAAAACTTCTGCCATAATATTTTAATAAGTGTCGGCTATTGAAGGATTAAAGTTCCGCACCGGAAGTGGTGTTGTTTCGTAAATAGTCTTTCAGGAATGGGATGTAGGCCTGTAAGTTTTCTGAAATCATAGCTTCAACTCCATCAGAAGTGATGGTTCCTCCGCCAATTCCGTCAACCTCGTTGTATTCCTCTGCGTCACCTTTTCGAACATCAATACCAACCAATTCGCCATTCTCGTTAAGAATTTCTTTTCCTTTGAACTGCTCAGTAAATATGGGGAATTTTATCTCCGCACCCAGTCCAGGAGTTTCTTTTTGATGATCAAATACAGCCCCATAAATAGTGCTTAAATCCTGCTCCAAGGAAATGTATCCCCAAATAGGCCCCCAAAGTCCCTGGCCCCTAAGTGGGATTATGAAATAGGTTTTCCCATCTTTACTAGCAATGTATAGAGGTGCATTTCTTTCATCAATTGGCTTTCTGATCTCTTTCGCCATATCGATTGTAAAAGCATCTACGCCTTCTTTAAGTTGATTATCACTTATTACTAGTGCTTCAGTCACATACTCAGGGTATAATTCTTCCGCTTTTTCCCTGGTTGCCTCAATTTCAATTGAACTTAGGATGTTTTGCTTTTTCTCCTGCTCCACATTTTTTTCCTGAGCGGGCTTAAGTGACGTTGCTGCCCATGAGAGTGCAACTGCTACCACAACAACCATAGCAGAAGCAAACATAAACGTATAACTATTCTTATTTACATCCATGATTATGCTCCAGTAGTTTTAAGGGCTAATCTTTTTTGTCGTTTCTTGATATTCGCTTCCACTACGTAATGGTCAATCAATGGAGCCATCGTATTCATAAATAAAATCGCCAACATAATTCCTTCCGGATAAGCCGGATTGAATACTCTGATCATGATTGCGAAGAACCCAATTAAAAATCCGTATACCCACTTTCCTCTTTCAGTTTGAGAACCTGACACCGGGTCGGTTGCCATAAATACAATTCCGAATGCAAATCCGCCGAAAATGAGTTGTTGCCAGAATGGAACTGCCATGAATGCTTGTTGCTCTGGTGAGATTGCGTATGGAGCTACCAGATTAAAGATAACTCCCATAGTGGCTCCACCAATCACACCACTCAACATAATTTTCCAGCTTCCGATACCAGTGAAAATCAAAAGTCCGGCACCTGCAATAATCAACAAGGTTGATGTTTCTCCAACAGAACCGGGGATCAATCCTAAGAATGCTTCAAATGCTGAATATGAAGAGGCTCCGGTTGTAGCCAAGTCACCAAGAATAGTTGCTCCTGAGAACCCATCTACAACAGCCTGACCTTCGGCGACATCTGTATTAATCCAAACTTTGTCGCCAGACATCCAAGTTGGGTAGGCAAAGAATGCAAAAGCACGAGCGAGCAGTGCCGGGTTAAAGATATTCATTCCCGTTCCGCCAAATACCTCTTTTCCAATTACAACAGCAAAGATTACAGAAAGAGCTAACATCCAAAGCGGTAGATCAACCGGCATAATTAATGGAATTAGCATTCCGGTTACCAGGTAACCTTCCTCTATCTGATGTCCTTTTAATACACAGAATAGAAATTCAATACCGAGTCCTACTCCATAAGAAACAATAACCATAGGGAGAACTTTAATCGCACCAAAGAGGAACTGATCAAAGAAGGTCACATCCATACCAAGGGCATTGTAATGATGATATCCTACGTTCCACATTCCAAATAACAAGCATGGAATCAGAGCGGTAATTACTGTGTTCATTGTTCTTTTTAGATCAATACCGTCACGTATATGTGCACCGCTATGTGCTGTGTGTCCCGGCACAAAAAGGAAGGTGTACAAACCATCATACACCGGCCACAGTTTTTCCAGCTTTGCGCCTTCCTCAAAGTTTGGCTTAATCTTACCTTCTACAAAATTGTGTAATGCTTTCATTAGTTACTTTCAGCTTGTTTAATTCACTAACCAACTTCTTCTTTCATCAGGGCGAGCCCTTTTCGAACCGTTTCCTGAACCGGAATTTTTGATGTGCAAACTACTTCACACAAAGCAAAATCTTCTTCAACCACCTCATAAATACCAAGGTTTTCCATCCGCTCGATATCTTCCGTCATAATAGCCTTGATAAGCTGTACCGGGTAAATATCGAATGGAAATACTTCTTCGTACTGTCCAGTTACTACGAATGCACGTCGCTCCCCATGAAGATTAGTATCTAACTCATAGGTTGGATTTCCAATCTGTCGTTGAAACCACGATGGAAGTGCTCTCGAAATACTAAACTTGTCCGGTTTTGGAATCAGCCAGCCAAACATCTCCGGATCTTCCCCTTCCGGGATTACCGTGATCTGTCGATCGTAAGTTCCAAGGTATCCTTCGGCTTCAATTTTTGTGCCTGTAAGCACATTACCGGAAATTATCCGGTTTTTCTTATCTGAAGTATTGCCTTCTAAGAAGTTTTTAACAGCAGCGCCAAGGATGGTCGCGTAGTACTTCCGCCCTTTTACTTCCGATCCCGCCATCGCAATATTGATGCGGGCATCAAATTTTCCTTCCAGGAATAAACGACCAATAATAACTACGTGCTCAGGATTAATCGTCCATACCGTTTCGCCTTTATTGATTGGATCATTTTGGGCGATTTGAACACCTACTAATCCAGCCGGATGTGGACCTTCATATTTAGAAACTTTCACTCCTTTCACACTGGAAAGAACCCGACCTACAGGCTTGGAAGCATTTAATCCAAGATGAACCTGACCGGAAGTTAGTTTGGCGAGTGCATTAATTCCTGTCTGGAATTCTTTTGCATTTCCTTCCAGCAACAAACCCAAATCAGGTGCCAGGGGAGCAGAATCAAATCCTGAGATAAAAATCGCTTTGGGAGTTTTTGAAGTCTCTGCTACAATATTGTAGGGACGTTGCTTCAGAAAAGTCCAGCAACCTGAAGCGGCCATTTTCTCCACGACCTGTTCTCTTTCAAGAGCAACAGGATCGGCTTTTCCGAAGTCTTCAAATTCGTTCTTTTTGTCTGCAAGAACCCGAACTTCGAGAATTTTACGTTTCGCCCCACGAACGACTTGTGCAACTTCGCCACTTACCGGAGAGGTAAACTTAACTGCTTCATCGTCCTTATTGTATAAAAGTGGAGTTCCGGCTTTAACCTCGTCGCCTTCTTTAACAGAAAGCTTGAAGCGAACCCCTTTAAAATCGGTTGGTTTTATAGCTACGGTTTCAACCGGAACGGGAGCTGCAAATTCTGTTTCTGCTTCCCCCACCAAATTGATATCTACACCGCGCTTAATCTTTATAACGTCTGACATTTATAATTCAGAAATCGATTATTAGGTTTAGGTATGAATTAGCTGTTCCAACAACGAACAGAAACAAATAATTCAAGGGCGGTAAAGATACTAATTTTTTAAGGTGATTTCGTAACGTTTTCAGTTAAAAACATTTTGGCGATTCAGGTTTACACCAAAAGCGCTTTTCTGTACAGGCAGGGCTTTCAGTAACTCTCTATCTCCGATTATTTTAGAATCATTCTAACTAAAGAATCAGCATCCCATCCCCGAAAGAATAAAACCGATATTTCTGAGCGATAGCGTGCTGATAAAGCCGGTGCATTTCCTCAAACCCCATAAAGGCTGAGACCAACATGAGCAGCGTACTCTTAGGAAGGTGAAAGTTGGTGATGAGTGAATCAACCGCTTTAAACTCGTATCCGGGAGTAATGAAGATGTCGGTATCTCCGCTGCCGGCTTTAAAGTTTCTACCTGAATCTATGATCGATTCCAAAACCCGAACACTTGTTGTGCCGACTGCAGTAAGGTGTTTCGCTTTATTTAGTTCTGTTGCTGTTTTCTTGTCGAGCTGGTACCACTCGCTGTGCATTACGTGTTCATCCAGCTTTTCGGTTTTAACAGGAGCGAAGGTTCCAAGTCCAACATGCAGCGTTACTTCAGATTTTTTTATTCCCTGTTGATTGAGTTTCTTAAGTAGCTCATCAGTGAAATGAAGCCCTGCCGTTGGTGCGGCTTTGCTACCTAAATCCTTTGCATATACGGTTTGATACTCATCTGCCAAGGATTCATCCTGCGCAATATATGGAGGAAATGGGGTGTATTTATATGGTTCTAATTCTGGAGCATCCAGATCATGAGAAAGAATGATGGTGCGCAGTCCGTCTTCAGCAACGTGCGTTACTTTTGCAGTGATTCCATCTGCAAGCTCAACGTCCTTTCCCTCCCTGAATTTTTTACCGGGTCGAACCAGCGCTTCTACCGTGTTATTATTCCGAACAGAAGTTACAAACAGCTCTTTCTTGCCCCCGTTAAACATCAACCTGCACTTTTCTACTTTACTGTTATTTACTGCCAGCGTGGTTTGGGGATGGAGGTAGTTACCAAGATTGTAGAAGTAGTCGTCCGTTATTTCCTGAGTTGCCCGATCATAAATAAGCAGACGTGCATGATCTCTGGGATGCGCCGGAGATTGCGCAATGAGTTCTTCAGGGAGAGTAAAATCGAAATCAGATAGGGTGTATTTCATTTATTCAACAATCAATAGTATTTCGCTTGTCTTACTCTCATCAATAAATACTGTATCGCGAGTAATAATTGTGCTGTCTTTGATCGCAATAAACTCTATTTGATTAGTAACTCTTACTTCCCCACCGTTATTAAATGTTTCTCCGATTCCCAGATAATCAGTTACGATCAAGAAATCACCAGCGTTATTAGTGGTTGTAAGTGGTTTTACACCTATCAAATGTTCAGCATTTTTAGAAAATAATATCCGGTTATTAGTTCGCTTACTATTAATTATTAAAACGAAGTTATAGATCCCGTTCGTATATAAGCTGTCTGATATAGGAACTGTATATGATCCCGGACTTAATTCTTGCTCTACCAATATTTCCACCAAATTTCCAGTTCCGTAACTATAGGATGCTAAGCTAACTTTGCCATATTCCTGAACTTGGAAACTGTAAATGGTATTTGGCATACTCTTAGCTACTGGTGACCACTGATATGAGACATGTATGTCTGCTTTGCTAACTGGTGTGCCATCAGAAAGAACAACTTGCCCTTTTATAATAGGAATCTCTTCATTGCTACAAGAAATTAGCAGAACGGTTGATAAAAGTATGGATATGTTTTTCATCCGGAGTTCGTAATCAAAATCGGAGAGGCTTTAGTTTATCCTCGATAATATTATGCTTTGACCAGAACTTTTCTAACGTTCTCAACAACTCCCTCAACATCAATCCCAACTTCGGTGTGGAGTTCTTCCTGTGTGCCGTGTTCGATGATTCGATCGGGAAGTCCCATAATTTTTAAGGTAGGCTTGCTCTCTTTTTCTGCCAGATATTCTGCAACTGCGCTTCCGAAGCCACCCAGTCGGGCACCGTCTTCCAATGTAATGATGTGATCGTATTTAAGGCAGATTTCATCCAGAAGCTCTTCATCAATAGGCTTGGCGAAGCGCATATCATAGTGCCCAATTTCAATTCCTTCTTCAGAAAGTTGATTGGCTGCTTCGGATACGTACTTTCCGATCGGACCAAAACTTAGTACTGCAACGCTCTCTCCTTCTCTCAGACAAATTCCTTTTCCGATTTCGATGGCTTGAAACCCTTCCCTAACTTCCATTCCTGTTGAAGCTCCTCTCGGGTAACGGATTGCCCAGGCTTGCTCGTCATATTCGGAAGCAGTAAACATCATGTCTCTCAAATCCTGCTCATTCAGTGGGGAAGAAATAATCAGGTTTGGGATGGAGCGCATGTAGGCTGTATCGTATGCTCCGTGGTGAGTTGGGCCATCTGCTCCAACTACTCCTGCCCGATCAATACAAAATACAACAGGTAATTTCTGAATGGCTACGTCATGCACTAATTGGTCAAATCCACGCTGTAAAAAGGTTGAATAGATTGCGCAAAATGCTTTTTTGCCTTCGGTTGCTAATCCTGCGGCAAAAGTCACCGCATGTTGTTCAGCGATTCCAACATCGAAAGCTCGTTCCGGGAATCGGTTCATCATTGGCCATAGACTTGAGCCACTTGGCATTGCCGGGGTCATACTTACAATTCGTTCATCTTTTTCGGCAAGCTCAACCAGCGCCTCTCCAAATACGTCCTGATATTTTGGCGCGGATTTCTTAGTTGACTTCGGCTTAAGCGAATCGCCGGTAATTTTATCAAACGGACTACTTTGTGCGTGCCACTTGGTTTGTTCCCTTTCGGCAGGAGCAAATCCTTTTCCTTTCACAGTAACTATATGAAGAAGCTTTGGCCCTTTAACTTCTTTAAGGTCTTCCAAAGTTTTTCGCAGGTTATTTACATCATGGCCGTCCATCGGACCGTAGTATTTAAACCCAAGTGAACGAAATAGGGATCCCGGAGTAAGTGCCGCCAGCATAGCAGATTCCAACCGTGAAGCAACTTTCCTCATCTTCTCACCAGCCGATTTAAAGTGCCCGAGCAAATCATACACTTCATCCCTGAATTTATTGAAGGTTCGGCTTGAGGTTACATCCGCTAAATATTCTTTGAGTGCACCCACATTCGGGTCGATAGACATCCGGTTGTCATTCAGGATCACCAGTATATCGCTATTCATCCCTCCCGCATTATTTAGCGCCTCGAAAGCCTGACCACCGGTCATGGCCCCATCTCCTATAATCGCGATAGCTTTATTATTCTTGCCGTTCAAGTCATGGGCAACTGCCATACCAAGGGCTGCAGAAATAGAGGTAGATGAATGCCCTACCCCAAAAGCGTCGTATTCACTTTCAGAGCGTTTTGGAAATCCTGAAATACCACCGTAGGTACGGTTTGTATGAAAGTCATCTCGCCGTCCGGTTAAAATTTTATGACCATAAGCCTGGTGACCGACATCCCATACAATTTTATCTGCAGGAGCATTGTATACATAATGAAGCGCAGTAGTAAGCTCAACAACTCCAAGGCTGGCGCCAAAATGTCCCCCAAATACAGAAACGATGTCAATAATGTATTCTCTAAGCTCATCGCACACATCCTGCAGTTGCTCAGGAGCTAATTTCTTCAGGTCCTCGGGCGAATCAATCTTCGCTAACAGCGGACCTGGTTTCGGGATGTATTCATTATTCGACATGAATCAAAAATCTAATTGCTGATTAAGCTTCGTTTACTTGTTCAATTCGAAGCTCTGCCTGCTCGAGGATTTCAGTACAAAATTTGGACAACTCAATACCTTTCTCGTACAGCTTTACAGAATCTTCCAGTGTTGTCTCATCGTTTTCCAATTTGTTCACTATCGATTCCAATTCTTTTAAAGCCTCTTCAAAGCCCGGGCGTTCCTTTTCTTCCATTAATAAATCACTGATGAGATATAAATACTCTTTCGTCTTTTTTGTTCCAATGAAAAATACCGCTTTTTGTTGAGAAAGCCATTCAACAAAAATTAAGGGTCTTCAAACCTCGTATTCAGTCTACGAAGCAATCTCCTGATTAAAACCGCGGTCGCGAATGTGGAAACAAAAAAAGGCGAAGGATATCATCCTTCGCCTTTTGGCTTTGTAACTAACTAATCTTGGAGTTAACGTGTCTACAAGTATCTTAAATTGATAGAACCACCGGAAGTTCTTGCTCTTAGTTTTGTTCCGCCCCCGTTCATTTTCCCTTCCATATCGTTTTTATCAAGCTCTCCCTGAAAATTGTGCAGATCGGCGCGAACTCTGTTACCACCTAAGTCAATATCGTAGCCTAAATCTTTTGGAACATATACGGTAATACTTCCACCCGAGGTCCTGAGTTCTATAAAATCATCCGGGTCTAACACTTCTGCTTCAATGCTTCCGCCACTTGTTTTCGCTTCCACATTACCTGATACCCGTTCCAGTGTGATACTACCACCACTGGTTCTTGCATCAATTCCGCCGGTTACATTTTCAGCTCTTATTCTTCCACCGCTGGTGTTTGCTTCAACGGTTCCCTCAATATCGTTAATGGTAATACTGCCACCAGAAGTTTTCAGTTTGATGTCTCCACCAATATTATCTGCTTCGATACTTCCGCCGCTGGTTCTCGCCATCTGATTACCCTGGAGATTTTCTAAATGAAGACTTCCACCAGAAGTTCTTAAATCTGTTTTAGATTTGACCGGGGCGTATACCTTAAAAGAAATACTCAAATTGTTTCTGCCCCAGCTTCGCCCTTCCCTCTTGGCAATGGCGTATACGGTATTGCCTTGTTTTTCAATTCGTATATCCCATTCATCTAAGTCGGTATCTCCCTGATCTAATAATCTTCCCCGTTTCCGAACGTACATTTCTACCCGTACTTCATCAGTATTTTCACCAAATACTTCAATACTGCCACCCGAGGTTCTCACTTCAATATTAGAGTTATCTGATACGCTAAATTCCTGAGTTGTATAGGCCTGACGTGCTAAAGCATCTACTGTCATCATTAAAACAAATACAGCCACAAAGCTCGCTGCATACATACTTTTCAAAAAAACTTTTACTGATTTCATGGTGTCCCAATTTTGTTAACGAGAGTAGCCTACGCATACCTCTCATGTTAGTTTCGTTAATGGTTACTTATGTTCTTCTTTATTACCCTGTCCAGAGTCTTTTCTATTTCACTTCTTTCTATTAAATACCCTTTATTGATTACAGAGTTAATTCTATTCAAGTTTTGGATGTCATCTAATGGGTTTGCGTCTAACACAAGAATGTTGGCCTGATAACCCTCTTCGATAATCCCTAGATTATTAATACCCAAAACTCTGGCTGGATTTATCGTTGCAGACTGTAAAATGCTGAGATTACTCATTTTTAACTCTACGCTGTAAAGTTCAAGCTCTTCATGTAAACTAAACCCTGGAATAATTAATCCATTTGCACCGTCTGTTCCTGCCAAAACAAATACTCCTTCTTCTACAATTCTTTCAGCAAATTTCAAAAAGTTTTCTTCCAGTTCTTTCCATGGTACTTGTGACTCTTCAGCTCTACGAAGCGACAGAAAAGCTTTGTCTCGAAGGCTGTTCGAAACAAAGGCGCTTTGACTATATTTTTTTGAAAGACTGTCTTCTAAGAAATTGCGTTGCTCCTCTTTTTCATAGATTCGAAATCTCTTAAAATAAATTAGAGTGGGGCTATATCCAGTATTCAATTCTTTCATTCGAATTATAATTGAATCCATTTTAGAATCGGTCATGCCACTTAGTTGAAAAATGTCAAAATGTTCAAGAGAGCCGATGCCAGCGTCTACAGCTTCATATAGATCTACTTTACTGTCAACGTGCCCAAATACTTTGATCCCTTTTTGCTCAGCCTGATCAATTAATTCAAAGAAAACTTCTGCTGAAGGAGCCGTCCTGATTTTTAAAAAGTCTACTCCAAGATCTATTACTGAATCCATCTTAGCTTTAACTTTTTCAACAGTAGTCAGGCCTATTCTTTGCTCTTTAAATTCGGGATCATTATCAATTTCCGCTACCCAATCAATAAATGCCTTATTCTCAAAAATTGGACCTGCTGAATATATTTCAGGCAGGTCTTTTCTGGTTGTTGAAGCTAACTTCATCGGTTTTATAGCATTCCAATCGCCACCCATTTCTCTGATAGATGTAACTCCATTCATTGTATATAAACTTAGCATATCCAAAGAATGGTCTGGTTCATAAGACAACTGGTCTACGTGAACGTGAGAATCCCATAATCCTGGAACCAGATATTTATTTGAAGCATCTTTTTTCTTCGCAGTCCTGTATCGGTCGATTAATTCTTCATACAACCCTATTTCTTTTATTACTCCATCCTGAACTAAAACTGCATTATCATTTAAGATTTGTCCATTCGTAACATCAATTATTTGAGCTCCAAAAATCAGTAATTGGTCATTCTCGTTTAAACATGCTTTTAGAAATAATACTACTACCAGAATTATTAGTGTCCTATTCATACCTGTATTTGATTGTATTCTACTCATACAGACGTCTCATCTTTCTGAACGTTACCGGAATTTCGTTGTAGGAAGAAAGCTGTGGTATTCCGTATTTTTATTTGATAACTAATTATACATGTGAATGAAACTACCTTTTGTACTCGCTAAGCGGTTTGTAGCCGGAGAGAATTTCCAGCAATCTATACCAAAAGCTCAGTATCTGAATAATAAAAATCTTCGCCTGACTCTCGACCTTCTTGGGGAAAACGTAAAAGATAAAGCTACTGCTGATGAGACCGTTGATTCTTATATCCGCTTGCTAAACGGGATTAAAGAGCACGAACTCTTAAGCAGTATTTCCATCAAACTAACCATGATGGGATTGGACATTGATGAGGATTATTGTCGGGAAAATCTGTTTAAGTTATTGGATGTAGCCAGTGAGCAGAATCAATTCGTACGGGTTGATATGGAAGGAAGCGATTATACTCAGGTCACTATAGACTTAGTAAAAGAGGCTCATACTAAATATGGAGCAAAGCACATCGGAACGGTAATCCAATCGATGCTGCACCGAAGTGTGGATGACATTAAAGAACTTGCTGAACTAGGAATAGACATCAGGCTTGTAAAAGGTGCTTATAAAGAACCTGCCGGAATTGCCCATCAGGATATGCCGACTATCCGGGAGGCGTGGAAAGAATGCGCGAAGATTCTTCTTGCTAAAACCACGTTTCCACGATTTGGAACTCATGATGACGAGCTTATTAACTGGCTTCGTGAATACACTGCTGATCAAAATATTCCACCTGATTCTTTTGAAATCCAAATGCTGTATGGACTCCGTGAGCAAACCATGGTCGATTTAACCGAGCTTGGATATCGAACAAGAGTCTATGTTCCCTTTGGGTCGGATTGGTTTCCCTATTTCAGTCGCCGCTTAATGGAACGTAAAGAAAACGTCTTTTTTGTACTGACTGCAATGTTCAAGAAATAGTGGGCGAGTTTTTCTCAGACATATCTAACCACGTGTACCTGATTGGTGGAATGTTCATTATCGCAGGTATTCTGCATTTCATTTTTCCAAAAATGTACATGAAAATAATGCCCAATTATGTGCCATATCACAAAGCTATGGTATTCTGGAGTGGGGTTTTTGAGGTGCTTGGAGGAGTAGGAATTATGATTCCATTCAGCAAATCATTTGCAGCCATCGGACTTATCCTTTTGTTGGCAGCAGTTTTTCCTGCCAACATCGATATGTTCAGAAAAGCATATAAAAAGAGAGGTTATTCATTGTATACGTTGGCAACCTTAATCCGGCTACCAATTCAGTTCTGGCTGATGTATTGGGTGTTTGCTGCAGCTGAGCTGGGATCGTAGTAGACACAAAGCCGGTAATTCCTTATCTACCTGCTTATAATCAATATCTGGGTTCTTGAAAAAAGTGATAAGAAATTTAGTTCCTGTTTTTCTGGGATGCCTCTTCCTGCCCCTTCCCTTGCTGGGTGATTTCCATTTTGAATCTGCTATTCTCGCCGCTGTATTCGGTTGTTTGTGGGGCGGGATTTCAGCCTCGCGACTGGTTCTTAAAAGTGACTCGAAAGTAATCTATAAAGTACTTAGGGCAGTTTATCTGTTTGGGCTTCCTCTATTTTTATTCTCACTGATTCGGGGATGTTTTACCGGGCATGGATTTGGCTTTTGGATTCTGGTTCCTATTCCTGCGGTACTTTTCGGAATTACGATCGGTCGTTTTTATCGGAAGATCATGGCTCCTGTACCAGCTGTACTTACGGTATTTACTCTGCTATTTATCTCAGTTGGGGTGCTTTTGATTGAGTTTCTTACACTCCCTCAAGTTTACTTTTTTAATCATGTTTGGGGCGCATGGCCTGGTCCCATTTATGATGAAACCGTTACCGTTGGTTGGAACCTGGTTTTGTTTCGAGTAATTACTTTCGCATGGATTGTCTTTCTCTGGTTTTTACCTGATTGGAAACGCTCGATAAGTGTTAAACTTACCTTGTCTTTCTCTGTTTTAATCTTATTCTTTTCTTACTTATTCCTACCTCTAATTGGGATCATCACTCCTGATAGTAGACTTCAAACTCAAAAAACCGCCCTTCAAACCTCTCATTTTGACATTTATTATTCGGGAAGACACTTCTCCCCTTCGGAAATTGAATATTGGGCTTTAAAGCATGAATTTCATTTTCAGCAAATTGTTGCTGAGCTTGAAATTGACTGGCCCAAAAACAGAAAGATTGAAAGTTATCTTTATTCAAGTGCATGGGAAAAGAAAGAGTTGGTAGGTGCTAAGTTCACCAGTTATGTTCCTATTTGGCTGGAACAGGACCAACTTCATATCGCAAAGGAGCATTTGGATGGAGTTCTTAAACATGAGATGGTTCATGTGATTTCCAAGCAGTTTGGGAATACCTTGTTCAATGGAAGCTGGAGTATTGGTTTGATTGAAGGTCTTGCTGAGGGAATTGCCAAAGATGCATCACCAGAATCTACTCTGGATCAAATCATGGCAGCTGAACCTCCATATCCTTCCGTTGAACAAATGGAAGCAGCTCTTTCTTTCAAAGGGTTCTACTCAAGCGCTGGAGCCATCAGTTATACAACGGCAGGTTCTTTTGTGAATTATTTACTGGAACAATACCCGGTCTCCAATTTCAAAGAAGCGTACGCCAACTCAGATTTTGAATCTGCTTACCAAATTCCTTTTGATAGTCTGGTTTCCGGATGGCAGCAATCTCTGCCACAAGTGTCCCTTGATTCTCTGGATCAGCAAAACTCAGCATTTATTTTTAGTCAGCGTTCAATCTTCCAGAAAGCTTGTCCACATGTGGTTAGTCCGGTTATGGCGTTATGGGATGATATTCGCTTTCTGGAAACCCTCGAGATATATGGGCAAGCCTTACCCATAGTTGAAGAACTATATCAAATGGCACCTGAGAACCCGATCATCAAACAAAAATGGCTGCAATACCAACTTCGTTTTAAGGGATACGAAAGCGTAGTTGAAGAAGTAAGCCTGAGCGATTCAATCCCACAATTTCTTTTAATGAAAGCAGATGCTTTTGCTTTTCAGGGTGATTGGGAACAAGCATATAATGAATTAGAAAGTGCATGGGATATTCTTCCCGATCCTTCACCAAGGAACTTTAAGTATTCTTTTGAACTGAGGACCGATACGCTCAATTGGAAAGTTTTTATTCAGACCCAATATCAAGACCAAATCGCTGACTCTATTATTCCCGGGCTCAACTTGCCTAACCAATTGTTACTCTCACAAAAAGCTATTGAGCTTGAGCTACTTGATATGCTCCCCACATACTCCGCGCTGCTTATTGATAAAGAGTTAAATACAGACTGGTATAATCAATACCTCTCACTTATAGACCGGCTGGTTTTCCTGAAAGAGTTCGAGGAAGCTCAACAATGGATTGATAATGTTTCTGCTCTTGAACTTCGTCCCAGATACCTTGAACGAATTCAGGAACAACAAGAGTGGCTTGAGTTTATGTTGATAGTTGAGAATTGATTCCGTACTTACACGCAATCAATTTCTAACTAGAAAACTCATATTATGAAGACGCTCCTTCACCTACTCGTTCTGTTTTTCGTTTCACCTATCCTCTTCGCACAGGATTCCACCTCTACCCTACAGCCCGAAACCTTTGATATGGAGTGGGGCGGAGAAAATATTACTATGCAGAAGTACTTTATCGTGTTTTTAAAAAGTGGTCCCAACCGTAATCAAAGTGAAGAAGAAGCAGCTACTCTTCAGGAACAACATCTGGCTTATCTGGGAGGATTGTACGAGCAGGGAATTATCAACCTGAATGGGCCAACGGGCGGCGAAGGAGACATCCGGGGATTTTCTGTATACAACGTAGCTACTATGGAACAAGCGGTTGAGTATGCCAACAATGATCCAATGGTGAAAGCCGGTCGTTTGGCGGTGGAAGTTCACCCCTGGTGGCTGGCGAAGGGTTCGGGTGTGAAATGAGAACGGTTATAAAGTGACGTTTTTATCACTTCGTTTGATAAGAAAAAAGAATGTTCCCATGAGAAAATTACTGTAAACTCCGGGAGTGCTTTTACCCCAAATCCTTCACGAAAATAATGGCATTGTGATTCGGGGAATAGAAACTAAACTCATCAGTCCCCCAGGGAGTACCATCCTTACGATTGATCTCAAAACCGCTTTCCCGGTACTCTTTTTCAAGTATATCTAAGTCATTCACCCAGATCTTAGTTTGCTGAGCAGCATTTTTAGAAGGCATATCTTCCTCAAACTGAAACTGAAGATGAAGAAACTGGCCATCACGGGCAACTACAGCATAATCCAGTTTATCTGAATATCGAAGGGAATCATACACATTTTCAAAACCCAGTTTTTCGAAGAATTCAATTTCTGCTTTAACATCGTTGGCAGGAAGGACTGGGGAAACATTCAAGAGGTTATTCATCGGACATAATTTTACAGTTCAATCTTCATCCCTTCATAAGCCACTTTATATCCCAGGTTTTCAATTTGCTTCCGCTCCATACTATTCAGAATTAAAGGATTGGTATGATTGAAATGAATGAAGATAATTTTTGCCCGTTCTGATTCGGGCAGCTCACTGAAAAGTTCCAGACTTTCTTCCACAAATGGATGTGGAATCTCTCTCATATCACGATTTGGGAGTTCATTCTGATCAAAGAAAGTAGCATCCAGAAAAGCATAATCTACCATTGAGATTTCGTCAACTATGCTTCGTTTCCAGACATCCCATTTATTGATATCAGGTATAAAGAGCACTTTTTTAGTTTGGGATTCAATTCTGTAACCTACCGTTTCGGAATATTCATCCCGGTGGGGAACCAGAAATGGGGTTACAGCAAGGTTATCGGAAATTACAATGGTGGAATCTCCTCTTTGGTTGATGAGTTCAATATTTCCATAACGGACCAGTTGATCCCATGGACCATTTTCATGCAGGAATAAATTCATTCGAGGCATAGTATAAACCGGAACTCCCGAAGCACCCATTACTTCGTGTCCTAATTGCATCAACCCGGTATAATGACCTATATGGGCGTGGGTAAGAAAAATTCCGGAAAGCTCATCAGCTCCTGATTCTTCTTTAAGGTGATGAAGTTGCTCTTTAAAATCAGGCGTAGCCTCGAACATCCATTGCTGCCCTGAGTATTCATCAATAAGCCCAAGGCTGGTGGAGTGGCGTTTTTCTTCTTTTCCATCCCAGTATAGTTTACAGTTTGCTTTTTCACAATTCGCCTGAGGAAACCCCGCGTCTTGGGCGATGCCAAGAACGGTGATGTATTGTTCGGAAGTATCATGGGTAGGCTGTTCAACATTCGAACATGCAAGGATCAGAAATAAAGAAAGGAATAAAATTATTTTCATCCTAAAAGGAATGAAAAACCAATAAATAAAAAAAGCCATCAATGAAATATTGAGGGCTTTATACTTAATGCATTTAATAGAAGGTTATTGGTATAAACCTGTTCGCCCAACTTTATGTTGGACATTCATCTTATATTTGAAATTTTTCAATCCAAGTGGGAAAAGTATAGGCCAAAAGAAAAACCCTCTTAGAAATGATATTATTCCTCTTCCAAACATTTTTAATCCGCCTATTCTTTGCTGATATCCTAATTGTGAAATAGAGAACGTTCCCATTACAATCCCCAATGCAAAGAAAAGAGATAAGGTTGCAGTTATCATGATATTAATTTTGTGATTATAATTTAATGTTAAATAATTACAGAAAACGTAACTCAAGCGGAATAGAGATCGTTCGTTTAATGTTAAACTATTTTGCTCTTTTCAAATATCTTAATACTAAATCGAAGAAGGCCGGGAACTTTAAAAGGGTGTGAAAAGAAGTAGTCATTCTGAGGATACTTCCGAAGAATCTGCATAGTTACTTATTTGTGCTGGTTCTTTGCTTTCGCTCAGAGTGACTTATAAATATAAAAAGGGAAGGAATTTACCCACCCATTTTTGCGGAATCGTAATAAAAGCGGATGTGGGTGATCTTTCCATCTTCCCACGTTTGCACTTCTACCTCTTCAATTTTCATTCGGCCTCCGCCTTTAAATGAAGCATCAATCCAGGATTCCATAAGTACTTTCCCATTGTTAGGGTCTTCAGAGGCAGCGGTGATTCCAGCATCATGGATTTCCTCCAGGCTTTCAAGCCATTGTGTCTGGAACTCACGGTTTGCCGATTTTCCTTCTACCACATCTCCGTTGCCTTCTTCTTTAACAACGTCATCATGGTAATACATGTCGAAAGCTTCCAAAAGCTTTCCTTCGCCCATTAATTCATAAATATGGTAGGCTCTTTCTAAATTTGTCATAATAATATTTGTTGGTTATGGTGTTGTTGAATGTAATTAATTCACACCTATAACAAATAAAGAAAGGAATAAGGGACAGTATTATTTATTGTCTATATCGTAGGTGGGATTCATGAATCCCACCTACGATGAAAATGGTATTCTAGCTCCTCTCCAGCATCCTCTCTAAAGAAAGTACTGCATTCTTAGTAATCTCTTCAGAAACGGAAATATGATTCACCACTTCCCCTTCTTCCAGCTTTTCGAGGCTCCATAATAAGTGTGGAAGATCAATCCGGTTCATGGTTAGACATGGGCACATAAATGGATTAAGCGATACAATTTCCTTATCCGGATGTTCGTCTGCTATTCGGTTCACCAGATTCATCTCGGTTCCAATCGCCCACTTACTGCCAGCTGGAGCAGCTTCAATAGTCTTAATGATGAAGTTAGTAGAGCCATTATAATCAGACGCCCGAACCACCTCATATGTACATTCCGGATGAACAATAATGTTCATGTCCGGCTGAGTTTTTCGAAGATTCTCGATGTGCTGAACGTTGAATTTCTCATGCACTGAACAATGTCCCTTCCAAAGAATCACTTTTACATCTTCCCATTCGCCTTCATATTCGAACGATTGAGTAAGAGGAGCATACACGGCCATTTGTTCCAGAGGAACTCCTAGATCATAGGCTGTATTTCTACCAAGATGCTGATCCGGCAAAAACAGAATGCGTTCTTTCTGAGTGAATGCCCACTTCAGCATTTTCCCGGCATTTCCTGACGTTACACAAGCGCCCCCGTTTTTGCCTACAAATCCCTTGATGGCAGCGGTAGAATTCACATACGTAAGAGGAAGAATGCTGTCTCCCCAAATTTCCTGCATTTTTTCCCAGCCTTTTTCGGTCTGATCTATATCAGCCATATCTGCCATCGAACAACCGGCACGCAAATCGGGTAAAATCACTTTTTGATTGGTGCCTGTAAGCATATCAGCGGTTTCAGCCATAAAGTGAACTCCGCAAAAAACGATAAATTCAGCTTCGGGAAGTTTGGCACAAATTCTGGCGAGTTGAAGGGAATCACCCCTGGCATCAGCAAACTGGATCACTTCATCCTTTTGGTAGTGGTGACCAGGAATAAAAAGCCGATCTCCGAATTTTTCTTTGATCTCTTTTACACGGGCTTCCATCTCCTGTACAGAAAGCTCGCTATATCGCTTCGGTAGCGATACTTCTGATTCAATTTCTAAAATGTCTAGTACATCCATAATAACTCTGCCACTAAATCACCAAGGCACAAAAGGTAACTAAAATTTAGTGATTTTGTGTTTTTGTGGCGCTTACTTTTCCAAGTTAAAACTAATATCCAATGCATTCACTGAGTGGGTTAACCATCCCAATGAAATAATTTGCGCCCCACATCCTTTGTAGTCCGCAATATTCTCGGGAGTAATTCCCCCCGATACTTCCACAATAATTCCATCAGGAATTATCGATACAAGCTCTTTTACTTCCGCAGGATTCCGGTTATCAAGCATGATAATATCGGCACCTGACTCCACGGCCTCTAACACCTGGTCTTTCGTTTCCGTTTCTACTTCAATTTTGACCATGTGCCCAACTTTAGCACGAACGATCTCAACTGCTTTGGAAATACTTCCAGCCGCTTTTATGTGATTATCCTTGATCATCACACCATCGTCAAGCCGAAAACGATGATTCTTTCCACCACCACAGGTAACGGCGTACTTTTGCAGAGCCCGCAAACCGGCCAACGTTTTACGGGTATCGGTTATAGTGATAGAATCATCATCCAGTAAAGAAACTACATCACTGGTAGAAGTTGCAATACCACTCATGTGTTGAATTAAATTCAAAATCACCCGTTCACCAGAAAGCAATGCCGAAACCGAACCATTCACCTTAGCAATGAGATCCCCTTTAGAAACAGCATCACCATCTGCTTTTAATAAATCCACAGAAACTGATCCGCCAAGCTCTTCATAAACTAAGTGTAAACAATCCAGTCCTGAGAGCACACCACTAGCTTTTGCAGTAAATGTTCCCGCTGAAGATGTATCTTGTGTGAAGATGGAGCGGGTAGTTAGATCG
This sequence comes from Balneolaceae bacterium, assembly GCA_965222205.1. Taxonomy (GTDB): domain Bacteria; phylum Bacteroidota; class Rhodothermia; order Balneolales; family Balneolaceae; genus RHLJ01. The sequence goes on along the minus strand of OZ244932.1, from coordinate 3,327,572 downwards.
CCCATTCCAAGGTCTTCCACAAGAGCTTGCTGGATTATTTTTTGAAACCAAAGTTTGTTCATGAAAAAGTGCTTGCCTGCTCGATTTTGGCTATTTTCAAAGGGCGATAAAGATACAGTTTTAAATTCAGAAGAGCGATATAAATGATCTATCTAGATTATGCAGCTACTACTCCAATCAGCGATAAGGCGTTGGAGGTTTATGTGAACGTGGCAAAGCATTATTTTGGAAATGCGAGTAGTTTGCATGATACAGGCTCTTCTGCTAAACAGATTAAAGAGGCCTCCGCTAAAACGATTGCTAAAGCATTAAATGCGGAAGCAAAAGATTTACACTTCACCTCCGGCGCTTCGGAATCAAATTTTCTGGCAATCAAAGCTTTATTGGATGGATGCAAAAGTGGTGGTAAACATATTATCACCTCAGCAATTGAACATGCTTCTGTCAGGGATGTTTTTGGGAAGCTGGAACAAGAAGGATACAAGATTAGCTGGCTTGGTGTAGATAAAACCGGAATAGTTCAGATTGAAGAGTTAAAAAAGTTGCTCAGTGAAGAAACTGTTTTGGTTTCCATACAACATATAAATTCAGAAATAGGAACTATTCAGCCAATCAAAGAAATCGGCAAATTCCTTAAATCTAAAGGAGTGCTGTTTCATAGCGATGCCGTACAAAGTTTTGGTAAAATAGCCGTTGATGTACAAGATTTAACCATCGATGCCCTTTCAGTATCTGCCCATAAAATATATGGTCCCAAAGGAGTGGGAGCTGTTTGGATGGATCCCGAAGCGGAATGGAATCCTTTTTTAGACGAGCCCCAGCAGAAGAAAAAACTGAAAACCGGAACCGATAATGTGCCGGGAATAGCTGCTTTTGCAACAGCCGCAAAAGAAAGTACAGCTGATTTAACCAATGAATTTTTGAGAGTAACCAATATTAAATCAGAGTTTGTAAGAAAACTATCCGCCTTAGATCATACGTTTGTAATTGAAGGGAATTCGGGGAATGAATCCCCTTTTATTCTCGGGCTTCGCTTTCCGGGGATAGAAGGGCAGTACTTCATGCTGGAATGTAATCAGGCAGGGCTGGCAATTTCAACGGGAAGTGCATGTCAGGTTGGAAGTGAAAAACCCAACCGAACTATGAAAGCACTGGGGAGATCGGATGAAGAGGCCAGAGAGTTTGTACGGTTTTCATTCGGAAAGAATGTAAAAGAAGATCACCTCGATGAGATTGTTGGTAAAATAGATACTATCTTAAAACGACATTTTAACAAAGTAAGAAGGCCTAAAGTGGCTACTTAAAGCTAAAATCAAAAACATCCATGAAGAGTAATTCATTTTTTAATCTACTGCTCGCCTTGATCGTAATCGGGTTAGCATGTGAAAAATCACCAGAAACAAATTTACAATCTCAAGCAGCTACTGAGACTACTTCAGCCTCCCCGGTAGAGGTGGAACAGCCGACCAATGCTAAGGTTGAGTTAGTCAAATTCAGTGACTATCAATGTCCTGCTTGCAAATATTTTGTTCCATTCGTAAACCAACTGAAACAGGATTATGGTGATGATATCAAAGTTACCTACAAGCATTTCCCTTTAAGTATGCACCCCTACGCCCATGTAGCTGCAAGATCGGTTGAGGCTGCCCGAGTTCAGGGTAAATACAAGGAAATGCACGACATGATTTTTGAAGGACAAGAGCAATGGTCGAGAGGTAATGCAGAAGCAATTTTTATTGGCTATGCAAGAGCCCTTGATCTCGATGTTCAAAAGTTTCAACAGGACATGAACTCGGCAGACATGAACAGGATTGTAATGGCTGATCGTAGAGAAGGCAGGGATTTGGGGATTTCATCTACCCCGACATTCTTCATTAATGGTGTGGAATTGGAAAGCAATCCAGACAATTATCCAGCATTTAAAGCAGTTATTGATCAATACATGGATTGATAAGTTGAAAATCAATTTTAAAAGGTTCCGGTTGTTTCAATCGGAACCTTTTTTATTTTGTGGTTATGAGTAAGGAAGAAATCCAAAAAGAAGGAGTTTGTCTTAATTGCGGCTCAAACCAAATTGGTAACTATTGTCAAACCTGCGGGCAAAAAGTTTATTCCACAAAAATATCGCTAAAGATTTTTTTAGCGGATGCTTTCGAGAGTATTTTTAGTTTAGATAACAAGCTTTTTAAAACTCTTAAAGATCTGTTTATCTATCCCGGAAAAGTAACAAGTAAATATATTTCCGGTGAAAGAATAAGGTATGTGTATCCAGTAAAGTTATATATATGGATAAGTGTACTTTACTTTCTAATCGTAACTGTAATAGATACGAATCGATTTTTTTTAATCAACATTAATAATCTTGATGGAAGAGAATCGGAATTTGTAGACTACCTGCAGTATAGTATGTTTCTTTTGCTTCCCGTTTTTGGAGGAATCATTAAGTTAGTAAACTGGAGAAAAAAGAAATTTTATTTAGAGCATCTAATATTTGGTTTACACCTGCATGTGGTTTGGTACTCGTTGTCGATCTTTTATGCAGGCTCGGAATATTTTCTGAATAATTACGAAGATGTTGTATGGATTACTTTTTCAACAGACCTGATACAGACACTATCAAAGGTTGGAGTGCTGGTATATTTATTCTTTTTTCAAAAAAGGGTATATGATGATAGTTGGTTAATATCCTTTTTTAAAACCTGGGTAATAATTGTGCTTTATGCATCAGTGTTACTAGCAGTTTCAATATTATATACAAGCTGGATTTGAATAAATGAGTGAATCTTTACCACCAAAAAAAGAAGGGGCTTGTCTAAACTGCGGAACAGAGGTACAGGGTAATTACTGTTCCAATTGCGGGCAGAAGTTTCAACCTACCAAGCTTCCTTTAAAAGAGTTTTTAGAAGATGCTATCGAAACACTGTTTACAATTGATAATCGATTCTTCAGAACGATTAAAGATCTTTTTTTAAAGCCCGGTAAAGTCACGAAAGAATATTTAATAGGTAAGCGCGCAAAGTATTTGCCACCGCTTAGAGTTTACATATCAATTAGTGTAGTTTATTTTTTGATTGCCCAGCTTATCGAGAGTGATAAAATTCTATTCGTAAATTTCACTCAGGACGGAGACTCAAGAATTAACCTTGCGAAAATAGTTCAAACCGCAATGTTCTTTCTGGTACCCGTTATGGCAGCTATCTTGAAGTTTTTACACTTGAAGAGAAAAGCATACTATGTGGAATACCTGATTTTTTCGGTACATATTCATTCAGTTTGGTTTGTCTTTTTTACCATTCAACTTTTATTAATGTCTCTCGGTGGTATTTTTGAGGGTCAAGTTTCACCTTTTTTGGTAAGTACTTTAGATATTATCGAGGACCTGCCACAGCTGGCAGCATTGATCTTTTTTATGATTTACATGAAAAATGTATTTGAAGAATCGTGGTTTAAAGTAATATTAAAAGGGTTCTTCACTATTATGCTATATTTAACTGTGCTCGCATTAGTAACATTATTAGCAACCTGGTTTTAAAAATATGATCAAAGAATTTTTAGGAAAATCACCACAAATACACCCAACTGCATATATAGTCCAAAGTGCCGATATCATAGGCGATGTAACAATGGGCAAAGAAAGCAGCGCGTGGTTTAATGTGACGATTCGCGGAGATGTAAACAAAATTACTATTGGAGATCGGAGCAACGTCCAAGATAATGTTTGTATTCATGTGATGAATCAAACTGGACCAACCTTAATTGGAAATGAAGTTACTATTGGTCACGGAGCCGTTATTCATGGCTGTACGATCAAAGATCGGGTACTTATTGGCATAAACGCTACTATCCTGGATAAGGCGATTATAGAATCCGATGTGATTGTTGCTGCAGGTACTTTGGTTCCCCCCAACAAAACTCTGGAAAGCGGTTATTTGTACATGGGCTCTCCAGCTAAACCCGTTCGAAAACTATCAGAAGAAGAAGTAGCCTCCATCAAAAAATACTCACAGAATTATGTGAAATACAGCCGGGCATATCAGGGGAAGGATGAGTACGAAATCAATCCATTTTATAAACAGGAGGTATGAGAATTACGAATTAGGAATAGTTGAATAATTATTCCTAATTCAACTATTCCTAATTCAATGAGCGGCCTATACCTCCATATCCCCTTCTGCAAGCAAGCCTGTTCATACTGCGACTTCTACTTTGTTACTAAAATGGATCAGAAGCAGATCTTTGTTGATGAGCTTATCAAAGAAATCCATTCAAAAAAGGAAACCAGATATACCACTGAAAAAGTTAACACGATATACTTTGGAGGAGGAACCCCATCCTTATTATCACCCAAACAAATAGAACAAATTTTAGAAGCGATTGAAGAGGTATTTGACTTAGATCCAGAAGAAGTAACTCTGGAAATGAATCCGGATGATGTAACAAGTGAGTACTTGTCGGGGCTGAAATCGGCCGGAATAACGAGAGCAAGTATGGGTGTTCAGACATTTGATCAGGAGCTCTTGAACTTCATGAATCGGGCGCATTCCAGAGAAGAGGCCTTGCACTGTTTGGAGGTGTTAAGTTCCTCTGGGATTAACTCCTATACCGTCGATTTAATTTACGGGAATCCAGACCAGACTCTGGAAATGCTGGAAAAAGATGTTGATATATTGCTCGGATTCAGCCCTCCACATGTTTCAGCTTATTCGTTAACCATAGAGCCCAAAACCCGCCTAGGAAAGCAGCTTGAAATAGGTCGTCTAATTCCTCCGGAAGATGATCAGGTAGCTGCACATTTTGACTTGGTAGAAAGTAAGCTCAGGAATGCAGGTATTCATCAATACGAAGTAAGTAGTTTTGCCAAACCAGGATTTGAGGCGAGGCATAATTCTGCATACTGGTCGCACGAAAATTATCTGGGTCTGGGTCCCGGCGCTCATTCTTTTTGGTGGAATGATGAAGGGCGAACAGCTGAAAGATGGACCAATGAACCTGATTTGAACTCGTATCTAAGTGGAGGTTGGGAAAACAGAACAGAGGTAGATCAGCTCAGTAAACATGAACTTGCCGAAGAACGACTGATGCTTGCACTAAGAACAACAAAGGGGCTAAGCATTTCAGATTTGAAAAGCAGGTATGGTTTTGAATTAAGTTCAAAGCAAAAAGCATATCTCAATCAAAAAGTGAAAGAAGGGAAGGCAGTTCTTTCTGAATCGAAACTTTATCTGACCAGAGAAGGACTAAAAATTGCGGATGCAATTACATTAGATTTACTTAGCTGACTAATCTATCTGGGAAGCCCAATTTTTTTTAAGGATTCCATAAACGGTTTTTTGAAAGTAGCACCTATAGGAATCTGGGTATCAAGAATATTAATCTGGTTTCCATGAATTGAATCTATATGCTGTAAACCAACTATATACGAATTATGAGATCTTGCAAACAAGTCTTCTGGAAGCGTTTCAGACAACTCCTTTAGTGTATGAAGGCTCATTACTTTTTTGTTGATGCTAAAAATCTGTACATAATCCTTTACACCTTTTATATATCGAATATCAGAAAGAGTGATCTTAATCATCGAACTGCCGTCTTTTACAAAAAGATATTTAGGGCTCTTTGCAGTACTGAAAGTTTCCGGAGCCTGAATTTGTGCCGGAGTCACTTTTTCAACCGCTTTCAGGAAACGAGGAAAGTCAAAGGGTTTGAGAAGATAGTCTGTAGCATTTAACTCATAACCCTCCAGCGCAAATTCAGCATAAGCTGTAGTAAAAATCACATTTGGTTTATTTTTGAGTGATTTGAGGAAAGTTATACCATTGATTTCGGGCATTTGAATATCCAGGAATAGCAAATCTACAGGCTGAGCGTTCAAAAGCTCTAAGGCTTTTAGACCACTGGAAAAACTTCCTAAAAGATTGAGGTAAGGAACCTTGTTTATGTATTCCTCTAGCAAATTACGAGCAAAAGGTTCATCATCAATAACAATACAATTCACCATTATTTAAGTTTCAGGATTAGTTCAATGTTATAGCTTTGTTCGGATTCTGATATAGAAAGTTGGTGTTCTTCGGGGTAATGAAGTTTCAATCTTTTTTCAAGATTGTCGAGACCAAATCCGGATCGTTCAGAAGAAGAAGTTTTTTCAATTTTCGAATTACTTACGGAGTAGGTAAGTATTTCTTTTTTCTGTTGTAAATCCACCTTTATCCAACAGTTTTCTGCTTCATCACTTACTCCATGCTTAAAGGCATTTTCAAGAAAAGTTATTAGAATCAGTGGCGCTATTTTGGTCTGCTCATAATTCCCGGAAATATTGAAAGAAATATCTAGTGGATTATTTAACCTGATCCGCTCCAACTCGATATAGTCTTGCATATACTGTATCTCTTTAGTGATGGGCACAATTGTTTGACTGGCATCGTAAATCATATAACGCATAATATTGGATAAGCGAATAATGATTTGAGTGGCCTCATCTTTTTTCCCCTGAACCAGATAGTTCAGATTATGCAAAGTATTAAACAAAAAATGAGGATTGATTTGGGCTTTCAGATAGTTGAGCTCGGCGGTTAATTTTTCGTTTTCTAATTGCTTTTTTTCGTTCTCAATTCTAAACCAATCAGAAGTAAACTTGATCATTCCAGTAAAGATGATAAAAGTCAGAAAGCCCCAGAGTACACTCAATACTCTTGGAAAGTGGATGCTTGCATAATATTCCTGATCCTGACTAAAAGGGGCCATAAAGTAATTATCGGCGACAAATCTAAAACCCATAACCACTATTAATGTGAGTGCAAGAAAAGTGAAATACTTAAGGTATTCTCGGGTCTGGATAAGATAAGGAAGTACAAAGAAGTAATGGATATAGCTGGCGAGCATATTGAATACCAATGGTACGGCCAGAAAATTGATGGCAGTTTCTATAGGAATGTATCGGGTGTAATCGAACAGTCGGTAGAACACGAAAATAGCCCAAAAAGAAATATGTAAAATAAGTAGTCGGTTCTTTGCCAAATCAGAATGCTTTTATAGAAAATACCTTTTTAGTTGAGATTTTTTATGATTTATTCTGCAAATGAGGCCGGAGAATCGACGGATATGCGTTTTCATCAGATATTTCTACATATGGATTAATAAACTATATCTGTAGATTAATCGATTAAGAACGTCGAATAAAATTTACATGATCAACGAAAGGGTAGATTTTCAGGAAAGCAAAATTTCTAAGCAAAGTTCTTATGAGAAAATCTTCCTTACTATTTACAGGGCTATTCATATTTGGGATAAGCTTAATATTGAAAGCCCAGGAACCCGATTCCATCAGAGTTGGGGATATATTTAAAAATCACCATTTATTAAAAGAAAAGACCATAGAATATCTGGTACATTCCGAGTTTAGAGGATCAGTAAGACTTGGAGTGATGGTAAGATCATCTGTAGAAAGAATTAAGCATGAGGGTGAAGATTTTCTTGCCATTAAACACGAATACTTTGGGGCAGATGAAAACTCAACCGGAGAGTTTTATTCTATGGTTGAGCCAAAAACATTCAAGCCCATAATTCATATCAGGAATATCGGATCCAAAGGAAAAGAAGCATATAGGTTTACCGACCAGGCAGTTGTGGCACTGGATACTGCTAAAAGTAATGCAGAAGAAGGGTATAATCTTAAATTGGAGGAACCCGTCTTTAACTTTGAGCTCGATTTAACAACTTTTTCTATGTTACCCATGAGGGAAGGGTATAGTGTTGTTTTAAGATTTCATCACCCAGGAAGCAAAACCACAAAACCTGATTGGCACGAAATAAAGGTAGAAGGATCGGAAATAATAAAACTACCCGGAGGAAAAGAACTCGATACCTGGATACTATTTATGGATTATCATGGCACTCAGCCAACCCGATTCTGGTATACTAAAGACGAGCAAGAATTCGTAAAAATGGAAGGGAACTATAATGGAGTTAAGATTTACAAGACCCGTCTTTTCTAAATCTGAAAAATATGAGGCTAATTAGAAAAATTGGCAGCCATTCGCTTATAACTTTCAGCTTGTTCTGACTTACCTGCATTAGCATAAGCTTCGGAAACTAGTCGTAATGCAGAAGCGAGCCTTTCGCGATCATTTTGAGTCAGGTTTTGAGCATCTTCGATTTCAGGGATTTTAAGCTCTTTTCCCGGAATAATTAAATCCGGGTCCTGACTGGAAGAGAAATTGGCCTCAAAAATCAATGGCCAGAACGTGGGTTGATTATAGTTCTTTCTGGCAATGTCATAAATCCATTCGCCCGAAGAAACCACGTAATTTGAAGGTACTGTTTGTTCAATAATCTCTACCTGCTCAGGTTCAGGAGCCTTTTCATTAGGAACTTCAGACTCTTCAGGAGTATCAGAGTTAGTTGCAGTTTGGTCTGTAGCAGGAGGAGGGTTAGGTGTTGGATCTGCTGGGGTTTCCACCGGTGGAGGCGGAGTTTGCTCAGCAACCTGAGGATCAGAGGTGTCCCGGAACACAAAATACCAAAGCCCAAGAATCACCAGAAGTAAAACAACAACGAGTATCAACACGTTCTGCAGGTTGCCGGATTTTTCCTCTTCTTTTCCCGGTCGCTTAAAAACCGGAGCCTCAGCCTTTTCTACCTGATCAGATGATTCCGGACCATCTATTTCTTTACTAGCCCCGTCTTCTTCCAAATCTTCGCCGGAAGAAGTTAAGGGTGGAAGCGGTTTAGTAGTAGAAGTTGTTTCAGGCTGTGCTGAAGAATCTGTCTCATCTTTGTCCTCTATCACTGTTGCTTCAAGGTGAGCAAAAGGTGCATTTACTGTAGTTTCGAGTGCCTTGTATGGGCTGAAAGAAAGCCGCTGATGGGCAGGGATTACAATAGATTCTCCAGTACGGGGATTTACTCCATTTCTCGCGGCTACATCCACTACACTAAAACTCCCGAAGTTAGTAATGGATGATTTTCCGGACTCTATGGCTGAGTCAATGACAATATCTGTTAAACCCGAAATAAAATCATGGCTAAGCGTTTGAGAGATCTCTGTTTTTTCGGCGAGTTCATCTACGAGTTTTGAAAAAGTTACCTTATCGCTCATAGCCCGCCTCCACTCAATTCTTCTTTAACAGATGAGCTTTGGGTAAACTGTACCACCTTCTTCTTTGGCAGCATCATCATTGTCTTGTAATGCGGATTATAAGACTTGTAAGGATCTCTGATTTTTGAATGGAAACTACCCAATTTGGGGATCGAGAAACCCTGATCGGCAGCGAGATGATTAGAAAGTAATGAAACAAAATTATCATACAGAGCTTCTGTTTCCTGCTGGGTTATCCCAAGCTGCTCACTAAGTTGTTTTATGGTCTCTGATTTGTTCATAATCCCTGAATATGTTGAGTATATGCAATTACATATAATTATTTATAATAATCAAACTGGAGTGTGAGTCTTCTCAAATAGGGAAAACGCAAAATAAGTTCAAATTTTACTCAGTTTTAGTTTACCATGTGGATGTCTATACGTATTATTAAATGCCATGATTAAATCTCTGCAACAGCTTTTAACCTCTTGTATCAACTATTCGGGATTATATCCTCCTGCGGATCTTAATCTTCGAGAGGCGTTAAGGGGCTATGTAGATTTCTCGCATTCCAAATACTCCTGGATGCTTTCTAATTTTGTGATTCCATACAGCGAATTACCACTTCTGGCAACTTTTGCAGACCGAAAACATCAACTTAAAGGCCCGTTGGCTTTGTGTATAACCGGTCCGGAGAGTGAAACCCTGTTCGACTTTAAGAATGCCGTTATCAATATTGAAAAAGAAATAATGGCAGCACATTCGGGGTATCCCGGAGAAGTTCGGACTAACATCCTTGAACTTACTTTTCCGCTAGGGAGTGTTGAGAAACTTAATGCGGAAGAACTGGTCAAATCTCTTGAGGCGGTGGTAACTTCCACAGCAGAGTCACGCTTACTTCCTCATCGAGTCTTTTTTGGTGTTCCCGGCGAAGGTTATGACGCAGAAACCACTAAGAAAATTATCAAGGTGATTGCGGTTCACAACAAATCCATTCTGAAAAGAAAAATTGACAATTACCTGTTCTCAGGACTTAAAATTGATTGCGGGGGTAAAACACCTCCAAGTGCTAAATATCTGGCAGACGTGTTGTTGTATGCGCGTGACGCTAACGTTGCCGTAAAATTTTCAGGAACAGAAAACACCCCATTTCCCGGTTTTAATTATACTAATCAGCATAGTGTACACGGGTTTTTAAATCTGCTAATTGCCAGCATGCTTGCGTATACTCAGGATTTAAATCTTGAAGAAACTATGGAAGTTATTGAAGACAAAAACCCTGATAACTTTGGATTCAAGGATGGCTATCTCTCCTGGAGAGAACTTGCAGCCCCTATTATGGAGGTAAAAATGCTGAGGATGCTCTCCATAACTTCGTTTAATTTCACTACGTTTTCGGAGCCCATTGAGGGATTGAGAGAGCAAAAGTTTTTATAGCTATTTAATCAACGTCATCTTTCTTGTAACCACTTTCTCTTCCGTTTCCAGGCGATAAAAATATATTCCCGAAGCGAGATTTAATGCGTCAAAACGAACAGGGTTCTCACCAGCTCCCAGCATTCCATCAGCGAGGACCCGAACTTCTCTGCCCAGGTAATCATATACGGTTAACTTCACTTGCTGGCTGAACGGCAGTGTAACAGTTATGGTGGTATTCGGGTTAAAGGGATTTGGATAATTTTGCAAAAGCTGGGGTGACTCAATATCAACCGGAACGTAATCGTAGACCCGGAACTGAACGGTTTGAGCCTCATCAGGAGAAGAATTAAAAAATACCAGCCCAACACGTTCAGCTTGCCCCCAAGAAAGCCCTGTTTCTTTAGAGTTCAATTCATTTGCAGTAGGTGAGGTATAAAATCTTGTTTCTACTGATGAGTCTTCATAATATGCGATAACCCCGACCTGAACATCTGAAGAGCCTGATATATAATCCAGTTTCATAAACGCATTGTTTACATCAATTAAATCAAAATCAAAATACCTCGCTGAAAATCGAGATAGTGTTTGTACGTCATTCAGTTCTGTTTGAAGTTCAGAAAATAGTTCTTGTACTCTCGGTCCTGGATAAAGCCCGCTTTCATCAAACCCAAAGCCAGAACTAAAATTAGCTGGACCTGATGCATAATGCCAAAGAAGGTTTTCAACTAATGCTTCGTTTAATCCCGTGCTAAACTTTGCTAACCCGCTTTCTATAGCCTCAATAAAAGAAATTAAGGGTGATTGTGATTCAATCACGTCCCATACTTCCTTCCAGAAAGTATTTCCAAAACGTTCTTCAAAAAATAAAGCCCATACAATGTCTTCATAAGAACCCGGGATGAGAGTAGTTGTAGGGTTTTGGAAAAAATTACCATTACCAAAGCTATCCAAGTAATTGTAATAGTCATTAACCTCATCATACATAACCTCTTCATAAAGAGTGGCATCCATTTCAAGCCAGCGTTCCGGCTCGCCATCCCAGCCGTTTTGTACATACTGAAAGACATGTTTTAATTCGTGTGCAATTGTGACTTTGACTGCTCCCTTTTGGTCACCTTCGGGATCAGTGTTCTCAGGGAAGCCGACAAAATCATTTTCTATTCCGATGTAAGGTGCATCAGGTAAAGGAACAAAGCCATATGCACCACTATTTGCAACAATGATATCATACGGAGCGTCCTTTTCACTAAAAATATCCGTAAAACCCAAAGCAATAAAACGGTCATAACTTGAGTCTGCCACTTCCGCAATCCACTCTACATAATCTGGTACAGAGTTATTGTTTTCATCATCTGATGGAACCGCATCAGCACCAGTGGTTTCATACCTAACTCTAAACTTTCCAGAAAGACTTACAAAAGATTCGCTTGATGAAATAGCAGTGAGAGGAAAAGATTTGTGATATTCAGATTTGGCTTCATCAGAGAGCTCATCCCAGTATTTATGAGCAAAAATACTTATAGGAGCAGAACATTTATGGGTGCTTCTGTTGTTTAATGTAAGAAGTTGAGTTTTAAGAGCCTCGTTTACAGAAAGTTTGCCGGATTCAAATTCTTGTTGAATTTCAAAAAATGAGGAAGTTTCCTGAGCAAAAATATGCGGAGAAACAAAAAAGCAGATCAGCAAAACCGCTAAAAAGCGTAAGATTCTGTAATGCAAACGGAGCGCCATTTTCAATAGATTTTCCTTAACTTTATGCCAGCCAATAACGGCAAGAGATGAACCATCGTGTAATTTATTTTAGAAGATGTACGAAGTTATTCTTTATTACAAATTTAGTCACATCAAAAATCCCGAGAAGTTCTGTAAAGAGCATAAAACTTTTTGTAAAGATCTTGGGCTAAAGGGCAGAATTTATATATCGTCGGAAGGACTGAACGGTACAGCAGCAGGTACTAAAGAGCAGATTGAAGCTTACAAAAAATACGTTTGGTCGCTGGATGGATTTGAAGAAACAGAATTTAAGCAAGATCAAAGCGAGTATATTCCATTCGCTAAATTGATTTGTAAAATAAGAGAAGAAATCGTTGCGCTTCATGTGGATGGAGTTGATCCGAAAGATGGCGGAAGGCATCTAATGCCTGGCGAGTGGCGGAAAGTGATGGAATCCGGCCAAGATTACGTGATGATTGATGTGCGGAATAATTATGAATCAAAAATCGGTCACTTTGAAGGCGCGTTGACACCCGACCTCGAAAATTTTTACGATTTTCCTCAATGGCTGGAAGAAGCCAACATCCCCAAAAACAAAAAAGTGCTGATGTACTGCACGGGCGGAATTCGCTGCGAGAAGTTTTCTGTTTTGATGAAAGAAGAAGGTTGGGAAGATGTAAATCAACTGCATGGTGGAATTCTGAATTATGCCAAAGAAGAAGAAGGCGCTCACTTTAAAGGGAAATGCTTTGTATTTGATGACCGCCTGATTGTGCCGGTGAATCCCAAAGACCTTGCTCCGATTGCCAGGTGTGAAATCACAGGAAAACCAGCCGATACGTATGTGAACTGCGCAAATATGGAATGCAATAAACTGTTTGTTTGCTCTGAAGAAGGCGCTCATCTAATGGATGGCTGTTGCAGTGAGGAATGTAAGCAGAGCGATTACAAACGACCATTTGATGCTGAGAATGCTTTTAAACCGTTCCGAAAATGGTACAATTACTTTGGAGATGATTTTAAACAACGCTCTCTTCAACAGGAAGAACAGGCACAGCCGTAACGTCAGGCTCGTCCAACCCTACCCTATCACACATCGCTTTACACCGGAAGCAGAATTTATCGGAGGAAGCCTGCTTGATATGATGTGCACAAAGTTTCCATTTAGATCGGAAGCAGAATGGAAAAACCGAATCGAGCTTGGACGGGTGTATGTGAATAAAGAAAAAGTAGGGGTTGATTTCACACTTTCCCAAAAAGACGAAGTGTTCCATCACAACCCGAAAGTGGTAGAGCCCGCAGTGCCCGATGAAGTAGAAGTACTGGAAGGGCAGGAAGATTATTTGATAGCCTTCAAACCGGCACCAATGCCCATGCATCCTGGGGGGAGATACTTCAAAAATACGCTAATGGAAATTTTGAAGGAGCAGGGTTATAAAAACCTCAGAATTATCCACCGACTGGATGCGGTCACTTCCGGCATTGTATTGATCGCCAGAAACAAAGCTTTTGCTAAAGAAGCGATGCTCTGCTTCTCAAGTGGGAAAGTAACTAAAACCTATTTTGCGTTAGTGGATGGTATCCCAAAAGAGAAATCAATCACCATAAATGCTCCAATAAAGCGAAAACATGGTTTTGTGTTCGAAAGTGATGAAAAACTGAAAGGAGCTCGTGATGCCAGTACGTACTTCGAAGTGGTTGAAACCTACGGGGATAAAGCGTTGATTAAATGCACGCCCAAAACAGGAAGAACTCATCAAATAAGACTTCACCTCGCCAAATGGGGATACCCTATTATCGATGACTCAATTTATGGGAAAGATGGAGATCGAACGTCAAGAACAATGCAGAAGAGGGCGATTAGTTTAGTAAGTGCCGGATTAAAAATTGAAGAGCTCGGAATCAATTACGAATTCAAAATTCAAGATTAAAAATTGTGTCAGCTAATTTTGAATTTTGAATTTTCTTTATAAAAAGCTTCAGCAATCGCGGCAAATTGTTTGGGTTTATCTAAGAAAGCATAATGTCCCGCATCTTCAATAATCACCAAGGCTGCATTGTTAATTCCTTGCTCAATTCGCTCGGCCTGGTACACCGGAGTTGCATCATCATTTCTTCCCCAAAGCAACAGTGTTTCATGTGGGATTTGAGGCAGACAGTCTTCGAGATACTCCGTAACAGATTTCACAAATGTCTCCCGCATTACCCCCGAAAGTTGTGAGTAATCACTGGAACCAAGGCTTTTCCATAGATCAGTGCCTCGAAGCCAGCTCAGTGCTTTTTCCCGAAGAGGATTCGGGAGAATCATAAACGGGGCTTTCAGTGCCTTGGCAGTATACTTTCGAAAATAATATTTCCAGGACCGTTTAGGCTTCATCCCCGCTCCACCGGTAATCAACACTTTCTGGATGATTTGTTTTCCTTTCTCTCTTGTGAGGAGTTTCAGAATCACTCTTCCACCAAAAGAATGCACCAACACATCAATATGATCATCAGGTAACATCGAAATGAAAGCCTGAACAGCATCCGCATAGTCATCAATGCTCCACGCTTCAGCAGGATCGTTGGATTCACCAAAACCAGGGAGGTCGAGTACATAGCATGATCTTAGATGGGCAAGCTGTTTGGCAATGGGCATCATCACGCGTCGGCTACTGCCCCAACCGTGCAAAATAACGAGCGCTTTCCCTTCACCTGTAACCTCATAGGCAATGCGCTGTTCTTTATATGTGAAATAATGGGTTTTACTCATAGTATTGAATCAGCCAAACATCCCACTTCCAAAACTTGAAAACAAGTTGACAAGCCTTAAAATTTATTGCTAATTAGAGACAGTAAAATCCTGGCTTTATGGGTAACAGTACATTTAAAAGAAAAATTTTCTTTTGGATCGAGAAACTTCAGATCACAAAACAAGAGCGGATTTCTGTCACGCTTCTTTTTGGGATCATTGTTCTGCTCCTTCTAGCTAATGTATTCATCAAAGAGAAAGTTGTTCCTGCTCCGGAAAATCATGCAGAACTTCTGGCAGAATTCGAGCGGAGAAGCGCCCTGATTGAAGCAGAAGAACAAAAACGGGAGGCAAGATACCAGGGCGAGGAAGTTTCGGACGCAAACAGAACTGAGCCAAAGGATATCCCGCTAACACCCACGGAACTGATTAGCATTAATACTGCTTCAAGTGAGCAACTCCAAACGCTCCCCGGAATAGGAAGCTCTTACGCTGAGAGAATAATTGAATTTCGGGAAACTAACGGGGGCTTCGAAACCGTTGAGGACTTGATAAAGGTTCGGGGAATCGGAGAAAAGACACTCGAAAAGCTGAAGCCTTATATTAAATTATGAATTCGGTAACGCCACTAAATCACAAAAAAGAATGATATATTAGGCTTTCACGTTAATTGAGTACCAAAATTCGATATATGATAAACGGCTACTATTCAAAATTCATAATCCTTAATTCATACTTTCAAATAGATGCCGATTATTCTCTGGGCTGATGACGAAATAGATCAGCTGCAATCACACATTTTATTCCTGCAAAAAAAAGGCTTTGATATCGTTCCTGTTTCGAATGGAGAAGATGCCGTTTCCATGATCGAGGAGCGGAAATTCGATCTGGTTTTTCTGGACGAACAAATGCCTGGGATGGGCGGGCTTGATACGCTGGAGAAAATTAAAGCGTCGCAGCCTTTGCTTCCGGTTATTATGATCACCAAGAGTGAAGAAGAGTCAATTATGGAGGATGCGATTGGCGCCAAAATATCAGATTACCTTATCAAGCCGGTTAATCCAAACCAGATTTTGCTTACGATGAAGAGAATTCTCGAACGCTCGCGATTGCAAAGTGAAAAGTCAGCGCAGTCTTATTTGAAAGACTTTGGGAACCTGTCCTCACGCATTCATCCGAATACTTCATGGAAAGAGTGGATTGAGATTTACAAAGAACTTTCGAAATGGCAAATTGATTTAGGGGATGGAGACGAGGCGCTTCAACAGGTGCTGGAAGATCAGGTAGTAGACGCCAACCGCGAGTTCGGAAAATTTATCGAGCGCGAATACGTACACTGGCTCGACCAAAATGAAGAAGCTCCGTTGATTTCTCAGGGCATTTTCAAAAACTATGTGTTCCCTCATCTAAAAGATGGTAAGAAGACCATGTTCTTTTTGATTGATTGCATGCGCTACGATCAATGGCTGGTGTTTGAGCCTTACTTAGCAAAAATGTTCGATATTTCTACGGATTTCTACTATTCCATTTTACCAACAGCTACACCGTATTCAAGGAACGCGATTTTTGCGGGGGTCTCTCCATTAGAAATCTCACAGATGTACCCAAAGCTTTGGGATCAGGGACAGGATGAAACCTCCCTTAACCGACATGAAGAAGAGTTGCTTCTAAAGCAGCTAGAGCGGGCGGGTATCGACATAAACTTCAAATACGAAAAAATCCTGAATGCCGAAGATGGTCGTCAGGTTGCGGGGAAAATGAAGAGCTTTGCTCAGTCTAAACTGGCAGCCTTTGTATTCAACTTTGTGGATACACTTGTTCACTCCCGCTCTGATTCGGCTGTAATTAAAGAACTTGCTCCTGATGTGTCGGCCTTTCGCTCTATTACAGAAGCTTGGTTCCAGCACTCTTCCTTGCTACAAATGTTCAAAGAACTGGCTGAAGAAGATGTTACCGTAGTGGTGACCACCGATCATGGTTCAGTTCGATCACTACGAGACACGAAAGTATTCGGAGACCGCGATACTGCTACCAGCCTTCGGTATAAATATGGGCGGAACCTTAATGCCGAGAATGAAAATGCCGTCATACAAATTAATGATGCGAAGAAGTTTAAACTCCCCGATTTGGGAAAAGCCAGTGACTACCTGATTGCCCGTGAGGACTACTATTTTGTGTATCCGACCAATTACCATAAATACCAAAACCGTTATAAAGACACCTTTCAACATGGTGGGGCTTCGATGGAGGAGATGATTTTACCGGTTGCAACACTCACTCCGAAAGGCTAAGCATTCTGATGATCAGCAATTCAGTTAAGGAAACCATTCAGCAAGGAAAAGACTTTGCAAAGGAACTTTCCCCTGGTGATGTAGTTTGCCTGGATGGTGATCTTGGAGCAGGTAAAACGCACTTTGTAAAAGGGATAGCCTCTTTTTTTGGAGTGAAGGAAGAACAGGTGAGTTCACCGACATTCACGTTAATTAATGAGTACCAGGGTTCTGTGCCGGTTTTCCACTTCGATTGCTACCGACTTGAAAATGAACAGGAAGCCCTCGAAATTGGCGTGGAAGAATATTTTTATGGAGAAGGAATTTCGATTGTGGAATGGTCGCAAAAAATTAGAAATTTAATCCCACCCGAAGCCGTTTGGTTAACCATCAAACATATCGGAGATACAAAAAGAGAAATCATTAAACAAAAACCCTGATGTCCCTGAGAGGGAAACGAAGACTTTCATATCGATTAGATCTACTCCCTGTGATAAAACCCTATCACCGCAGAGCAAAGAACACCCTGAGTAAAGGAGATTTAGTGTACTATGGTCCAAGCCCGGAGTTTTACGGAATTGGCGAAGTGGTACAAAAAGAAGAAAAAGTATGTGTGGTTGATTTCCGTGGAACAGGCTTGTTGGGCATCCACAAAGACGAGCTGCTCTCAAGCTATTTGATTCCCATTCATAAGCTTAATCTTACCGGGTTGTTGAAGGGGCGGTAAACATTAGATTAAGATTCGTCCTTTCCTTCAAAAAAATATTTTTTTAGCGCTGAGTTTCTGATATTGAACGGTAATTAACTAATCAAGCCGTTCAATATGAAAGTTATCAATTCCTTAGCAGTAGGGCTATTCCTTGTTGTTATACTATCAGTACCAGGTATAAGTCAGGTATTTTCACTCAATCAAATTAATGAAACTGATCAGAATACTCTTCAGAAGGAAACAACAGACAAGACTTACTTCACTTTAAATGAAGAGATTTTTACGAACCCGGAGATAAACAGGGGAACAATTCTTCAGTTTCACAAAGCAAAAGAAACTACCGATCGTTTAATAGTTCTGGATAGAGAAGAATACATGCCCGGTGTAATTTCTTTCAGGGGTTATAAAGAAGGAAATAAAGACAAAGTTTTTGCTTTCACCTACAATAAGGGCGCGCTTAATGGGATATATTACGATGACTTCGATGCCCCTACTTATTTCGGTTATGATAATTCCAAAGCGAAAAATTATATGTCTTTCCGGAATGAACGAATTGAGCATCGGCTTACCTGTGGAATCGATCATTCAGATGAACTCATTCCGGTCCCGCATTTTCGAACTCCGGGCACATCTCTAAAACAGAAAGCAGCAAATAGCACTGCATCTGTAGCCGCACCGTTGGTGGATTCTGAAGACGATAGCGTTACTATTGATTTAATGATTGTCTATACACAGGCGGCCGAAGACTGGGCTACTACAACCGGTTTCGGAGATATTGCAGGAGTAATAGCGCAATCGGTAAACCTTTCACAAACGGCTCTTAACAATAGTGGAGTTGGAGTAGACTTAAGACTTGTTACTACCCTAAAGACATCCTACGATGAAGAAAATGATGGCCTAAGTGATTCAGACGTTAGACTTAGACGGTTCACACAAAATGATAATGCCCCTGTTTTTGATGCAGAAGACGGGCATAATGGATTTATGCAGGAAGTGCACGGCGTTCGGGATACTTTTGGGGCAGACATTGTTTCTCTATTGGTAAAAATCGAAGATACTGGCGGTCTTGGTTGGAGGCTTTCTACATCGGGAGGAAATCCAAGCTTCGGATTTAATTTAAACAGAGTTCAGCAAATTGCAGATACCTTTACGTTGGTTCATGAAATTGGGCATAATATGGGGAATGCACACTCGCGAACGCAACAATCTTCAGCAGCATCTGATGGCGGAGGATTGTTCCACTACTCAGCTGGATTTCAGAATACGCCCTCTAATTATCATACCGTGATGGCGTATTCAGATGGACTGGATGAAGCGCCCTACTTTTCAAGCCCCGGGCTTAGTTTTCTTGGAACAGCCACAGGTCAAAGTAGTAGCACCGTTCCTACAGATAACGCCAGAAGCATGAGGGAAATAAAGCGGACCGTTTCTAACTATCGTGATACACAGACCAATGCGCCAACGGCAAGTTTACTGGCTGATGTAATAAATGTAGAAATGAACCGAGAGGATGACCTGACGATCCCATTCCAGATTTTTAATGATGGGCAAAGTGTTCTGGTCTGGGATATCGACTTCGGATTTTCTGGTAATGGTTTCAAAAGAACTAAAAAAATGGGAAGCATTATTGAGCCCGCTTCTTTTGAGAGAATTACAAAAAGAGCAGCCAACCATTCTAAGAATAAGGCTAACAAGGCAAAGTCGATTGTTGCAGAACAAACATTGTATTCTACTTCTTTCGAAAGTGGGGAAGGTTTTTCAGCCGGTACTTTTGAAGGACTTTCAGAATGGAGGGCTGTTTCTGATGATGAGTTTATGATTTCATCTGCTAATGCGAATACGGGTAGCCAACATCTTCGGGTTGAAGGTGACGGTACTGGAAATACGAAATTTATAAGTGCCCCATTTTTTGGATTCCAGCAGTTCGGAAGCTATGAAATCACCGTTAACTTTTCAGTTTCAAGTGATACGGAAACTTATGATATCTACGTTAGTGATGGAAAAAACGGAGAGTTTTCTGCGGCCATAATCATTGGTCAGGGGGTATTCTTTGCGGCAGATATTAATGAAGAGGATCAGGTTACATTCTCAGCAACTAATGCTGGTACCATAGATATTGGTACATATAATGAAATCAAAATGGTAATGGATCCTGATAATGAAGTAATTCGGTATATACTAAACGGAAGTACTGTATATGAAAACCCGTATGTAGGTGGTTTTAGTCCGGGTGAAATGCTGATTCTAAATCGAAGTGATGAAAATGGTTCGACCATTGATATCGATGATATTGAGGTAAAACAAATTAGTGCTCCATATCCCTGGTTATCAGTTTCTGAGTCGACTGGGTTTACTTTAGAAGATGCTTCATCAAGCAGAAGCTTGCAGTTCACAACCCGGGGAGTGGATGCGGGTACGTATCAAACCACGATGAAGGTAAGAACAAACGACCCTCAGAATCCTTCTCTGGAGGTTCCGATAACGCTCACAGTAGCAAATATGGTTTCAAACGAGCCTGGCGATACCCCTGTGAAAATAGCCTTAGATCAGAATTATCCGAACCCATTTAACCCGGCTACAACGATTAGTTATACATTGAGGGAGGCTGAAAATATCCATCTTGAAGTGTTCAATATTCAAGGGCAAAAAATTGCAACCTTGTTTGAAGGCAAGCAGCAAGCAGGAGAACACGAGGTACAGTTTGATGCTTCTAACCTTTCGAGTGGTGTTTATATCTATCGCCTGCAAACCGGTTCTCAAATACTAACCCGTCAAATGGTTTTAATAAAGTAATATGAAGTACTCAAGGTTGGTAATAGCGCTACTTGTTCTGGGAAGCTTAGCATGTGCAAAAGCGGAGAAAGCCCCCAATGAAACCGCCTCAAACGGGCAGGAAGAATCATCTCAGACTCAATCCAAAATATTACTGGAACTGGATATAGAAGCACTCACTTCGTCAGATCCCGGGGATGAGCTTTCAGTTAAGTTAGCCGACGGGAGTGTTTATACGCTTCAAATCCGGCAGATGGAAGAGACCATGCCGGGCATAGTTGCGATTTCAGCGTATGTAAACGATCAGGAAACCGGCCAGGCAACCTTGATTCTCAGAGGTGGAAAGCTGGCAGGCTCAGTAAATATGTATTCTGATGGAATAAACTATGAACTTGGTTTCGATGAGGATTCGGGCAGTCACTACATTACTCCAATCAACCCGGAAGAAAGAGATGTACTTCCCGGAGGCACCCCGCCGGAAATGCCGGATAGGAATTAGAATCCAGCAAAACAGAATTATCTGAGATAGTTGAAGTATGCGAGCTATTGCAAAATCACTATTTCGGGGTATTGGTAAGTTTAGATAATTGTGAGATACTCAGAGGCACAATTAAAAAACTATGGATTCAGAACAAAGCAAGCTACTAAGAGTAAGTATCGTTGAAGATCACGATATATTCAGAAAACGACTGGTTGAGTTACTTCAGTTTTATCCCGAACTGAACGTGGTACTAGTTGCTGAATCGGCGGAATCATTCCTACAAAAAATACAAAGGAATAACTCCGAGACCATCCCAGATGTGGTTTTAATGGATATAGAACTTCCCGGAATTTCGGGAATAGAAGCCACCTTTCAACTTAAACAGGATTTCCCAGATGTTGAGGTTATCATGTTTACTGTTTTCGAGGATGACGAACGTATTTTTGAATCTATCAATGTGGGTGCTTCAGGTTACTTGCTCAAAGACACCGCCATTGACGAAGTGGTAAATTCGATTAAAGAAATTCATAATGGTGGCTCCCCAATCTCCCCTTCTATTGCAAAAAAAGTACTGGATATGGTTAAGAACCCACTAGCATTTCAGAATGAGAAAAGAAGTGAAGTGCCCTTTGACCTAAGCCCAGCCGAGCTAAAAATTTTACAACATGTGGTTGATGGGAAAACTAATAAACAGATTGCGGAAGATGTTTTTTTAAGCCCCTGGACTGTAAAAACACACATCAAAAATATCTACAAGAAAATGCATGTAAATTCACGTGCGGCGGCGGTAAAGCTTGCTCTGAGGCGTAATTTAGCATAATAAAGAATACCCCATTTGGGTGATTTCTTAACCCTTCAAAAACCTTGAAATTGATTTAAGTACCAGAAGAAGAATTTCGGTATGAATTATCAACTTAAAAACAGGCAGTATGAAGAAGTTAACGCTACTACTAATAGTTTTCGTTATGGGTACAGGGGCACTAGTTGCTCAGCAAAGTACTAAAGACCGGGTAGATGGACAGTATCTCAATGCTAGTCACAAAGCATTTTTATATCAGGTTTCTCCGAATGTAAAACAGGCAGACGATTGGGTATTGAGTTTTGAAGATATCGCGATGAAATCCATTTTTGCAGAAACAGCGGCATTGAGCAGCCTCCCGCAAGATACTTCATGGAGTTATTCCGAATGGAAAAACCTGATGGATACCATGTTTACCCCTCAGACATTTTCAAGGCGTTTTTATGAGGGAGATACGCTAAGCTATACCTACAAAAACAACCAGTACGTATGGTCGCCAGATAGTACAAAATGGATGCCTATGCGGATTCAAAATGGGTATTTTTCTGAGGGTCATAATGATAGTTCCGTAACCTATTTCTATCAGGCACCTTATGTTGAGCCGTATACGGGTCAGCGTTCAATAACTCCCCTTGTTCCAGCCGAAGACGCAACCCGGGAACAATTTTGGGACTATTATTCTCCTGAAATCGGGTGGCAAAAAGGAACCAGGTATTTATCATACCAGGACGAGTTTGGCCTGGATACCTTACGATTATCCTACGATTACCAATTGGAGCTGATGGATTATCAGCTTAACTCTTTACAAAGAAGAAGAAATGCCGAGAATTATTACTACTTCTACAATGAAGGATATTTTGGCGGGGTATTAAACTCAACCGATCTGCAGGAAAGTACTCCAGAATACCAGATTAGAAAAAGAGAGTATTTTAATAATGAAGGTGAAAAAACAAGTGGTAATATAGACTATACAAAGCTTGGAGATGGGGGAAGATATATTTACCAAATCAGCAAGTTTTATGATGAAGAAGGTATGAGCTATGTTGGCGAAGATAGCCTTCATTTTATGTATGCCCCGGATGATTCTTATACTGATGCAGAAGGCTTTTTCTGGGATGATTCTACCTGGGTGTTTTATAATGCTTACTCAAGCTATCAAAGAGAGCACTCTGCAGGAGGTATTGTTGTAGACTCTTTATTAGTGTTCGAAGTAGGTGAAAATGCTGAAACTATGGAACCCGAAAGGAAACGTGTGTCTATTAAAACTGAAATGGATTATGATGAACACGCTAATCAGGTAGAAGTAAGAAGCTTCACAATTATTGATGACACCCTCAGGCTGAATAACAGAACGGTACGAATGTTCAGAGAGTTTCTCAATTTTAACGACGAGCCTTATTTTGTTCAAACAAAGCAAGAAACGTACAGAAGAGATTTTGCTACTGGAGAAATATATTTTTCAGGAGTAAATGAAACACTCTATGGTAGTGATGGGTCATATCAAGGCTCTAAGAACTTTTCTTTTAATGCAGCGGGTGATACAACCTTTGGATTTCATATTCAGCGGGATTTGCTCTCCGATGGAAGCACTATCGAAGTAAGATTCGATTGGGACTTTAACGAGAAAAAAATGGTGTTGAAGAGCTACCGGATCAATAACAGAAGAATCTCCGGGGGAGAAGGACAGAGCTTCAATCAAACAGTACATAAAACCTTTATTGGGAATCAGGAATCCATTAACCGATCAATGAGCTTGTATATCGGTTATCCAGGTGTATTTAACGACGGGCCGATTCTGATTAGCCCTGGAGACACCGTAAGTTTGTATGTTAGTGCGATGAGTCCGGATATGACGATTCCCGCAGTTGAAGTTTCAGATATGCCTTCAACAGCAACGTACGATCCGGAAACTCGTCACTTCTTTTGGATAGTCGATGAATCGAATCCATCACCAATGACTTATAAAGCAATTCGTGGAGAGACTTTTGTAACAGCGGAGGTAGAATTTGTAAACGACCAATTTGCGGTTGGGAACGAAGAAGAAGTAAATCCAAACGAGTTCAAACTCTCCCAAAACTACCCCAATCCATTTAACCCGAGCACCAATATCTCGTTCAATCTTCCGGCTTCGGGAGATGTGAGTCTGAAAGTGTACAATCTCTTGGGACAGGAAGTAGCTGCTTTAGTGAATGGAAGATTGAATTCTGGAAGTCATACTGTGTCTTTTGATGCGTCACGCTTAGCAAGTGGAATGTACATTTATCGTTTACAAGCCGGAAGCCATCTTCAAACTAAAAAGATGATGTTGATTAAATAACTAAATCAAAAAGTCTCTTAATTTAGATTAAGAGACTTTTCTGAAACAAATAAATGAGATTATGAGAAAAATGGTGTTATTTTTATTCATTTTATGCATCAGTTCGGGACTGTTAGAAGCTCAGAATTGGAGCACTATAGATGAAGTTGATTCTTTAATTGTAGACGAAGAATTATTGGGGATAGCAAGCATTCATAGCAATGGTTCGAGGATTTTTCTTAGTTCTTTGAAAGCAGATTTTTCGACAGGATTGTACTATTCTGATAATGGAGGCTTAGTATGGAATGAATCTGGCGCAGAAGATAAATCAGCAAACTTTGCTTTGTTTTCGAATAATTCTGATTCGGTTATCTACGCATATGGTACAGATATTTTTGGTACAAGAAAGATCAAAAAGAGTGTAGATAAAGGTGCTTCATGGTCAATCATTTCACCAGGAACAGCAAACTTCCCTGTTTTCTTTCTTGGTACATACTTTTCTTCGATAGGCGATACGCTTATAGTTACCTCCACAGCAAGAGATGTAGGTATGTTAAAGTCCGTTGACGGAGGAATAAACTGGGAGATATTCGATTCCTTTTCTGATGTTGATGGAAACAAGGCTATTAACAGTTTGTTCAGTTTCGATAGTAATTTCTATTTGCTTGCCGGAACTAATGGAGAGGGATTATTTAAATCTCATAAAGACAGTTCTTCATGGGAAAAAGTATATCCTGAAGAAGAAGTTTCTAAAAGTGTGCAAAAAGCACTGGTTACGAACAGTGGCAGAATTGTAGTTGCTCACAATACCGGCTTAGATTACAGCGATGATGCAGGGCTAACCTGGCAGGAAAAGTCTCGCGAAGAACTTAGTATAGGGGCTTCAGGTACAATTGCCAGAATGATAACATTTGGCGATGATATCTTGCTCTCCATTCAGGATGGAAGTGAGACAGGTTCAAGGTTGATGGTCGTAGATGCTGATCTTAGTAGTTCTACAAATATTACCGGGGATTTTCCTGATTATGCAAGGGGCACCGAACTTAATTTCATAGTTTCAACCGACAGTCAGATTTTTGGTGCAAGATTGGGTGAGACACTCAAGTTATGGTCATACGGTGAGGCTACCGGAGTAAATAATGAGATCAGTTCAACCGCTGAATCATTCAAACTTTCCCAAAACTACCCAAATCCATTCAATCCAAGTACCAATATCTCGTTCAATCTTCCTGCTTCGGGAGATGTGAGCCTGAAAGTGTACAACCTCTTGGGACAAGAAGTAGCTGATTTGGTGAATGGGAGATTAAATTCAGGAGGCCACACAGTAACCTTCGATGCGTCACGCCTAGCAAGTGGAATGTACATTTACCGATTGCAGGCCGGAAGCCATCTTCAAACCAAGAAGATGATGTTGATTAAATAATCAGCCTTTCATCCGGTTTACGCTAAATGCTCTCAACATCCAGGTTGGGAGCGACTTTTTTGGGTCTCTTTTCGTCATATCGATAAAGAGGCCTAATTTTTTTGCAATAGGTACTTTATGAGTTTCCACAAACTCAATGAGTGTTCCGTCCGGGTCTTCAATATAAGTAAACCGACCGGCAGCCTCGCCCATGTCAAAACTATTGGCGCTATCTACAGTGAACTTAAATCCGGCAGCTTCACACTCTTCTTTAAGCGCATCCATTCCCTGAACATCAAAACACAGGTGGATGAATCCCAAATCTCCCCAGTAACGATCTTCGAAAATTAGTTTTGGATTTCGCCGACCATCCAGACTTTGAACTAACTCGATTTCGGTTGGACCAAAGAGCTTAACGAACGCTCCTTCTCTCGGTTTGCTGTGCCGAAGGAGTACACGTCGGTATTTCTGATCTCCGCCGGGTAACCCTTCAAAATCATCGAAAGAACCAGATTCATCATACACTACCTCATCATAGCCAAGAATGTCGGAATACAGTGTTCTTGATTTCTCGATATCTGTGGAGCCAATAATAGCTCCGGTAACTCCCCCGGTGGTTTTAGGTTCTTTCTTTTTAAACCAGCCAAGTCCCTTCACCACATTAAAGATGTTCCCATTCAAGTCTTCTACAAAAAAGTTCAGTTCACCTGCAGGGTTTTCCCTTAGTGAAGAAACAACATTCAGTCCTGCACCATTAAATTGCTCGTAGGTTTCCTGAACATCAATGGATTTAATCTTAGCGATGTTAATTCCAAGATCCCCAAGCTGTACATCAAAATCCGGGGCTACCGGAGTACGGCTGGTATACTGCCAGATCTCAAATCCACCACCACCACGCATGCTCAAAGTAAGGATGGCTCTGCGTTCATGCGGTTTTCCTCCGGTGTATGGAAGCATCAGGTCGGCGATAGCGGAATCATCAAATACTTTGATATCCATCCCAAAATACTTGCGGTACCACTCAGTGGCTGCTTCCACATTAGGGTTTCCAATTCCGATTTGTTGAATACCTGATATTACTTTTTCCATGGTTTTGGATATTTTATTCTTGATGTCATCCCTGCGAAGGCAGGGATCCAGATTGTTCGTAAAAGCTTTTACTGTACTCCAGATTCCCGCCTTAACGGGAATGACTAAGTGTTTAGAAAACGAGGCTATAAACTAAGCAAAAAATTACGGAACTCATCTGTGTTATACTTAGCCATCCCTCTTTTTTCTACTACGATATCTCCTTCGGGAGAAATCACATAGGTAGTTGGTACAACGGTACTGTTGTATACTCCGGGTTGTCTCCCGGTTAAAAAATACACCGGCATGGTGAACCCCTTACGGTCCATGTATACCCGGGCTTTTTCAGAGTCTTCATCCAGCGAAAGCATCACAAAAATGATATTTTCTTCATGTTCTAAATGCTCATATAGTTTCTGAATATTCGGCATTTCCGCAATGCAGGGAGGGCACCAGGTTGCCCAAAAGTTCAGGAAGATCGTTTTTCCCTCAAAATCAGAGAGTGAAGCTCGTTCTCCATCTAAAGTGATGAGCGGCATGTTATAATTAGCTTTTCGGATTTCTCCGGGATCAACTTCAGTATCCGGTCGAAGAATGCCCGTTGAAAGCAATATCCGCTGAAGCCCTCCTATCACCTCCGTATGTAGCCCGGTTACATAAAGAATTCCAAACACTCCAAGAATAACAGCCCATTCACGAATGGCTTTTTTAAATTGATTGGGAGATTTTTTTTCCGGATCAGAACTCATCAGAGAAAAGAAGAAATTTCGTCCAAAGGTTTCTTGGTTATATCTGGGACTTTAGTATCCTTTTCGGGATAACCAACTACGAGTAACAAAAAAGGTTTTTCGTGTGAAGGCCGCTGCATAATCTCAGTAAGAAAACCCATTGGACTGGGTGTATGAGTAAGAGTTGCAAGACCTGCATTATGAAAAGCCGTAATCAACATACCCGTGGCAATCCCTACGGATTCCTTTACATAGTAATGCTTTTCCTTTTCTCCGTCTTCAGTTAAATGAAAACTTTGAGCGAAAATCCCAATCAAATAGGGAGCCTTTTCCAGAAAGGGTTTGTGTTCGTCAGTTCCAAAAGGGCGGAGATCTTCCAGCCAGTCTTCCGGCGCTCTGCGATGATAAAACTCTCGCTCCTCTTCTTCGGCTGCTTCCCGAATTCTTTTTTTGATATCCGGATCTGAAACTACAGCAAAATGCCAGGGTTGCTTATTTGCCCCATTGGGAGCTGTTCCGGCAGCGAGAATACATTGCTCGATGATTTTACGATCTACCGGGCGATCTGAAAACTCGCGAACCGTTCGACGTGATTCAATGAGCTCATAGAAATCCTCAGCTCGTTTGAGCATCTCTTCAGGTGGATATTCTTTGTACGAAGTTAAAGGGACGAAATCAGGTTCTTTCATTAAAACAAGGTTCTACTTTTTACCAAAGCTAAGCATATAAAATGATAGAAGTATCACAATACAGGAGTGTTTACCAAAGTGTTAGTGGTTAGATATACGGTCTCCTAAAGAGTACTATTTTAGCAAACCATTTACTCTTTACATTCTTTCACTAATCTATTTTCCTTTCAGTTACTTCTTTATTTTGTAGATTCTTCCTGTATGATAACCAAACCTATCAAAATGCGTCTCTTTTCTATTTTTCTTTTCGGTCTGATACTAGGTTCTTCCAGCTTTGCCCAAACCTATTTCCCGGGTTCATGGGGTAATTGGGAGATCAAAACTCCTCAGGAAGTTGGGCTTAATCCAGACTCCATCAAGTCTGCAATTGAATTTGCTCAATCTATGGAAAGTACCAATCCAAGAAATATGGAGCTGAATCACTATCAGACTTTTGCTCGCGAGCCTTTTGGAGATGGAGTTGGTCCTTTTAAAGAGCGCGGAGATCAAACCGGAATTATCATCAAAGACGGATACATTATAGCAGAATGGGGAGAGCCTTATCGGGTGGATATGACTCACAGTGTTACCAAGACATTTCTAAGTAGTACTGTTGGACTTGCTTACGATATGGGGCTAATTCGGGATGTCCACGATAAAGTGGACGAATACATGGCTCCGATCCTTATGATGGAGTTTGATGATAACCTGCCTAAATCTGATGATATTGGAAAACCTAAAGTTTTAGAACCTTTCAAAGGAGAACACAATTCCAAAATTACATGGGATCACTTACTACGTCAAACGTCAGACTGGGAAGGAACACTATTCGGTAAACCCGACTGGGCAGATCGACCGAGTGGCCCCCGCGCGGAATGGATGACCAGAGAACGTCATGAACCGGGATCAGAATGGGAGTACAATGATGTTCGTGTTAACCTTCTCGCACTTGCCGCAATGAATGTGCTGAGAGAGCCGCTTCCCAAAGTGCTGAGAGAGCACATGATGGATAAAATCGGAGCTTCCCCAACCTGGCGCTGGCAGGGCTATGAAACCAGCTGGATTGTGATTGATGGACAGTTGATGCAAAGTGTAAGTGGTGGAGGTCATTGGGGTGGCGGAATGTTCATATCTGCACGGGATCAGGCGAGGCTTGGATATCTGCTTTTGAATGATGGTAGCTGGAAGGGAGAGCAGATCCTTTCCAAAGAATGGCTGAATATGGCACGCACGCCCACCGAAGCAAACTCTGGTTATGGTTACATGAATTTCTTTTTGAATGGAGAAAAAGAGGGATTGCCAAGCGCTCCCGAATCATCTGTTCGACACTTAGGGGCCGGAACCAATATGGTGTATGTCGATCCCGAAAATGATTTAGTTATTGTAACCCGCTGGATTCAGAATTCAGCAATGGATGGTATCGTACGAAGAGTTATTGGAGCTATAGAGTAAGTAACATGAATGAAAAAACTGCCCTTGTTATTGGGGCCACCGGACTTGTAGGATCGCATATCCTCCAGCTTTTACTTTCTGATGAACGATATGATAAAGTGCTTGTCTTTCATAGAAGATCAACGGGAATTACCCATAACAAGCTGTCCGAGCATATCATCAATTTTGATGAACCCGATGACTGGAAAGGTTTGCTGATTGGCGATGAGCTCTATTCTGCTTTAGGCACTACCATCAAACAAGCCGGGTCCAAAGAAGCCCAATGGAAGATTGACTATGATTATCAATTTGAAGCAGCCAAAGCTGCGTTTCAAAACGGAGTAGATTCTTACGCATTAGTATCTTCAATCGGCGCTACTGCCAAAACCAACAACTTCTACCTGAAAATGAAGGGTCAACTGGATGCAGAAGTACAGAAACTGGGTTTCAAAAAGACATTAATTGTTCGTCCATCTTTTCTTAAAGGAGAAAGAGAAGAATCCCGCTTCTGGGAAAAGATTGGGATTTCAGCGGCTGAGGTCTTTACTAAAATCCCGGGGTTGAAAAAGTACAAACCCATTCATGCCCTTCAAGTCGCACAAGCAATGGTTAATGCAATAAACGATCCCGATTCGAAATCTATTTATGAAGGAGATGAGGTTTTTGAGTTGCTTAAGAATTAGGTTACAGCCATACTGATAAACGAAATAAATTGGACAGCACTAAGTCAACAATGTGGCTTCTTTGATCAGGCTCATTTCATCCGAGAGTTTCAAAAGTTTTCGGGATTCAACCCCACTCAGTTTTTAAAAGCCGAGCGTGAATACAAAAATTATGTGGTTGTAGCCTGAGGTAAATTTTTTACAATACATTCGCTTTTCTAAGGCTGATATTCTCCCATCAACTAATAATCAAACCAACAAACGATGGAAGAAATGTATATCAATCACTTTGCGGTAATCACAGCGGCTGTTTCAATGTTTGTGCTTGGCGGACTCTGGTATGGCCCCCTTTTCGGTAAGCAATGGATGTCAGCGAATGGTTTTTCGGAGGATGATTTAAAAAATGGCAATCCCGGCAAGCAATATGGGCTTGGGGAGTCAAAGTATCACAGGACGGTTATATGGCATTATTGATGGAGAAGAAATTGGAACTTTCTGGGAATTCCGGACATTTTGGAATCCCGTTAGGAAGAAAGCCTATGCCTTTCAGTTTAGTGGTTCAGGGGTAGTTGGAATGGGTGAAATGTGGAAAGAGGGTGATTCACTAAAAGTACAGCAAACCTTTTATTATCCAAATGGCGATAAAGTTGAAACGGGACATATTCAAATAGAAATGGATGGCAAACATGAAACAACATCTTTCAGTATCACTGATGAAGTCTGGACTCCTAATAGATTTTATGTCTGGAAACTCAATAAGGATTAAATCTTAGTTTCTTGTTTGCGGGATTTTCATTATCTCTGGATTAATATCCATTTAAATGTCTCTTTCTATGAAAAATTCACTGCTTTTCCTGCTCTTTACTGTCATATCCATTTCTTCCTTTGCTCAAAGTTCTAACCTTAAAGAAATTATTGACCAAAAAGCAGATGCGATTGAGGATCAGGTAATTGAGTGGCGCAGATACTTTCATGAAAACCCTGAGTTATCAAACCGCGAATTTAACACTGCTAAAAAGGTTGCCGAACATTTAGAATCTTTAGGTCTGGAAGTTCAAACGGGAATTGCGCACACTGGTGTAGTTGCTGTTTTAAATGGTGGAAAACCCGGTCCGGTTGTAGCCCTTCGGGCCGATATGGATGCACTACCCGTAGTTGAAAGAACAGACGTCCCTTTTAAGTCAACGGTTATGGGAGAGTACCAGGGAAATGAGGTGGGAGTAATGCATGCCTGTGGACATGACACACACATAGCTATTTTGATGGGTGCAGCTCAGATTCTTACCGAAATGAAAGATGAGCTTGAAGGTTCGGTAAAGTTTATTTTCCAGCCTGCTGAAGAAGGTGCTCCTGCGGGAGAAGAAGGCGGAGCCGAACTCATGGTTAAAGAAGGAGTTCTGGAAAACCCGCCTGTTGATGCCATTTTCGGGCTTCATATTTCAGATGACACCCCGGTTGGAGTTATTGAGTACCGCTCAGAAGGTATCATGGCAGCAGTAAACACTTACAGTATTCAGATTAAAGGGAAGCAAGCTCATGGCTCCGCTCCCTGGACCGGCGTTGATCCGATTGTAACCGCTGCTCAAATCATTAACAATATTCAAACCATTGTAAGCCGTAATCTTCCACTAACCAAGCAGGCAGCGGTGGTTACCGTTGGTATCATCCGTGGGGGAGTTCGAAGTAATATTATACCCGAAGAAGTTTATCTGGAAGGTACCATTCGTACACTCGATGCTGATATGCGTGAAACTCTTTTTGAGCGCCTTGAAACCATTGTTACCAATACCGCAGAAAGCAATGGAGCTGAAGCCATTCTTACTATCGAAAAAGGCTACCCTATCACATACAACGATCCAGAGCTCACGGCCATGATGCTTCCTACCCTTCATCAAACAGCGGGTGAATCTAATGTTCACTATATCGATGCTATTACCGGAGCTGAGGATTTTTCGTTTTTCCAGGAAGAAGTACCCGGACTCTATTTCTTTTTAGGAGGTTTGCCAGAGGGCGGAACCCCTTGGGGACATCACACCCCCGACTTCTATGTTTCAGAGGGTGGACTGAAGTTGGGCGTAAGAACTATGACCAATTTGGTCTTCGATTATTTTAAACAATCAACAGGAATGTAATTATGAAACTTACTTTACTACTTCTACTTCTGGTTCCGAGCCTGGTATTTGGTCAGGACCTAGAACTTAAAATCGCAAAAGCTGACTCTTTAGTTTCTGCATATATGGAATCTAAAAATCTTCCCGGAATGGCTATCTCGGTTTATATGGGTGATGGTATGATCTGGTCGGAAGGTTTTGGCTATTCGGATGTGGAATCCCAAACTCCCGTAAACCCCTCACTTTCTAAATTCCGGATTGGAAGTGTTTCGAAAACATTAACCGCTACTGCGCTGGGTGTGTTAATTCAAGAGGGTAAACTTGATCCCGATGCAGTAGTTCAAACTTATGTACCCGAATTCCCTGAAAAAAAGTACCCCATCACCGTTAGACAGGTTGCGGGACATATAGCTGGAATCCGGCATTATAACGGCTCTGAGTTTATGAGTGCTAAATTGTATGAAACGGTAGATGAAGGGCTCACTATTTTTCAGGATGATCCTCTACTTTTTGAACCGGGCACCCAATACAGTTATTCAAGTTACGGTTGGAACCTGATTAGTGCTGTAATAGAAGGTGTTTCAGGAGAAGAATTTCTTCCTTATATGAAAGAAGAAGTATTCGATCCCCTGAATATGAACAACACGGTTCCTGAATGGTCTAATAAACAAATCCCGAATCTGGTTAGTTTTTATGATCAGGATAACAGGGAGGCTGATTTTGTAGATAACAGTTATAAATGGGCCGGAGGTGGCTTTGTTGGGACTACAGAGGATCTCATCCGCTTTGGGGTAGCTATGTTCGATTACGATTACCTGAACGAAGAAGCTCAGGAAGAACTCATGTACCCTCAAAAAACTTCTGATGGAGAATCCACCAATTACGGCATGGGTTGGAGAAACTGGCAGAACAACGGGCGTTATTGGGTTGGTCACTCAGGAGGTTCAGTTGGTGGAAGCACTATGTTTCTTCTTAACAAACAACACAGAATGATTATCGCTTACACTATTAATCGATCCTCTGCTGGATTTGAGAATTTACATTTTAAGCTCGCGGATATCTTCCTAGATGAATAATGAATCTAGCTGAAATAAAAAGCACCTATCCGGAGGTAAAAGAGCTGTACGATAGTATCGAGGAATTTAAAATCAACTTGACTGTACTTCCGATAACTCAGGTACTTAAAGATGCCTGTTTCATAGATATTAAAATGGATTCTTCATCCCGGGAATTTACCATTCCGGTAGATGACGAATTTCAAGATGCCAGAACAGGAAACCCGGCACTCCTGCTACAATTAATTATTTATGCCATCGAAGAATACGAAGACTGTGAAGATTTTTTGGTTTGGAGTACCGCTTATGGACTGGATGCCTCCGACCCTACTCATCTAGACTGGTACAAACGGCTTGGACAGAGTGCCCCGAAATTCAGAGAACTAATCAAAGCGGATATATCGGGAATATCAGATTACGACTGGCAGTTGAATGCCGGAGCTGCTCAGGCGCTGCGGGAGTTAGATCAATGATCTACCCCACAAAGTGGTCTGATTATGAACTCATTGATTTCGGTAATCAAAGGAAGCTCGAACGGTTTGGGAATTTAATTACCGATCGCCCAGAACCGCTGGCTGAATCAAAACCCGTATTTCCTCCGGAACAGTGGCAAAAATCAGATCTTTATTTCAGTGAATCTAAGAATCAGAAAGGGAATTGGGATAAACAGGTTGAAGACTTTGTACTACGATATACACTGGGTTCTACTCCGATCAAATTCAAAATGAGCCAAGGGGCTTTTAAACACCTGGGTATTTTCCCTGAGCAGGCAGCAAATTGGGAATTTATATCCAATCGTAGTACATCCTTGCTTGAAGCGGGTATCAGTCCAAAAGTATTAAACTTATTTGCCTATACAGGTGGGGCCTCACTGGCAGCAAATCTTTCCGGAGCGGAAGTCACTCATGTTGATTCAGTGAAGAGTGTAGTTACATGGGCTCGACAAAATGCAGATTTGAATAATATAGATACCATTCGCTGGATCGTGGAAGATGCACGCAGATTTGTTAATAAATCAGTTCGGCGTGGAGATCTCTATCATGGAATTATTATGGATCCACCCATATTTGGTCTTGGACCAAAAGGTAAAAACTGGAAGTTAAACAGAGACTTACCAGACTTACTTCAAAACGTAATCAAGATTCTCCACCCTGAACATAGATTTTTTATTCTGAATACCTACTCCCCTCAATTGCCTCTTTCTGAGTTAAAACAAATGCTATCAAATACTCCGGGATTTCCTAAGCAATATGAAAGCACAACTTTAGGACTGAAAAACCTGTCTGATAAAAACCTCGAATTGGGAAATCTAATACGTTTCTAAAACCTTAACCAAAAAAAAGACCCTTTTGCTCTGCAAAAGGGTCTTTTAAATAATTGTTACGAACTATTAGTAACCAGGGTTTGGTTGCATGTTCGGATTTGCATCCTGCTCGTCGGCAGAAATAGGAAGTACAAATCGATCATTAGGATAATTTACAGTACAAGCAGAAGCAATAGAAGTACACTCTGTACGAACCATATCTTGTTCCCAGCGCATTAAGTCCCATAATCTGTGGCCTTCGTACGCAAGCTCTATCCTTCTTTCCAACCTGATTTCATCCATCAAAGCAGCACCGGTAGCTACTACAGGAGCTGCTGCTGGAAGTCCACGTTGGCGAATGGTAGTGATATCATTCTGAGCTATCAATACATTAGCAGCACCACCTTGCTCTGCAGCTGCTTCAGCACGTATCAGATACATTTCTGACAATCTGGATACAACTGTATTGTTTTCTCCAGTCTCGCTTGGATATTTAGCCAATCGGAAAGGAGCGTAATCTCCGGTTAAGTTCGCATCAACCTCGAACCATGTCTGACGAACATCTCCAGCAGGAATTAGATCATACACTTCATTAGATGGAAGGTAATCACCATATCCCGCTTCGATGTACATTCTTCCCAGAGCATCAGAGCCGCGGTTATCGGTTTCTGTCATAGCAATTTCGAAAATTGATTCTGAGCTATATCCAACTTCACTCTGCCAGGCTGCTTCGTAACTAGCATTATCCACCAAAGTGAATGGTCCATTTTCGATTACGTCATTAGCCATGCTTTGAGCATTAGCAAAATCTCCCATGTGAAGATACACTCTTGCAAGAATAGCCTTAGCAGACCAAGCTGAAAGTGTAGAAGTGTTACCATTTCGGGTTGTGTTGCCCATCAGGTTCATTCCTTCGTTAAGGTCACTCAAAACCTGTGTATACACTTCAGCTACCGTATTTCTTGCAGGCTCACTAAAGGTATCTGTTTCCAGAACGATAGGAACTCCAAGATGGCTTGCGTCTGCTGTAAAGCCATAATGCTGACCATAAAGACGTACCAAATCGAAATACATTAATCCACGAAGGGCATAAGCTTCACCAAGAAGTTGGTCGAAATCATCTTCCAGGGCCGTTGGTATTTCTGGTTTTGGATTGTTTATGATTGCATTAGCAGCACCAATTCCTGCATATATGGTCTCCCACATATTCTGAGTAATAAAGTGCTCTTCAAAAGCTACATACTCCGCATACTCTTTAGCACGGTTAGCCTGTGAGTTTTGCTTCACATCGTCAGACATCACATCCGGTACAAGTATAAAGTACCGACCATAATAATCTGAGTCTGAAAGCCAATTATAGATTCCTGTTACCGAAGACTCGTAATCTCCGACATTTTCAATC
Source organism: Balneolaceae bacterium (assembly GCA_965222205.1). Taxonomy (GTDB): domain Bacteria; phylum Bacteroidota; class Rhodothermia; order Balneolales; family Balneolaceae; genus RHLJ01. The sequence goes on along the minus strand of OZ244932.1, from coordinate 3,291,479 downwards.
GCTTCCTCATTGGAAACCGATTGTTGTGGGTTCACTTCCAGAAAACTTTCCTTACAGCCAAATCCGGCGAAAATAACTACTGCAAGTCCTATATATAATGTTCTAATATTCATTGTTCTAAGCATTGTATTTAAATTAGAATTATAAGCCTATGTCTATACCGAAGGTAATAGACTTGATTGCAGGAGCTACGCTATTGGCGATCCCACTAACAGCTTGTTCGGGATCGATATACATATCTTTTTGCTTTGTGAATGTAAACAGGTTAGTTCCTCTGGTGTATACTCTAAGATTCTTTAATCCGAATCTGGAGATATCACTGATTGGGAAATTATAAGCTAAGGTAACATTTCTCAGACGAACATAAGATCCATCATGAAGCCATCTGGTTGAGTTCCCAACATTACCGGTATTGTTACCACCCCACATATGTTGTGGGAGCTTCGCATCCGTATCACCCGGTCGCCAGCTGTTTTCAAATGCATAGGTAGATGTACTACGTGGAGTAAGGGCTCCATCTGCATGAATAAATCGTTCTGTTGCCCAGTAAAGATGATTTCCCCATGAATAGGTAAATTGAGCATCAAAGGCAAAGTTCTTGTAGAATACTGACGTATTGAACCCACCGTAATGATCCGGTGTGGCTGATTGACCGGTAAAGAACCGTTCTGCATTATTGATGTCGCTCGTTGTTGCAGAACGAGTTTCATCGGTATACCATAATGGTTGACCATTGGATTGATCTACTCCGGCCCAGTCATAAAGATAGTAGGACTGGTAATCAAACCCTTCTTCTCTTCGTTTGGTACCATCGTTATACGCTTCTGTAAGCTCGGAAACTTCGTTAGTAATAAAAGTTGTGTTGAAGCCAATATCCCATGAGAAATCTGTTTCTCTCATCAGGTTAACGTCGAGCGTCAATTCGAAACCACTATTTTCTAACTCACCTGCATTCTGAACTACTTCATCAAAACCGGTAGTTCTGGATAAAGGTACATCAAGAAGAAGATCAGAAGATACTCTTGTAAAGTACTCTACGGTAGCTTCTACCCTGTCAAAAGCACCTACTTCAAGAGCAATATTGAAGTTCTGCTGAGATTCCCAAGTTAAAGCGGGATTCGCAATTTGTACCGGAATACCACCCGGACTTCCATCGTAATCTCTACCGTATCCATATAAACCTCTGGATTCGAAATTATCAATTGCAGCATTACCCGTTGTACCATAAGACGTTCTAACTTTCAGAAGATTAATTTGGTCAAAGTCTTCCATAAAAGATTCGTTATGGAGCGCCCATGCTAAACCAACAGAGTAGAATGTACCCCATCGATTTTCGCTTCCGAATCGGGAAGAACCATCTCGTCTTACACTAAACTGAGCAACATACTTGCCATCAAAATCATAAATGAAACGACTAAACACAGAAGCAAAAGTATACTTAGTCTGAGTTGCAGACGCATCATATGCTTCTGCGGCACTATTCAAAGTTCTAAGCTTTAGGTTCGGGAAGTTTTGACCAAAACCATAAAAACTTTTTTGCTCGGATGACAGCGCTTCGTATCCAACGAGAACCTCTACATTATGCACGTCATTGAAATTGTCAATGTAGTTCAGAGTTTGGGTACCAGACCAGTCCTGACGGGTAATTTCATTTTCCTGAACATAACCACCAACGTTTCGGCCATCACCATAACGAGGATTTTTATACTGAGACTCAGTTACCTTGATGATATCAATGTTCCACTGTGTTTTGAACACAAGGTTATCGAGAATTCTAGCCTGAGCTGATAAACTATTATTCAACCTGAATTGCTGCGTATTTCTAATGTCATCGCCACTTAACGCACCAACCGGGTTATTACCCCCCATTGGGAAATAGTTTTTGTGTTGGTCGTTAAACAATCCCGCTTCGTTTTTAATTGGGATTAGTGGAGAAAGCAGGTATGCATTATACAATGGATTTGCCCATGCAGAACCATCTACCATACCGTTCTGATCAGTCTGAGATAAAAGCAACTTATTTGAAAGATCAATTCTGTTGTTTGCTTTCACGTCAACATTCGCTCTACTTGTTATACGATCAAAGTCGGTTCCGATAATATGACTTTCCTGATCAAAATAGTTAGTAGAAACGAAATAACGAGCTGATTCATTACCACCGGAAACACTCAAGTCATACGATTGGTTAATACCCGTTCTTGTTAACTCATCTAACCAACGAGTATCCGTTGGACTGCCTGTTTGAGGGTCGGTGAGTTGCTCAAATCGGTTATCAAACCGGGTTTGTGCTTCTGCAGGAGTTTCGCCGCGATTGATATACCCGTTTAAAAACAGTTCTGTATACTGATCAGCGTTTAAAGGCTCCAATATTGAACTAGAAGCTACCTGGTTAAAACCAAGCTGAGATTTAATACTTACTTTTGGAGCTCCACTTTGACCGCTTTTAGTAGTAATAAGAATTACGCCGTTTGCACCTCTGGAACCGTAGATTGCTGTAGAAGCTGCATCCTTAAGTACTGTGATATTCTCGATATCATTTGGATTTAAGGCAGCCATTACGTTTGTACTTCTTTCGCCGTTATCATTAAGCGCAGCAATACTTCCTGACGCCATGATCACTCCATCAATAACATAAAGTGGTTGACTTGAAGCAGATATCGATCCAATTCCCCTAACTCTGATCTGAGTATTACCACCTGGTGATCCATCATTTGAAATCATCTGCACACCGGCAACATTTCCCTGAATAGCACCTTCAAATGAAGCAGTTGGAATTTGCTCAATTTTAGCAGATCCCACAGTTTGAATGGAGCCTACCAAAGACTCTCTGGATTGAACACCATATCCAACGACCAATAGCTCATCGAGCTCCTGGGCATCTTCTTCCATTTCAACGAATATTTCTCTTTGTCCGTTAACTGGAATTTCTATTGTTTTATATCCGATAGAACTGAAAACCAGAACATCATCATCGTCAACATCTATACTGAATGTACCATCACCATCAGTTGCAGCACCTTTGAACTCTCCTTTTACCTGGATGTTAACTCCGGCAAGAGGTTCATTGGTTTCTGAATCAACGACGTTACCTATCAATAGATAGACATCTTTGTCATTATTATTTGTATCTGAAGCTTTCGCATTATTACTGAAGCCCGCGACCAATAACAACATGAATGTTGCTATCGAGCAATACTTCAGAATCCTTCCTGAAAAGAATCGAAACTTTTTCATAAGCACTCTATTAGTTAATTTTTGTTGATCAAAAATGAAACTGTTGACCATACAGTCTCATCCCACCCCCTGATATTAGCCATTCTTAATCTATATAAAAAATTAAATGGGTGGACATATTATTTATTCTAAATGATTGAGTTTATTAATTAAAAACACTCCTCAAAAGATGTTTCTTCATATATTTTTTTATCAAAAACCTCACAATTTTGAGAAATTTGAGTGACGAAAGGTTTATTTATGAAATAAAACGAGTATCAAATACGTATTGACTAGCTGTTAAAATTAAAGCGAAGAGTCTCCCCTTCGCTTATGTATTATTTATTCTCAGAGGCCTCTTTTAGTTTTTTTGCCTTCTGTACTTCTTTCTCTTTGAGCTCCATGACTTCCTCGTTGGTCATTTCTTCCATGATGAAACGATTCTCTTCCGGAGTTAAATCATTGACTAGTTCTTCAATTGATTTTTTTGTGGTATAAACAGCGTTTTTGTCCATTCCTACTTCAAGTACCACAAAACGGTTTCCATTTTCATCTATAAGGATTTTGGCATCACCTTTTGCATTACTGTTTTCATGTAGAAATGTGTTGATACGTGCCGCTACTTTTTCATCTGTTAAGCTTTTATCCACTTTCAGTTCAAGAGTATGCAAAGCCGAATCAAAAAAAGTTCTTTCTACTTTTTCTTCAATGGGTAGTATTTCAATAGACTCGAAATCGAATGCAGCCATTAACTTCGATTTATTATCAACAGCAGCATCATAGTTTGCTTCCGGCAAAACCATAATTACTTCAGAAAAATAAGAAGCAGACTTTTCTTGGGTTTCTTTCTTCTCAAATTCGGTTTCTTCCTGCTCAAAAATGATATCGTTTATACTTAACTGAGAAATTTTTAGTCCTGGGATTTCAGCCAGTTTAGATTTCAGGTTAACAGATTCTGTTTCTGCAATACCTTTTATCATATATCCGATTTCCTCTTCCTGTTCTACCGGAACAGTACAGGCAATCAATATTAAGGTGGCGAAAATAAATGACGCGGCTATTTTATAGATATTTTTCATCGTATTGGGTTGTTTAGAGTTTTGATCCAACCACTCACCAAGGTCATCAAAGGACGAACTGTGATCGCGCTTCTTCAGGTTTTTAAAATTATCTGATAGTTTCATCACTTCACCTAATAGATTTGATTTCGTTGATAACTTTGACGGTTTCATGGTAGATGTTTTTGGTTTTAATTGAAGAACTATACCCTATCCGTGGAGGTGCAACATCTTGCGCCTTTACACTCTGAGCCTTCAGGCTTTCACCTGATAGTGGGTTCTTTTCCATCAGCACCATGAATTCCTTCAGCTTTTTCCTTGTCCGGCTTAACCGGGATTTTACCGCCGATTCGCTTTTTTCATTCTGGATTTTGGTGATTTCTTTTATTGAGAATCCGCCTATTTCAAAAAGCAATAATGCCGCCCGTTCTTTTTTATGGAGCCTGGATAATGCTCCTATCAATAACTGGTTATCATCAAAAAAGTCATCCTTAATTATGGTAAATGCAGCTTCGCCTTTATCTGAGTTCAGCGACACAAACCTGCTCCAAAACGGATTACGTACAGCGTTATAAAAACACCGGTTAATAATCTGAAAGAACCAGCTTCTGAATTTCACCTTATCGTTCAGCGAATCGATTTTTTCGAATGCTTTCAACAAAGCCTGCTGAAGAATCTCTTCTGCCTCGGCTTTTGTGGATCCTGAGCAAAGTGCTCTGCAATAATTTACCGCATCATTATAATGCGGCTTCAGTAAGTCAGTAAATTCAGCGTTTGTCAAAAGAAGTACTTTTGGAATTCATGTTTGCGCGCTTACATCCATAAGACACGGCTCGCCCGGAAAAAGTCGCAAATAAAAATTAAGTACTCTAACTAAGAGATCTCGGCTACCCCAGCTTTTTCGGTTACTGGGATTTCGAGTGTTATTTTAGTTCCTTCATCAGAAGCATCCACATCAATTTCAGCTCCTATATCTTTTGCTCTCTTTTTCATATTTCCCATACCGGAACCCGTTCCGTTTTCAGAAGAGTTTTTGAAAGTTCCATTATCAAAAATGGTAAGTAGCACACGTTGTCCTTTTACAGCACCATTTACCTGAATGGTATTGGCTCCGGAATGCTTTAGCGTATTTTGGGTGGCTTCCTGAATTATCCTGAAGATATTCAGGGATTGGGTTGGACTTAAATAGATATCCTTTAAATCATTAAGTGAAGTTTCAACAGATAACTCTGAAATTTTTCCCACACTGTTCAAATAGGTATTTACATGATCTACAAATGTCTGAGAAGTTTCTTCCTCCGATTTCAATGCCCAAATGGTGTCTCTTAATTGTCCAATGGAAGTCTTCGCTTCTTCTTTTAAAGAAGTTAATACCTGCTCAGATTCTTTTTCTTTGGCTGAACTTTTGTACCTCTCAAACAAATCAATACCAGAAATAATGTTTACCAGCTGAGCTCCAACATTATCATGCAAATCTCTTGAAATTCTAGCCCTTTCCGCGTGAATCTCTTTTTCAACTTCGAGTTGTTCTACCTTATACGCCAGTTCTCGTTCTTTCACTTTACTTTGCCACAAAAATCCGGCTATAATCAATAGAACCACAACACCTCCAAGCCCCGATTGCAGCATTCTGTTTTGCTGGATGGTTAACTCCTGCTGTGCTTTTTCTGCTTCCAACTCTGCAATTTGCCGTTCCTTTTGCTCAGTCTCAAACTGTGTTTCAAGTTCTGCGATCTTTTCCAGGTTTTCCTGATTTATTACAGAGTCTTTTGCAGACTGATAGAAACTTAACGCGGTAAATGCTTCTTCAAATTCACCCAGATTATGTAATGCGTTTGCCTTGTTTTGGTAATTCAGCATTTGCATGTATTGATCGCCGGAACTCATCGCTACTTCTACACCTTCTTCAGCCAGCTCCAGTGCCTTTCTGTTTTCTCCAATATTCAGATAGGAACCCGACAAATTTGAAATTGCTTCCAAAAGTACCCGCGCGTTACCAGAACTTTTACCAACTCGGTAACCTTCCTCAAAATAAGGAATCGCTTCTCTGAACTGATCGTTATTGAAATAGATAGTTCCCACATTGATAGAGTTGGTAGCTACACCCAATTCGTTACCAGTCTGTTTATGCAGCTGGCTCGCTTTCGCCAAATAAGGAATGGCTTCCAATTCTCTTTCTGCAGCTGTTAAAACCGCCCCAAGATTTTGATTCGCACTGGCAATCTCGAAAATATCATCTGCTTTTTCAGCATGCTCGAGATACTTCTGCATAAACTCTACTGATTCAGTATATCTGCTTTGGTAGTAATAAACCGATCCCACCATATTATACACAATAGCCATACCCTTGAAGTCATCTACTTCCTCAAAATACCTGGCTGCTTCTAAGGAGAATTCTATGGTTTTTTCAAATTCCCCAAGGTTCTGATAGCTCATCCCGATGTTAAGTGTGTTTTTTGCCTGCTCTAACGTATTCCCCAATTCTTCATTGATCCCTGCTGCTTGTTGATAATGATAGATCGAACTATCCTGCTTTGAGGTGCGAAAGTAGTACACACCAAGAAATTTATTAGCATCCGCTTCAGCCTGACGGTCTTTTGTCTCTCTGGATATCCTAAGCAGTTTTCGTGCACTATCCGGAATGGCCTCCCAGTTTGTTCTATAATTTGATTCTATAAATGCATATACAGAATCTGCCTGTGCTTCTAATGTGTTTTGTGATACTGCTAAATTACTACAGATCAAACAGAGTAATACCGCTATACTTACCTTTGAAAAGATTCGTTTCATGTCACCCGAGATTGATTAAGCTAAAACCTCCCCTAAAATAGGAAACTGAAAGAAAATTGCTACCAGTTGTTTTTTGGGTTTCAAGCCAATTCTAAAAATTTGAAACAAAAGATTTTTTGAGTAGTATTAGTTTCAAAATTTTAGAATTGATTGCTTATGAAACTACTTACCCGAACTGAAGAATTCATTTTACTGGCCGTATGGAAATTACAGGATGACGCCTATAGCATTCCCATTCAACAAAAACTAAATGAAATTACGGATAAAGACTGGTCGCTCGGTGGTATTTATATGCCGCTCGAACGTCTGGAAAAACGCGGACAGTTAATGTCTACCCTTTCAGAATCTACCCCTGAACGTGGTGGGCGCCATAAACGCATCTATAAACTAACGCCCGCTGGTAAAAAAGCACTCAGGGAAATTTACGAAGTCCAACAAACCATTTGGGCTGGTATTCCTCAACTTATGTTCGCCGGAGGCTGACATGAGTAACCAACCACCCAAACTAGCTGAAAAAATTCTAAGCAAGCTGCTATATGATGATGTCTGGAAAACCACCCTCGGGGATTTCGAGGAGCAGTATTCTTACCTGCTGGAAAAAGAAGGAAAATCAAAAGCTAATCGCTGGTATTGGGGGCAAATACTCCGATATGCGCCATCAAAAATTACTCATAAACTCTACTGGAGCGCCGGAATGTTTAAAAACTATCTGAAAATTTCATTTCGCAACCTCAAAAATCAAAAAAGCTATTCGTTCATAAATATTTTTGGGTTATCCATTGGGCTTGCCTGCTTTGTTTTAATTGGTCTGTTCATTCAATATGAACTTAGCTATGACACTTTTCATGAGCATAGTGATCGCACGTATCGTGTAGTAGCTAAACAGCCTGGAAATGAGTACCTGGGATCAGAGTGGTTTGCATTAACTCCAACGGCTATGGCAGCCACCTTAAAGCAGGATTTTCCAGAGGTTGAGTATGCCTCCTATTTTGGCAACTCGAGAACATTATTATCCCGAGAAGATCGCTCTTTTATTGAGTGGGGAGTTGCTGCCGATGAAGACTTCTTTAAAACCTTTAGCTACCAATGGTTTGGTGGGAATTCTGAAACCGCCCTTAACGACCCGAACTCTATTATTCTCACTCAAACTATGGCGGAGAAACTTTTTGATGAGGCAAATCCAATCAATAAAACTGTTGATCAGATGTATGCTAATGGTAATACTGTTGTTAAAACAGTAACGGGAGTTATTGCTGATCCTCCAAAAAACTCTCATTTCAAATTTCAATACGTTGTTAATGATCAGACTACTCCATACTACGAATATAATCTGAATGAATGGAGTAATACCAACAACTATACATTCATAACTTTACAAGAAGGTATTTCTGCGAAGGAATTTTCAAAAAAACTACCGGGATTTGCAGACACATACATTGCTGCTAGTGATTACTATCAAAATAATCCTGAGAATTTACCAATACACATATTACAGCCCTTAGAAGATATACATCTTAAATCCGGCAATTTAAACTTCAATCCCTCAAGTCTGGGTGATATTAAGTATGTATATATGTTTTCGGTAATTGCATTAATCATCCTGATTATTGCCTGCATTAACTATATGAATCTTTCTACTGCGCGATCTCTGACAAGAGCGAAAGAGGTGGGTGTGCGAAAGGTAATAGGTGCCATTAGATCTAATCTAATTATGCAGTTTATTTCTGAGGCGGTTGTTATTTCTGCATTAAGCATTATTGCAGCTGTGCTGATTATAATTGGGTTTCTCCCCACTTTTAGCGAACTGGTTGGCCGTGAACTTACTGTCCAAATCTTCTTAGGTTGGAAGTTCTTGGCTTTTGTACTGGGAACCAGTTTGATAGCTGGGATCATTTCAGGAAGTTATCCTGCTTTTTTTATGTCAAAGCTAAAACCGGCACTTATTCTTAAAAGCCAAGTTAATGGTGGTAAAGGGAATACTTTTTTAAGAAATCTTCTGGTTATTGGACAATTCACTATTACCATCATACTTGTAATTGGCTCAATCGTAGTATTTAAGCAACTTGATTATATCAGAAATACGGACACTGGATTAGATAGAGAACAGATAGTAACTATTTCTGTTAATGACCCTCAGCTTTGGGAGAGCTATGAATCCCTGGAGCAAGAACTTCTGAAAAACCCTTCGATTCAATCCGTTAGCACTACACAATTTCAACCAACGAGCGTAACAAGCAGAACTACTGGTACTAATTGGGAAGGAAAACCTGAGGGTAAGGAACTGGGTATTTATGTGGCGCCTGTCGGTTTTAACTTCATTGAAATGGTAAGTATTAATGTTATACAAGGGCGGTCTTTTTCTAAAGAACTCCACAGAGAGAGTACTACCGACTATTTACTAAATGAGGCCGCTCTTGCAGAAATTGGATGGACTAAAGAAGAGGCTATTGGAAAGTCATTTGAGGCTTGGGGAAGTAAGGGTACTGTTGTTGGAATCGTTAAAGACTTCAACTTTCTTTCTCTTTACCAAGAGATTGCACCTCTAACAATTATGTTAGCTCCACAAAATAATCAACGGTATATATTAGCAAAAATAGACTCTGAAAATGTTGATGAAACTATTTCCACGTTAGAATCTACTTTTAAGGAGTTCTCACCTACTTTTCCATTTTCTTATTCTTTTTTGGATGATTCCTATGAAAATATGTACCGTGCTGATCTCCGGCTAGGAAGCATTTTTAACTACTTCACAATACTCGCACTAATCATTGCCAGTCTTGGCCTTTTTGGGTTAGCGACTTTCGTAACAGAACAAAGAACTAAAGAAATCGGTATTCGTAAAGTACTTGGTGCAGATCTTTTGCAAATCATTTCTCTATTGAATAAAGACTTCTTGAAATTAGTTGGTATTAGTTTTCTGATTGCTACTCCAATTGGGTGGTATCTGGCACAAAACTGGCTTCAGGATTTTGCATTCAAAATTTCGATATCCCCTACTATTTTTGTTATTTCAGGAATATTTATACTCGTGGTGGCTATGCTAACTGTAAGCTATAAATCAATTAAAACTGCAACGGCTAATCCAGTGGATAGTCTGAAAAGTGAATAGTTATACCGGATAGAGAGCCATGTAAGCATTTACATAAGATTATCTTCGCCCCGTTCATTATTATTGATCAAAAATTAGATCAAAATCACTATTCATGAAGAACATTTTTAGCCTCTTTGTTTTATCATTTATCACTTTCTCTATTTCTCAGGCTCAGGTTGATAAAACTGACCCTCCTTTTTGGTGGACAGATATGCCTGTTCAGGAATTGCAAATCCAATTGTATGGTGATGATCTCGGTTTATACCGTGCATCTTTGGATTACCCCGGAGTTTCTATCACCAGCCAGTATGCCGTTGATTCTCCCAACTACCTTTTTCTTTATTTGGATGTTAGTCCCGATGCAATGCCAGGCACCATCAACATTACTCTCACTCATCATGGAAAAACCATTGAACTCGATTATGAGTTAAAAGAACGTGAACCACTGGAAGGGAGAAACCAGGGCTTTGATTCTTCCGACTTAATTTATCTGATGATGCCCGACCGTTTCGCGAATGGTAATCCTGAGAATGACAGCATCGAAGGGATGCTTGAATCGGCCGATCGATCTGATCCGGAACGTCGTCAGGGCGGAGACCTTGCAGGAGTATCAAAGCATCTGGATTATATTCAGGATTTAGGGATGACCGCGATTTGGTTTACTCCAACCTTCGAAAATGATATGTATCCTGAATACGGAGGCTATCATGGTTACGCCGCTACAGATTTATATAAAGTAGATCGCCGGTTTGGAACCAATGAAGAATACAAAGCACTGGTTGACAAAGTACATTCCATGGACATGAAAGTGATTATGGATATGATTCATAATCACATCGGAGACCAGCACTGGTGGATGAAAGATCTGCCAACCAAAGACTGGGTGCATGACTGGGAAACCGAAGGGCAAACTAATTACCGGGGTCCTGTTTCTTCCGATCCCTATGCCTCTAAACATGATACAGATCGATTGTTAAATGGCTGGTTTGTCAGGGAAATGCCCGACCTGAATCAAAAAAATGAGTTTCTTGCCGATTACCTGATCCAGAATACTATTTGGTGGATTGAATACTCAGGAATCGATGGAATTCGAATGGACACCTACGTATTCCCGGATAAAAAATACATGGCTCGATGGGCTAAAGAAGTATTAGAAGCCTATCCTGATTTCAATATTGTAGGAGAGGCATGGCTGAATTTTCCGGGCCCTGAATCTTATTGGCAATATGATCAGGAAGGGATTGATGACGGCTATAATTCACACCTGCCAAGTGTTACCGACTTCCCTCTTGCCCAAGCAGTTGATGCTGCACTCAACGAAGATTTTGGCTGGGATAATGGCGTTGCCAGAATCTGGAATATTCTCACCAATGACTTCCTTTATAAAGACCCAACGAAAAATGTCATCTTTCTGGATAATCATGATATGGATCGAATTTATGAACGAGTTCGTAAGAATGAAGACCATTTTAAGATGGCATATACCTTTCTGCTAACTACCCGTGGTATTCCTCAGGTGTATTACGGAACCGAGCTCATGATGGAGCATGAATATCGCGGAGGAGATGACGAATACCGAAGACCTAATATGCCCGGTGGATGGAATGGTGACGAACGCTCTGTTTTTACCCGCGAAGGCAGAACTGAGAAAGAAAATGAGATCTATGATTTTGCAAGTCATTTAGGGAAATGGAGGCAGACTTCCGATGCCGTTAAATATGGGCGACTCCTGCACTTTGTACCAGAGAATGGAGTGTATGTGTACTTCCGAATTCATGAAAACCAAACCGTGATGGTAGTCATGAATCAAAACGAAGAAGCTGTGACTATTCCCAGAGATGTCTTATCCGAAATCCTCGATTCTTTTGATACTGGGAAAAACATCTTTACTAATTCCTCTATTGATCTGTCTCAGGATTTTGAAGTAGAGGGCAAAGTAGCCTGGGTTTGGGAGTTGGAGTGATTAAATTATTTTTGATGATTTTCTAAGGCTGCCTCTAAAAACTTTACAGATTCAGACATACTGAAATTTTCTATAGATTTTCCCTTGAATTCAAATTCTTCAATAATCTTAGAAACTAATTTTTCGACCCAAATTTTATCTTCAATTGTCACCTCTAATTCTTTAATTCGGTTTCTTATTGAAAAAATAATATCTCTTCTTTCTTTTGGAGATTTTCTCTTTAGGAGGTTTATCATTTCTTCTAAATCCCATATTGAGAAAAATGGAAGATTTAAGTTTCTTGAAAGCTCATATTTAATTACTTCCGTTTTGTATTTTTCAATATCTAGTTCAAGTAATTCAAATAACCCCATTACCTTTTCTGAATTTGCATTTATTAAACCCTGATTTACTATTTCTTCGACCTTATTAATAAATGCTTTGAATTCAGGCTTTCCATAACTTCTAACCTGAGATCCCATTAATGTATCATCCACTTTTAGCTTGTTGCTAAGAAATTTTGATTCGTTCTGTTCAACAAATTTCTCAATTTGGGCTATATAATCTTGAATTATTTCTTCGTCTTCTTTTGAGTAAATATTTAGTTCATTTAACTCAATCAAAGTTCCGACTATATGAATAATTTCCTCCACTGAAGAAAAGTCAAAGGATTGTTTTTTTATTTCCAATCTTGATAATAAATCCTTTAAGTCTGGATCACTTAATTCATAAATATCCCAAAGCTGATACCAAAGTGGCTTTACTTCTAAAAAATACTTTGGGTTTTTTTCGACTTCTTTAAACTCTTTTATGTTTAGTTTTCCGTCAACAAAAAATGTTTGCCAAAACCTATATGAAAATATTAATTCTCTAAAATTAACCCCATTGTACTTTTGAGTTAAAAGGTGAATATCAATATCCGTTGGATCGTTTTGGTTTGCTACACCAACTACTACATCCTTAATTTTATCAAAAGAACTTTTGTCAATATTTCCCGAACCAAGCTCAAAAGTAAACATGAAGAAAATCTTAATGAAATCACTTATAAGCTCTTCATTGTTAACGCTTTTTTCATATAGAGACTTAACTCCAAGAAAAAAGGCTTTAAATTCTAGTATACCATACCTTAGTAACCTTAAATTATTACATCCTGACTCAAAAAAAATTACTTTAATCTCTTCTTTATTTAATTTGAGAAGTAATATAGTTTCGTCATCTGAAAGCTCTTCTAAGAAATTATTAAATGCATTTTCAAAGAGTGGTTCTATATAAAAAGTTTTACCTACAAGTTTTTCTTTTGTGTCTTTAAGTAATTCATCCTTTTCTATTTTATTTACATTCCCGACTAAAATAACTTTCTGACCCTCATGCTCAACGAAATAATTAATATATCCTAAGGCTTCTTTCATAGATATTTTGGCTCTCTCTAAATCATCAAATACTAAAACCTTGTTATCAGTATTGATAAGGAGTTTTTGAACTTCTGACAATGAACTCAACTCAATCTTTAATGATGTTTTAATTAGGTCGCTAAGTAATTTCCCCGACAACCTAGCTTTCTCATCACTTAGTATTGGGTAAAGTTGACGAAATATTTCTACCTCAATATCCCTTGTTGTAGAAACTCCGTTTAGACTTATATAAATATAACTCTTTTCATGTTTTCCCGTTGAATCAAGCCAGGTTATTACTGATCCGTCTATTATTTTCTTTATTACTTTTCTAATTGGCCTTTTCTTAAAAAAAGATTGTATGAAATATGTTTTCCCGGACCCCCATTCTCCATCAATCAAAACAGCATATTTTGGAGCTTCTAGGCTTAAATAAAAATCTAAATATTCTTCTATATGCTTATTCATATGGTTTTTTTAATTAGGTCATCCTGAACTTGTTTCAGGATCTTACGAAATAGCTTCAATTCCAATAAAAGGATTCATCCTCTTAAAGTCTCATACCAATCTATCAAGTTTGGGTTATGCCCCTTCACCAAATTCCATTTCCAGTCTTTATGCCAGTTCTTAAGCTTCTTTTCTCTTGCTATAGCATCAGAAATGGAATCATATTCTTCAGCATAAACAAGAATGGTAAGGTTATACTTTGAAGTAAATTCGGAACCCTTCCCCTCTTTATGATTCCATACCCTACTGGAAAGGTTAATTGTTACTCCGATATAGAGCGTAGTTCTTTGAAAGTTGGTAAGAAAGTAGACATAGCCTTTGTTCATGGTATGTAAGACCGGGCTGGAAGGCCTTCCTTACAGTGATAGGTTAAATAGATTTAAGAGATCGACTCTTAAGATGCTGAAACAAGTTCAGGATGACGAGTAAGTTATAAAACCAGCCATTGCTATTAACTTAAAACAGGTCATGCTGAATTTATTTCAGCATCTTATGGTCAGGTTTTGATTCTGTTTTAATGCTCATTTGATCTTTTTCATACTCCTCAAAGATTCCGAAACGTGTTTGGAATGGCCACTGAGAAGGTTCTGCATCTGATCGAAGGGTGTTATCGGTCATTATTAAAAAAGATACCAACCTTCGACACGTTTTTTGATTTTAAAAAAACTCAGCCTCAGGTTATTTGCTTCTATACATATTACCCCGCCTTAAAAGGCGGGGCTATTATATAAACTCTTCAACCGTAAGGCATTGACCTAATATTCCAAAACCACCCTTCCCGTCTGCCCACCTTCCAGGATGAGTAATATTTCATTTTCAAGTCCATCCAAAGACACCGTTTTATAAAAACCTTCAGGGAGCTGGGCAACTCCGATCAATGCCATTTCCTCCCAGATCTGTTCTCTCATACCTCGTTCACAAAAGGCGGAGTCAATACCAAGAAGTGAAATACCCCGGAGAATAAATGGAAGCACGTTCGTGTTCAAATCCATACCCAGAATATTGCCACAGCAAGCGACTGCTCCTTTACTTTGAGTTTGACGAAGGACCGAATCCAGCAGTTCACCCCCAACGGTTTCTATCGCGCCAGACCATTTCCGGGATAAAAGAGGAGCGCCGGAAACATTCGTTAATTCATCCGAAGAGATAACTTCTGAAGCACCCAGTCGTTTTAAAAATCCGGATTCTTTTTTTCTTGTGGCAGCTACTACTTTATATCCGGCCTTGGATAAAAAATACACCGCCAGCGAACCTACACCGCCTGTTGATCCTGTTACTAAAACCGGACCAGAATCAGGTGTGACCAATTCCCGCTTCAATCGCTCGATGCCGTACATGGCTGTGAAGCCTGCGGTTCCGAAAATCATAGCTCCTTTCAGGCTCAACTTCTCAGGCAAAGAAACTACCCATTCTTTTGGTACGCGAATCAACTCCCCGAATCCGCCGTAGGTATTCGTCCCAAGATCATGACCTGTAACCACTACTTCTTGTCCAGACTGATAAGTGCTTGATATGTCCTCAAGCACAATTCCCGCAGCATCAATACCTGGTATATGTGGGTAGTTTTTTGTGACTTTATTCTGGCCCGTTGCAGAAAGGGCATCTTTATAATTGAGCGATGAGTAATGAATTTTAATTGTTATCTCTCCATCAGGAAGCATCGACACCGGAAGTTCTTTTACCGAAGCCCGAACTTCTCCATCGAACTCTTCTGCATAAAGTGCTTTAAATGTATCCGGAATGCTCATCGAAAAATTGTCTTCAGCCATTTCATCTTGCCATCATACGGGGCGTAACGTATCGGGATATCGACCAGAAAGTTTTTCTTCATAATGCTTTTCTGATGGGAGAAAGAATCGAAGCTTGCCTTGCCATGATACGATCCAAAACCACTTGCTCCAACCCCGCCAAAACTCAGATGATGATTCCCAAGTTGAGCGATGGTATCATTAATTGCACCCCCGCCAAATGAAACATTCTCCAGGAAATATTTCTCGGTATCATCATTGCTTGTAAAGATATACAGCGCTAACGGTCTTGGAGCTTTTCGGATTTGAGATACCGCATCCTGCAAATCAGTATAGGTCAAGACTGGTAGAATTGGGCCGAAAACCTCGTCTTTCATAATGGAATCTTCCCATGTAATTCCGTCCAGCAGGGTCGGTGAAATATAGTTAGCTGCAGCGTTGGTTTTCCCTCCATAAACTAATTCCCCGTCTTCTAAAAAACCGGAAAGCCTGCTAAAGTGCTCTTGATTGATAATGCGGGGGTAGTCCACTGATTGCTCAGGATCCTCTCCATATAATGACGTGATTGACAATTTAAGCTCTTCCAGAAGTTCTTCTTTTATGGATGGATGAACCAATAAGTAATCAGGTGCCACGCAAGTCTGACCGGCATTTACAAATTTCCCCCATGCTATACGTTTCGCTGATATCTCAAGATCTGCAGTTTCATCAACTACACATGGGGTTTTACCTCCAAGCTCCAGAGTGACCGGTATAAGCCTTGAAGCTGCACTTTGCATAATTATTTTCCCAACTCTGGTACTTCCGGTGAAAAAGATATAGTCGAAATCGAGCTCCAATAAAGCAGTACTAGTATTTGCCCCTCCTTCACATACCGAAACAATATCAGATGGAAAATAGAGCGCGATTAAATCTGAGAGCGCGCCCGAAGTATGAGGTGTAAGTTCTGATGGTTTTATTACCGCAGTATTCCCTGCAGCCAACGCTCCCACCAGAGGAAGCAGGCTCAACTGCACCGGGTAATTCCATGGCGCAATAATCAAAACCGACCCGTAAGGTTCTTTAAGCATGTAATTTTCAGATGGAAAGTTGACCAACGAACTTGGCACTTTCTCTGGCGCCACCCAATCATCCAGATTCTTCAGAGCGTAATTTATCTCTCCAATAATCAGCCCGATTTCAGTACCAAAAGTCTCAAATGCCGGTTTTTTAAAATCCATGTGCACAGCATCGGTCAGTACAACCTCATTTTCTTTAAGCAACAACTTCAGTTTTTTAAGCTGCTCCTTGCGAAAATTAATTGATTTCGTAATTCCGCTCAGATAAGTCTCCTTTTGCTGCTTCAAAAGCGCTGCATACTTACTCATTGGTACGTCCTTTAAAAGTTTCCATCGATTCATACACTTTGAACACCTTGCCAGCTATAAGATCATATAAACGGGTTGGTAAAACTCCCCGAAAGAACAATGTTGTTTTCACCATAAATGGAGCCTTCAGGTGTATCTTTTCCTTTTCAACTGCCTCGATAATTTTGGTGGTAATTATATCCTGATCCAATAAGGGCATCAGCCGGGGAGCCTTTACTCCATCAAACATTCCGGTATCTATATAGCTCGGCATCACATTTAAAAACTTAACTCCCGGGTGTGTGTTTTCTATTTCCAGTCTAAGTGATTCAGCCCAACCAACCGCAGCCCATTTACTTGCGGCGTACACGGTCATCCCGGGATTTGGAGTAAGCCCTACCGCGGATGTTATATTGATGATGTGTCCTGAGTTGGCGTCCATCATTGCAGGCAGAAAAGCCCTTGCCACATACATCAATCCTTTTGTATTAATGTCCATGGTTCGGTCGATATCTTCGATGGAATGCTCATGGAAAGATTTCCCAACTACAATGCCCGCATTATTAAACAGGGTATCAATCTTGCCAAACTTTTCAAGAGCTTCTTTTGCCGCTTTTTGAACCTGATTAGCTTTAGAAACATCCACCTTATTTGTAGAAACGGAAAATCCTTGCCCCAAAAGCTTGCTTGCAGATGCAAATAGCTGATCTTCATTTACATCCCACATTATCAAATTCCGGGCTCCTTTAAGCAGGGCCTTTTTCCCTAATATATACCCTATTCCGCCGGCAGCGCCGGTTACTAGTACTGTTTTATTTTTAAATGAAGCCATACTTCAGTTTCTCTAACTTTTAACAGAGGTAAAATGAACTCAAAAGGGTTTGAGTTCGAGGGTCAGAACCCTATTTTCCTGCCTAACAAATAATACATCATTCCATGAAAAAACTAATCTTTTTTATTCCCTTACTAATCCTTTTAGCCTGCAAATCAGGAAATAAAGTAAATGACGCTGCAGATTCTATCACTAAAGAAAGCCTGATGTCTCATGTTGAAGTGCTTTCTTCCGATGAGTTCCTTGGTCGTGCAACCGGAACTGAAGGCGAAGAAAAAGCCATGAATTATCTGGTAAATGAATTAAAAGAGATTGGTGCGAGCTCCGGTGTAGAAGATGGAAGTTATGTTCAGCCCTTTCCTTTAGTTGGGCAAAAAACTTCCAATCACCAAATGCGCTTTTCCAAAAGTGGGAGAAGCTCTTTAAATCCATCTTATTTCGAGGATTTTGTAGCCTGGCCTTCTGATGAAGCTACTGAAGTTGACATCCGGAATGCAGAGCTGGTATATGTCGGCTATGGAATTCAGGCACCTGAAGAAAACTGGGATGACTTTAAGGATGTTGACGTATCAGGGAAAATTCTGGTCATCAAAAATAATGATCCTGAATACGATGAAAATATGTTTGGTGGACGTGCCCGATTGTTCTACGGTCGCTACACCTACAAATATGAGAAAGCGAAAGAGCTGGGAGCGCTGGGAGCCATCATCATTCACACAACCGAAACAGCCGGATATGGATGGAATGTAGTTTCGAATGGGTGGAGCCGGGAACGTTTTAATGTGAAAGGTTCAGGCGGGGAAAACTCGCAAACTAAAATGAATGCCTGGATCACCTATGATACGAGCGAGGACTTATTCAGCATGGCCGGACTGGAAGTAGATGAAATGCTGGAAGCCGCCGATAGTCCTGATTTTGAGCCTGTTTCGCTTTCCGGAGTTCGGTTGAATGTGAATCTTGATGCCGAATACAGGAATATAAACGCGAAGAATGTACTTGGCGTTATTGAAGGCTCTGATCCGGAATTGAAGGATGAATACCTCGTACTTACCGCCCACTACGATCACCTTGGAATTACTGCTTCTGTGGATGGAGATTCTCTAAATAACGGAGCCGAAGATAACGCTGCCGGAGTGAGCGCGCTACTCGAAATGATGAAAGCATACAAAGCGATTCAACCTGACTTGAAACGAAGTGTGCTTGGCCTGATTGTAAGCGCTGAAGAAGTTGGTTTGCTGGGATCTAAATACTGGGCTGAAAACCCGACCGTACCTCCGGGAAAGGTTACTGCCAACATCAACCTGGATGGAATGAACGTGTATGGGGAAACCGAAGATGTGGTAATTATTGGATACGGGCGTAATACAGTAGCGGATCTTGTTGTGGAAGAAGCTTCAAAAATTGGGCGAACTGTTAAACCTGATCCAAGACCTGAGCAGGGAATCTTCTACCGGTCTGATCATTTCAATATGGCAAAAGTTGGAATTCCGGCGATCTTTCCTAATCCTGGAAATGAGTTTATAGGCAAAGAAGAGGGCTATGCAGAAGTAGTTGATAGTGTCTCCGCTGCCAATTATCATTCTGTGAATGATGAAATAAATAAGTACTGGGATTTAAGTGGAGCTGAAAGAGATACCCGTTTGTTTTTTCGGGTTGGATTACGAACATTGAACGCTCCCGAATTACAAAGCTGGAAACACGGCGATGAATTTGAAGCAAAGCGACTGGAAATGCTGGAAAATAACTAACAAAAATGAGCTCCAGAAAAGCATATTGGGTTTGGGATATCCTTTCTGAAACAGTAGAAGGAGGCCCATTTCTTTACGACCTTTTCGGGGTTGAGGAAACAAGCCATTCAATACCATGGAAGGTTATCCGCGATAAACTCTCAGAAGAAGACCAAGCAGTTATTAGAAAAAGTATTATCGAACACCTCAAAACGCCAGGCAGTGAACCCTTCCACTGTGAAACTAGTCACCTGGATAAAGATTCCAACAAATCATTTCAGGTGCTTTGGTTCGGTGAGGTTATCCAATGGGCTGAGGATGGACAGCCTGCTAAAATGAGTGGGCTGGCAAAAAAGAAGATTGAGATTAATCCTCAAAAAAAGCTTTCGAAATTAAACGCGCTGCTTTTTACCCGGCTGATGGAGCACCTTAACGAAAGTATTTTTTTTAAGGACCTGGACAGCAAATTTCTCTTAATTAACTCAGAGTGCGCCTCGAAGTTCGGAATTGAACACCCAAAAGAAGCGATAGGAAAAACTGATTTTGATTTTTTTGGGGAAGAACACGCCAGAGAGGCTTTTGAAGATGAGCAACGAATAATTGCGACCGAAGAACCCATTTTTCAAAAAGTAGAAAAAGAGACCTTCTCTGACTCTGACAGAGTCTTATGGGCATCAACCACAAAAATGCCCCTTTACGATAATACCGGTGAGTTGATTGGTACTTTTGGTATCACAAGAGACATTACTGATAAAAAGATTCTTGAAGACGAGCTCGAATACAGCCGCAAAATGTTTAATAAGCTTTCAGAATTAGCACCAGGCTTTCTTTTCCTCCATAAAGTAGAAAAAGACAATACCATCCGCTTTCCGTTTGCCAGCGAGGGTATCAATGAGCTTTTTGACCTGAAACCAACCGACATAAAAGAAAGCATTAAGCCATTACTGCGCCGGGTTCATAAAGACGATATAAAGCGGGTGCTTTCTTCCATTATGGAATCGGTTACTTTTCTGGCGGATTGGAATATTGAATACCGTATCCATCACCCAACAAAAGGAGAACGGTGGGTTCGGGGACTGGCAAAACCCGAGGAGCAGGAAGACAAATCTGTTCTTTCTCCCGGATATATAACCG
This sequence comes from Balneolaceae bacterium, assembly GCA_965222205.1. Classification (GTDB taxonomy): domain Bacteria; phylum Bacteroidota; class Rhodothermia; order Balneolales; family Balneolaceae; genus RHLJ01. Next base: position 3,270,700 of record OZ244932.1, on the reverse strand, counting down.
ACATCACTGAGATAAAAGAAGCTTCTGAACGAAACGATAAGCTCCGGCAACAGTTTCAAAGTATTCTAAATGCTATTCCCAATTTAATCTTCATTAAAGACCACTCAGGAAAGTACACGGTTGTAAATGATGCGGCTTGTGAGTTCTTTGGATTAAGCCGGGACAGCTTTATTGGCAAAACTGATAAAGAATTAGGAGTTCCTGAAGAGGAAGCCCAGCAGTTCCGGGAAGCTGACCAAAAAGTAATGGAAACTCAGGAACCGATTTTCATACCCGAAATAAAAACAGTGAAAGAAACCGGAGAAGAATACTGGCATCAAACCATTAAACTACCCTATAAACAAATTGATGGCGAAGATGACGCTATTTTAACGATTGTGACAGATATTACTGATCGCAAACAACGGGAATCTGAGCTGGATAACAGTTTGGAAATTATCGGCCAACAAAATCAACGGCTCACAAACTTTGCTCACATTGTTTCCCACAACCTGAGAAACCACGCCGGAAATATTTCCATGTTGCTCAACCTCTACGACCCTGAGGAATCGGAAGAAGAGCAGGAGGAAATTCTGGGATATCTAAATACGGCTGCTGAAAACCTGAATGAATCTATTGAAGATCTGAATGAGATCGTAGACCAGCAGCAAATGAGTATCGATCAGTTCAAGGAGGTTAACCTGAAAGAGTATCTCGAAAAAATTAAGGAAATCCTGGTTAGTGATATACTTTCAAACAATGTAAAGTTTGAAGAAGATGTGCCCGAGGATATGGTTTTTGGATATAATCCCGCTTACCTCGAAAGTATTTTATTGAATCTGATTTCTAACGCCATTAAATACCGGAAACCTGAAGTGGCGCCAAGAATTAGAATAACCGCTCGTGAAACCAACGGGAGTTTTTATCTTGAGGTTTCTGATAATGGACTCGGAATTGATATGCAGAGACACGGCGAAAAATTATTCGGCATGTACAAGACATTTCATGGTAACGATAACGCGAAAGGCATTGGCCTCTTCATTACCAAAAACCAAATCGAATCAATGGGCGGTTCTATTAACGTAGAGAGTGAACCCGGAGAGGGAACCACCTTTAAAATAAAATTAAAATGAGTACACGAAGTATTTGCATAATCGACGATGACAAAGTGTATACCTTTGGAATCAAAAAAATCATCAAGAACCATCTTCCGGGTGATACCGTTACCACTTACAATAATGGGAAGGAAGCCTTAGAACGGCTGCAGGCTTTACGGCAAGCCGATGAGGAGCTGCCTGATATCATACTGCTGGATATCGATATGCCCGAAATGAATGGATGGGATTTTCTTAAAGAATTTGATGATGTCCGGAATTCAGTAGACAAAAAAATTGAAATCTATGTCATCAGTTCCCGGATAGAAAGTGGAAAAGAGAACTTATATCAGGTAGAGTGGGACAGTAAAGTGTCTAAGTTTGTGCCAAAACCTGTAGATGCTAACCGATTAAAAGAACTTTTAAGCTAACACAAAAACTAATTACTATGAAACACCTAGGACTACTTCTCCTTGCTTTCGTATCCGTCACTTTTGCATGTGGTAGAGCCTCTGATAATGCTAACAATGCGGCTTTTGTAACCAAACTTGGTAACGACACCCTTGCCGTAGAGATTTTTGAAAAAACTGAAAACGGAATGAACGCAAAGGTAATACTAAGAAGCCCTGAAACCCGCTTTACCAGTTATACCTTAACTTTTGATGATTGGGGCAGCATAGAAACTATGACTTCAACCCGACATTCACTTGAAGAAGGTTTTGGCTCCCAGGGTGAGGTTGTTCAATCCATTGTTACCGCCGGAGACAGTCTTCAGGTAGAAATGATTTGGCGCGGTGAAATGAGAACCTTCATGGTGGGAAAAGAACAAGGTGTACTTCCTTTCATAGATATGGTTCACTGGCCCTTTGAGCTTGCTTTCCAAAATGCAAAAGAAGCGGGTGCAGACACCGTTAACCAACCACTACTTTCCGGTAGCAGAATATCAAATTTCATTATTGCTGAGATTAGCCTTGATTCTATGACTTTGCGCCATCCTTCCCGCGGGGTGATGGGAACTCAGGTATCCGAATCAGGTAATCTTGAATTTCTGGATGCAGGACTAACCACCCGAAAACTCAAAGTTTATCGCGAGCCAGCTTCTTCGGTAGATATTGATGCTCTTGGTGATCTGTTCGCCAGGAAAGATCTTGCCGGAAATCCATTTGGTGAATTATCCAGTGCTGAAGAAGACACCTATTATATCGGTGATACCGAATTTGTAGTGAGCTATGGATCACCCAAGAAAAGAGGGCGCGACTTATTTGGAGCTATAGTTCCCTGGGGAGAACGCTGGAGAACCGGAGCCAATCGTGCTACTCACTTTTACACATCCGAAGATTTAACCTTTGGCAATCTTGATGTTCCTGCTGGAGAGTATACTCTTTTTAGTATACCACAACCGGATGGTGGCACACTGATCATCAACAAGCAAACCGGACAAAATGGAAGAACTTATGATGAAGCGAGAGACCTGGGCCGTGTTCCGATCACTATATCTTCGAAAGACGACATCACCGAAGCCTTTACCATCACCGTTGAAGAAACGGATGCGGGAGGAAGCATCAATTTAATCTGGGGACAGACGGTGTTTAGTGTTCCATTTGAGATAAATTAGATTTATGAGAATCAGCTTTATTGTTTTTGCAGGGATAGCCTGCTTAATCCTCCATTCTGAACTATTTGCACAGGAGAATTATCTCCCGGGTTCTGTTACCCTAAATAGCGGGGAAACCATAGCCGGAGAGATTGACTATCAAAACCAGGTTAGAACTCCTGAACTTGTTCGCTTCAGAAAGGATAGTATTGGGGAAGTAAAAACCTACTCGCCAACAAGTATTCTTGGTTTTCGGGTTGGCCGGGATCGGTTTGTATCTAAAAACCTGATTATCGATACCTCACCCTACCGAACTTCTGCTAATCGGGAAATACGACCTTCTAGCATACAGAAGCAGGTTTTTCTTCAGCTTCTGGTGGAGGGTGCGGTCTCACTTTATTATTATCAGAATGAGCGCCCGCATTACTTTATAGAAACAGAAAAGGGGATTGAAGAATTAATCTCCAGTCAATATGTGGTAAATATTGGCGGGCAGTTTCAATTAGTTAAAACCAATGAGCACTTATACCGGCGACAATTAGCGGAACTTGGCTATGAGTGCAACACTGAATCTGCAAGAAAGATTAAATACCGCATTAATGCTTTTATTGAATTTATAAGCGAGTGTAATGGGGATGAAGCTCCTGCCTATATTTATGAAAAAGAAAAGCCCACCTACAAACACTCCTTTTATGTTGGCGGACTAACGAGCTTACTCACTCAAAAAATCAGACCTGATCAACCTCTTTCAACTCTTCGATCTGAATTGTTACAAAACTTCAAGAATACGTATGATCCTTCCTATTCGTTTACTATTGGGTACTACTTTAAGATCATCTACCCAACTGACCTTCAAAGAAAATCGCTTTCAATCGGGTTAGATATATTCACTTTTGAATCCAAAACCTCGGGCGATTATTATAATTTTATTTATGAGGAGAATGCAATATCAGAACTTCAAAATATTTCAAATATGCAGCTATCATTTACAATGATAAGCCTGAAATCCTGGTTTTCTTATAAATTTAGTTCAAAACAAATAACACCCTTCCTGGATATTGGAGCCAGCTTCTCAAGAATGATCTCCCACTCATCCAAAGCAAATATTCATACCGATTTTTATCAAACAGGTAGCCTTGGCTTTAATATCCCTTTAGAAGCATTCCCCATTATAGATGAGACCGATGAGGTGCGTTCTTTTTATAGCAAAGAGGATCTTTATACTTCCGGTTTGGGAATTCTAGCCGGGCTTGGCTTACAGTACAATAGCTTTTACGCGACTTGCAGAGGAGACTTTTTGATTCACAACTACAATCAGGGGTCACAACTTAATGTATCTTTGATCTTTGGGTATGAGTTTTAATCTGGACGATTCGTGTGAAGAGTTCTGAATAGAAACCCTGAAAATCTGGTAACATTTGAAATCGAAACAACCTGTTCTCTGTTCAGTTAAAAGGTTAACAATTAACTAATTATAGATTTATGGAACAGGTTGGAATCGGATTAATTCTGCTATCTTTCATCTCAATTGCATTATGGATTTATGCTATTGCGGATATTGTTGAAGGATCATTATCAGGGAATAGCTCTAAAATAATGTGGCTCATCGTAGTTATTATTTTTCCAATATTTGGAGCTATTCTCTATCTGTTGATTGGAAGAAAATAAAAATCAGGTCATGATTTTTTGACCTTAACGTTTTAAGTTCTTTTTTAACGTTAGTGATCATTCCGTGACTCTCGACCTATTTCAACCGATATCAGAAACCCAAAAAGAACGCGTTAATTCAGCGATTCCTGAAATGCCCCCGCAAAAGCCCGGGGTTTACACGATGTACGATCACCGGGATGAAGTTCTATATGTAGGAAAAGCTAAAAATCTCCTGAAAAGGGTTACCTCTTACCGCTACTCAAAATCAAAAAAAACCCAGCGGATGATTGCTCATATCAACCGAATTGGCTTTGAGATTTGTAAAAGTGAAACCGACGCGATTTTACTGGAAAACCTGTTGATTCGCTCTCTTCGACCGCCTTTCAATGTGGCGAATAAAAAGCCGGAGACCTACTACTACATTTCTACTGCGCGGCGTGGTAATAAGCGCGAGTTCCGGCTATCCATGAGGCAGCTTCCGGATTATCCTAAATGTTATGGCTGTTTCAAGGGGCATCTTCGGGTAAGAAAAGGATTGGGCGCGCTCCTCAAATTGCTCTATCTAAAAGATGCCGGGATTGACCATGCCCACTTTCTGCCCAGCCAGTTACTGAAACGGATTACTCCCATGAGGTTTACTATCAAACTGGGTGATCAGACCGGGGTTCAGGTTGATCAGTTGCTCAAAGGAAGTTCTTCGTTGCTAATTGAAGAGCTTGAATACCTGGTAGAGGAAACCAATTTCCGGGATAAATTCACACGATTTTTCTTTGAAAGTGAAATAGACCTTTTAAAAATGTTCTATGCCTTAGGTCCTGAGCGCAATCATCTTATGAAAACTCAATTAAGGCTTGAATCTTCACTCATCCCACAAGACCAGTTAGACGATTTGCATGTGCTACTTGCCGAAGGACGAAATTAACCCTGTAAGTTTTTCATCCTTCAGGTTGGATTCGCACAATTTCCCCTTATTTTTGGCATCTAATTTCTTAACCCGCTGATGGCCAAAATCACTCCTCACTCCTCGGAACAACAAACACTTCGTGATCCAAAGAAAGAACTTTACGCAGTTTGTATTGCACTTTCTATTCTGGGATTAGCTTTGTCGAGCTGGGCTGCACGAGTTCCGGATATCCGGGATGCTGCTGTATTAACCGCTGCAACGCTTGGATACGCTTTACTTATGAGAGGTGGCGGAACCTTAATCATGATGCCTTTTGTGGCAACGAGTATAAACCGGTTCGGGGCTAAGAAAACAGCTATTGTTTGTGGATTACTCGTAGCCATAACACTTCTTCCCATTGCGCTGATGAGAAACTGGATCGCATTGGGGGTTTTGTTGATGTTTGCAGGAGCCTGTACCAGTGGATTCAATATTTCCATCAATGCGTTAGGCTCTAAAGTCGAAGCTGAAACCGGAAGGTCTCAGATGTCAAAAATTCATTCCTGGTTTGGCATTGGTAATCTTACCGGAGCATTGATTGGGTTGTTCATGGTTCGTTTCGGGGTATCTACGGAAATCCATTTTATGGCGATGACCATTTTCATCCTGATTATACTCGCTGTAATCTATCCATACCTCCCTAACGATGCCCCTCATCCTGAAGCAGAACGTCCTAAATTCCTGTGGCCACATGGCGGGCTTATTGCCATTGGTATCATTTGCTTTCTGGCCGCTTCCATTGAAGGCTCTATCAACAACTGGATTGGATTATTTTTTACAGATCATCTGCAAATTGCTGACGGCTATGAAGCAGTGGGCTATACTGTATTCGCCGGAACTTTACTGCTAAGCCGTATTGTCGGAGACCGACTCAAAAATCGATTTGGAGCAAAAAAATTACTTGTTACCGGGGGGCTCTCTGCCGGGGCGGGGGTTTTGATCACCACCTTTTCGCCAAACATTGTGATCGCATCGACTGGAATAGCAATAGCGGGAGCGGGAGTTGCTTTTAACTTTCCAATGATATTCAGTGCTGCCGGCCGCGAAGGAGCTATTGCTTTAACTTCAGTAGCTACCTTTGGATATATTGGAGGAATGATTTCCCAGCCTGTTGCTGGCCTCATTGTTGAAGAGTTTGAATTGCTTGGCGGGTTCATTTTCATCTCGCTTTGCAGCTTTATGATAGCCATTCTTGCCTATAAAGCCCGACTTCTGAAGCCACAGACGAATCAAACCCCATAAAAAACGACACCAATTAGTGCCACCTTCAAAAAAGTGAGTCAGCTGTCAACTATCCTCACTTAGGTATGGTATCAAAAAGTTATGCTGCGTGTGGATTCGCCAACTTGTCAAAATTCAATGCCTCTTCCAGGCTTTTCTTTAGTCTCTTTGGGGTAACTGGTTTCAGCAAATAATCTACGCAGCCAAGCTGTTCGGCTTTTTGAACCTGATGGGGATTTTTTTCACCGGATAAAAAGATGATCGGAGTTTCATTACCTTCCTGCCGAATCATCTGCGCTACTTCCGTCCCCTTAATATCATCTTCCAGGTTAACATCCATCAGAATCACATCCGGGTTATACCGCTTGATCATTCGATAGGCGGCCTCCCCTTCACATGCAGTGCCCACTACTTCGTAACCAAACTTTTTGACCATACGCTCTTGCACAAGCAGAAGCAGGATGTCGTCCTCAACGATCAGTACTTTCTTAGGGGATTCAGTCATAGCTATATATAGTTAAAAAAATCTAACGCAAAAATATTAGAAATTTTTAATAAAAGCAATTTGAGGCTTCTCAGACTTTTTTTAAGCCACAAGATAAAGCGGTTTAGATACGTGTTTTCTAGTTACCCCACCATACCGGTAATAAACACATCAACGTATTCTTTCATGCGTTCAACTATTCGATTTCCAATTTGACGAGCTTGCAATATGCTTGGGCGATTTTCTAGGCAGGTGAACACCTCTTCCTTCAATGGTTCCTTGCCCAAATTTTTAGCCTAACCCAGTTCATAAACAAGAATGGACTTCAGTCCCCGAAACGCTTCCTGTGCTCTTTAAGACTGATTGGAAATAATATTGTCACCGAACCTGCGTGTCGGCAGATTCCTGACATCTACCGGAATGAAACCCATGTGAAAAGAGGAGAACCTAACCCCTTGCAAATCATCCTCAATTTCCTTCAATTGCAATGATTATGGATATAAACTAAACATGGGGATTATGAAACAAGTATTTATTCTGCTGATCATTGGATTACTAGCAATACCGGCTAATGGTCAGGAAACCGAAGATAAAGAAGAGAAGTCAACCGATTATACTGAAGCTATTGCTTTGGTAGAAGTATGGCTGAAAGCAATGCAAAAATATGACGAGCTCCCGGGCATCAGTGCGATTGCGCTGGAAGATCAGGAGGTAATTTGGGAGGGTGCTTACGGAGAGGCTAATCCTGAGGAAAACCTGCCCATGGAACCAAACACTATCTGTAGTGTGTGCTCTATCTCAAAGTTATTTACCTCAATTTCTATCATGAACCTCTATGAAGAGGACAAGCTTAGGCTTGATGATGAAATCCAGGATGTATTGCCTGAATATGATCTGCCACAGCAATATGAACTTAGTGGTCCTATCACTATTCGAAACTTGCTAACACATTCATCCGGACTTCCCCGTGAAAATGCATGGTCTCACTGGACAGAAGATGATGTCCCCTTCCCGACCAAAGAACAGATCTTAGACAAACTTAGTGAGCAAGAAACTTTATATCCTTCTTCTACTTATTTCCAGTACAGTAATCTCGCGATGGCGCTTTTAGGTTTTGTGATCGAAGAAGTATCAGGACATTCGTATGATGAGTATGTAAACGAACATATTCTGAATCCACTGAAACTCTCGGATACCCGCACAGAAATGCCGGAAGAATTATGGGGAGATCAACTGGCAATTGGTCATGCAATGGAGGACCTGGATGGCAATCAGCCTCCGGTGCCTTTCTTTAAAGGAAATGGTGTTGCTCCTGCAGCTGGATTCAGCTCAACGGTTCAGGATTTGGCTAAATTTGCAGCATGGCAATTTCGGCTATATGAAGCGGATAAAGAAGAAATCCTGCACCCATCTACCCTCAAAAATATGCATAATATCCATTGGATGGACAGCGACTTTGGCACTACCTGGGGATTAGGATTTTCAGTGTATAAAGGATCTGATGGAAAGAAATGGGTAGGACATGGCGGACACTGCCCCGGCTATAAAACATCCCTCGCACTTATTCCTGAAACCAAAATGGCATATTCAGCTTTTGTGAATTCAAGCAATGCGAATGCAGGGAAATATGTACGAGGAATCCATGGATTACTCGCTAAAGCATCTTCTATTTCAACGGATGAGGAAGCCGATTATATCGATGAGCTACAGGAATATGTAGGAGTATTTCGCGGCAACGGCATGGGCTGGCATTCTTACTATGGAACCTGGGGAGATAAACTGGTTTCGATGGGTCTGCCTTCAAATAGTCCTGCCGATGGGTTATCTACTTATCGCCGTGTAGACAAAGATCATTTTGTGCTCATTCGTGATAATGGTGAGGATGGCGAAAGTCTCAGGTTTATTCGTAATGATGATGGTGAAGTCGTTCAGCTGATGTACCATGATAACTATATTAGTACGAAGGTGGAGTTTTAGCTTTCTTTCTTTAGGCATTCGAGCTTCCGAACTGGAACGCATAAATTTACATACCCCTAAATCCCCTCTCAAGAGGGACTTTTAAATCTTTACACAAAATAATCCAGCATTGGATGGGTGGAGGAATAGCATTATCAAACTCCTTTTTGAAAATCGTGGTTACAGGCAGTATAATGTGTCAAACTAACACCGAATATTTGTTCCTATGAAAAAGCTCTTTGTATCCACAGCATCACTGCTTCTATTCTTTTCACTTTTAATTTTACCGGACACTACTATGGCTCAAATAGATCGCGAAGCCGGGAATATGATTTCTACCCGTTCTGAGGTAATCGCTCAGCGGGGAATGGTTGCAACAAGTCAGCCCCTTGCCACACAAGTCGGACTTCAAATCCTCAAAAACGGCGGTAACGCTATTGATGCTGCTATTGGTGCAAACGCGGCAATGGGCCTGATGGAACCTACCGGAAATGGGATTGGCGGTGACTTATTTGCCATCATCTGGCATGAGGAAAGCCAGCAGCTTTATGCTCTGAATGCCAGTGGCCGTTCTCCTCTTGGTCTGTCTTATGATGAGCTTATGGGTATTCTGGAAGAAAAAGGAGAGAATGATATTCCCGCTTATGATTTACTGTCTGTCTCGGTTCCGGGAGCAGTAGATGGGTGGTTTACCATGCACGAGCGATTTGGCTCTGTATCTATGGCGGATATCCTGGCTGAACCCACCTGGTATGCAGAAAATGGATTTCCAGTCAGTGAAGCAATCTCGGCAAGCTGGAAGCGAAGTGCCCCACGTTTGAGCAGACAGCCCGGTGCGTTCAAAGAAACGTTTACTTTTGATGGGCGTGGTCCGAACAAGGGCGAGGTTTTCAAAAACCCGGATTTAGGGAACACTTTCCGGTTGTTAGCCAGTGTAGGCAGGGATGCTTTTTATCGTGGAGAGATAGCCGAAAAGATTGATACCTGGATGAAAGAGAACAATGGCTACCTCAGATATGAAGATTTCGACAAACACATCTCAACATGGGTGGAACCTCAAACCGTAAACTATCGCGGATATGATGTATATCAGGTTGGTGGAAATGTTCAGGGAACAGCCGTATTACAGATGTTGAATATCCTGGAAGGGTATGATCTTTCTGAAACAGGCTTTGCAACCGCTGAGACCTATCATCTTTTTATTGAAGCCAAAAAACTGGCCTTTGAAGATCGCGCCAAACATTACGCTGATCCTGATTTTTATGATGTACCGTATGAGACATTATTATCTAAAGAATATGCTGCTGAACGTCGCGGGCTAATCGGCGAAACTGCCCGGGAAGATATTACCACAGGGGTTGATGTACTTGAAGATGGCGACACTATTTATCTTACTACAGCTGATCAGTACGGTAATATGGTTTCTCTCATTCAAAGTAACTTCAGAGGAATGGGTACCGGTTTTGTTGTGCCGGGAACTGGTTTTAGTTTTCAAAACCGTGGCGAATTGTTTTCTCTTGATCCAAATCATCCGAATGTCTACGAGCCGGGGAAACGTCCATTTCATACCATCATTCCCGGGTTTGTAATGAAAGATGGTGAGCCTTTCATGACGATCGGAAATATGGGCGGTGCGTATCAGCCAATGGGTCATGTAAGTTTGATTACCAACGTGATCGATTTTGGGATGAATATGCAGCAAGCCGGAGATGCACTTCGCTGGGCACATTCGGGATCTACCAGTCCAACCGATGGATTAGCTGACCAGCTTACTGATGTTGGCCAGGTAAGTATTGAATCTTCGATACCTTATCAGGTAGTTCGTGACCTGGAGACTATGGGGCATGATGTACAGATTGGACACAGCTTCTTTGGTCGTTTCCAGGCTATTATGCGCGACCTTGAAACCGGAGTCTATTACGGGGCCTCAGAGTCCCGGGTTGATGGACAGGCTGCGGGGTATTAACTCTATCTAAAACAGCATTAATATTTCAAAAAATCCGGTTACTTATCTCTTATTAAGCCCATTACATTGTTTACTGAATAGAGTAGCATAAATGCGGCAATGAGATAGGCGATGGAATCCGGGTTGAAATAAATCAGTGCACCTATAATAAAGGTTAAGACTCCCAGAATACTCAATGAAAAGGAAAAGAATAAGATCAACCCAAATACGGCCAGAAATATTCCGAACGTAATGGGAATCAATTCAGGGAAAATGAAAATAAGTACTCCTGTTACCAGTGGTATTGATGCCACAGCAGTTGGCATTTTAAAACTGAAAAATAATATTCCCAAAGCTACCAGATATCCGCCTGCAATGAGATAAAGAAAGTCCGGATAAATCAGAGTGAGAACGGCCGTTGCCAGAGTGAGTATTGTGTTTAACGTTTTCCGTGTCCGGGATTTATAGTCGGTTTTGATTTCAATAATGCTGAGCATACCTGTTCCTCTTTATTCTATTGTGAGAGTGATGGTTACTTCAATTAACAATTTCAGGAAGGTATATAGTTCATGCTAGTTTTTATAGTAATAAGAGAGTGTAGATCTATATCAATTAGCCTTCTTTAACCCCCACTCTATTTCCTGTAAGCAAGCTTAACAGTGCGGTATTGATAAAGTAATTATCTCTACCCTGCTTTACTTTTACCAGGAAACCAGCGTTTGCCAGCTCGTCTAAATATTTAGTTGCTGTAGGCCTGCTAACCTTTAGATCCTTTTGTAAATGGGCAATTTTACAATAGGGGTGCTTGAACAAATGATTGATCAGGTCCTGACTATAAAAACTAAATTTGTGAACATCCCTTATACCATGTTTATAGTCCTGCATAAGTTGCTTTATCCCTCTAATGACCTCTATCGTTTCTACGGATGTCTCAGCAACTCCATCTAATATGTACAATATCCAGGATTCCCAGTCATTGTGGGTTCTTACTCTTTGAAGCAATCTGTAATAATCCGCCTTATTTCTGACTATGTACCTGCTTAAGTATAGTACCGGAATATCTAATAATCCTTTTAGTATTAAATATAGCGTATTAATTATTCTACCAGTTCTTCCATTTCCATCATAGAATGGGTGAATACTTTCAAACTGATAATGTATCACTGCCATTTTAACAAGCGGATGGACATCCGAAAGAGTATCATCATTTATATACTTTTCCAGATTATCCAACCCTTCATCAATTACAGTTTTAGTTTGAGGAGGTACAAAAACAATTTGTCCCGTATTTGTATTTGATAGCTTAGTTCCAGGTAGCTTTCGTATCCCCGCATCATTTTCTTCTAATACCTCTTGTATTATTTTTATGTGCCGTATGGATAATAAACCATCCTTTGATACTTTTTCGAAACCCTCTCTCAAAGCCATTGCATATCGTTTTACTTCTTTAGTCGCCTGATCTAACGATTCTTCTGCTTCTAACTCTGCCTTATATAGCGAGTCATGAGTTGTAACAATGTTTTCTATTTCTGAAGAGTCCTTTGCTTCCTGTAATGGCAATGTATTTAAAATTATCCCTTGATTAGGACTCGTCTGTGACACTCCTTTTAATTCCGCTAAATGTTGTTGCGCATATAACGCAGCCTTTAAAACCTTTTTGGTTTCAAGGGTAACCTCTGGTGGCAAAGGTTTCCACACCCATTCTTTTGGTTCTTCGGCCATTTAATAATTAATGTTTTAAAATTATCTAGTTTCTTTTACCTAATGCGATTGACATGTAAACGTTCGCTTCTGATTTTTACTTTTATCTGCAAATATGTAAATGTATCCACAATTTTTTTGCACGTCCCGCAGTATATGTAAAAAAAATCTGAATTTCTTTACATATTAATTTGAAATTTTTTGAGACAGGACGGAATTCGCCACGGGCATCCCTGCGGGAGAGCCGCCAGTTCAAGATTCTATTTCGCAAAACAAAAAAACCCAAGCCAAAATAATTGACCCGGGTTTTTAAGGTGGGACCGGGCGGATTCCAAAATTTGTTAAATCTTACATTTCTTCACTACGATATATTAGCTAAGTTTAGCAATAACAATTTTATCCCGTTTTGATTGTAATCTACAAATGCAGTCAAATTCTGGAAATGTTTTCACTAATGTTATCACCTTAATATATCATCAAGAATGGCGGTTACTGTAAATCTTACTCTTAAATCAGACAAACAAAAGGCTAATGGAGAATATCCAATTTATCTACGAATTACAGAAAATAGAAAGTCTAAATATCTAAGTACGGGTATCTCCATAAAAGAATCTGATTGGAATAAACGATCTCAGGAAATTAGAAAATCACATCCCTTATCTGTTCGATTAAATGAAGAGTTAAGCTCGCTTAAGATTAAAGCAGAAACTAAGAAATCAAATTTACGACAAGAAGAAAAACTAGATGCCAAGACTTTAAAGAGAGAATTAGAAACAAATAAAAATATTTCTATTACAGAGTACGGCGATATCTATAGAGAATTGCTTAAGAACCAAGACCGCTTCTGGGAATACCGACATATCAAAGTTGTAATAAATGACATCACATCTTTCGGACACGGTGATACAGTTATTAACCATATCGACTTAAAGTTTCTAGAATCTTTTAAAGATTATCTATTCCATATCAAAGAGAACAACGCAAATACTGTGCGTAAGAAAATGCAACGTTTGAAAGGGTTAGTAAGTGAAGCCATAAAGAGTAAATATATCAAGGAAGACCCGTTCCGAAATTTCGAGACAATTAAACGAACAAAAGTTAATAAGTATAAACTCAGCTTTGATCAAATTGAATCCATAGAATCACTTCAACTTAATGAAGGTTCTAATCTCTGGCATACTCGTAACTATTTCATGTTCAGTTTTTATTGTGCTGGAATCCGCTTTTCAGATTTATGTACCCTTACTCCGTTAAATATTATAGATGGTCGTCTTAGATATGAAATGAAGAAAACGGGAAATACTAAAAGTCTAAAACTAAATACTAGAGCCTTAGAAATACTTCAATATTATAACACAGAAGATTTTGATAAGTACATATTTCCAATTCTTGACAAGGTATATACAGACCCATTTACACTTAGGAAAAAAATATCATCTAGAAATGTCCTCACTAATAAATGGTTAAAGAAAATTGCTCGTAAAGCTAAGATTCAAGAAAACGTTACTTTTCATATTGCTAGACATTCCTATTCCCAATATGCACTTAAGAAGGGAATGAATATTTACAACCTTTCTAAATCACTTGGGCATTCTGATCTTAAAGTAACAGAGTCTTATATCAAGTCCTTTGATGAAGAATTGTTAGATGAAGCTATGGATAAAGTATTTGACTGATAAAGCTGATCTGCTGAGAATTCCCACCCTTAACAGCCCTCTTTACAGGATGTACTATAAGTTTGATTCCTCGTAACTATATCATTCTACTAATAGTCCCGGAATTTCTATATCACGCACAACTAAATTACACCTAATTCTAATATTAGAATTGCCATTTACTATTGACAATATACATACGGGCTATGAACACACTTCAATAGTTTTTTTGTGTGTCACATTGGGTCCCAATAGCCTACAAAGAGTGACAAAGTCTGCCTTTACCTAACATTTTTTACCCCTTATCATTTATGCGAATCAAATAACAATTAACTCCGCATTAATGACTACGTATATACCTACTAAGGAAGAATTATCACATGTTGTATATCAAGCAGTACAAGAATTGTTTGAAAAGGAACTTCCTAATCTCATAAGAAAAGCAAAACGTAAACCTTGGTTGACGACAGAAGAACTTATGGAACTTACTGGATGGTCAAGAAGAACCTGTCAGTATTTAAGAGATGAACGACGAATCCCATTTTCTCAAGAAGGAAGGAAAATTCTTTATCCCATGGATGGTATCGAGGAATATTTAATGTCTAACAGAATCGAATCACGTAATTAATAAAAGCCTATCTGTGACCGATTATAATTGCTCACCTATTTACCTTTTATCTGGGTCGCTTTTCTCCGATAATTTGTAACTGTTATGGCGATTGCCATTAATTTTCAGCTTCTAAATTCGAAAGGGTTTAGAGGCTTTTTTTTGCCCAACATTTTGATATCTATCAAAAAGTGGCTTTTAAAGCTTATGGGACGCTGGGCTTGTATTAGTCCCATATCTCACCGCCTCCGAAAAACTCTATAGTTTCAAGGTGAGTTACTATCTACTATAAATTTATACTTCAATTCAATATGTTCTTACTACTCTAAAATTTATCTCAATATTTATGTGTGGAAGATATACCCTAACAATCGAGGAACAACAAGAACTTGAAGAAGTTTTTAATAAGAATAGGAACAACCCAAGTTGATAAAAGCTACATTATTTTAATTAGTCATTAGGCTTCTAGTTGTATCATCCCAAATGACAGAGTAATTCTGAAGTAATACAACCATTGCTTTATAAGTTTCAATTCCTACAAGTGTAAAACCCACTTGATCCTGTTTACCATTTTGTAAATCAAAAACAATTCTAGTCTGACCTGAATCATCTACTGTTAGATGATAACCTGTAACATTATGTTGAGCCATATCGATATCATTTTTTTATAATCGCTTAATAACAATTATATAACTCTTATTAGCAATAAAACAAATTTCTATGTGTATATAGCAATTTAATTTTACAATTTGAATTTCTTCTTCAAATACAATACGACTCTTAAATTATTCTCAATTCTAAATATGTGCTTGTTTATAGTGCCATACTTCGCTGTATAATTTATTCGAATAACTAATCCTTTTATTTCTATAAACTATTAAGACACTCTACAATTTCACTTTTAAAGTAAATTTAAATGTATGCATTACTCAAAGTATTCTATTATCATTGAAACAAAATTGATGACTATAAGTATCTAGCCATGATTGAATTATCACAAAAAGAAATCAAAAATACTGGAACACATTATACACCAAAAAAGCTGTCCGATTTTGTAGCAAAACGTATGGTGCAAAATTACTCCAAATTTGATAATGTCAACTTAAGTATTTTAGATCCAGCTATCGGTGATGCACAACTAGTGAGTTCTCTTACTAGGGAAATATATATTCATGAAAAAATAACAGCTCAACAAGTTGAAGTGTATGGATTTGACACAAACAATGACGCTGTTATTAAGTCGATTGATAGGTTAAAGAACGAAAATCATTCTAAGTTAGATATAAGGAATACTGATTTCCTAGAATTCATATCAAAGCAAAATAATACCCCTCTTTTTCATAATGAAACTGAATTTTATTTCGATTTTGTAATCGCCAATCCACCTTATATAAGAACTCAAATTCTAGGAGCAGAAAAAGCTCAATACTTAGCTAAATCATTTGATTTAAATGGCCGAATAGATATCTATCAAGCATTTATCGAGGCTATCTCCAGAGTATTGAAGCCTGGAGGTATTGTTGGTTTAATTGTATCAAATAGATTTATGTCAATTCAGTCTGGCATGAATACCCGAGAAAGTATCAGGAAAAAATTTGACATACTTGAGGTTTGGGATTTTGGCGATACAAAAATTTTTGAGGCTGCTGTACTACCTGTTGTTTTAATTCTTCGAAAGAAAGAGTTACATGAAAAGAAAAAAAGTAAAGAACCTTTAATGACTACTGTCTATTCAACAAAAGACAAGCCATCAGAGGTAAAAGAATTATTTGAAGCAATTAATACTGAAGGTGTATATGACATCGGACTTACCGATTATTATCAAGTTACAAAAGGCACCTTAAATTTAGAATCTGATAAAAAATCTATCTGGTCAATTACCAATAAAAAAATAAAAAAATGGCTAGACACTGTTCAAGCTAATACCCAAGTTACATTCAAAGATGTTGGTGATGTAAAAGTAGGAGTGAAAACTACAGCAGATAATGTCTTTATAAGAAATGATTGGGAAAATGAGTTTAAACAACAGATTCCAGAAGTCCTTAAAAAACTAACTACTCATAAGATTGCTAGAAGATTTAGAGCAAAAACTGATAATACTGAAATCTTATATACTCACGAGAAAATCAATGGAAAGAAGAAAGCAATTAACTTAGAGGAATACCCAAATACTAAAGAATATTTGTATAATAATTACGAACGACTAGCATCAAGAAGCTACATCAAAAAATCTGGTCGAAATTGGTTTGAAATTTGGGTTCCACAAGATCCATCCATTTGGGAGAAGAATAAAATTGTCTTTAGAGATATTGCAGAAGAACCAACATTTTGGTTAGATGACTCGGGTAGTGTCGTTAATGGTGATTGTTACTTTTTCTATTCAAGTAATGAAGACTATATGTGGTTAGCTTTAGCAATAGGTAACTCTGAGTTTATAAAAGACTTTTACGATAAAAAGTTTAACAACAAGCTTTATTCAAGCAGGAGACGATTTGTTGCTCAGTATGTAAAAGAATTTCCCCTTCCAAATCCTGATGGCAACATTGCTAAGAGAATTATTGAACGTGTAAAAAAAATAACCGCCCTAAAAGAACCTCTTGAAAATCAATCATTATTATCAGAGTTAAATAATGATGTCTGGGAGGTATTTGGTTTATCAAAAACAGAAGAAGGTAAATTAAATTGAATTTTGGTGTTCACTCCCTTACCTCCCATTTTCTTAAATATTTTAAAAAAATTATATCCAGAAACAACATAGATGTTATTTATAACTACTTCTTTGTTTCTAATATCTGCATCTACTACAGCATACCTTACATCATTATGTGATATTTGATCACTGCCAATTTTTATTATATCAAGTTTCGAAGTTGATTCTGGGGTTACAAGTCCTAAATCTATTGTTCTTGATGTTTGTAGTTTTATTTCAAGAAGCTGATTCTTTAAATCTGGGTATGTTCCATCATCTTCAAAAGTTTTATAACCAATTAGTTCACATATTTTTCTATGTAAGCTCTCTCCTCGAATTCGTTCTTGGTCAAATCCACTATCTTTGAACTTCTGCCCTACTAATGGTTTTAGAGTATTATAGATTTCATCTAGGCTTAGTATTGAATCTAGTGTAGGCTTCGTATTAGGACTTAATCCTATCCTCTTCTTTCCTGTAAATGATTCAATTAGTCTTCTTATAGTTGCAGAATCCTCTAGTAATGTTTTGCTAGGATAACCAATTCTATTAATATGATCGGGATCTAGAATTGCTTGATATTTTTTTGTTAAAACCCCAGTAGTATCATAGTTGGCTAAATCAACACCATCAATTACTACAATATTACCAACTTCTAAAGATGGTGTAATATCAATTACTACATACCTTCTCTCTGGTTCAATATCTTCGTTATAGATTTGAAAATTATTCGCCTTTAGTGAATAACTTGCAATATTTTGTCCGTAGAACTTTGGTTTGGTTTTTTTAAAAACACTTGGTACAGGATAACCTAAGCTTTCGCATATTTTTTGTCCTAAAACCTTCGATCTAGTCCTATTTTTTAACCCATCGACACTTAAGCCATTCATCCCGGAGTTTAATAAATACTCAATCTCATCTGCGGTTAACCAAAAATCCTCATCTCCCACATCAATTTTATCATAAATTGTAAGATTAGAGCCCTGAATCTTTTTTTTCTTGTATAAAGCTGATGACTTTACATCGTAATACATTTTAATCCTCAGAAAGTAATTTAATAGGTGATGTAGAAAGGGCCTTAGCAAACTTTTCAACTGTCTTAAGAGTAACATTTCTTTCTCCTCTTTCTATGGAGCCAACATATGTCCTATGCAAACCACACTTATCTGATAAATCTTCTTGAGAAAGTTTTGCTTGAATTCGGAAGTGTCTCAGGTTTTTTGAAAAAACCTTGTTTAACGTACTGTTTTGAATTTTCATACATCACTATGATTTGATATATATTCGGAAAATGCTACTTATACATCTACAGACTATAAGTAGCATTTACTCTCTTTTAAACATCTATTCAGAAGGGAATGTTTACACCAATACAAGCACCATAAAATAAAAAACCCTTGTAAATCAAAGACTTACAAGGGTTTTTGTGGGACCGGGCGGAATTGAACCGCCGACACACGGATTTTCAGTCCGTTGCTCTACCAACTGAGCTACAGTCCCGTAGAAAGGGCTGCAAAGATAGTGTCTTTACCATCTACATACAATAGTTGTGCACAAGAATGTTAAGAAAGATGGATATCTTTCAAGCGCATTTGTAATGTGCGCCGGCCATTCCAGAAATTCTCTTCCAGCACATAGGCAATATCGAACTTTTCGCCATCCCTAACCGTGGGTAAAAATTCATGCATGTTAAAACCGATAGTGTCAAATATCCCTGATCCGTTTTGCTTCACTTTCATTTTTAGATGCCCGTTTCCTACCACAGTTGGAATCCCGACAGCCTCAACTCCCTCCGATACAAACACCGGGCGAAGATTAGCGGGGCCGAATGGTTTAAACTGTGCCAGTAGCTTCCAGAACTTCATGTCTATCTCGCCGAGATCAAGTTTACAATCAATAGATAGTTCCGGATCAAATTTTGAACCGGAAAGTCCGCGATACGCAATTTGGTTAAGGCGACGCCTAAACTCCGGAAGATTTTTTTCCTGAAGAGTGAGTCCAGCTGCAAATTCATGCCCTCCAAACTGCTCCAGTAAATCTTCGCATTGCTTCATCGCATCATAAATGTTGAAGCCTTTAATGCTTCGGGCTGACCCTTTTATCTTACCATCCACATTACTGAGCATTACCGCCGGACGGTGAAACATATCAACCAAGCGGGATGCCACAATTCCAATCACTCCAAGATGCCAGTCTTCTTTGTAGAGAACTAAGGTGGAAATCTCATCCATATCGAGATCATCATCAATCTGGGCAAGTGCTTCTTCCATAGTGAGCGAATCTTTGTCTCTCCTTTTCAGGTTGATGGATTCTAATTCGTAAGCCAGGGCTTTAGCTTCGGAATAGGATTCAGCGATCATCAGCTTAACTGCAGTTGAAGCATCTCCCATTCTTCCGGCAGCATTAATTCTTGGGCCTATCGAAAATACAATCTTGGACGTGGTTATATCCTGAATAGGCATCTTGATTAATTCCATCAAAGCCTTAATCCCAACTCTAGGAGAACTTTGAATCATCTGCAATCCTGCTTTCATCAAAATTCTGTTTTCATCAATAATGGGCACTATATCTGATGCGATGGAAATAGCTACCAAGTCGAGGAATTTATACGCAATGGAATCGGGGAGTCCAAGCCGTTTAAGAGTACCTTGGATAAGTTTAAATCCTACACCAGCACCGGATAATCCATCGAAAGGATAATCACAATCCGGTCGTTTGGGATCAAGCACAGCCGCTGCATCAGGAATAGCATCTCCCACCGTATGGTGATCACAGATAATCAATTCCATCCCCTTTTCTTTAATCTCGATTGCTTCGTTGATGGCTGTGATTCCACAATCCACAGAGACAATCAGGTTCGCACCTATCTCGTGCGCATATTGAATTCCTTCGGGATTTATTCCATAACCTTCTTTAAATCGGTGCGGGATATAATAATCAGCTTCAACCCCGAATTCCTTCAGGAAAGTATATAAACAGGATGTAGCCGTAGTACCATCTACGTCATAATCACCGTAAACAAGCACTTTTTCGCTTTTACGTATAGCCAGAGCGAGCCGTTCTGCACCCAACTCCATATCCTTCATTAAAAAAGGATCGTGTAATAGATCTATAGTAGGTCTGAAAAAAGTCTTTGCATTATCATAATTTTCTATGCCACGGATAGCCAGCAAACGGGCTATTTTTTCCGGAACACCGAGCGCCTGCTGTAATATGGGCACACGGTCTTTCTGCTCCGGCTGTGCGTACACCCAGCGGAATGACATGATTTACCTTTTTTTTATTTTTATACATAAAAAGCTATCCGGCGACCAAACCGAAACACCAAAGTGCTCTGCACCTAATTATTCTTAAAATACAACTTTGTTGGTTACTTTCATCAAAAGCTGAAACTCTTTATAAGTTTTAAAACTTTGATTTCTCTCTAATTGTTAATTTTGTTCTTAACATAAAACAAGTTCATTTATAACCTATTCTGGTTACTAATATTTTACTTCCTCAACTATTAACGGTGGATTTTGGTTCGATAAAACGAGAGTTTTGGAAGCGGTTCCACAATTAAGAAATATCCATGATAAAGTCCCCATTGAAAGAGAATAAAACCAACGCTACGAAAGATACAAACTTCCCGATTTTTAACGCCATGAAAGCTAAGGATCATGAACAGGTTGTAATGTGTTCTGATCCTGAAACTGGTTTGCGAGCTATTATAGCCATACATAATACTACGCTTGGCCCTGCATTAGGCGGAACACGAATGTGGATGTACAAGACAGAAGAAGAAGCATTGAAAGATGTATTGCGTTTGTCCAGAGGTATGACTTATAAATCTGCAATTTCCGGGTTGAACCTGGGCGGAGGAAAGGCAGTTATCATTGGCGATCCCCACACCGATAAAAATGAAGCTTTGTTCCGGGCTTTTGGGCGATATGTAGACGGGCTTGGTGGGCGATATATAACTGCGGAAGATGTTGGTATGGAAGTTCAGGACATGGAGTGGATTTATTCTGAGACTAAGTATGTAACCGGTATTCCTGAAACTCTGGGCGGAAGTGGAAATCCTTCGCCGGTAACCGCTTACGGCGTATACATGGGAGCGAAAGCTTGTGCAAAAAAAGCTTATGGAAATGATTCTCTTTCAGGAAAAAGAATTGCATTACAGGGTGCCGGACATGTGGCTTCGTATTTCGCGAAACACGCTGCCAAAGAAGGCGCGAAATTGTTTATTTCTGATATTTATACAGAAAAAGCGCAGTCCCTTGCTGATGAAATTGGTGCCGAAGTAGTTTCCCCTGATGAAATTTATGGTCTTGATGTGGACATTTTTACCCCTTGTGCATTGGGGGGGATTATTAACGATGACACCATCGATCAGTTTAAGTGCGATATTATAGCAGGCGGTGCGAATAACGTACTGGATGTAGAAGAAAAGCACGGCCAGATGCTGTTAGAAAAGGGCATTATTTATGCTCCTGATTATGTGATTAATGCGGGCGGGATCATTAACATCTCCAGTGAGCTTGAAGGCTACAACCGGGAGCAGGCGATGAATCGTACTCAAAAAATTTATGATACCACGCTAAATATCCTGAAGTATTCCGAAGATCACGAAATTCCGACGTACAAGGCCTCCAATATTCTGGCTGAAGAACGTATTGCATCCGTAGCCCGCCTGAAGTCAAAATACTCTTCGAAAAGCCATTTCTCTGGTCGACTTGGAGAGATGTATATGACTGATCGTAGGTAACTCTCTATTTGTGGGGATATATTACGACCTCTCCCCCCGAAGAATCTTAATAAGCCGCTGCGTTTCCCTCGATCTCTTTTTTAGATTCTTCGCTTTTACCTGACGAGTCGATTGCATAACCCTGAAGGGGTTTAACACAAATAGCCCCGGGATCATCTGGGGGGTTGAAGAGAACAAAGAACCCAACCCCGAGGCTCTTCACAGAATCAACGCCTTTTATCTCACCGAGGGGTACAAATCTCTTATTGAAGAGACTTGATCTTCTGGTACTTTTGAGCGGTTCCCGTTCTTCAACGGGACAGGTGACAGTACCCAAAAACCGCCAGAAATAATGCAGATTTCGTCTTCACGAGTCGCTGATCAAACGAACGATTACGATTCTGACTCCCTCTTAGTCCGGGGCTTGCCCATTTTTTCTGGTCTTGGGTTACAGACCT
This sequence comes from Balneolaceae bacterium, assembly GCA_965222205.1. GTDB lineage: Bacteria > Bacteroidota > Rhodothermia > Balneolales > Balneolaceae > RHLJ01. The sequence continues at coordinate 3,248,001 of OZ244932.1, read as the reverse complement.
TATTGAGTTCCGCATTAGAGCGTTGACTGGGTTGTCCCCATTGAAGTCCGGTTCTATAATAATGATGTTAATAAATACTATCGACTCAATAACCAAAAACTAGCTTCATCCCCTTGGTTTTCTCCTTATCTTCATCCCTTAATTTTTACCTAAATAGATTATGAATCGCCAGGATTACGAATTTAAAGACCGACTTATTAAAGGCATTACTGAAGATGGTAATTTCAAGGTTTCGGTAGTTAAGACTACCGATGTTGTAAAGGAAGCCAAAGAACGGCATGGCTTATCATTACTTAACACTGTGCTGCTTGGGAAAGCTTTAACGGCTGCTATGTTATTGGCATCTGAATTAAAAAAAGAAGAGCGCATTCAGCTTCGTCTGGACGGAAATGGTCCGGTTGGTTCAATCACCGCAGAGGCTAACAGTTTGGGTGAAATAAGAGGCTATGTAGCTAATCCCCAGGCTGAACTAGATTATTCAGACCCGGGAGTGGCTATGGGTGATGGAATCGGTCTGGGAATCCTCACTTTTACCAAAGTGCTTTATAATGAAGCAGAACCCAGAACCAGCAGCATCGAAATTGTAAACGGCGATATAAACTCGGATGTCGCTCAGTATCTGGCACAATCCGAACAAATTCCCTCCGCGGTTATTCTGGATGTAGGTATTGATGAAGACGGAAGTGTAACAGAAGCCGGGGGAATACTTTTACAACGTTTGCCCGGAGCTCCTGAGGGACAGATTGATATGTTGCAAGAGCGTCTTGGGTCTTTTCCTCCTATTGATAACCTACTGGCTGACGGTCAATATATCGATGAGATTATGAGCAGCGCGTTATCTCCTATCAAAGTAAAAGAACTAAACCGCCAGCTGGTGGATTTCTTTTGCCGTTGTTCAAAAGAACGATTTCTTGATGCTCTTTCTATGCTAGGCGTTGACGATCTCAAAGATATGGCAGGTGAAGGACAGGAAGTTTCTTGCCATTATTGCAACAATACCGAGCACATTTCGAAAGAAGAGGTTGCGAAATTGATCAACGAGGCACAGGCAAAACTAAACTAAAGCATCATGGGCAAGCTCACCGACGACGAAATCAGATTACTAATCAAGCGCGCATCCGTATTTCAAAAGTTTAATGAGCAATCTCCCAACAGGAACTCAGTGTTCAATGAAGAAGATTATCAAACGTTGTTTGAAATCGCCGATAACCTGAATATCGAACGCCAGCATATTAAAGAAGCCCTGATTGAGCATCAGGGAATAGAAACTGAAGACCCGATTAAAGTTGATACCGGCAATCAAACAGATGTTCATGTTACTGCCCAGGCTAACGGCTCAATTGATGGCTCTGTGCTTAATGAAATAAGAGCAAATCTGGAGTATCATTTTAACACGGTTGGGAAGATTTCCAGGCGTAATAAAAAGATTTTCTGGAATGCCACGCCCTCAGGCCCTTCCCGGTTGTTTTCTATTACCAGTTCTCCTGAAATGGAGATTTCTCAAAAAGATAATCGGGTAAAGTTTTCTATCCGTCAGAATCTTAGTTCTCTCAATAAACTCTTCGTTTTCCCTGCATTTGCCATATTTATCTCTTTTATGATGCTTGCTGCTGTAATCTTTGATCAGGTACAGGGTGATGGGCGCATTCCAATGACGATACTACCCGGATTCTTCCTTACAGCCAGTTATTTTTTTAGTCGCTTCATTAAAAAAAGAAAGCTCAAACGAAAGGAAAAACTTGTTGAGCTGCTTGGCACTTTTCAGCAAATGGTTGAGCGACATTTCCTTGCGGGGAAATCAGAAACAAATACAAGAGAAAGAATTAAAATTCCGGATTTGGATGATATTGAAGTTGAAGAAGAATTACCTTTAGGTAAAAAGGCTAAATCCTAAACTCACTCTTAAATGGCTACTCATGTAGTAATTATAGGTGGTGGTTTTGCGGGTATTACCGCAGCTAAAAACCTCTCCTCTCAAGATTTTAAAGTCACTTTAATTGACAAGTCTAATCACCATCTTTTTCAGCCCCTTCTTTATCAGGTTGCGACAGCCGCTTTAAGTCCCGGAGATATTGCAGTTCCTATACGGTCGGTATTCTCAAAGCAGAAAAATATAAATGTAGTATTAGGAAAAGTAGTTTCAATAAATAAGAAAGACCGGGTTATTCAACTCGCAGACGGAGATCTGATTTCTTTCGATTATTTGATTGTTGCGACTGGAGCCAAGTACAATTATTTCGGCAATGATGATTGGGAAAAAAATGCCCCTGGTTTAAAATCTGTAAATGATGCCATTAGGATCAGAGAGCGTATTCTTCTTTCGTTGGAAGAAGCGGACAAAATACCTGATGTAGATGCCCGTAAAAAATATCTCACTTTTGTAGTAATAGGTGCGGGACCCACCGGAGTAGAAATGGCAGGTTCCATAGCTGAGATCGCCAAGCGTAATATGATGCGGGATTACCGAAATTTTCATAAAAACGAAACTACAGTACACTTAGTAGAAGCAGCCGGAACTGTATTAAATGGATACCCAGAATCACTTTCCGACAGTGCCCTTAATACCCTTACTAAAATGGGTGTTCAAGTGATTTTAAATTCCCCCGTAGAAGAAATTACCGAAAAAGGTGTGCAGCTAAAAAACCACTTTATTGAAACACCGAATGTAATCTGGGCGGCTGGAGTTGGCGGCACTTCTTTATTGGATGAACTTAGAAATGAAGAAAAAGACCGTATTGGTAGAATAATAGTAAATAAGGATATGTCAGTTTCATCAGATACGAATATTTTTGTTCTGGGTGATGCCGCTCACTTTGAGGGTAAAGATGGCAAACCATTGCCTGGAGTCGCTCAACCTGCTATACAACAAGGCAAATTTGTTGCCAAGCTGATTAAAAATGAACTTAAAGGTATGCCACGAGGAGAGTTCAAGTATAATGACAAGGGTATGATGGCAACTATTGGTCGAGCAAAAGCTGTAGCGGATATAAAAGGTGTGCGGTTAACCGGTTTAGTTGCATGGGTCCTTTGGGGGGTAATTCACATCTTTTTTTTGATTGGGTTTCGAAATCGATTCCGCGTTTTTGGTGAGTGGGTCTGGCATTATATCACCTTTAAACGAGGGGTGCGTTTAATTACTAAGAAGGATGACTCTGATTAATCTCTAATCATTATTTGGTTTTAGTTTTGGAGATTCTAAGACCATTACAGTTTTTCTTAAGAAGAAAATATTGAGACTAGCTTGATCTTTAAAATTCGGCATTAAACTGGTGAGCGGAATAGTGAATACAAAGATTCCACGCCACGACAACTGGCGGGGAATAAATCCGCACCGGATGGAAAGTAAATGTGGCTTTTCAGAACATGGACCTTTGGATTTATTCAGTCGAATCTTTTATGAACCCGCGAAGCAGTTGTAGCCGGGAGTTTTTGGTTCTTTTGTCGGTACAAAAGAACATAGGGTAAAAGAGAAAATTAGATTGGAGTAAAAAAATTTCTAAGTGTTGAATCAATAAGCGAGTTCGAAATCAATACTGAATCAAATTCAGGATGATGTTATAAGAGTGGCAAAATCTTACTAAATCGAAAAACTAGTCCCACACCCGCAGTCTTCCACGGAATTGGGGTTGTCAAAAGTGAAGCCTCTGGCATCTAGGCCGTCCGGATAATCAATTTCGATTCCTTCCAGATAGAGTAAATGATCTGAATTTACAATTACCTCAACTCCGTGATTTTCGAAAATCACATCGTTTTCTGTACGGTGATCTAAACCGAGCTTGTAGCTCAGCCCTGAACATCCCCCTCCTTCAACTGCTACACGCAGATAGAGACCTTCTTCTAGTGATTCATCGGCTTTGATTTTTTGAACCTGCTTTGCTGCACGCTCGGTAAGGCGAACGGGCTCTCCTGTTAACTCTTTGACTTCGTTTTCAGATGTACTCTCGTCTTCCTCAAAATCTAAGAGGGAGGAAATTACATCATCTAAATTTTCTTCTTTTGTGCTCATGACTTTTTTTAATTCAACCTCTTGCTCGCTACAGATCCTGAATCAAGTTCAGGATGACAAAGAAATAGAAAGTTTGCCATCAAAATTACGCACTTTTCTTGGAAAATGTATAATGTGCGGCTCCATCCTTTTCAAACAGGTCTAAGACTCCGGCGCTTACAAGGTTAACCAAAATTTTGGCTGCCGTATATGTTGTGGTATTGATCAAAATAGAAAACCGCTCTACCGTTATGTCACTGTACTCGTTCAGAAATCTGAACAGCAGGCGCTCTTTTTCTCCGTACTCAAAGGTGATTCCTTCATCAGAGCTTCCGTTTTTGAGTACCTCTACGATTTCATCTGAGGCTACTACACTTTCATCTTCTCTACGGATGTAGACAACTCTGCTCTTTTTTCCTTTTACGTGAATTGGTTTTTCCGCAGACTCAGGCACCTTCACCAGGAGGATGTCTTTTCCACTGAAGCTGATCAACTCTATGGAGATGTCAGGTACGGGCACACAGCAATCTTCTGCGGCCTGACTAATCCAGAACTCTTCTTCCATATAACTTTCAACGCCAACCGCTTCTCCGTTGTCTGCTACTCCGATTAATAATGTGCCTCCTTTGGTGTTCGCGAATGCGGCAATTTCTTTTGCTAGTTTTTCGGGAGACGCTACTTTTTGTTTGAATTCCAGAAATGAACTTTCTCCGGTAGCTATCAGATTTTTGAGGTCCTGTTTCGTCATATCCGAAATCTCAACCGTTCCGGTGTGTTGTAAATAGAATTCCATCTCGTCTTTCATAACGCGTCTATATGATCAAAACGAACGATCAAACTACTTTTTGATCCAACGTATTGTTAGATGATAATTTCGTCTTTCGGGTCTCTGGTCATCAACGTATTCAATGCGTCTTTAGGGTCTTCGTTTTCAAATAAAACCCGGTATACCGCTTTGGTAATCGGCATGTCAATTCCACTTTTTACCGCCCAATCGTACACTGATTTTGTGGTTTTTACCCCTTCCGCCACCATGTTCATACTTTTAATGATCTCATCCAGTTTTTTTCCCTGACCGATTTGTTGACCTACATGTCGGTTCCGGCTGTGTTTGGAAGTACAGGTCACAATTAAATCTCCCATACCTGTTAATCCTGAAAATGTATCCGGGTGAGCTCCCATCACGGCCCCCATCCGTTTCATCTCATGGAGTCCGCGCGTAATAAGTGCTGCTTTGGCGTTGTCTCCGAGTTCCGCTCCGTCGATAACTCCCGCGGCAATAGCCATGATGTTTTTTACAGAGCCGCCGATCTCCACACCAATTACATCGTTATTGATATAAACTCTGAACATTGGGGTTAAAAACGCTTCCTGAATAGTTCGTGCTGTTCGGGTGGAATAAGCTGCTGCAACAACAGTGGTTGGTTTCAGGGTAGCGACTTCCTCAGCATGACTCGGACCGTACAACACTCCTATATTATCTTCATAAGTGACCCCTTCCATCACTTCAATTAAAATCTGGGACATTGTTTTGAAGGTGTCGTTTTCAATCCCCTTTGAAACCGTTACAAGAATTTCGTGGCCATCAAGACAAGGTTTTATCTTAGCGGCAATTTCTCTGAGTGTGTGTGATGGAGTAGCAAAAACAACGATGTCCTGAGATCTCAGGCAATGTTCTAAATCATTGTAGGCCTTTATGCTTTCGGGTAGTTTTAGCCCTGCAAGATATGCCGGGTTTCGATGCTCATTGTTAATTGTATCTACAACATTACCTTCTCTTGCCCAAATCTGAACGTTATTTCCAGCGGTGTCGAGAACCGTGGCGAGTGCCGTTCCAAAACTTCCCGCTCCAACAATTGTTACATTTCTCATGCCTCTGCTCCTGCCGTTGTTGCTTGTTCTTCTTCACTCTTCTTTTTACTGCCCGAACCTACTTTACTTTCTGTTCCATCTTTTAAGCGCTGGATGTTAGACTTGTGTCTGTAAATTATCCCTGATGCAACCAGTACACTAAAAATGATGATGCTCCCATCTACATCAAATCCCAGTCCATATTTCATAATCAGTAGGGTTATCGGATAAAAGAATGAACTCAGCATTGAAGCCAGAGAAACATACTTAGTAACCAAAATAACAATCACAAAAATCGCTGCTGAAATAGAAATCGATATGGGCTCAACCCCGAACAGCATTCCACAAGCAGTCGCAGCTCCTTTTCCTCCTTTGAAGTTTGCAAATATCGGGAACATGTGCCCTACTACAGCAAAAAGTCCACACGAAATTTTCAGAAATGCTTCCACATCCCACAAAGGAGGAGCCAATGGGCCGTTAAAGGGAGCTTCAATAAGAGTAAATGCGAGGGCACTTAACCAAAAGGAAGGGACGAAGCCCTTCATAAAATCCATCACAAAAACGGTTATCCCGAATGGAACTCCCAGCACTCTGAACGTATTCGTGGTTCCGGCATTCCCACTGCCATGCTCTCTTACATCTACTCCTTTGAATATCTTTCCTACCCAAATAGCAGAAGGGATGGAACCCATCAGATAGCTGATAAATAATACCGTTACTGTAGAGAGCATTTCCTATAATTTTAACCTAAGATACTATCCCGAGGTCAGGAAAAAAATTTAAACGTGTCGTTCTGCATGATATGAAGAACGAACCAGCGGGCCGCTTTCCACGTGACCAATTCCCAACTTCTCGCCAATCTCCTTGTATTCCGCAAATTGATCCGGATGTACCCAATCCATCACAGGGTGGTGCATTTTTGTTGGTTGCATATATTGACCAATAGTCAATACATCTACACTATGATCTACACAATCCTGCATCAATTCAATTACTTCTTCCCTGGTTTCGCCCAGACCTACCATAATCCCGGTTTTTGATCTGATGCCCGAATCTTTTGTGCGTTGTAGAAGATCGAGAGAACGTTGATATTTTGCCTGAGGCCGAACCCTCCGATATAACCTTGGCACCGTTTCCAGGTTATGACTTAAGACATCTGGAGGTGTGTCCAGCACTATTTGAAGCGTCTCCCAGTCTCCTCTGAAATCCGGGATAAGCGATTCAATTGTTACCCCTTCAATAACTTTGCGTAGTTCAACATGGGTAGCCGCAAATATCGGTGCTCCGCCATCTTTTCTATCATCTCTGTTGATGGAGGTAAGCACAACGTGTTTTAACTTCATTTTTTTAGCGGCATCTGCTACTCGCGCCGGTTCATCCCAATCCAGATCGGCCGGAGGCCTGCCTGTTTTCACCGCACAAAACGCGCATGATCTTGTGCAAACGTCACCCAATAGCATAAAGGTAGCTGTTCCGGCACCCCAGCATTCGCCCATATTCGGGCAACGGGCTTCGGCACACACTGTATTCAATTTATGTTCATTAATGGTGTCCAGCACCTCTTTGAACTTCTCTCCTGTCGGAAGCTTTACCCTCAACCATTCAGGGCGTCTCTTCGTTGATTTCTTTTCTACTATCTGTAGTTCTTTGATCATGTATTTATTCTGTAATTTGTCATTTCGAATCCCCTGAAGGAGGTGAGAAATCTAAAGGGTTGTTTTAAATTTACACGATAGATTTCTCGCTCCGCTCGAAATGACAATATTTGTAGCGGAGCCTTCAAAAGTTACAAAAAATTCTTCTCTAGTTCTTTCTGCCCACCCATGTCTTCAAGGCGGATGTCAAAAACATTCTGAAAGTGAAAAACGATCCTTTCTTTTACTTCACCTATATCAACTTCCTTGCCACACAGCTTTTGTAAACTTGTTATTGCTTTGTCATCAATTCCACAAGGAACAATGTGACTAAAGTAGCTTAGGTCTGAATTTACATTAAAGGCAAAGCCATGCATCGTTACCCATCGTGAGCAACGAATGCCCATCGCTGCTATTTTTTCATCGCCGATCCAAACCCCGGTTAGTCCGTCAATTCGTACGGCCTCAAAACCGTAATCTGCACAAACGCGAATCAACACTTCTTCAAGGTATCTCAGGTACTTATGGATGTCGGTGAAGTGGCGATCTAAGTCCAGAATTGGATATCCTACAATCTGTCCCGGCCCGTGATAGGTGATATCTCCACCACGATCTATTTTAACAAATTCGGCATCTAGTTTGAGCAATTCCGCCATAGAGCGAAGCATATTCTCTTCTGCCCCGCTTTTTCCAAGTGTGTACACATGGGGATGTTCCACAAACAAAAGCGCATCGTTGTTGCGAACTCCTGACAACTCTCCTTTCTGCTCAGCGCGTTTCTCCTTAATAATGCTTTGCTGCACTTTATGCTGAAGCTCCCACGTTGGTTTGTATGAGGCTTTGCCGAGGTCGTAGAGTTCGATGGTTTTTTGATTCACTATAAGTTCGCATTGGGGCGGATTGCCATCCGCCTGTACTGAATTGTTATTAAAATTGGTTCTTGGCTATTATCACAGAAAGCCATTGCTGACACTCATCCCGCTTCGCAGCTCTCCCCTCAAGGGGAGGGGTTTTTTCTTTAATTCATTAAGACAAAAATGGCTCCCTGTTGGGAGCCATTTATTTTCTTTGTCATTTCGAGCAAAGCGAGAAATCTAAGAAATTGCTTTTACGGCTCTTTTTAGATTTCTCACCTCCTTCGGAGGATTCGAAATGACAATTTAATTACTTCTTAACCGGAGTTCCTAAATGAACACCTTCGTTGTATGCTTCCGCTACGGCTTCCATCACTGCTTCGGAAAGCGTTGGGTGTGGGTGAACCGCGCTGATGATTTCATGTCCGGTAGTTTCCAGGTCTCGGGCTACAACTGCTTCCGCAATCATTTCGGTAACACCGAATCCAATCATGTGGCAGCCTAACCATTCGCCGTACTTGGCATCAAACACAACTTTCACGAAACCTTCTTCATGTCCGAGCGCTGTTGCTTTTCCACTTGCTGAAAGCGGGAATTTTCCGACTTTAATATCGTAACCTTCTTCTTTGGCGGCTTCTTCCGTCAATCCTACTGAGGCAATCTGAGGCTCGCAGTATGTACATCCGGGAATGTTATTGTAGTTGATCGGCTTCGGACTCATCCCCGCTAATTGTTCAGCAAGAACAACTGCTTCATGAGACGCTTTATGAGCCAACCATGGAGCTCCAATGATATCACCAATAGCATAGATTCCATCTACTCCGGTTGAGTACGTAGATTTATCAACCTGGATAGCTCCCTTTTCAACTTTTACGCCAATATCTTCCAGTCCAAGACCTTCCACGTTTCCGGTTACTCCGACTGCAGAAAGAACCACATCGGCTTCGATCTTTTCTTCACCCTTCTTGGTTTTAACTGTTACTTCAACACCTTTACCTTTTTTGGAAACTTTCTCGACGGTGCTTTCCGTAAGGATATTGATTCCTTTTTTCTTGTAAATTTTTCCAAGTTCTCGTCCAACATCTTTGTCTTCTACTGGAACGAGCGTTTTCTGAAGCTCTACGATGGTTACTTCGGTTCCGATTGTGTTGTAGAAATAGGCAAACTCAACTCCAATGGCTCCGGCTCCAACAATCACCATTTTCTTGGGCTGCTTTTCCATCGTCATCGCCTTTTCAGAATCGATGATCATTTCGCCATCAATTTCCAGACCAGGAAGCTGACGCGGACGAGCACCCGTTGCAATAATAAAATGCTTAGCCTTGATGCTTTCGGTTTCTTTTCCGCTTTCATCACTAACAGCTATTTCTGATTTAGACTTGAATGATCCTGTTCCCATGAACACTTCGATCTTATTCGCTTTCATCAGGAACTGAACCCCTTTGCTCATTTTGTTAGCAACGCCACGGCTTCGCTTTACTATCCCATCAAAGTCAGCAGATACATCCTTTACAGATATTCCATAATCATCAGCATGCTGAATGGATTCCAATACTTCTGCAGAACGGAGCAGCGCTTTGGTCGGGATACATCCAATATTCAAACAAACTCCGCCTAAATGTCTTTTCTCTACAATTGCTGTTTTAAATCCCAGTTGTGATGCGCGGATTGCAGCTACATATCCTCCCGGGCCAGACCCGATTACGCATACATCAAATTCTTTTGCCATGATTTCCTTTTGATAATAGTTTCGGTGTTTTCCTGAAATCAGCGCCACAAAAGCACTAACTCACAAAATAAAGAAAACACTAATTAGTGCTTTCGTATTTCCGTGGCAAAATTTTTCTTTGAGCCTCAAAACAGGATATGAGGCAAATTTGCCAAGGCCTGATAAGGTAAGGGTTTTGTGAATGAAGTTCGAGTTTTGGGATATGGTTTTGATGTAACCATAACATGAGCTCTATATTACTGATCCCTGTCATTCCCTCGCAGGCGGGAATCCTAAGTTTAAACAAAGAACAATATTTTTATAGCAATCCAGATCCCTGCTTTTGCACGGATGACTTTAAGGCCAAACTTGTCTCATTCTCTGGTTACGATACTCCCCGTTGTAATTTAACCACTCCCATGCAGAGCATCGGGGCAAATAAAGCAAGTGATATTAGCTACAAAGAATTAATTTTATTTCGACTATTGATACTTTGAATTTTATATTCTACGTTTGTAGAAACAATTCTAACAACGTAGAGCATGCCGCTTTCCCAAACCGAAGAAGAACTGATGCAACATCTCTGGAAGCTTGAAAAAGCGTATATGAGTGATTTGCTGGATGAGTATCCGGAGCCCAGGCCAGCTCCCACTACCATCGCGACCTTGTTAAAACGAATGCAGGAAAAAGGCTTCGTTGATTACAATCAGCATGGTCGTTCGAGAGAATACTTTCCTCTGGTTAAGAAGACAGACTATTTTTCGAAGCATGTAAATGGGCTGATCAAAAAGTTTTTCAATAATTCTTCGGCTCAGTTTGCTTCCTTTTTTGCCTCTGAAACTAATTTATCTACTTCGGAGCTTGAGGAGTTAAAGTCGATCGTGGAAAAAGAGATAGAAAGGAAAAAGTCATGATTATCTACCTCGTAAAATCCACTATTCTGCTTGCGCTCCTTTTAGGTGTTTATAAGCTCTTCCTGGAAAATGAAAAGATGCACACCTTCAACCGTTTCTTTTTGTTAGCGGCTCTGGTTCTTGGACTTACGGCTCCTTTGGTACAAATAAATGTCAGCCCTGATGCTACCATAGCCGGACTTGAAATTTCTAAGGTTGAGTCGACCGTAAATGCTCCCTCAGAATTTGTTGCGCGAACTATTGAACCGGTGATTGAAGCAGCGCCTGTTGCCTCACAAACATCGCCGGGTACTGAAGAGGCTGTGGCTTCCCAACAATCTGAAGTACCATTATTGAGCAGAAAACAGATTCTGGGTGGAGTATATATACTTGTAACTCTCTTCTTACTCATTCGCTTCGGAGCCGGAATTTATCAGTTGTTAGCTAAAGTGAAGCATGGAACAACATCCTCTTTTAATAATTCCACACTGGTTTTACTGGACGAGAAAATCATTCCACAATCATTTTTTAAGTGGATTTTTCTGAACAAAAGTGATTTTGAGTCCGATAAGATCAATCCTGAAATTCTCGAGCATGAACTTACCCATATCCGACAAAAGCATTCATTGGACGTGCTGTTTATTGAGTTGATCAAAACCCTGTTCTGGTTTAATCCCATTCTTTATTTCTATAAACATGCGATTCAGCTGAATCATGAGTTCCTGGCGGATGAGGGAGCCATAAACGGCTCAGATGATATCCAAAACTATCAATCCATACTACTAACCTTTGCTTCCAAAGCAGCTTCCGAAAAAATAACAAGTCGCTTTGATTTTCCCCTCACTAAAAAGAGATTGATGATGATGGCTAAACACTTCTCATCATTTCGATCTTCTGCCAAGTCTATTTTGACGGTTTGCTTCGTTAGTTTTCTCTCTTTTGTGTTCTGCACTCAAACAGAAATTGATTCTGATGAACTCTACACCAATGTACAACTTAAATTGATTTCACTTCCTTATGAACAAATTCAGGATAGTGGGGGCTATTACGATTCCAGAATGGTGGACACAGATGGGAATTTATTTACCGGAACTCAGAATTGGTATTTCAAAAAGGATGAGCAGCTTTTTCTTTCCATTACCTTCAAAGAAGGACATCGGGTTAAAAAACAAACCTTCAGAAGAACTGGCAAAGAATTGTACCGTGTAGAGATTGAATATGATTTCGAAACTGGAGAGCAGATTTCTATGCATTCTTTTGACGATGGGATTCTAAGCATAGAAAGCTTTGCTTCTTCTCCTGAAGATCATGGTTTAGATGTGTATCGGGAGTGGCACCCAAGCGGTAGATTAAAGTTTGAAATGACTTCGTATTCTGAAGAAGACCGTCCGATGGTATATGAAGGTCTAATGACTCTGTATGATGAACAAGGAAATATCCTTCAACGGGAGCTCTACAAAGATGGAGAACTAGTAGAGAAAATTAAATGAGAAACCTCTTCAACATATCACTCACCTCAAATCTGGATTTTCATCTCACTATAAAGCGGTTTAAAATGATACGAAAAGAATTTTCCCCTTTAAAAAGTTATTCCAAGTCAGTATTTCTGATTCCTGCTTTTGGAGTCCTCGCTTTTCTGTTCTGCACAAACAGCAATCCCCATGATTTGATTTTGTTTAATAATCAGGATGAAAACGACCTTTATGCTGATGTCTCTTTAGGCTATAAACTTCCTACCGAGAACAAAGCTGGCGATTTGCATTACTATACTTTAGATGGACAGCTTTTTACCGGTGAAGCTACTTATTACAAACGTGAAAACGATCAACTATACAGTAAACAGCTTTTTGAAGATGGACTAATGGTCGGTGCAATTCAATATGATAAAGAAGGTAATCAGGCTTATCGGGTTGAACATGTTTTTGTAGATGGTGTAAGGGCAGGTTTTCGCCATTATGGAGCAAACGATCAGATTCTTAGAGATTGGGTTGGAACACCTAAGCCCGGTGACAGCCTGACTGTTATGAGGGAATGGCATCCAAACGGACAGTTAAAATTTGAAATGACTTCTTATTCTGAGGAAGACCGTCCGATGGTATATGAAGGTCTAATGACTCTGTATGATGAACAAGGAAATATCCTTCAACAGGAACTCTATGAAGATGGGGAACTTATAGAGAAAATTAAATGAGCCCTCTATTCAATTCCTGAGCGCTTGTTTCTATATTCCGGTTCACTAAAGCACCGGATTATGAAAGCTTTTAAGTTACTTCTCCCCATACTTTTACTCGCGTACTGTACCCCAATTGAACAACACTCTTTTGAAGATGGGACATGGGTTGACCTGACGCATGATTACAGTGACGAAACGCTATACTGGCCCACTTCTGATCTCTGGCAAATGGATACCGTTTTTGTGGGTGAAACCGATGGCGGCTATTACTATGAAGCTTTCAAGTTTAGCACGGCAGAACATGGTGGCACCCATCTCGATGCTCCCATTCATTTTTCGGAAGGTAAGCAGACCGTAGATGAGTTAAGCATAGATCAGCTTTCCGGTTATGCAATCGTGATTGATGTATCTGGTCAGGTTGAAGGGAACCGTAACTATCAAATCCTTCCTGAGGATATAAAAGCCTGGGAGGTTGAACATGGCTCAATTCCTGATGGAAGCATTTTATTATTTCATACAGGATTTGGCGCGCTCTGGCCGGATGCCGAACAGTATCTCGGAACAACCTTACGCGGGGCTGAAGGAGTGGCAAACCTGAGTTTCCCCGGAATCCATCCTGATGCAGCCCGATGGCTGGTTGAAAACCGATCCATAAAAGCGGTAGGGTTGGATACGCCAAGCCTTGATTACGGTAAGTCTACAGAATATCTGACACATCGTATTTTGTTTGAACAGAATGTTCCCGGTTTCGAAAATATCGCGAACCTTGATCAACTTCCTACAATGGGAGCTTATGTAATGGCTTTGCCCATGAAGATAAAAGACGGAAGCGGTGCCCCTTTACGTATTGTGGCAAATGTTCCTAAATAATCTGACCTTATTATTTCAGTTAATCCAAGTCTATGATACAGTTCCGGGCTACAAATCGGGTCATCCCTAATTTATTTCGGGATCTTTGTAAAGAATCGTTTTTGAAATGATCTTAAAATTTTAAACAACGGTTGTGTAGTACATCAGATGCCATTGCCAGAGAAAGGCAGCTTAAGAATTGGCATAACGAGTGGAAAAGGAATCTTGTAAAACAGTACAACCCAACATTAGAAGATTCGTCCGAGACCCTAAGGGGTTATATTCTATCTCGTGGTAACTAAAAGCCATTTCTTAAGATCCCGAAATAAATTCGGGATGACCCAACTCACATTTATACAGTGTTGTCATTGAATTAACGTCTTCAATTTCGGCAAGGTGATAAATCGGGGTTCGAAATAACAAAATATTCTTTTCCACTTAAATAAGATTTCTTATACATTAACGCATCATCTACAATCAAGAGCAGATAACTATGTACAGAGCTTCTTTTTTTTCTTTCATCGTTTGCGCGTTGATGTTCACGGCAACATCAACTGCTAATACTTTTTCTCCGGATACGGACAAAAACCTCCAAAAATTAATTGACCATTTTGATAAGAAGGGGACAGATATCCGACCATTGCTGGAAGACACGCGCTTCGAATTAATGCCAGACATCAAAGATAAATTTGTCCGGGCTGCAGAGCGGGTCATTGAGGATGTCGAGGATTATAAGAAAGTGCTGGGCTATGATAAGAAGGTTTCCAAACTCAACGAGTTCATCACCACTTATTCTGATGAACTGGAGATTGCTGAGCAGCAATATGGAATCCCAAAGGAGGTAATCGTTGGGATTATAGGGGTGGAATCCGAGTTTGGAACCTATGCCGGAAAATACAATCCTTTTGAGGCCTATGTTTCCATGTATGTAGTAGACTACAGGTCCAGATTTGCTCTTGCACAGTTGGAGGAGCTACTTGAATTCACCGGAAAAAATAATATTGATGTGCTTGAGCTAAAATCCAGCTATGCCGGCGCAATGTCGTATGCACAGTTTATTCCCTATTCCTTAAACAGATGGTGGGTTGGAAATGATTTGTACGATATGCCGAGCAATATCTATTCTGTTGGTAAATACCTTTCTCATTTCAAGGATATTACCGGGTCTACCGAAAAGGCAATCCTCCGATATAATAATAGCACACTGTACCAACAAGCAGTGCTTGGACTAGCGAAGGAAGCAGAAGGGATTAATAAGTAAGAATGAAGAACAGGGATTTAAGAGTTAAGAACTAACATTCTTATTCTTTCCTAGTTCTACAATCTTTACTCTTCAATCAGTTCAGTTCGTGCGTCATAAACCACCATTTGGGCTCGCCATACTCGAAACCTTCCCGCTCATATAGTTTCTTTGCGGGGTTGTCGGTCCGAACTTCCAAGGTGATTTTAGAGCAGCCCATTGCCTCAGCTTCTTCTTTTACTTTATTGATGAGCCGGGTTCCTACTCCCATTCCCCTTGCATCAGGGTGTACAGCAACATCGTGAATTTTAAGTGTTTTACTCGCTGTAAATGTAGAGAAGCCTATGAAGCAAGTTACGATTCCAAGTGCCTTCTCGCCCAGATAGGCCATATACGTCATCGTTGTTGGGATCTTTTTCATCTCTGCAATCATATCTACCCGAACTTCTTCTTCCAGAGGCTCATCTTGCCCCATGGGGTCTCTCGCGAAAAGATCTACTATTTTAACGATGTCAGCCGCGTGTTTTCTGTTTTCCAGATCTGCCTTAATTATTTTGACGTTGGCAGCAACGTCTATGGTTGTACTCACTTGATTGGGTTTAGTCTACGATTCAGGCTAAAACTACGGGTAATAACAGAGTTCACCAAGTTTTGTTCCATAAAAGGGCTTCCAATTAGCTAATATTAATAAAGAGTTAACTTTCGGCAGGAAAACGAACTACTTTCGGTCCCTCACAAGTATTTGCTCATAAATAAATATGGTTCCTCACCGTACTGAAAACCATTTCGTTCATACAAATTTCTGGCGGGATTATTCTCCAGAACCTCAAGAGTTACCTTACAACAATCGAGACTTTTGGCTTTCTGTGTTACTGCTTCAATCAATGTTGTCCCGATTCCCCTTCCTCTGGCTTCAGAGAGCACTGCCAGATCATGAATGTTAATCAGTGGCTTTGCAAAAAAGGTGGAATAACCCATAAAGCAGCTTGCCACGCCAATAAAGTCTGATCCATCTTTAGCAAGAAAGACCAGCGTCCCCGGAAAGGACTTCATCCCGGCAATCATTGTGTTTCGCACATGCTCCGGTAACGGCTTCCCTCCGCCCATAATATCTTTTGCATAAGCGTTTGTAATTGAAATAATTGCCTTGGCATGCGCTTCATTTTCTAAATCAGCTTCAATAATTGAAATATCCATTTTTTTTTGATTCGGTTATTAAGAAAGGTGCCGAATCGAATAATAGCAAACAAGAGTGTGAAGTTACTGCTAACCTGAGTTCGACTCTTAATACGTCCTTAAAGTGCTCTTAAACGATAAATAAGTCGTCCCGCAGAAATCAGATAATTTGTCAGCCGATAACCTGTCCTGAAAGGGTTTAACATTAATAGCTCCAGAGCTAAGTAAAAAAAGAAACGAACTCCGAGACCCTTCCCAGGTCAACGACTTCTACTTCATCGAGCAGTTTGGTGAATCTCTTACTAAAGTGGTGATCCTCCGGTACTTTTGAGCGGTTCCCGTTCTTCAACGGGACAGGCGACAGTACCCAAAACCCGCCAGAAATAATGTAGATTTCACCTTAACGAGCCGCTGATCAAACAAACGATTACGGTCCTTACTCCCTCTTAGTCCAGGGCTTACCCATTTTTTCTGGTCTTAGTTTGCGGTCTTCAATGAGTGCGGTTGTAGAACGTTGAATGGGTTAACCATAGTGAAACCTTGTTCTAAAAAAGGATGGGTCTGGCTTGGTGCAGAGTAGATTAATCAACCTTTCTACACTGGCTAATCAAGCCTTCGGTTAGGTTCCGGGACTTGAAGAAATACGAGCTCCGATTACTAAAATTCTGCACCGTTTACTTCCACATTAGTAAATGTTGATGTGAATGAATCTGAACCAAAGTCATTATTGTAGCTAAACTCAATCTCTCCTGAAATAAGTTTATTCTCCCTATCTATCTTTGTAAATGTATAAGAGTAGCTTGCCGGGATTCCTCCTGCTGATAAATCCCCGTTAAAAGTAAAAGAACCGTTTTCTCCTGAATACGTTGTACCTACTTCGTAAGAAATCAGTTCACCGGGATCGCCTGGTCCGTTGGGAGAATCGTCCGCATTTATGACAAACCTAACTCGTTCCTGAGGACCGTTTGGTGGAAATTGATATATGAATTGAAATCGTTCACGATCATACCCGCTCTGACCACCTGTTCGCTGTACCTCAAAGGTTGCATCCAGATTAAAACAATCCCCATTCAGATTGGAATTCGTATCGCACCCTTCATCCTTATTACAGGAAATAGATACCAGCAGTAAAAGTGTGAGAAATAGTCCTGTTATTTTCATATCGATCCTTTTTTCTGAAAACTAACCCTTGAATAACAATCAGAACATCACCCGAAATGGGTATTTTAAATGATTCGAATATGAGTATTCGGAACATGATCCAACGATTCCGGTTTAAATTTAAAAAGTTGATATTATGAAATCGCATTACTTATTGGTTCTTTCCTTTTTACTTCTTCTTGGGGCCTGTTCAGAAAGCTCCGGGCCTGACGATGATAACCCGGGTCAAAATTTTTCTCATACCCTTTCTACCGGAGCCTCCGCAAATGACTTTCTTTCTTCGGACAGTTTTACAACTTTGACTATTGAAATCGATTATGTGGAGAATTACAGACCAAGTCAATCTGCTATAGACAACCTTGAAGCCTTTCTTGAACAACGTTTAAATAAACCCGGAGGAATCACTGTCTCATTAGATGATGCTATTTCTTCCCCTCAAAACGACTCTTTTTCCGCAAATGATATTTATACTCTGGAGCAAACACATCGTGATACCTATTCTGAAGGTAAAACTATAGCTGCCTATTTTATTATTCTGGATGGGGCTTATGAAACGGAAAATGTACTTGGTGTTGCCTATTACAATACCTCTATGGCCTTGTTTGAAGAAGTAATACAAGAGAACACAGGCGGGTTTGGACAGCCTTCCGCAGCCACCGTTGAAGCCTCGGTACTAATGCATGAGTTCGGACATATTCTCGGGCTTGTTAATATCGGAACTGAAGCGGTGCAGGATCATGAAGATGCTGAAAATGAAGCGCATTGTAATGTGGAAAGCTGCCTGATGTACTGGGCGATTCAAACCACAGATCTGATGGGAAATCTTACCGGCGGAGATATTCCAGAGTTAGATGCACAATGTATTCAGGATTTGCAGGCGAATGGTGGGAAGTAATAATTACGAATAAAAAAATAGCTGAATTAGGAATAGTCTTTTCAAGACACCTATTCCTAATTCAAGTATTCGTAATTCTCAGCCTTGCTTAAATTTGAAGAGATTTTCTGCACCTACTTTTTCTTCTCCCTGGTTTAGCGCGTACATCGAATCGAACAATACGATCGGGTTGCCTTCCATATCTTTAGTTACATGTGTGGAGTAGCTGGCTTCCAGTTTTTGTATAACTTCGTCTTTATCGTTGGGTAACCATCGGGCAGTGTGATAAGAAACGGGTGTAATTACAAGTTCAACGCCATACTCTTCTTTCATCCTGTGGTGAACTACTTCAAACTGAAGCACTCCAACCGTTCCCAGTAAGAGTTCATTACCAACTCCGTTTGGCACCTCAAACACATGAACCACACCTTCTTCTGAGAGTTGTTTAAGTCCTTCTCGCAGTTGTTTTCTTTTGAAAGGATCCTTGGTGGCTACTTTCTGGAAATGCTCGGGTGTGAAAAGGGGAATCACATCAAACCTAACCGGATTCTTTTCGAAAATGGTGCTTCCGATTCTGAAATCACCAGGATTGAAAATGGAAACGATGTCTCCCGGAAAAGCTTCTTCCATCAATTGACGTTCGTCGCCCATTAATGTATGGGGAGTAGCCAGTTTCAGTTTTTTGCCGGTGTGAGAAAGTACAACTTCTTGTCCACGTTTAAACTGACCTGAAGCAACCCGGATAAATGCCGCACAATCACGGTGACCGGGATTCATATTTGCCTGCATCTTAAAAATGAAACCTGAAAATGGCTCGTTCAAATCACGATCACTCCCTTCCGAGTGCTCATATCCTTGTGGAGGCGGGGCCAGCTGATGAAAGTAATTTAAAAAAACATCCAGCCCGAAGTTATTTAAGGCAGAACCAAAAAATACCGGGGTTACTTTTCCTTTGCTGTATAAGTCTTTGTCCATGTTCGGGTACATGTCTTCAATCAACATCACTTCTTCCCGGAACGCTTCTTTTTCGGTGTCAGAGAGATTGCTTTGCCCCAGCGCGTCTTCCACACTTAACGTTTCTGTGATCGCTTTTTTTGTTCCGTGCTCACTCTTTTCATACACATGAACATTTTTGGCAAGCACATCATAAATACCTTGAAATTTCTGTCCATACCCAAGCGGCCAACTGGCTGGTAGTGCTTCAATGCCAAGCTTATTTTCCACGTTGCTCAAAACCTCCAACGGATCCATACCGGGGCGGTCGCACTTATTTACAAAAGTGATGACCGGCACTTCCCTGAGCTTACATACCTCAAAAAGTTTTTCGGTTTGTTCCTCAACTCCTTTAGCCACATCAATCACCATCAAACCAGAATCTGCAGCAACAAGTGTTCTCAGCGTGTCCTCAGAAAAATCCTTGTGTCCAGGTGTGTCCAGCAGATTATACTTAATACCGTCTTTCTCAAATCGCATCACCGAAGATGTCACCGAAATACCCCGCTCTTTCTCTATAGCCATCCAGTCTGACGCCGCGTGATGAGAAGCTTTTCGCGCTCGAACTGAGCCAGCCTCATGAATCGCTCCACCATAGAGTAATAGCTTTTCCGTAAGCGTGGTTTTACCCGCATCAGGGTGGGAGATTATGGCAAAAGTGCGTCTCTTCTTAGCCTCTTTAATAATGTTGGGATCGGCAGTTGCCGTATTTGACATCGTAACTTCTTTTCAGTGATTTATAAAGGGTTGAAAATACGATGATTTTTACTCTTTTGTGTTTGATGATTTTTGATTTATTTAATCGGGTCTTTTTTAAACACATATATTATCAAGAGCGATATGAATTTTTTAGTTATTTCCCTTCAGGTTTTCGTCTTCTTTCTATCTATGCTAGATTTCCAGCAAACCTCAGCTATTAACCGGATCCCCTACATGCACGGCATAGATGAACAGCGGGTTCTTGTACACCTTGAAGATTATGTGAGTCCGGAATTTGTAGAATATTACTTTTATCGTTTTGGGTACGATATCGAAGAGATCAACATTAGCCCTGTTCAGGGTATTATCACTAATTCTATAAGCGAATACGATATGAAGAGGCTTTCAGCTCATCCTTTCGTTCAAGACATCGCCGTACAAAGCTACGAAGACATGACCCCCTTTATAGGCCCTCTTACGCTTTCCAACCAAATTCATACCTCGTTGCTTCCGCAAAAGACAATTACTTTTCAGTACTATGCAACCGATGAAATGATAGACGCTTTCCTTTTCCATAACAAACAATTGGGTATTGAGCTTTTACCAAGAACTCCAAAGAGCGTTACATTGAAACCAACAAAACTTCCAACGCGAATGATGGCTGAATTAGATATGCTGATTTATGTAAAAGATACATACGGGGTGTATGAGTGAGGGCTTTACTTTCTTTACTGTTTGTTCTTTGCTTTGGAATGGTTCGGGCACAGGTAATTGGTGATGATGCACTTCAAAGAATCCAGGATGGAAAAGTATCTTTTCTGGAGGGCGAATTTATTGTCTTTTTGGATGATACTGTTTCAAGCTCTTTTATTGACCGCAGATTTAAAGAACTCGGTTATGAAATTTCTTACTCAGATATTCAATCCCTTCAGATTTCAATTGTAAACAGACCTCCTGATTCAACCTTAACCCGTCTGGAGAATCATCCCGAAGTTTTGCGATCATTTACAGAAAGCACTCCTGTCGATTCAGCCTATTTTAGAGAATTGCTGGAAGAGCAAGGACTATCCGGTGAAGCATTTGATCAGGCTTTTGAGCGGCTGCTTACGTCCCAAACCAATGAAGAGCGTTTTTTTGAATTTAAATATTCTGTAAATACAGACCAGCTTAAAAAAATCATGGGGAATTTCAGGAGTGTGGCCTACCAGATATTTCGGGATTTCCCCAGATCCGTTAATGTATCCTGCGAACCCGGGCAAGAAGAAGAACTGATGAAAAAAATTGAAGAACTCCCTTACGTAGAAAGTACAGCGTTAATTGGGGTTATTGAATAATGAATGGGAACAATCTAAATTCTGTTAAGTAAGTAATAATAGACTAGTATTAACAATAACTTACTTATGGAAACTAAAGAAACACCCATTAACTCGACTTACTTATCAGAAGAAGAACTGGATCACTTTAAAGAGCTGTTGATCGAAGAAAAGATTAAATCCGAATCAAAGATAAAATCACTTGAGGAGTCCATTGACGAAATCGAAAACAAAATGGATGATACCTCTTCGGGCGCAGCACATCATCAGGGAGATTTAGGATCCAATGAGGCTCTTCGGGAAACGAATTATACACTTATCGAAAAGCAGAAGGAAAAGCTTGAGCAAATTACTGCTGCTTTTGATCGAATTGAGACTGGTAATTATGGAATCTGCATCGTAACCGGTGATCCAATCCAGAAAGGAAGATTAGAAGCCATGCCCTATGCGCTGCACAGTGTTGAAGCAAAAAAAGGTGCTGCCAGCCCCGCTTCGAAAGAAAGACTTAGTATAAACTCCACAAACTGATTAAAACAGTCCTAATTGGGCTTCCCGGTTTACCGGCCAATCCGGAAGCGAAGGGAGTTCAATTAATTCACCAAGCAGCTTGTGAAAATGTGTACAAAGTTTTGGCTGTGATATTTTATCCGGGGAGTGGATAAAAATGTAGGGATGACGCCCTTCGTTTATCCAGTCAGCAACCACAATAGCCCATTCTTTCAGGTAAGCTTCATTATTCAGAATATCATTCACTCCCACAAAACGAACCATTGGGCGAGAGCTTAACGCTTCAAAACGTACCGGAACTTTTGGTTTTTTTCTTTTTGCTTCCAATATCGAAGGGATACTTGAATTCGTGGAATGAAGTTTTCTGGTATCAAAGATGATGCGTTCAATTCCATAACTTTCCAGTAGTGTATTTAGATTATGCTCATGCTTTCCATGATCGAAGAAATCAAGGTGACGAACTTCAACTCCATAGCTCATTGTTTTCGGGAGTAGAGACAGCATTCTTTCCAGCTTCGAAAGATCTTTTGGAGAAAAGGTATCGGGAAACTGAATCATAAACGGGCCCAGTTTTTCCCGGATATCGTCAAACGAATTAATAAACTCTTCAACTTCGGCTTCCACGTTGTTTAATGCTTTGATGTGGGTAATCACTTTAGGAAATTTGAAACAGAACTTAAATCCATCCGGAGTTCTCTCTGCCCACTGACCAACTAATTCTTTAGATGGGGCGCTGTAAAAAGTGGTGTTACCTTCCACCGAATTAAATACGGAAGAATATTGAGACAGCAGATCTACGGGCTTGGTTTTTTCTTTAAAAAAAGTCCCCACCCATTCCTGGAGGCTCCATCCGGTACATCCCAGGTGATATTTTTTTATGCTACTACTGATGGTTTTTCTTCGTTGGGGAATAGTTTAAATAAGGTACATCTTTAGATTAAATCCAACTCCCTTTACTGATGGCACTTTTGGGCGCTTCCAAGTGCTTGTCTACTTACTCTACTTTTGTACCGACAAAAGGTGCAAAAAAACTCTACGTGGCCCATCTAAGATTAAAGTATACTAAAACTGTCATTACCTAAAAAAGTCTACGGCGAACTTCATGTTCACATAACTTTTAACTACATTCGTCAAAGCAAAACCCATTAATAAAGCCACAAAACCCATGGACATAAAACTCACCGGAAACGTTGTACAAGTACTGGAAGAACAAGGTGGGCAAGGCAAAAACGGTCCGTGGAGAAAGCGTGATTTTATCCTCGAAATTCCCGGCAAATACCCCAAAAAAGTTTGTATTACTCAGTGGGGAGATAACATCGACCAACAAGCTGTTTCTGAAGGAGCGCAAGTTACTGTTTCAGTAGATATCCAAAGCCGTGAGTATAACGGAAACTGGTACACCGATGTAAAAGCATGGAAAGTAGAAGCGGGCACCGGGGAACAAAATGCGGCTTCGCAGTCACCTCCGCCACCCAGTGCCGAGGGATTTGAACTTGATACCCAGGCTTTCGATGATATTGATGACGACCTCCCATTTTGATCTCACCGTATCTGACCTCCCCAACCCTTCGCCCCATTTGATTTCCTAACCAGCTCGCCCATCCTGCATCAGGAGGGGAAATTCATGAATAGCTCTGTTTTTTGAAATTGTGCCGATTTATATCAACGGGTCCTCCTCCTTAACCAAGGAGGAGACAGGGGAGGTCAGAATATCTTCTTATACTCCCATGTTCTTTTCAGCGATGAAAAGAACCAAAAATCGCCAGAAATAATGTAGATTTCGTTTTCACGAGGCGCTGTTAACAAGAAAGATTACGATCCTCACTCCCTCTAAGCTCAGGGCTTACCCATTTTTTCTGGTCATTGATTTTTTTGGGCAATTCAAATATCTCCGGCATTAAACTGGTAAGCGGAATAGTGAATACAAAGGTTCAACGTCCCGGGTACCGGGGAATAAATCCGCTCCGGATGAAACGTGAATATGGCTTTTGGGAACAGGGACCTTCGGATTTATTCAGTGGAAGCTTTGCTGAACCCGCGAAGCAGTTGCAGCCGGGAGCTTTTGGTTCTTTTGGCGGCACAAAAGAACAAGGAGAATATCCTTAACATCCTGATCCTTTAGCTGACTGACAGAATGACTAAGAAAAGAATAGCAGATAAAAAACACCCTTTCTCATCTCCTTAAAACTACCTACACTCCACCTAATTAACTAAACACTATGCGTCAACTTGTAAACACCAAAACCGGCGGTTATGATGTGCTTGAGGTTCAGGAAGTCCCGGATCTTAGCCCCGGAGATGACGAACTCCTCATTCAGGTAAAAGCAGCAGGACTCAATTTTGCAGATATCCTCGCCCGGAAAGGTCAGTATCCGGACGGACCAAAAACACCGTGTGTGATGGGCTATGAATCTTCAGGGATCGTGAAAGAAGTCGGGAGCAACATCAATAAAGACTGGGTGGGTAAAGAAGTCATTGCCCTAAGTAAATTCAAAGGGCAGGCGGAGCAGGTCGTGGTTAAAGAATACATGGTCTTTGAAAAGCCTGAGCAAATTTCCTTTGTGGAAGCAGCCTCCATCCCTGTGACCTACTTAACTGCCTGGGCTCTGATGGTGGTTATGGGCGGACTCAAAAAAGAAGAATCCGTTTTAATTCATAATGCCGGAGGCGGAGTTGGCCTGGCACAGCTGGATATTGCCCAGCATATTGGAGCCAAAAGCTATGGAACGGCGAGTGAGCGCAAACATGAATTCCTCAAAGAACGAGGACTCGACTATGCTATTGACTACCGCAACAAAGACTGGTTTACCGAGCTGATGAAACTGACCGAAAACAAAGGAGTGGAGTTGGTCACCGACCCGCTGGGCGGAAAAGAATGGAAAAAAAGTTATAAAGCGCTCCGTGCTACCGGCCGATTGGGAATGTTTGGAATCTCGGTAGCCAGTAAGAATGCTTCTGGTGGTTTTGGTGCTAAACTGGAACTGATTAAAACCGTTCTGGCAATGCCCACCTTTAAACCCCTTTCACTGCTGGACAAAAACCGGGGCGTATTTGGTGTAAATCTTGGACATCTTTGGCATGAAAGTGGAAAAACCGTGTCCTGGATGAACTTAATTCTGGACGGCGTGGAAGACGGCTGGGTGCGACCCTATGTTGATAAAACCTTTCCTCTGGAAGAAGCCGCCAAAGCCCACCGCTACATCGAAGAAAGAAAGAATATTGGAAAGGTGGTTTTGGAGGTTTGATTTTTAAAATCATTCGTCATCCTGTCCGTCAGCCGACGGATCAGGATCTTAAGATTAGGTGAATAAATGAGTGATGTCCACAACAAAGAAACCCGAAGCTATAATATGAGTCAGATTTCAGGTAAAGATACCAAGCCTGAAATGATAGTCCGAAAATTTCTTCACGCCAACAGATTCAGATATAGCCTGCACCGAAAAGACCTGCCCGGAAAACCAGACATTGTTTTACCAAAATACAATACCGTGATCTTTGTACATGGCTGTTTCTGGCATGCCCATAAAGGCTGTAAATATTTTAAAATTCCTAAAACCAGAACCGAATGGTGGAAAAATAAATTATTAGCCAATAGTGACCGGGATCAGAAACATATTCAACAACTTGAAGAATCTGATTGGAAGGTGATTGTAGTCTGGGAATGTGAGTTGAAGCGACATCCCAAAGAACGTTTACTAAAGGTTATAAATACTTTGCTTTCATATAGTTAAACTTTAATCTGTATATTGGCTTCTTTTTAATTATTTTCGCTTGCGAATAACAAAATCTTATCTAAATGCAGGCGGTCGATTTTTTTTGTGGTGCTGGTGGTGTAACCTGCGGTTTTCAGCAGGCTAATATTGATGTCATTGTAGGTATTGATATAGACAAGAGCTGTAAGGATACCTATGAAAAAAATAACCCCGGAACTACTTTTTTAGAAGCAGACATTAGCAAACTTAAAAAGGGTGTCCTGGAAAGAGACTATGGAATACTAAGGAATGATGATGAAATGATATTCATCGGTTGCAGCCCATGTCAATATTTTACCAATCTTAAGACAAATAAAACGAAATCCAAATCTTCGAGAATGCTACTAGAAGATTTTAGGGAGTTTGTAGATTACTATCGTCCGGGCTATATCTTTGTAGAAAATGTACCAGGTATTGAGAAGGAAATAGAAAGTCCATTAAAAGACTTCAAGCAATTTCTCTCTGAGAACGGATATATTTTTGATGATAAGGTGATCAACGCAAAATACCTTGGAGTTCCACAAAACCGACGAAGATATATTTTAGTTGCAACAAGGGTCCGTGATTTCATTTCTGTTCCTAAAGAGAACAAAAATGAAATTATTACATTAAAAGAAGCTATTGGAAACACCGATACTTTTCCTGTTGTTGAGGCTGGGCATATTGATAAAACCAAGTTACAGCATTCCGTTGCTGATTTATCTGACACCAATTTAAAAAGACTTATGAGCACCCCGGCTGATGGCGGAACTCGTTTAGCCTGGGCAAATGATGAACACTTACAGCTTGATTGTTATAAAACACATCATGGTCACACCGATGTATATGGGAGAATGTTCTGGGACAAACCTTCTCCTACCATAACTACTAAATTCAGATATACCTCTACCGGAAGATATTCTCACCCTGAGCAAAATAGGGCTCTTTCTTTACGGGAGGGTGCAACTTTACAGTCTTTTCCTTTGAACTATATTTTCCATTCTAAATCACAGAATGAAATCGCGCGAATGATCGGCAACGCAGTACCACCTAGATTGGCAAAACAGATCGGAGAACAGCTGTTGGCTAAGAATTAGAATGCAAAATAATGTCTTGTATAAAACTTATTAATAGGTTCGTTAAAGATAGAACGAGAGTTAGTATGCAAGACTTGGTTCATTATTTCCAGAATGACCTGCCTAGCGATGAAGAGATCGCGTATTTATCAAAAGAACTAGCTAATTCTGGTGATACTTTATCATCAATTTCTATAGACCAGAATCTCACAGCAGATATTGCTTCTACTGGAGGCCCTTCATCATTATCCACACTTTTAACCCCACTGATTCTTAGGTCATTAGGATTCGTTGTTCCAAAACTTGGTGTAAAGGGACGGCCAGCAGGTGCCGTTGACTCACTAGTGCAAATCAGAGGTTATAAGATAAGGTTAACTAATGATGAAGTACTCAATGCCATTGATAATAATGGATATTGTCATTTTATAGCTTCGGAGAATCATACTCCACTAGACGCTCTTTTATTTAAGTTTAGATCGGAAGTAGGAGCCAAAGGAGTTCCTGAATTAGTAATAGCAAGTATTTTATCGAAAAAAATTGCAGTGAACCTTAAATATGCAGGTTTAGATGTAAGAATATCACCAAATGGAAATTTTGGTACTACATGGATTGAGGCAAAGAATAATTCAGAAAGATTTATACGTGTTGCCAGTATGTTAGAAATGCAAGCTAAGTGTTTTTTAAATGATGGAAGATTTCCATTTCAAAATTATATCGGCCGAGGAGAGGCTTTGGTTGCTATTGATAAAATATTACATGATGAATGTGATGAAAGTCTAAATGCACATTTTGAGAAATGTCTTTCTATGGCTTTATCTCTTTGTAGCAAAAGAAAAAAATTTAATACCAATGATTTACAAAGAGTTTTTGAATGTAATCTGAAAGCTCAAGGAAGCAGTCTGAATGCTTTTGAAGATAAAGTTCAGGAGATTAATAATGAATCAAGGTTTAATATTGTTGCACAAAGAGATGGTTTTTTTGGAGTTGATTTATTTAAGATACGGTCAGCCATAGTTTGGGGTCAAAATTATTATTTAAGTGATTTGGATCCTTTTCCAGATCCATGCGGGATTATAATAAAGAAGTCTTCAAATTCATTTGTCAGAAAAGGAGAGATTTTGATCTCCTGCAGAGCAAAAAAACAAATTAGAGAACAATTCTTAACTAAAATAAACTCTTCTTTTTCGATTTCAGATTATTTGGATTTTGATAAGGGGTATGAGGTAATAACTAATGGCTAAATATTGCTGTTTTAATTGTCCAGAAATGACCCATGATAACACAAGGGAACTTGATCAATCTTGTTCGATATGCGGGAAGAACTATGGATTCCCTCTTGATAATTTTCCTGATAGAATTGGGAACTATATTGTAGTGAAACCATTAAGTCGTGGTTTTTATGGAGCAACCTATGTTGTAAAGGATGAGTTACTTGATAGTGAGTTTGTTATAAAGCTAATTCCAAAAAGTATTTATAAGCTACATCAAAAAGACTTCACCCAGGAGTGCAGAGATCATGCGGAGTTGGCTAAAGGTAGCCAGCATATCGTACGCATTACTTCTATGGGAGAAGACGAAATAAAATTTAAAGATGGTCAAATTGTATCATGTCATTTTCAAGTTCTGGATTATATACCTGGTAAAGAACTGAACGAAATATTGGAAAGCACCTATGAAATAAGTTCGACAAGAATTACTCAGATAGCTATTGATCTATTCAGAATTTTAGATGTGCTTCGAAAGAAACAAAAAAACCACAATGATCTTCATGCTAAGAATCTAATCGTTCAAGAATTGCCTCATCATGAAAGACGTGCTGACGAAGTAGATAATAATATTCGTGTTGTGGCTATTGATATAGGTTCTCTGACTTCTGAGATCAAAGCGGATGGCTCACCGGATCGTCAAGAGGATGTTCATTGGGTTGCAAATTACCTTATTAAATTAAGTGAGAAGCTCCTTAAACGTCCTGACAATACATCAGATCAGGATTTTCGAATTGCCTCACTTCTGGAAGATCGAGCTAAGCTGCTTTTTCCAGCTGCGGAGTATAAACGGTCTCCAAATTTTAATGAAGTAATTGAGAATATTAAAAACTGTTATCGACAGCAAAACTTTCCATGGGAAGAACCTCTAAGATTGTTGAATTTCAATGATACATATAATGCACAAACATTAGACCCTTGGTTCGTTCCTTCTCTCTTGGTAGATCCAAATGACCAGTGGCTAAACAAGATTTCTGGTAAAGGACCATTAGTAATTACAGGGATGAGAGGTTGTGGTAAGACTATGATGTTACGAGCTCTTCAATTTCATGCAAGAGCAGCTACAGCTAAATTAAATGAAAGCGACAAAAAAGGACAGCTGAAAGTACTGCAATTAGAGGGATATGTAGGCATATATGTCTCTTGTAATAAATTGTTGGGAGAAGCAGGGAGAGCTCCGCAGGATCCTATTCACGAACCATTCTCAAAACTGTTTATCCGATACGGTATTGAAGCAATTAAAGCCTTAAGACATCTTCGATCTCTTGCATATGATCCGGTTAAAAGTGATTTCTATTTAGATTTTGTAGAGATTTACAAAGAACATTTGACTAATCATGAATTGTTGGAGGATATCCAAAGTGATAATCAATTAGAGCAAAAACTTCTGAAAATGATTTATTCTTTAAACAGAGGTGAAAGTACATACACGATACATGTTAATCCTGGTAATGCATTTATTGCGTTGGCACAAACTATTAGGAGCTGTTCTAATATGTGGTCTAATAGTAATATTCTGTTCTTACTAGATGACGTTTCTACCAGATACCTAAGTGAAGAAAATATTAAAATGCTACTATCTTCTCTAATATTTCAGAGTGAAGAGTGTGCTTTTAAAATTACAAGCGAGATTCAATCGATAAAATTTGGTTTGTTTTCTCCTGGTAGAGTTGAAAGAGCTAAGAAAGGGAGAGACTTTGAAACATTTGACCTTGGTGGAGCTGTAAATAATAAAATCAGAAACAGGGGAGGAAAAAAGTTTGTAATTGATATACTAAACAGAAGAGCTACGGGGAATATAAAACACCCAAATAAAACCCCAATAGAATTACTAGGTGATACCTCTCTAAAGTCAATTGCAGAAAACATTGTTTCACTTGGCAATAATAAAAAACTACGAAAGCAGATTTATCATGGCTTATCTTCTTTAAATGGAGTATGTGTTGGTGATATAGGTGATATAATTAATTTATACGACTTGATAATCAGGCATTATGATACTAACAAGAAAACCACACCAATACCATCAGAACTGCAAAATGAGTGTTTTCAAGAACTTTGTAGCATTAGGCTACACGAGGTGAATACAAGAGGTAGTGATAAAAAAGACTTCGCACTCTCATTTGCTGAGGCATCACATCAACTGTTAATTAATTCTTCGAAAAATGGGGATTCCAAGCTACGACAGTATTACTCTATTTATGTGAGAATAACTACAGGAGATCATGAATGGCAATATAAGAAAGTTAGAGAGTTATTGGACGCAGGAATTTTTGTTTATTCAGGTGGTGCAAATGCCCCCAGATCTTTGGGAAATGATAGCGATCCTATAAAACAGTTTAAATTAAGTTATAGGAAGCTTTATGGAGTTTCAACTCTGATCGGACTTACACAAGGAGATAGATTTGAATTAAGCGGAGATCAAGTAGAACGGTGGCTCAGGAATCCTAAAGATGGCAAAAAAATTCTTGTGGAGAATTTAGGTGGTGCCAGTTCAAATGTCGATGAAGGTGTAGATATTGATGAGGAAAAAATTGAATACAACCCTACTGATGATGTATTACAAAATAAAGGGATACAAGCTAGTTTGGAATTTGTAGATAACTCTTCAAATTCAATGGCACTATATACTGAAGATGAGTTGGCAACACTTGTTAACGAAAAGGCACCTAAAAGCTCAGAAATATCATTTAGCGAACTAAAACAAATTCAATATGATTTTCTTATTGCTGGATTAGGTTTTGAAGAACGAGCAGTAGAATCAATAACAAAATTGCTGCAAATTTCCCCAAAAAAGATTTTCCTAGTTAGATATGAAGAAGAAGGACGATCAAAAGAAATTATTGAATTAATCAATGCATCAGGAATTTCATTTGAGATTATCGATTATGAGAAGATAAAAACAAGCTTTGATGCAGCACCTGGAAATGTGCTTTGCGATGTATCAGCGATGTCAAAATCTGTCATCTTCAATATTGTGAGAAACACTCTTAAAACAAATAATAAAATTTGGGTAACTCATGTCCAGGCTGAATCCTATTATCCACAGGATAGTGAAATTGAAAGTTCCTTGGATGAACTATCAACAGAAGATGATAATTTTAATAAGTTGGATATTATTACAAATAAGATATTAAAAGGAGAGAAGGGACCTTATGAAGTTTATGACTTGTTATTTTCCGATACTGATGAATCAAAAAGAAATGTTTTGATCGGCTTTGCTAATTCAAAGTACGAACGATTATTTCGGATACTAGAAGATAGAACTTTCGATAAGCTACATATTGTTTCTCCAGATAGATCTAACATGAGAAGTGTGTTAGCGAACTTAGCAGCAGAAGTAGTTTTTAAGTCTAATCCAAATACTGCCAGACATACAATGGATACTGATGAGATCAGTAATCAGCTTAAATTTCTAACCTTACAATATCAGAATCACTATGTTGATCAAAATTTTAATTTTGAAATTGCTTTAACAGGGTCAAAAAGAAGTACTATTGCTGTTGCTGCAATTAGTGCAGCCTTTAAAATTTCACACTGTTGGTATATCAAGCCAGCTAAATGGGATACAATGAGATTTTCTCAGGGTGTCGGAGAAACCAAATATTACCGTATTGATATTTAAAGAAAGCTGCTAACCTTAGTTATGGCTGATTGGACTAAACCTGAAGTGATCATAATTATACTAGATTATTTCTCAATGCTCACCAAAGAGCTTTCCGGTCAGAAATATGTTAAAGCTCAACATAGAAGAAACCTACTCCCCCTCCTAAATAATCGTAGTGAAGGTTCAATAGAAAGAAAGCACATGAACATTAGTGCTGTGCTCATCGAAAAGGGATTGCCATATATTTCTGGCTATAAGCCCTATCATAACTATCAAACTCTTTTGAAAGAAGAAGTAGAAGAATACCTTACTAATCATCCTGAATTGTTTATTCTGATCGAGGATTATGTTACTTCAGATATTACCGAACCTGAAATATCTGATATACTTAAGGCGGAAGTCATTGATCCTGAAGTTGGTACAAAAGTACATGAACCTGAAGTAAGGTTTAGCGCTACTACTTCAAAACAAAATTATTATCTGAAAGAGATGAGAAATTCCAGACTGGGTTTATTGGGCGAAGAATTCGTTCTGAAGTTTGAGCAAGAAAAACTTTTAAGTATTGGAAGGAAAGAACTTATCAAAAAAGTCGAGCATGTTTCTCAAACAAGTGGTGATTCAGCCGGGTTCGATATTCTTTCTTTTGATGAAGAAGGACAAGAGAAATATATCGAAGTGAAGACTACACAAATGGGTAAGAACGCTCCTTTCTACTTCACAAGAAATGAACTCTCCTTTTCCGAAAATAACAGTCGTCATTATAGTTTATACCGTTTATTCGATTTCAGGAAGAAACCAAAGTTTTTTCAATTAAAAGGAAGCCTAAATATAACTTGTGAAAACTTACCTACAACTTATATGGGGTGGCCTAAATAAATATTTATTCTACACCAACTCCTCCTGAGGAGGTACCAGCCACCTCGCGCCGGACTCGGTGATCACTACCATTTCTTCTTTCAAGATCAGATCAGTAAGCTAAAATTCTTTTTAATTCAGTATTCAGATAATAGTGCTTACCGCTGATCTCTTTTTTTTCCAACAACCGGAGTTCCACCAGTTTAGCTAAATAGTCTCTGGCAGTATTTTCGGCATAAATACCTGCATCTGTTAAATGATTCACTTTTGTGAAAGGCTGGCTGAACAAAGCTTCCGTTAGATCCTCCGCTTTACGAATAGACGTTTCCCTTTTTATCATTTCAAGAATATCATCTTTGGCAACAAGTATATCTGAGATCTTTTGAAAGGTTAATGAAGAGGTATATTCGACAGCTCTCAGTATATACAATATCCATGACTGCCAGTCACCCCGTTGAGACACTCCCGCCAGTAAATCATAATATTCGTCTTTATGTTCCATAATGTATCTGCTCAAAAACAAGATCGGATAATCCAAAAGGCCCATCCTGCACAGGTAATGGATCATCATAATTCTACCCGTCCTTCCATTGCCGTCATTAAATGGATGAATTACTTCGAATTGGTAGTGCGCAATAGCAATTTTTAATAATATTTCTTCAGGTTCATTAATGGAGCCGTTTAAGAAGGCTATTAAATTATTCATTTTTTGTTCGATGATTCCGGGACCTCTTGGAGGAGTGTACACCGGTTTTCCTGCATTCGGCCCGCTCCCGCCTTCACGAATATATGTTCTGGATACCGGAGATCTGTATCCTTCGCTTGTTTCTTTTATTTGATTGAAAACTCCGGTAAAGTAACCCTGATCAAATTCTTCTTTTTGTTTCAAGTAATGAAAGCCTTCCCATAAAGCCTCACGATAACGCAGTACTTCTTTAGCTGTTCCCGTCAACGGTTGGTTCGCTTTATCTTCGCTGTACGCTTTGTAAAGCTCATCTTCAGTAGTAAATATATTCTCAATAGCGCTTGAATCTTTTGCCTCTTGCAGTGTAATCGTATTGATCAAAACTCCCTGATTTGGAATGGCAATGCTTCTTCCATTCAAAAGCGCCAGTGCTTCTTTTGCTTTTCCCAGCTGCTTATAGATCTCCAGATTTTCATACAATTCAGGATCAATAGGAAGTTCCGGAAGGGTGTTCCATGGCACTGTCCGGTCTGGGTTTACCGCGTAAAGCATATCTTTAGGCATTAAAAACTGGTTTTTTTAATGTTTACTAAGAGTTTAACCTTAAAAACAGTCAGTTACAAGTTGCAGACATTAATTTATTGTATTTTTAATGTATGCTCGCTTTACCGCCTTATTTTAGTGCCTGAAGTCCAACAAACATTAATTATAGGCAGTTTTAATGTTTTTAAGTGACTAGTTCCCCACCAACACCAATTCCTCCTGCGGAGCAATCAGCCAGCGGGCGTCGTCTTCGGTGATGACCACCACTTCTTCCGCGCTGATGGTTTTAACTCTTTCAAAATACTCCAACCCTTACTGTTCCGAAACATCCCCAACACCCTCCCCGTACGGTTTTCGGAACTTTGAACTAACTTTTTTCTTATGGGCAATGTTTTTAAAACGGGCTTTTTAACCGCTTTTCTGGCGTTGATTTGCTTCAACTTCTCATCCGCACAAACTCCTTTTTATAATCTGGATGTAACCATCAATACTGAAACTCACCGGGTATTTGTGGAGGGGGACATTACTTTTCCCTCAACTATGATTGAAGATGGCAAACTTGAATTGCTCCATGCGCCGGTAGTGGATTCGTTTAAACTAACCGGAGATGACTTACAAAGTTTTCAGACGGATACTTCCGGAAGCGGACCTTCAACGCATGCTCTTTCGTTTTCGGGTAACATCCCTGATGAGGTCACCATACATTTATCCTATTCCGTGTTTGTACCAACCGATCATAATATCAACCGCCTGACTCCTGAATGGATTGAGCTGAATCTGGATAGTTTCTGGATGCCTATCTTTTCGGCGATTCCTCATATCAGATATGAAATCAACGTAGATCTTGGCGGTGATTATACGTTAATGACAGGTGATCACTCCCGGAAAACTGGAGAAGGAAAATATACCATAAAAGATGCGGTTCCACGCCGGGATATTCCTTTTTCGGCCGGAATGAATATCAGAACTGTGGAAGGAACGCTTTCAGCTGCATATACTCCGCTGGATAGTGTAAACCTGCAAAATATTGTGGTTAAATCGGACAGCATTCTTTCTTTTTTAAGAGAATATACTGGGAGGACTGAAGATTTCGATAATCCACGTATCGTGGTTATTACTCCCCGGGAACAAGTCGGATATTCGCGTAAAAATTATATCGCAATGAGTGATGTGAGGTCCATGAGTGATAATTATCTGGATGATTATCTCGCTCATGAGTTTTCCCATTATTGGTTTTCGAACGCCAATTTCCGGACCAAACACCATTGGCTGACGGAGTCTTTTGCGGAGTATCTTTCTATGATCTATATGAGACAGAAATATGGCAAAGCATGGTTTGAGGATGATATCACCAGCAAGCAGGAGCGGGTAAAAGAAGATCCCCGAAAGCTGGGGGAGTTTGATTCCCGGCCATCATTTTTAGCCATGTATTCTCGTGGGCCTTTGGTTCTCCGGGCTTTTGAAGAGTTTGTCGGCGAAGAAAACTTCAATAAAATGATACGCGCTTTTATCCGGGAGAATATCCAAACCAATGAAGAGTTGTTTGAGATGGTCAGAGAAGAACTTGGTGATGAAGCAGCTGAAAAACTTCGGGAGTTTCATCGGAATGTCTGATCGGATTTTGAGTTTGAATATGGCGTTTTTCGAATAAATCATAATTCCTTCGGGCCCGTAAAGGTAATTCATGAATTACCTTTACGGATAGCGGATTAAAGACTTACTTTTTCTTGCTCCCCTTACCATAATTTGTTATCCACGAATTCTTTTTTACGCAATTACAATAATTCTGTAAGGATTCTTCTTTATCCCGGTCTTACTTCTCAAAAAGAAGAATCATGTTTCATATGGTGAAAAGGAACCGGCAATCAATAAGACTTCCGGGATATGATTATTCCGCTCCAGGATTTTATTTCATTACAATTTGTACTAAGAACCGGGAACACCTGTTTGGAGAGATAAATGGCGGCGTGATGAAATTGAGCGATTCTGGGAAGATTGCAGCAAATATCTGGACAGAAATTGATCAGCATTATCCGCTAGCAAAAACAGATGCCTTTATTGTAATGCCGAATCATGTTCATGGGATTATTGAAGTTTTTAAACCACCCGTAAAGGTAATTCATGAATTACCTTTACGGGTGGAGGGACTGGTCAATAACCCCAAGTACCGACGAAAGATGTTAGTACCATTACTAGTTGGCAGGTATAAGATGTTGGTGTCCAAACAAATCAACATCCTCCGGAAAACTCCCGGGCTTTCGGTCTGGCATAGAAATTATTACGAGCACATCATACGGAATGAGGAGTCACTTCACAGAATCAGGGAGTATATTACTTTGAACCCCTTGCTTTGGAATAAAGACCGGTTTCATCACCATTACTGATTTCTTTAGTGCTTATTTCTTACCAACGAGTACTAACTCTTCTTGTGGAGGGATCAACCAGCGGGCGCCGGTTTCGGTAATTACCACCATTTCTTCTACACTGATGGTTTTAGTGCCACCATTTTCGAGCGTCCAGGCATGAAAGCCATCAAACGCGAAGACCATGCCTTCTTTAAGTTCTTTTTGTGCTGCAGGTCGGATTGATGGTGATTGAGAGCCGCCCAGATTTGGTCCGGTATCATGAGCTACATATCCAACCGGATGCCCTGTACTCCACATCACATATTCTGAGTTACTGGCTTTCATTACTTCTCTTTGGGCTGCATCCACTTCCACTCCTTTCGCTCCGGGTTTCATCGCATTAAATGCCGCCCGGTTTCCGGCCCTCGCCGATTCCCAATAGTACTGAATATCTTCCGGTGCTTCTGTTTCTCCATCTTTTAATACATAGGCAAAACGTTGAATGTCACTGACCCACCGGCCGTAAAGTTTAATCCCAAAATCAGTTTGTATCACATCGCCGGGCATGATCACCTTGTCGGTGGCGTGAGAGTGTCCGCGATCGGGACCTGAGTTTACATTTGGGTTTTGGGTCGGGCTCCAGGCTTCACCAACACCGTATTCTTCCATTTTAGCATCCAGAAAAGCGGCTACTTCTGCATCGGTCGTTACTCCCGGCTCGATCATTTCGTAGGCTTCAATCTGCCACTGAGCTGTTAACTCTGCCGCCAGGGTCATGATCTCTACTTCCAGCGGCAATTTGATGGACAGCCATTCATAGATTAGTTCGTCGGATGATGTTAGCCTGCTGCTAAAATCAGTGCCTAGCCTTTCTTCCAGGTTTTTGCGTTGGGTATAGCTCAGCCCATCTGCTTGCGCGTTGCTTTCGCTGGAGTTTATCGCAATAGTTTTGAAGTCTTTTTCTTTGATGAACTCCACGGCTTGTTCTACTGCAGAACTTCCCCGCTCTACCGATATAACTTCATCATGAATATCCAGTTCGTCCAATGCAGTAGATTCCCCGGATGGAGAATACACTCTGGAAGTAAACCCGTTTTCATCCCTGAAAAATAAAAATGCGGCCGTACCTCCGGCGTTTTCTCCACCAATGTGATCTGCGATTGGATCGTTATTATTTTCTCTGCAAATAACCAACCAGGCATCCACATTGGCGGCCTCCATAGCTTGAGGGAGTAAGGTGGAAATTCGCTCTTTCCTGATTTCGGGCCATGGTGATTCACCCCAATCGTAGGTTTGTTGTTTTTCGCCTGGTACACAAGCGGTTAATACAATAAGTGCAATTATAACTTGTTTCACGAATATTCGGTTAAGTGAGAAATCGAAGATGAACTTAAATGTACTTACAACTACTACAAAGCGCTCTTCAAAAAAGCTTTTAAACTTCACTTATTATTTACAAAGTTTTTGCACTATCAACTATAAGCTTAGAGTAAGTGCTCTTTGCTTTTATTCCTTGACTTAGTAGGGAGGATTTATGAATACAAAATATCTATTCTGCCTCATTGCAGCTTTATTAATCGGGAGTTATAGTTGTTCACAAACCAATAAAACAACCTCCAACTCTTTTTCCGGTGAAATAGACTTTGATGCTCTGAATATGCAAACGGGCAAGACTATTGTCGAATCAGTCTGTATCAGTTGTCACGACCCTGATGCTTCGGTTCAGGATCGGATTGCTCCGCCACTGGAAATAGTAAAAAGAAATTACCTGTCTGTTACAGAAACGGAACGGGAATTTATAACCAAAATCACAAATTTCATTATGTATCCGTCTGTTGAAGAGGCCAGACTACACTCTGATATTGAGGAGTTTGGGTTGATGGATCCTCTGGGATTATCTAAGGAGGAAACCCAAAGTGTTGCTATGTATATATACCGGACCGAACTTGATCATCCTGATTGGATCCGTTCAGAGAATAAACTAAAAAAATAACTTCCTTTTGAGAAGGTTATATAAGGTTTTCTATGTACCGCCCGGGATTAAACGGATCCATAACGGACTCTTTTCTCAAATATAGCGGGTGATGCGGGTGCCCGGCTTTGGAGATATTTCCCCGTGTGAAATACCGGCAGTTGGTGTCTGCGAGAATTTCATATATATCCTTAAGGCAGCGGGATAAATACGGTCGCTTTTCGATTAGTGTTCCCCATGCGCACCATATATCGGCTTGTTTGTTCGGCAGAGTATGAACGAGTTCCCCGATCACTTCCACATTTTTATCATGGATCGGCTTTTGAAAGTATTTGTGCATTTTATCTGGATTCGTAGCTCTTTGAGGATAAAGATTGAACATCAGCCAGCCATCGTAGTTTTTCTCCACCGCATATCGGGCCACCGACGCTACCGTTGGATCCAGGTTTTCGGGTTTTGCCGTACTTGGGTTGATCCCGAAACATATCAGTGGATTCTTGCCCTCCTGGCCTAATGAGTATCTGGTCAGGGGTTCATCGTGGTGGTATATCCATTTTTTATCTAAGAACATTTGATTTTCTGTCTTTTAGGCCAGCTACTTTTGATCGATCAAAAGTAAGGAATAACCTAACATAAAGATCGGAAATCGAAACAGATCCTGAAACGAGTTCAGGATGACAGCTTTAATGGGGATTGTAGGTATTATAAAAACCGAGCGCCTCATAAGGCATTAAATAATTCCGGCATAAAAATTGGTGCTCGGAACAGTGCATACAAAGATTCAATGTCCCGCCGGTTGGCGAGGAATAAATCCACACCGGAAGGAAATCAAATGTGGCTTTCAGGAACATGGACCATTGGATTTATTCAGTTGAATCTTTTTTGAACCCGCAAAGCAGTTTCAGCCGGTGGGTTTTGCTCCACTTTTGACCATCCAAAAGTGGAAAGAAACAGATCAAGGCTCAGAAACCTGATCATAAGATCCTGAAACGAGTTCAGGATGACCCGATTCATTTAAGCAAACCTATCCGCCAAACGGTTTATCAGATACCCGCTTTCAGTAAGTGCCTGGGTTGCGAACTTGCCAAAGAAATCGGTCACCCCTTCAAACTCTCTGATAAAACCTTCCCGGTCATTATTTTCTACCAATTCCGCCAGTTTTTTATGATGCTCGAAAAAATTAGTCAATAGCTCGCGGCGCTCTTTGCTCGAAAATACGATATCCGCATAAAGCTCCGCACTCTGTGCAAAAATCCGCCCCGTCATCATTAACTCTGCGCGATAAATCGGAGAGGAATAATCCAGCATATCAGCGGGCTTGAGGTCGTAGTGCTCCATAAAAGAGCCATGAAGAAGCGCTACAAAGTGACGAAGTCCCTGAACCAAATGCATCACATGATCGTGTTTTTCAGGCTCTGCCTGTACAATTCTCATCCCCCAAAGCTCGCACTGTTTAACAAACCAGTCTGCTTTTTCAGCTTCACGCGCCGGGCAAACTACCATCAGCTGTTTAGAAAGATTTTCTACATCCGGACCATGCATCGGGTGCAATCCTATAACCGGCCCTGCGTGATATTCGAGCATCGCCTGCATTGGTTTGGATTTATTACTGGTAAAATCCGCCAGAATGGTTTCTTTAGTAAGCTTTCCGCTTAGCCTTTTTATTACCTGCTCTGTTACATTTATTGGAACGGTCACAATCACCAAATCCAGCTTCCCGCTCAGCTCTTCCAGTTCGTGCCAGTTTCCTTTATCAATAGAGTAGGTATGGTGTCCGGTTTGTTGGGTGATGCGTTGGTAAAGTTTTCCCATTCCTCCTTCCCCGCCGATATAGAGAATATGCCTGGCTTCTTCTGTCGCGATTGGA
Organism: Balneolaceae bacterium; assembly: GCA_965222205.1. GTDB lineage: Bacteria > Bacteroidota > Rhodothermia > Balneolales > Balneolaceae > RHLJ01. The sequence goes on along the minus strand of OZ244932.1, from coordinate 3,208,145 downwards.
AATTTTTCCTGAGACTGACTGTCACGAGATGAACTCATAATCATTCGTAAAAAATCTTCCGCCCAATCCGGGTCAATCCCTTTTTGGGATGCCAGTTCTTTGAAGCGCTCACTTTTTTCCACTTCCCTTTCTGGCACAAACACAGGTAACTGATTTTCCACTTTCCTTTTGATAACGTCCTGAACGGTTTCTGCTCTTTCAGCGAGCAAATCCAGAATTTCCTCATCGATTTCGTCAATGCGTTTTCGTGGACTTTCTAGTTCTTTATGTCTGTGAGGCATACTTTCGTTTTCTATTTTTTGGCATTAAAATACCTAAAGTTCAATTCAAGTGAGTTTATAATTTTGAGTACATTTAAGGTTCAGTTAATTCTGAAAATCCGAGCGTTAATTCATCAGTTTACCGTTATTCATGGAAAAAATATTACTGCTTCTTTTTTTTACAGTCTCCTTCTACTCTTCTTTGAAAGGTCAGGGAATACTACTTGATGAGAATTTTGGAGACTGGACTTCCATTGATACACTTTATTCAGATAGTGATGACGTTTCATCTGGAATAAACTTTTCCACTTTTAAAATCACTAATGATAACAAATTCATCTATTTCTATCTGGAAGTTGGCGAAGAGATTAATCTTCAGGACTTCAATAACATTACGCTTTATATCGATACTGATAATAATAGTGATACCGGAATTGAAGAGTTTGGCTTTGGATATGAGCTCGAATTCACTTTCGGCGCGCGGTCAGGAAACATTTATTTAAATGGTTCTGATGTAGTAAGTGCTTATGATATTGGATTGGTATCTTCCCCTACAGTGACATCTACTGTTTTTGAATTTAAGCTCAATCTCGAAACTAAAGTCGATGGGATATCATTGTTTTCCTCTGACACTATTTCTCTCAAGATAACCGGGGGCAATGACCAACTTCCCGATCAGGGAGAAGTTCTTGCCTACCAATTCATTCCGAAAGATTTTCAACCGGAATCATTTACCCTTAAGAAGCCTCAACAGGCACTTCGTGTTTTATCATACAACGTTCTCACTGACAATCTCTTCGAAAGTAACCTTCAGGATAATTTTCAAAGAATATTTCGAGCCATTGACCCGGACATCATCGGACTTCAGGAAGTATATAATAACAGTGGTGAAGAGGCCGCTCAATTAATGGAGTCATTTCTTCCTTCTTCAGATGATGAACAATGGTATTCGGGCGATACCGGTAATGATAATCTAATTGTAAGCCGTTACCCGGTCGTTGATCAGGTTCCCATCAATGGAAACGCTGCCTATCTTTTGGAATATGGAGAAGAGACCATGCTGGTTATTGTTGCACACCCTCCATGTTGTACTAATAATGCTGGGCGACAGGATGAATTCGATGCTATTATGGCTTTTGTCAGAGATTCAAAATCAGGAAAAGAATTTGACCTGAAGGAGAACTCTCCGATAATATTTCTCGGAGATATGAATCTGGTCGGTTTTGCGCAACAGCAGAAGACATTACTAACCGGAGATATTGTAAATGAGCAACAATATGGGCCTGATTTTATCCCTGACTGGGACGGAACCAGTCTTGATGATACAAAGCCATCAAATCCAAACCTCCCAACCACTTACACCTGGTATAGTGCAAACGGTTCTTTCAGCCCCGGGCGTCTTGACTATATCGTTTATACCGGATCTCAACTGGAACTCACTAACAGTTTTTCTCTATATACACCGGCTGTGCCTGGTGATACACTTGAAGCGTATAACCTTCAGGCAGAAGATGTCATTTTAGTCTCAGATCACTTACCAGTTGTTGCAGATTTTACGAATATAATACCTGTATCTTCTGAAGTTCAAACTGATTTTCCGGGAGCCTTTCAGCTTAATCAGAACCACCCGAACCCCTTTAACCCAAATACGGTAATTAGTTTCGAATTATCTGGGCCCGAAAATGTCTCTCTTACTATTCATAATATCTCCGGACAGAAGGTTGCATCAGTCATCAATAATAAGAGGTATTCAGCTGGTCAGTTTAGTGTAACTTTTAATGCTGAAGGTCTTAGTTCCGGAGTATATTTTTATCAGTTAAGTAACGGATCATCAGTGATCACTAAAAAAATGATGCTCATTAAGTAGCTCTCAATTTCTTATGTCAGAATTTAAACTTGTTTCCCCATATCAACCAGCCGGTGACCAGCCAACAGCTATTGCCGATCTAACCGAAGGAGTAAATGCCGGCGATAAATTTCAGACTTTGTTAGGAATTACAGGTTCAGGTAAAACCCGAACTATTGCGAATGTATTGGAGAATGTGCAAAAGCCAACGCTGGTAATGAGTCACAATAAAACCCTTGCTGCACAGCTGTTTCGGGAGCTTAGTGATTTCTTTCCTGATAACCGGGTGGAATTCTTTATTTCCTATTACGATTACTATCAGCCGGAAGCCTATCTCTCTGCACAGGATAAATACATCGAAAAAGATCTGTCGATCAACGAAGAAATACAGCGACTCCGTTTACGGGCCACCAGCTCCTTACTTTCAGGTCGTCGGGATGTTATCATCGTATCTTCTGTAAGCTGTATTTATGGTATTGGTTCTCCATCGGAATATGCTAAACTGATTGTTTCCTTGAGTACCGGGATGGATATTCCCAGAAATAAACTGCTCTATGATATGGTGGATCTTCATTACACCCGTAATGATCATGATTTCAAACGGGGTGTTTTTCGTGTTCGCGGGGATGTAATTGATGTCTATCCTGCTTATTCCGACGAAGGGTTGCGCATCACCATGTGGGGTGATGAGATTGAAACCCTCCAGCTATTTGATACAGATACCGGAAATATTATTGAGGAAGTTCAGGAATTTAAGATCTATCCGGCATCACATTATGTGACCACAAAATCAAGGCTCGAGCAATCCATTGATCAGATTCGGGATGAACTGCAATGGCGAACCAAGGTGCTGATTGACGAGGAAAAGTTTCTGGAGGCCAAACGCCTTGAACAACGCACTTTATTTGACATCGAGATGATCCAGGAAATTGGTTATTGTTCCGGCATTGAGAATTACTCCAGGTATCTGAGTGCCCGTAAACCCGGTGAGCGCCCCTTCTGTTTGATGGATTATTTCCCGGATGATTACCTTGTCGTTGTTGATGAAAGTCACCAGACTATCCCACAAATTTCTGCCATGTATGGTGGCGACCGATCAAGAAAAGTTCAGTTGGTAGACCATGGATTCCGACTCCCATCGGCTATGGACAACCGACCTCTAACCTTTGACGAGTGGGAGTCTAATGTGAACCAGGTAATATTTGTTAGTGCCACTCCAAGCGATTATGAACTGGAAAAAAGTGGAGGAGTGTATACTGAGCAGATTATCCGACCTACCGGTTTGATGGAGCCCGAAATTGAAGTCCGGCCACTCGGAACTCAGGTGGATGATTTGCTGGAAGAAATTCGGATTCGAATCGCCAAAAAAGAACGCGTTCTTGTCATTACGCTTACTAAACGGTTGAGTGAAGAGCTCAGCGAATACCTGAAAAATCTGGGGATTTCTGCTGCTTACATGCACAGTGAATTAGATGCGCTTGAACGAATTGAAGTGATCTACAAATATCGTCGTGGAGATTATGATGTACTTGTTGGAATCAATCTGCTTCGTGAAGGAATCGACATCCCCGAATTAAGTCTGGTTGCAATTATGGATGCTGATAAAGAAGGATTCCTTCGTTCGGCTACTTCACTATTTCAGATTGTAGGAAGAGCGGCCCGTAATGTAGAAGGAAAAGCGATTTTGTATGCGGATAAAATCACGGACAGCATGCAAAAAGTACTGGATGAAACTGAACGCCGGAGAAAAGTTCAGGAAGACTATAACAAAGAACACGGGATCACCCCAACTACTATTACCAAAGAACTTAAACCGCTCGTGGATCCGTCTCTGATCTCCAATCAGAAATTCGATTATGAAGGAGAGGCTGCAAAGGCTGCTGAACAGGATTATCTGGAAACCATTAAAGTTGCGGAAGATGGTATTCAGTACAAAGCGAGCCCGGCAATGAATGAAGTCACCTTTGAAAGCAAGGATAAGCTAATTGCTCATTTGCGGGAAACGATGTTGCAATCTGCAAGAAATATGGAGTTTGAAGAGGCTGCACGAATAAGAGATCAGATCGGAAAGCTCGAGAAGGAATTGTAAATAGGCGTGAGTTTTGAGTATAAGGCGTGATTCTCCCTGGCAACGCAATGTATATGATAACACTTTTTTAACCCCTTCTGTCATCTCTGCGAAGGCAGAGATCTGGATTGAATTGACAGCATCGGTTTTGTGGGGCTCTGGATTCGTGCCTTTACGGGAATGACTATAAATCAATGCACAAAAAAAGGGAGCAAGCGTTCAAGCTCACCCCCTGAGGGATTTATGGAGTTTTTCAAATAATCAACAAGCTATAAACCTATAGCTCGGTTAATTATTTTCCTTCATTCCGACTTTTTTACAAAGTCTTCCTAACTCCTTCAGCTCCTCAGAGGTAAGCGCCGAAAACTCATTGACAATCTTTTCTACATGAGATGGAAAATATCCTGAAATAAAGTCTTCTCCTTCTGCCGTTAAGCTCACAATGGATGCTCTTCGGTCGTTTGGATCGGTTTCGCGTTTCACATAATTACGCTTCTCAAGATTGTCTATCACCAAGGTAATATTCCCTCCGGTTTTCAGAATCTTTCTTCCAAGTTCTTTTTGATTCGATGGACCTAAATGTAGTAAGGCTTCAAGTATTCCAAACTGACTTACAGTCAATCTTTCACAAGATTCCGCCAGATATGTACTCAGCCTGTGATTAATACTCTCTGTCGCCCTGGTCATTTTGATAAACGTATTCAGAGACTCGACTTCTTTTTTTGATCCTTTGAAATGTGTTGGCATGCTGAATTATACTATTTGTTTAACATTAAATAAACATGGGTATAGTAGTGCCCGTTCAATCCAAATCGTAAATAATGGTAACCGGGGCATGATCAGACATATCCCAGTCTTTTTCTATGTAGGCTTCTATCGCTTTCTTTGCGAGTTCAGGAGTAGCCATATGATAATCAATTCTCCAGCCTTTATTTCTTTCTTTAGATGCCGCCCGGTAACTCCACCATGAATAGATATCTCCCTCCCCGGGATGAAGATTCCTGAATACATCTTCGTAACCAAGTTTCAGGAAATCGGTTACCCACTTTCGTTCTTCAGGTAAGAATCCAGAATTATTATGCTGTTTAGATGGGTTGTGAATATCGATTTCCTCATGACAAATATTGAAGTCCCCACAGATCAGGGTAGGCTTTCCATCTTCAGATAATTTCCTTCCAAAAGCTGTGAAATCCTTCAGAAAACTCATTTTCAAATCCTGACGCTGATTTCCGCTGGAACCGCTTGGGATATACACCGAAACCAGCCTGAAATCCTTAAACTCATACGTCAGCACCCTCCCTTCGCTGTCAATCCAGTCAACGCCAATGCCTTCCTGAACCGAAATTGGTTCCTTTTTGCTGTAAATCGCTACACCTGAATATCCTTTTTTCTCGGCCACATAATAGGCTTGGTGGTATTCCAGCTCCTTCAGTTCGTCAGGAACCTGATCAATATCTGCGCGAAACTCCTGAAAACAAATAATATCCGGAGATGTTTTTTCGATCCATGTCATCAATCCTTTTCGATGTGCTGCACGGACCCCGTTAATATTATACGAACTGATTTTGAGCATTAAGCTCCCTTCAAAATTGCGTATTTACGCTTTCCTACTTTCAATACTTTTTCCTGACCTTCTGACAAGGTAATTTCCTGCCCGATATCAGTTACCTTTTCATCATCAATGCTTACTCCGCCCTGCTTGATTAACCGCTTCGTTTCTCCATTGCTTTGAGAGAAGTCCAGCTCTGAAATGATATCTAATAATCGTGTAGCTTCTCCTGCTTTCAATTCAAATTCAGGAGCGTCATCCGGCACTTGTTTATTTATGATGGTTTGCTCAAAATGTTCTCTCGCTGACTTAGCTCCTTCTTCTCCGTGATAAAGTTTAGTTATTGCGAAAGCCAGATCGTGCTTTGCATTTCTTGGGTCTTTTTCTACTTTTTCTTTGATGGATGGAAGCTTTTCGGTCGGCACATCTGTCACTAATTCAAAATAGGTATAGATTAAATCATCCGGAATGGATAAAGATTTACCATACATATCATTCTCAGCTTCATCAATTCCAATATAATTGTCATACGACTTCGACATTTTTGCTGAACCGTCAGTACCTACCAATAAAGGCATCATCAAACAAACCTGTGGCTCAATTTCACTATCCTTTTGCAGCTGTCGACCAACTAAAAGATTAAACTTCTGGTCAGTTCCTCCAAGTTCAACATCGTTTTCTAAATGAACCGAGTCCTGTCCTTGGGCTAATGGATACAGAAATTCGTGTAAAGAAATTGGCTCGTTATTATCGAATCGTTTCGAAAAATCGTCCCGCTCGATCATTCGGGCTACTGTTGTTTTTGATGTCAATCGAATCACATCAATAAAGCTCATGGAGCCTAGCCAATCATTATTGTTCACGATTTGAAGTCTGGAAGTATTCAGAATTTTCTGCGCCTGATCGATATAAGACTGTGCATTTTCCTGCACTTCTTCTGCCGTAAGAGGGGGACGGGTTGAGTTCTGCCCGGTCGGATCACCAATCATTGCTGTAAACCCACCGATTATCAAAATGGCCTCATGTCCCAGGTCCTGAAATTGCCTCATCTTTCTCAGAACTACAGAATGACCTAAGTGCAGATCCGGGCGGGTCGGATCAACACCGAGTTTAATTTTAAGCGGTTTATTTTCTTTTGCTGATTTTTTGAGCTTTTTCTTGAGCTCATCCAAAGGAACAATTTCTGTAGTTCCTCTTTGTATGATTTCCAGTTGTTCTTCTACAGGAAGAAATGCCATTTAATTATCGTTTTGATCTATCGTTTCGTTCAAAAATGGTAGGTTGTTTACCGGATTATACTTGCTAAGATTTTCCTGAATGGTTTCAGTGTAACCTTCTGCTCCTGGGTAAATAAAAGCGACTGCCTCATATGTCCAAGGACCCAAATATATGATGTATGGGTAGAGCAAAGAATTGTCTCTGACTTCTTCCTTAGGAATATTGAAACCTGCCAGAAGAAGAAGGATGGTGCTTATAACCATTCCACTTTTTAGTATTCCAAATAATGCTCCGAGAACTCTGTTTACAGCACTTAGCTTAACCGCTTTCAATAATTCTTTGGTTAAATAAGCTACGAGGGCTACCACACAAAGTGTTCCCAAAAATAAAAGTGCCGCCGAAAGAAACGGAATATATGCAGCGGCTTCATCTTCAAAGAACGGCTGGATCAGCACACTTAGTGCGTCCATATATTTAAAAGTTAGAAATACTGCCAGGGTAATCCCAACAATATTCAGAACCTCTTTCACTATTCCATTTACCGCGCCTTTATAAGCAAAGTATAATAACGGAACAGCAATGATGAGGTCGAGGATTTCCATCAGCCGGCCAGTTCCTCTTTAACTACCTTACTTACCAAAGCGCCATCTGCTTTTCCCTTCAGTTGGCCCATGATTGGCCCCATCACTTTACCCATATCCTGAGGGCCGGAAGCACCCGTTGCTGAAATTTTGTCTTTAACAACTTTTCGTACTTCCTCTTCGCTCATCATTTCCGGCAGGTAATCCTCAATAATTTTCAGCTCCATTTCTTCATTGGCTACCAGGTCTTCCCGGCCACCATCGGTGAATTGAGTGATAGATTCTTTTCTTTGCTTTGCAGCTTTTGTGAGCACCTGAAGAGCTTGTTCGTCTGAAAGTTCAGCTTCGCCACCTTGTCTTTCTGCAATCTCTTTTTCCATCAGCTTGGCCTTCAAGGATCTAAGCACACGTAGCCTATCCTGATCTTTGGCCTTCATCGCAACTTTCAGGTCTAAAAAAATTTGTTCTTTGATACTCATTTTCTTTCTCGTTTGGTGGTGAAATTAAGCAAAAAAAAAGGTTACACAATTCGCTTGTATAACCTTTTAAATTCGTTTTGTTACGTTATCAAGCTTTATTCTTCTGAATAAATTCTTTCACGTTGTCCTGCTCAACCATTGCCTCGCGATAAGAGTACTTACCACTCTCATTTTTGGTTGAGATAATAACTTTAGCCATTCTTTTGGCCGCCATTTTCGCCTGAAGTGCATCTGCACCAAATACTTGTTTCTTAGCCATGGTTCAACCTTATTTAATTTCTTTATGAACAGTATGCTTACGAAGAACAGGATTGTATTTCTTCATCTCCATACGGTCAGTTTGTGTACGTCGGTTTTTAGTAGTCACATACCGGGAAGAACCTGGCTTCTCGGTACATTCCAAAATTACCTGAACTCTGTTACCTTTTGCCATTGTTCTATACTTGTTTTAAAAGTGTTCCTTTGCGACGCGCATCTTTCAATACTTCAGTGATCCCTTTCTTATTGATCGTTCTGAGTGTTTTTGCAGATACTTTGAGTGTAATCCACTTATCTTCTTCAGGGATGTAAAAGCGTCTTTTTTGCAAGTTCAAATGAAAGCGGTGCTTTGTCTTGTTGTTAGACTTTGAAGAACGGTAACCGTTCATCGCTTTCTTTCCAGAAATATCGTCTCTTCGCGACATTGTTTTTAGGTTATTTCGTTTTTTAGATAGACACCAAAGATAGGGGTATAATTCTCAAAACTCAACGATTTTGATTCCAAAAAAACAGAATTTTTTAGTTATCCACTGATTTTCAAGTTTTCCACATTAGAAAGTGGTGGGAAACCCTTCAAATTTAACCCTAAAACCCTTAGCTCTATTTTTTTTAATATTGGTTCTGCCTTTTTTTGTTTTTGCCCTTAATAGCCCTATTTTCTGGCGTTAAAAAACTCATCTAAACAAGCTATCACCCTAATTTATGGCTAAAAAACAAGGTTCCGACTACAAGGCTTCAAATATACAGGTTTTAGAAGGTCTTGAGGCGGTTAGAAAGCGCCCCGCAATGTACATTGGAGACACGGGGCAGAGAGGGCTTCACCACTTAATTAATGAGGTGGTAGATAACTCCATCGATGAAGCCCTTGCAGGACATTGCGATCACATAGTTGTGCAGATAAATAAAGACGGATCTATGACCATCGAGGATAATGGTCGGGGTATTCCGGTCGATACTCATAAAAAACTAGGTATTCCTGCCGTTGAAGTAGTACTTACTAAGCTTCATGCCGGAGGTAAGTTTGATAAAGACACTTATAAAGTATCCGGAGGATTGCACGGTGTTGGTGTTAGTTGTGTGAATGCGCTTTCCACTCTTTTTAAAGCTGAAATTCATCGGGATGGAGAAATCCACAAAATGGAATTCGAGAAAGGGCTCACAACCACTCCACTTAGTGTCGCTGGAAAGACAGATCGTACAGGTACTATTATTACTTTTCATCCAGATCCAGGCATTTTTACACAGACCGTTGAATTTAAGTTCAATATTATTGCCGAAAGAATGAGGGAGTTGGCGTTCCTAAACCCGGAAGTTACCATAGAACTTATCGACGAACGGGAAGAAGATGAAGCGTTAGGTAAGGAAGTTTATCATTATGAAGGTGGTGTTCGTGATTTTGTTCAATATCTGGATGAAGCTCGAGATACATCTATGCCTTCACCTATATATATACAAGGTGAAGTTGAAGGGGTGCCCGTTGAACTGGCAATGCAATACAACAATTCTTATGCCGAAAATGTACACTCTTACGTTAATAATATTAACACCCGGGAAGGGGGAACTCATGTTTCTGGCTTCAGAAGAGCGCTTACCAGGTCTTTGAAAAGTTATGCCGACAAAAATAATATCATTAAGTCGAAAAGTAAGATTACCATTTCAGGAGAAGATTTCAGGGAAGGCCTGACTGCTGTTCTTTCTGTTAAAGTTGCAGAGCCGCAGTTTGAAGGTCAAACTAAAACCAAACTTGGTAACTCTGAAGTTCAAAGCGCGGTTGAGGTCACGGTTTATGATCAGCTGAATGAATACTTGGAACAAAATCCAAAAATTGCCAAAAAGGTAATCGAAAAGGTTGTTCTGGCAGCGGAAGCAAGAGAGGCTGCTCGAAAGGCGCGTCAACTTGTGCAGCGTAAAAGTGTAATGAGCGGTGGCGGACTTCCTGGTAAGCTGGCCGACTGCTCCATCAAAGACCCTGAACACTGTGAAATATATTTAGTTGAGGGTGATTCTGCGGGCGGGTCTGCAAAAATGGGACGAAACCGAAGTTTTCAGGCGATTTTACCCCTCCGTGGTAAAATTTTGAATGTTGAAAAAGCAAAGATCAACAAGATTCTTGAGAACAAAGAGATTCAGGCAATGATTACTGCTTTTGGCTCCGGAATAGGGCACAGCGAAGAAGAATTTGAGTTGGAAAAACTTCGGTACCATAAAATTATCATTATGACTGATGCCGATATCGACGGCTCTCATATTCGCACATTACTCCTCACATTCTTCTATAGATATATGAGACCGCTACTTGAAATGGGGTATGTATACATTGCAACACCTCCATTATATCGTATTACAGCGGGTAAAAATATAGAATATGCCTGGGATGAAGATACCCGGGAAAAACTGATAAAAGAATTCAAGAAAGGTAAACGTAAGTTCGATGTTTCAAGATATAAGGGTCTTGGTGAGATGAACCCGGAACAGCTTTGGGAAACTACTATGGACCCTGAAACAAGAACACTCCAGCAGGTTTCCATAGAAAGCGCTGCCGGGGCTGATAAAATGTTTTCAACCCTGATGGGTGACGACGTAGCCCCACGAAGGGAGTTCATAGAGCGTAATGCTAAGTACGCAAAACTTGATATTTAACAGACATCTACAAGGATTAAGAAATTTAATTTATGGCTAGAGAAAAGATTATACCAATAACCATTGAAGACGAAATGCAATCATCGTACATCGATTATTCGATGTCCGTAATTGTTTCCCGTGCCTTACCAGATGTTCGTGATGGACTAAAGCCAGTACATAGACGAGCCCTTTATGGTATGAGTGAATTAGGAATGCTTCACAACAGAGGGTATAAGAAAAGTGCTCGTATTGTGGGAGAGGTTCTGGGTAAATACCATCCACATGGTGATTCTGCGGTGTATGATACTATCGTTCGAATGGTGCAAACATTTTCGCTACGATATCCATTGGTAGATGGTCAGGGTAATTTTGGCTCAGTAGATGGAGACTCCGCTGCTGCAATGCGTTATACAGAAGTTCGTATGGACCGAATTGCTGAAGAACTCCTAACTGATATCAACAAAGAAACGGTAGACTATCAACCTAACTTTGATGATACTCTTCAGGAACCAACAGTCCTGCCCGGTTCGCTTCCTAATCTTTTAGTAAACGGGTCTTCGGGAATTGCTGTGGGTATGGCAACAAACATGGCTCCGCATAACCTGACAGAAGTCATTGATGGTATCAATGCCTATATCGACAATAACGATATAGAAGTTAAGGAGTTAATGAAGATCATCACTGCTCCTGATTTTCCAACAGGAGGGATAATTTATGGTTATGAAGGTGTAAAAGACGCTTATGAAACCGGTCGAGGAAAGGTTGTCATTCGTGCAAGAGCTAATACTGAGGAGTTGCGTGGCGGAAGAGAACAGATTGTAATAACCGAGATTCCTTACCAGGTTAATAAAAGTACTCTTATTCAGAAGATTGCTGAGCTCGTTAACCACGAAAAAATTACTGAGATTTCTGAGGTTCGCGACGAATCAGACAGAGAGGGAATGCGTGTCGTTATTATTTTAAAACGATCCGCAAATGCAGGAGTTGTACTAAATCAGCTGTACAAGTACACCCAGATGCAGACAACTTTTGGAGTTATCAATTTGGCTCTTGTTCAGGGTCGGCCAAAAGTTATGAATCTCAAAGAGTTGATCTATCATTATGTAGAGCACCGAATTGAGATTATAATTCGTAGAACCATTTACGACCTTGAGGCTGCAGAAGCCCGGGCTCATATTTTGGAAGGGTTGAAAATTGCCCTTGATAATCTGGATGAGGTGATTAAAACTATTCGGGCGTCTAAAAACCCTCAGGTAGCAAATGTAGAGCTTCGAAAAAAATTCGCGTTAACTGATATTCAGGCTAAGGCTATTTTGGAGATGCGCCTCCAGAAACTTACCGGTCTTGAAAGAGACAAAATTGATACTGAGTATGCGGATATTGTAGACAAGATTGCTGCATTCCGAATTATTCTTTCTGACCGATCCCGTCAAACTCAAATCATTAAAGAAGAGCTTGAAGACCTGAAAGCCCGTTATGGAGATGAGCGACGAACACAAATTGTCTACTCAGCAGAAGACTTCAACGTAGAAGATATGATTGCTGATGAAGATGTAGTGGTTACTATTTCAAACAAAGGCTTCATCAAGAGGATGCCCGTTAGCGGGTATCGTCGTCAACGTCGGGGCGGTAAGGGAATGAAAGGCACAACTACCCGTGATGAGGAATATGTAGAACACTTATTTGTAGCTACTAACCATAATTATATCCTTTTCTTTACAGAAAAAGGCAAATGTTATTGGTTAAAGGTATACGAAATACCTGAAGGTGGTCGGCTTTCAAGAGGACGTGCAATCGTGAACCTAATTGAGATTGATAAGGACGATGCGATTAAAGCATTCGTCCCTGTTAAGACCCTGGATGATGAAGAGTACGTAAAAAAGCACTCCATTATAATGTGTACTCGCGAAGGTCAAATTAAGAAAACATCGCTCGAAGCCTATAGCAGACCACGCCGTGATGGCATTATCGCTATCAACATTAAAGACAATGATAGTTTACTTGGCGCTGAGCTTACTGATGGTGATTGTAACATCATTCTTGCAAATAAAAATGGCCGGGCTATTCGGTTCCATGAATCTGATGCCCGCGAAATGGGCAGAAACACTTCCGGTGTGCGGGGAATGACTATTGGTAAAGACGATGAAATCGTTGATATGGTAGTGATCAAAAACACCCATGAAGCCACCGTTCTTGCCATCTCCGAAAATGGATATGGTAAGCGTTCTCTCGTTGATGATTACAGAGAGCAATCCCGTGGCGGAAAAGGAGTAATTACGCTAAAAGTTACTCCGAAAACCGGAAACCTGATCGCCCTGAAAGAAGTTACTGATGCTGATGATTTGATGATTATCACCGAAAGGGGTAAGGTAATCAGAATGAGCTGCGGCGGCATACGAACCATGGGCAGAAATACACAAGGTGTCAGAATCATGAGGCTCGATTCAGATGGAGCAATTGCGGCGGTAACCCGGGTTGTTAATGAAGATGAAGACGCTGAAGAAGATTCTTAATTTTCATTGGCGGCTTTTCTCGATTATTATAAATCCTGCTCATTCGTTTGAGCAGGATTTTTTATTGCTTCAACATTTCCTCAAGAAGTACTTTTCTTTTCTTTCTCAAAATCTCAGGCTCTTTTATTTCTACCGCGTTCCCGAATTGTAGTAGCCACTCATTTAGAAAGTCCAGATTATCAAAATAGAAGCTGACCTCAATTTTTTCCGTATTTTTGTCTAAAGTCTTAAAAATTTTAGCCGGTAAATTTCCCCGGAATCGGTCTAAAAAACTTTTTTCGATTACTACCCTTGCCAAAACCGATCGCTCGTTATTTCTAAAAATTAACCCCTCTATATCGATCTCTTTTTCTTCTCTGATTTTTTCTTCTAAAATTTCAATGTTCTCCATCTGATCAAGTATAAAATTTCGAACTTCCCCTCTGATATGAGATTTACCAATCATATTCCAGTGATCTTCATAAAAAACCAGAATGTAAGGATCTACTTTTCGAACAGATTTTTCCCCGGACTTTGTTGTGTAAGAAAACTGGACTCGATTTTTTTGAGCAATTGCGCTACTTAGAAAATACCAATCCCCCCCCTCCTTTTTTTGCCCCCCGAACTTCAAATATGGATCAACTATAGTTTTTGATTCGAGTGAGACCATTAATTCTTTTAAGTCATCAGGGAGTACATTTTTGATTTTCAATTCAACCCCTTGTGCATCCTCCACTAACTGCTTGTCTACCTGAGACTTAACAAAATTTAAGCCAACCATTATCGTGGCTAGCTCCTTGGAGGTGAACATTAATGGGGGAACCTTATAACCCGGCATAACACCATACCCTGCATACTTATCCCAGGTTACAGGAACATTTATTTCTTGTAAGACATTGAAATCCCTGAATATAGTTCGCCTACTTACTCCGAATTTTTCAGCAATTTCTTCCACAGTTAACTTCTTTCCAGGCTGCTGAAGCATTAGCATCAACTTAAGCCTTCTTTCTGAGCTATTCATTTGCTGAGTTTTTTTAATTCAACGATTGACTTCCCTTTATAGAATTCTGATTCTAATACTTTATCAAGAACTGTAATTTTAACCTTTAATGGTTCCGGCACTTTTTTTAATTCCCTTTCTACTTCATGTTCTCCCTTTAAAAGAATGATTTCTTGCCAATCCTTCCCCTCTAAATACTGTATGAGTTCAAATATTTTAAATGCGTGCTTACTAATAACACTGACCTTCTTTAGCTCAACCTCAGCTATTGAGCTGTTTACTGTAACCACATTGTTGAGCTTTAGTTTGCCAACCATTTGTTTAGCAGCCATTATTTTTTTAGATACAATGTCATTGAGAACAAAGCTTTTTTCCGGGTAACAAATCGCTAACGGAATTCCGGGAAGTCCACCACCCGTTCCAGTATCAATAATTTCTTGCGCTCTTTGAAATCCCGCAGTTGTTGAAATCAACAGAGAATGCTTTATGTGCTCAAACAATGTTTCATGTGAAACATCCCTGCTAACGAGGTTAATTCTATCATTCCACCACAACAGCTGTTCAGAATACTCATTTATTTTTATAAAATGCTTATCCAAAAGATCATTAAGAGATGAGAGGTCTTCTTTGGAAACGTCGGTATATTCTACTTGATGTTTCACATGAAACATTATCGTTTAAGGTAAACCATAAGCACGGCAAGGTCGCTCGCAGATACACCGCTTATTCTCCCCGCCTGACCGATAGTCTCCGGTCTGATTTTCGAAAGCTTTTGATATCCTTCCGTAGATAAGCTTTTTATTTTGGAGTAATCAAGTTGCTCAGGAATCGGGGCGCTTTCTTTTTTACTTAGCTCCTCAACCATTTCAAACTCTTTCTGAATGTACCCCGAGTATTTAATCTGGATCTCCACTTCTTCGGTAACAAAGCTGTCTTTTGTAATCTCTTTTGCTTTTGATGACAGTTCTTTATCATTCTCCAGCATGTCTGAGATGGAAATTTGAGGTCTTGAAAGAACGGTGCACGCCTTGACTGGCTGAGAAAGTTTTGAAGTCCCTTTGTCTTCTAACATCGGGTCCATTTGTTCGGGCCGAACTGTTTGATTAAGAAAAAGATCATGTAGCGCATCTATTTCTTCTCTCTTCTTAAGAAGTATTTTATACCGTTCTTCTGAAGCTAAACCTATTCTATGTCCCAGCTCAGTAAGCCTTAAATCAGCATTATCCTGTCGAAGAAGTATTCTGTGCTCAGCCCTGGAAGTAAACATCCGATACGGTTCTTCGGTGCCTTTATTTATAAGATCATCAATTAGAACCCCAATATATGCTTCTGACCTTTTTAGAATAAATGGTTCTTTTCCCAGAACTTTAAGTCCGGCATTAATTCCGGCCATTAACCCTTGGCAAGCAGCCTCCTCATATCCGGTTGTGCCGTTAATCTGACCAGCAAAAAACAAGCCCTCGACCTGCTTTGTCTCAAGCGTTCTTTTGATTTGATGAGGAGGAAAGTAATCGTACTCAATGGCATAACCGGGTCGAATCATTACTACATTTTCGAAGCCCGGTATCGTTTTTAATGCCTCATATTGAGTTTCCTCAGGTAATGAAGTAGAAAACCCATTCAAATACATTTCATAGGTATTCCACCCTTCAGGCTCGAGAAATAACTGGTGCCGGTCTTTATCCGCAAAACGATTGATTTTATCCTCTATACTTGGACAGTACCTAGGACCTATCGATTTAATTCTTCCATTAAACATAGGGCTACGATCAAAACCAGTTTTTAAGACCTCATGAACTTCATCATTCGTATACCCAATCCAACAAGTTAGTTGTTTATTAACCTTCGGAAGATCTTCAGGCCTAGTAAGAAATGAAAAAGGGGTCGGGTTTTCATCTCCATATTGAACCTCCAACTTGGAATAATCTATAGACCTCCCATCCACCCTTGGAGGGGTGCCTGTCTTAAGCCTGCCTATTTCAAAACCTAATCCTTCCAGAGCTGCAGAAATTCCAATTGAAGCCCTCTCTCCTGAACGCCCTCCTCCGTACTGACTTTCTCCGATGTGTATCAAACCATTTAAAAAGGTGCCACTGGTAAGCACTACTGCCTTTGCATAAAATCTTTGCCCAGTTTGAGTTACAACCCCGCTAACTTTATTGCCATTCTCTGAAATAAGGTCAACAACATTATCCTGCCGAAAAGTAAGATTTTCTTTTTCTTCCAGGCGCTCTCTCATTCGCTGTGCATATAACATTCGGTCGCTTTGGCATCTGGGGCTCCACATTGCCGGGCCCTTGCTCCGATTGAGCATTCTAAATTGTACTCCGGACTCATCGCTTACAATTCCTGAGAGTCCACCAAGCGCGTCGATTTCCCTTACAAGCTGGCCTTTTGCAACACCACCCATTGCGGGGTTGCAAGACATTTTTGCAATAGCTTCTAAGTTCATTGTAATCAAAAGCGTTTTAGCTCCAAGCTGGGCGGAAGCTCCTGCGGCCTCGCTTCCTGCATGACCGGCGCCAACTACAATAACATCGTATGTTGGGTAAATAGACTGCATTAATACTTGTTTATTATGGTCTTAAGCGGTTTTAGTGTGCGGAATCCTTTCTATAAGATATAAAAAGAAAAAGCCTTGAACTACTATCGTAACCCAAGGCTTATAATGCGATCCGGAAGGGACTCGAACCCTCGACCTCCTGCGTGACAGGCAGGCGTTCTAACCAACTGAACTACCGGACCTTTTTGAGAGCCCTAAATATACACAGGTATTCCAAAGGAAGTCAACACCTGTATCTATAAAGAATTAAATATTTTTCTTTATAGCAGAGATTTAATGGCAGACCGGATCTCCTTGCTCTCAGGCTTAACCTTGCTCCTAAAGCGCCGGGTTAAATTCCCTTCTTTATCTATCAAAAACTTTTCAAAGTTCCAGTTTATCTCGCCTTCAAAATCCTGATTTGGAAGAGAGGTCAAATAGCTAAATAATGGGTCCTGATCTTCCCCCTTTACGGAAACCTTAGAGCTCATAGGAAAAGTAACACCATAATTTAGCGTGCAGAATTCTTTTATATCCTCTTCTGTGCCCGGCTCCTGTCCCTTAAAATTATTGGCAGGGAACCCTAAAATTACGAGGCCATCGTCACTATATTCCTCATAAATAGCTTGTAATCCTTCGTACTGAGGAGTATAACCACATTTGGAGGCCACGTTTACAATCAGAATTACCTTCCCTTTGTATTTTTCGAGGCTCATCTCATTACCATCGATATCGGTAACTGGAAATTCATAGAAAGAATCGTTTTCAGAATTACTAAAGAAAGTCATTAGTGCGGATAAAAAGACTGTAAGTATTATCTTCATAACATAAAGTTTAAAATTTGCGTTATCCTTAGAAATTATATTACGTACTAATTCATTCCTTATGAAAAAAAAAACATCGCTTCTCCTTTTTTTTGTTGGCTTACTTTTTATTTCTGATTACTCGTTCGCTCAAATGTTTTCTGTAGGTGAGTCGAACTGGAGGCCACAAGCTTCAAGTTCGTATATCAGGGCGGGCATTGGTCCCGCCATGTTTGTTTATACTGGAGACCCACGTTTTAATCCAAATGCATCTGCTCCTGAGTTTGACAATTTAGCACTTAAAGTTACTTTAGAGAGTCCCAATATTGTACTTGCATTTACTTTAGCAAACAATCTTACCGGCCTTAAAGCCAACTCTCTTTTCGATGTGGAATTTACGCTTTCAAATAAGTTTACTTTTGTTCGTGGAAATTCTGTTCAATTAGGGGTTCCCTTTCAGCTTTATACTTCCTTGATAAGCGTTGTTAATGAGCGCCAGTTCGAAAACTTCAATCAATATAATTTTGCGGTGGGCACGGGAGCTTTTCTGAACTTACGTATTTCCGATCGAATTACATTTGGCAACGAATTTAATCCAGGATACGGATTTAGCAGTTCCAGTAGCGGTTTTTTTGGTGGCGGAATGTTATACATGAGAGGTACAAGCCGGTTAAACTTTATAAACTTATTATGGGGACGCTCTTTAAGCATCGGATATGATTTTAATTACCGCTCTTTTGATATTGAGGATGAGATATACGATTTTGATTTTACTTCTCATTTAATAACACTAGGGATTTCTTTGTGAAGCCGGATAAATTATTATTAGAGCTTGAACAACTACTGGAACAAAGCGGTTACCGATTAAGAAAAGAGCGGGGAGCTTTTAGAGGCGCAGATTGTATTATTGAGGGAGATAAACTTGTACTGGTAAATAAAAATAAGCCTGTTGAGGCACAGCTGGGAACTATTGCCCGCGTTTTGGGTCAGATTGATCTGGATGGAGTGTATGTAAAGCCAATCGTCCGTAAAGAATTAGACAAACTTTGGGACCGCCTTGAGGTTACTCCCGAATCGGCTACTGATCTGGAGTTAGAGTAAATGAAAGTCACGTTTCTTGGTACCGGCACATCTATGGGGGTTCCGGTCGCGGGCGGGTTTAAGCGCGATGAATTGGTTCACGACCCCCGTAATGATCGATCCAGGTGTTCAGCCTGGATTCAAACAGATAAAACCTCCCTGGTAATTGATACCGGTCCCGAATTCCGAATTCAAAGTATCAGATCGGAAATCAAACATATCGATTATGTTTTGATTACGCACGAACACATGGATCATATAGCGGGTCTCGATGATCTTAGGATGTACAACTATGTCTTAAAAAAGCCCATCCCTGTTTATACGACTGAGACTGCTGTACACTCTATCAAAACACGGTTTGATTATATGTTCGGTGAGAACAAATATCCCGGTTCAACTTCTGTGGATTTAAATGTTATTGAAAAGAGTATAAAGCTTGATGATTTACTGGTCACTCCGCTTCCTGTATCTCATGGTGACTTGAAAATACTCGGCTTCCGTATTAATGATTTTTCGTACTTAACAGATGTGAAAACAATTCCGGATTCTACCAAAGACCTCATCAAGGGAAGTAAATGTTTAGTATTAAGCGCTCTAAGATGGGAGCCTGGACACCCTACTCATCTAACGATTCCTGAAGCAGTTAAAATAATCGAAAAACTAGAAATCCCTCAGGCTTATCTAATACATATGAATAGCTATGTGGATCATCAGGAAACCAACGATAAACTGCCTTCTAATATCCGGCTGGCCTACGATATGCAAACCATTGAAATCGATTAAAGGAACTTTTTGTAATCCGGAGCTGACTTTAGCTGCTCAACAATTTGTTTTACACCCTGAGCCTTATCAAGATTACAAACCAGAATAGCGTCTTCTGTTTCAACAACGGCCAGGTTCTCTACACCAACCAACGAAATCATTTTCTCTCCTGAAGAAAGCACCAGATTTCCTTCTGATTCAGCAAAAGTAGCGTTCAATGTTTGTACTGAGTTTCCCTGATTATCTTTTTCAGCCAAATCGTACACAGCAGTCCAGCTACCAACATCATTCCACCCAAACTCACCGGGCACTACAAAAACGGAGTCAGCACTTTCCATTATTCCATAATCGATAGAAATAGACTCACAGGAAAAATAAAAGTCATTTATCGCGGCTTCATGGGTAGATTCATATAACTCAGGAGAAGCAGCCTTAACTTCCTCGTACATTTCAGGAAGGTGTTTTTTTATTTCTGTCAGCACAGTTGAGGCTTTCCAGATAAACATTCCACTGTTCCAAAAAAAATCTCCCGATTCAACGAATTTTTGAGCAGTAACTGCATCTGGTTTCTCTGTAAATGCTTTCACAGGATGGATCGTATTTCCTTCAAAAGAATCGGATGCCGAATTATCTGCGTGGATATAGCCAAAACCTGTTTCCGGTCGGTTCGGGTTAATCCCAATGGTAACTAAATGCTCACCGGATTCTGCTTTAGCAACCGCACTTTTCAAAACCTGATTGAAGCCTTTCGGATGGGTAATATGATGGTCTGCGGGCAGCACAACCATTACAGCATCCGGGTCTTTTTTATAAAGTAATTCCGCAGCTATCGCCACACATGGTGCTGTGTTTTTAGCAACGGGTTCACCCACGATATTTTCTTCCGGCACTTTGGGTAGCTGTTCTTTTACGATAGAAACATAACTGTCGTTTGTTACCACCATTATTCTTTCCTGGGGAATAATCTCCTCAATGCGCTTCGCCGTGTTTTGGATCATGGTCCCTTCACCAAAAAGATTCAAAAATTGCTTTGGTAGGGCTTTTGTGCTTTTTGGCCAAAACCGTGTGCCGGAGCCCCCGGCCATAATTACTGCGTAAACCATCTGATTATTTTTATTTTTTTATTGGCGCTAAAGATACCTAATAACAGATTAAGTCTCTTGTGATTCAGGGGCATTTACTCTGGTTAAAGAAATGCTGAATACGGAGCCTTTATTGGGTTCGCTTTTGATTTTAAGCTGCTCACCGTGTGCTTCAATGATGTGTTTTACAATCGCCAGACCTAGCCCTGTTCCGCCTCTTTCTCTTGATCTTGATTTATCTACTCTGAAAAAACGCTCGGTTACACGAGGAAGATCGGCCTCATCTATTCCCATTCCAGTGTCAGAAATAGAGAGGTTTAGTTTACCTGGTTGCTTTTCTGAATGCTTAACCAATATCTCAACTTTACCGCCATGAACATTATATTTAATTCCGTTTTCAATAAGATTAATCAGAACCTGCTTTAGTTGGTTTTTATCTGCTCTGACCTGAATTTTTCTATCAAAGGGGTGAATAATCAGTTGGATATTCTCTTTCTCAGCTTTGTAATTAAGACTGTCGGCTGTTTCGTGAACAATATCGCGTAGGTATAAATTTTCGATTTCAGATTTTAATTCTCCTGTTTCAAGCTTAGAAATCTCCATCAAATCCTTTGTAAGATAAATCAGGCGGTTCACGTTCCGCATTGCCTTTTGCAAAAATGAGCGGTTAACTTCCTCGTCTTCAAGAGCTCCGTTTAGCAGTGTTTCTATAAACCCCTGAATTGCAAAGATGGGAGTCTTTAATTCATGTGAAATATCCCCAATAAATTCTTTCCGGTAGTTCTCGATTCGGTTAAGGCGCTGAATCTCCCTCTCTACTGTTCGGCTGGATTTGATAAGATGTTTAATGATATAATCCAGCTCATCATCGTATAGAGTTCTCAGATCTTCTATTTCTTCGAATCTCTTTTTCGAGATATTCTTCGAAACTTGTTCCAACACCTGAATTCGACGAAACTGAAGGGCAAAGCTCACCAGATATGTTGTCAGAAAAACCCCAACCAAGATGGTTATCGAAATTGTTAACGATTGATCTGACGCCGTTTCGAAGTAAAACCGTGTCAACAGATAAGAAAATGCTGCTGATATAACCGAAGTATAAATTGCTAAGCGTATCCCAAGTTTATAAACCCGGGATCTTCTTCGAGATTTACTCATTCCTTAAATCTATAACCTACACCTTTTACGGTCTCAATATAATGATCTCCAAGCTTTTCTCTGATCTTGCGAACATGGACATCCACGGTGCGGTCTACTACATAAATATTGTCACCCCAAACTTTATTCAATAACGTTTGGCGGTCCAGCACTTTTCCTTTCCGGCTGGCCAAAAAGAATAATAATTCAAACTCTTTTCTTGGAAGTTGAAATTCTTCTTCCCCTCTTAAAACTATATACCTGTCTTTGTCGATGTCAAGATCATGTACTTCAAGTTTATTTACCGACTCATGAGTTTCATCAAATCGGCGCATTACTGCTTTAATCCGTGAAATGAGTTTAGTTGTACTTATCGGCTTGGTAATATAATCATCTCCGCCCTTATTGAGCCCTTCTACTTCTGTTTTTTCATCACTTCGGGCTGTTAGAAAAATGATGGGGATGCGTTTCAGATCATCGTCTTTACGCATAATTTCAACCGCCTCAAGACCGTCCATTTTCGGCATCATGATGTCAAGTAGTACTAAATCCGGCTTGTTTTCTTTCGCTATCGCAATTCCTTCTTCCCCGTTTTCTGCTTTAAGAACCTGAAACCCCTCTTTCTTCAGATTATATTCTATCAGATCCAGCAGATCTGTTTCGTCATCAACTACAAGAATGGTTTTTTTAGCCACGGGTACATGATTTTATTTTAATCTTACAATTTATAATGGTACTAATGTCAGCCACCAATATAAAATGAAGAAATTGTTACCTAACGATTCAATAAGGCAAGAGATTTTCGAATCAATGCCGAAGTCTCCATTACTCCATATTCATTCAACACTTTCATTACTGTCTGCTCTGCTTCTCTGGATTTAAAACCTAACGCTTCCAACGCCTGAATCGCCTCGTTCATTTCTCCCTTCTGAGGTCCATTTGCCTGAGCCGCCGAACTTACACCGGCTAGTTCAGAAAGTTTTTCTCTTAATTCCAGAATGATTCGCTCTGCTGTTTTTTTTCCTATTCCCGGAACTCTTGAAAGGGCTGCCGCATCACTTTGAGTAATAGCTGAAATCAAATTCGAAGCAGGTAGTCCGCTCAGAATGGTTAACCCCAGTTTTGGACCAACTCCTTTTACGGTGATTAGTTTTTCGAATAACCCTTTTTCATCGGAGGTAAAAAAACCAAACAGCCGTTGGTCGCTATCGGTGATGTGATGATAAATCAAAAGTTTGATTTCTGAGCCAGCCGATGCCAACTGGTCAAAGGTCTGTGTGGATATTTCAACTTTATATCCAACGCCCTGTACATCCAACAAAACAGAACCTGTTTTCTTCTCTTCGATATGTCCTTTCAGGAATGCAATCATAATCCCTTCACCCTCTCAGGGTTATCTGCCACAAAACTTGCCCAATCTGATTTCTTGTTATTCTGATGCGTTTTCTTTGTTGAGGATGGAATTCCTCTTCCGTTCATCATGTGGCACCAGGCTACTGCAAGAGCATCGGTAGCATCATTGGATAATTTTTCATCCGGTAGCTGAATCATTTTCTTGAGCATAAAGGCAACCTGCTCTTTACTGGCATTACCATTTCCGGTGATGGACTTCTTAACCACTTTGGGATAATACTCAGCGACTTCTAAGCCCGAATTTTTAATGGCAAGTATTGCCGCTGCCTGAGCCCGCCCAAGTTTAAGCATTGCCTGAGGATCAACTCCATAAATCGGAGTTTCAACAGCACATTTTGTAGGCTGAACAGATTTGATGATTGCTGAAACTTTCTCGAAAATAAACTGAAGCCGATCGGAGTGCTCCTCAATATGAGCCATTTTCAAAACATCACATCGAAGAGCAATTAATTTGCCGTTCTCCTCGGTAAGCACAGCATACCCGGTGTTTCGGGAACCTGGATCAATACCGAGGATAATGTCTGGCATTCAATTACTTTTTGTCTTTCAGATACAATTCGGTCATATCGTCGATAAGCTCTTGTGAAACTCCCGACGTTACAAAGCCTCCATCATGGTAGAGGTTTTGCATGGTCACTTTTTTAGTTAGATCAGAGAATAAAGTCACGCAGTAATCCGCGCATTCATCAGCTGATGGGTTACCAAGTGGCGCTATTTTTTCTGCGAACACGTACATGCCATCAAAATCATCAATTCCCGAGCCTGCTGATGTTCTGGTTGGCGCCTGTGAAACCGTGTTTACCCGCACCCCTTTTTTAAGAGCTAAGTTGTAACCGAAGTTACGGGCAATACTTTCGAGCAATGCCTTGGCATCATTCATATCAGAATACTTTCTGAAAATCCGTTGCGCTCCGATGTAAGAAAGAGCGACCACGCTGGCTTCATCATTAAGCACATCTTTTTCATCTGCAAACTTCAATACACGATGTAATGATATCGCAGAAATGTCAAGGGTTTTCTGATACCAGTTGTAGTTCAACTCTTTGTAATCTACTTCTTTA
Source organism: Balneolaceae bacterium (assembly GCA_965222205.1). GTDB lineage: Bacteria > Bacteroidota > Rhodothermia > Balneolales > Balneolaceae > RHLJ01. The sequence goes on along the minus strand of OZ244932.1, from coordinate 3,183,892 downwards.
CGGATATTAGGAGACATCCCAATTGCGTGAAGAATGAAGTCTACTCCTCCGAATTTCTCTTTTACTTTATCCATCAATTCGGCCATTTCTTCATCGCTGGAGGCGTCGCATGGTATAATTTCAGCACCGGTTTCTTCTGATAATGCATTCAGCGCTCCAAGCCTGAGCGCAATTGGGGCATTAGAGAGCACAAAATCTGCCCCTTCTCTTTTGCAGGCGAGTGCAATTCTCCAGGCAATACTCCGCTCATCAAGCGCTCCAAAAATGATTCCCTTTTTTCCTTTTAGTAATCCGTAACCTTCTGACATGTCTATTAATTTATTAGCTGTGATATTCATGGCAAAATACTACCATTTCCGGTAAAAACGGAATAGGAAAAGCGGGATGGTTAACAATTAAGAAAAGAGATGGCTTATATTGGAAGCAAGAGCTTCCAGAATGCATTCTGAAGGAAACCTTCGGAACGAGAAGAAAATAATTTTTTGAAGCATACTTAAATGGGGCTTGGGAAAGAGTGGGGAATATGGTTTCCATTTGATGGAAAAGATTAATAATGTACTCAAATACTTCGATCAGACGGACTAAAAGCCGTCAGACTGAGGGCGAAATTCCTGGCCACATAACCACTAATTTATCCAAATAATCAACATTTACGGATTCTGGGCTTTCGCCGTAGAATGACAACACTACATCTATCCAGCACAAAGCGGGGTAACTCTTTAGATTTGTCGCGTTCACTCGAAATGACAAAATAAAGTTTCATAATTCGTAAATCTTAAATCTCTATTCTTCATTCAAATAATTATCCACATTCCTGTTGATAAACCTTTCTTAAAGCCGTATTTTTATCGGCTCTGTAATTGGCGGAGAAATCCTGTTTGTAACACTGTTACGATTTCATGTTTGATAATTTATCCTCAAATCTAGAAAAAGCCTTTCAGAACCTGAAAGGTGAAGCACGTATTACCGATGTAAACATCGCTGAAACGGTGCGAGAGATACGTCGTGCTCTTTTGGATGCCGATGTAAATTTTGAGGTTGCCCGCCAGTTCACATCCGATATTAAGGATAAGGTGCTCGGCTCCGATGTTCTCACCTCAGTTAATCCAGGTCAGCAGTTCACAAAAATTGTGTACGACGAACTGGTTGCAACTTTTGGTGGCGAGATGTCAGAAATTGCCACAGCACACACTCCACCCACTGTTATTCTCATAGCTGGATTGCAAGGTTCCGGTAAAACCACTTTCTCAGGAAAGCTGGCCCGGTACCTCAAGCAGGAGCATAAACGGAACCCGCTTCTTGCTGCCGCCGATGTTTATCGCCCTGCTGCCGTTAATCAGCTAAAAACACTCGCAGAACAAATTGACGTGCCTGTGTATTCAATCGAACAACAAGATGCTGTTCGTGTTGCCAAAGAAGCCGTTTCGATGGCTAAAAGCCTGGCTATGGATACTGTTATCATAGATACGGCAGGTCGTTTGCATGTGGATGAAGAGATGATGAAAGAGGTTGCGGAAATTAAAAAGGCCGTCAACCCAAATGAGATTTTGTTTGTTGTTGATTCGATGACCGGACAGGACGCGGTTAACACAGCAAAAGATTTCAACGAGCGACTCAATTTTGATGGGGTAGTTTTAACCAAACTCGATGGTGACACCCGTGGTGGTGCAGCCCTTTCCATCAAAAGTGTAGTTGACAAACCAATCAAGTTTATGAGTACCGGCGAAAAGCTGGATGCTCTTTCCCCGTTCTACCCTGACCGTATGGCTCAGCGTATTCTTGGAATGGGTGATGTGGTTTCCCTTGTTGAAAAAGCTCAGAAAGAATTTGACGAGAAAGAAGCTGAGCGCCTTCAATCGCGCATCAGTTCCGACAAGTTTGATCTTGAAGACTTCCTCGCTCAAATACAAAAGATTAAAAAGATGGGAGATCTCGGAGATCTCGTATCTATGATCCCCGGCGCCAGCAAAGCTATAGAAAATGCAGATATTGATGATGATGCTTTTAAGCCCATCGAGGCAATTATCTATTCTATGACGCCGGAGGAGCGTCAGGACCCAAGCGTATTAAATGGCAGCCGACGACGGCGCATTGCAAAAGGTTCTGGCACCACTGTTAAAGAGATCAACGATCTTATTAAACAGTTTGATCAGATGAAGAAAATGATGAAGACCATGTCCAAAATGGGAAAAATGGGTCGGGCTCTTCATGGATTGAAAAACCTGCCAATGGGCCGATAAAGAACTTAGATAACACAAAAACTCAACTGAGGAACATCATTGATTAAGATTAGACTACAACGTAAAGGACGTATTCGTCGTCCTATTTATCATATCGTAGTTGCTGATAGCCGTTCTCCACGTGATGGACGAATCATCGAGCAAGTAGGCCGATATGATGGCGTTACCGAAAAGAAAGAGACCATACTGAACGAAGACCGTATCATGTATTGGTTAGAAACCGGCGCACAACCAACCGACTCTGTGCGTAAAATCCTCCGCCAGGAAGGATTGCTTTATAAGCGTCACCTTATTATGTGGGGCAAGAGTGAAGAAGAGATTAATGCCGCACTTGAAGAGTGGAAAGCATATCGCGACTCCAAATCGGACAAAGAAGTAACCCGTAAAGAACAGGTTCAGGCTTCTCTTGCTGCTGAAGAAAAAGCAATGAAAGAACAGGTTGCTAAGAAAGCAGAAAAAGCTGCTGCTGAGCTTGCCGCTGAAGAAGCTGTTGCCGAAACTGAGGAAGAAACGGCTGAAGCAACCACCGAAGAGGTGGCTGAAGAAGAAACCGCTGAAGTTGAAGCTGCTGCAGAAGAGACTTCTTCAGAAGAAACAACGGATGAAGTTGTTGAGGAAGAAGCTACCCCAAAAGAAGCGGCCGAAGCGGTTGAAGAAAACATCGCTGAAGCAACTGAAGAACCCGCTACCAAAAAAGTAGTTGAAGAAGAAACCGCTGAAGCTGAGAAAACTGAAGAAGCTCCGGCAGAAGAAGCGGAAACAACTGAAGAGCCTGCAGAAGAAGCTAAAGCTGAAACGGAAGAAACTTCTGCTCAGACTTCAGGCGACATGACGGCAAAAGAAGCTATCGATCACATCAACAATACTGACCTTGCTGACCTTGCTGGTTTTGTTACTGATGCTGAAGATCGTAAGACCGTTCTTGCTGCGTGGGAAAGCAAACAAGCTGACTAAATTAACTGGGCTCCTATGATTCAGGACGCCAATACATCACCATTTGTTCAGGTCGGGCAGATTGCCCGGTCTCAGGGACTCAAAGGAGAGCTAAAAATTGCTCTTGCTACCGAGTCCCATGAAAACCTTGAGCATTTAAATATGGTGTATTTGCGGAATGACCGAGGAGACTTTTATCCCTGCCGTATTGCAAACCTTCGGGTTGAGGGTAAGGGAAACAAAATTTCGTTCTTTGTACAATTTGAACATATCGCTGATCGCACTTCTGCTGAAGCATTAAGAAACCGGGCACTTTTTGTCGATCAGAAAGTCGCCGAACAGTTTTTTAGTGATGAACCAGAAGACGATACACTCCTCGATTATGAAGTTCTGAATGATCAGAACAAACATATCGGGTTGGTTATCGACTTCATGGATAGCGGTGCACAAACGGTGCTGACCGTTGCCACAACTTCCGGCTCTTTATTGATTCCTTTGGTAGATGAGTTTGTAGTTGAGGTAAACCATGAAGCCCAAACCATTCGGTGTCAAAATCTGGAAATACTGGAGGGCTTGTAATGAGAATCGATATCATTTCAGGAGTTCCGGTCTTACTGGATGGGCCGCTGAATCACAGCATTGTGAAGCGTGCGATCGATAAAAACCTTGTAGAAATCTATGTGCATGATCTTCGGGATTACACCGAGGACAAACACAAAAAAATAGATGACTACCCGTATGGCGGTGACCCCGGAATGGTGTTAACTCCACAGCCGATTTTCAGCTGTATTGAGCATCTAACCGGTCAGCGCGATTACGATGAATTGATTTTTACCGCAGCTGATGGAGAAGTTTTTGATCAACCTGCAGCCAACGCGCTCTCGTTGAAAAAGAATATCCTCATTCTATGCGGACATTATAAAGGTGTAGATCAGCGAGTAAGAGATGAGCTCATCACCAAAGAATATACGATTGGTGATTATGTGCTTTCGGGTGGCGAACTTCCCGCTATGGTAATTACAGATGCCATTGTGAGGCTTTTGCCTGGTGCAATTGGTGATGCCGGAAGTGCATTGAAAGATTCATTTCAGGATGGGCTTCTGGAAGCGCCGGTTTATACCCGACCTGCCGAATTCAAGGGATTAAAAGTTCCGGATGTTTTACGGTCCGGTGATCCCAAAAAAATTGAAGCATGGCAGCAGGAGCAATCCATAAAACGGACAAAAGAACGAAGAAAAGATTTGTACGAAAATTATAAGAAAGAATATTAACATCCTTCAGAAACGAGGGATTTAACACACAGAAAAATGGACAAACTAAAATTAGTTGAACAAACTTTAGTAACCGATGATATCCCTGATTTTACAGCAGGCGATACTGTGAATGTACATTACCGTGTACGTGAAGGTGAAAAAGAAAGAATTCAGCAGTACGAAGGCGTTGTGATCTCAGAACGAGGAAGCGGCCCAAACAAAACCTTCACCGTTCGCAAAATGAGCGGAAGTGTGGGCGTAGAGCGTATTTTCCCATTGAACTCCCCATTCATCGCACAAATTGATGTGAAGAGACGTGGTAAGGTTAGACGTTCTAAATTGTTTTACCTTCGTGAACTTCGTGGTAAAGCTGCTCGTATTCAAGAGCGTGATAGCCAGAACCCAAAGAAATAAGCTCTTTGCTCTCTCCTGAATTAAGGAATCATTAATACACCCCGAATCTGGAGTTCATCCTTCAGGTTCCGGGTCTTCTATTTCTTTAAGTCAGAAAAAAGTCTTGCTTACAGAACCCGAAAACTTTTTGTATGAATATCATTCTATTTGGTCCCCCCGGTGCTGGAAAAGGAACTCAGGCTGAACTCTTAACTGAGGAATTTTCAATCCCTCATCTTTCAACCGGGAATATATTCCGTACAGCTATCAAAAATGAAACTCCACTTGGCGTTAAAGTTAAAGCTATTCTGGATGCCGGTGAACTTGTTTCTGATCAAACTGTGGTAGATTTAGTCGCTGAAGAACTAAAGAATGATAAGTACTCCAATGGTGCAGTATTTGATGGTTTTCCAAGAACAGTTGTACAGGCGAAAGCTTTCGATGCGATATTAGCCGACAAAGACGACCAGGTAGATGCGTTTATATCTCTGGAAGTCCCTGAAGAAGCGCTTGTTAAAAGAATTCTTTCCAGGGGTCAGGGCAGAACCGACGATACCGAAGAAGGAATCAAACATCGTCTAGGTGTATATCATAATGAAACAGCGCCGGTTCTGGCATACTATAAAGCCAACGGTCAGGTAAAAGAAATTGATGGGATTGGTACTATTGAAGAGATTTTTGGTAGAATTAAAGCTGCACTAAAAGGGTAATAACCCATACACAATCGCCGCCAGAACTCCCCCAACAAACGGGCCCAGCACAGGCACCCAGGAATATCCCCAGTTGCTACTTCCTTTTCCTTTGATCGGGAGAAATGCATGGGCAATTCTTGGTCCCAAATCCCGTGCAGGGTTAATCGAATATCCTGTAGTTCCCCCTAAAGACATCCCTATTCCAAAAACCAGTAACCCAACCGGAAGCGCCTCTATGGAACCAAGTCCTACTTCCGGCGCTGCCAGATATAACACGGCAAGCACCAAAACAAAGGTGCCCAGCATCTCTGAGTAGAAATTATTCCAGGTATCTTTGATTGCCGGTGCTGTACTGAATACTCCCAATTTAGTTGCCGGATCTTCGGTGGTTTCAAAATGGTTTTTAAAATGTATCCAGATTAAAACTGCCGCGATAATCGCACCAACAAACTGTGCAATTATATAGCCGGGAACCAGTGACCACGAAAACTTTCCCGCGATCGCAAGTCCTACGGTAACTGCGGGGTTGATATGTGCTCCGCTAATTCCGGCCGAAACAAACACGGCAACAAATACGGCGATTCCCCAGCCCCAGTTTATTAACAACCACCCTCCTCCGGAGCCGTAGGTTTTTTTAAGGGATACATTGGCATTCACGCCTAATCCCAAAATCATTAATAAAAATGTACCTAATACCTCTCCTAAATATGCTTCCATAGTTTATCTTATTTATTGTCATGCTGAACTTTGCCGAAGGCAATCCCTCGTAGGATTCAGCATCTGTTGGATGTGATACGCTGATCTTAATTTATTCTTAATCAAAAAATGATTCCTCTACAGATCCTGAAACGAGTTCAGGATGACGACTTTTAGTTTTCATATTAATATTCACTCCAAAATATAATTTCTGGCCAATGCCTCATATTCTTTTACTTCCTGTTGAACCCAGGCGTCATCAAATCCAAATTCTGAGGCAATGAGACTTCCTGTTTCCGGGGCCATTTCAAGTGATGCTTTGGCATCTAACAAAAGTGCCCGAGTTCTTCGTGAAAGCACATCCTCAATAGTAACTGCAAGTTCGTTTCGAACTGCCCAAATGACCTCCCCTTTTAAATATGGAAGATTTGGATGTAGCGGCTCATTCCACTCCGGGTTTTCATCCAGTAATTTTTTCAAACCCACCTCATCAGAACCATAAACATGCAGATGACTTTCCATATCCACATTTTTGAGCCAGCCATGGATTCTCAGGTTTTCTGTTTTACACGGGGTATTGTCTAGCCCGGCGATTAGTTCCGCTTGATTGATCGTGTCCTCAGCCATCTTCCGGTAAGTGGTCCATTTTCCTCCTGCAATAGTAACTAATCCCGATTCCGAGACCTGTAAATGGTGACTCCTCGATATCTCCGCTGTCGACTTAGCATCTTCTGGGCGGACCAAAGGTCTCAATCCCGCAAATACACTTTTCACATCTTTCCTCTTCGGGTCTTTTGATAAGTACTGTTTGGCGTGACGGAGTATGAACTCGATCTCTTCTTCCAGTGCCTGAGGCTCAAGACTTGGTTTCTCAATCGGAGTATCTGTTGTACCAACCAGCGCTTTTCCATGCCAGGGAACTGCGAATAACACTCGTCCATCATCCGTATGCGGAACCATAATTGCTGCATTACCGGGCAGAAATTCTTTATCTAAAACTAAATGAACACCTTGTGCACACTGGATAATATTTGAATGGTCCGGATTATCCATCTCCAAAATAGAATCTGAGAAAATACCCGTAGCATTAACTACCGCCCGAGCATTAATTTCCTGAGAACTCCCATCCATCATATCCTGAACTTTGACTCCGGCAAGAAGTCCCGAACTATTCTTTATCAGCCCATTAACTTTCATATAGTTTATGGTAACAGCTCCATGATCAACCGCTGTTTGGGCAAGGTTGATGGCCAGCCGGGAATCATCAAATTGTCCGTCGTAATAAATAGTGCCCCCATTCAGTCCTTCCGGTTCCAGTGTCGGTATTTTCTCGAGTACTTCTTCCTTAGAAAGGCTTTTTGATTTTTTGATCCCCAGCTTTCCCGCAAGAGCATCATACACTTTCATTCCAACGCCATAAAAGGGCCCATTCCACCATTTGTAGCTCGGAACAATAAACGACTGGTGACTTACTAAATGTGGCGCATTTTGGATGAGCAAGCCTCGTTCCTTCAGCGCTTCAATCACAAGCGAAACATCTCCTTGTTGTAGGTACCTTACTCCACCATGAACCAGTTTTGTGCTCCGGCTGGATGTTCCTTTTGAGAAATCATGCATATCCAGCAATAGTGTTTTGTATCCTCTGGAGGCCGCATCAACAGCGCAACCTAAACCTGTTGCTCCGCCACCGATAATGAGCACATCCCAGTAATCATCGAACTCTTTGATCGTTTTTATAAATTTTGCTCTGTTCATTTTAAAAACTCTTTCTGATTGTTGTCATTCCGGACGTGATCCGGAATCTGTGGTGAGTGAGCCGTTGATTTAAATTTAACTGACATCAAAGATGGTTCCCTAACAGATCCTGAATCAAGTTCAGGATGACAACTTATTCTAATTAATCTCATTACTCTTGCCTCGCTTCTCAAAACCCATACCTATCATTCAACCCACCCTTTACTTTTCTCTACGGCTTTGTTCCATTTGTGAAGTAATACTTTGGCTTCATCTTCTGCCATCCTTGGTTCAAAACGTTTGTCTTCCTGCCACTGCTCTTTGGTTTCATCCGTGTTTTTCCAGAATCCGACTGCAAGTCCCGCAAGGTAGGCCGCCCCAAGAGCTGTGGTCTCTAAAATTTTAGGTCTAACAAGTGGAATCTGCAAAATATCAGACTGAAACTGCATTAAAGTATCATTAACCGTAGCCCCACCGTCAACCCGAAGTTCCTGAATGTCTATTCCGGAATCGGCTTCCATCGCTGAGAGCACGTCTTTCACCTGAAATGCAATTCCTTCCAGGGCGGCTCTGGCAATGTGTCCCGCTGTGGAACCACGTGTTAGTCCGAATATGGAACCTCTCGCTCTTTGATCCCAATGTGGAGCCCCAAGTCCGGCAAACGCTGGCACTAAATAAACTCCGCCATTATCTTTTTCGGTGAGGGCCAGTTTTTCTACATCTGATGAAGATTTAATGATCCCCAGCCCGTCTCTCAGCCACTGAACTACCGCCCCGGCAATAAATATACTTCCCTCAAGAGCATACACCGTTTTACCTTCATGCCCATATCCTATTGTGGTTAGTAAATTATTCTTTGACTCTATGGCTTCTTCACCGGTATTAAACATGATGAAAGAACCTGTCCCATAGGTGTTTTTCAACATGCCGGGTTGCAGGCACATCTGGCCAAACATAGCTGCCTGCTGATCTCCGGCGATTCCTGCAATGGGGACCTCATGAGCAAAAATGGTAGTCTTAGTATGCGCATATACTTCGCTGGATGATTTGACTTCGGGTAGCATGCTTTCCGGGATGCCCATCAAGTCAAGCAGCTCTACATCCCACTTACCTTCACGAATGTTATACAACATCGTTCTTGAAGCGTTGGTCACATCTGTTATAAGAGTATCCCCTTTTGTGAAGTTCCAAACCAACCAGGAATCAATAGTACCAAAGGCAAGCTTACCTTTTTCCGCTTTTTCTCTGGCTCCATCAACGTTTTCTAAAATCCAGCGAACTTTAGTTCCAGAGAAATAACTGTCTATAATAAGGCCCGTTTTCTCCTTTATTTTTGATGCCCAGCCCTCTTTTCTTAACTGATCACAGTAATCTGATGTCCTTCTGTCTTGCCAAACAATCGCGTTATAAACAGGTTCTCCGGTTTCGCGATCCCAAACAACTGTGGTTTCTCTTTGATTGGTGATTCCTATAGCAGCGATATTCTTTCCATCTGCTCCACATGCTGAAATGGCTTCGGCAACTACTCCTGCCTGAGTTTTCCAGATTTCATTTGGGTCATGTTCTACCCATCCGTCATTGGGGAAGTGTTGCTTAAATTCTTTCTGGGCGATTCCCCTTATCTCTCCTGAGTGGTCAAATACAATTGCTCTTGAGCTGGTGGTTCCCTGATCGATCGCCAGAATAAATCTTTTTTCCATCGTGACTCCTTTTTGAAGAATATGTCTCAAAAAGTTTGAAATTGGAAATCAACATTCTGTAAACATAGATTTTAAATCTTCATGGTTTACTTTGGTTGTAATATATGGCTGGGCTGATAACCTGAAAACGGCTCTGTACAACTTTGTAGGATTACCAGCTGTTCCTTTTCGTACAGATAATTGGTAGCATTTAATTATTGAATTCTGCTCTTTTACGTTTTTTGGATTCAATCCAATTCATTGCTTCTGATTTATTATCAAATACCCTGGAAATCAATCCGTTATTTTGAGAAACAAGCTCCCAAAAATCCCAGATTTTTTCTTTTGCATTCTCTACCAATACTGCCGTGACTATCGTTTTAAGACCCGGCTTTAATTGTTTATTTTCCGTTGGATTAAAAAAATTGTACGCATCAGTCAATGTAACCTTTTGCTCTGCTTCAGTTAAATCTTTCAAAAGACTATAATCCAATTCTTTCGCTTTAATTCGTGTTCTTGAACTTATCTCTTTAGATGCCTCTAGTGTTAATTCTCCTGAAATTTTTGCTTCTAAGACTTCTCTTTCTTCTATTTTTTTAAACTCTATATCATACATAACTGCTCCTTATTACCTCAACTAAGTCATAATGTTAGCCAACATCAAATTATTGACAAATAATGACTTATAACCTTGTTAAGGTATAGTCTGATCGTTGGTAATTGTTCTCTAATCTAATAAAGCTTCATTACATGCCTTTTTTCCCATATTGTAGATTTCTTTCGCTTTATAGAAGTCAAAAGTTCCACAGGCGTTTCTGGGGATGTTGATTCGTACATCTGGTTTATGCATCTCAAACATCAGAGAGGTTAGTCTGTCCTGAGTAAAACTGAAGGTACTTTCCATAAGTTCGAGTAATGAGAAGGCTTCTTCATTATGTTTGTGTTGCTTCTTTGTAAACTCAAGTACCTGATCAGGAACCAATTTCTCAAACCACTTTTCTGATTCTTCTTCTCTTTTATTTACTGATTTTATTTCTTCCGGTTCAACAACCCGCGCATTTAAATCCACTGCAACTATAATAGCGTCTTCTTTTTTATTCACAAGATTCACAGGAACGGGATTAAGTACCCCACCATCTACCAGGACTTTTCCATCCTGAACTACAGGGGTGAATAATCCAGGAATTGAAACCGAGGCTCTAAGCGCTTTATATAAATTTCCGGATTTGAAGTACACTTCTTCATTGTGCTTCATATCTGTTGCAACAGCAGTAAAAGGAATCTCAAAATCCTCAATTTGAAGATCGCCGGTTACTTCTTTATGCTTAGCAAAAAGTTTTTCTCCTTTTACAAAACCCATTTTAGTGAAGGTGAAATCCAGTAGCTCGAAAACATCTGAGCGGGAAAGCGATAGCAGCCAGTTCTTGTATTCCGGTAGATGCCCGGCTGCATAAATTCCTCCAACTACTGCTCCCATTGAACAACCTATTACTTCAATGATCTCGTAACCCTTTTTTTCTAACTGCTCGATAACCGCAATATGTGCAATGCCTCTTGCTCCACCGCTACCTAATACTAAATGGACTTTCTTTTTCATAGATTTAATTTACTAACTCTTTTTTACCATCCTGACCTTCTCCTTCTACAACGAGAAGGGATATTTTAACCCTGCACTTGTAGCTGTTTAGAAAAATTAGAGAGTCTAAAATCATTAACATCCGGTACTTTCTCTCGCTATCTCAACCAGCTCCCAGTACGGAGGAGTATATCCATTTTCTTTTTCGAACTCGGTGGCTTTTTCTATAGCCTTCTTTTTTAACATGTAATGCCTGTTAATAAAAGCATCACTTTTTATTGCCTGGGTTGCACTCATGCCCTCGGGCACCGGGCCTATTCCTCCGTACCAATTCTTAACTACACTAAAGCCTTTTAAAATTCTTACTACAGGAAGCAGAAGATGGTTGTACTCAATCTCTTCTCCATTTTCGGCGCATTCCAGCATTGCGTCGATTACAGCGTTATATAAATGATCATCGAAAAGAGCTTCTGAATTTCGCCATTCTGCTACTACTGAAAGTTGAGGGTCATATTCCAAATCTGATGGCATTTGAGTTACGAAGTTTTCCACTCCAAAAGTATTTAACAGTTTAACCACTCCATATGAAGAAATGGTGGATTCTGACTGCCAGAGCTGAATTCCATTATTCTTGTAGGTAGATGATCCAACCTCCGAACAAAACATCTCTTCATGATCGAAAAAGTTCATTTTGAAATCATAGGGAATATGTCGGCTTTGAGCTTCTTCAAACATTTCTTTTGCAGCAATGTGCGGTAGCATGGGGTTCGCCTGAATTTCAGGAAGATCGAAACGGGGACGTAATACCATAAACCGAAGCTTCCGATCCCGGATGTATTCTTCCAGATTAGCGATATCTACACCCCGTTCAATGTGAGCTTCAATGATATACGGGATGTTGGTTCCCTCTTCAACGTAAATAAGTGCAACATGTGAGAAGTTCCCCGGAAAGTCGTTTCCTCTGGATATCAACGCTGAAACTTCTGCTCCTCCGCGTGAAACCAGTAAATCACCACTATGTACTTTAACTCCCAGAATAGTAGTTGATGGTGTCACTGATTCCTCTTCTTTCACATACAAAACCGGGTCGATTTCTCCTTCCAATTGAAGTAGTACTTCTTCTACCGTTGCCCGCATTCCATACAGCACTTTATACAAAGAAATCCTGGTTCCAGGTAGATTTATATCCCAGTTCACCGACTCTTCTTTGATAATCCTTCTTGCCCGGTTGTAGATTTCTAACAAGTGCTTATGCTCATCTTGATCGACTTGAGCTGCAATTAACGGAGCAAGCTCAAAAAAACCATTTAAAAAATCTTCAAGTCTTATATCATCCGGTGAAAAATTGGTGTCTTCCAATTCTCTGAGAATTTGCTGTAAACGAACCTTTTGTTTTTCTGCTTTTAAGTCAACAGAAAACTGATCTTCATTCCTTGCTTTAGCAAACTGCACTTCCAGTTCATCCCACCGTTCATCCTGATTCCAGATGAAAGGAATTGCGTTTCCTTCACTTTCTATATTGATGGAAGAAGTATCCGGGATGAGAAGTATCCCATAAATAACGGTAACACTTAGAAGAGTATAGAGCAGGATTCTTTTCATGAGATGAAGGTACTGAACTATCTCATCGTTTTAAATAAATAAGGCCAGTCATCCTTCGGAAGTATCCTTAGGATTACAAATTAATTTCACCAATTTTAAGATCAGTAAACCTACTTATCTCTTTAATCTTATTAAGAATATCTCCTGCTTCTTCCTTTTTAATATCCAATCCAAATCTGATTTTCTTTCCTTTATAGTAAAACCCAATATATCCAACTTGCCTAAAAAAACTGGATCTATAAAATTCCTGGGTCTTACTATTTTTCGTTTTTTGAGTAATCATCAACCCATTAATTTTATCTAAATCAAAAACCTTAGTTTTCGATATAAAACCGAGTCTTTTTTCAATTTTTAGATTCCTTCTATTTATATACACATACTGTTCACCAGAAACTTCCCATAGAAGACTTATTATTGCCATTATTCCCCCATAGGTCCAAATAATTACCCAAACAAATAGAAATAAATTAGAGTCATTTTCTGTTGAAAAGTTAATATCAAAAATCTTTTCCTGATTTATCAATTGATCTATAACTATAATTTCTGCAACAGCCCACCCCATAATCCAAACACAAAGAAAAATTACACTAAACCACCTTTTTTCTGGATAAAAAATGATTTCTATTTCCGAAGATCCCTTTTCTAAATAATAATTTTTCTGTTCTACTATGTTTTTCATTTTTAAATAACCTTCATAATTCCATCCTTCACCCCAATCAAACTTTGTATTTTATTAAAGCTATCAGTACCCTCACCCATCACAAATAATGGAACTTCATTTCTGGTATGTGTTTTAGTGGAAAGATCTTCCAGATTGCCATGATCACTGGTAATAACCAGGGTATCTTCACTTCGTTTTTCCTTAATGATATGCAGAAGAAATTCATCCAGAGTATTTAAGACTAATTGAGCTCCTTCAATAGTTTGATTGTGTCCAGCTTTATCGGTGAGGTAATATTCGTACATCACTAAGTCGTAGTCAGGAACTACATTCAATAATCTCCGGGCGGCTTCTGTAGCATCAATTTTAGGAATATCTATTCCTAAGCGTTCCCGCCAGGCATTTTGTACTATCTCCGCTGTGAGTGCCTTTTCTTCCAGAACTTCTTCTGTTGAGTTTAATTTTATTCCGGCACTCTTTGTCATTAGTGTGGTACAGCTCCATCTGTTTCTTCGATTGGCGTGTTCAAAGAAAATGGGCGGATAAGCATTTACAAAGTAAGGTTTCTTTCCTGCTTCAGTAGCAGCATGAAAAATGCTTTGTTCTTTGAGTAAGTATTTAATTCCTGAATGTGGATACGGACCAAAATGTTTACCAATAACTTTAGATGCATTTTCTCCGGTAAATAAAGTAGTCTGACCAGTCCCACTTTGTGGTAAACCTTCTACATCAAGGTTAGCATCAATAGCTTTGAACAGATGCTGATTAGAAGTAACGGGCTTTGCACTCTTACTGTAATTCCCATCCGACAGAATCTGAAAACTCTCATAATTATCTACAAAAAATGGATTTTGATTGGTTGCTTCTCCTAATCCAACTCCATCAATAAAAATAAAAATAACTGCCAAACTACTTCTCCAATATCAGGGTTACCGGACCATCGTTCGCCAGTTTAACATCCATCATCGCACCAAATTTTCCTGTTTGAATATTTAAGTCTGAATGCTCTTTGAAATACTGAATCATCTCTTCATACATAGGTTCTGCTTTCTCCGGTCGGGCTGCTTCAATATAACTGGGTCGTGTTCCTTTTTTTGCATTTCCGTATAAAGTGAATTGAGAAACCACAAGAATTCCTCCCTCCACATCGGTCACAGATAAGTTCATTTTTTCGTCTTCATCCTCAAAAACACGGAGCTTTAAAATCTTCTCGCACATCCATTTCATTTGCTCATTGGTATCATCCTGATGGATCCCAACTAACAAAAGAAGTCCCTTCTCTATCACTCCGGTAATTTCATTTCCAACCATTACTGAGGCTGAACTCACGCGCTGAACAACTACTTTCATAAACTGTTTATATGTGGATTACTATGTGGATATCAACTCCATAACTTTTTGATAACTAAAATTCTTCCTATTTGTACACAAGTTTCCACATTCTAAGGAGCTAATCAACATTCAAAAAGAATAACTTTCCATGTTAACTTGAAGAACTTTGATTTTATGTGCAATCAAGGTGTGGTTGTGGAGAAGTAATTAAAAATTTTTATAAGTCGTTATTAATAAGCCAGCACTTGTTCACATTTCTTTCCACAAAGTGTTGTCAAGCTTTGTTGAGAAAAATGAAAAGTTTGTTTTCAACATTTCCACACTACCTATAACTATATACTAAATTTATAAATCTAATTTTATTTGTCTTTTAAGCTGTGGAAAACATTTGGAAAATGAATCCATAAAACTTTTTTAAAGATGGTATATTTGTTTGAGTTAAATGGAGATTAACATGGATAAAAGATACCCTATCGGAGAATTTGATTTTAATGCAAAACGAAGCATCAATGATGTTTCTGAGTGGATTGAAGATATTCGAACTCTTCCAACAAAAGTAAAAGGAGAGCTGTACGGACAGTCGGACGAAATTCTGGATACTCCCTATCGGGATGGAGGATGGACGGTAAGTCAGGTTGTTCATCATTTATGCGACAGCCACATGAATGCTTTAATCAGAGTTAAACTGACACTAACGGAAGACAATCCTACCATTAAACCTTACGATGAAAAAGCCTGGACAACTCTTGGGGATTACGAAGAAGTTTCAATCAAAAATGCATTGAGAATGCTTACTGCTATTCATGCAAAATGGGCAGCTGTGTTAGATAACATGAGTAAGAAGCAGTTTAAAAGAACCTTTCATCATCCTGAATCAGGTATCGATTACGATCTCATTTTGGCAACCGCACATTATGCCTGGCACTGCAATCATCACTTAGCTCACATCCAACTGGTAACATCAAAAAAATAAGCCTGATGGCGAAAAAGCAATTTACATACAAAGATTCCGGCGTAGATATAAAAGCCGGAGAAGACTTGGTTAACTCCATAAAAGGAATTGTTAAAGAAACTCATTCGGATGCAGTTCTATCCAATATTGGAGGCTTTGGTGGATTCTTTAGTCCTAATTTAGAAGGCTTTAAAAAACCAACCTTTGTGAGTTCGGTTGATGGAGTTGGAACTAAACTCATCGTGGCATTTAAAGCCGGAAAATATGATACCGTTGGTCAGGATCTGGTGAATCATTGTGTGAATGACATTGCAGTTTGTGGAGCAACTCCTCTCTTTTTTATGGATTATTTTTCTACTGGAAAACTGGAGCAACATGTTGGATATGAAGTGATTAAAGGATTTGCTACAGCCTGTAAAGAAAATGGAGTTGCTTTGATTGGTGGCGAAACTGCCGAAATGCCCGATATCTACGGACCCGGAGAATTTGATCTGGCCGGAACCATTGTTGGGATTGTGGATGAAGAGAAAGTGATTAACGGATCCGGAATTAAAGAAGGCGATGTACTTCTTGGATTTAAAAGTTCAGGATTGCACACCAATGGATATTCCTTAGCCAGAAAAGTGCTGTTCAGTGAATACGAAGTAAATGATTATGTGGAAGAATTAGGAAGTACGGTTGCTGAGGAATTACTGCAGGTTCATCGATCCTATTTACCACACATTACGGCTTTAAAAGAAATAGAAGGAGTAAACGGATTTTCTCACATTACCGGTGGTGGAATGGTTGGAAATACCAAACGAATTTTGCCTGACGGTTTAGCTTTAGATATTGACTGGAATGGCTGGGAACGACCAGGGGTGTACAAACTCATTCAGGAAATTGGAAATGTTCCTGAAGAAGATATGCAGGCTACTTTTAACCTTGGAATTGGATTGGTATGTGTGGTTTCAAAATATGCTCTTGATGAAGTAAAAGAAAAAGCAGAAGAAATGGGAGAAGAGGTTTTTGAGGTTGGGAGAGTAATTCAAAATTAAAGATTATGAATGTATTTGTTAGTAGACCTACTTGGGTACCTAAACCTTACGAAGAAGGTATCGAAGCATTCATTAATTATTTAAATAAAGAAAAGTTTGATCCTCATACGTTAGGCACAACGGACTTCCCTGTAAGCTCACCATTAGATGAAGTGATAGATTTAATGGAAAAATCTTCTGGTGTAATAGTTTTAGGTTATCCACAGATTAAGATTTTTAAAGGACTGGTTAAGGAAAAAGAAGTCAAAGATATAAATCTTCCAACAGAATGGAATCATATCGAAGCAGTACTGGCTTACTCTTTAAAAAAACCTCTTTTGATAATTCATGATAATGGTATTTCCAGAGGGATCTTTGATCGAGGAGCAATTAATAATTTTATTGTAACCTTGAACTTACTTTGTGAATATTTTTATGAAAATAACTCTCAGTCTATTTCTATTTATTTCTCTTCTTTTAACAAACTGTGTAACCACTCAGGGAGCATTAGATATCGAAGGAACCGTCTTCAGCTTGGATAATGGAACAACGGTTATTGTAGGATATTTAAATACGGAAGAGGCTATGTTTCCTGGAAACTTTGATGGTGAACCAAATGGAGAATTTGTGAGCTATCCCGAAATGGCCCGAAGGGCAGGAATAGAAGGAACGGTAGTTGCTCACTTGGATATCACTGAAGAAGGTGAGTTATTAGAAAGCAGAATAACAAGAGGAATTGGTGGAGGATGTGACGAAGCAGCTCTGCAAATAATCAGAAATTCGATATATACCCCGGCGAAAAATCAAAATGCTGATCCGGTGAGCGCCCGGCATTATGTTTCTATTACTTTTAATTTGTAAGCTTGTAAAATCACTATAAAAGCCGGACAATTATTTCGATTCCCATCACATAAAGGATAGGTTTACTTTCGAACAAACTATTCACCAAGATTTTTTATTAATGAATTTTTCTAAAGCAGTAAAATCTCTGCTATTTATCTTTTTTATAAGCGCAGGAACATTATCAGCACAGCAAATGCAAATGCCTCAAATTCAACCGGCAGATTCTGTATCAGATTCGGAACTGGAGCAATTTGTAGATGTTGCTATTGATTTGCAAGATATTCGTTTCGAAGCCGACAGCATAATTATTGGTCGACTTGAAGAAGAAGGAATGAGCACCGAGCGATTTCAGCAGATTATGATGGCTCAGCAGAATCCAACACAATCCGTTGAACTAACAACGGATGAAGAGGAAACCGTAGCTAATATGCAGACCTTTCTGCAGGAAGTAAGTATGAAAGCCCAACAGCAGCAAATTCAGACCCTGCAAAATTCGGAATTAAGTCCACAACGT
This sequence comes from Balneolaceae bacterium, assembly GCA_965222205.1. Taxonomy (GTDB): domain Bacteria; phylum Bacteroidota; class Rhodothermia; order Balneolales; family Balneolaceae; genus RHLJ01. The sequence continues at coordinate 3,165,776 of OZ244932.1, read as the reverse complement.
TTTCAAAGTATTGCAGCTGCACTTCAGCAAGATCAGGATCTCGCTGTCAGGTTCCAGCAAATGGCCACAGAGATGGAATCAGAGTCAGGGAATTAAAAAATAACTACGGTTATTGAAGATTTTAAGCTTCTCTTAAAATCTTCTCCATCTTTTTACCCTTAGCTAACTCATCTACCACTTTATCCAGATACCGGGTTTCTCTGGTTAATTTAGTTTCTATCTCTTCAATTCGGTATCCACAAATAACGCCCGTAATCAAATGTGCATTGGGGTTTAGGCTTGCTCTTTCAAAGAAGGTTTTAAAGGTGACGTTTTCTTCAATAAGTTCATTTACTTTTTGTTCGTCGAAGCCAGTTAGCCATTCAATTACCTGAAAAAGTTCTTCTTTTGTCCTTCCCTTCTTTTCAACTTTGGTTACATAGTGGGGAAAAACGGATGCGAAGGTCATAGTAGCTATTCGGGCATCGTGTTCGGGTGTAGTAGTCATTTATAAAGCTTCAATTTTATTTTACCGGAAAACATACATCCGTAATGTGATCTGATTCCGCCGTTTCCTGAGGATTGGTTACATAATATTCCCAAGGATGAATTCCTCGTTTTTGTTTAAACTCTTTGTTCCTTCCCATACTCATCATTGTACTCCAGGCATTACCAAGGTGATCGTATTTCCCGATATGTCTCAGGGTATAAATCTTAGTAGCAGGAATTTCTCCACTTACAAAATCAGAAGGTAAGTCCGCGGGAACTTCAGTCACCCCCACACAACCGGTATAGATGGTTTGCTTTTTCTTCATATCCCATTTGTGATAAATGGAGTAAGCGCCTCCAGTTGCGATATCTTCATGCTCTTTCATAAAACCTTCAATCTTTCCAAAATCGGCCATCATAACTTCACCAATCTCATCCATTCCACAGGTGGTTTTTATACCAATGTACTTTGTGCCAGAGAATTGAGATTCTCCCTTCCATTCTAACTTAGACTTAATTTCTCCATCTTCAATATGCTCTTTAAGCATTCTCAGTCCGCGTTCATAATCCATTCCAATCCAGGAGTCCATCATTCCAACCATCCAAAACATATACCATGGAAGAGAACTGTCCATGGTCCAGGTTACTTTGGTTTGATCTCCATCTCCATCAATTAAAAAGCGAACCTTTGCTTCCGACTTCCATGGTTTTAAGAAGTTCAGATCGTAATCAACGCTCGAGTTTTCCTCTTCACCGGTAATTTTCATGCTCCCGGCTCCAACCCGATTTCCTTCCCAGTCATAATATTTGTTATCATCGGCAACAGTTACTTTTACTTCAGGTTCCATTATCAGCCACGGTGACCAATGTACCCAGGTGCTTAGGTTATTCAGAGTTGAAAAAACGGTTTCAGGTGAAGCTTCTATGGTTGTTTTTCGGGAAACGTGAAAGGCGGGCATAGTAGTTATGTTGGTTTAGGAGTCTCAGAATGAAAAAAATCCGGTAATGAAAAGCAAAAAAGGGCCAAAAATATTGTGATTTGTTAACAACATAAGAAACTGTGGCCAAGTACTTTAAGGGATAAATAGTAAGACATGATCAGAAAAATCAGCAGATTTCGGGCGTTAATAAGAAAGCATAAAAAATATGCTCCGGTTGTTTTCTTTATCTGTGGATTTATATGGGATTCGCTCACGCTTGGAAGAATAGATCGCCTGTATGATAGAATTATCTTATGCACCTATCTTACATCACTAAGCGGTTGCCTTTATTTGTATAACCTTTCCGATGATGGCAAATGGAAAGGGACATTCATTGAGCGGTTTGAAGAATATCTACCATTGGCTATTCAATTCTTTCTGGGAGGATTATGCAGCGCCTATGTGATCTATTTTTCACGGAGCGTTTCCTTTTCCAAGACCATAATATTCTTTGTTATTCTGGTCGTTCTGTTGTTTGCTAATGAACTTCTTAAAAAGCGGATTTCTAATAAATACCTTCAGTTCAGTGCCTACTTCTTTGTGAATTTTACCTTCTTCACTTTTTTCATACCAGTGCTGGTGAAGCAGATGAATACGGCTATTTTTATCATATCAGGATTTATTAGTCTCGCTTCTACGATTGCATTGGTGGTCTATATTTATAACTCAAGCCCATCAACCCGGAAGGAAATTAATAAACTAAAAATGCTTGCGATGATTACCGGGATTTATGCTGTGATTAACACATTTTATTTTTTCAATTTCATCCCTCCGGTTCCTCTCGCATTAGATACAGGGATTGTGGCACATAGTATTGAAAAACAAAACGATCAATATCTGGTAACCTATGAACGAACAGAATGGTACAGGATCTGGCGTGATAACAGGGAACAGTTTGTTCATAAAACAGGAGAAAACATTTTTGTATTTACCTCAATTTTTGCCCCATCGAATCTGAATAAAAAAGTGGCTCATAGGTGGAAATGGTTTAGTCCGCATACGAATGAATGGGAAGTGATTGATGATATCAATTTCGAAATTACCGGGGGAAGAGACGAAGGGTTTCGTGGTTATACCTTCAAAAGCAACGTAATGGAAGGTCTTTGGAAAGTGGATGTAATAACTGAAGAAGGCTTAGTTTTAGGTATCATTGATTTTGAAGTTATCCAGAATTCTACTCTAGAACCAAAAAGGATGATTACGAAGTCATTCTAAAGATTTATATCTAAAAACCTCTTCCAAAGACAGCTCAAACACAGCAGCAATTTTAAAGGCCAGTTCCAGCGAAGGTGAGTACTTCGCAGCCTCAATCGCGTTGATAGTCTGACGTGTTACTCCCACAGCATCGGCCAGTTCCTGTTGGGTCATCTCGTGGTTATTGAAACGCAGTTTCCTGATGTTATTTGTGATCACTCCATCTTCCATCTCAATAATCCTTACGATAATTATAAATCATAACAGCTCGTTTTGCGGCGCTGGCAGAAAACAAGGCTAAAAACAAAAAGTGGAAAATAGTTGATAATTCCAGAGTAAAAGGAAGATTTGGTACATAGTTTTGTGTAAGATTGGTGATAAAAACCTGGACCAAAGCAATCATCAATGCAATAACCAGAATGCTGTATCCAACTTTTAACCCTTTAGCCTCGATGATGAAGTCTCTTTCATCTTTTTGAACTTTCTTCTTCCCTTCGTTGATCCCAACTATAATTTCAATAATTACAGCAATCCAGAATACATTGAAGAAAATCTTAACAGCGCGGGCAGAGTAATCGGGAATAATATCCGGCCAGCCAAAATTGATCAAAAGGTAAAATACTAATACTGATGAAGAGGTGGCCAATGAAGTCCATGAAAGAATTTCTTGTTTCGACATAATAAACTCCTTTTTTGTTGAATGTCAGAAATTCTTTACGTGATGTAAAAAATATGTTACACTATATCTAAAATATTTTACTCCTAGGTAAAAAGTTTGATGAACTTCACTTCAGCCTCAGTCTCTCCAATCAAAATGATGTCACTATGTTCAGGTATTGGTTGAGAAGGATCAGGATTAATAATTTGCTCACCATCTTTTGTGTAAGCAATAATGCTACACCCGGTTTTGTGGCGAATATCTGATTCCAGAATAGTTTTACCTATCAGGCTCTGAGGCGTTTTAAGGCTGAACACATTCAGCCCCTCTGCGATCATAATAATATCATTCTGTTCATAGATATTGAAAATAGCATTTGCACCCATCGAAGCGTAAGACATCACAAAATCAGCGCCGGCGCGGTGAAGTGTACTTACATTTCTTCCTAAAGTAGATCGGGCAACAATATGAATGTTAGGCCGCAAGTGCCGGCAGTAAATGGTGAGATAAATATTGATATCGTCCTGATTGGTACTTATTAAGACAGTGTGTGCGGTATCAATACCAGCCTTTTTCAATGTTTCTAAATCTGCGGCATCACCGTGAACGAAATTTTTGGATATAATTCGATCAGGGTTTTTATCTACGATTTTAAACTTGATCCCCCTTTTCTTTAGGTGATAGGCGGCTGCTCGCCCAACCCTACCTCCGCCAATAATTACCACAGAGTCATCACTCATTCCATAAATACCGAACATCTCGTCATAGTTTCTAAGCTGATCTATAGACCCGGCGAGCATTAACACGCTATGACTTTCTATAACAGTATCAGGATGAGACCCTTTGAACGTCCCCCTGTTCCAAATTCCTACTACATGTACTCCAATGTCTTCCCGAAGACGAGACTCCCGAATTGTTTTCCCAACCAGAGGGGTAGCATACGCGGTTGCCTCAGCAATAATAAGATTGTTCAACCTCCCAATAGTGTGTACCCGGGAATCCTGCCCCAGAGTACGGATTGAGAGCGCCCGCCCGAGTAAATTTCCCATATGCAGTACATGATCACACCCCGCAAGCTTAAGGATATCTATGGAATCGTGAGAATTTGCAGTAGATACAATTTTGATGTCTTTGTTAAACTCCCGGATGGTATGTGCGACATTAGTATTTAACATGTCGGTTCCGGTAGTCACTACCATCGAGGCATTTTCGATTCTGAGTTTTTGATAGGTTTCCGGATTATCTACATCACCAACCATTACCTGATATCCATTATCGTATAAGTCTAATGCAGTTGGAATATCCTGAATAAGCAAAACATAAGAATGATGGTACTGGCGGAGCTTTTCAATGAGTGCTTTTGTAATTGGGTCGAAGGAAGTAATTACTATATGTCCCGAAGTATTTGGCGGGAGTTCTCTTGGAGCCCGCGCCCTTGATTGTGCCTCCATCCATGGAGCATAAAAGAATTCTATAAATGTGAATGGGAGCATAATCAGCAAAACTACAACGCCCGACCCAAGCACAATAATCGAAAAGAACCTTCCTAAATCGGATGAAAAGGTGATGTCGCCAAAACCAAGGGTACTCATAGTAACTAAGGTCCAGTAAAAGCCGGTCATCCAGCTGTGCTTCTGGCCTTCATACTCCATAATCATGTGGAAAAGAACACCATAGACTGTAATCATCCCGATTAGAATCAGAATAAAGGTGAACAGCTGTTTAATATTCTTTTTAGCCGTACGATTGGTGATGAAGTAGCTGATTTGCGAGGTAAAAAACTTCATGGACACCTCTTTCTTCTGAATTCATTCTTAATAGGCTCAAGGACCTTTTCTATGCCGTTCATCTTTACTTCGTACATTGTGGAAAGATATTGGCCTAAATCTCCATTCGGAAATCCCTCCCGACTGAACCACTCCAGATAATGAACGGGCAGGTCGGTAATAAAGCGACCTTGATACTTGCCAAAGGGCATGCGCGCCTGTACCAGTTTTATCATGAATGTGGAATCATACATGAGGGTAAATTAGTATCTAATTGTAATCCATCCCAATAAAAAAGTATCTTTCTGAAAACAGTTGGAGAAAAATGCCTGTAGTAAAATTATTAAAGATAGCCCACGGCCGTAGTGGGGACAAAGGAAACGGTAGTAATGTGGGTATAATAGCCCGACACCCGGATATTTATCCTTTTTTGAAAGAGAAGCTCACTTCTGATGTGGTAAAAGATCACATGAAAAATGTGTGCAAAGGAAAAGTAGAGCGTTTTGAGCTCCCAAATATAGGGGCGCTGAATTTCATTCTGCACGAAAGTCTGGGCGGTGGCGGAACTGTTTCCCTGAAACTGGATGCACAAGGAAAAACTCATGCATCACAAGTGCTGCGAATGGATGTTGATGTTCCGGAAGAACTACTAAAGCTGGTAGAAGAGAATTAACCGGCCTGTTCGTACGCAAGTTTTAGCCAGCCGATCAGCTCATCATCAACCTGTGAAAGTTCTGTAATCTGAACCCGGTTGGTGCACATACTTCCGAATGGTCCGGAGTTTTCGAGCCGGTTAGTAAGTTTAGCATCATTGAGTTTAAGACCCAGATCAATTCTTGTTTTGGTGGAAGGCTGTACCAGCGCAAATTGGCGTTTTCTCCGAAGACTTACAGCCGATTTCTTAGGAGCAATTTCAACGTCAGAGCCGAAACCCGTAACGATTTTAAGCATCTGATCATAGATTGGCTTCAGGTGTTCTTTCCCTTTGGAATATTGATTGGAGACCAGGTCTACTGCATCAAATGAAGCAGCATCAGACTCTCTTGCCTTTAAAGCCACAAAATTTGCAAAACCATGTGTAAAACCATGGTTCTCTTTTAGAAACTTCATGATTTGGCCGTGTTTCTCAAAGTTTTCTTTCTTTACAATGTTAACCCATTCTTCAAGGGGTTTACCGGTTTTTTCAAGGAGTCCTTTTTCCATGGTCATTTTTTTAAATTAGAATTTCTGATAAACTTAAGCGATGGAGATAAAGAAGTATTGTAAAAAAGTTACCCTTACGCGATAGGAAAGAAATTCACTTCTCCGTGTCCTTTTTGATCCGTTAGGAAGGACTCAGGGTTGTATCCCGAAAACTGTCGAAACTCCCGGATAAAATGTGCCTGGTCGTAAAAGCCACATGCCGCACTGATTTGTGGCCATGAAATATCCGACTTTTTTTGAACCTTAGGCAAAATGCAATTGAACCTGAGTATACGCTGGAAGTACTTAGGAGTGATTCCAACCGATTTCTTAAATAAATTAATGAAGTGTTTTTTTGAAAAACCCGATTCCTCAATAAGCTTCATCATGGAGGTATCCATAAACTCGGGATCGCACTGGATGCTATCAATGGCTTTGTAAACACTATCATCTGGAAGGAAGTCAGAATCAAACCGATCAGAAAGAAACATTTCGGCAAGCGCATACATTTCTGTAGAAGTTTTAGCCGAGTAAAGCCCGTCTCTTAGCCCCAAGACTTCTTCTCCCAAAACCTGTTCTGCGGGAATAACGGAATCACTTATTTTATCCAGCGCTTTATGAAGGAAAGGAATTGCTCCACCCGGTTTGAATTTAATCACAAACATTTCGGAATCGGGGAGAGCGGAGATGCTGATATAATTCTTTTGTAAGCCCGAAAGCCAGCATTTTGTAAAATGCTGATTTGGTTCAAGTGAATCATTATCGTAAGTAGATCGGGAGAAGTCATCCAGCTCAAAGATCAGATAAACATGGCCATCAGGCACAACCCGCTCGATGGAGTGAGCAGGCATATAGCCCTTGAAATAGATAAAGCAATCAACAAATTTATCGTGGGGGGCAGAAGGCCGGGGCATTTCAAAAATCATAAAATAAGCCTAGCCATTTTCATAAAAACGAATAGGTATTTCTACTTTCACCATATCCCAGGACATGCTCATTGTAGCAAGAGAAAGGTTTACATCCGAAAACTCAATAGAGAAAGCTTCAACAGGGGTGTCCAGGTTGATCACCGGAACGTTGAACCGCAGATAATCCCGGTCCTCTGAGTAAGTGAATGCGCCCCATTGTCCAAGGTCATTATTCAGGATAATTGTCCATTCATCTTCATAAGGTATAACGAAGATCGCATAAGTACCCGCTTCAACAACATTCGTTCCCATCAATACGGGCTCTGTTATCGTAATTTCAGTGGCTTCGTTTGCCCCCGATCTCCAGATCTCTCCGTAGGGTTCAAAATCTCCAAAAATATCTCTGCCGTTTCTATAAGGCTGGCCATACACAACTTTTATATAAACGCCGTCATGCTTGATCGAAGAAATGGCTATTGGGCTTTTGCGATTTCCAATAGGAGTATTTTGAGTCTCGGGTCGTTGTTGGCAGCTAATTCCCGAGAGAAAAATACCTGCCAGAAGAACGGGTAGAGAGAACAGTTTGCGAACAGAAATCATAAACAGAGAACAGGGTTTAATTCGGGCTTAATATAAATGGCTCTGATCAATATCGGTAATAGAATTAAGAGTAAGCGGGCAAATATTTGTAGATGGCCCAAAAATGTGAAAAAGCACCACCTAGCACAAATAAATGCCAGAGTTCGTGAAAACCAAAATGGGGTGGTAATGGGTCTGGTTTTTCAATGGCGTAAACAACAGCGCCCACAGAGTAGAATAATCCTCCAATCACAATCCAGTAAGAAAACATCCTGGGGAGTAACTCCCACATCTGCGGGAAGATGATAACTGCCACCCAACCCATAAGAAGATACAAAGCAGTAGAGAACCACCGGGGAGCGTTTAACCAGAATATTTTTTTGAAAACTCCGGCTAAAGCAAACAACCAGATGCCTAGCAGCATCCCGAACCGCCAGCCACCGTCTAATACAATTACGCACATTGGAGTATAACTTCCGGCAATCACCAGGTAAATCATGATGTGGTCAAAAAGACGAAAGAGCTCTTCTGTTTTAAAGGTGACGTTAATGGAGTGATAAACAGCACTGGAAAAAAACATCAGGAATACCGTAACACCGTAAATGATGAAAGAAATCTTATAGCCGGTTGGGCTCTCAACCGCGTTAATTAAAAGCAAGACCGTCCAGATTACTGATATGATGGCTCCAGCTAAATGAGAATAGGCATTGAAAGGCTCGCGGGCAGGGAATAGATATTTGCTCAAGTAATGTGAATTTATGTACTAGAAAAATTTCCAATACATGAAAAATAAGGTGAATCCGGTTAAAAAGAGAATACCACACCAACTTAAAATTCGAAGCCATAAAGGTGGCTGGTGTTCAATTGGGAAATGAGAATCCATCACCAACCGATAGTTAAGAAATGCTAAAACCGGAGCAGTCAAAAAAGAAACAGTTGTTGCCAGATCGATCAAAAAAGTAAAATGTATTCCCGCAAAATAAAGGATAGACAATGAGCCAATCGAAATTAAAACGATTAGAAGGCGATAACTGAGCTTTAACTCAAATCCGGGTTTAATCACAGAAATCATTTCCTGAGACACACGAGGATAAGCATCAGTGACCGTTAGGGTTGTACTAAACATCGTTGTAAATGCACAGATAATGATAATCCAGTAGGCCCAATCACCTAAAGTATTGGTATATATTGAAACTAATTGCTTAGCAAAGCTTCCCCCGCTTGAGGCAAACTCTACCCCTGAGCCATACATGATTAAAGCACCCAGACTTAAAAAAGCGAGGGCTAAAATCCCAGCTCCTATATATCCGATATTGAAATCTACCAGACACTCCTTTAATCTTGGAACATGCTTGGTTTGTTTAATTCGTTCAAGCGACCATAAAGAATGCCAGGCAGCCCCATCAATTGGAATTGGCATCCAACCCATCAAAGCAATTAAAAACCCCACACCGCCTACAGCAGTCCAAATATCAGGAGGAGTAGGTTTTGGTGCAGCTCCCTGGGCATTAAAAACAGCAACGACAATTGCAACAAAGGTAGAAACTGTTAATACCACCATGATAAGTTTTATTGCACTATCAAGAGCAGAATATTGACCATAAAGCAATATGGCTATACAGATGCCAAGTACAATAGCGCTCCAAATAAATGGGGAAAGGACAATTCCGGTAAGCTCTGCGGCGAGACTTGCAGAAACAATGGTAACTGCAGCCTGAATAATGAACATTGTTCCAAGAGTAAAGACTACAAAAACCCAAAAAGCCCAACTTCCTAACTTTTTGTATCCTTTTATCATGCTCTCCTGAGTGGCTATAGCATATCGCGGGCCAAACTCCAGAAAGGGATACTTGAAAATATTTGCTAAAATAACAGCCCAAACCAGAGTAAAACCATAATCAGCACCAGCTCTTGTTGATTGTACTAAATGAGATACCCCAACTGCCGCTGCTGCCATTATAAGCCCCGGACCAAGTGCGTATTTTAGTGTAAATCTGGTTTGACCTTCAATACTTTTCATTATGTAGGATTGGTTAGACAGATAAAGAGTACACATTTTTTTGTTAATCATAAAAATGTGATCATTGAGATTATCAGGAAACCTTTTTCAGCATTTTTCAATTTGGAAGAGTACTATACAAGTACAAACTCAGGGATCAATAAAACTAACACTATGAAAAAAACAATTTTTACTCTTGCTCTTCTACTTGTTTCAGGAAATATTTTTGGACAGCAAACGCTGGATTATTTCTTACAAGACGGGGTTACTTATAATGAAGGCATTCCTACCCCCAAGGACATTTTAGGAGCTGAATTAGGTGAATGGCATGTCCGCCATGATCAACTAGTAGAATATATGCACGCGGTAGCCGAGGCCTCCGATCGTGTGACCATTATGGAATATGCACGGACCTACGAAAACCGTAAGCTGCTTTCTTTAGTGATTACTTCCACGGAAAATCAGGGCCGTATTGATGAAATCAGGGAGCAGCATGTTCAACTTACAGACCCATCAGTTTCCGGAGATCTTGACATTTCAACTATGCCGGCAGTGGTCCAGCTCAGTTATAGTGTGCACGGAAATGAGCCCAGCGGATCAAATGCATCACTTGCGGTGGTATATCACCTGGCGGCAGCCGAAGGTCGGGAAATTGAAGAGTTATTGAGCAACGTAGTAGTGCTGGTTGACCCAAGCATTAATCCTGACGGCTTAAACAGGTTTGCACACTGGGCGAACACTCACAAAAGCAAAAACGTGTTGGTTACAGATCCCGACAGCCGTGAATATAATGAGGTGTGGCCAGGCGGAAGAACCAATCATTACTGGTTTGATTTAAACCGGGATTGGATGTTGGTTCAACATCCCGAAAGTAAAGGGCGGGTTGCCCGGTTTCACGAATGGAAGCCTAATGTACTTACTGATCATCATGAAATGGGAAGTAACTCCACTTTCTTCTTTCAGCCGGGAATTCCCAGCCGCACCCATCCGCTTACTCCTCAACGTAACCAGGATTTAACAGCGAATATCGCGGAGTACCATGCTGATGAACTCGACAAAATTCAATCTCTCTATTATTCACAAGAAAGCTTTGATGACTTTTACTACGGTAAAGGCTCAACCTACCCGGATGTACAAGGATCTATAGGAATTCTTTTTGAGCAAGCGAGCTCCAGAGGGCATGCCCAGGAAACCATTCATGGGGTTATCGAATTTCCTTTCACTATCAGAAATCAAGTCACGGCATCTTATTCAACCTTAAAGGCAGTGCAGGATTTAAGAGAAGAATTGCTGGAGCATCAGCGCTTATTTTATCAGGAAGCTGTAAATGAAGCAGGGCGTTCGTCTGTAAAAGCGTATGTATTCGGAGAAAACGCAGATCAGGCACGAACTTTCCACCTTGCTGAAATGCTGAGTCGTCATCAAATAGAAGTATATGAATTGGCAGAAGGCCTTTCCACGGACGGTGAAAGCTTTGAAGCGGGAAAAGCGTATGTGGTACCAACTAATCAACCTCAGTATAAATTAATAACGGCGATGTTTGAGCGGAGAACAGAGTTCACTGACAGCTTGTTTTACGACGTTTCTGCATGGACCATGCCATACGCCTTCAACCTTCCGTTTACGGAGTTAGGCTCAAGAGCATTCAATAATAATTTATTGGGCGATCGGTTTGACGGTGAAATGAACTCAACCGGAACAATTGTAGGTAACCAATCAAGCTACGCGTATGCATTTGAGTGGGATGAGTACTATAGCCCAAAAGCTTTATATCGACTACAGAATGCAGGAGTTAGGACAAAAGTGGCCTCCCTTCCATTTTCTTCTGTTACTCAGGAAGGGCAAAAGAACTTTGATTATGGAACCATCTTGATTCCAGTAGGAGTACAGGATGATCAGGATGAAGTGCATGATTTAGTAAAAACTATTGCTGAAGAAGACGGAATCACTGTGTATGCGCTTAACACGGGTTTATCAACGGCAGGAATTGATTTAGGTAGTAACAACTTCGAAAATCTGGAAAAGCCAAGTGTGGCTATTTTAGGCGGCGGCGGAACCAGCTCATATGAGGTTGGGGAAGCCTGGCATTTATTTGACCAGAGATATCACATGCCTCTTACCATTTTGGATGTAAGTGATTTAGGTGGCGCTGATTTAGACCGATATAATGTTCTTGTTATGGCAAATGGATGGTACAGTGGTCTTTCTGATGGCGAAGTGGAATCGATTAAAAACTGGGTCAGAAATGGAGGAGTACTAATTGCCTATAAGTCTGCAGTGAACTGGGCACGACAGCAGGAGCTTGCAGATATCGAATCCAAAGAAAGAGTTGAAAGAGAAGAAGCGGAAACCCGACCGTATGTGAAACGAAGCATGGATTCCGGCGCTCGCGTAATAGGCGGATCTATATTTAATGCCAAAATTGACTTAACACACCCGTTGGGTTATGGTTTTAATGATGAGAATATCACGGTTTTCAGAAATAGCACGATCTTTTTGGAAAAAGGAGAAAACCCCTATTCAACACCGGTATACTATACCGATTCTCCATTAGCAGCGGGCTATGTTTCGAATGAAAATCTGGAAACGCTGAAAGGCTCTGCTGCGGTGGTAGTGAGTCGTTATGGGGGCGGGAAGGTGATCACGATGACCGACAACCCAAATTTCAGAGCGTTCTGGTATGGAACGAATAAACTGTTCGCTAACGCAGTGTTCTTTGGGCAGACTATAAGTAGTGCTTCTGCGAATTAAAGAACTATTTAAATAGATTATTGATCAGGTCATTGGCAATTTGCTGGTGACCTGCTTTCGAAAAGTGAATTCCATCTCCATATTGATATAAACCCTCGGGATTTGGATAAGAACGGAAGGTATCAGACAGATCAAACAAAGAGATCTGTTGGGGTCTTAGTGAATCTTTCATAATAGTCTGGGGAGCAAAGAGAGTAGGATCATTTAGATTACGAAGTTGATATTCGTAAGGAAGAAGAATGATCGAAAACTTTATCCCGGAATCGCCAAGAATTGAATCAATTTCATTGATATTCCTTATTGCTTTCTTAAAGCTCAGGCTTTCCGGGTCATAGTATTGCTTATCAAAATTGAAATAAGCTTTTGGGCGATCGGTAAAGTTTTTCTTCAAAAATAGATAGAGCTTTGAGTTCGATCTAATGTAGCTCATCACCTTTCCAAAAAAATTAGCACGGTCAAAGCCAGGGGCATTTTTATTTCCGTAATTGTCATACACATCATTGAGACACCAGAACAAATAAACCGCGGATATCCCAAGTTGGTTGCTGTCCTCTGCGATCAGTTTATTGATAATTTTTAGGTAATCGGTGCTCGAATACCCAATTAAAGAAGGATTTAAAATGTAAGTACTTTCTAAACGGTTATTTATAATCCCAGCAAAAGTAGAGTCATTTTCCTCGCCAATTCCCATAGTTACGGAATCGCCTAAAAATAAAATAGAAGTACTATCGCCTTTCGATTGATATTCCCAAAAGCCCTGTGAACTGACCTCCTTTAATGTTCCTTTACTAAAACCTTTTGCTCCCCGATTTAACCCTGGGGTAGTGCTATATACATTTTCTTTAATCAAAACAGAGTCAGTGCCGGGAAGCTTTATATGAGGATGTGAAACACGGATAACAATTTCTGCTATCGCGAAGAAAACGACTGGGATTAAAAGATTTATAAGAACAACAAGAACGGGGCGTTTCATTTTCATATAAATGATCAATCCTCCCTTGGCGGTATTCCCAATAAATGGCGAAAATCGAATTTTTCGGGCATGGTTTTCAGGTTGTTGATAAGCAAAATGGCTCGGTCGATTTTCTTTTGACTGCTTTTTACCCCACTTACATAATTGATGATATATCGTTGTTCGCTGGGGGCGAGCTGCTCAAATAATCCGGCTCCTTCCCGGTCCTGTTCAAGCAAAGCTTCGAACTCCTCAGAAACAGGCACCCCATATTTGGAATGATCCAGCTCTATCGTAATCGTTAGCTCTTCGTTCTCATTCAGGCTCCATTTTTTCTTTCTGGCTTTATTTACGGTTATGTATGCTGTTCCCTCTCCTTTGGCAACCATGCCCCCATGGAAAGGTTCATTTCCATTAATTGAAATCATAAGCCGCGTTCCTATTCCCCCAACTTTATCTACAATTTCAGCAGGAACGGTTATGTGTGTAAGCTTTAATTTTGGAAGGTAATCCAGATAAGATGTAAAGGTGATCGGCTTCATCCAGCGCCAAGTTCAATTATTCAACAAATTTCCCTCATCGTCCCACTCTGCAGTATCCATGCGCTTACTTTGGTCGATGCATTTTGCTGCCCATTCATCATCGTAATCAATGCCAAGATCATCCAGCACTTCCTGAGGAACTCCATCCCATACATTAGGTCGATTCCCAACATAGCCAAGATCATTAAAACCCATTTCAGTAGTATAATACCCTGTGAGTGTAAAGTTTCTGATTTCCCGAAAGAAGTCAACTCCCGGTTGCGTTTCTTCGGTTGCCTTATCCGCGTAAGCGATAACATCCAGAATAGCAATTTGATCTTCCGGGCTGGCAAAAATGAAATCCTTACCATTTTGATTGCGGGAGTAGTCATCTAACCACTTGATTCCGTTTCGGAAATCATCTTGGATATGAGGCCATTCTTTTACTGCAAAATCGATGAACTCGGGTACAAAAGCTTCCGATGCTGCGCCTGCGGTAGTCGTGGCAGGAAGAATTAAATCACACAAAACAGCTACCGTTTCGAATTCATGTTCGGTGAAGAAGTTATCTTCAAAAATACGCTTGTCCCGTGCCTTTTCTTGCGGCGTGCGACCGTACGAACTGAAATCATAGACATCCTGAAGCCGTCTTCTTTCAGGCGACCCTGGAGCACAGCCAGTTATTAAAAAGCCGGTTCCAAGCGCTCCAATCAGCATGGTCTTTATTGAGTCTCTTCTATCCATAGCTTAAAGGTTTTGTTTTTTAAGTTCATCAACAATGTATTCTGAAGCTCTCATCGAAAGTGCGAGTATGGTCCAGGTTGGGTTTTTATCGGCTTGTGAAACAAAAGTCCCTGCATCCACAATAAACACATTTTCTGCATCGTGAAGCTGAGAGTATTTATTTGTTACAGAAGTTTTAGGATCATCGCCCATCCGTGTTGTTCCCACCTCATGAATAATCTGGCCTGGTTTCAAAAGCCCATAATCGCGATCAGCTCCGGGCTTATTACCCAAAGTAATGGCACCCATTTCATCAAAGATTTTTTCCATGGTATCATGTGCGTGCTTCGATTGGAGGCGCTCATAATCCGTCCATTTATAATTAAACCTCAGGACCGGTATGCCCCATTGATCAACCTTATCAGGATCAATTTCACAATAGTTATCATATTGAGGAACGCTTTCACCCCTCATAGCTATATGAATCGTTGACCCAAAAAAGCGTTTTATATCTTCCCGAAGTTTATCTCCATAACCACCAACCGTGAGATTAAAGTGTTTATTTAGATCTGTAGTGTTGAACCCTACTCCATAAGAGGGCTGGCCCATTCCTCCGTAAATTTCGAAGTGATAACCGCGAGGGAAATCAAGCTTGGCATCGTTAAGCCACCACGGCGTATACACGTGTAAACTACCAACGCCATCCTCATTATACATCTTTCGGTTTAGCAGTTCGGGAATAATGGCAGAACGTCCCGCACCGGTTGAGTCATGGAGATATCTACCAACAACTCCGCTGCTGTTCCCAAGGCCGTTTGGATGTTGCGAACTTTTCGAGTTTAGCAGAATCCGCGCGGTTGAGCAGGCAGAAGCGCCCATTACAACTACTTTTCCCTTAAGTACTTTTTCATCCCCATCTTCTTTGTCGATGTAGCTAACACCGGTTGCTTTTCCCTCATCATTTGTAAGCACTTCCCTAACCATTGCATTTACATATAGGTCGACACGACCAGTACTTTTTTGAGCAGGAAATATGAGGCAGGTTCCGGAAGAGAAATCAGCATAAACCTGGCACCCCCGATTACATTGATTACAATAAAAACAAACCCCTCGCTCATCATTAAGCTTTTTTGTGAGGATAGAAAGTCGGGATGGAATTACGGGTATACCCGCCTTTCTGGCTCCCTTGATATAAAATAGTTCATGGAGTCGGGGCTTTGGCGGGGGAAGAAAAAACCCATCAGGCTCATTATAAATCCCTTCTTTACTTCCAAAAACCCCAATCAGCTTATCAACACGGTCGTAATAAGGTTTGATTTCATCATAACCGATGGGCCAGTTATCTCCCAGGCCATCCACATCTTTTCGCTTAAAATCGAGAGGTCCGAAACGAAGTGAAATACGACCCCAATGATTAGTTCTACCTCCAAGCATCCGGGACCGGAACCACATAAAGTCCGAACCCTCTTTTTGAGTATAGGGCTCGCCATCAATACCCCAGCCACCGTAAGCAGCATCGTAATCACCAAAATTACGTAAGGGGGTACTTGCCCCTCTTCGTGGCGACTCCCATGCAGGGCGAAGCTGACTTCGGTACTGATCCTGAGCGGGATCGAAATAAGGTCCGGCTTCCAGTACGGCAACTTTAAGCCCGGACTCGGATAAAATTTTAGCGGCCATTCCTCCACCCGCTCCCGAACCAACAATTACCGCATCATATTCTTTATTGTTAGAGATGATTTCCATTAGCCCTCCCGGTTATTGGACTTCACCATTAATAATCACATTGGTAACATGCGTTAGGTATTCAAAGGGGTCTCCATTATAAAGAACCAGATCAGCATCTTTTCCTCTTTCCAGAGACCCGACATGGTCTGAGATTCCCAGTAACTCTGCGGCGTCAATGGTTAGCTTTTGTATTGCAACCTCTTTATCAAGACCATGAGCAACCGCAATGGCTGCCTCAAAAAGAATTACTCTTGTTTTAGGCACATACCCTTCAAAACCACTTTGGAAGGCAAAAGGAATATCTGCTTCGTATAGGGTTGACGCCATATTCATCGTTGCGTTCTTGGCCTGACCGGAGGCCCTCATCATTGGAGGGTGAACAAAAACGGGATGACCTGCTTCTTTTATTTCATCTAACACAAGGTAAGCTTCTGCTGCGCCATCAATCACCATTGGAAAACCGAACTCCTGTTGAAGACGAATGGCGGTCATAATATCGTGCGCACGATGAACGGTAACCATTGCGGTAAGTTTTCCTTCAAGCAAATCAGCTAAAGCCTCCATTCCAAGATCTTTGGCCGCGGGATTATCACTGTTTCTTTTATCGAGGTATTGTTGAGCCTTGATCAGGTTCTCGCGAAGCATCGCAATTCCTTTCGAGCGGGTTCCCGGTTTTTTGATATCGCTATCCATCATATTTCCCAGTGTGAAAGCGAGCATTTTTGAAGGATTTAATACTGCTTCATCTACGGTTTCTCCCGAGGTTTTAATAATCATAGTCTGACCACTGATCAGCGCACCGGGTCCATGACCTGTATGAATGGTAGTTACTCCCATGCTTCTTAAATAACCAACGAGTTTTTCTCTGGCATTATAAGCATCAATCGCACGGAGCTCCGGCTGGATCGCAGAAGAAGTTTCCAGCTGATCCTGATCATGAGGCTGATTCAAATGTCCCGCGAGGCCGACAACGGTATGAGCGTCTATCAGGCCGGGTGTTACTACGGCCGCTTCAAGTATTTGGTAATTTGAAGGGATACGAACTGAGCCCTCGGTGCCGACCCGATCAATTTTGCCATTCTTTATAAGAACAACTCCGTTTTCGATGGGATCACCGGCGCCTGTATACAGTAAACCTGCTTTTACAGCGATCTGGGAAAACCCTGTGGAAACCAAAAAGAGTGAAATGCTTAGGGCGAGTATAATTCTGATAGTCTTCATAGTTACTCTCCTTCAATGTGATGGTTATGTATTTCGCCCCGGAAAATTTCATATCCTCCGGTCGCATATTCTCTGTCTTCCGGATTTTCCCGGTCCCAAACCTTTTGGCCTTCAATCCAGGTTTGTTCTATCATAGTATAAACGCTGAAAGGGTCGCCGCTGAGAATAATGAAGTCGGCATCTTTTCCTTTTTCTAAGGTTCCAACCCGGTTGTCAATTTCCATCATTTTTGCATTGGAAATAGTAACAGCTTCGAGCGCCTTCTCCCGGCTCATTCCTTCCCGAACACCCATTGCGGCAGATCGAAGAAAAAGCCGGGAGTCAGTGATATAATCATCGGTATGAAACCCAACAAGCACTCCCGCTTCTTCAAGCGCGGCGGCATTTATATTACTAAAATCTTTGGCTTCGAGTTTTCCCCCAAAAGAGTCGAGGGTGATGATAGAAGCAGGAACTCCGGCTTCTGCAATTTCATCAGCCACTTTATATGCTTCGGATACATGTTGAAGCACCAGTTTATATCCGAATTCTTTCGATAAACGAATAGCCGTTAAAATATCATCATGGCGATGTGTATGATTATGAACCGTTCGCTTTCCCTCCAATACTTCCACTAAGGTTTCCATTTGAAGATCTCGCGGAGGCATTTTGCTTTCGTCACCATCGGCCTCTTTTATTTTCTGCTGATAGTTCTGAGCCTTGATAAATAACTCGCGAACCATTGCCGCTGATTTTGCCCTGGTTCCGGGTCGAGGAGAAGCCCCATTTCCAATTGGGTTAGTTCCGTTTGCCATTTTCAAACCGCCATAAATGTTATTTTCCTCATCAATAACCAAAAGCATATCTTCGATGGTATTTGCTTTTCTAAGCTTCAGATATACAGTTTGTCCGCTCATTAAATGACCCGAACCCGGCATAACATTCGCCGCAGTTATTCCTCCGGCCAGCGCTTTTTTAAAGGTATCACTTCTGGGATCGATAGCGTCCAGAATTCGAACATCCGGGTGTAGAGATGAGGAGCGGTCTCCGCCATCTCCCCCACCAATATGAGAGTGCGTATCAACCAGGCCGGGCATAATCACTTTGCCGGAAACGTCTACTACTTCTGCATCAGAAGGAATACGAAAGCGGTGGTCTCCAACATCCTGAATTTTTCCGTTCCGGATTACAAGAACCCCGTTTTCAATTGGCTCACCGGAAATGGGAATGATATGAGCTCCGGTGAAATAGATAGCGCTTGTCTGGGCGGAGCCCGGAGTGGAATACAAAACGCCAATAAGTACCCCAAAAAGAATAGTTTTAGATATGTTCATAAAAAGAGATTGGTTAAAGCGTCTCAATTTATAAAAAAGATTTGGCTATCAAAGAGAATATTTCAAGTAATAGAAAAGGAACATTTATAGCAGTAACCTTATTAAAAGAAGAAACGGTTTAGATATAATTGAATACATAGGATTTATGAAGGCAGCGAAAATCACAGGAATAATAGCGGCAATCATTTTAGCAGGCGTATTAACTATTTCATTAACTATTGACGGATTTGTAAAAAGCGGGATCGAAGAAAACATGACCCAACTTGTGCAGACAGAAGTGATTGTAGACGATGTAGATCTTTCAATATTCAATGGATCCGGTACTATTAAAGGTTTTTCGGTAAGCAATCCGGATGGGTTTAGTGAGAGTGATGCCATTAATATTAAGAGCATGGCTATCGAACTAGATTTGGCATCAATATTTTCGGATCAGATAGTAGTAAACGAGATAAGAATAGAAAGCCCGGAATTGCTTTTTGAACAGAAAGGAATGTCTGCCAATCTTAAATCAATCAACGACAATATGAATGTTAAATCGGAGTCGTCATCAGAAAAAGGGCTTATAGTTAATTACCTGATAATCAAAAATGGAAAAGTAATAGTTGATACTTCTATTGACAGAGAGCGAACAGTAACCGCCAAAATTGATGAGTTTGAATTAAACGGAATTGGAAAAGACGGATCGAATACTCTTCAGCAGGGAATGAAAGAGATATTAGAACCGCTCATCACGAAGGCAATAGCACAGGCAGCCAAAGAAGGCGTGTTTGAACAAGTGCAGAATAAAGTTGAAGATCTTATTAATGGCTAATTATAGGAGGCCTCAATCTCTGCCAGCTTTTGTTCAATCATCTTTTTTGAATACCACTTTCCCTGTACCATCACTCCCGAATGGTTCTGTATGTTGGCGACATCCTCCAGAGGGTTTGAATCCACCAGGATCAAGTCGGCCCGTTGACCGGCTTCGATAGTTCCGAATTCATCTTTATCATTAAAATATAGCCCAACATTTCGGGTACCAGATTCAATAATCTCGTAAGGAGTCATACCAGCATCCACCATTTTAGGTAATTCCCGGTGGATGGAAAATCCGGGTACGCTAAAAAGCTGAGGAGCATCTGTTCCCATCAAAATAAGAGCGCCCGCCTCATTCATCTTTTGAAGTAATTCACGGCGAAGTTCAGCGTGATCCAAAGCTTCCCCAACATTCAAATTCGCATTGTTCTCTATATTATTCGTAACCCAATTGTTATATCCATTTCTTACCGCTTGAGGGATATACTTAAGTTCATCATAGTTTTTCATCGCCTCATAATCGCCAGCCCCGATTATGGTTTCCCAAAGAGCCTGCGTTGGAACCAGCCAAACATCATGTTCTACCGTTTTTTGGATGATTTCGCTCATCTTTGATTCCCTCTCCGCGCCTTCAAAAGCGCTTAAATAAGCCACATATCCGTCGAGGTGATCCATAGTCAACTGACCTACCTCAATAGCCCGCTCGATTCCTACATCAGAGGGGACATGACCACCAAAGGTAATTCCCACTTCATTTGCAGCTTCAGCCATGGCGTTATATTCGGCAAGCGTAAGGCCGGGATGAATTTTTAGCAAATCCCAACCCTCTTCCTTTTGCTGAATTACTTTCTGCCGGGCTTGTACAGGAGAGCTGACCGAACCGCCATTAAAACTAGGCCCCGCCAGATACAGGTTTGGTCCGATGAGCTCACCGGAATTAACCTTGTCTTTCAGCTCCAGTTGATGATCATAACCTAACATTCCACGTACGGTAGTGATGCCCGCTGCTACATATAGAAACAAGGTGTTTTCAACATACTCATCATTAAAGTATGACGGCGCATTGGCAGGCGGATGTGTTGGAGGGACATGGCCATGCATTTCGGCTAACCCGGGAATTAAAAACTTTCCGGAGCCGTCTATCCGCGTAATATTTTTATCTAAATCAACATTGGCAGAGGGGGAAACAAGACTTATTTCATCGTTCTCCACTACTACGGTTTGGTTTTTTAATACTTTTCCATCTTCCGTCATTGGAATTACGGTAACATTCGTGAAAGCAGTAGTTCCCTGGCTATTTTTGACATAAATACAGTCTTCATTGGTGCCAAAATTGAAAGGAAGGACGTAGACAAGGAACGGAATTACAAATAGTGAGATCTTCAGCATAGCGAAAAGTGTTGGTTAGATACTGAAAGAATAAAGCACTTTTTAAGGCACCAAAACAAAACGACTCATAACATTTTATGAATTTTTACTGAAAACCCAATCAAGAGTTCTCTTTGGCGCCAAGTCTTTTAGGGTGATTGTCAGCCCCCTGTAATTCATTAAAAGCCTGCTGAAAGTTTTGCATTAACTCCATGTATTCTTCAGAACCTCTTTGCTTCTCTTCTACTAATCTACTTTTCAGAGTTTCATTTGTTGATACTTTTATAAATCTCCAGAATTCAAATTGAACAAGGTGGTTATGGGGGTCTTCCAAATAAATATTTCCCCGTTTATCTACTGACTTATATGTAAAAGTTGCTCTATGAACTACTTCATTTGGCTTCATATACTTTATGATATCGTCTGTTTTAACTTTAGTATATCCAAATGCTCTTGTAATATTACCACAAAATATTTTGTCTCCCGCCCGCCAGTGTAGTATTTCTGGATACCAGGTGTGCGGGGATACTCCTTTCTTTTTATTTCTGAATAGCCCTATTAGCAGTTTGGTTTTTGAATAAATCTTTAACGGCAGTCATAAAAGTACCCTTTTCTTCCAGCATATCCTCAGGTTTCATCACTTCCAAAACTAAGGTGCCACGGTAAAAAGTATACATACTAATCGCCATTATCGTATGAGCAATATCAAGGTGGTTAAACCAGATTCCCAGCCCTATTTCGCTGGTATAAAAGAAGGCGGCCAGGGTGGCGAACAGCACGGTTAACACGAATACCCGGCTTGCTTTATTACGCGTTCTCCAGAAGACGAGGAAATGCAGCGGCAGGACAACTAGTCCAAGTCCATACGCAGAGTGAACCTGTATAAAGAAAAAATTGAGAGTCGTGAAAGTAATCACAGCAAAAGTAAGTAGCTCAGCCACATTCGCAACCTCTAAAACTTTCCCGAATGTTTTATTGATTACGGGCTGTGCATGCATAATAGAAGCTCTTTCAACGGCCATAACAGCCAACATACTAATTAGCCAGCCGGGGAGCTTCCATTCCAGTCCAACAGCATATTGAAAAGCGTGACCAAGAATTCCTCCGAGAAAAGTAGCCAGCCCCATGATGAAAAAATACCAGCGCATATACTGATGAACCTTTCCCGGCTTGTTCAGCCTCACTAACCTGATAAACGCGTAGATACAGACAGCCGTTATCCAAAGGTCGGTAAAGGTGACCATTGGCTCCATAATGGTAATGCCGAATAATTCAATAGATGGTTGTCCGCTGGGAGAGTTCATGAAAAAATCATAAAGGTTAGCATGACAAATATAACCAGGAACTAAATAGCTTGGTTCCGGAACATAAAAAAAGCCTGCTTTCTACAGCTGGCTGCTTTTGATTTTTAATAACTAGAACCAATATACGGCAGGGAAGCATGCTCAGCCAAATCTAATTAACAACATATAAGTAATAATAATTAACAGCGTATTTAAAATAATTAATTAAACGATAATAGTGTTTTATTAGAGAATAATATGTGGGATTAAAACGGTTTAAAATCACTTTAAAACCGGCTTAAGGGAAGAAATCAGAGAGAGGGTTATTACTTTCGGTGATTCCGGCCGGAGACAAAACGCCCCGGAATTTCTTTTGGGGAGGTGATAGACGGATATTTTATGATCGGCGATTAGTTTTAAAAGGTATCCAGTAAGGAGTTTTGCTTTTATATTCTGAATAAGAAGAGCCAAACTTCTCCACAAGATCCACCTCTTCGATTGGGCGAACAACAAAATGCCAGGCTAACGCGCCAATCAAAGAATAAATGGCGATATGAATAGAGGAGAAATGTGAAAGCGAACTTTTCTTATCCGGGCAGTATAAATTACAGTGTTGAGGACTCAAACTTATTCGTTAAGTAGAGAAGCAAAATACCGGTTAACCCCCCCAGAATTAAACGGGGGCTTAGTACATATAAGCCGAATAAAGTACTGTAGAATATAATTTCAATAGCCTCATTAAGAGTTGAATCTAAGGAGATAAGAATTCCAAAACACAAAGAGCCAGAAACAAGAGATAGAAATGTTATAATAAAACCCAACCCAAACAGATAGCCCCGCCAACGAAAAAAGAAGCATTCCTGGCAACCTGTTTCTATCCATTTTCTGATCCGGTTTTATCATTTTCAATTTCAAGTCCGGCAGCATTACGAAACAACAATCCGGATAACACAAAGGGAATAACAAAGAAGCAGGTTACACCTACAATCTCCATCACTGAACTTTGGGGATAATGGTGAGCGCCCAGTGAAAACGCAATGATGCCAACTACAATCATGGAGGCAGCCATCGCGAATAAGGTAATCATCATGCCTCTTGCTTTAAACCGGGAGAGTACTACGCCTATAATTCCAATCAGGATTACGCCAAAATACAGATGGTTTTCAGGATTATTTTCACTCCCTATTAAACCTACGGCCAGATTAGTCCAGATCAGAAATAAGCCGGAAGCCAATGCTATACCTGTGGCAATTTTATAGGTGTTACTTACTACTGTTCTTATAATAAGCAGATATGAAAAACCTGTACCAAAAAGCAGGATTCCTGCAAGTACAAAATCAGACAACGACCAAACGACCTCGTCGGTAAACTGCATAGCGACTAAGGGAATGAGCAGAAGGCTAAGAGTAATTCCGGTAAGCAGAAGGATTTTTTTAGATAGGGTTAGGGAGGTATTCATAGTAATTCTCAGGGTTATTTATTTGTGATGGAGGTAATACGCGACTTAATTCTGAAAGCCCAGAAAAGACCAATAACTATCATTAAGGAAGGAATTGGGCCCGGTTCATCTTCTGCCGTAATCATAAAAATGAGCAGGAGCACGCCAAGTACAATCACCAAAATGGGAAACAGTAACAGGAATTTAAGTCGGACTAAAATATTCATGAAAGCTCTGGTTTGATATCTACTTTGTAATACAAAGTGAATAGGTAAAAAATATATCCCGGGGCAGTATTCATGTGTTCTGGGATTGGATGATTTGTTCCAGTACTTCAAGATGTTTATTGAAAGCAGTTCGGCCTTCTTTAGTGATGAAGTAATTTGTATTTGGTTTCCGGTCGACAAAAGTTTTTCTAACACCTACAAAACCTTCCTTTTCCAGTTTTTTGATATGGGTAGCCAGATTTCCATCAGTCACATCCAGCAGGTCACGCAGGGTAGTAAAATCCAGGGAATCGTTCACCGCCAGAGCCGACATAATCCCAAGCCGGATTCTGCTTTCAAAGGCTTTATGTAAGTTGTTGAAATTTGGACTCACAGCTAGCTTCGCTCGTATTTAAAATGAATAAAGAGTCCGTACACGATGTGCAGAGCCCCAAAACCAACCGCCCATATCAGGATGCTATAGGAAATAAATAAGGCACTGATTAGCCCAAGTATAATCTGTATATACCCAAAATACTGGATGTCTTTGAAGGTGAATTGGGAAGCGGTAAATAATGCCAACCCATAAAAAATCAGACTAACAGGTGCGGCAAGCCCCGCATAACCAGCGCTGATGGTAATTATTAGTAATACTCCGCCTGTAAGTAAAGGAACAGCCACAGCTGACAACATTCTGCGGGAAGTCGGGTTCCAGGCAGACTCTCCTTTAGCCCTGGCCTTGGCAGAAGAAAGTGCCATAACGGATACTATTGCGAGTACCAATACCAAAGCGGCAAGCCCGGCTACCGGCGGAATTCCAGCTACGGTATCTCCGGTCAGATTGATTGGATACTCAAAGCTATCGGGACGAAAATTAAAAAAGTAATACGCGATATATGCACCAGCAATGGCATACAGACCTGCAAGAACCCCTGCCAGCCCGGAAAGCGATAAAAATTTAGAAGACCGCTCCATCATCGAGCGAATCTCAGCCAGGTCATGAATATAGTCTTGATGTTCTTTCATAAAAAGTACTTTTAAATACAAAGTACAATTAGGAAGCTTATTAGTCAACATGAAATTTTATACAGAGGAGCAAAACCAAAAATATCCTGAAAGTTGAAATAATAGCTGCAAGAGAAATAAATACAACTATTCTGGGGGACCGAATACCTGTACCCAATTTCCGTCGGGATCGAGCAAGATAAAAAAGCGTCCACCTGTCCGATTACTGTTACGCAATGAGGATTGAACCTGCACTTCAGCTTTTACGGCAGAACCGTACAAAGCATCGATCTCGTTACTATAGAAAGCAAATTTAACAAATCCACGCCGGGTTGCCGGGTTCTCAGGGTTAGGAGCCGAAAAAGAAGGGGTGTCGGCAATTTCGATTAGCTCCAGTTCAAAGCCATTTTTTTCCATAAAGGAAAGTCGCATTCGGTCTTCAGAGAACACATAATTTTGAGTTTCATTAAAGCCAAACACATCCGTATACCATTTAACCGAGGCATCCAGGTTTTTTACCGAAATAGCCAATAATTGCGGATGAAAATCCAGGACAGAATAAGTACCTGGTTCAAGGCTTTTTGATTGCTCATCATTAGGTCCTGTCTGAGCATTAGTGAGAAATGGAGTAAAAAGAATAAGAAGGAAAAAGAACAGACAACGAATGGATAATAAATGAATCATGAGATTAAATGCATAAATAGTGTTAATAACGAACAGTGGTTAAAGCAGCCTGTCGGCAGACCAGACCGCTCAGGTTTTCTCATTAGTTGAAGTAACTGAATATATTTAGTTTTCACAATCTTGAACCCTATCGAAACCGCTACTGAATTCGATTCTTTCACCGGCCACGCCATTAGTTGGTGGAGCGGACCGTTAACGACCCTGCGTTTAAGGTACTGTGTTAAAAATCAATACTACGATACTAAAATTAGTATCTTTATTCCATCAGAAAGGAAACAGTCATTTCATGTGGCGGTTTACCTTGTGGTTCCCCGCCCTTGGTGGGGAACTTTCTTTTTTCTTCGCCATCTGTTTGCAGGATCGGTTCATTAACGGAATGTTCTGTTCTCGGATCTGGCTCGCGATAGGGTTCATTTTTCTTCCACAGGGTATACATTAGTATTAAGAGCTTTTTTTGTACCGCCACGTAGCTCTTCATTTTAATGTTATGTTTACTGTAGGTCCGGTGAAACAAGGCGTGTAACGGTTTAACCTGACAGCTCACCGCGGTGATGGCCGGAAAATATAAGGCCCGTCGTATGCGTGAATTTCCTTTTTTGGAGATCTTTGTGGTGCCAATGCGTTTGCCCGACTGATCTTCTACCACATCATATCCGCTGTAGCTCACCAATTGCCCGATGTTTTCCATCAGCGCAAAGCCGTTGGTTTCTGCCAGAAGTATGGCTACGGTTGTCAGCCCAACTCCTTTGATGCTACACAGGTGGGCTACTTTCTCGGTGATCTCCGGGTCGGAGTTCAAGTGGCTGATGATGGCTTTTTCGAGCCTTGTCATTTGTTTCTCTAAGGTCCGGATCAGCGATTTGAGCTGTCGGGTAACTACCCCAACCTGGTAGATACTGTGTTGGGTGGCGTGGAGTTGGTTGGAGAGACTGGTTTTATTCTTTTGCAGGCTTTCCAGTTGCCGGGTCATGGTGCGCAGGGTGAAGAAAAACTCGCTCATAGGCTGCCAGCGAGGCAGGGCTTGTTCGGCTCCCATACGGGCCAATCCCTTCGCATCAATGGCGTCATTTTTAGACCGGAGTCCCAGCGACTCCAGATACTTTTTAGACTTATTGGGGAGGATTACCGATACGTATAAACCAGCTTTACTTAACGCCAGGGCGCAGTTTTCGTAGTACACACCGGTAGCCTCCAGCAGGCATACCAATGGCACCTGTTGTTGGAGGTGGTGCTTGCTGGTCCAGCGGATCAGGGCCTTATATCCTGCCGGTGAATTGGCGAATGCTTTGGTGGACATCACCTGCACGTGCTGTTGAAGGTTGATAGTGGACAGGCAGCAGGCTAACGAATCTGCTGACACATCAATACCCAGGGAATACTTTAACATGGCTCATACCATTAGGAGTTGGATGATTTATACAAGCAGAAACCACCACTTCTTTCTCCATTGCTCATCGTTTATCGGGTATTCATAGGTAACCTATGATACATAAGTACTGTTGAGGATCTGAAGGAGTGACGAAAGGCAGGGATTCCTTAAACCCGGCATCGTAAACTACGTGCAATAATTAGCGGCGATCGGTGCTACTGCCTCTCGTTATCTGTTTGTCTTGCTGGTACAATACGTACTTTTTGAAAGATATGAGCGGCGAGCCGTAATTGATTTAAATTAAAAGCTTTGAGTGAAGTTCGCCTGCCCCGCGTCCACAAACCTGTGGACAGGCGGGGAGTCCGTTTGAAACGCTTGATCTTTACAAAAAGGATGTCCCCACCTAGATTGTAGTTTTGACATCAACAAACCAGGGAGGACACCATGATTCACGTAGGAATCGATGTACATAGCCGAAATATGACACTTGTAGCCATTAATGACAACGGAAAGTTATTGGCGGAGGAAAGAATGAGCAATACTCCAGCTCACCTTGCCCGGTTTTTTGAACGCTTTACCGGGCCTGTTCAGGCCGTGGTGGAATGCACCAGCTATTGGTATTGGGTGAGTGATTGGTGCCGTGCTCACCAGATTCCATTAACACTGGCTCACGCCAAGATGCTTAAAGCCATCAGCTACGCCAAGGTAAAGACGGACTCGGTGGATGCGCGTACCCTTGCCGAGTTGCTCCGAGCAGGGTTGATTCCCGAAGCCCATCAATGCCGGCCCGACCAGCGGGATCTTCGTGAACTCACCCGTGGCCGGCTGCGAATGATCGGTCGACGGTCCGGATTGCAGTCTAGCCTGTGGCAGCTGGCGGCGAAGTATAATGTGATCATTCAGGATGTAGGTTGGCGCTACCTGGGTAAACTTGGTAACTTCTTGGAGCACCAGTTGCCAGAAGTGGCCTGGATAGAGGCACAGTTACTACTGGATCACATTCGATTGACTCAGGATCACATCAAAGCGTTGGAACAAGCGATCGAAGAACAAACCGGGTTTCACACTCAGGTAGAGCAGCTTAAGGTCCTTCCCGGGTTCGGGATGGTCTGCGCCTGGACGGTGGTGGCCGAGATCGGGGATATCACCCGCTTCCCCTCGGCCAAACAATTTGTCAGTTATTGCCGGTTGGTGCCGGGGGCAAAGGATTCGGGCGGGAAACACCGCCACCGCAGTAAGAATAAAGATGGCAACCGCTACCTGCGGATCGCTTTCAATCAGGCCGCCATCATTGCCTACCGGGATTACCCGGTGGTCAAAGAGTTTTATAGGAAAGTAACCCGGCGAAGCGGCAAGCACGTGGCGCGCACGGTGGTGGGTAAAGAGCTGGCGAGGATCGTCTGGCATATGCTGAGCAAAGAAGAAAACTATAAAGGATTTAAAGGCAGGAAGACGAAGGTTACCACTCAAAACTACTGGCCACAACCCATAAGCCCGAACGCATAACAGGAAGAGCCTCCATGTAGGGAGGTATCAATCCGCACTGTTTGATTGGGAAATGGGTTGTTGGTTCGGCTACAGATCTGGGATGGTTCCGGGGTTCGGAACAGTTCCGCCCGGAGCGGCGGAAACAAGCCCGCAAAGATGTTTGGACGCCGGTAGCGCCGGAAAGATCACCCAGCCGACCATGCCATTAGTAGGGAAAGGGAGCGTTCTGCCTTCATGAATATCACGAGTACGTAACAGCTACGGTGGGGAAACTATGTGCCCTTGACAATGTCCTTTTTAAAGATGTTAGGCAACCGTTATTGAGGATTTTGAAGTAAAGATTGCCGGACATGCCAAATTGTAAGCATATCAATACGATTAGATTTAAGCTCATACACCAACCGATAATTCCCATGAATTAATTCTTTTATTTCTGCTCGGCTAAATTCAGGAACTATTCTTCCACTTTCCGGTTGAGCACTTAGTTGCTCGCAATGCTTAAAAACACCCTCCGCCCATTTTACGGCAGCAGGAATATCATCTAATGCAATGTAATCTGTACACTCTTCAACACGAGTCAGAAAACGATCGGTAAAAATTACTTCCATTTAGATAGATGTTCTTCAATTCGCCCTTTAGCTTCTTGCATAGTAAAAGTATTGCCTTGCTCTACTTGTTGTTTTGCCTCAAGTAGATCTTCTAACATTTCCATTTTCTTGGAAATGCGTTCATACTCAGATACATCCATCAAGACAGCAGCACTTTTCCCGTGTTGGGTTAAAACGATAGGGTGTTTTTCTTTTTTCAAGCGCTTTACAAAATCAGCGGATTTCTTGCGAAACTCGGAAAGTGGTTCAATATCGTTAGAGATAGAAATATTCATATAAGTACATATAAAGTTTTTTAAAACATTATTAATGTACCGAAAGAAATTATGAGAACCAATTAGCGGTTAGGTACCGATCTTATTTTTCAGTTGGCTGTAGATTCTTGATGTAGTATGGACAAGTGAGCAGAGGTTTTTCCACAGGTTTAAAAATGTCAGATAGTTTGCCATTTATTTCTTTACTGAGTTGAATTACTACAGTTGACGGAACTTCAACTTGATAGGCAATACCATTAGGAGTTCCGCAGTCCGCTCGCTGTTCCTTATACCAAGCAGATTCAATTGAAATATCTTTTGAAATTTCTGCATTAAGGAGATTAGTCACTTCTGAAATTGAGGAAACTTGTAAGCCGGATTCTTCTGTGGCCTGATAAAATATTCCAGATTCCCACTGACTATTTTTAACCTCCTCAACGGTAGATATTTTGAATCCGTTAATAATTTCTTGCTCATCATTCGATGAAAACAAGTCACAGCCAAACATCAGAGTAGTAAAAAGCACAAATATGATGTAACGCATATTGCCTCCCTTTTGGTTAATGTTTTAAGGTACCTAACGACCCGGCGTTTAAGGTACTGTGTTAAAAATCAATACTACGATACTAAAATTAGTATCTTTATTCCATCAGAAAGGAAACAGTCATTTCATGTGGCGGTTTACCTTGTGGTTCCCCGCCCTTGGTGGGGAACTTTCTTTTTTCTTCGCCATCTGTTTGCAGGATCGGTTCATTAACGGAATGTTCTGTTCTCGGATCTGGCTCGCGATAGGGTTCATTTTTCTTCCACAGGGTATACATTAGTATTAAGAGCTTTTTTTGTACCGCCACGTAGCTCTTCATTTTAATGTTATGTTTACTGTAGGTCCGGTGAAACAAGGCGTGTAACGGTTTAACCTGACAGCTCACCGCGGTGATGGCCGGAAAATATAAGGCCCGTCGTATGCGTGAATTTCCTTTTTTGGAGATCTTTGTGGTGCCAATGCGTTTGCCCGACTGATCTTCTACCACATCATATCCGCTGTAGCTCACCAATTGCCCGATGTTTTCCATCAGCGCAAAGCCGTTGGTTTCTGCCAGAAGTATGGCTACGGTTGTCAGCCCAACTCCTTTGATGCTACACAGGTGGGCTACTTTCTCGGTGATCTCCGGGTCGGAGTTCAAGTGGCTGATGATGGCTTTTTCGAGCCTTGTCATTTGTTTCTCTAAGGTCCGGATCAGCGATTTGAGCTGTCGGGTAACTACCCCAACCTGGTAGATACTGTGTTGGGTGGCGTGGAGTTGGTTGGAGAGACTGGTTTTATTCTTTTGCAGGCTTTCCAGTTGCCGGGTCATGGTGCGCAGGGTGAAGAAAAACTCGCTCATAGGCTGCCAGCGAGGCAGGGCTTGTTCGGCTCCCATACGGGCCAATCCCTTCGCATCAATGGCGTCATTTTTAGACCGGAGTCCCAGCGACTCCAGATACTTTTTAGACTTATTGGGGAGGATTACCGATACGTATAAACCAGCTTTACTTAACGCCAGGGCGCAGTTTTCGTAGTACACACCGGTAGCCTCCAGCAGGCATACCAATGGCACCTGTTGTTGGAGGTGGTGCTTGCTGGTCCAGCGGATCAGGGCCTTATATCCTGCCGGTGAATTGGCGAATGCTTTGGTGGACATCACCTGCACGTGCTGTTGAAGGTTGATAGTGGACAGGCAGCAGGCTAACGAATCTGCTGACACATCAATACCCAGGGAATACTTTAACATGGCTCATACCATTAGGAGTTGGATGATTTATACAAGCAGAAACCACCACTTCTTTCTCCATTGCTCATCGTTTATCGGGTATTCATAGGTAACCTATGATACATAAGTACTGTTGAGGATCTGAAGGAGTGACGAAAGGCAGGGATTCCTTAAACCCGGCATCGTAAACTACGTGCAATAATTAGCGGCGATCGGTGCTACTGCCTCTCGTTATCTGTTTGTCTTGCTGGTACAATACGTACTTTTTGAAAGATATGAGCGGCGCAGGTTCTCGGTTTTTTATTGAAGTAACGGATTAATTTTATTGCTCACAAGCTTTCCAGCGAACTATACCTGCGTCCGACTTGAAACGCTTGATCTTTACAAAAAGGATGTCCCCACCTAGATTGTAGTTTTGACATCAACAAACCAGGGAGGACACCATGATTCACGTAGGAATCGATGTACATAGCCGAAATATGACACTTGTAGCCATTAATGACAACGGAAAGTTATTGGCGGAGGAAAGAATGAGCAATACTCCAGCTCACCTTGCCCGGTTTTTTGAACGCTTTACCGGGCCTGTTCAGGCCGTGGTGGAATGCACCAGCTATTGGTATTGGGTGAGTGATTGGTGCCGTGCTCACCAGATTCCATTAACACTGGCTCACGCCAAGATGCTTAAAGCCATCAGCTACGCCAAGGTAAAGACGGACTCGGTGGATGCGCGTACCCTTGCCGAGTTGCTCCGAGCAGGGTTGATTCCCGAAGCCCATCAATGCCGGCCCGACCAGCGGGATCTTCGTGAACTCACCCGTGGCCGGCTGCGAATGATCGGTCGACGGTCCGGATTGCAGTCTAGCCTGTGGCAGCTGGCGGCGAAGTATAATGTGATCATTCAGGATGTAGGTTGGCGCTACCTGGGTAAACTTGGTAACTTCTTGGAGCACCAGTTGCCAGAAGTGGCCTGGATAGAGGCACAGTTACTACTGGATCACATTCGATTGACTCAGGATCACATCAAAGCGTTGGAACAAGCGATCGAAGAACAAACCGGGTTTCACACTCAGGTAGAGCAGCTTAAGGTCCTTCCCGGGTTCGGGATGGTCTGCGCCTGGACGGTGGTGGCCGAGATCGGGGATATCACCCGCTTCCCCTCGGCCAAACAATTTGTCAGTTATTGCCGGTTGGTGCCGGGGGCAAAGGATTCGGGCGGGAAACACCGCCACCGCAGTAAGAATAAAGATGGCAACCGCTACCTGCGGATCGCTTTCAATCAGGCCGCCATCATTGCCTACCGGGATTACCCGGTGGTCAAAGAGTTTTATAGGAAAGTAACCCGGCGAAGCGGCAAGCACGTGGCGCGCACGGTGGTGGGTAAAGAGCTGGCGAGGATCGTCTGGCATATGCTGAGCAAAGAAGAAAACTATAAAGGATTTAAAGGCAGGAAGACGAAGGTTACCACTCAAAACTACTGGCCACAACCCATAAGCCCGAACGCATAACAGGAAGAGCCTCCATGTAGGGAGGTATCAATCCGCACTGTTTGATTGGGAAATGGGTTGTTGGTTCGGCTACAGATCTGGGATGGTTCCGGGGTTCGGAACAGTTCCGCCCGGAGCGGCGGAAACAAGCCCGCAAAGATGTTTGGACGCCGGTAGCGCCGGAAAGATCACCCAGCCGACCATGCCATTAGTAGGGAAAGGGAGCGTTCTGCCTTCATGAATATCACGAGTACGTAACAGCTACGGTGGGGAAACTATGTGCCCTTGACAATGTCCTTTTTAAAGATGTTAGTACGCTGTTACATTTGAGGTTGTGGTTTCGAGTTTTTGCGAAATTTATATGTCATTGCGAATAAGAACCCGAGTAATACATGTGTAGAAATAGTTAGTAAAGTGGTACCTAATGCAACTAATCCATATTCATCGTGACCTAATTCAATCAAGTTTGTAAATAATAAGATGTAGAAATACGACACTAGAATGAACAGATTCGCAAAGAAAAATTTCCAAAAATGTTTCCAACCACTTAAAGCCACCAAACTAATGATCCATAACAATGGACTTGATAAAACAAATATGTCTAAGACTGCTTCCATGCTAGAGTGTTATTTAAAAGCGTACTAACGCCCCAGCGTTTAAACGGCGCGGGGATTATAATTTATTTGAAATAGCGAAATTAATTCCTTGCAATCAAGTTTCCATCGAACCCCGTCCGCGTCCGATTTAAAACGCTTTGTTATACCCACGGTTTTAGGTTCGAGATTCCCAGTACCCTGGCTTTCGCCTTAAATTCATAACGGCAAATATGGTAATAAGCTCATCTTCCACAGAGTAGATGATTCCATACGGAAAGCGTGAAACTAAAAATCTTCGTTCTGTTTTAGTGATTTTAGTTCCGGATGAAGGTTGTTGTTCAATGACATCTAAAACTTTTTCTACTTCATCAATAAAATCATCCCCAAGGCCAACAACCTGTTCCTCGTAGTATTCCGAAGTTTCAAAGAATTCTTTTCTGGCTTCTGAATGAAATTTAATAGTCACTTTTGAATACGTTTTCTCGCTTCTTTTAAAACTTCAGTAGCTGAGTGAAGAGAGGCGTCTCCTGATTTAAGCGATTCCTTTCTCTTTTGAACTTCATCAATCCAAGCCTGTTCTATTTCAGGATCAATTTTACCATGAATACTTTGTAATAATTTATCAGCCAGGCGGGCTTTATTCTTCCGGTCAAGATTTAAGGCAGAATTTTCTATCTCTTTGAAATCGGTAATCATAATAAATGAGTTAGTTTACCTGAATGTAATTATTACTTAAGAGAACTGGAAGTGAGAACCATTATTGTAGTGGGTATAACATAATATTATACAAACGAGGATTTTCCCTGCTTGTCCCAATAAAATCCTTAAATGTACCTTGATTTAGCTTAAACATCATTCTTTGGATTTTATCAGTCCAATTTAGAGCATTTCTTGTCGCAATAAAATCCATTTATTTTTGTAAGGAATATCTCGCTAACTGGTCTTACAAGATAGTAAAACATCTAAATAAACCAACAACTAATGGGTAAGTCTAAATTGTTAGATCATGTTAGGAGAGAAATAAGAAGGCGTAATTATAGCTACCGTACAGAGCAGGCATATATAAATTGGATTGTAAAATATATTCGCTACCATAGTACTACCCATCCCAAAGAACTAAATGACAAGGACGTAGAAAGCTATCTGAATTATCTCGCTAATGAAAGAAATGTAGCAGCGTCAACTCAAAATCAAGCACTTTCAGCGCTTGTGTTTTTGTATAAACAGGTATTATTAAAACCTTCTCTAAAGCTCGATAAGCTTAAAAGAGCAAAGAAACCCGAGCGCCTGCCCATAGTTCTTTCACACAAAGAAGCCGCCGCTATTATCGAAAATTTATCAGGACTTCCCTACCTGCTTGTAATCCTATTATTTGGTTCGGGCATGAGGATTACAGAATGTGTAAGATTAAGAGTTCAAGATGTTGATTTTGAATACCAACAACTTTGGGTTCGGTCTGGAAAAGGAAATAAAGACCGGGTTACTTTACTTCCAAAAATTGCTATACCCCTTTTAAAAAAGCAGTTAGATAAAGTAAGACTTCTTCACCAAAGAGATTTAAAAGCAGGGTATGGAAAAACATTACTTCCGAAAGCGTTAAATAAGAAATACCCCAATGAAAGTGCACAACTGAGATGGCAATATGTATTTCCATCATTGGCCCGGTCCACAGACCCAAGAACAAAGTTAAAGCATCGCTATCATATTTCTGCTTCCTGGATAAATAAGGAAATCAAGAAGGCAGTAAAGAAAACAGAAATCACAAAAAAAGTATCAGCCCATACTTTTCGCCATAGTTTTGCAACGCATCTTCTACAAAATGGCTACGACATAAGAACGGTACAGGAACTGCTGGGACATAAAAATCTTAAAACCACCATGATTTATACCCATGTTCTCAACAAAGGGGGAAACTACATTAAAAGCCCGGCGGATACGCTCTAACCTTTGCGAGAAGTCCCGAGAATTCGGGACGCCGATGTAGACCAGGGAGATCACTTCGCCACCGCTCGCGAATGGGAGTAAAATCCGGCCTTAGACTGGTGAGCGGATCAGTGAAGTTGAAGATTCGACGTCCCGAAGGGGAATAAATCCACACCGGCAGGAAGCATAAATCTGGCACTTACGAACATGGACCATTGGATTTATTAAGTGGAATCTTTAACAAGCCTGTGAAGCAGTCATAGACGGTGGTTTTTGGTACTTTTGTCCACACAAAAGTACATAAGAAAGGTCTTCGGATATAATGCGGGTACGTTGCGCTCGTTGCATGAAATCACTGTAACTAGAAATGATGAATCTCCCGATGTAGGCCAGGAAGATCACTTCACTACCGCTCGTGAATGGTTAAACCAACCGACCCACAAAATCCAACTTCTCCCAGGGGAATTCTTCCCTGCCGAAGTGACCATAAGCCGCAGTTGGTCGGTAAATAGGTCGGAGTAAGTCAAAGCGTTCTATGATTCCTTTCGGGGTGCAGTCGAAAGTCTTAACAACCAATTCTGCGAGTTCAATATCGCTCTTCGCTCCGGTGCCATAAGAATTCACACTGATGGAAACCGGCTCGGCTACTCCAATAGCATAGGCAAGTTGAACGAGGCATTCTTCAGCAAGTCCGGCGGCCACTAAGTTCTTGGCAATATGTCGGGCAGCATAAGCCGCACTGCGATCTACTTTGGAAGGATCTTTTCCGGAGAATGCTCCACCACCATGGGCACCAAATCCGCCGTAGGTATCTACAATAATTTTTCGTCCGGTGAGCCCGGCATCGCCATGTGGACCACCAATCACAAACTTCCCGGTTGGATTGATATGGTACTTCGTTTCTGCATCAATCAATTCTGCCGGAATTACATTTTTGATCAGGATGTTTTTAATGTCTTCATGAATCTGTGGTTGTTCCACATCGGCATCATGTTGAGTAGAAAGTACGATGGTGTCAATACGGGAAGGTTTTCCATTTGCATCGTATTCAATCGTAACCTGGCTCTTGCTATCGGGACCAAGATAAGTCATCAAATCTGTTTTTTTACGGATGCGGGCCAGCTCCTTCAACAAGCTATGTGAAAACTGAAGCGGCATGGGCATATATTCTGGCGTCTCTTTTGACGCATAACCGAACATCATGCCCTGATCACCCGCACCATCACGATCAACCCCCATTGCAATGTCCGGGCTTTGGGTGTGTATGGCTGAAAGTACGCCACAGCTTTCGGCATCAAATCTGTACGAGGCTTTTGTGTACCCGATGTCCCTGATTACCTCACGAACAATCTCCTTTACATCCACATAGGCTTCGGTGGTAACTTCGCCCCCAACTACGGCCAGTCCGGTAGTTACAAAGGTTTCAACGGCTACCCGGGATTTAGGATCTTCTGATAACAGCGCATCCAGAATGGCGTCAGAAATTTGATCAGAAACTTTATCAGGATGCCCTTCAGACACCGACTCGGAAGTAAATAGATTTTTCATGCGTAATAAACTCTTAATAAGGTACTTTCGATTACAAAAAGAGCGCTAAATGTAAGAAGATTTGGAATGAAAACAGGGGCTAATTTTAGCCTTTATTCTTAGCTACTGTTAGTTGTCTTGCTGAACTTTGCCGAAGGTACTCCCGCGTAGGATTCAGCATCTGTGAAGAATAATAACTTACATTTGACTCTTTCTCTGAACAATAGTTCATCCTCGAGAGATCCCGGATCAAGTCCGGGATGACAAAGTCTTTTTGATTAGTTCTATATGATAATGATCAATCAAAAAGACTTCCATCCCCGGAATTAGAAATCCCCAAATATTGATATGCTTTTGCGGTAGCTACACGGCCTTTTGGAGTGCGCTGCAAAAAACCTTCTTTAATGAGATATGGCTCATAAACTTCCTCAATGGTTCCTTTATCTTCACCAACGGCAACACCAAGCGTACTTAAGCCAACTGGACCACCTTTATAGTTTTCGATGATAGCGCGAAGCATTCTCACATCCATTTCGTCGAGTCCGTTAGAATCTACATCCAATGCGTTAAGCGCTTTATCAGCAATTTTCTGGTCTATGGTATCCAGCCCGTCTACCTGGGCAAAATCTCTGGTTCGGCGAAGCAGCTTGTTCACAATTCGGGGCGTGCCACGACTTCGGCTGGCAATTTCATGCGCTCCCTGATCGGTAATTCCAAACCCCATGATGTGCGCCGAACGAAGTGCAATTCTCTGGAGCAGCTCCACATCGTAATAATCTAGGCGCATGTCAATTCCAAAGCGTGCACGGAGAGGAGCAGTTAGCATTCCCTTTCGGGTAGTAGCACCAACAAGGGTAAAATGATTCAGTTCAATCTGAATACTACGCGCATTGGGGCCGGAATCAATCACAATATCCAGTTTAAAATCTTCCATTGCTGAGTAGAGATACTCTTCAATCACCGGATTCAGGCGATGAATTTCATCAATAAATAATACATCGCCTTCTTCCAGATTGGTAAGCATTCCCGCTAAATCGCCGGGTTTTTCGAGAACAGGTCCGGTTGTTGGCCGGATCGTCACCCCCATTTCCTGAGCTATAATGTAAGAAAGGGTCGTTTTACCAAGTCCCGGAGGTCCGGAGAGAATCACATGATCGAGTGCATCGCCCCGCTGTTTAGCTGCCTTTATAAACACACTGAGGTTAGAAATCGCTTTATGCTGACCAATAAACTCATCTAGGCTTGAGGGGCGTACCGTTTGCTCAAAAGCGTCTTCTTTTTCAGAGGGGTTTAACAGGGGATTTTGCACAAAAAAGGGTGCTAAGATGTTTACATTAATTTTAAAGAATTATACTTAGTTTTAATACTAAATGCGTATTCAAGTTTAAGAAGCCCTACATGAAAAAAAACTCTCTATCTCCCGACGAACTAGACTATGATCCTATTGAGGAACAGAAAAGTAAATGGGGCAAAAAAGTAGCTAATAAAAAGCTTAATAAACTTTTGAAAGAAAAAGGGATGCACCAGGACTTGACATCGAGTACCCTTAATATTTTTGGTCCGGAGTATTTTTTCAATTACGAGCTGAGCTGGCTTGAGTTTAACAGCCGGGTTTTGGCAGAGGCTAAGAATCCCAAAAACAGATTACTGGAGAGAGTAAAGTTTATTGGTATTACGTGTTCTAATTTGGATGAGTTTTTTCAAAAGCGAGTCGGGGGCTTGAAGCGACAATTAATGGCCGGGGTAAAACAATTACCCGTAGATGGAATGTCTGCGTCTGATCAACTTAAGGCAATTCGCGAAGTAGTTCTGAATATGATTGAAGAATATCGGGGATGTTTTTTCAATGAGTTGTTGCCGGAACTTGAAGAAAATGGAATAAGCATTAAAAATTACGCTGAGCTTACGGATCACCAAAAAAAGGTGAGCGACGACTTTTTTCAGAAACAAATTTATCCAATTATAACCCCTCTTGCGGTTGATGAGTCACATCCGTTCCCGTTTATCTCAAATCAAAGTCTTTCTTTTGCAATTGAGCTGTTAAACCCAAAAACTAAGGAAAAGCATTTTGCGAGAATAAAAATACCATCAAACCGACCAAGATTTATACAGGTTCATAGGCGGGGAAACAGAATTGTATTAGTGCCGATTGAGGATCTGATAGAGAGCAAAGTAGGAGTCTTTTTTCCGGGAATGAAAGTGCTGTCAGCACATCTTTTCAGAGTGACCAGAAATGCTTCTGTTGAAAGAAATGAGGAAGAAGCAGATGACTTGCTCGAAGTAATTGAGGATGAATTAAGGGAAAGAAAATTTGCAGAAATAGTTCGCCTTGAGATAGACATAAAAATGCCGAAGCATTTAAAAAAGTATATCATGCAAGAGCTTAGGATCGGGGTGAATGATGTTTACGAGATGTCGGGAACCATCGGCTTAGTAGATGCTTTCGAAATAGCTACAATTCATGGGTTTCCGAGATTAAAATCCTGGAGCTGGGTTCCGGTGCAGCATCCGGCACTTAAACATCCAACGGATGAAGAAAGGCCCAGTATTTTTAAAGTGATAAGGAAAGGTGATTTCATGGTACATCACCCCTACCACAGTTTTGAACTTTCTACCCAGTACTTTATAGAAGAGGCTGCAAAAGACCCCAAGGTTCTTGCGATTAAACAAACGCTGTACAGAACATCAAAAGACTCTCCACTGATG
The DNA here is from genome assembly GCA_965222205.1 of Balneolaceae bacterium. Lineage (GTDB taxonomy): Bacteria > Bacteroidota > Rhodothermia > Balneolales > Balneolaceae > RHLJ01. The sequence continues at coordinate 3,126,348 of OZ244932.1, read as the reverse complement.
CATTCATTAATGAAGGCTGCGGAGGACGGGAAACAGGTTGCTGTATTGGTTGAAATTCAGGCACGATTTGATGAAGAACGAAATATAAACTGGGCGCAACAACTGGAAAACTACGGGGTGCATGTTGCGTATGGTATTCCCGGGCTAAAAATACATACTAAAGTCACCATGGTGGTTCGGGAAGAGTCGGAAGGCTTGAGAACGTATTGCCATATTGGAACCGGAAACTACCACCCGGATACTGCCCAGCTTTATGAAGATCTTGGGCTATTTACTTGCGACGAAATTATAGCCTCTGATGTGACTGATATATTCAATTTACTTACAGGATACGCCCCCGGTCAAACCTTTGAGAAATTGTTTGTAGCTCCCAATCATATGAGGTTGCAAATGACCGACCTCATTGAGTTTGAAACGAATGAAGCGAAAGAAGGAAGAGAATCCAGAATAATCGCAAAAATGAATAGTCTGGAAGACCCGCACATTATCCAAAAGCTTTATGAGGCTTCTCAGGCAGGAGTTAAAATTGATTTGATAGTTCGGGGTGTTTGTCGGCTAATACCGGGAAAGAAAGATTTAAGTGAGAATATTAAAGTTCACTCCATCATTGGGCGCTATTTAGAACATTCCCGAATTTATTACTTCAATAATGCAGGAAATCATATCTACACCATTGGCTCTGCAGATTGGATGCACCGGAATCTGGATTCCCGGGTAGAGGCAATTGCACCAATTGAAAAGAAAGAGCTAAAAAGGTATTTACAATTCGTGTTGAATGTATATCTGCAAGATAATCAACAGCGCTGGACTTTAAACGAAGACGGCACATATTTGAGAGTGGAAAAGCAAAAGGGAGAGCGAAAAGTGGCCACACACAAAATTCTGATGAACCACATGAAAGACTCAGCCCGCCCCATACCCATGGAAAACGGTGATTAACTAGAAGGATTAATTTCCCTTTTGGTTTTCGAAGTCTTCGTAATCAACATATCCAAGATCGTAATTCAACTTCTGTAGCAGTAAAAAAGCGGGTTTCCGGAAAACACCATCCAAAGCATAAGCTTCTTGCACGGCAAGGCGGGCTTCTTCAAGCTTTCCAATATTTACGAGAGCGTTTCCTTTATACCAATGGGCTTTCTCTTCAATCATTCTGCTTTCTGTAACCCGGTTTAGCGCCGCATCAAAAGAACCGATGGAAGCCTCGTAAGCCCCTTCATTATATTGAACGATACCTATATTAGTGTATGCTTTAGAACCGTATGGCTCCATATCGTAGTTTTCAACAACTTCATTATAAAGAGATAAAGCTTGTTGAGTATTGCCAGAAATAAAAGCGCTAAAGCCGAGGTTTAACAGAGAGTCGGCTTTTGCAATCACCATGTCTTTTGAACGTACACCATCGCCTGTTTCCATTTGATCAGGAGCGATTGATTGTGCTATAAACTGCCCCATTTCTGTTTTAGGTTCAACCTGAAATAGTTGAATACCAACAACAAGAAGCAGGACCGCAGCAGCAGCAGCATGCCATGTCCACCAGGGGAGAGTATTTACATTAGCAGGTTTAGAAGAAGAAAGAGCTTCATCTTTAATTATTTTTTGAACACCGACTTCGATCTCCAGTTCATCTAGCAATCCCGGATTTTTAGCAAACTGAACCCATAACGCTGTTATCTCGTCTTCCGAAAGCAAGCCCTTTACGTAGGAATCAATCTTTTTTTGTATGTCTTTTTTATTCTGTTCCATAAGTAACTAACCTCTCAGCATGTATTTAATAATACATGCTGTTATGTAAGACCGGTTAGAAAGCAACTCCTTACATTAAAAATTTAATTTTTTTTCGCAGCAGTCTTTCAACAGTTTTAATATTCGGTGTTTCTTAGTCCAGGCATTGTTTACGGATATCCCGAAATGATCGGCCACAACCGCTGTTTCATCCCCGGGGTTTTGAAACCAATAGGTGATATACTCTCTGAACTTAGGCTTCAATTCGGTGAGGCATTTTTTTAGAATACCCATTTTTTCTTCAGTAAGAAGCCGGTGCAATTGGTCTCCTTCCTCAGAATGACTTTCAGGAACCTCATCAAAAGTAGGTTCTTTAATTTTCGCCTGATTTTTCAAGTAATCGTTCTTTGCAGTAGTAAACAGGTAATAGATCACAGAATCGGGATTATTAAGCTGATCGGAGTTGATTTTCTTTGTAACCAGCATCAATGTGTTTTGTGCAGAATCTTCAGCATCAGGGTGAGCGGCACCTAATCTAACTTTAAGAAATTTGATAAGAACAGCTGTAATAACAGACACCATAGAGGCAAGTTCCTCTGTGTCGTTATTTTGTACAGCATAAACAAACCTTGAGTAGTCCATGTCCTTAATTCTTACTTTTTTCCGGCGAAGCCTAAAATAACACAGAACCAGTAAAAGAAAATAGAGAAATTGTGTTTTTTACAGTGTAGTTTTAAGTATGTACCGAGTTCAGCTAAATAACTTCGAAGGCCCCCTCGATCTTCTTCTTTTCTTTATAAAAAGAGACGAACTGGATATTTATGACATCCCCATCTCCTACATTACCGAGCAGTTCCTTGAGTTTGTAAACTTGATGGAAGAATTAGACTTAGATGTAGCCAGTGAGTTTGTACTAATGGCGAGCATGTTGATGTCTATTAAGGCAAAAATGATGCTTCCAAGGGAAGATACCGATGAAGAGGAGCTCGATGAAACTGACCCTAGATATGAACTCGTACAGCGGTTGCTCGAATATAAGCGCTACAAAGAGATGGCTGAAAAAATGGCCGATATTGATGAAGAAACACGAAAGCGCTATACCCGCGGGTATACTGAAGAAGACACCGTTGAAAAACAGGCAACGGGTGAAGCCCTTAAAGACGTAACGCTATTTGATTTAATATCAGCATTCCGAAAAGTGTTAACCGATATTGAACGGAACAACATTGTTCATAAAGTAGAAAAGGTAGAAACCACCATCGAAAGGCAATCTGAGTATGTGCTGATTACTCTTCAAAGAACAGGGAGGCAGTCGTTCAGCCAGCTTTGTTCGTCTGTTAAAAGCAGAATAGTCATGGTAGTTACTTTTCTGGCAGTTTTAGAGATGATTAAAGAGCAACAAATCAATTTGTTTCTCGAAGAAGACCCAACTGAATTTTATCTGGATCTCAAGCCCGTTGATGAAATTATCGGGCTTAAAACTCAATGAATATGAAAACAAGACTCATTCCATTTCTCACGCTTATTATTTTTTTTGGATGCAAAAGCTCCAAAGAGACGGTAACTGTTCCCGCCCCCTCTATTTCAGACTTTTTGTCTATAATTAATGCGGAAGGCCTGAGGGCAGACCTTACAATATTTTCACATGATTCTTTGGAGGGACGCGATACTGGGTCGGAAGGCCTGGAAAAGGCAGCGACTTTTTTAGCGTCAAGATACTCTACATTAGGCCTTGAACCGGTGGGTGACGATGGAACCTACTTCCAGCAGGTGATGCTGAATCAGCCCATCACAAAATTCAATAATTATAAAGTATTCTCAGCTGACGGTTCAAAGATTGACGAATCTATTCATTCAGCAAATGAAATCGGAAATTTTCGAACCTGGAGAGCAGGAGAACCCGGGCTGAAAGGAGAAATAGTTTTTGCTGGTTATGGAATTAAAAATGATACGTTGAATCAGTACCCTGGCGCCCTGGAAGGTAAATGGGTAATGGTGTTTTACGATCGTGCAAACTTTACAACCCTCCAACAAGTTATTTCAGACCAGGGAGCATTGGGGGCTATTCTTATCATGGATACACAGGAAAGCTCTTTTACCGAGGAGGCCGAAGCAGGGAAAGGAAGCTTTGGGGTTCCAGGTAGAATGTCGTTGGCATATCTTGAAGGTGATAAATCGCTACAGCCCGGAATAAATATGGTAAACCCAGTGTTTGCAGCCCGGTTATTAGGGGCAAATAACCTGAGTGCATTAAATCAGGAGCTTATTTCAAATCCTGATTCATTTGAGCCGGTTAATTTGGGGTATGAATTTCAGTTCGAACAAACCATTTTACCAAATCAGGTAGAATCTAAAAATGTAATGGCATTTATTGAGGGGATTGATCCGGAGTTAAAAGATGAAGTTGTTGTTCTAAGCTCACATTATGATCATGTTGGAATAGGTCGCCCGGACTCTACCGGGGACACCATCTACAACGGTGCAGACGATGATGGAAGCGGCACAATCGGCCTGCTTCATGTAGCCCAGGCATTGGTAGCCGCAAAAAAGGCGGGCGCAGGAACCCGGCGAAGTGTTCTTATTCTGAATGTAACCGGAGAAGAAAAAGGACTCTTGGGCTCACGGTATTATTCCGATCATCCGGTTTACCCGATAGAAAAAACAGTCGCAAATTTAAACCTGGACATGATTGGTCGCAGAGACTTTGAAAACCCTGAAAGCGGAGATTATATCTATGTAATTGGTGGGAAAATCATTTCTTCGGGAGTAGACTCCTTATTAAATGCCGCCAATATGGAAAGTGTGAATATTGAACTCAGCGATCGGTACAATGACCTTAATGATCCTAACCAGTTTTATCGAAGAAGTGATCACTGGAATTTTGGTCGGTTGGGAGTTCCTTTTGCTTTCTTTTTTAATGGAGTTCACGAGGACTATCATCGCCCATCAGATGAGGTAGATAAAATTGATTTTGAAGCGTTAACCAAAAGATCTCAGCTGATATTTTTGACTACAGCAAAGATTGCCAATGCAGATAAGCGTCCCGAAGTAGATAATCAGGAATTCATTGAAAAGACCCGGCAGCAACCCCGATAGCTTATTTTCCTGTTATTGTGAAAGAAGCCCAGTGCGCAGGATGATTATAATATGGATGTTCCAGCATTTCCAGTTTAGCATCACGAAGAGCAAGAGTTTTATAATCTACCAGTTCAGGTTTATACCAATCCCCCCAAACTAAAAGTTTGTCGAACCAGCCAAACTCCCGGTCTTCATATTCTATAAGTTTTTCATAAAAACGGGACATGAAAAGAGGGGTGCTTCTATCATAGATACTCCAAAGACTAGCCACGACTGAGGATGCCCCTGCAATCAGGAAAGAGCGTTGTAACCCTAACAAACCTTCTCCATTAACAACTTTACCTGCCCCGGTATTACAGGCGCTAAGAACAACCATATCCGCGTGAATATTTAAGGAGCGTATTTCTGTAGCGTTTAAAAACCCGTCTTCTCCAAAGAGTTGTTCCATCTCATTTTTTTTAGATAGGATTAGTCCGCTTTGATTAGGAACCGTTTCATTGATGTCTCCGTGGGTAGCAAAGTGAATATATTTATAGGATTCGAGAGCGAGATTCTTTACCCCGGTTTCTGAGACGGCGTTATTTTTCAGGACTTTATTTTTCTCAAACTTCGCGGCAAGAGTGTCCACTTCTATTAATGTAAATGGTAATGCAGCAAAAGAAGATTGAGTTCGTGAGTCAAAAATGGAATTTCCTTGCTCAAAGCCAGATCCAGCTATAGCAAGCAAGTCTTGGGAGGTTTTACGATGAGGGTTTTGAATTTGCTCAAAAACGCTGACGGAAGGCAAATACTTAAATGTAAACCTGGAAACCAGATATTCGCCATCATGATGAATAGCATCCAGCGGGAGTAGTGAAATAGATCCATCGGGAACAACGACTAAGTTTTCAATATTTGACAGCTGGTCTTCAAACGGGGCAAAAAGGTTTTTATATAGCGGTTCAGAAAGTAGTTCAAGAGTGTCAATACTGGCCAGGTTAATTACAGCGTCTCTGAAACGATTTATTTTTTCGGTAAAATCAGATTTAAAAAAAGGCTGATCAGCTATTTGATGATAAAAAACCTCATCGCTTGTAATAAGCATAACAGCCAGCCCGTTTTTAAGAAAAGCAAACTCAAGAATTCCTGTTGTATTATCACAAAGCTTCTGAACTTCAGAAAGTGTAAGCGATTCCGGGTAAACAAATGAACTCCACGCAGGATGCTCTCTCCTGACTCTTTCCAAGGTGGCTTCATACTGAAGTTCCGCGTCTGTTATTTCATCGATTAACCTCGAAAGTTCTTCTTCAGGCGCATTCTCTTTCTGTCGATACAGCTGATCAACCTGCTTTTGATGCTGAAGAAGCAGCAACTGTGTTTCATCAGACAGAGACAATAACTCTTCCGAACGGGCCTCAGCAAGCTGGTCCAGCAAAACTCTTGATTTTGACGACTCAAAAAGCTCAAAAGCAGCAGCATAATCTTGTTTAATGCTGGCATGCCATGAAGCAATATCATTATAATAGGTGGCGTGATCGGCAAAAATGCCCGCCTTTAAAGTACCTCCGGAGAAGCTAAAGCGTTTTTTTTCGATTAGTTTTAAAGCTTCATCCGCATAATGGAATGCGCTGTCAGAGTTTATACCAAGGAAGGAATAGGAGTAATTTTTTAAAGCGCGTATTTGTAACTCTGGTTCCAGGGAGGAGGCAACAATAAAGAGTTCTTTGCTTACACGCAGTTTTTCCTCAGCAGAAAAGTAAGAGTCCGGGAGCTGAAGCAGTTTTTCCAGCGTCCATGTTTTAACTCTGGGTAGGCCATGATCGTAACTGTTCTTTAAGTTCTCTTCTAAATAGACCAGAGCCTCGGAGTATTTTTTTGTACTAAGCTTAATTCTGGCAAGCATATTAATGGTAAAGCCCCTGTCAAAGAACTGCTCTTTGTCTTTGTAGTATTCTAAGGCATCTAGTAATATTTTTTCAGCTTCCTGATGAGCACCTATTAAAATATGACACTCTGCTACTTTAAGTAATCGATCAATTGCGAGCCCCTTATTCTCAATAGAATTATAATATTGATACGCTCTAGTAAAATAACTGAGAGCTCTTGTAGGCTCATTAAGATTTAGATAAAGAGTTCCTAACCGATTGTAAAATCTTTCAATGTAGATACCCTGATTTAATTCTTCAGCGAGGGCTAAGCCTTTTTCACTAAAGGTAATCGCTAACGAATGGTTATTTCTTCGGCTGTATAAGTCGCTCAGATATAAGTACGAATCACGCAGTAAAGAAGGGTCATTTGTAGTATGCGCAAAATTATAGCTTTCAAGCAAATAAGGTTCTCCCTCTTCTAAATTCCCTTGGTACAAATAAATTATATATTTAAATAGATTGGCTCGGCTTAAATAATATTCATCTTCTAATTCTTTGAAAATTTGAATTGCTTGTGTGGATAATTTATGCGCCCATTCAAATTCGGCTTGAGATATTAAAGCATTAGCAAGGTAAAGAGAAAGTTTAGCAACAATTAGAGAGTCTGATGAAGCATCTGCAATGCTAAGGCCTCTTTGATATTGTATTACAGCACCATTAAAATCTCCAATCCTATAAGTTGCAGACCCAATCAAAAAAATCAACTCAGCATAAACACCTGAAGGAGTACGTTCGTTAGTAAGGTCTTCCAAATCAAAGAGAAATAACTTAGCCTCATTCAGTTGGTCTGAAGTAATCATATTGTCCGCTTTCCTAATGCCGGACTTTAATATTCTCAACGTGTCTCGGTTTTGTAGTGCAAGTTGATAGGCGCGATCGAAAGATAAAACTGCTTCGGTATAGTTATCCTCGTTATAGTTTTTCAACCCATTACTATAAAAAGAATCGTACTCAGAGACCCATTCCTGAGCTGGTGAAAAAGTCCAGCTACAAAATCCGCAGACGAAAAGAAGCACTGTTTTTTTTACGGACACCAGTTTGAGTTTTATAGTTTTGGTTGAGTTTAACTCGAATATGATGTTTTTTTGAAAGAACAAAAATATTAATTCAAGGAGCAGAAATGAATACGTTGCGAAAAGAAAATTACTGGCAGTTCTCCCAAAGAGATGATGAAGAAGAAAATGATCCCCCGCCAATGGACCCACCGAAAACAGGGGGAAATGGTGACGGCGGAGGATAGAAAGAAAAGCTAATAAATGACCCCGGATATAAATCCGGGGTTTTTTATTCACCAAACAATGCGTTCACAAATGCGACTTTATCAAACACCTGTAAGTCTTCAATCTTCTCACCCAGCCCAATATATTTTACAGGGACATTAAGTTCGTGAGAGATTCCGATAACAATTCCACCTTTAGCTGTTCCGTCTAATTTGGTAAGTGCAAGCCCGGTAATGTCTACCGCTTCGGTAAAAGCTTTGGCCTGTTGCATAGCGTTTTGGCCGGTAGAGGCATCCAGCACTAAAATAACTTCGTGGGGGGCATCGTCAATAACCTTACTCATCACCCGCTTAATTTTGGAAAGCTCGTCCATCAGGGCTTTTTTGTTATGAAGGCGACCAGCGGTATCTATCAAAGCAATATCAACTCCCCGGGCTTTAGCGGCTGAAGCAGTATCAAATGCGACGGCCGCAGGATCAGCATTTTGTCCCTGTTCAATGATGGGAACATCCGCTCGCTCGCTCCATATTTTAAGTTGATCAACGGCAGCGGCCCGAAAAGTGTCAGCAGCACCCAATAATACATCCTTTCCAGCTGATTTATACATGTAAGAAAGTTTACCAATGGTGGTAGTTTTGCCCACACCATTCACTCCCACTACCAAAACAATATGCGGCTTGGATGGGAAATCGGCATCAAAGGCAGCAGGTTTCTCACTAGAGTTTTCCTGAAGCAGTCCTACAATTTCTTCTTTGAGCATAGCCTGAAGTTCACTCTGGCTTACAAACTTATCCCTTGCCACCCTTTTCTCTATCCTTTTTATGATCTCAAGAGTGGTTTTTACCCCCACATCTGAAGTAATCAGAATTTCTTCGAGCTCATCCAGTGTTTCGTCATCAACCGTATCTTTACCGGCAAGTGCTTTGCCGAGCTTATTAAGAATACCTGAGCGACTTTTTTCCACTCCTTGTTCAAGAGTTTCTTTTTTCTTCAGTCCTAGTTTTTCAAAAAATCCCATATAATTTCTTAATTAAATTTTGCCCCATTCATAATTGTCCGGTATCTGTGAAGGTATGCTATAAAGGAAATAACCATTACCACCGTAGAAAGGTAGAGCAGGTAATCGTGTATCATTTCTGCTTCCCGAAAAAAGAACACGGTGATCCAGTAGAGAGCAAGGATATTCACGTAGATCTTACCTGTCATAGTAGACATCGCTACCTTCCCGTACTTAATTTTAATGAAGGATGACCCCATCATAATCAGTGTATCCCGAACCACATTAACCAGCAAAAACCACAGAGGAACCCACCCCAGCCATACGGTATAAATAAAAAGAATAACCGCGCACAATTTGTCGGAAACAGGATCAATTACTTTTCCAACTTCAGAAATAGTATTGGTTTTTCGGGCAACCAGACCATCCAGATAGTCAGAAATAAAAGCATAACTAATCATCGATACGATAAGCCAGTTCCAGCTTTGTTCGTTTTGGTAATGCAAAAAAACTACTGGGAACGCGATAAAAAATCGTGAAAACGAAATAAAGTTCGAAAGAGTAAAAACTCTTCCTGAAACCTCGACTGTTTTACCATCTATGTTTTTAGAAATTCCCAAGCAGTTCCTTTAATTTTCGATATTCCTTCAAAGTTAAAACCATTATACAGATAAAACCACTATGAATACCGCAAAAGAACTTGTTGAACAGAAGCTTAGCTCAAAAGAGGTCTTCAAAGGGAAACTTTTGCATGTGTTTTATGATGAAGTACGGTTACCCAACAAGGAAGTTGGCACAAGAGAGTGGATAAAACACCCTGGAGCATGTGCTGTGGTGCCCGTTTTTGGAAATGGAGATATTATGCTCATCAGGCAGTTTCGGTATCCTATGAGACAGATTTTTTGGGAAGTACCTGCTGGTAAGATTGATGCCGGGGAGCCTCAGGACAAAACGGCCTTCAGAGAGCTAGAAGAAGAAGCCGGGCTAACCTCAGATAGTTTTGAGTACGTAGGGCATTTCTATCCCGGAATAGGCTACTCAGATGAAGTTATTCATATTTACTTGGCGTGGAACCTGAAAACCACAGAACAGAATACAGACGAAGATGAGTTTGTGCTGAAAGAGCGCATCCCATTTAAAAGGGCAATAGAGATGGTGCATTCGGGAGAAATAAATGACGGCAAAACGGTAATCTGTTTATTGAGGGCCTGGCATTTGTGGAATGAAGACAAGCCCTGAATCAGGAAATTATACCTTCTTGTTTAGCCAGCTCAAACAAAGATTCATGAAGGGTTTCTTTATTCACAGCTCCGCGATCAAGAAGTTCATTAATCTCGGCTCCACTTAGCATAAGTAGGCAACCCATTTCATTCAAAACGGAATCGAACCTTCTCGGATCAGCCATAGAAAGCTTAGCCATGTCAATACCGTCAGGGTTTTTGGCAATGTTTAACAAGATGTAAAAAAGATCTTCATCTTCATCTCCAAAATTGAAGGTCTCGAGACTGGTATCATTTAGAGTTAGCATAGCGGTCTATAAAATCTCTGGCTTTAATAATTTCCGTGATTTCATTCGTACTTCGGTCTACCACCTGAACCTGGAACAGACTTATGATAGCCTGGTCGTTCAAAATTTCAAGGACTTCTTTTTTGGTTTCACATTCTTCCGTTTCGCTCACAAGATCGTTAATACCCTGGACGATATACCGGAACTCAGACTCTTTTCTTTTTGGAGAAACTTCTGGCTGAGGTTCTTCAAAATATTCCCGGATGGCTTCTTCAGTTACATACCAGCTGACTCCTAATTTTCGCGCTCTAATTTTCCCCTCTCGAAGATATGCCCTGAGCGTTAATTTTGAGATGCCCAGCATTTCGTGCAGATCATCGACCGAATAAAGAGTAAGGCTTCCTATTTTTTTTGGCATATCAGGTTGTTTAAATCGTAATATTATTAGTTTTTAGTTAATTATTAAAAGGTAATAAATATAATTAAACTATCATTAGTTATACATTATAAATTAGGTTTGGTCATGGGCGGCTCTCTGCCGTATATTGGTTCCAGTTACTAGAAAAACAAAGCAGCCAGCCGTTAAAAGCAGGCTTTTTTTATGTCTTGAAATCAGCTTTTCTTTTGTGTTCTTTGATGGCATAAACAAGGAGTTTATCTATATTTCCAGAAAGAACCAGCTAATACTCATCAACTGATGCGCACTTTTCTGCTAACCGTACTTTCTTTAGCACTCCTTTCATGTTCAGGTTCAAAGGTATATGTAAACGAAGAAGAGAAAGAAAAAAAAGCAGAATCTCCTCCAGAAAGCGAGCTTATTTATCAGATGTTTTTGATTGGAGACGCCGGTGGAGCTAACCTGTCTACTCAGGAACCAACCTTAAAACTATTCCAGCAATTTCTTGAAGGCGCTTCAGAAAAAAGCGCGGCGGTATTTTTAGGGGATAATATCTATTCCAGCGGCATGCCTGATTCTACTCACCCCGAGAGAGCGAAAGCGGAAGCAAAGATGAACGAACAGCTCAAAACTTTAAAAAAATTCAAGGGTCGAGTGGTTGTTATCCCTGGAAACCACGATTGGGATGATGGAGGCAAGGACGGCCTGAACGCTATACTTCGACAGGAAAAGTATGTGGAAGAATATCTTGATCGGGGAAACACCTTTATTCCGGATAATGGCTTCCCTGGCCCGGTTGATATTGAGTTAATGGATGATGACGAAGACCCAAGGCTCAGAGATGATATCCGGCTTATTGTGTTGGATACGCAATGGTGGCTCCATCGGCATAAAAAACCGTACGGGGATACCGGAGAATATGAGTTGGTGGATGGAGGTGATTTTTTAGTCGAACTGGAAGACATTCTGAAAAAGCGACAAAAAGACTTTCTGGTAGTAGCGGCCCATCACCCGTTGATTACACATGGTCCACATGGAGGGTACATGCCCCCATCAACCCACCTGAAACCACCTGTGTTTGGAAGCCTGTACGCGTTTTACCGGAAGGCGTTTGGTTTCGAGCAAGACATCCCGCATTACAAATACAAAGAGATGTCTGCCACATTGCAAAAAATGTTTCGTTTGAACGACCACCTGATTTATGCTTCGGGTCATTCTCATAACCTTCAATATCATAAGACCGGTGGTCCCAGGGAAGTTCAGCACTACATTGTTTCAGGAGCAGGGACAAAAGAAAACTACGTGGCTAAAGGACGGGGCTCGGAATTTACCTATCAGGGAAAAGGATTCACTACACTTAATTACTATGGAAATGGCTCGGTTTGGCTGGAGGCATGGGCCGCAATCGGGGATGGAAGTAAAGGCCGGCTTCTTCACAAAACACAATTAAAACCACCTTATGATGACCCTTTGCTAAATGAAAACCAATCAGAGCTTCCTGATACAGACTATACCGACAGCACTGTTGTAGTAGCACCCAACAAGGCTTATGATGATAAAGGGAATTTCTTCAGGGCGATAGCAGGAAACCATAATCGTCAACTCTGGTCTATCAAATCCGAATACCCCTATTTTGATGTTACTGAGGTGAGGGGTGGATTAATCCCGGTTCGAATGGGAGGCAAAGGACAGTCAAATACTCTGCATCTCGAAGACAAAGAAGGGAATGAGTTTGTCCTTCGATCGGTAGATAAACAGGCTGGGAAAGTGTGGGATGAGGACCTGAAAAAAACCTTAGCATTGGATTTAGCACAGGATCAGTTTTCGATTCTCAATCCTTACGGGGCGCTGGCAATACCTCCGTTGGCAAATGCAGTTGGGGTGTATCACACCAATCCGAAGATCTATTATGTGCCAAACGATCCGCAATTAGGATTGTACGCAGAGCAGATAGGAGGACAGTTGGCTCTTTTTGAAGAGAAACCTGATAATGACATGAGCGATGTAGCCAGTGTTGGATTTTCTGAGGAAGTGGTTGCATATAGAGACATGATTCGAGAGGTTGATAACGATATTGATCACCGCGTAGATCAGGAGATGTTTGCCCGGGCCCGACTTTTAGATATGGTTATCGGAGACTGGGACCGCCACAGCGATCAATGGCGCTGGGCTACTTTTGAGCCGGAAGATGAGCAAGGAAAAATTTACCGTCCAATTCCCAGAGACCGTGATGTAGCCTTTATGAAAATGGATGGAATTGTACCAGCCATTGCCAGGTACGGCCCCTTTTTTCAATATCAGAATTTTGGGGATTCATACAACAGCCTTGTTGGATTGAATTATAATTCGTTGGCTCAAACCCGGCGATTTACCAATCAACTTACCAAGGAAGAGTGGCTGGCCATTGCAGAAAAGATGCAGGAAGAGCTATCTGATGAGGTTATTGCACAGGCTATAAGCCAAATGCCGGAAGAAGCGCAGAATGAAATTGGAGAGTTTATGACGCAAAGCCTGCAATCCAGAAGAGAAAAACTGGTACATGTAACACAAAGATATTATAGAATGATTTCGGGGGTTGTTTCAGTCCCGGCGAGTAACAAGAGAGAGCGTTTTGTAGTTGAGATACTCGATAATGATCAAACCCTGGTTCAAGTCTATAAACTTTCAGGAAAAGGAAATCTTAGAGAAAAATATTACGAAAGAATTTTTACAAAAAGTGAGACTAAAGAAATAAGATTGTATGGTCTTGGAGGAGACGACGAGTTTATTTTTAGTGGGGAGCAGAAAAGCGGCATTAAACTTCTAATTTCGGGCGGTCCGGGAGATGATGAATATGTGGATTATTCACCTAATCAAATCGTTAGCAAAAAATTAGTAGGCATTTTTGAAACCGAAATGGGTAATGATTACGAAGTCTCAGAAAAGACTCATCTTCACCTCACTGATGACCCAATCGATAATTATTATGACTATGAAAAAGACTTTATCTGGAATCGATACTATCCGGGATACTTTTTTAACTATAATAACGATGAAGGGCTGTTTTTGGGAGGAGGCCCAAAAATTCTAAGGAATGGATTCAGGAAATTCCCCGCAGTAACACACTATCTGAGAGTTAACTATGCCCCTCAATCCGGAGCAGCTAACATTCTGTATTCAGGAAAATGGTTTGAACGGGTTGGAAAATGGGATGCCGGACTTGAATCAGCATTCTTGTTTCCTAAAAGTTTTAAAAACTTTTTTGGATTGGGGAATGAAACAACCCTGGAAGACAGAAGCTTGAAATTTTACAGGGCAAAACTGACAAGGTTTGAGATTGAGCCCTCGCTCACTCAAAATGTAAACCAGTCACTTTCAGTTACAATAGGAAATCGGTTAAGTATCACAAAAAGCGATGACAACCGGGATGAAAATAATGTAGTAAGCCTTGCGGAGTTAGGCTTTGATGATGAAGTATTTAAAGATCAGTGGTATAACACTCTTTTCTTTAAAACAACCCTGTCAGACATAGACAACAGCATTAATCCCACCCAGGGGTATGAGTTTTCAATTTCTACAGATGCTAATATCGGGCTAAGAAATACAAGCCGCCCATTTACGAGATTTAAGTCTGAGTTAGAGATGTATTTTCCTGTTAGTTTCACGCCACAGGTTACATTTGCAAACCGGATTGGAGGAGTTAGTAATGTAGGACCGTTTCCCTTCTATGAATCTAACACGATCGGGGGTACCACAAATTTAAGAGGATACCGGGGTAACCGTTTTTCGGGAAGATCCGCATTTTATAACAATACCGAAGTTCGTATAGAGCTTTTTGATTTCTACAGATATCTACTGGGAGGGAAATTGGGAGTAACTGCATTTTATGATACAGGCCGTGTTTGGGTAAATAATGAGAATTCAGAAACCTGGCACAAAGGGTATGGAGGAGGAGTTTGGTTTAATGCATTTGATTCATTTATTCTAAACTCTAGCGTAGGTTATTCCGTAGAGGGGTACTTTTTTGAGTTGAAAGCTGGATTTTTCTTCTGACAAAAGAGGAGTCTGGCTCGATTATTGATATATTTACAATCAAATTTCACCCCTCATTTATAACGGGATATGCCAGATAAAAATAACCTTCGCTTATTGGCTGCTATCATGTTTGCCGACATGGTTGGATATACCCGCCTAATGCAAGAGGATGAGCAGAAGGCAAAAGACTTGCGAGACCGGCAAAGAGAGGTGATTGACGCCTGTATTTTAAAGCATCGTGGCCAGGTTATGCAATATTATGGGGATGGAACCTTAAGTATGTTTGGCAGTGCTCTTGACGCTGTAAATTGTGCAAAAGAAATACAACTTCTTTTAGCAAAATCCCCAAAAGTACCACTAAGAATTGGAATTCACATAGGCGATGTTGTTTATGATGATGAAGGCATTTATGGGGATGCGGTCAATGTTGCAGCAAGAGTACAGAGTTTAGGCATTCCTGGTTCAATTATGATTTCGGGGAAGGTATTTGATGAGGTAAAGAATCATCCCGGAATAAAAGTACAGCCATTTGGTGAGCATGATTTAAAAAATGTATTCAATCCGGTAAGCATTTTTGCAGTGGCAAACAAAGGGCTCGAAGTTCCTGAGCAGGCATACATTCAGGACATTACCGGGAGTAACAAGAATAGCGTGGCAGTTTTGCCTTTTGTTAATTTCAGCCCCGATCCTGAAAACGAATACTTCAGTGATGGCATCACCGAAGAAATCATTAATTCATTGGTTAAAGTAAAAGGGCTCCAGGTAGCTTCACGCACATCGGTTTTTTCCTTCAAAAACACCCAAAAAGATATTCGTGAAATTGGCAGGGAATTAAATGTGGCAACCATACTGGAAGGAAGTGTTCGCAAGGCAGGAAACCGGGTTCGTGTAACGGCACAGCTTATTAAAGCGGAGGATGGTTTTCATATCTGGGCAGAAAACTTCGATCGTGAGATGAAAGATATTTTTGGGGTACAGGATGAAATAGCTCAAAAGATTGCAGATAAACTTGAAGCGAATTTTACGTTCGATACAGACCGGAAACTATATGAAGCTTCAACCGATTCTATTGTAGCGTACAACGCGTACTTACAGGGGCTTTACTACTGGAATAAGCGAACCCCAGAGTCTGTTTATAAGGCCATAGAGTTTTATGAAGAGGCCATTCAAAAGTGCAGTACCTATACAAATGCGTTTTCGGGACTGGCTAATGCATATTCTTTTCTGGGGGTTATTGGCCACATGCAGGGTAAGGAGGCGTTTTCAAAAGCGGAGAAGTACTCACTAAAAGCAATTGAGCTGAATAACTCGCGCGCCGATTCTTTCATTGCTCTTGGATATGTAAATATGTTTTACCATTGGGATTTTGACTCAGCAGACTCTAATCTCAGAAAGGGCATCACGTTAGAGCCGGAAAATGAAGAAGGGAGGGCTGCCTTCTCGTTATATAATAGAATTATTGGTCGCTTTGATAAGATGTTACTACAGGCTAAAGCGGCAGTAAAAATCGCTCCGCTTTCTCTTCCTGCTTTAAATGATCTGGCACGTTCTTACATGTTAATGAAGAACTACAAGGAAGCGCTTAAAATCTACGACAAAATTATAGATCTCGATCCCAACTACAGAGCTGCTTACGAAGGAAAGGCCTACACCTATTTAGAAATGGAAAAATTTGATAAAGCAGAAGTTCAGATTAAGAAGTATATAAAACGAATTAAAGGGCCATACAAAGGTGGCACACAATTAGGGTATTTAGCGGCAATAATGGGAGACAAAAAAGAAGCCCAAAAAAACTTAAAACTTGTTGAAAAGCGTCAAAGAGAACACGCGGATTTAAATCTATCGCTGGACTTTGCCGTGATCTATGCCGGGTTGGGCGAAAAAAGTGAAATGTTTAAACATCTGAATAATGCCGTAGATGAGAAGCTGGGAGCGGTTGTTTTCATTAACTCAATAGCAGCAATAACGAAATATAGTGATGACCCCAGGTATATCGAGTTGCTTGACAGAATTGGCCTCCCAAATAAATCATTGATTAGTTGATGAAGAAGGAAATCGGGATTTATATAGACCGAACGTATAAAGTGGTCCGCCAGGATTTAATCAATCGCTTTAAAAAAGCAGAAATTGATATTACCCCGGAGCAATGGGTGGTTTTATCGAAGCTGGAAGGTTCCACGATGAATCAAACAGATTTAGCCAACGGTAGTTTTAAGGATAAACACACCGTTTCCAGAATCCTCGATTTGTTGATGAAAAAAGGATTTGTAGTAAGAGAGCAAGATCCTGAAGATGGAAGAAAGTATCTGGTTTCTCTCACAGAAACTGGGAAAAAAGAGCTTAACGAAGCGAAGCCTCATGTATATTCGTCAAGAGAGCAAGGATGGGAAAATCTTAGTGATGAAGAATACAACCAGCTTTTAGAGTTACTAGATAAGGTGTTCACTAATTATACATCAAAATCCTGATTTTTCTTTTTATCCTTCAGTTTTTTGATGGCATACGCCCCACCGGCAGCGGCTAGTAAAGAAAGCCCACCATCAATTGGTGCCTGAGAAGGCGCTGAAGGAAGCGCGGGTTGAGCTAAGGCTAAGGTGGTTGCAATGAGAAGGACTAAAAGAGTAAGAAGGAATAGATATGTTGTTTTCATAAGGTATATGAATTAGGAATAGTTGAATTACGAATAGGGTATTCCTAATTCGCAATTCTGATATTCAATTATTTAATAAGGGTTAATTTTCTGGTGAAGACTTGACTCCCTGCCTGAAGGCGATAGATGTACATGCCCGAGGCCAGTTGGGAAGCGTTGAACTGTACAGCATAGCGTCCGGCGGATTTAGTTTCTCCATGCACGAGCGTAGCCACCTTTCTTCCCATTACATCAAACACCTCGAGCGTGACTTTCCCGGACTCCGGAACTCCATACTGGATGGTGGTCGAAGGGTTGAACGGATTCGGATAGTTTTGTTCGAGTTCAACTGCCGATGGAAGCTCATCATTGGGTTCATTATTCACCGAAGTAGAAGTATTAATCTGAATGGTAAAGCGCGATCCGGAAGCTTTAGCTTTTATGACCTTCGGAGAAAAAACAGCATGAACAGGCACCGTAGTTGGTAGTGTAGATTCTTCGCTTTCGCTCTGAATGACTTTAGCTTTGTTTTCAATTTCAAAGTTAAAGGAGGAGGCTTCGGTGAGATCGACTTCGGTATCGGTCTCACTATCAATCAGGATGATCTGCATTCCTTCAGGAGGGTTCTGCGGGCTCCATGTGAGCGTATATTCGCCTCCCAAGTTACTCCCGTCAAAGTTAAGCGGAATCGACAGAGGTTCTTTCATTTCCAAAGGCAATGCATTGATATCCATTCCGGTGCCGTCTTCCAATTGGGTAAACAGACTGAGATAATCTGCATTTAGCGAGGCCAATTTATATGCATCAAGTGGATCTTTCTCAACAGTTGCACTATTGCTGAGCATTAAGACTGTTTTCGAGGAAAGAGACTGTCCTTTCAGCATAAATTCAAGCTGAGAAACGGGGGCTTGTTTATGTAAAATTCCACCTCCACTTCGGCTATTATCTGTGATCGTAAGAGAAGGACTCGTAGCATTCGCCTTCACCCAGAACCCCTGCCATGGAGCAATGGTGCCACTACCAAAAGTTCCGGTAGTTCCATTCCAGCTCAAGTAAGCCCCGGCACCACTATTTGCGGAGTCACTCCAGATATAAAAAGAAGCATCTAGATTGGAAGAAGACAATCCACTGGAGGCGTCCCAGTCGATAGAAGCGCCATAAGGATTTCCTATCAGGTTCCAGCCATCATCTGAACTATTTCCTGTATCAGTGTATGAAAGAGATGGAGTTAGTGTGCCGGTACGTTGCGCGCTATCCGTCTGTATAACTTTAGGGAACCCATCCCCGCTTCCATCGAAGTTATCGTCATCATAAACATACATAATGAATCCTGCACCATCGGCCGGGATATCCGTTGCATTAGATATAGATGAAAAGCTTTGTGAAGACTCGCTCCACACGTACACATTCGAGGTCCCGTTAGAAGGGGAATCAGATCCTGTGAAACCTTGTGTCCAAAGGGTGTCAAGCAATACTCCATAACTTATATTAGAAACAGGAGAAGTCATCATGCGCCAGCCTTCATTTCCTGTAATAAAAGTACCGTAAGGGTTGTTTGTTGTGCTCCGTACTGCGCCATTTTCAAGATTAGCTGTATAGTTATCAGAAGTTTTATCGTAAGCAATAAAATCATTTATTTCATCCAGAGGCCAGTATCCAATCAGGCTGGTTTCATCTCCCTTTAAAGATTGAAAAAGGTTCTCTCTAATCTGATTTTGTGTACGTGCAGTATTCCATATCCTCAATTCATCGAATTGTGCTTTAAGATAGTTTCCACCAGAAGGACCTGGATCAAAGTCCTGCCCAAAGCTCCAGATATCATCAGAGCTTACAGGCGTATCCTGAGTATGAGTACCAATCATTTCTCCATTGATATATAAAGTTCCTGTAGTGCCGGACAAGGAGTAGGCTACATGCACCCATTGGTTATCTCCTACCGCGCTGCTTGAAATTTCAAAAGAAAGCACATCTCCGGTATTATCAAGAACACGAATCTGACCTGAATTTGCACTTGCACCATTATCAATAGTAAGCAGAAGCACATTACCATAACTTGCTGTATTAATAGCTAAGAGGGCTCCTAAAGACTCCGTCTGGTTGTTATAGTCAGGTTTAACCCAGGTTTCTACTGTAAATGAAGCATTATCACCTAAAGCAGCAGAAACGGAAGTTGGGATAGAGATATAATCGTTATCGCCATCTAAAATGACGGAGGCTGGATTTATTGTAACCAGATCATTATTAAACCAAAGTATATCATTCAGAGTAATAGAGGAGGCTAATATGTCGGGCGAACCATCCCCATCTATATCAGCAACTTCTACATCAAAAAAATTTACCAACTCCCCTCCCAGGGCATGTCTGGTAAAGGAAGGCAAAGATGCGCCATCATTTTCATACCAGAACAAACTATCCAGTCCTGGAGAACCCGAAATAATATCCAGGTCTCCGTCAAGATCAAGGTCTTCCACCAGTGCCAGATTTATTGCATCAACAGAACTTTCTACACTAACTTCTGTAAAAGAAGGATCCGACGCCCCATCATTTTGGCTATAGGATATATAGTCACCGTCTCTATCGGTAAATATGATATCCTGATCGCCATCACCGTCAATATCTCCAAGCCCAATTTCTGATACCTTTAATACAAAGGGGTCGACAGTATTTTTTGTAAAGGAAGGATCCGAGGCTCCGTCATTTTCGTACCAATAAATTTTATCATCTTCATCCGAGTCGGCTACAATATCAAGATCTCCATCTCCATCCAGGTCTCCAATTTTAATTTCTCTGGAAAAAAGAAAGGTAACATCAATCTGGATTTTTGTGAATTCCGGGTCCGAAGCTCCATCATTTTCAAACCAGGTAACGGCTTCACTGGAAAAGCCAGCAGATCCAGTATCATGATCGGATACTGCAACATCCAAATCTCCGTCATCATCAATATCCGCCACATCTATTGCCGATGGTTTTCCCTTAATCGAGCCTAATTCCAGCGGTGTAAATGAAGGGCTTTCTGCTCCATCGTTTTCAAACCAAAATACATTCGAGTCTCCACTAAAACCATCGGCTTGTAAGGCGGCAACTATATCCAAATCCCCGTCGTCGTCCAGATCAACTACATGAACATCATTGAAAGTCAACGTTGAATCATAAATTTCTATCTGTGAGTATGATGGGGTTTTAGCGCCATTATGTTTATACCAGACTAATTCGGTTTCAATCGTACTTCCTTGTGAGAAAGCTACGATATCCATATGTCCGTCATTATTAATATCTGCCGGGAAGATACCGGCTGCGTTATCAAAACTAGCATCAACAGTATTTTGAGAAAAAGAAGGTGCTGTTTGGGCGATTAGTTGTGGGTAAGCAAAAAGTACCAGAAAGGTAAAGGCAATAGCTAATGGTTTTGATATTAAGGAAAGGCCATTTTTAAGAACGAGTTGAAATCTGCTCATAGCGGTATTGATAAAGTTCAAGGGATAAAAAAACCTAAGCGAATAAATCTTTGAATACGTCCCGGAAATCTTTAAAATCGTTCAAATGATCATTTAAACGATCTATATACGCTTGTATCTATACATTTACATAGCTTTGATAGCCGGACAGCTTATTTCCGACCCCTCAAATACAGAGAATACAGAGTACCTGATCCGGCATTATACCATTGAGGACGGGCTACCGGTTAACTCTGTAAATGGAATTGTTCAGGATATATACGGCTACCTGTACATGTCTACCCACGACGGGCTGGTTCGCTTTGACGGCTATGAGTTCAAGGTGTATAACTCGGGCAATACAAAAGGCATGGCTAGTAATCGTATTGCTGGTCTGATCAAAACAGATGTGAATACCATCTGGCTTTTTAATGAAAATGGATCTGTTACGTCAAAATCAGGAGATTCATTCCGCACCTTTTCAAGTCCGGAAGTCCCCGGCCCGGTTTATCGACTGGTAAGAGATAATGATGATCGGGTGTGGGTTGCTGGCAGGGAAGGCATTGCTTATTTCGATGAGAAGACATCAGCATTTACAAAAATTACGGACCCGGTTTTTAGTTCAGGTTCGGAAGTTATCGGAGAAGGTATTGACTCCGGAATTTTCGCAGTTAATGATACCGGACTGGTCTCATGGAAGAACGGAATATCTGAGCTGCTACTTTCTGAAAGTGATTTTCCTATCGCAAAAAACTTGATTCTTGAAATCGTCCAGATTCAAAAAGAAACGGCGTGGCTGCTGGGCCGGGGAGGCTTTTTCTCTTTTAACCTGGCAACCAAAGAAGTCGGGATAATTCACAAAACGGAAAAAAGTAATACTTCATTCTGGAATATTCATCCAAAAAATGACGGGCAGTATCTTCTTAATGGAAGTGATGGTTATTACACTTTCGATCCGGAAAGGAACTCTTTGGAAAGCCAGCCTCCAACCATGTCTACCATTTCAGCAAGAACAGAACTTATTTTTGAGGGAAGTAACCAGGAAGAGATTCTGATTGGTGATGATGAGGTTGTTATAAATGGAGTAGTTGTGTTGCAAACTCCGGCTATTAAGTTCGGATTCTTAGATAAAGAAGGCTCGATATGGATTGGCTCAGAAACCCAGGGACTTTTTCAAATCCGGAAAAGTAGTTTTATCAACCTTACTACTGAAACTTCTCCGGGACTTAGTAATGTCTATTCAATTGCCGAAGACGATAGCGGAAACTTCTGGACCTGCTCATTGAATGAAGGAATAACCCGTATTTCTTCATCGGGAATTAAAAACTGGAGAAGTCTGAGCGATATTAATATAACACAGTGTGCATTTCTCTTTCTTGATAATGACGGCGCAATCTATGCGGGACTTAATGATCATACTATCCTGAAGTTTGTGAATGAAAAATGGAGCATATTTCTGAGAAGAAACCAGCAAGGAAATGAACTCAGCCTAACCTATCCCGAGGCGGTATTACGTAAGGGAAAGGTGCTTTTTATCGGACATTCAGGGCCCCTGCTAACTTATCAGGAAGACGAAGGGCTCAAAGGTTTTGATTCACAATCGTTAACCGGAATTCAGACTTTTGCAATGACCTCGGATGAAGTGATTTATGCAGGCACTTCCGGAAACGGACTCATTCGCATTGAAGGAGGAGCATACAGGAGTTACTCAGCCGAAGAGGGTTTTCTTACAAGTAATATTATCCGGGATATTTTTCTTCAGTCTGATGATACGCTCTGGATTGCTACAGAGAATCTTGGCCTGAACAGGTTGGTCATTGATGAATTTGGAGAGGTAGTATCAGTGGCAAGTGTAACTTCGGAAGATGGTCTTCCTCACAATTCACTACACCGCATTATTGAAGATGATTTTGGAAACCTATGGATAAGTTCGAACGGCGGTATTATGAGAGTTTCAAGATCAGAGCTTAATGCTTTTGCAGATAAAACAAGTCCGGACCTTCGGGTACTGGATTTCGATGAGAAAGACGGCATGGTTAATCGCGAAGCTAACGGCGGGCGGCAATCCGCAGGTATTCTTGCTTCAGATGGAAGAATCTGGTTTCCGAACCAGAAAGGAGTTACCATTATCGATCCATCTGACTTTTTGATGAATCAGAATATTCAATCTCCTTCTCCGGTTTTTGAGTCGTTAGAATCAGCCGGCAAAGAATATCTATTAACTGGATTAAAGGAGCTGACCCTCCCTAAAAATCAAAGAGATTTACGGGTTAATTTTACAGCTCCAGGTTTTGCGTATCAGGATCGGGTGTTATTTAGTTATAAGCTGGATGGAGTAATCGATGAATGGCAACCGGCTAATCAATCCAGACAGGCAGTATTTACAGGAGTACCTCCAGGAACCCACTTTTTTACTATAAGGTCACAGCTTATTGGGAATGAAGCAGAAGAAGCCTCATTGATGATTGTGATTCCCTATCGTTTCTATGAAACCATCTGGTTTGGTTTCCTCGTTTTTTTTGGAGTTATCGGATTGATATACACAGGCTTTCAGATCAGGGTCAAATCACTTAAAGAAACAGAAAGAAAGCTTAAAGAGAGAGTTGATAATCAGACTAAAGAACTGAAAGAAGCGGCCGAGCAAAAGCAGCGCTTTTTTACAGGCATAACTCATGAGCTTAAAACCCCTCTTTCGTTAATTCTGGGACCATTGGATGATATTGTAAGCGAACCGGATAAGACAGATCCAAAAGTATTTCTTAATCGCTTAGAGTTAATGCAGCAGAACAGCTTAAGGTTGCAGAACCTTGTGGATCAGATATTGGATGTATCCAAGTTAAATGCTAATGCAATCAGTTTATCATTGAACCCGGAAAATCTGGCAGAACTGACCCGTAATATTATTGGTCAATTTCAATCGCGGCTTGACCAGGATAACCTCAAACTTGAATATGATATCAAAGAGCCCAATGCCACAATTTATGTTGACAGAGAGGCCTGGGAAAGAGTACTTATTAACCTGATGAGTAATGCTATTAAGTTTTCTCCGGAAGGTGGTAAAATCACAGTTTCTATCAAACATACAGGAGAACAGGTTTCTGTAAGTGTGAAGGATGAAGGAACCGGAATTGCCCCGCATGAACAGGAAAAGGTTTTTGAATATTTATACCAAACAGAAGGAAGTAAGGCTGCTGAAGGAACCGGGATCGGGTTATTTTTGGCGAGAGGATTGATCAAAGAAATGGGAGGAGAAATCAGGATTAACCCGGAATACAAAAAAGGCGCGGAATTTATCATCACCCTGATAAAAGGATACACTCACTTACAAAAACGTCACCATGTAACACATGAACAAAAGGCGTTGAGTCCATTTAAACCCTTACCAGAGAAAACAGAACCTATTCTAGAAGAAGCAGTTGTACACTATGATACAGAAGCAGTTCTGGTAGTGGAGGATAACCGGGACTTTCAGAATTATATGAAATCAATTCTGGAGGAAAAGTATACCGTATATACAGCCGGTGATGGAAATGAAGCGCTTGAAATCCTCGGGATGAAATCTCCGGATCTTATTTTATCAGATATTATGATGCCGGGGATGAACGGACTGGAGTTTGTAAAAAAACTCAGATCAGAAAAGAGATTCAAAAGCCTCCCCGTTATCTTTCTGTCAGCAAAAAATCAGGACATAGATGCAGAAGAAGGACTTTCTACAGGGGCTGATGTTTATCTGACAAAACCCATCGGCAGTAAGATGCTACTAACGCAAGTAGAAGCGGTTCTTAGAAGGGAAAGGGTACTAAGAGGTGAGGCCCTATTTGAAGGAGTCCAAGAGAAATCTGGGATGGTGCATAAGGTTCGCGAAATTATATACAGACACCTTGGCAACACTTCCCTCACAGTAAATCAACTGGCAGAGGCGCTGTTTATAAGCAGGACTAAGTTATATAATGAATGGAATACGGTTTCGGATATCAGTATCAATGAATACATCAAAAAAATCCGGCTAGAGGAGGCAAAACTCCTTTTAAAGGAGAAAGGTTTTACAGTTCAGGAAGCAGCCCGGGCTGTTGGTTATTCAGATCCGAATTATTTTTCAACAAGCTTTAAAAAGCATTTCGGAATGAATCCATCAGAGGTTTAAACCAAAAAAGGCGCCCTTAAAAGAGCGCCCTTTAACCAACATGTGGATTAACAAGAAAGTACTACAAGTTACCTCGTAGATCTTGTTCCCTCTCAATGGCTTCAAAGAGTGCTTTGAAGTTTCCTTTTCCGAAAGAGGTAGCCCCCTTTCTTTGAATTATTTCAAAAAACATAGTCGGCCGAGCCTGTAATGTTCGGGTAAAAATCTGGAGCAAGTAGCCTTCATCATCACGGTCGACAAGGATTCCCAGCTCTTTCAACTTATCAATCGGCTCATCTATTTTACCAACCCGCTCTTCCAATACATCATAATAGGTCGTAGGTACAGTGATAAACTCAATTCCTCGGTTTCTGAGCTCTGTTACAGTATGCACAATATCATCGGTTGCAACGGCCACATGCTGAACACCGGCGCCTTCATAAAAATCGATATACTCATCGATCTGCGATTTCTTCAGTCCTGCAGCGGGCTCATTAATTGGAAACTTAATACGACCATTTCCATTGCTCATCACCTTACTCATCAAGGCAGTGTATTCTGTGGAAATATCTTTATCATCGAAGGATAGAATTTGTTTGAAGCCCAGTACTTCTTCGTACCATTTTACCCATTTATTCATCGCTCCCAGTTCAACATTTCCAACCATGTGATCCACATACTTCAGACCAACAGGCTCGGGATTGTAATGAGTTTCCCATTTTTTGAAACCGGGAAGAAAAGCTCCGGTATAATTTTTTCTTTCAACAAAAATGTGAACTGTTTCGCCATAGGTATGGATTCCGGCACGGATTACAGATCCACGACCATCTTCTTCAGTTCTTGGCTCGAAGTAAGACTCTGCGCCTCGTTTAATGGCTTCCTCGTATGCATAAGTAGCATCCTCAACCCAAAGTGCAATTACTTTTACGCCATCGCCATGTCTGTCGATATGCTTTCCAATTTCAGTGCCACTTTTAAGGGGAGAGGTAAAAACCAGCCGGATTTTATCCTGAACAACCACATACGATTCGCGGTCTCTTAATCCGGTTTCAAGTCCTGCTTGCGCAAGTGACCGAAACCCAAATGCAGATTTATAAAAATGTGCAGCTTGTTTGGAATTGCTAACATAAAACTCAACGTAATCAGTGCCAAGAATAGGCATGAAATCTTCTTCTGTTGTTACCTGATTATCTACTGCTAAAGTATCCATGGCGATTAATAAAATTATTAGTTGTTATGACAACTAAAATACAATTTATAACGCTTCCTTAAAAGCGATTTTGTGTTAAGATTTACATTTACCAACAGGCTAAGCCTTGAGTAAGCGATTCTTAGCCAGCTCAATTGTTTCAGGGAAATCTGTAGAAGTATCAAAGTAAGGCAGCCACATTTTTCTGGCGATTTCATCCGGCATCAGTAAATGATGGATGCCATATTCAGGGATTCCATCGTTAAAACCCATTATTAACCAATCGAGTGAGAGATAAGGAATCTGCTTTTCTTCAAGGATGGTTTTAGCAAGCAATGTTTTACCGGAACGAGAGGGGCCGCTGACTAAATAGAGTATTATTTATCTGTCGGTTTTTTTAAAAAAGTTAAAGCTCTCCGGCTAATTTAACGAAGAAATCCATTGCTTCGGGATTTCTGGAAGCATCTTTATTCATAGACTTTGAGACATCCATTCCAAGCAGGGCTTTTTTGACGGGGACTTCCATTTTTTTCCCGCTAAGGGTATATGGAATGTCGGAAACTTCAAAAATTTCATCCGGAACATGCCGTGGAGAACACTGCTCTTTGAGGCAGGAGTTGATGATCGGAACCAGTTCTTCTAAGTTTGAGGAGCCCCCTAAAACGACAAACAAAGGCATGAAATCATTACCTTCTTTCCGTTCCAGATTCACAATCAATGAGTCTTTGATCCCGGGAATTTTATTTAATACGGCATAAATCTCAGCAGTTCCAATTCGTATGCCTTTTCGGTTTAGCGTAGCATCAGAACGACCCTGGATAACCAGACTACCATTTTCAGAAAGATTAATCCAGTCACCATGACACCATTGATTGGGAAATTTTTCGAAATAACTAGACCGATAGCGTTCATGATTCTCATCTCCCCAAAAGTATACAGGCATAGAAGGCATGGGCTCAGTTATCACCATTTCACCCAAAGAATCAAAGACTTCATTTCCATCATCATCGAAGCCAAATAAACTACACCCAAGCGCACGTCCCTGAATTTTTCCCCGATACACGGGTTGATTGGGAACTCCACCTACAAAAGCAGTGCAAACATCAGTACCACCGCTCATTGAGCAGAGCCACACATCTTCGGAAACATGTTCATACACCCAATCAAAAGCTTCAGGGGGAAGAGGCGCTCCCGTTGAACCGATAGATCGGAGTTTCGAAAGATCAAAATCAGAGCCGGGAGTAAGCCCCTTTTTCATACAAGCGAGCAGATAAGGAGCGCTGGTTCCAAAGTGGTGAATGGGAAATTGTTCAGAAAGCTCCCACAGAACATTGAGGTCGGGATAGCCCGGGCTTCCATCAAACAATACCGGCGTAGCTCCGGCGAGTAAAGAAGCCTGAAGAAAGTTCCACATCATCCAGCCGGTGGTGGTAAACCAGAAGAAGTTTTCGCCGGATTTAACATCATTATGGAAGTGCATATATTTGAGATGTTCTAGCAACACCCCGCCATGGGAATGTGTAATTGCTTTAGGTTTCCCGGTTGTTCCGGAAGAATACAACACCCAAATCGGGTGGCTGAAGTCAACGGCCTCGAAGGCAAGTTCTGAGTCTGTGTTTGATACCACATCACCCCATAAAGTAGCACTACTTAATTCTGCGGAAGGATTTAATGAGGGAACCAGAACAACATGTTCGACCGAGGAAATGGAAGATGAAATTGTTTTGACCTCATCAATTCTGGAAATCTCTTTTCCTCCATAAGCATATCCGTCACAAGCGATAAAAACTTTGGGCTTGATTTGATCAAATCTGTCGATCACCGTTTGTGAGCCGAAATCAGGAGAACAACAAGACCAAATAGCACCCAGCGAATTCACAGCCAGAAATGCGATAATTGCTTCCGCTGTGTTCGGAAGATATGCCGCAACGGTATCTCCTTTAGAAACACCTTTTCTTATCAAAAAATTTCGTACTGAAGCCACATGTTGTTCAAGATCTTCCCAACTTAACGTTTCGGTTTCCTTCGCCTCATTTGTAACTATCAGGGCGGCTCTGTTACCTGATTTTTGTCGGAAAATATGTTCTGAGTAATTTAAAGTGGCTCCCTCAAACCATTTCGCGCCGGGCATAGAGTGAGAATCTAAAACAGAAGCGTAAGGAGAGTGGGAAATTACATTGAAATATTCCCAAAGGCTTTCCCAGAAGTCTTCAATATTAGCGCAAGACCATTCCCAAAGGTTTTGGTAGGACTCGAAAGAGAGCCCTTTTTCTTGTTTCAGCCAGTATTCATACTTCTTCAGGT
Source organism: Balneolaceae bacterium (assembly GCA_965222205.1). GTDB lineage: Bacteria > Bacteroidota > Rhodothermia > Balneolales > Balneolaceae > RHLJ01. The sequence continues at coordinate 3,097,827 of OZ244932.1, read as the reverse complement.
TTGAATTCTGAACGAAATCTTCAGAAGGGGACCAAAGTTCATGTTCCTGATCAGACATCGGCTTTTGCGAATAAAATGGCCAGAGCTTTTTTTGTATCGCCGGATTCCAGGATTCCTTTAGCCAGTTGATGGGTTTGTTCCAGGGAAAGGTCTGCCAACTTAAATTCAGAGTTGGCCGCTTCAATTTCAGCTTCAGCTGGTTTTGAATCTAAATTAGCGAGTCGCCCCAAATTATTTCCATTCAGAACCGTACTTTTTTTGATTGAGGCCGGAAGTTGATCAAATCCAATACCTTTATTGCGAATTGGTTTAGGAATTTCAAAGAGTGAAGCTCCACTAGCACGGGTGTACCAGCTTCCTCCCATTCTTCCAACGAGGTCGAGCTTTTTTGTATCAAGTGCACCGGTGCTATTCAGATAATCTTCGTTTAGGTGAATGCGGGTGACTTTTGAAATAACCAGATTTCCTGCACCTCCTTCTTCACCCAATTCAACAACTTCATCTACTTTACATTCAAAACTAACCGGACTTTCTGCTACTCTAGGAGGGCGTATTGTATCCGAAGGAATTTCAGTAAAACCGGCTTTAATAAATTCATTTATCCCCTTCTCATACTCGGTGCTGGCTAGAGACATCTGCTCAACTATGGCATAATTTACAATGTTGATTGTTGTTTCAGGGACCTCTAACAGGTTTTCATAGGTATGTTTTGTAGTGCCGTCTCTCCCTCTTCGCGCAGGAGAAAAAATCATCACAGGAGGGTTCGCAGAAAATACATTGAAAAAGCTGAAAGGACTCAGGTTTACCCTTCCCTCCTTATCAAGCGTGCTTGCAAAACAAATAGGCCTTGGCGCAACAGCAGAAGTAAGGAGTTTTTGACGTTCTCCAACCGAAAGATCATAAGGATTGTACGATTTGAATTTGTGGTCGCTCATTATTTAGCAGGTAATAGTTTCGACCGAACTTCTCCGAATCCGATACGGATGCCATTCTTCTCAGCATGTCCCCGCATAATTACGGTGTCTCCGTCTTGTAGGAACTTTCGTTCTTCACCATCTTTAAGAGGAACCGTTTTTGAGCCTGCCCATGAAAGCTCCAGCATTGATCCGAATGAATCTCCATCCTTGCCGGAGATGGTTCCTGAAGCCATCATATCACCAATTTTCATATTACAACCATTTACGGTGTGATGAGCTAGTTGCTGAGCCATATTCCAGTACATATACCTGAAATTGGATTTAGTAATGGATGATGGTTCATCATGAGATTCGGGCTGAATCAAGACCTCAAGATCAATATCATAGTTTTTGGAACCCTGATACTGCAAGTATGGAAGTACTTCTGGTTCTTGTTCTGGTCCTGTAACCCGGAAGGGATCGAGAGCTTCCATCGTAACAACCCATGGAGAGATTGAAGAAGCGAAACTTTTGCCTAAAAAAGGACCTAATGGAACATATTCCCATTTTTGAATGTCGCGGGCAGACCAATCATTGAACAAGACCATTCCAAAGATATGATCTTCGGCTTCATCAGTAGAAACGGAATCTCCAAGCCCGGTTTCTTTTCCAACGATGAACGCCATTTCCAACTCAAAATCCATCAGCTTGCAAGCACCAAAAACAGGCGGGCCATCATCGGGTTTAGTTTGTCCTTTCGGGCGATGGACATCTTCTCCGGAAACAATAATTGAAGAAGCGCGGCCATGATATCCAACCGGAAGATGTTTCCAGTTTGGGAGAAGTGCGTTCTCAGGATCACGAAACATTTTACCAACATTGGTCGCGTGCTCGATACTGGAATAAAAATCCGTATAGTCACCTACTTTTACAGGGAGATGCATTTGAGCTTCTTCTTGTTTGATAAAGATACCGGACGCAGATTTAAGAGGGGAGTTCTCATCACAAAGATGTGACTGAATCTTTTCCCGGGCTGCGGAAGTAGTTTTCTTACCCAAAGCGATAAAACCGTTGAGGTAATCATTCTCTAAGGTGGATGTAGAAATACCGAGACCATCAAAAATTCCGAGTGAGGAAGCTTCGAATAAATCCAGAATTTGTTCCCCAATAGCCACGCCAATCCGTTTAGATTTGTCCGCGGTAGAAAAAATCCCGAAAGGGAGATTGTAAATTGTAAAGTCAGTTTGTTTTGGGATTTCAACCCAGGTGTTCAATGTTGAACTCATTTATCCTCCAGCCAGGATTGATAATAGGTTCCATCATCAATCTTTAGCGCATTTTCTGTTACCATGAGCGGTTTAAAGGTATCAACCATTACCGCCCATTCTTTTGTTTCTTTTTTTCCAATACTTCCTTCATAAGCTCCGGGATGTGGTCCGTGCGGAATTCCCGCAGGATGAAGCGAGATATAGCCTTGTTCCACATGATTTCGGCTCATAAAATCTCCATCCACATAATAAATTACCTCATCCGAATCGATGTTGGAATGATGATACGGAGAAGGAATTGCCTGAGGGTGATAATCATACAACCGGGGTACAAACGAGCACACCACAAATGCGGAAGTCTCAAACGTTTGATGCACCGGCGGCGGCTGATGAACCCGGCCCGTAATCGGCTCAAAATTCTTGATAGAAAATCCATACGGAAAGCTGTACCCGTCCCAGCCCACTACATCAAAAGGGTGGGAGTCGTACGTGAGCTCGTGCATCATGCCCTGCTTTTTTATTTTCATCAGGAACTCACCTTTCTCGTCGTGTGTCTCCAGCTCGGTTGGTAGCTTTAAATCCCGTTCGCAATAGGGAGAGTGCTCGAGATACTGACCAAACCAATTGCGATATCTTTTTGGAGAGTAAATAGGAACATGAGACTCCGTTATAAAGTGCCGGTTGTTCTCATCATCAAAACGAATTTGGTAAATGATACCTCTTGGAATAAGCAAATAATCACCTGGTTCGAAATCAATATTACCAATAAAAGTTCTGAGCGTACCGCTCCCTTTGTGGATGAAGATCAGCTCATCGGCATCGGTGTTTTTATAAAAATATTCTGTGAGCGATTTCTTTGGAGCCGCTAGATGAATGGTAACATCACTATTGGTGAGGATAGCCTCTCTGGACTCCAGGTAATCATCTTTTGGTTGGATGTCGAGTCCCTTCAACATCATTGACTTCATGTTGTTTTCAACCGCCACTTTAGGGCTTACATCTACGGGTTTTCCAACCTCACGAACCATAGTAGGCCGGTAAAGATGGTAGGAAAGCATCGACATTCCATCAAAGCCGATAGTACCAAAAAGTTGCTCGTAATAAAGGCTACCGTCTGGTTTTCTGAATTGGGTATGCCTTTTTTGGGGGATTTTTCCGAGTCGGTGATAAATAGGCATGATGGTAAAAAATTGGTTTAACTTTAATTGAATTATATAGAATTATAAGCTTTAACGCAGATAAAAAGTTGTTATAACAACTAATAGCTGAGATTAATAATTAGCTGCTAATTGTCTATATTTCCCGGCATTCAAAACATAACTTTATGAACAACGATTCCTCAACAAACAGAAAATCAGGTTCCCGTAAACGCGGGATTTCGGATATGTTCCGAACATCCTACCGAACACACATGGATCTGAGTGGTATAGCCGACAATAAGTCGAATATCATGATTAGTATAAATGGGATCATAATCTCAATTATAATTGCATCTATTTCTCCCAAAATAGATTCCAATCCCTGGCTGCTTATTCCAACCGCGGTTCTGCTTATAACTTGTTTAGGGTCTATGGTGTTCGCAGTACTTTCTGCAAGACCAAGAGTAAGTAAAGAAACGGTAACTCTTGAAGATGTGCGCGCAAATCGTGCAAACATTCTCTTTTTTGGAAACTTTTACACCATGGAACGAGAAGATTATGTGGAAGGGATTGAAGAGTTGATGCAGGATAGCGAAAGATTGTATGATAATATGGCCCGTGATTTACACGGTCTGGGTACTGTATTGGCAAAGAAGTATAAACTGCTTCGGGTATCTTACACTATTTTTATGATAGGTCTGATCCTGTCAGTTTCAAGCTTTATTCTGGTTTTTCTACAGATTAGCGGGGTCTGATTTTAATCGTCGCTCCCTGCATTAGCATATGCCTCAGTAATGCGTTGATTCATTAGCCGTCTGTAATTAGTAAACTCGTATTCACTGGCAATAAACTCGGACTTAAACTCTCCATCAAAGCATTCAACTCTGAGTTTATTAGGCCGATTTGTTTCGAAAACAGCGACCTGAACTTTACCAAGTTTATAAGATTCGATGGGTTCAGACATTAATTCTAAATCATGTTCGTTTGAAAGCTGGAAAGATATTATTTTTAAGGTTCAATAATTGAGAAAGAGCGTAGTATATCCATGAGTAAAAAAATAATTATTACGGCAGTGATAGGAACCTTCATTGGAATCTATCTATTCAATGCTCTCAAAACTACCGCGCCAATGGAAATTGAAAATGCTCCGGAGTGGAGGACTTTAGCGGCAGCTCAGGAAGAAGCAAAAGAAACTGATAAGCTGATTTTAGTGGATGTTTTTGAGGTGGGCTGTAAATACTGCCGTGCCATGGAGCGTGAAGTGTATCCCGATTCAACCGTTCGTGCGGTTTTGGATGCAGGCTATATTCCTGCTAAAGTAGATGGAAACTCAGAGGAGCTCATCACTTTTAATGGAGAGCAGGTGATGGCAAGAGACTGGGCGCAAAGTCAGGGAGTGTATGTATTCCCTGGCACGCTAATTCTGGACGCGGAAGGAAATCAGGTAAAACAACGCACCGGATTCATGAATGTAGATGAACTTCGCCAGTTCCTGTACTAATGAACTCGGCTAACGAAGCAATTCTTCTTATTCACTGTAAGGACAAACCCGGGATTATTGCTACGGTAACTCAATATATTCTCAAGCATGGTGGGAATATTCTGGATCTGGATCAACACACAGACTCTGTAAATCAGAAGTTTTATATGCGGGTTTCCTGGGATCTGCAGCAGTTTGATATTCCACAAGATGAAATAGGTGCGCACTTTAAAGAAGAACTGGCTGAATCTTATGAAATGAACTGGAGCCTTCATGTTACGGGGAACCAACAGAAAATTGCGATCTTCGTATCAAAGCAGCAGCACTGTTTGTTTGATTTGCTTGCTCGCTGGCAAACCAAAGAATGGGAAGTTGATATCCCCCTCATAATCAGTAATCATGAGGATGCAGGAGAAACAGCGGATAAATTTGGAATTGAATTCCATCACTTCCCAATTACAAAAAAGAGCAAAAAAGATCAGGAAGCAAAACAGATTTCCTTATTGAAAGAAAAAGGAATTGATTTAATAGTGCTTGCCCGATATATGCAAATTTTGTCACCGGGTTTTATTGACATGTTTAGAAATCAGGTAATCAACATTCATCATTCCTTTCTTCCTGCATTTCCGGGAGCAAGACCCTATCACTCTGCCTATGAACGGGGAGTGAAAATTATCGGGGCAACTAGTCATTATGTTACCGAAGATTTAGATGAAGGTCCAATCATAGAACAGGATATTGTTCACGTAACCCATCGGGATGATGTAGAAAGCTTAGTAAGAAAAGGCCGGGATCTGGAAACGCTGGTGCTATCAAGAGCGGTTTGGAAACATATACAAAGAAAAACTTTGGTAACGGACAACAGGACGATTATTTTCAATTAACCAACTTTAAACTCAGGGAATTATGAAGAAATTACTACTTGCATGCACCGTGCTAATTGCTTGCACCGCAACCGGAGAAACAGAGCAAGCTCCACCACCGGAAATGGAATACTCCTATGAACTTGTAACTGACGGAATTGATGTGCCTTGGGGAATGGCGTGGCTTCCCAATGGAGATATGCTTATTACTGATCGCGGAGGAAAGCTCTTTATTTACAGGGATGGCCTGATCGAAGTGCCATCATCAACATTGCCGAATGATATTTATGCAAACGGGCAGGGTGGATTTTTGGATGTGGATGTACATCCCGATTACGATGAAAACGGCTGGATCTATTTCACCTATTCATCAAGTAGCGGCGAAGGTGAAGGAGCAAATACAGCCTTGATTCGGGCAAAACTGATGAATGATGAATTGACCGATATCGAAACTTTATACAAAGCCACTCCAAACACTACTAGAGGGCAACATTATGGCAGCCGTATAGAGTTCGATAGGAACAGCTATGTATTTTTCTCGATTGGTGATCGTGGAAACCGAAGTGAATTGCCGCAAGACTTAAGCAAAGACGCGGGCAAGATTTACAGACTTCACGACGACGGCTCGGTGCCTTCCGATAATCCATTTGTTAACCAGGCGGGCGCGATCGACGCTGTTTATTCTTATGGTCACAGGAATCCACAGGGAATGGCGCTTAATCCTGCTACTGGTGTAATCTGGGCTCATGAGCATGGTCCTCGCGGTGGTGATGAGCTGAATATTATTGAGCCGGGCAAAAACTATGGATGGCCGGTAATCAGCTATGGAATCAATTACAACGGGACTTCATTTGCCGAAGACACGGCTCGTGAAGGAATGGAACAACCGGCAATTTACTGGGATCCATCTATTGCACCTTCCGGGATGACATTTGTAACCGGCGATACATATCCACACTGGACTGGTCACGTTCTTGTAGGATCACTCAAGTTCAATTACATAGAGCTGGTTAAACTGGATGGGAATGAAGTTTTAGGAACGGAAAAACTCCTCGAAGGAATTGGCCGTGTTCGCAGCCTGAAGCAAGCCCCTGACGGAACTATTTATGTAGGCGCAGATGGACAAGGAATTTTCAAAGTTGTTGCTACTCCTGTTTCTGAGGAATGATTAAACAGGCATAGAATTCATTACTTTATTATTGGAATCCAAGAACTAAGCCCGGAGAAATCTTCGGGCTTTTTTATTCCCACTAAAACCTTATTTGTATTCGCTTTACAAAGCTGATTATTAATGGTTATATTTGTTCTATTTAAATAGAGAGAAATGTTTTGAAAACAAAGTTATTCGTTTTTTTATTATTTACGATAATTCTGTATTCCGATTCTTATGCACGTCAGGCAAATTCAATACTTGACGATAGGTTTTATCTAGATGGTTTACAAGGTCAGGTCAGGTCAATTTTTGGTTATGAGGAGGAGTTATATATAGAAGGAAAGTTTAAATATAGTAAGAATGGAGTTATAAACGGACTAGCTAAATGGGATGAAAACAAATGGCAAAATGCTGGACCAAGTATCTATGAAAGTAATGGTCAAATTTTTCAGTTAGGAGGAATTCTTTTTTATTCTAAAGTAAATAGGGAAGAAGGTTTTTTAGAGATATATCAAAAAGAAGAAAGTAAGTGGGAGCTAATCGCAAAAAAGGAAGCTGAATACCAATTTCATATCTCAGAAGGTGTGGAATTTGAAGAGAAATATTATTTGATAGACAACAATCGATCTTTATTCGAATTTGATGGGAAAGAAATTAAAAAGGAGGAAAATACTTTATTGAGTTCCCAAGTCTACTCAGCAGCTGAATTCGAAGGTAGACTTTTTTTTTCACTGTATGATTATGAGTCACATCGAGGAAGTTTTGTAAAGCATCTTCCATCAATTGTAAGTTGGAATGGCGATACTTGGGTGAAGCATGAGGGACTTATTACTGATAGCACAGCCTATATCGAAGACTTTACAATCACGGAAGAAGCATTGTATGGTATAGAGTACAACTCAAAGGATACAGAAAGAGCTCAAGTTTTTGTATGGGACGGGTTATCAAAGCAAAACATAAAAATTAATAACCCCCTTTCTTTAATTTTCCTAAATGCTATAAACGATACTCTTTATGCCGGTTTTTTTAATAAAGAGTCAAATAACTTTCATATAGCTTATTTTGAAAACGATAATTGGGTGCAATTGGGTAATTCTTTAGTTGTACCGGTAGAAAAAATTGTCGAATTAAATAATCAAAAATATTTGGTTCAAAAGACGCAATCAAAAAAAGCAATAAGTTCAGTTCATCAGTTAAAGCAAGGAAAATGGATCAATATAGATTTATCTGAGAATGAAGGCTTAGGTTTTGCAGATCCTATTCGAAGTTTTGTGGAATATAAAGGATCATTATTTGCTGGAGGAGATTTTAAAAAATGGGGAAATTTAACTGTAAATTATATTGCAGAATTAAAAGAGAATAAATGGAATCCTTTAGGGGAGGGCTTGCCAGATATTGTTACGGACTTAACCATTCATGATGAAAGCTTGATTGCAATAGTAGGAAATCAACAAGTATTTAAATGGAATGGTTTTGATTGGGGTAAGCTAGGAAATACATTCGAGGGCCAGAATATAAAGACAGCAATAAGCTATAATGATACTTTAATTATTGCTGGGAGAATAGAAGAATATAACTCTGAAAGTGCTAATAATATATTAATGTGGGACGGTGAAGATTGGAAAGATCACTCAAATGGAGTAGAAGTAGGAGGATTTACAGGAAGCATAGAAGTATTACATAATTATGATGGGAAATTGCTGGCAAGTGGTTTATTGAATACAAGTGATTTAATAAATAAGAGAGAACAGAACTTTATTAAAGTATTCAAAGGGGGTGTCTGGCAAAGTTTCGAGCCAAAATTCCCTTTTTGGTATGAAAATCAACATTTTCCCTTTTATGCAGTAGGTTTCTTAAATATTGGAGAAAGTCTAACAGCATCTATGTATATGGGCTATCGAGTAATGGCAAGCTTTGATAAAGAAGAATGGAAAATATTAGAAGAAGATCCGTTTCAAGAAATAGCTCCGAAATCTTGGGAGCCTGAAAAGCTAATCCAATACAATGATTTTATTATTGGCACTGGTAGTTTTAGTTTTGGGGATTCATATCCTTATGATGCAAGAAGTATTGCCTGGTTTGATGAAAACAAATGGGTTCCATTCGAGCAAAGATTATTTTCAGAGGCTTATCTAATTAATTCTATACTTGATACTGAAGATGGTTTATATATTGGGGGAGATTTCAGTTCAATCGCAGATATATCATCATATAGTATTGCGAGGTTGGATAAAAATTGGACGCCTCTTTATGTTCAAACATCAAATGAGGACAAGAGATTAGATACCCCTAAATCTTTCAGGTTATATCAGAATTATCCAAACCCATTTAACCCAGAAACGAGCATAGAATACTCATTAAAAAAAAGCTCCAATATAAAAGTTGAAGTTTTTGATATAGCAGGTCGTATTGTATGGGTTAATGAAGTTGGTTTAAAACACTCAGGAGAACATTCAATAAAATTTAATGCCGAAAACCTATCAAGCGGGGTTTACTTTTATAAGATTACTGTTGGCGAAGATTTTGATACAAAAAAAATGGTTTTGATTAAATAATCATTCCTCTGATATTCTCTTTTAACAAACTGGTTGGCGGGTTCAAAATTGGTGATGTGCATATTTAGCCCACCCCAAAGCAGCCGAGTATTCCGGCCGGGATAACGGGTTCGTTTGTCTCCATTTTCATTAGTATATCGCTCCTGAATGTCGTAGCTGCGAATGACAAGATTCCCCATTAAAATGCTTTCGGATAGCGGTCTGGCTACATCAAAAGAAGAGTTCATTTTTATATTTCCATATCCGGCGAGACAACCCCTTACCCACTGCTGGTAATGACCTTCCGGAACTCGATCAATGGTTTGTGGTACATCAGTGGTTTCAGTAAGTGAGGTAGGAAGCAAACGAGGATTTTGACCATAGGTGCTACACATCATTTTGCATTTGTCGCTGATCATAAGGACTCCATTTCCGCCATCTCTCATAAATTCATTAGCACCAAGTTCTTCTGGTCGCTCGGGTTGAATACCCCCATCCATCAAGCGCTAAAACGGTAAACGGAGCTTCCATCAAAGGACAAGCCATATCACCTAGAGCTCCGGTTCTATAGTCCCACCCCTCCCTCCAATTGAAAGGAGCTAGTCCATCTACATACTTTTTGTATGGAGTAGTACCGAGCCATAAATCCCAATTTAGTCCATCAGGAACTGGTGAATTTTTTTCAGGCCAGGGAATTCCCTGAGGTCAAACCGACCGGTCTGTCCACGCCCCAACCTCGCGAACCTCACCAATCACCTCGGCGCGATACCAATCAATTAGCTGCCGAAAACTGTCACCAGAAGCACCCTGATTACCCATTTGGGTGACCACTTTATACTTTAAAGCGGCCTCGGTAAGCATTCGGGCTTCGTAAATATCATGTGTTAATGGTTTTTCAACGAAGGCGTGTTTGCCCAGTTGAATTGCGGCCATAGTTTGAACTGCGTGATTATGGTCTGGCGTTGAAATACAAACAGCATCGATATTTTGATGCTCGTTATCCAGTATCTTTCTGTAATCCTTAAAGTAGGGCGCCTCCGGAAATCTTTCCCGGGACCGGGTTGCCATGCGATCATCAACATCACAAAGAAAAGCAATTTTTGCATTTGGATGTTCAGCAAAGTTAGCGAGGTTACTTGTTCCTTTTCCGCCTGCGCCAATACCTGCTATGTAAAGCGTATCGCTTGGAGCAATATAGCCGGAACCATCCAACACATGATGAGGAAGAATAGTAAAGGCGGCTCCTACCAATCCAACATTCTTCAGGAATTCCTTACGAGATTGGTTGGCTAGAATTAACTCAAAAAAGAGGAAGATGGCGAATGACTAAGAATTTTTTGTAAGGTTTTGTTCTGAAGACGGTCTAACTCCATGTGTCGTCTAAACAATCATATCGCTTTCCCTTTGCTCAATACCCGGCAGTAAGAATTGCTTTATTAATAATTGTGGGAATTCTTATAGGTCATCAGTCCGGGATTGGCCTGAGCGGTTTACTTATAGGATTTGCATCTGCATGCATTATCACCTTATTGCTTGACTATCTGAACAAGAAGCAGCTAAACCCTACCATTAAAAGGCTTTCAACACTGTTTTTCCTTGCTACTATTCTGTTATTTGGATGGGTTCGAATCGAATTTTCCGAACAGAAAACAAAGCCACTCATTGTTCAAACACTAACGGTTTCTCCCTGGTCTGAGGTTGAATTAGAAGGAACCGTCGAACAAATTTCGAGAACAAGCGCAGGTAAACCGAGAGCAGAGGTTACCATTTTGGAAACCAGTCTGGAACCTGGGACTTCTTCAAAAGAAGAATACAAAATCCGGCTTTTGATTGAAGACGGTGAATTTAGACAAGGCGATAACATTAGGTTTTCAGGGACAGTAATTCCTGTTTCTGAAAAAAGAAACCCACTTCAGTTCGACTACAAAGCTTTTCTGGAACAAAGAGGAATAGTAGCTCAGGTTCGGTTGGATAGCCTTATTTCCCAATCTGAAAATAATAATATCCGGGCGTGGAATTGGTGGAGAGTGAGAGCTTTGAAACTGATTGATCAGAATTTTAGCAAGGAAACAGCCCCAATCGCTAAGGCGTTGTTATTAGGATATAAACAGGATTTAGAAGGGGCATCAAAACAAGCATTTGCTCGCGCAGGATTGTCCCACATTATGGCGGTGTCTGGTTTGCATGTTGGATTTATTATTGCTCCGTTCTGGTTCATAATTCCGTTTTTTTGGTCTAAGAAATATGGCAGAGTTTCAGGATTAATTATTCTCATTCTTATTCTCTGCGGTTATGCCGGGCTTACCGGGTTCTCATCATCAGTTATTCGTGCCTCCGTAATGGCGGGACTTCTTACATTTGGGAAGCTATTCAATAAGTCTCCAAACTCTATCAACCTAACTGGGGTAGCCGCAATCGCATTGTTAGTTTGGAAGCCCGAACAATTATTTGAGATTGGGTTTCAGCTTTCTTTTTCAGCGGTTCTGATCATTCTGCTGGTTCTGCCCATCGTTCAAAATGCACTGCCGTATTGGCTAAGACTTCGCTGGTATGCCAAGCCTCTGATGGTAGTAATCGTATCGGTAGTAGTACAATTAGGATTATATCCGTTACAGGTATTCTATTTTGGAGAAATCTCTTTAATCAGCCCGATTGCCAATGCACTTTTTGTCCCGTTGCTGGGGCTGGTTGTTCCTTACGCCTTGCTTTGTCTGATCATATCTGTACTTACACCCGTCTTAGGATCACTGTTAAGCTTACCCATAGATGCATTCTTATCGGGAATGAATACTTTTGTCGGCTTCTCCTCCGGTTTAGAATGGGCGTGGATGCAAGCCAGTCTTCCATCGGTTTTGTTATTCCCTTTTTGGGTAGCAGCCATTTTTTTCATCGCGAGTTGGAGAATTCCTCAGGTTCGATGGAAATGGCTCTCGGTTTCAATGGTTCTTTTTTGTGTGATCCTGGCTGAATCAACAATCAATAAACTTGATGGTAGCGAACTAAGAGTGATTATGTTTGATGTTGGGCAGGGTGATGCGGCGCTTATTCAAACCCCAAACCGGAAGAACATATTAGTTGATGCAGGAGTGTGGAGTCTGGGTTACGACAGCGGAACATCCATCATTCTTCCCCATCTGAAAGAAGCGGGGATTGAGAGGCTGGACGCAGTAGTTCTAAGTCACCCTCACGCCGACCATATCGGGGGAATTCTGAGCTTGATTGAGGAAATAGAAATCGATGTGATTTATAACTCCGGTTATGAATATGAATCGAATTTGTATCAGAATTATATAGAGTTAGCTTCTTCAAAAGAGATCAGGATTGAATCGGTTAAAGCTGGTGATCACCTATCTATTGATCCTGCATTATTGATGATAGTTCTTGGTCCCGAAGGACCTCGGTTCAACAGTGATCCCAATCAACATTCTGTAGTTCTGAATATGATTTATGGCGAATCAGAGTTTCTGTTTACTGGGGATGCGGGTGAAGACCAGGAAGAACGCCTTCTTGAAAACTATGGCGACTTGCTGGATACCGATTTCCTGAAAGTTGGTCACCACGGTAGCAAAACCAGTTCTTATTCTCAATTTTTGGAAGAAGTAACTCCCGAAATATCAGTTATTTCCTTAGCTGAACGAAATCGTTTCAATCATCCCCATCCTGAAGCCATTCAAAGAATACAACAAACAGATACAGAGCTATATTTCACAAGCCGGGATAAGGCTTTGGTTTTTGTTTCGGATGGGAAGAAGATTTGGCTGGAGGAGTGGGAGTGAGATTGAGGATCGGAACATTAGGACCCTCTCCTACAATTCCTCTCCAAAGGAGAAGAAGGCTCGTTAATATAGATAGAAACTTGAAAATAACGTTTCTCCTCCTTGGAGGGGAACATGGGGAGAGTCAAAAATGAACGAACGAAAACCATTACTTCCTTATAGAGAAGATTTAGTAGATAAAGCCCGAAAGCTTAGAAAGCTTTCAACACCTGGAGAACGGGCAATGTGGAATGCACTAAGAAGGAAACAAGTGTTAGGGGTTGATTTTAGGCGACAAAGACCCATTGATAGTTTTATCATAGACTTTTATAGCAAAGAATGTATGCTAGCTATCGAAATTGATGGGAGTAGCCATTATTACAAACAAGAGTATGACAAAGCAAGGCAAGATAAACTGGAAGCTTTGGGGATTACTTTTTTGAGGTTTTCGGAATCCGATGCTAAGAAGCATACGGAGAGTGTGGTAATGGAAATTGAGAAGTGGTTGATTAGGAATGCGTAGAAAGCATCAACCCTCTCCTTTGTTTCCTCTCCGAGGAGAGGAAGACTCAGTAAGTTTGTATAGAAACTAACTCATGGAGTTTCCTTCTTCAGGGAGAGGAAAGATCATCGACTTTGAAAATAACTACATAAATACATTTCCCCTCCAAGGAGAGGAGCACGAGGTGGGTCAATTATGGCCGAAATAAAGCCCGGAACCGCGCCCGAAGCCTGTGCTGAACTTGATTTAGTATCAGAATTGAAAGGCTTGTTAGGTGTTTTCTCATTTCTCTTCAAAACAAAGGAGGGTGGGGTTTTCATAAGTGGCTTTCTCATTAACTATATAAAATTTCTGGGCGGGATATAGCCCATAGCTACCCGATAATTCTTCAATTGTAATTTCTGTTTGACCAGAGTCGAAATCTAGTTTCATCACTCCTTTTCTGTTCTCAATCAGAATACTAATATCAAATTTTGCAAAAGTGTATGCATCGAAATCATCTTTTGAATCGGAGCAAGCAAAAGAGATTAACATCAAAAATAAAAGAGTTAGCTTGGGCATCATTAAAATACCTAACATTTCATCAATACTAAGATAATAAATCCAGCATATGGTTTCGTTCGGAATGCTAGCCGGAAGCCACAGATTCCAAAACCCTCTCAATTTGACCAAAGTGCCTTCTTTGATGAGCCTCATTAAGTGCTAAACAACCACTGACAGGCATTTTCCAAATGGGATAAATTGGGTTTCCGACTTTGATGCGGCCCAGATCTAACTCGTGCTCATCGGCTATGTTTATAAGTTTCAGAAAGCGTTCATTCAGGGTTTGGAATTGTTTGAGCAGAGCGTCCTTCTCAAAGTTATGATGATCATGCGGCTCAAATGGTTTGATAGTGGGCATGTTTCTTTGATACTCCGGACTCACAATTTTAATAAACATGCGCATCAGGAATGGGTGTGAATATGGCCCGCCTCCCTTTTTCAAATCATTAGGATTTTCATTCAATTTTATTTCGAGCACCTCTGCATATCTTCCACCGGTAATTAATAAGTGATCAATAATCTCCCCAATACACCACTTACCGGGCGCGGGTATGCTATTAAGAAGTGTTTTATCTATATCCTTAATCAGGTTATTCAGGGTGTCAATGTTTGACGAAAACTGGTTTCGATAATAGTCGTTGTTGTACATATCAGCTATTTAAAACTTAATTTGATGAGAGACGATTACGGGTGTTAAATACGAATGATTCGTAAATGTTACTCAGAAAAAACAAGGTTGAAGGTTTAGAGGAAATAATTGGAACTGGAATTTTTTAAGCGATCGCACTCGGGATGCTCACTTCAAAATAGTATATTCCCGGTTCGGAAATTTCCAAAAACTCACTCATGGCGAATACCAAAAACGGAACCCCTGCTTCAGTTAACATCGACAAAGACCGCCCGATAATTGTAAAAGGAGCTCGTACGCATAATCTCAAAAATGTGGATGTGGAAATTCCCCGGAATAAACTTACCGTAGTAACCGGGGTTTCAGGTTCAGGGAAGTCGAGTCTCGCGTTTGATACCATCTATGCGGAAGGTCAACGCAGGTATGTGGAGAGCCTTTCAAGTTATGCCCGCCAGTTTCTGGAGCGCATGGATAAGCCGGATGTGGATTATATGCAGGGCATTTCTCCCGCAATGGCTATTCAGCAAAAAACCACCAGTAACAATCCACGTTCAACAGTAGGAACAACAACCGAAATCTATGATTACCTGCGGCTTCTTTTTGCAAGAGTTGGTGTTACCTACTCTCCGGTTTCGGGAAAAAGAGTTAAAAAGGATTCTCCCCGGACTGCGATTAAGGAACTTTTTGAAGCACAGGAAGAAGGGTCAAGATTTTACGTTGTGTTTCCGATTCCGCATCACGACAAGAAAAAACTGGGTGATGAACTTCGGGTACTGAAGGAGAAGGGGCTAAACCGCTTGCTGAAACTGGATGATGAAAGCATGCTCGACCTCACTTCTGAGGAACCCAATCTTAAGAAATTCAAAGCAGGTGGGTATCGGGTTTTGGTAGATCGGTTAGTTTTAAAAGATGATGAGGCTACGATTACCAGAATTGCGGATTCTTTAGAAACAGCTTTCAGGGAAGGGGCCGGACGTTGTTCTATAAAAATGAGAGGAGGAAATGAACTTCCCTTCAGCGAGCGGTTTGAATTGGATGGGATAGAATTTTCCGAGCCTACTCCTCAGATGTTTTCGTTCAACAACCCATTTGGGGCTTGCCCAAAATGTGAGGGATTTGGTCGCGTTGCAGGGATAGATGAAGACCTTGTAATTCCTGATCATGATAAAAGTGTACGGAATAATGCCATAGCCCCGTTTGATTCCCCCAAATTCAGCTCTCACCTAAAAGATCTGGTGCGTGTTGCTGCACGCGAGAAGTTTCCGATAGATGTTCCTTATGCCGATCTCCCCAAAGAGTTCAAAAAGATTATCTGGAAAGGAAAAGACGGATATATTGGAATCTGGAATTTTTTTGATGAGATCAAATCTCAGAATTACAAAGTACACATGCGGGTGCTATACTCACGATACCGTGGATATAGTCGCTGCCCGGAATGTGAAGGATATCGTGTTCGAAAGGATTCGCACTATGTGAAAGTTGGAGATATGCATGTGGGTGAGGTTTCGGAGCTTACCATCGGTCATGCCCGCGAATACTTCGATAAGCTTGAACTAACAGACTTCGAACAGGAAGTAGCGGGACAGATTTTATACGAAATCAGAAAGCGACTAAAATATCTTGATGAAGTTGGCTTGGATTACCTGACCCTTGACCGGCTTGCAAATACTTTAAGTGGGGGCGAGTCACAGCGGATAAGTCTGGCAAATGCTTTGGGAAGCTCGTTGATTGGAAGTATGTATGTGTTGGATGAGCCGACGATCGGACTTCATCCCCGGGATAATGACCGCTTGATCCGAATTCTGGAATCACTTCGTGATATAGGAAATACAGTTTTAGTAGTTGAGCATGACCCGGAGATGATGAAAGCCGCGGATAATATCATAGATATCGGACCTTTTGCGGGCGTACACGGGGGCGAGATTGTTTATCACGGAAATTACCCAAAGCTATTAAAAGCAGATTCGTTAACGGGTAAATTTTTAAGTGGCAGAAAAGAAATTGAGATTCCCAAAAAGCGAAGAAAAGGAAATGGAAAGACGGTTCAGTTGGAGGGTGCTAGTGAGCATAATCTTAAAAATATAAATGTTGAATTTCCGCTGGGCCTTCTTCTTGTAGTAACAGGAGTCTCCGGTTCAGGTAAGTCTACATTGGTACATGATACGTTGTACGGAGGCATCAAAAAGCATATCGGCTCTTATAATCAAAAAGTGGGTCGGTTCAGAAATCTATCCGGAATGAGCAGTATACATAATGTAGAGATGGTGGATCAAAGTCCGATAGGGCGTTCTTCCCGCTCAAATCCTGCCACCTATACCAAAGCCTTTGACGGAATCAGAGATGTGTTTGCCAATACCCGTCAGGCTAAGATTATGGGGTACACTCCGGGACACTTTTCCTTTAATGTTCCGGGAGGACGATGCGAGACCTGTCAAGGTGAGGGAGTTCAGAAGATCGAAATGCAGTTTATGGCAGATATCGAGCTGACGTGTGAAGTGTGTAACGGAACCCGCTTCAGGAAGGATGTTCTGAATGTAAAATACCGGGGGCAAAGCATCCACAATGTGTTGGAAATGCCAATTTCAGAAGCGATCGAATTTTTTGTGGATGAGAACAGTATCATTAACAAACTACAGCCACTGGAAGATGTAGGACTTGGATATTTGAAATTGGGGCAAAGTGCAACTACGCTTTCAGGTGGAGAAGCACAACGTGTAAAACTGGCCCGATTCCTCAGTAAAACCAATACCGAGCATACGGTTTATTTCTTTGATGAGCCAACAACCGGGCTACACTTTGAAGATGTAGCTAAATTGCTGGATGCATTTAATGAACTCGTGAGAAATGGTCATTCGGTAATTATCATAGAACATAACCTGGATGTAATAAAATGCGCAGACTGGATTATAGATGTTGGTCCGGAAGGTGGTTTTGGGGGTGGACAGATTGTCGCTGAAGGAACTCCGGAAGATATTATGAAAGAGAAGAAGAGTTACACAGGTAAATATCTGAAGGAGTATTTGGAAGGAAGTTGAGGCGAATATTTGTTCAGACCTTACCCCACCTCTCTATAAAGTAATTCCCGCGAATGCTGTGCCAAGGGCGTCCCTTCAGGAGAATCCAGATTGTGAATAAGGCCAATCTTCTTTAAATAAATCAAGATCCCTGCCTCCGCAGGGATGACGCGAAAATAATTTGTAAGGATACTCGCTGGAAAAGCTCTAACCTTACATGAAAGAGCCAAGTGTTTATATATTAGCTAACGCACAAAGAACAGTTTTATATACTGGCGTAACCAGCGATTTAGTAAACCGGGTATACCGTCATAAGCAAGGAGAAGGATCGGATTTCACCTCAATATACAAACTTCACTTTCTCATGTATTACGAACAACATCAAACCATGTACAACGCTATTCAAAGGGAAAAGCAAATCAAGAAATGGAAAAGAGAATGGAAGCTAAACCTCATCAAATCAATAAATCCTGAGATGAAGGATTTGTGGAATAGAGTGCTTCCAGAAGGGCGGTTTCATTTTTAAGGTCAATGTTTTAATAACCATGATTCCCTAGGTTTAGTCATTTCTGCGAAGGCAGGAATCTGGATCGTAAAGAAAGTTTCTGAGTTTTGCACGAATCCAGATCCCGGACTAAATCCGGGATGACCTTGAATTGAGACCTCCTTCTATAAAGTCATTCCCTCGCAGACGGGGATCCAGATTGTTAACAAAGCCCAAACTCTTTAAATAGATCAAGATCCCTGCCTCCGCAGGGATGACGCTATTTTTCATATTGTCATTTCTGCAAACGCGGAGCCACGGGATCCCCCCACAAGGATGATACCTCTAAAAGCTTCCTGATCTCGTTGACCGATCTTAAAATTTGGAACCATCTTGTTTATCTCCGGTTGAACTGTAAAAACATTCAATCCAAAAAAAGAGAAAATGAAAAGTTTTAAGAAAATCGCAGCACTATTATTAGTAAGTGTACTAACAATTGGTGTTTCTACAGAATCTAACGGACAGGTACTGCCAAAATTCGGGATTAAAGGTGGTCTGAATTATGCAACACTAAATAATGTAGACGATGTTGAATACAGACCCGGAATCTTGATCGGGGGTTTCGCCAAATTTAATGTCCCCGCCAGCCCAATGTCTGTTCAACCTGAGATTCTTTACACGCAGTACGGATCAGATATTGAAGATTCTGATGCCAGCTTTAAACTGAATTACATTCAGGTTCCGATTTTGCTAAAGTTTGGTTTTTCAGCGCCTGGAGTAACTCCTAATGTATACTTCGGGCCGTATGCCAACTTTTTACTGAACTCAGAAGTGGCAAATAATACGGGCTCTCTCAATCTGGAAGACAACACCAAGAATTCAACATTCGGAATAATAATTGGTGCCGGGATTGATGTAAGCAAATTCCAGCTTGGAGTAAGGTATTCAGCCGGACTTACAAATGTAGCAGATGATAACTTTAACGACGAAGCTAAAAACGGAGCTTTTGCACTTACAGTTGGAGTTTCGCTATAATCAGCTGATATATTTAGTATTTTGTGAGAGTCGCTTATCAGATAAGCGACTTTTTTTTGTAATTATTACAGCATTCTAAGCTCATTCTTAGCGAAACACTATTATTTTAGCCGCATGTTTTCCCGACTGCTATTATTAAACTGGAGAATCTTCCTCTCGAACCTGAACCGATTTCAGCTTTTATTGATGATCGGGTATATCATGTTTTTAGGAGTGATGCTGGTAAACCTGATCGGGACTGCAATTGTGGTTGTGATTATGGACACCGATCCATGGATGCAAATGCAAATGCCCTGGCTTACTCCAAAAGTATATTCATTTATTCTGCTGGTTTTTGCGAACACCTATTGGGTGATGCACTTTTCTTTCACAAATCTCCGGCTGTTAAATATTGAGGAAAACAGGAAACTCCTTGGGTTCGGTTTTCCCCTCAAGCGCCTTGCCCGATATTTGATGGTGATTGGGTTCTGCCATCCTGTAAATATCATCTACAACTTTACGTGGTTGGTATTTCTGATGATCCAGGTTCGGGAAGTTTACCAGGTGCCCGTTGTATTTGTAGCGGTGTTTTTTAACTATGTGCTAATCTACTCGATCAAGCATCGATTTCTGCAAATCGTTGAGCGTCGCTTTATAGCGGTAGTAGTTGGTTTTCTGATGTTAGTGTTTGCCCTGTTTCAACTGGTTGCATTAGTATCTGAAAATAAGTCTCAGATTTTTTATCAACTAATTCCTCGTGTTGAAACAATTAATGAAGTATTGAACTGGTTACCCGGAGGCCTATTAATTCAGGCAGCAAGAACTGATTATGGTCTCTGGAATGGAGTTATCTTTTTTGTATTTCTAGGGATTCTAATAGGATTGGTTCTGATTGATCATTTCAACAAAACCTGCCATGGACTACATCGCCCGTCTCTTAAAAAAGTAGAAGAAGCAAGCAGTAAACTTTGGGACGTACTAAAAAGAGTACTTGGTAGAAATGCAGGTAAGTACTATTACTATGTGATGATTCACCCCTACAATAAATTACAGGTGCTTACGCTAGCTATTATCCCAATTGTGTACGTTCCGCTGCTTATGAATGTAGAATATGAAATTGCCAGAACCATAGCGATACCAACTATTCTCGCGGGAATACCCGTTGCTCTACTGGCAATGGGAATGGCAAATATGTACGGGTATGAGAACCGTGAATTACTTCTTCATCTTCAATTTCCCGTAAAACTTGAGCGACAGTTAAAAGAACGGTTTTTGGGGGTAATCATATTGCCTCTGTTGGTGTTTTATGCCATCACAATTTTTGAAATACTGGTAATTCCGGAGATTGGTGAGATTCTGAATATATTCATCGCGAACACCTTCATGTTCTTATGCTTTATGCTCATTTTTATATGGAGCTCGTACTATCAGTATCAAAAAGCGGTCTTCTCGTCATTCAGTTATAAGCACCCTATCATCCCTCAGAAAGTCACTTTTGTAATTTCGTTCAGCATTTTTACCGTTGGCTATATGGTCTTTGTGCCCCTGAATGGATTGGAGTGGTACCGGTTAACCATTATGGGGACTGTAATTTTGATTATGGGAATTTATTTATGGGGACACATGGACGTACTTGTAAATCTTTTCAAAAAAAGAATATTAAACCGTATTTGGAGTGAACTATAATTAGTACCTTTGCCTGCCAAATGTAAAACACCCGTTTTTTATGCTTCCAATACATCTCGACCTGGGCTTTAACGAAATTTACTTCTATGAAGGAATCTATTTTTTGATTTCGATCGCGATAGGGGTGTACATAGCGTATGTAAGAGTTAAAAAATATGGTGGCAAAGTTGAGTTATTTGATGGGCTCATCACCTGGTCGATAATCGGCTCATTAATTGGTGCTCGCCTTTCTCACTATTTGTTCTGGAATCTTGACCTGTTTCTTGATAACCCCGCGGTGTTGTTCAGTCTTTCCGGTGCAGGAAACAGTATTACTGGTGGACTTGTAGGTGGAATGATTGGAGGCCTGTTGTACACCCGGCGCAACAATATGAATTATTTCGAGTACTTTTCGCTGCTTTCCCCGGGAATTTTATTTGCACAGGCAGTTGGCCGTGTAGGATGTTTTTTAAATGGAGATGCACACGGAACGGCTACCAGTTCCATCTTTGGAGTACACTTTCCACGCTATGGAACCACAGTACCTGCGTTTGAAACCGATTACGGGATTTCGAGCTCTGCCTGGCAATGGTCTTTTCAAAATGGCTTGGTTGATCAGGCATCTACCATGAGTGCTGCTCTCCATCCAACTCAACTCTATGAAATGTTTGGAGACTTAGCATTGATGCTAATTGTACTTTGGGTATTCAAGAAAATATGGATTTCAGATAAAAAATCACCGCTGATCTTTTTTATACATACTGGCGGTTACGCGCTACTTCGTTTTGCGCTGGAATTTATTCGTGGTGATCGTGAGTTTATCGCTTTTGCTAATATGACGAACCTACAGGTGGTACTGCTCGGCTACGGTATCTTCACCATTTTTTATGCCGCGAGATATTATTCAAAAAGAAAAGGGAATGGCTAAAGCAATCTCCATAACCGGACTGGTAAAAAGTTACGAAGAGAAAACCGTATTGAAGGATTTAAACCTGGATGTTCCTGAAGGAACGATTTTTGGATTGATTGGTCCAAATGGGGCAGGAAAAAGTACGCTAATAGGTGTGCTCACAGGGTTACTGAGTTATGAAGAAGGTGATATCGAAATTAACGGGATGAAGTTAGATCCTGCCAACGAACTGAAAATAAAGAGAGACCTTTCATCCGTATTACAACCTCCACTTCTTTTCGAGCAATTTACCTCACTGGAGTTTATCGAATACGTGTGTGATATCTACGACATCAAAAAAGATGGATTGGTAGAACGCGCCTATTCGTTGATGGATTTTTTTGAGATCAAAGATTTTGCCAAGATCAAAGTGAATAAACTTTCTTCCGGTAGTCGTAAAAAGCTCGCCTTTGTGACTTCTGTTCTTGTTGAGCCAAAAGTATTATTGCTGGACGAACCTTTTGAAGCGGTGGATGTAATCTCCATTGATCGGATGAAAACAGTACTTCGAAAACTGAAGGCCAAAGGGGTTACGATTATCATTACCAGTCATATTCTGGAAGTGGTTGAAAACCTCTGTGATGACATTGCCATTCTTCATGAAGGACTCATCATCGCCTATCTGGATTCCATCAGCCGAAAAGAGCTACAGAGGGATTCTTCCTTACACGAAATCTTCCAGGAATATGTGAAGGTAGAACACAAAGACGATATTGTGGATTGGTTGTAGGTTACGGTTCATCGTTTAATGCGTGTTTTTGACACACGTTTCAAAGAGTAGGCCATCTCAACCAATTCAACCATCTCGGTCATAGTGAAACGGGCAGAGTTAATAATCAGATCATAATGGCAGGCTTTTTCCAGATCTCTGTTAAAATTGAATAGAGTGAAGTTTTCCCGTTCTAAGTCTTTTTGCTGAACCAAAGCGCGGGCTTGTTTTTGGGAAATTTCGTGCGAAGCTGCATATCGTTTGATTCTTTCTTCTAATGGACAAACCACCCTAATATGTAATGAGTTTGGGCTATTACAGATAAAGTTTGCAGCACGACCTACAATAATAGAGTTTCCCTGCTCCTCAATAGCGCGGATTGCTTTAACCAGATAAATCTGGTAATTGAGATTCGTGCCCTTGCGATTCATAAAGCCAAAGATAGTATCCTCAAGTATGCTACGGGTGTTTTCGTCCAGAGCGTGCAAGTATTCAGGACTGCTATCCAGTCTTTCACTTATCACATCAAGTATTTCCTTATCCCAAACCTTAAACCCCATTTTTTTGCCAAGTTTGGTAGCAAGGACTGCCCCTTTGGCTCCAAACTCTCTGGAGATTGTAATGACAGGTAATTTCTGATCCTTGTTTTTAAATTCGGATTTATCAGAATGTTGCATCTTCCAGAATTGGAGCTGTTCTTCTATCATTTGAGCAATTTTCTTAGCCATAGCTTCCCTCCATATATATGAAAGTATAGGCATCAAACAATGATGTCTTCTACTTAAATAGAGCGTAATTATGTGAAGAGAAGATGAACTTGCTGCTAAGCTGCCCAGACTTTTCCACCTGCTTCTTCGAAGGTGATGCATCCATCAAAATATCCGGGCACCATCTGGTATTGTAGAACCTGAGTCATACCAATCTCGCTGGTAAAATAACCTGTAAAGGTCATTTCTTTCATTTGCCAGATAAATGGATGAGGAGCCTCCCAGTCTACATCACCACCAAAAACAGCTTCATGTTCTTGATATATGAAGTCTTTTTGTTCCTGATCGGTAGCTTCAAGAAATGGTTTCCCAAGTTCACGATCTGCTTTGGCCATAAAGTCCGTCATATTTGCAAGGAAGTAGTCTTTATCGTCTTCTTCCCAGATAGTGAAAATCATGTCATCCATAAATCCGGGAACCCCTGCTTCTTTAGCGCCAGGTGTATCGGTTGGTGGAATAATAATATCCGCAACCGTACCAAGGAATTCGATTTGTTCAGGGCTGAAGTTTGTTGGTTTAGCCTGAGAAGCTGTACAGCCGCTCATTACACCGAGAATAGTTGGCGCACTAATCGCGCCTCCCATTAAGTAAGCAACACGCTTCAGAGCTTCTTTTCTATCCATTAAATTTTGTACTTGATCAAACATATCAGAGATTCCCCTTTTTAAGTTCTTCAACAGCGTAGTTTGCTGCCCTTGCAGTGAAAGCCATATAGGTTAATGATGGGTTTTGACAAGCAGCTGAGGTCATAAATGCTCCATCAGTAACAAAAACATTCTGTACTTCATGAACCTGATTCCACTTGTTAAGGACAGAAGTTTTTGGGTCTCTTCCCATTCTTGCCGTTCCCATTTCATGAATTCCAAGTCCAGGAGAAGGCTCACTATTCCATTTATTAACATTTTTCAAACCGGCTGCCTCCAACATTTCCGCGGCTGAATTTGCCATATCTTCACGCATTTTGTATTCATTTTCAAAAGCGGCTACATCAAATACAACGGTAGGCAATCCAAATTTGTCGAGTTTTTCGGTGGTCAGCGTCATCTTGTTTTCATGATAGGGTAACCATTCCCCGAAACCACCCATACCAAAGCCCCAGCCTCCTGGTTGATTAGCTTCTTCTTTGATTGCAGGACCAATGCTTAGTTCTGCAACATTTTTTCTCCACCCACCTCGTCCGGCGCCACCCTGGTATCCATATCCTCTTACGAAGTCAGGATGTTTATCCTTTATATTTCTGAATCGGGGAATATAAATTCCATTAGGTCTTTTCCCGTGGTAATAAATATCCTCCATACCTTCAAAGCTGCCCGATGCTCCAACCCCTAAGTGGTGATCCATAATATTATGACCTAATTCACCAGAGCCATTGCCCATTCCGTCAGGGAAATGTTCGGTAGAATGCATCAGAATCCAGGCGCTTGCAATCGTCGATGCACAAAGAAAGACGATCTTAGCATAATACTCTTTGTATTCCAGAGTCTCTGCATCAAGAACCCGAACACCTTTTGCTTTTTGTGTTTCCGGATCATAAATCACTTCAGTTACAATAGAATCTGGCCGTAGTGTTAAGTTGCCGGTGGTGGCAGCAGCGGGTAAAGTAGAAGATTGACTACTGAAGTACCCACTGAAAGGGCAACCTCGCATACACATATTTCTATACTGGCAACCGGATCGACCATTATGAGGTGTACTGAGGTTAGCAACACGACCTATCGTCATGATACGGTCATTAAATTTTGATTCAATGCGTTTCTTAATTTCTTTTTCTACACAGTAAAACTCCATGGGAGGTAAAAACTGTCCATCAGGGAGTTGTGGGAGTCCTTCATTTTGCCCACTCACACCAATATGGCGTTCAACATGGTCGTACCAGGGAGCAATGTCTTTGTAGCGAACCGGCCAGTCTACACCGAAACCATCTTTCGCATTGGCGGCGAAATCCATTTCACTTAAACGATAAGATTGTCTTCCCCACATTATTGATCTGCCACCAACATGATAGCCACGCATCCAATCAAAACGCTTTTCTTCGGTGTAAGGATGCTCATCATCCTTAACCCACCAGTGTTTTGTGGCTTGACGTATAGTATACCCGGTTCTTTTTTGTTTCTCATAGTGCTTCATTTCCTCGGGAGGAACGTGATTATTATAAGGAAGCTCATACGGAGGCGTTGAGTGGGTAGGGTAATCTTTGATGTGTTCTACCTGCCGGCCTCGTTCAAGGACAATTGTTTTTAACCCATTTTCGGTAAGTTCTTTGGCGGCCCAGCCACCACTTATTCCGCTTCCTACAACAATGGCATCATAGGTATTTTCTTGTTTCGCTCTAAGGTTTAGATGCATGAGAAAAGTTAAATAGGTTCTTGTGCGCTAGAAAAATACAAGTATTTTGTCAATGGATTGATTATATAAAATCGCTTTCAATAGTAATAGTAGAAACGGAAAGTTTTTATGACATGAGAATCACAAGAAAAGAAGCTCTTAAAGGATTAGCGAGCGTTTCAATAATGGGGCCAATTTCTATCGCTTCAGCCACAAAAGCCGGGGAAAGGTCTTTCGGAAATCAAACGTTTAAGCATTCGGTTTGCAGATGGCCTTATGGAGGGAAATCTCTGGAAGAACTATGTGAATATGCGATTGAGATTGGAATAGACTCAATAGAGTTACTGGATCCGCAAGATATTAAAGTAGCTCAGAGTTATGGGCTTACTTGCGCTATGGCAAATCAGGTTCCTTTAAATTTGACTGAAGGCTTCAATGATCCGAGTCTGCATAAAAAATTACAGGAAGAATATTTTGAACTTATTCCCATTATTACTGACCTCGGGATTAATAATATTATCTGTTTTTCGGGCAACAGGCGAGACGGGCTTACTGAAGAGCAGGGGGTAGAGCATTGCGCAGTTGGGTTGGAACCCGTAGTGAAGAAAGCGGCTGAGTACAATGTCAATATTGTGATGGAGCTGTTAAACTCGAAAGTGGATCATGTGGGGTATCAGTGTGACCATACATCGTGGGGTATAGCCCTTTGCGAGAAACTGGGTCTGGATAATTTTAAGCTTTTGTACGACATCTACCACATGCAGATTATGGAAGGAGATGTAATCAGAACCATTTGCGATAACATCGACTATATTGCTCACTTTCATACCGGTGGTGTTCCGGGAAGAAATGAAATCGACGAAACCCAGGAGTTGAACTATAAAGCCATAATGGAGGCAATTTCAGAACTCGGGTTTGAAGGGTTTGTCGCACAGGAATTTATCCCAAAAAATGAGGATGTGTTTGCATCCTTAAGACAAGGTGTAGAGATTTGCAGTGTTTAATTACAAGGAGGGTATTATGAAAAAACTAAGAGCACTTTTTGCAACGGTACTAGTAACAACAACAATGATCTTTGGACAGGGGATGCCCGACCCAGCGATTCCTCAGGGCGAAAACCTGAAGGTTCCCGAAGGTTGGGAAATACGCCTCGATCGCCCCATGGAAGATCTGGTTGTAAGTTCAGATCCGGATTCGGGCGATATCTATTTTGTGAATATGACTCCCGGCTGGCATATAACAACCGGACCAAGAGCTATATTCTGGCATCCGGAGAATATGGCGGAGGGTGATTACACGATTTCTACTTCAATCTATACCTTCGACCCAAAAGGAAGAGATCGCGAAGGCTTTGGGCTGTTTTTTGGAGGTAGTAATCTTCATGAGGAAAATCAGGAGTATATCTACTTCCTGATCAGAAATACGGGCGATTATCTTATCAAAAAAAGAAAAGGCAATGAAACGGAAACCCTGACGCAATGGATTCCGAGTGAAGCAATTGCGAGGTTTACTGAGGACTCAGAATCTTCTGAGTTAAATATTCTTTCCGTTAAGGTGTGGGCCAATACCATAGATTTTTATATAAATGATCAAAAGGTGATGGGTATTAGCCAGGGAGATGTATCGCTAATAACAGATGGGTTATTTGGGTTGAGAGTAAATCATGCTGTTAATCTGCATATTTCTGATTTAAGCCTCAGTGAGTAAAAAATTCAGAGAATGAGGTCCGTACTAATTATAGCGTGTTCATTAGTATTACTAAGCTGCAAATCATCTCATAGGCTTACCGGGTCTGACTATATTGACCTTTCAGCTGGAGAATCCATCATTGCTACTGCGGACTTTCCACAAGAGCTGGCAGACTCGTTAGGTTGGGGTGATCTTACATCGTCCGCTATGGATAAAGTTAAGGAGGAGTTCAGGTTTTCGCTTACGTCAGAATATGAACCATATCACTTGTATAAGATTTCAGTAAAAAGAAAAGTTAGTGGTGAGAGTGTGCTGTATTGGCCAAAAAGAACAGTGGCTTCTCTCACGAATGTGCACCAGAATATGAAGCAATTTCTGAAGGGGAAGTGTGCAGAATTCCTGGAAACAGAAAACTATGGCTATTGCAGACCCATCTATTTAACAGAACCGGATTGGGGTAACATTTACTCAAAACTTGAAGACAGAAACATCTGGAAAATTCCCGGATCACAGGATATGGATAGCTTAAGAGTAACGGAAAATATACCGGACAGTATTCGCTGGGTGGTGAATACACAAGTGCGCTTAAACGACTACTTTCGAAGTTATACTCACACAAATCCCGACCAATATTTTGGAAGCCAAAACAAAGTAGATTTGATGGCGATACTCACACAGCTTCAACTGATATCTACAAGTCATAAAAAGCCAGAGAACTTCAACCTGTATTCGGGAGTAACAACCGGAGCAAGAGGTTCGGCTTTTATATTGTGTGATGAAAGCCAAATTTGGAGGTTTGACGGAGATCTGGAACAGCTGCTGAAAGCAAGCGGATACCCGGCCACGTTCGAAGAGTCTGAGGGGCAGCTTTTTTATATAACGGTTTCCGGTGAAGTTGAAGATGAGTGGTATGGCTATCGTGGCAGAACAGGTTTTACAAAAGTAATCTACCCAAGTGAAGTAAATAACCTGATTACTATACCGGATGATGTATGTCCATCTGACGGATCCTGAAAGGGTGAATATCACATCTTTATGCGAGTAGCAAAAAGGAAGAAAAATAAGTTCATTTAGGCGGTCTCAACCTAATTAAACTACTATGAAAAAAGGTCTTTGTATTTCCCTCTTGGCTTTATTATTAATTACAGCCTGCAACAACGGCGGAGTTTCTAACAATGAGATCCGCAAACTCGAGAAAGCCAAAGAAACCTGGCAACAAACCAAAACACCGGACTACTCCTTCAATTATCGCCAATTATGTTTTTGTGGTTATGTTGAAGAAATAAAAGTCGTGGTTTTCAGCGATACGGTGTATGCATATCAAAACCCGGAAACTGGTGAGGATGTTATTGTACAAACCGGAGATGGTGAAGCTAAGCTAATAGATGTATACCCATTATATGCACCGACAATAGATGGGCTATTTGTTACCCTTGAAAGAGCAGCGTTAAACGCAGAGGAAATAAATGGAAAATACGATGGCGAACGAGGGTTCCCGGCAGACGTAAGCATCGATTATTATAAAGATGCCATTGATGATGAAGTGACTTACATCCTTGGCAACTATCAGGTACTCACTTTAACCAAAAACTAAACGCCCCACTCTTTTTTAAGGCGCTCAAGTTTTTCTTTTAGATCTTTTTTGGGATTTCCTTCACAGTGAGCAATCGTATCAAGTAGTGAATACGTAAGGCGCTGACCATCATCACTGAAGTTAGAGCGAATGTACACAATGGCCTGTTCGATCAACTGTTCAACATTGTTTGTGCTCATTGCACCAATCTGGCTCATCGTTCGGTGATAAGTTTTCATGGTGTAATTCATGTCCTCAAGTACACGCTTAACGGCATCTTGTTCGGCAAAAGAAATACTTCCATCGGTACTCTCAATCCAAAAGATGAGAGCATCAATAGCGGTTTCGTCGGTCAGGGCATAAGAACTCATCGCATCAAAAAATTAGGGTTAAAATTCATCAGAAAGCAAGTCGCAAATATCTTCCAGAGCTTCTTTTTGTTCCTCAGTAATGGAATCTTTGGTGTGGGAGTCAATATCCAATTGCGCGACAAACTCATCCCCAACCATAATTGGCACAACTATTTCTGATTGCACATCAATACTACAGGAAAGGTAATTTTCTTCAGACTGTACATCCTGAGCAACAAAAGTCTCATGCGAAAGGGCAACCTGTCCACAAATCCCCTTTCCAAAAGGTATGCGGGTATGATCTGTACTTGCCCCAACGAAAGGTCCGAGTACCAATTCATCTTCGGCATCCGGATCAACAAGATAAAACCCAACCCAGTTGAAAGTAGGCACTTCATCGGCGAGTAACTCACAAACAGCAAAAAGCTTTTCATTTCGGGTTACATCCCTGTTCAGAATATGTTCGGTAGCTGATACAAGCTTTTCTCTTAAGGTGATTGCTTCTGTTGTCGTCATATAAAAATCTGTTTAATTGAGTACGAAAATAAAAGAATACTTGAGGAAATAAAGTTAAGCTTTGATAAAAGAGATCACTAATTGATTAGAATTCCCAAAAAGCTTCCTTATCTTTCAGTTATGGAAGATTTTCTAAAAGATATGATCCCCTTTTCGACAGCGGTAATGGGAACCGGAGCGTTATTATTAGCCAGCTTTTCTTCGTTGTTTTCTGTTGTGAATCCAATTACCGCAATGCCGGTTTTTATGTCACTTACAGAAGATGAGTCGGACAAAGAAAAAGCACGCACAGCCCGTAAAGCAAGTTTATATATGTTCTGTGTTTTGATCATTTTTCTGCTAGCCGGAACATACATCCTCAGTTTTTTTGGAATTAGTTTGCCGGGAATCAGAATAGCGGGAGGATTGGTAATTATGAGAGCCGGCTACTCGATGCTGAACCCGGAAACCGGAGGAAGAAAATTAAGCACTGAAGATCAGGAAGCCGCAAAAGAAAAAGAAGATGTATCCTTCAGCCCATTAGCAATGCCGTTACTTTCAGGACCTGGTAGTATCGCCGTTGTTATTGGTTTTGGTTCACAGGCAACAAGTATTATCGATTACATCGTAAATGGAGTAGCCGTGTTCCTGGTCGCGCTAATGGCTTGGGGAATTCTAAGAGTGGCACCCTGGCTCAATAAGCTTATTGGTAAATCCGGAATGACCGTAATTACCCGTATGATGGGATTCATCGCCCTTGCAATTGGTGTTCAGTTTGTGATTAACGGGATTGCCAAGTTCTACGGGATTGGGTAAATCATAAATAAACTAAAGATGTCTTTTCAGAAAAAGATAGACTATGATTTATGGGCCAACAGACAAGTACTTAAAGCCATAAAAGAGGTTTCTGATAAGGAAGTTCTTGCTGAAGTAACCCGCTTATTTGCTCACCTTTTTAAGGCTCAGGTGATTTGGTATAACAGAATAGCCGGTATAAAGGAGAAGGTAGAAATCTGGGGAACCTACACCGTCGTAGAATGCGAATCACTATTGAACGATAGTCATGCTATGTTGGAGGGAATAAGCAAAAAAATAAATGAGACATGCAGCTATACTAATAGCAAAGGGTTATCATTTGAAACCCCGGTAGCAGATATCTTCGATCACGTAATTATTCACGGGCAACATCACAGAGCCCAAATTTCGCTTATTCTTAGAAATGCCGGATTAAACCCTCCAGGCACGGATTACATTTTTTATCTGCGTTCATTATAGAGTTATACCAACTTTTAGTAGTTTCTACCTGTTAATTTCCTTACCCCAAACTAAACCCTGTTACTCTGGAAACTTTAGAGAATCTTTTATCGGCCTTTTCTTCCTTTATGTGGGGAACTCCCCTGGTAGTTCTGCTTTGCGGTGGCGGACTTTATTTCATGATTTATTCGCGGATGACACCGTACCGGTATTTTGGTCATGCGGTGAATATTCTTCGTGGCAAATATGACGATCCGGACGATCCAGGGGATATCAATCACTTTGAGGCGCTTTCCAGTGCTTTGGCAGCAACGATTGGTTTAGGGAATATCAGCGGGGTTGCAGTAGCAATTGCAATGGGTGGTCCCGGCGCTGTTTTCTGGATGTGGATGAGTGCAATTGTTGGCATCGCTACAAAATTCTTTACCTGTACCCTTTCCATTATGTACCGGGGGAAAGACACCAATGGTGATATTCAGGGTGGTACGATGTATATGATTACAGAAGGACTTGGAAAAAAATGGAAACCTCTGGCAGTTCTTTTTGCAATAGCCGGGATGTTTGGAGCCCTACCGGTATTCCAGGCTAATCAGCTCAATCAGGCCATTCGGGATGTGATTTTAGTACCCAACGGAATAGCTGATCCAAACAATCACTTTGGCACAGATTTAATTACCGGGATTATAATTTTACTGATTGTAGGAACCGTAATTTTTGGAGGGATTAAACGAATCGGAAAAGTGGCCAGCCGGATGGTTCCTTCGATGGTGGTTCTGTATGTAGCTTGTGTGCTCACTATTTTAGGTATTCATTTTGATGTGCTAGGCGAATATCTCCTTTTGATTGTAACGGATGCATTTACTGCTGAGGCCACTATGGGGGGGGCGGTTGGAGCCCTTATTATTTTAGGAGTGAGGCGAGCAGCATTTTCTAACGAAGCAGGGATTGGTACCGCAACACTTGCACATGGTGCAGCCAAAACCAAAGAACCGGTTCGTGAAGGCTTAGTTGCCATGATGGGGCCTTTCATTGACACCATTGTAGTTTGTACGATGACTGCTCTGGCAATTTTAGTAACCGATGTTTGGAAGACCGGAGACGAGAACGGCATTACGCTTACAGCATCAGCTTTTGAGGAAGCACTTGGCACACCGGGCGTGTATTTACTCATGATCAGTGTGACGATTTTTGCAGCCAGCTCTCTGTTTACCTATTCGTATTATGGTACCAAGTGCCTTGGCTTTCTTGCTGGCGCTTCACGACAGAAGTGGTACAATCTGTTTTATGTAGGTTCGATTTTACTTGGAGCCACAGCCAGTATCTCAGCCATTATCAACCTGATTGACGGTATGTACGCCGTAATGGCGATCCCAACCATGACGGTTGCGCTGCTTCTCTCTCCCAAAGTGATGGAGGCCGCAAGAGATTACTTCGAAAGAATGGAGAAGAAAGAGATTTTATAATTCGCGGTTGGGTCATTCTGAACTAGTTTCAGGGTCTTAAGAAAGGGCTTTGATTAGTAGCCCTGTTTAAGTCTTGTCTTATGAACCCCATAAGAAACCCGAAATAAATTCGGGATGCCCTCTATTAATATTATATAGATATCAACCTAAAAAAACCGTCACCCTCCATTTCAAATCCCGTCAAAAACTGCGTTCTTATGTTTCGATCCAGAAACCAACAAGAAACTTTATGAAACGGGTTTTAATACCAGTCTTTTTTATAGCTCTATCACTCCAGGCCAAGGCACAGACTCAAGACTCAACAGATTACTATTATCAAATTCCTGAATACCCTAGTGAGTACTCAGCAACAACGGTGGCTGCAAGGTTTATTGACGGGCTTGGATTCAGGTATTATTGGGCTTCAGAAGGTTTGAGAAAACAGGATTTGGGATATCGTACGACAGAAGATGCCAGAAGTACTCGTGAAACGATTGAACATATCTACGCACTTTCACTCACATTAGTAGACGCAATAACAAAAGAAGAAAATCTGGGTCCGGGTGATATTTCAGAGTTATCATACTCGGAACTAAGATCAAAAACGCTAAATAACATCCGAAAGGTGAGCCTGCTTCTGAAAAGTGCCAAGGCAGGCGACATGGAAGAGTATAAAATAATTTTTGTGCGAGGAGATTTTAGATCGGAGTATCCGTATTGGAATATGATTAATGGCCCAATTGCAGATGCAATGTATCATACGGGTCAACTGGTAACATTGAGAAGAGCGTCAGGAAACCCGATCAAATCAGGGGTGAATGTACTTGAAGGAAGATATAACCCCGGCTAAAATGTATATTTAGTGTAAAAACCCGCATCAACCATTTTAAATCCCGTTAAAAACTGCTTTCTTGTAGTTCGATTAAAAACCAACTACAAAATTCTATGAAACGCGCATTTTTATTTCTGGTCGGGGCATTACTTTTTACTAATCTGACTGCCCAAATCCCTACCATTTCTGAAAAAACGGAAGGCCTTGAAGTTACCGAAGGCTTTTTTGATTATTACTATGACGAAGCCAATGACCAACTTTGGCTGAAAGTGGACGAACTCAACGAACAATTTTTGTACGCTAATTATCTGGCGGCGGGCGTTGGTTCGAATGATATTGGATTGGATCGAAGTCAACAGGGAGGTGAACGGATCGTTTATTTTGAAAAGCGAGGCTCTAAGCTTTTCATGATTCAGCCAAACCTTGATTATATCGCCCGATCAGATAATGAACTCGAAAAGAAATCGGTTCGTGAAGCCTTTGCTTCTTCTGTGCTTCACGCGTTTAACATTGAGGCTGAGGAAAGTGGAAGTTACCTGATCGATCTCACTCCTTTTTTAATTCAGGATGCCCATAATGTAGTTGGCAGATTGAGAGGTCGCGGAGAAGGAAACTACAGTCTTGATAAGAATCGCTCATCATTATATGCGGAAGGAACCTTCAACTTTCCAAAGAATTCTGAGTTTGAAACCATGCTTACCTTTGGAGGTAGCAATCCGGGAGGGCAAGTTCGGTCTGTGGTTCCATCTCCAACATCAATCACAATTAGACAGCATCATTCTTTTGTAGAGCTTCCGGATGATAATTATGAGCCACGTATGTTTGATCCCCGTGGCGGATTTTATGCAACGTCATTTATGGACTACGCTTCTCCGATTGATGAACCTATGATGGTGCGTTTTATCAACCGACATAGACTGGAGAAAAAAAATCCGGAGGCTGAAGTCAGTGAAGCAGTTGAGCCGATCATTTATTATTTGGATAACGGAACTCCTGAGCCGGTAAGAAGTGCTCTGCTCGAAGGAGGTCGCTGGTGGAACCAGGCATTTGAGGCAGCCGGTTATAAAGAGGCCTTTCAGGTGCGAGTGCTCCCTGACGATGCTCATCCCCTTGATATTCGGTACAATGTGATTAACTGGGTGCACAGATCAACCCGTGGCTGGTCGTATGGCGGCTCTGTAGTTGATCCAAGAACCGGAGAGATCATCAAAGGGAATGTGCTGTTGGGGTCGCTCAGAGTTCGTCAGGATTATATGATCGCGACCGGATTACTTGCTCCGTTTGAAGAAGGAGCAGAAGAAGATCCTCGTATGCTGGAGATGGCATTGGCCAGAATCCGGCAGCTTTCGGCCCATGAAATTGGTCACACTCTAGGTATTTATCACAACTTTGCCGCCAGTGTAAACGACCGGGCGTCAGTGATGGATTATCCGCATCCCAAAGTAGATATAGTGAATGGTGAGCTTAACTTAGACGACGCTTATGATGACAAAATTGGCGATTGGGATAAAGTAACTATCGAATTCGGCTATCAGGACTTTCCTGAAGGAACCAATGAAGCCGAAGCATTGAATGAGATCTTAGAGAATGCTCACGCTGAAGGATTAAAATATATTTCTGATAGCGACGCACGTCCACAGGGTGGTGCCCACCCTTATGCACATCTTTGGGAATATGGTGATGATCCTGCATTACAGCTTTCTCATATTCTGGAAGTTCGTAAAATTGCACTCGGTAACTTTGGGGAGGCAAACATCCCAATGGGAACACCCATGACTTATTTAGAGGATGTACTGGTTCCGATTTATTTATTTCACAGATATCAGCTGGAAGGGACCGTGAAACTGATTGGCGGACTAGATTATACCTATAAACTTCGGGGAGACAATCAACCAACACCACAAATTGTAGATGCGAGAACACAGCGAAAAGCGTTGCAGGAAATGTTGATGGCTATCGATCCGGAGGTGCTGGCTTTACCCGAAAATCTTCTGGATATGATTCCTACTCGTCCGGCTGGAATAAGCTCTTCGCGTGAACTTTTCAGAGGAAATACAGGCCCTTCGCTAGATGCGCTTGCAATAGCTGAGACAGCCGCTGATGTTCCAATCAGCCTGATCTTACATCCTCAAAGAGCAAATCGATTGGTAGAA
The DNA here is from genome assembly GCA_965222205.1 of Balneolaceae bacterium. Taxonomy (GTDB): domain Bacteria; phylum Bacteroidota; class Rhodothermia; order Balneolales; family Balneolaceae; genus RHLJ01. The sequence continues at coordinate 3,062,351 of OZ244932.1, read as the reverse complement.
TATGGAGCAAGAGATGGAAATCTGAGTTTATCAGAAACCATTGATGAGTTGATCGAACATTCTTGGGAAAAACGTGCGGGAGACAACTATCTGGGCTCTATTCAGAAAGTGGTGAATCATTTAGTAGTCGTGAACCTGATTAATCTACATGTATCCAGTCAGACGAATCCATTAACCAAAGCAATTGTATTAGGAAAATTGGTGGAGCTTGAAGAAATGTTGAATGAGCGGGATGATCCGGTTGCTATGCAGGCTTCAATTATGATCGAAAGTTACATGGATGATCCGGCAGAATTCGAATCTCCACGTACGCTTTCACCACCACCGGGTTCTCCGATCGGTTCCGGCCCGATGTTGTATTGCAACTATTAGTTTTGAGGGGTGAGTTGTGGGGTCTATGACTTAGGAAAATATTTTGTCATTCCTGCGCAGGCAGGAATCCTGATCTTTGTTATTAAATCCAGATCCCTGCCTGCGCAGGGATGACAATTAAAACCCCCCGGATACCTTAACACTAAACAATGAACATCATCCCCCCCGAAAACCTGCTCTCTGCCTACGCTCAGGGTATCTTCCCAATGGCAGAAAGTAAAGATGCGGACGGGGTGGATTGGTACTCGGCCTCGAAACGAGGCATTATTCCGATAGAAAATTTTCATATCTCAAAGAACGTGCAGCGGATTGTTCGACAGCAAAGGTTTGAAGTAAAAGTTGATACTCAATTCAGAGAGGTAGTTAAGGCTTGTGCCAGCCGGGAAACCACCTGGATTAATGACTTGATTGTGAACTCTTATGATGTATTAAATCAGGCCGGTCACGCACACAGTGTAGAGGTTTATTTAGATGAGGAGCTTATAGGAGGATTATATGGAGTACATTTACAATCTGCCTTCTTTGGAGAAAGCATGTTTAAAACAGAACCTGAAGCAGATAAAGTGGGGTTATATTATTGTCACCAAATATTGAAGAAGAATGGGTTTTCGCTTTGGGATACACAATTCTACACCGATCATTTAGCTCAGTTTGGTTGTGTTGAAATTGATGCGGAAGAATATGAGGAAAGGCTGCATATGGCAATGGAAGAGGAAAGGGAGTTTGTTCTTAAATAGAGGATATATTCCATAAAAAAGCCGCATCAACATTTCTGTTAATGCGGCTCGCTTATGAATGAATTTAAACTCTAGTATTCAGTAACAACAACCTGATTTAGTGCTTCTTCTCTGTCAATTCGTCCCCGATCTAACTGTTCGAGAACAGATTTTTTGATCTGGATATCCAGTCTTCCGGGAATATTTTCGTAGCGACCATTAATATTTACTGAAAGTAACAGAAACTGATCACTCTCCAAAGAGTTGAGGGTTCGCCCATAATCTACAATGTACTCTTTGATATTAGATACTAGCTCTTCATAAGCCCTGGAAAGATTTTGTTCCAGCTCTTTTTTACGCTCCTCATAATTCTGAGCTTCTGCTTGTTCATTTTTTCTGGCCTGACCTACCGCAGTAAGTTCAGCTAAAGCTTGCGACCTAACCCGACCCTCTAAGTTTCTAAGTAAAAGAGAGGCCCGGCCAAACTCATCGTAACGAACATCCAAAGAATAGAGAGCTCCAAAATTTTCAAGCATCATATAACTAACGCCTCCTCCGGTAAGTCTGAAAGCTTCGCCTTCCTGATCTTTCAAGGCTGTCTCAAAAATATTACCCATTACTTTTAAGTCGAGATATTCCTTGTCTTCAGACGTAGCGACTTCCAGTCTTGAATCAAGTCCTGATGCATTCAGTTTCCCGGAACGATAATCATTTAAGTCGCTCACAGTGGCAGAGACTGAAATCACCGGAATTTCTTCTTTTTCATCAGAGCTTTGAAGTCGGTTTCCACTTACTCTATAATAGAGTACGCCACTATTACTTTTAGACCCATAAATTACCATCACTTTCTCATCGCTCCTGAGCTGTCCAATGGTTGATCCATAATCTTTCAGAAACTCTTTGATGCGATTGGTGATAGATTTTTCGTCAATTGTAGGGTCTTCGTCACCATCATTATCATAATAGAAGGTATATTTTGATGAACTGCTTCCCTGTGAGGTAACATAAAAACCTTTGTTTGCGGGATTGGAGACCATAAAAATGATTCCGAAACCGGGCAGGTAGGTTCCTCGGGTATCATTACTTCCGCGGAGATAACCGCTACCGTTTATAACGACGGTTCCTTCATTGCCTGAGACAACTGTTGCGCGAAATAATTCACTTAGAATATTTTCCATGATGTTGATATCGCGGTTCATGCGGTTGGCGTCTATAGCCTGAGCAAATGTTTCGATTGGAGTAAAAGTAATACTCAACAATCCGATCAGTAGATATTTGTATATGTTTTTCATTGGTTTTCCTTGTTTGAATTTAGTTTGTGCTTACGGTTTGTATGATTTCGCCTAACACCTGATCGGTTTGCCGAAAGCGGTCATAAGTAGTTTCTTCGAGGCTGGTTAAACTGTAATTAAACAGTTCCAGATCAGACTCCCTTCTGTTATCCAGATACTGTGCAAAGGTGGACAGGGTCTGCTCAAATTGAGCCTCCTGTTGTTCCTGTGCAGCAAGTACATATTCATTAATCATCTCGGCATTTTCCTGTTGGACCTGATTGATGATCATCTCAACCTGGGCAGCGGTGTAGCCTGTTTGTGCCGGAGGTAGTTCACCAAAGGTCATGGTAAATCCATCACCTCCGGCTGAAATATTCATATCAGCGAAAGCTCCCATCACAAAAAACAGGAAGACAAAAGTAGCCATGGCAAAGCCCGCCTTTCCAAAGCTTGATTGAGGGATCAGCAGAGAAGAAAGGTTGTTCCACCAGCTTTCAGAAGTTGATGAAGTCTCTTTATCTGGTTCCATAATTACCAACTGCTCTGCGGGATTCTGTACCGGGAGATGTTGGAGCATGGAACGGGTTTGTGTCAGTTCCTCAAACTCTTGTCTTAATTCATTGTCGGCTTTAAGGAAGAGCTCGAGCTCGTGGGATTGCTCCTCACCCAGCTCTCCATATATGTAATCCATTAACAGGATTTGTGCTTCTTCTCTAGTCATAATTAAATACCTCTTGGTTGATATTCCAGGAATCGAACGTCTTCTTAAGCGTTCGGAGTCCATAATACATTCTTGATTTAATGGTGTTTTCTGATTCGTCTAAAATTTCTGCTATTTCTCTGAAAGTCAGTCCTTCATATTCTTTCATTATTACCACCATTCGTTGGTCAACCGGTAGCTGAAGCAGTGCTTTATGAAGCAATACCAGAGCCTCATTTCTCACTAACTTCTCATCTGCCGAACTGGCTACTTCTGTTTGTGGAGCTGTTTTTAAAGCTTCAAGTGAAGTTGCACGTTTTCGCCCAGCTCGTTTTAGTTCATCCAGGCAAAGGTTGTTTGCAATTCGATATAACCAGGAACCAAATTTGGATGCATCTTCAAGTGTATTCAGCTTTTGATACGCTTTAATGAAGGTTTTTTGAGTAATCTCGGCGGCATCATCACTGCTGGCAAAATATCGGTACGCAAAGTGATGAATTTTATCCTGCCAGCGCTTGATCAGCACATTAAATGCCTGGTGATTTCCACCTAAAAAATCCTGAACAAGTTGTGCATCTTCCATGTGTTCGTATTTCAATTCGGCTCCCGAAACTGGTTTCAGGGTTAAGACGAGCTTAAGGTTAAGATAGTTTTATTGGTTTAAATAAAGGGATTAAGAGAGGGAATTAAGTGATACGGTGAGAGGTGAAAATTATTATTGTAAGGTTATGAGTTTAGATAGGTCTTACTGAAGAAAGATGAATTATAAAAGCTGGGAATCCAAGGTTTCAAATGTAATAAAGAATGATCCATCCTGGAAAATGGAAGTGTACAGATTAAGCTTATTCCTTTCCGATATATGTTGGATTGATACCGGAAAGATTTTAGAGAAACGGATTTACTCATTAGCAGATCAATTATATAGAAGTGTTGGGTCTGTAAGCGCCAATATTGTCGAAGGATATTCAAGGAAGTCTAATAAAGAAAAGGCGAGATTTTATGAGATATCACTTGGATCGGCAAGAGAAGCAAAAGATTGGTACTACAAAAGCAGGCATATATTGGGCGAAGAGGTTTTCTTAAGTAGAGCAGAAATCCTTACATCAATAATTAAATTGCTCAATACCATGATAGTAGATAGGAGAAATGCTAAATAAATAATACGTTCACCTCTCACCTCTCACCTCTCACCTTTCACTTTATCAAACTATCCCCAACTCCAACTGTTCCCAATATTCTTTTTCAATCAGGTTTAGGTTAGAAAGTGAAATACCCAGCAAACGAATTTCTCTAGTAGCTGCTTCAGTTTGTTCCAGTAACTGGCGAGCTATGGTAGAAATTTCTTCCTTCTTGTTGGTGTAATGAGTCAAGGATTGACTTCGGGTAATGGTATCGAAGTTTTTGTAGCGGACTTTGAGTGTGATGGTTTTTCCAGCCGTAGGGATTTTCTGCATCCCTTCTGAGATACTTTCAGCCAATTCATCCAAAAAGGTATTAACCCAGGCTAAATCATTTACATCCTCAGAAAATGTTCGCTCTTTGCCATAAGATTTTCGGGTTCGATGTGGTTTTACATCCCGGTTATCAATACCACGAACAATTTTGTAATAATGCCGACCAGATTTTCCGAACGCTTTCACCAGATCTATTTCTGTCCACTTCTTTAAATCAGCTCCGGTTTTAATGCCAAGAGCATGCATTTTCTTTTGAGTGGCTTTTCCAACCCCAAAGAATTTTTTGATGTCTAACTCTTCCAGGAAAACCTCCATTTGATCAGGAGTAATTACTGTCAAACCATCGGGTTTATCCAGATCGGAGGCTACTTTTGCGATAAACTTATTAGGGGCAACTCCGGCCGATGCAGTAAGCTGAGTCTCCTCAAATATTCGGGCCCGAATTTCTTTTGCTACCAATGTGGCAGACGGATTTCCTTTGTGGTTTTCAGTCACATCCAGAAAAGCCTCGTCCATAGAAAGCGGCTCAACCAGATCGGTATATTCAAAGAAGATTTCCCTAATGATTGTTGAAGCTTCTTTATATGCTTCAAAGTTTGCTTTCACAAAAATACCATGGGGACAAAGTCGATAGGCCTCGTTGGTAGGCATGGCAGAGTGAACGCCATATTTGCGCGCCTCGTAACTACAGGTGGAAACTACTCCTCGCCCCCCCGGCTTTCCTCCTACAATAACAGGCTTTCCACGAAGCTCAGGATTATCCCGCTGCTCTACCGCTGCGAAGAAGGCATCCATATCCACATGGATAATTTTCCGTATTAGAGGAACCTGATTCATAACATATATTATACATATAAATCAGGAAGAATGGAATAGACTAAGGTGTTTATTCTTTGGCCTGTATTTCGGCAGCTTTAGCCTGCACTTCATCCAAAACCCGTAGAAGGTTACCGCTCCATATTTGCGCAATCTCTTCTTCAGTATACCCTCTTCTTACCAGCTCTAAAGTTACATTAAAGGTTTCAGAGGCATCTTCCCAGCCAGTTACGCCACCTCCGCCATCGAAATCTGAACTGATTCCAACATGATCGATTCCAATAAGGTCTACCATATAATCAATATGATCTACGAAGTCTGCAACATCGATAGGCTCAGCAGTTACTTCTTTTTCAATTCTTGGCTCGGCTATTGCCTGAATTTCCTGATATCTTTCGAAGTAAGCATCCTGTTCATCCGCTTCCATTTCGCGAATTTCTGATCTGCTTTTTTGCTCGAAGTTTTCTTCTTCAGCCACTGTATCAAATACTTCTGCAACAGCTTCTCTCCATGCGGCATGTTTTTCGGCGTATACAAAACTTCTAAGGGCAACAGTTTGAACAACACCTCCATTTTCTTTTAAAGCCATTAATTCTTCATCGCTCAAACTTCGGCTTACAGAAGGATTAAGAGTCCGGGCTGAAGAATGAGATGCAATCACAGGTGCTTCAGATAAAGCCATAGTTTGTAAGTTGGCTTCTTTAGAAGGGTGAGAGATATCTATCATGATTCCCAGCCGGTTCATTTCCTTAATTGCTTCTTTCCCCAACTCACTTATTCCATTATAGCTCCAAATGCTATCTCGTTCTCCTGTGTGTGAATCGCTGAACTGATTGTGACCATTATGAGCAAGCGACATATAGCGTGCTCCACGATTGTAAAACTCTTCGATTCGGCTAAGATCGGTTGCCACCGGATAAGCATTTTCTACACCGATCATGGCAACCAGTTTTCCCTCGGCGCTGATTCTTCGAACATCATCTGATGTTAAGGCAAGATCAATCTGGTCAGGAGCTATTTCTTCAACCAGGCGGTGAATAGCATCAAATTTATCAATGGCATTTTCATACGCGGCGGCATATCCTTCTTCAGATAACGTATCCTGCCCGGTATAAACAATAAACCAGGCTACGTCCAAACCTCCTTCTATCATTTTAGGAAGGGTAACCTGAGTGGGTAAATCCTGAGTATAATTTCTATCTGTCGTAAAGTTACTGGTATTAATGTCTGCATGAGTATCGAGAGTGATGACGCGATCATGAATACCCCTGGCTTTTTCAATAAGTTCTTTGTCGGTATTGTTACAAGCAGTACTGCTTAGTGCGATTAAGGAGAGGGTCAGAAGAATTCCTGTAAAGTTTTTCATAATCAGAATTGAAGCCTGGTAGTTAGGGTTGAGTTAGAACATAAAGAAAATAATTAACGGAGGAGACATTTGTTTAACTAGTTAATCCAACGCAGTCTCACATAGTTAAGTCGTTGGAGGGAAGGGCATGAGATTAAATTTTGGAACTCTTAGGCTATGTAATCATTTATATAGTTGAATCATAATATTATTAAATACTTAATCAAGGACACAATGACAGCGTTGATGATTTTAGGATACCTTGGACTGGGAGCTTTCGTAGGCTTTTTAAGCCATTTAATTTTACAGGAAAGAGGTATCAAGATGCTTCCGGGTATTGGTGTAGCAATGGCTGGGGGTTTGATAGGGGGTTTAATTTCTACTTATTTTAATCTTGTTGGTTCAGGTTTTTATGCACTTATATGTTCGTTTATTCTCCTCTTCACCTTTAATGTATTTCGAACGAAGAAAAAGCCTGTATTTGAAACCGAATAATCGGGAACAAAACTTATACAACAGGTATAAGCAATCACACATATAATATTTGATCAAGTGATTGCTTAATGAAGAGAAAAGACCGCCAAATACAATTATTTCTGCAAATCTTCCTGTTACTTTCGGGCACATACTTGATTGCTCTAAATTTTTGGAATTTAAATTCCGGGGTTTGGAGTGAAGGGATTTTCGAATTTTATAATGGAGAAGTACCGGTCTTTAAATTAACAACAGGCTTTATTACAGGTTTTTTGAGTTTAACTTCGTCCTGGGCGTTATGGATAAGAGCACACTGGGGGTATGGATTCACACTATTTGTGTCTGGTTTGCTCTTCTCATATAATTTGATAGGATTGGGAGAGGCCATTTATGTGAATCCCTATCATGCGATACCAATGGTATTCATAATAATCGTAACGCTTCAAAGCTTCCCTTTTTTGTTACGAAGAACTACCCGCTACCTATAAACTCTGATATTTTCCCGAAACAAGACTTTTAAAAAAGACGTGTAAGCGGGCATGGACAAAATTTCCCAAAAAGATATTGATTGGCTCCTGAACCTTAAGCCCGAAACGAAATTCGACGAGACTGTTCGGGAGAAGAAAGTAAAAAAGCTTTCTTTAAGGCGACGGGTTATCAAAATAGTTTTTTCAATACTTCTGATAATTGCCATGGGAATCATTCCTTTCTTCATACTTATTCGAACAGCGGTATTTCTAAATCTCGTAAAAGACTGGAATGGCTGGGCGGCTTTGATAGGAGGAATTCTCGCTAGCACTTCTTTACTTGGTATATATGTTCTGTTTTTATTTCGAAAGGTGAAGAATAAAAAACTATTAGCTCAATTTGGGTTTGGAGGCGTTGCAGCATTAGTGGGAGGCTTCTGTATTTATGGGTTGATGTACCTTTCAAGTGTGAACGCCAAAACCGAAGACGTTCGTGAAGTGTATCGCTCATTACACCCAATTCTGAGAGTTTCGGTAGCAACCACTACCCTGGCTGACAACGATCTGGTGATAACTGACATTATGCGTACAGAAGAAGATTATATTTCCTGGGGATTAACCCCACTCCAAAGTTCTTTACACTACGAACAAGATAACGGCTTTGTGCATGCTATTGATCTCCGTACTGTTGGGCATTCAGAATTCAGAAATAAAACACTGGAGTGGTCGCTGCGAGCGATGGGGCTTCAAATTATTAGACATGTTGGTACAGCAGATCACCTGCATGTGGCGCTTCCAATAAAAGAATAAGAAAAAGCGCTTTTTTATTGTTTCTGAATCAGATATCTACGACCTTTGATTGCTTTAAAAAATCGACAAATAAAATCTATATATGTCTACCTATAATTTCTTCGAGCAGGTAAATAAAAACTTCGATAAAGCCGCTAAATATACTCGCTTTGACAAAGGAGTTTTAAATCAAATTAAAAAGTGTAATACAATTTACCACGTATCTTTCCCTTTGAGAAGAGATGATGGTTCGGTAGAAGTAATTGAAGGTTGGCGTATAGAACATAGCCACCACAAAACCCCAACTAAAGGGGGGATCAGATATAGCCATAAAGTAGATGAAGATGAAACAATGGCTCTGGCAGCTCTTATGACGTATAAGTGCGCTATTGTTGATGTTCCTTTCGGTGGCGCTAAGGGAGGGGTAAAAATTAGTACCCGAAGTTATTCTGAAAGCGAACTGGAAAGAATTACCCGGCGATATACTTTTGAATTAGTTAAGAAAGGATTTATTGGACCGGGTGTGGATGTTCCGGCACCTGATTATGGAACCGGGGCACGTGAGATGGGCTGGATTTTGGATACGTATCGCCAAATGAAAGAGGATATGAATGCGGAGGGTTGTGTTACAGGAAAGCCTATACAAATGGGAGGAATCAGAGGGAGGACAGAAGCGACAGGGCGCGGGGTTTATTTTGGAATCCGTGAAGCCTGTAATGTTAAAAAAGATATGGATGCTCTTGGCCTAGGTACTGGAGTGGAAGGTAAAACCTTTGTTGTTCAGGGACTTGGTAATGTAGGTTTTCACGCGTCTAAATATATGACTGAAGCCGGAGCAAAAATGATAGGGGTTTCAGAGTTAGAAGGGGCAATTTACGACCCTAAAGGAATCGACCTTAATGCTTTGCTTGAATTCAGAAAAGAAACCGGAAGCATTATTGGATTCGGAACCAGTACAGAACTTCCATCCAACAAAGATATTTTTACTCAGGAATGCGACATTATTATCCCCGCAGCTTTGGAAAGTCAGATTACCGGTGAAAACGCCCACGAAGTAAAAGCTAAAATAATTGCTGAAGCAGCAAATGGCCCTACTACGGCTGATGCACACGAACTTCTGAAAGATCGGGGAGCACTTATTATTCCTGATACTTACCTGAATGCTGGCGGTGTAGTGGTTTCATATTTCGAATGGTTGAAAAATATTCAGCACGTTCGCTATGGAAGAATGAACAAAAGGTTTGACGAAGAGAGCCTGATGAGAATTGTTAGTGAGTTGGAAGGAATTGCAGGTAAAGAATACTCGAAAGAAGTAAGAGATAAACTTACTCATGGTGCAGAAGAAGCTGATCTGGTAGATTCAGGTCTTGAAGAAACCATGATAACGGCATATCAGCAGTTGTCTGAAATTCGTGATGAACATAGTCTTAGTGACTTGAGAACTGCAGCTTTCATAAATGCAATCAATAAGATCGGCATCATGTACGAGCAGATGGGTATTTTCCCTTAAGCAGGGTTTTTTATGCAGGAAGCCCAGGTCATAGATATAGTTGTTGACCAGCATGCCATATATGCTTTTTTGGGTTACTTGGTTCTTTTAATCGGAATAGGAGTTTATTCTGCACGTTTTTCCTCATCAGGAATAAGCGAATTCTTTATCGGCGGAAGAAAAATTAATAAGTTGGTCATTGCATTGTCTGCAGTGGTTTCAGGAAGGAGCGCCTGGCTTCTGCTTGGTGTTACCGGGTTAGTATACATGCGCGGACTATCAGCTGTGTGGGCACTGGTTGGTTATATATCTGTTGAACTGGTTCTGTTTTTAACCTATGCAAAACGTCTTAGGGAATTCTCTGAACAATATGATTGTATAACGGTACCCGATTTTTTTGCAGAACGCTTTGATGATAAGAACGGCTCTCTTCGGGCTATTTTAGTATCTACTCTTTTAATATTTATGGTGAGCTATGTCTCCGCTCAGTTTGTAGCAGGTGGTAAGGCATTTTCTTCCAGCTTCGGAATAGACCAGAATACTGGGGTGGTACTTTCGGCAGCAATTATTCTGATTTATACCGTACTAGGTGGATTTTTAGCCGTTAGTTTAACGGATACTATTCAGGCTTTTTTCATGATTTTTGCACTGGTATTTCTGCCCGTAATAGCTATTCAGGATTTAGGGGGTTGGTCTGCAATGATTCAGCAACTGAATATACAGGATGTAGCTCTTCTTGATCCATGGGCATTGAGTGCAGGGGTTTTTATTGGGTTTGTAGGTATTGGTCTAGGGTCACCTGGAAATCCTCATATTCTCTCTCGCTATATGGCTATTGATAATCCGGATAACCTGAAATTCGCGGCTGCAGTTGGCACTTTCTGGAATATTGTAATGGCAGCAGGCGCTGTTTTGATTGGTCTGGTAGGCAGAGCATATTTCCCGGAGGTTGATATGTTACCTTCTGCCGATGAAGAAAATTTATATCCTTTTTTAGCCCAACTCCATTTAAGTCCCGTAATGTTTGGGATAGTCATAGCCTCCATATTTGCGGCAATAATGTCTACAGCGGATTCCCAGCTATTGGTAGCGGCTTCCAGTGTTGTCAGAGATATATATGATAAACTGATTAAGAAAGAAGAAGAAATCCCCCAGAAACAACTTGTGTTGTACAGCCGTGTCGTGGTTACTTTGTTGGTGGCTGTTGCCTTGGTTTTTGGTTGGTTTGCTGAAGAGCTTGTGTACTGGCTGGTGCTTTTTGCTTGGGCTGGATTAGGAGCTTCATTAGGCCCAACCTCTATTTTAGCGCTCTACTGGAAAGGAACTACTAAAAAAGGAGTAATTGCAGGGATACTAACCGGAACGATTGTTACTATTCTATGGGAATTAACCCCCGTTCTTAATGATATGCTTTACGAATTAATCCCGGCTTTTTTTGCAAGCGGTTTAATAACCATACTTGTAAGCAATTTTACCGCCGATAAATCTTCTCATTCGTAAGCCCACCACCCCGAACAGTAGCTCCAATTACTAATCCGGCACTTACTAATACAAGATTTTTAATGATGTACTGACCTTCAAGAGTTAGGGCAAAAGGGAAAGAAGTCCAGACTACATCCGGAAGAACTAAGATAGGTAGTGCCGTTCCCGGCATCTGGAGAAAGAGTAAAAGCAAGGTGATTCTCATAAACCGTCCGGCAATCAAACCGATTCCTATCAAAACTTCCCAGGTGGCCAGAACAGGAATAAATAAATCGGGATCAACAAAATAGACGGTGTTTCGCACGAGTTCTTCAGCCGGACTTAATCCGGGGAAGAATTTAAGCGCTCCAAACCAGAGGAAGATAACCCCCAACCCGACCCTCATAATAACAAGGCCGTAACGAGCCATCCAGCCGGTAATAGCCTCATCGGTCTTGTCGAACGTACCTGCTATATTCATAATACCTCTATCAACTTTATAAGAAGTAAACTAAAGGCGTAATGTGAAAAGAATGTGAAGATTGCTCCCTCCCGTATGGGTAATTCATGAATTACCCATACGGGAGGGAGCTCTAGTCAAGAATTAATCCGAAGCTATATAAAACTTCAAGACCTGAAGTTAATCTCCACCTTCGGCTTAGCATCCTTCCCTTTCAAGGCCAGCTGCTGAACCATATTATTTGAAGCTCCAATAAATGCAGTAGCCGCATTCGAATGTTCATCTGCAATCACAATGGGCTTTCCATTATCACCGGCTTCCCGAATAGGTTGCTCTAGTGGAATTTCACCCAGTACAGGAACGGCCAGCTCTTCGGCGAGTCGGGTGGCTCCGCCTTCTCCAAAAATATGATACTTTTTATCGGGCATATCCGGCGGGATGAAATATGCCATATTCTCAATCACTCCAAGTACAGGGACTTTCACCTTGTTGAACATTGCCACTCCTTTTCGAACATCATCGAGGGCAACAGTCTGTGGAGTGGATACAATCACAGCTCCGCTTAACGGAACAGTTTGTACAATGGTAAGTTGGATGTCGCCGGTTCCGGGAGGAAGATCCAGCACCATATAATCCAGCTCGCCCCATTCCACATCAGTCATAAACTGCTTAATAGCACTTGTGGCCATTGGACCGCGCCAGACCATGGCCTGATTAACATCCACCAGAAAACCCATACTCACCATTTTGATGCCATACTTCTCAAGCGGAATCAGTTTCTTTTGGGTGGTGATGTTTGGTCTCTCGAATAAATCAAACATAGTCGGGATACTAGGCCCATATACATCGGTATCCATTAAGCCAACTTTTGCCCCTGTTCTGGCTAAAGCAGCGGCGATATTTACGGCTACCGTAGACTTTCCAACTCCACCTTTTCCTGATGCAACTGCGATGATATTCTTCACGCCCGGCAGCACCTGATTTTGAGCAGGAGCTTGTTGAGCTGATTCCGGCGCTTTCTTTCTTTTAGAAATGTTTATTCCCACCTGGATATCTACTACGGCATCTTTATCAATAAACTTATGGATAGCACCCGTAGCTTTTTCCTTCAGGTCGATAGCAAGTGATTCATTCTGCTCAGGCATTTCCAGGGTGAAGGACACATATTTATCCTGGACAAGGAGATCCTGAATCATATCTAAGGAAATGAGATCCTGCTTTTCGGTGGGATGAAGAACGTGAGCGAGTGCTGTTTTAATTTGTTCTTTGTTGATGGACATTTACTAAGTGTTTTCACAGATTTAAATTCTTTCTTAAGATAAGGAGAATGAAGGAAGTAAAAAGGCAGACTATACCTATAACTTGATCATTTCTAAATATAATTTATCTTGTTTAAGACCAGTTATTTAATTTCAAAAAAGGCTCTATGAAATTTATTGCCATACGTATTTTAGTTGGGTTAGTTTTTGTGTCCCCTAATGAGAAAAACCAGTTTCAGCCCCCAGTTGAAAAAGGATATGAAATTGCAAGCAATTACGGTCAGCGGTACCATCCAATTCTTCAAATAGAACGCTTTCATAATGGTATAGATTGGGTTGTCCCAAAAGGCACAAAAGTTTTTTCAGCTGCAGAAGGTACCATCGATTATGTAGGAAAAAAGGGGAAGCTGGGAGAAGTCGTAATTATTGATCATGGAAAAGGACTTAAGACTATATATGCAAACCTTTCCAAAGCAGATAATAAATTGAAAAAAGGTGATTTAGTAGAACAGGGAGAACAAATTGCTTATTCTGGTAACTCAGGACTTTCAGATAAACCCCACCTTCATTTCATGATCCTTTTAAATGATGAAGCAGTGAACCCATTAGACTATTTAAATCATTAATAACAATTTTTGCCTCTGAACTACAACTACTAAGTTTAAACTATAATTTAGAAAAGAGGTAAAATGAAAAGGCTAATCAAAAAAATCACCACAAGCGTAGTATTGCTATGTCTAAGCATTTCTATAAATGCTCAATCAACGCTCAAATTTAGCAGCACCTTTACAGTAAATCAGCATTCAGATTTTGAGCGGTTAAATCAGGTTCGCGAGATTTTTGATTCAGAAATGATTCGGGCCGGAGCAGAGGTTTCAGAGAACGAAGGCGCAGTGTTTCTTATTGGTCTTTCCAAAGAAAATGAAGAGGGATATGTTGCTCTCTCCATAACATCGTTATACAGACTACCAGAAAATATTATCCAGGCTGGAAAATACGGGCAGGTTTTTTATTCAGGCCTTCAATCAGAAGGGATTCAAAGAGTTACCGAGGATGGAAATATGATCCGAGATAAAATAAGTGAAGATTATTTACGCCAATTTTTATCGATTGGAACCAATAAGACTCTTGTAATTAAAAAGGAAAACCTACGAAAAGAGATTAAAACATATGTTTCTCAATTTTCTTTTTGATTTCATTTAATAGATGTGGGCTCTTTACCTGGCTCAGCATAACTAAACCGATTCAAAATTTTAGGAAGAGCATAGCCATCTAGTCCGGTAGCAGTAACCGTTCCAGCTTTTTCTAGGTTGAGCCAACCATCTTCATTTTGAATGACTGGATTAATATAAATGTGCTCGATATTCGCAATGATGAAAATGCATTGATTCTCTTTCAGGAAATATTCGTTTTCATAGCTGCAGCCTAGTTTGACGTGACTTTCCTTCACAAACGGAGCATCGAAATCATTCAAGTATTCTTCAGTAAGTCCGGTTTCTGCAAATTCTGATACATCCGGATCATACTTTGCAGAAGTCTGATGTGCTTGTCGGATAATTTTTTCACTCACATGATTTACTGTGAATACTCCTGACTTCTTTAGATTATTGTAGGTATTCCGGACTACGGTTGTTGGTCTTAATACAAAACCAAGTAAAGGAGGATTACTTCCTAAATGAGTTACTGAGCTAAAAACAGCCAGATTGCTTGTCCCCTCTTCAGATATGGTTCCGATCAAATTAGAGGATTTATATCCTGTAACGCTGTTTATAAAATGAGCCCGGTATCGTGATGACAGCTCGTTAAGATCTTCTTTTGAATAGTATTTCATAGATAATAGAATTGCTTTGCCTTTCCAAACTCAAACAAAGCTCAATTCATTCTCCAAAAATCATTAACTTCGCCCATCACTAACTGCTGACGGAACACAACTACATGCTCAATAGAACTCCTTTCCATTCCATCCACGAAAAGCTGGGCGGTAAACTAGTCGACTTCGCCGGATTCGAAATGCCAGTACAATACAAAGGCATCAAAACGGAACACGCTGCTGTTCGCGAAGCGGTTGGGGTTTTTGATGTGTCTCACATGGGTGAGTTTTTTATCAGCGGCCCGGAAGCACTCGACCTGATTCAAAAAGTAACGGTGAACGATGCTTCTAAATTGGTTCCCGGAAAAGCTCAGTATTCCTGCATGTGCTATGAAGATGGAGGTATTGTTGATGACCTGATTGTGTACAAGCTGTACGACGAAAACCAGTACATCCTGGTAGTTAATGCCTCAAACATTGAGAAAGATTTAGCCTGGATTAATCAGAATAATACCTTCGACGCGAAAGTACATGACAACTCACCGGATACGGCGTTGCTTGCTGTTCAGGGTCCTAAGTCGGTTGAAACGCTTCAAAAGCTTACTGACCTTGATTTAAGTAGCATCGGATTTTATAGTTTTAAGATGGGTTCATTGGCAGGGATGGACGGAGTGGTATTCTCAGCAACCGGCTATACCGGGGAAAAAGGGTTCGAGTTGTATTTTGATAAGAATCATGTTGATCCTGATGCGGTTTGGAACGCGATTTTTGAAGCAGGTGAAGAGTTCGGTATCGAAGCATGTGGACTTGGAGCCCGCGATACCTTACGTTTAGAGATGGGATACGCACTGTATGGCAATGACATCACCAAAGAAACTCATCCACTCGAAGCACGCTTAGGATGGATTACAAAATTTGATAAGGGTGATTTTGTAGGGAAAGAGACTCTCCTCAAAAAGAAAGAAGCAGGAATTGACCGACAACTAGTTGGATTTATATTAGATGACGAACGCTCAATCCCAAGAAACGGGTATGAAATTATGAATGAAGCCGGGGAACAAATCGGAGTGGTTACCAGCGGAACATTGTCGATAACTCTGGGTAAAGGAATAGGAATGGGATATGTGGAGAAAGCACACGCTGCTGAAGGCTCTGCAATTAATATCGCTATTCGCAAAAAAACCGCGGCGGCTGTGGTATCGAAACCGCCCTTCATTAAGAAATAAAGAGAGAATTTAATGCCGGATTTAAGTTATATCGACGTGTTTTTCTCAGTGCAGGCTTACCAGGAGGAAGATCTGCGTGGAAAGAGTGCAGTGATCATTGATATTTTAAGAGCCTCATCAAGTATTGTAACTGCAGTACATAGCGGTGCAAAAAAAATAATTCCCGTTGAGGATATGAGCGACGCGATGAAAATCGCCCGAACGATGGATCAAAACGATTTTTTGCTTTGTGGGGAAAAGGACGGGGTGAAGATTGAAGGCTACCATCTTGGCAACTCTCCTCAGGAATACACCAAAGAAACGGTGGGTGATAAAACACTCATCATCAACACCACCAATGGTACAAAAGCAATCAAGAAAGCGAATCTGGCGAACCGTATTTATATAGGTTCTTTTCTAAATCAGAAAAGCATTCTTAACGCTTTAGCTGAGCATGATGATGAGGTGGTTTTAATTTGCTCAGGTTGGCGGGGCAGGCTCGCCTTGGAAGACACTATGTTTGCGGGGTCTTTGATTCACAAATTATGCAAAGGGAATCTTCCGGCAAAAACAAAAGACGGAGCTAAAGTAGCATTTGGCCTGTTCGAAAAGTTTGGAGATTCTCTGGAAGAGACCATTCAAAAAAGTGATCACGCGTATCGTCTGCGGAACCTGGTACCTGAAGACGATGTGCCTTTTTGCTGCCAGGTCGATAAATTTGACGTATTACCGGGAATGAAAGACGGAATTATTACCAACTTAAATGGCTAAGAAGAAACTCAATACCTCAGGAGCACCAAAAGGATTAGACTCAAACCGTAAGGTTGAGATCGTTGGGATCATTGTTATCGCTATTGCCATACTGCTGGGATTGAGCATTCTTTCCTATACATCAGAAGACTATCAATACGCACGGAGTCTGGCTTTTTCAGACTTATTTAATCCGGACGCGAATTCTCGTCTCGTTCAAAACTGGCTGGGACCGGTTGGCGCTTACATCTCTCATTTTTTAGTGTACTCATTGTTTGGGTATACAAGTTTTCTTTTGGCGGTTTTGATAGGATACAACGGATGGCATGTATTCAGACGAAGATCATTCAAAGAAAACGGCTGGCTCAATATTCTTGGTGTTTGGGGGATGATTCTTCTCTCAACCTTCATTGGCTGGCTGAACCAAAATGCGGACTTCCCCGACGACTCTGTTTGGAGTGGTGCGGCTGGTGTGGCCATTTCAAGAGTTCTTCAAAATATTACGGGTATTGGCTCAATCTTTATTCTTTCGGTATTGATGCTGGTTACACTCTTGTTGTTATGGGATCGTGATCTTCAGAAAACCATCGATAATGTGAAAATCTGGATGGATAATATGCGGGAGAAAATGGAAGAGTCCCGCATCGCCAGAGAAGAAAAGAAAGCACGACGCATTGCAGAAAGGGAAGAGCGAATCGCTGAAAAGAAAGCAGAACTGGCACTAAAGAAAGAGGAAAAAGAATCCGAAAAAGCAGAAAAAGAGCGAAATGCCAAGATCAAAAAACGTCAGATTGCGGAAGCCAAAACCAAAGAAGAAGCGGTTAAGCCAAAGCCAAGTATTGACGAGATTGTAGAGAAGTCTGAAGAAGAAGACCGGAAGCGTATTGAAGAAGAAAGGGCGTCAGTTAAAACGCTGGATACCCGTCAACGGGCTGTTCTGGAAAAGAAAGAAGAGATTACGGAGGAAGAAGCTGAGGACGATGTAGAAGTTGCTATTTTTAAAGGGGAAGGCGACGAAGAAGCGGGCGAAAAAGATCTTGATAAGATCAATGAGGATAAAGCGAAAGAAGTCCCCGTAATCAAGTATAAATTTCCTACGATTGATCTTTTGACTGCCCCGCCAAATGAAGGAAATGAAGTAGATCTTGAGGAGATTAAAGAGAACAAGCGCATTATCCTTGATAAGCTGAAGCGCCACAAAATTGAAATTGTAGGTATCAATGCGATTGTTGGTCCAACGGTTACTTTATATGAATTGGAACCTGCTCCTGATGTGAAAATCAGTAAGATCGAGAGTTATTCCAATGACTTGAAAATGGCGACTGCTTCCAAAGGGTTGAGGATGCTCTCTCCTATCCCGGGAAAATCCGCAGTCGGAATAGAAGTGCCAAACAGTACCCGCGAAACAGTTTACATTAAGCAGGTGATTAACACCAAGAAGTTTGTGGAAACAAATATGGTGCTTCCGGTGGCATTTGGAAAGACCATCGAGAACGAAGTATTTATGCTCGACCTCACAAAGATGCCTCACTTGCTGGTAGCTGGAGCTACTGGTTCAGGTAAGTCGGTTGGGATTAATACCATCATTACCTGCCTGTTGTATAAATGCCATCCGGACGATCTCAAGTTTGTGATGATTGATCCGAAGAAAATTGAATTGTCTCTTTACAGAAATATCCAGAATCATTTTCTGGCGATGCTGCCCGATGCGGATGAGCCCATTATCACTGACACAACCAAGGCACTTGAGACACTCAACAGTGTGTGTAAGGAAATGGACGATCGCTACGATCTCCTTAAGATGGCGATGGTTCGGGATATCAAAGCATACAATGAAAAGTTCAAGAATGGTGAACTTGAAGACGATTTAGGTCACCGACACTTGCCATACATCGTTGTAATTATTGATGAACTTGCTGATTTGATGATGACTGCCGGAAAGCAAATTGAAGAGCCGATAGCGCGTATTGCTCAGTTAGCCCGGGCTGTTGGAATCCACATGGTAGTAGCAACTCAGCGCCCATCAGTAAACGTAATTACCGGTACCATCAAAGCGAACTTCCCGGCGCGTGCTGCTTATCAGGTAGCTTCAAAAGTAGATTCCAGAACCATTCTGGATCAGGGTGGCGCAGACCAATTAGTCGGAATGGGTGATATGTTATTCACCAATGGCGCAGGTATGACTCGTATCCAAAATGCTTTCGTTTCTACCGAAGAAGTGGAATCTATAAATGCTTTTATTGGTCAACAAGCCGGTTACAAAGAGCCGTTTCACCTCCCGATTATCCAGGAAGATAATACAGGCATTCCCGATCCGTTAGAAGACATAGACGAAATGTTCGAGTCAGCAGCTAAGGTGGTGATGCTTCATCAACAAGGTTCGGTATCACTCCTTCAGCGAAAGCTTAAAATTGGGTATAACCGGGCCGGAAGAATTATAGATCAATTATTTAATGCAGGGATTGTTGGACCATATCAAGGGAGTACCGCACGAGATGTACTCATTCAGGAAGAAGAAGAACTACAGGAGATTCTGGATGGGCTTAAAGACCTCGATTAAAATCAGTTCATTTTTAATGTTGATTGGATTGATCTCCGTTTCGCAGAACCTGCAAGCTCAAAGCCCGGTCTTTGAAGAACTAAAAACCCGTTTCCAGGAAGGTTCAGTATTTCACGCCGATTTCCAGCACACCTATACCGATGCTTACACTGAAGAGACATCTACTTCAGACGGTTTGATCTGGATTGATCAGAATGGGTACAAACTGGAAAGCGAAGATAAGATAATAGTAGTAGATGGTGAACTTTCTCAGGTGTACGAAGCTTTCAGAAATCGCCTGATTGTTAGTGAGTATGACCCTGAAGAAGACGATTTCGCTCCCTCAAGAATGTTAAGTGGCCTCGATGATACATACACAGCTTCTCAGGAAAGGCTATCCAATGGAAATACATTGATTAAGCTGATCACCCAGGATGA
Source organism: Balneolaceae bacterium (assembly GCA_965222205.1). Lineage (GTDB taxonomy): Bacteria > Bacteroidota > Rhodothermia > Balneolales > Balneolaceae > RHLJ01. Next base: position 3,042,533 of record OZ244932.1, on the reverse strand, counting down.
TTTTGCCACTTTTCTTACTGTAGAAATTGAAGTGAGTTCGAATCTGGAACCCCTCAAAATAACAGCGTACGATTTCGCTGATAACGTAATCATCACTACCTTTACAAACGGTCGGTTCGAAAATAGTACCGAAGATACATTTAAACTCGATGTTCCTGAAGATGCGGAAATTGTCGACATGAGATTTTAATCACGATGAACAAATTTCTTAAAATTTTTGCAAGTGTTGCCTTCGCAGCACTTTTTTTGTGGCTGGCTTTCCGAAATGTGGAATTCTCTGAAATTGTGGAAGCCTCAAGAGGAATGTCTTATGGCTGGCTTTTTCCCTTCACCATTTCGCTAATCATAGCTCATTATGTAAGAGCAGAGCGCTGGAGAATGTTATTTAATGATGGCGGCGTTGTTCCACATCGCTGGACATTGTTTACCGGGGTGATGTTCGGCTATCTAACCAATATTCCGTTTCCAAGATTAGGAGAAGTCACCCGACCCATTTACGTAGCCCGCCAGGTTGGGGAAAGTAACTCTAAAATTATAGGGACGATTGTTTTAGAAAGGCTGATTGACGTTTTGAGCATGCTTCTGATTATGGCCGTGGTAGGGATTACTTTGGTTTCTGATCCTGAAGTTTTATCCCGGTTGTTTGGGGTGGATGTGACCGATCCCGAAGTGTATGCATCTATTTTGAAATGGCTGGTCATTGGATCATTAGTTGCAGCAATTGTCGGATTTATTCTTTTTAAAGTGATTGGTAACTTAAGTAAACAGGAAGGAAAACTTGGTGATTTCATAACTAAGGTAAAGGAAACCGCACGTAGCTTTTTTCAGGGAATTCTATCCATCCGGAAACTTAAAAACTGGCCATTATTTGTTTTGTACACCATCATCATCTGGGTATTCTATATAATGATGATGTATCTCCCTTTCTGGATGTTTGATATGCAAACGGTCTTTGATCTTTCTTTTACCGATGCGATTGTGCTTACGATGGTCTCCGCTGTCGGAATCTCTATTCCAACACCGGGCGGAGTGGGAAGCTATCATTTGTTCATCACCTACAGTTTGTTTGTGCTCTACGCCGTTCCTGAAGTAACAGGACTTGCTTTTGCAACCATCACCCATGCCGTTACGTTATTGCTGGTGATACTCATCGCACCCATCTGTTTAGCAATAGATAAGTTTGTGGTGTTGAAGGGAGAGGCGAAAGCCTGAGTATTATTTTATGAGTGTCATTTTAATAGTTTGAGACTCGTTTCCTGTAGAAACTTTTAGAAAATAAACCCCACTAGAGTAGCTTGATAAATTCACAGACTCTGAATGAGTACCGGAATTCAATTTCCCCAAGCTTTTGGTTATAATTCGTTGCCCAAAAATATTGAACACATCTAAAGAGACAGATCGAGCCTGGTTCAACTCAAATGAGATAGCAGTAGAAGGGTTGAATGGATTCGGATAATTTTGATGCAGGATAAAAGATTTAGGAATTACTTCAGTTTCGTACTCGCTTGAAATGGTAATGGGAGGATTAAGAGGTTTGGTGTTTACAAATACTCCAGCATTTGATGTTCCCAAATACAACTTTCCGTCAGATGTAATTATTGCATCCCGAATATGAATTAGTAGCATTCCCTCATTAATACCCCAACTCTTTCCTTCATCTTTGGAAACATAAACCCTTCCTTCTAAAGCAATAGCATAAAGTTTTTCAGAATCTTCATCATATAGCACATCAATCAGTAAATCTCTTCCAATTAAATCTTGAGGCCCTAACAGCGTTTTCCAGGATTCTCCAAAGTCAGTGCTTTTATGAATTGAGGAAAAAGCACTAACATAAATGATACCTTCACTTGTAAGATGGTAGTCATTAATACCTGTTTCTTCAAATCCAATAATGGCATGTTCTCCAGTATTGAGGAAATACTTAACTAAGCCTTGTTCCGCTGCATCAAAAAAAAGAAGGCTATCCGAGAAAGCAAATATTGGGGATTCAAAATTTCTTTTACCTGTTTCAAAATCAAAAATGGAATCCCATTTTTTCCCCTTGTCGCTAGACTGAAATACTGAGTTAGAAGAAATAACAAATAAATCTCCAGTTGAATTTGTATTCAAATTTACAAGCAAATTCCCATTATCAACTTGGGTACTGTCGCATACTGAGTTTTGAAAAGAACATTGAACAAAAAGATCATTAGCAATAGCATATAGTGAATCTTTAGAAAAAGGCAGGATACTTTTAGAGCTACCAAATGAGATAGAAGTAGAATCCCAACGCTCAGATTGAATAGAATAGCGATAAATGCTTTGGATTGTACCAGCAAATAAAGCATCTGTTTTAAAAATAGAAAGATCCCTAACTCTGGAGTTTGCTACTCCAACAAGATTACACTTTTCGTTAAGAAGGTCACATTCTAAAACCCCACTCTCAGTTCCTAATAAAATAGTGTCATCGATACTATTGATAGCATTTATCGGAGCGAAATTAACCCCTTCAAACAAATATTGAACACTATTATCTTCAGGGTTTATAAGAACAAGTTTAGAGGGAGTGCCTACTAAAAGCCATTCCTGATATTCATGAATTGAATAAACAGGCACTTCTAACAAGTCATCAATTACTTCAAAACTATTATTTATTGATTTAGCATAATAGAGGCCGTTATTAGTGCCTAAAAATAACTTGTTGTCTAAATTTCCAATTGACAAAACGGAAACCGAATCGAACTTGGATGCCGTCCAACTATCACCATCATCAAGTGAGAATTCTAATCCATTCATTCTACCTGCCAATAGGGTGTCCTCATATTCATAAAAGGCAGAAACTGAATTTAGTGGTAGCTTGTCGTTTTCAGAACTCAGTTTAAATGCTTCATCCTGACCAGAATATTTGAATATTCCGTTTCCGAAACCAACTATAATACTTCCATTCCTTGAAATTATTATTTCAGTGACTCCTAATGCCGGACCAGAGAAAAATTCAATACCATTTCTGAACGGATTCCATGATTTGCCAAAATCATCAGAGACATAAAAATGGTTAAAGTATTCCCCATCAAAGTTCAGCCCGGGTCCTCCTGCGTAATAAAATCCATTCGAACCAATTTCAATACTGTTTAGACCATATAATAGTTCTCCGTTTGAGCTTATATTAGAAAAAACCCAGTTTTTGTCATTTTTGTGTTTCTTAAATAATCCTCCCGATTCCATAGATGAGACATAGATTGTATCATTTTTAATAATGATGTCTTGAATATTTGACTCTAACGGGCCATTTATAGATTGCCAGGTTTGGCTGGTTCCATTTTTGGCTATAAAAAGAAGAATAAAAGAGAGTAAGGCTAAATATCGCATGTTCTCTTTGACTATGTATTTATTTCATAGAGCTATAGTATATAATTAGATATATAAAATAAAGGAACTTCCACCAACACTTCGAGTACATCTTTTTCGTTAGGCAAGGGCTTAAACCTTGCTTCAAAATTTAGTACCTTCAGCAAACCCATTTGCACGATGACCTTTCGATTACCCTCACTTATTCTATTCGCGCTGTTCTTAAGTGTTGAGATGCAGGCTCAAACTACGGGTGGAAACCCTCAAAACTCTCTTCTTCCTGAGATCAATCCACAAGACATTGAAATCCGAAGCGAATTCAGGGCTCGTTTTCCGGGACTTCGTCGACAACCCATTTTAGGCTTTAATCCCAAACCCAGAGTTTTCAGAATCGACCACAACCGAATGCCTTTCATGGAATCCAGGGATGAAGCGGTAGCGAGTATTGCAATTACTCAACTGGATCGACCCGAACCACCGGAACGATCTATTCTCAGAACTCCGGATAGGACGACTGGTCTGATAAAGACAGGAATTGGGAACTTCCTCACACCGGAAGCTGAAGGATATTTTTATCACGGGCTGAATAACAAAAGCGCTCTTACCGGAAATATTGATTATCGGTCTACGGATGGACACCTGGATGCTCCTGAACTCAGTAGCTTCCGCTATTTTGATGGAGATGTTCGCTTTCACTCGAAAGTAAAAGAAGACTTGAAGGTTTCTGTAGGTGCTGGTTTTCTGAGCGATTTCAACCGGATGTTTAATTTAGATCCCGTTTTCCAGAACGGAATTGGTGAGACTGCCAGAAAGGATTATCTCGGATTTGGCGGAGATATCTCCATCACCAAAACAGAAAACGCGCTGAACGGTTGGGAGCTGAACATTGACGGGAATGCTTTCTCAGTAGATCTGGATGCCGGAAACACAACAAGAACAGGAGAAGTAAATGAGCAGGTCGTTAACGTAGGTTTTGATAAGTATTGGGCCGGCAACAGATTGTACGAGACCTTTCATATAAAGGCATCCGTCTCAGGAGGTAATTATCAATACACGGGAATCGAGTCGCAGCAATGGATAGATGGCCGTGCTTCCGTTGAATATCGTAAACTATTGGATTTCAGCGCTCATATTACCGCAAATGCGGGGCTTGCGTATGTTTCTGATGGATTTTCGAACCGAATCTATTTTACACCCGAGCTTAAACTAAGGTATAACCTGAAAGACGCCGTGATTGTAACCGGTCGTGCATTTGGCGCCCCTAATATGCAAACTGTTCAGGGGCATCATCAAACGAATCGCTTCCTGAATTTCGAAACCGCTCTGCAGCATAGCTATACCTCTGGAGTGTATGGCGAAGTTGCTTTTCAGGCGTTGGAAGGAAATCGGATTTTCGGGGGGATCAGTTACGAACTGACTAAAGACTACGCCTATTACCAGCGCTCCAGACCAAGCGGAGGATTAATTAACAGCTTTGAGTTTTATGAAGTACAGTTCGGAAAGGCTAATGTATTTGAATTGTTTGGGGGAATTACTCAGCAATTAGTTCCGGAAAAATTCTGGTTTGATGGACGTTTTTACGCCCGAAGACCAAAGCTAGCTAACGCGGGGGATATTCCTTTTGAAGAACGACTTGGGGTGAATGGCTCATTCTCCTATAAGCCAATCACTAAGCTTAAAATTACAAGCTGGGCAGAATATGTAGGGAAACGAACAGCGCCCTCTGCAACGGAAGATTTAGGTGCATTTTTGTTATTAAACGGAGGAGCTGAATATCAAATTAATAACAGATTTGGTGTTTATGTGAAAGTGTTGAATATTTTGGGGCAGAACTACGAAATTTGGGAGGGTTATCAGGAACGACCACTGCAAGCCTTCGGAGGATTAACGCTAAAATTCTAGACTATGACGAAAGATTTTTTAAAGGCTTTTGGGATTGTGATTCGAGATCAAATCATAATGAAAAATTCGGTAGAAGTTTCGGGGCTTGGAACTTTTAAAGCGGTACATCACAGCCAGAAACAAGAAAAAAGAGCGGATGGAAAAACCGTGATGCTTCCCCCAAAAGATGCCATCGAATTTTCAGCCGAACAAAAGGGGTAATCAATGCATATAGATCATCAAAAACTGGTTGAACTGCTAACGGACGCATCCGGAATCGAAGCAGAGAAAATAGAAAAACAAATCGGGGAACTGGTTGAAGAAATTCAACAGGCGCTTGAAGATGGTGAAGCGTATGAGATTGACGGTTTTGGGATTTTTAGCGGAATTGGAAACAGAGTCTTGTTTATCCCATCTAAAGAACTCGAAACAGAGATTAACTTTAAGTACGTGGGGATGGAGCCCATCGAGCTGGAAGAAGGTCAGGTTCAAAAAGAAGATAAGGTGGAGGCCGATCCCTTTGAGGAGCTACAAGGAGATGTTTCAGAAAGCAAAAGAGATCCTTTTGCAGGCTTAGTTGAAGATTTTGAAAAAGAAGAACAAGAAGGGGAAGGTTCGGAAGAAAAGTCAGCCGAAGAAGACCCGATGATTTTCGGAGTAGAATCAAAGGAATCGCTTGATGAAGGCGCAGAGGAGCCAAGGCCAGGCCCTGATGAGTGGGGTATCGAGGCTCATAAAGAAGGAGATAAAGGCGCAAACCGATTAATCTCCAGTTTGATGGGAGAGGAATATGAGGAAGAACCTGAATCAGAAACAACTGATGAAAAGGTCACCGATGAAAAAGTGGTAGAAGATGAGGTTTCTTTCGATGATATTTTTGGCGAAACCGAAGGGGGCTCTGAAGAAGAATCCGGGGATAGCGGGCAAGAAGAAGAATCGGTTACCGGGCTTGATGCGGAACTAGCCGGTTTAATGGCAGACGACTCAGAAGTAAGATCGGAAGATGAGCTGGCCGCGGGAATGATAGACAATGATTTTACAGATGTATTCGGTGAAGATGAGGGTTCTCCGGAAGAAGAGGATGAAGACACCATTGATGAATTAGTTGAGGAACTGGAAGCTTCAGAAGAAGAAGAAGAAGGACAGACTGAGGAAGTGTCAGAAAAAGCGGAAGAAGCGGAAGAACCCGAATCAGAAACAGTTGAAAAACAAGAAGAAACAGAGCAGTTAAATCTGGACGAAGCAGAGGACGACTTCGATGATCCATTTCTTGAACTTGAATCTGATGAAGAACCCCAAGAAAAAAGCCCGGATTCTGAAGACGAAGATATAGTTCCCGTAATAACAAATATCTCTTCTGATTTAGAGCCGGTAGTGAAAGAAGAGCCAAAAGAAGAGAAAGAACAAAAGAAGAAGAAAGAGACACCAAAGAAAACAAAAACAGATCCCCAACCGGCACCTGTTTGGTTATGGATAGTTCTGGCACTGATAGTTGTGGTTGGGTCAACGGTAGGGCTTGCTTATTTCAGCATTATAAACATCCCGGGAATTACTCCACAGGTTGCAGTGAATAACACTCCCGCGGTTGTAACACCTCCGGTGCAGCAACCCCCCCAGCAAACTGAACAACCAGTGGAAGCACCCACACAGGCTCCTAATGAAGGTGATGCACAGGAGGAACAACCACCGGTTCAGGAACAACAAGCTCCCGCTGAAGTACCAGTTCCAACAGGCACTACCGAAGCTCCGGATGACCAAAACAAATATGGCATGATGGGTGTGGCAAGCAATGAAGCAAATGACGGTTATACCGTTGTTCTTTACTCATTGAGTATTGAGTCTAATGCTTATGGAAAGCAGCAGGAGTTATCAAATGCTGGTTTCCGTGCCCTGGTTACTCCAATACCATCAGAACAATATGGAACATTATGGCGGGTAAGTATAGGTCAGTTTGCGACATTAACTGATGCGGCTATAGCGGCAGAAGACATGCCTGCGGAATACAAACAAAGTTATTTTATTAAACGAATTACAAACTAATCATCTACATGAACATCGCTCTTTTTCTATTGCAGGATTCTACTGCAGTTGCCGATTCGTTGGCGCTTTCACTCCAGCCCGATCAGGTTTCATTTTTCGACTTAATGGTAGAAGGTGGGGTACTTATGATCCCGATTCTGGTATTATTTCTGATTTCTATTTACGTGATTGTTGAGCGGTGGAGCGCACTATCCAGATCACATACCGATACCACCAGGTTTCTGGGTTCCATTGAAGGAATGCTGAAATCAGGGAAACAGTCTGATGCTATCGCTTACTGTGATGATTTCGATAAGCCACTTGCCCGAATCATCAAAGCAGGAATAAAAAGACTGGGCAGACCAATTCGCGATATCGAAGATGCCATCGACAATGCGGGAAAAAAAGAAATTTTCTTCCTTGAAAAGAAAATGAACTGGTTGGCTACCATTGCAGGTGTTGCTCCACTCATTGGATTTACCGGAACGGTAACAGGTATGATCGAGGCTTTCATGGATATCCAATCACTTCAGGGCAATGTAAACCCGAGTGCTCTTGCCGGCGGTATTTGGGAAGCACTGATTACCACCGCAGCGGGACTCATTGTCGGTTTGATTGCTTTCGGTTTTTATAACTTCCTGTTGGGTAAAATTAACCGCTCGATATTTGAGCTGGAAAATGCATCAGCAGACTTTATTGATTTGCTGCAATCTCCTGCACCTAAAAAACAGGCGTAATTATGGCACGCGATTTCAGACGAGGAGATAAAAGACTTACTCCCCTTTCGCTGTTCTCACAGTCGTCGTTGACGGATATTGTACTTTTATTGTTAATTTTCTTTTTGCTTACATCGTCTTTCGTGACCAATTTCGGGATTAAAGTGAACATTCCCCGAGCAGAAAGTGGAGCCGTTCAGGAAAATCAATATATCTCTGTTGCTATAACCAAAGATGGACAGTTTTATGTAGAAGGTGATTTGACCGCTACCGGATCTCTGGCAGGGGCTATTCGCGAAGCGAAAAATAATAAACCGGAAGGCACAATCGTATTAAGGGCGGATAAAGATGCCACAGTTGATGATGCTGTTCGGGTTTTAAACATTGGCAAGGCATTAAATCTTAGATTAGTAATGGCCACGGAGCAAGGCTCACTTTAATATGAAACCTCAATTCACCAAAGATGATCAACGGGCGCTTGGAACTACCATTGGGGTAGCTGTACTGCTTCTGGCCTTTTCGCTTTGGTATACCATAGATATGGGGCGAAACCTTCGTCCATCTTTTATTGAGGTTGAATTTGGTGAATTTCAAACGGGTCGGTTATCCCAGTTTTCTGAAGTGCAGAATGAAGAAGTTGCAACCCGTCAAAACCCCTCAGAAACCGAAACGGAAGAACCGGTAGAAGAAGCTCCTGAACCCGAAGAAACCCCGGAAACTCCCGCTGAAGAAAATATAAAGCCAGTCGACCTGCCTGATGAAGTGGAAGAAGTTGTAGAGGATGTAGTTGTTACGCCCGATACAGAAGTGATCGACCCTACTCAAACCTCCGAAGAAACCGAAGAACAGGTGGAAGTTCCCCCTCAGGCTCAGGAAGAAGAAGAGCAAACTGAAGGAGCTGATGAAAGTGGCGATCCGGACGGAGCAATCGGAGAAGTGAATTCAGACCAGGGAATTGGAACCGATGATGAAAAAACCTCACCGTATGAGTTGAAGTGGGAAGGTGATATCGAGCGTGCCCCCATGGTTCAGCCCCTTCCAAGTAATAATGCGAATACTGAAGCAGTGATCACAGTTCGTTTTGAAGTTCGCCCGAATGGAACCGTAGGCAGAATTATTCCCCTCCGAAAAATGAATCCCGAGCTGGAAACAGAAGTAATGAGTACGTTGCGAACCTGGCGCTTTTCACGTCTCCCAAGCGGAGTTCCCCAACAAGCGCAATGGGGTACCATTACTTTCCGTTTTGTGTTTGATTGATTCTAACTATCTCACAAAATTTTACCGCACACTTCTCTTTGATTAGTTACATTCAGGCAGTCAATAAGCTGCAAAACTAACTAACAAGGATTTTATGAAGCGACTGGTCATCGGATGCTTAGCACTATTCGTAAGCATTTCATTTTCGGAAACTACCTCAGCACAGATTTTTGGGCATGGTGAGGAAACACAGAACCCAACGTATACGGAGCAGGATTTTAAAGACCTGAAGTTCAGGAATATCGGCCCTTTTCGCGGAGGCCGGTCTGTCGCGGTTGCCGGTCATGACGATCAACCCTACACTTATTACACAGGATTTACTGGTGGAGGAGTATACAAAACCACCGATGGAGGTAATTCCTGGTTTAACATCAGCGATGGCTTTTTCAAAACAGGTTCAGTGGGGGCGATCGATGTAGCTGACTCAGATCCGAATGTGATTTATGTTGGAATGGGCGAAACCGATATTCGTGGAAATATGAGTGCAGGTGATGGCATGTATAGGTCAACCGATGCAGGAAAAACCTGGGCGTATCTTGGCCTCGGTGAAAGTCAGTTTATCGGCGATATTGAAATTCATCCAGAAAACCCGGATGTGGTTTGGGTAGCTGCAATGGGGCAAATTTTTGGAGAAGAAGGAAATGCCGACCGAGGAGTTTTCAAGACTACGGATGGTGGAAAAAGCTGGAACAAAGTGTTGTTCAAAAATAATAAAACCGGCGCTGTAGATATCGCCGTTGATCCCAACAACTCCAGAATTCTGTTTGCAGCAATGTGGGAAGCCTATCGGAATCCATGGGAAATGAGTAGCGGCGGTGAAGGAAGTGGTTTATTTAAAAGTACCGATGGTGGTGAGACCTGGAAAGATATCACACAAAGTCCGGGCTTGCCCAAAGGGTTAGTTGGGAAAATAGGTGTATCAGTTTCCCCGGTGAATTCTAACAGAGTATTTGCGATTGTTGAGAATGCAAAAGGCGGCGGCTTATTCCGGTCAGAAGATGGCGGCGATACCTGGGAACGAGTGAGTGCGGATCGCAATTTACGTCAACGAGCATGGTACTACTCCAAAGTAATTGCTGATACAGGAAATGAAGATGTGGTTTATGTGTTAAATGTAGGTTTCTGGAAATCTACGGATGGCGGAAAAACCTTCAGTAGAATAAGAACTCCCCACGGCGATCATCACGATCTTTGGATTGCTTCTAATAATCCACAGAGAATGGTTATTGGAGACGATGGAGGTGGACAGGTTACCTTTAACGGAGGTCAGGGTTGGTCGAGTTACTACACCTCGGCTACGGCACAGATCTATCAGGTTACTACCGACAACCAGTTCCCATATATGATTTATGGTGCGCAACAGGATAACAGTACGTTCGCCATTAAAAACAGAACCAGTGGCAGTGGAATTACCGAACGTGACTGGTGGCCGGTAGCTGGTGGAGAAAGTGGATATATTGCTCCTGACCCGGAAGATCCGAATGTGACTTTTGGTGGAAGTTATGGTGGCTACCTCAATAAGTACGATAAAGAACTTGGCTTAAGCGATCGCATTGATGTATGGCCGGATAACCCGATGGGAGCTGGTGCGAAAGATTTGAAATATCGATTTCAGTGGACGTTTCCGATCATTTTCTCTCCTCATAATTCAGATGTGTTGTACGCGACATCTCAACACGTGCACCGGTCAACCAACGAGGGAATGAGTTGGGAGGAAATTAGTCCGGATTTATCAAGAAATGATACCACAAAGCAGGATGAATCTGGTGGACCGATTACGAAAGATGACACGTCAGTTGAATATTACAATACCATTTTTACCTTTGTTGAGTCACCTATTGAGCCGGGATTGCTTTGGGCAGGATCGGATGATGGATTAATTCACATCAGCCGCAACAATGGAGAAAGCTGGGAGAATGTTACTCCACGTGGCCTTCCTGAAGCTATGATTAGCATACTTGATGCATCTCATCATGATCCGGGAACCGCCTATTTTGCCGCAACCCGATATAAATTCAATGACTTCCAGCCGATGATTTATAAAACAACAAATTATGGACGAAGCTGGGATAAAATAACAGACGGAATTCCTGCAATGGATTTCACCCGGGCTGTTCGGGAAGATCCTAACAAAGCGGGCTTATTATACGCTGGTACAGAAACGGGTCTCTACATTTCTTTTGATGCGGGTGAAAACTGGCAAAGCTTCCAGTTAAATCTCCCGGCAACGCCGATAACAGACTTAGCTGTTCATAAACGGGATAAAGATTTAATCGTAGCAACACAAGGACGTTCGTTCTGGGTGTTTGATGATCTTCCTGTACTACACCAAATAAGCGAAGAAATAACCGAAGCGGAACATCATCTATTCGATCCTGAAGACACCTATTTGTTTGGCAGAGGAGGAAACTTTGATCCTGCAGGAACAACGGGACAGAACCCAACCCCGGGAGCTGTAGTCTATTATATGCTCGGGGATGATGTAAGCGAAGAGATCAAATTGGAGTTTCTGGATATGAGAGAGAATGTTATCCAAACGTATTCAAGTAAGAAAGATGATCGCGACCGACCGGTTAAAGAATCACCATTATTTTACGAAGAAGAAGATCAACGAAGACCTTCGGTAGTTTCGGATAAGGCTGGTCTTAACAAGTTCGCATGGGATCTTGAATACCCAGGAGTGACCGATCTGGACGGACGACAAATTCTGTGGGCAGGAAATACTTCTGGACCTGATGCGGTGCCGGGTACCTACAAAGTGCGAATGTATATTGGCGAGGAGATGGTAGGTGAACAGGATTTTGAAGTGATGAAAGATCCTCGTTTAACAGATGTTACCCAGCAGGATTTAATTGCTCAGTTTGAATTAGTTCAAACCATTAACGCGAAGCTGGACACAACCCACAAAGCGATTAACAGAATCAAGAAAGTACGTGATGAAATCAATGAGTTAATGGGCGAAGCAGAGAGCAACGAAGCACTTCAGGAAAAAGCAAAAGCGATGCTGACTGCGATCACAGCTATTGAAGAGGAACTGTATCAAACCAAAGCAGAAGCCACACAAGATGTATTGAACTTTCCGATCAAGCTGAACAACAAGCTCGCCGCTCTAAAAGGAACAGTGGCTACTGGTTTCGGAAGACCAACAGATCAGCAGTACGCTGTATTTGAGGAATTAGGCGCGAAAGTGGATGTTCAATTACAAAAGCTTCAGGCGATCTGGAACGGAGAGTATGAAAATGTGCTCCAGGAATTTGAAAATCCGACTGTGCCGATAGAAAACTAGATGAAGATACTGGTCATGGAAGCTTCGGTAGCTAGTTGTTTACTACATCTTATAGAAGGAAAAGATAAACCCGAAGTCTGTACTCCGATAATTAAATATTAAGATTGGAAACTTTTTGCATGAAAAGAGAATTAATACTAATGTAAGTACTAATAAAAATTATTATTTAGAATGAGTATTAAAGAAAAGACCATCGAGCAGCTAGAATCTAAAATTGAAAATATCGAACAGTATATTTCCGAAAATGGAGTAGGCTCAAAATACCTTTCAAAAGCAGAACAAGTTCAGAGAGATGTGAATCTTGGTCTCGTGGTAGCAGGATTTGTAGGACTTTCAGCATGGGCCATTATGAGAAGCTCAGATTAAGTTTTAAAAAAGGACACTTAACTGGATGGTGAACACATCATCATCCAGATCTGGTCCATCATCTTCAGAAAGCAGATAAGAAGCTTTCAACAATACATTTCTCTGAAGCTTATATCCTGCAGCAAGTTCAATACGCTGCCGATCGTACATCCATGGGGTAATAGTCTGATCTACTTTATCATTATTAGCATCCCTTCGATAGATCTCAATTTCCCCTTCCAACATCTGCTCATAACGAAGAGCAAAATACCCGCCAACGATAAACGGAAAATCGTAAATAAACTCACCCGAAAAATGATCAATAGTAGATTTCCCGGTTCGTGGAGTTTCAGAGCTTGAAGATTCAGGGTCATAAAACGGTGCTTTAAAAGAACCTTGATTCCATTCAACAAGCAACGTGTAGTATCGATAGTTAAGTGTTAGGTCAGCTCCCACTGTTGATTGGGGATAACCGGAGCTATCATATATTCTCAGAGAATCATTTGCTACATCATTTAGCAGAAATGCTCCTTTACTGTAAGATAGTCCCAGTTGAGCCCAAATAACGGGCTTAAGAACGGCTCTCCCAATCAATGAGGGGGTATCGTACTCGTTAAAATCAAAATGAGATGCTGCTGGTGCGTGTGTGGCAGCGAGGTCAAAACTCAGCCAGTCATTATCACCTAATGTATTAGAAATTTTTACCCCTTGGGAATACATCCTTTGGTAGACAATAGTCATTCCTTTTTCATCTTCACCATAGGTACTGGCAATATCCGCAGGATTGTAATTCTGCGCATTTAAATGTCCCAACCTTTTGCTTACAGGTAAACCAGCAGAATGAGATAATGGTAAGTGCACAAATGGATTTATGTTCGATATGAATCGGGATGAATACGAACCATAAGGGTTAATGAACCTGCCTGCTGTTACCACAAAATCAGAATCAAAATTTGGCGTCCAGTTTATATTTATTACAGAGAAGAATAGGCTACTAAGCTTTTTTCCTTCATAGTGATCGGCTTGGAGAACACTACTTACAAACCATTGTTCGGATATGTTTGAGGACATGAACAGGCGGATATTGGGTGTATACAGTGAGAGGCCGCTTCCCGGTGTTTGATTTATATATGGTGATGAATCGTCACCGCTGAGTTTCAATTCAATATCAACAAGCCCGGAAATATTTATTTGTGCAGTTACCCGAGTTGAAGTAACTAAAAAGAAAAGTGCATATAAAACTATTACAGATAGTTTTCTCATTTCAATTCTCCTTTAAATGAAGCAAAGGTTTAGACTCATTCTGCCAATCTATCTCATAAATCTGTACTGATTCTTTAATCCCTTTGACCTGAATTTTTTCCAACTCTATGGCAGGTATTTTCCGTTCAAGATTCAGAAATACTGAGTTAGAAATTAAAATCTGGTGCTTTGATGCAGCTGAGCATAGTCTTGCCCCAAGATTTACAGTACTCCCCAGGACGGTATAGTCCATTCTGTTCTCACTGCCCATGGCGCCCATAATAGCTTCCCCGCTATTAATTCCAATTCCTACCGCCAGTTCAGCTTGCTGTTTGTTGAGCATTAAAGGTAGTTGTTTTTGAATACGAATGGCTGCTTCAACGGCTTTTTGATCTTTATCTGGTCCCTGAAAAACTGCAACCAGTTCATCTCCAACAAATTTATCTACGTCTCCTCCAAGTTCCTGCACTAGCTCTGCCTGAAAGCTGAGGAGGTTGTTTAACATATCAATAACTTCTTCAGGAGTATGTTTTTCGCTCCAGGCAGTAAACCCACGAATATCAGAAAAGAATACGGTAATATCCCGGCGCTCACCACCCGGTTCAATTCGACTTAGATTTTTTTGAATGGCATCAAGAGTGGCTTCAGATACGAATTTAAGCATTAGTAAACGCTCACGGAGCCCTTCAACTAAGTGATTGAATGCCGAAGTAAGTGTGCCAATCTCATCTTGTGTAGTGATAGGTACCACTTCACTGAAATCCTCTTTCTCAACACGTTGTACCCCCTGCATTAATAAATCGATAGGCCGGATAATGCGACGGGTCAAAATTATACTAATTAAAACAGAGGCGATGATGGCTAATAATCCAATACCAAAGATTACCATCTGAAGGTTTTTCAGAGGAAGTAAAGCCTGATTCAATGATTTAGCCACACCATAATATCCTTTAATTCCAGCCAGATTATCACCAAGGTTAAACATTGGAGCTAAATAGAGAAGCAAGGTTTCCTCGCTAAGCGATATCTCGGTTTTCTGAGCGTTACTGCTTTTTAAAATCTCATAAGTAGCATCATGAATATTGCTGTTAAGTAGATTTTTATCTTCACCAGAAAGATTATGAAGTGTTGTTGCTACAAGCTGATCATTGATATAGAAGACAACCTCCATTCCGATATCTCTTGAAAGCTGTTCGGTTTCGATTTGACGTATTGGCAATCCATAGGAAAGAATTCCCACCAAATTATATCCAACCCAAATGGGTATAGTGATTACATTGAAATATCGATCATTTTCTTTCCAGATATAAGCTTGAGTTGGCATATAACCTTCTAGGGCATCGGTAACACCTGCGCGGTCTGCAATTGAAAACTGAGGAAGTGCTTGCGTAGATAATCTGCCTAAAGGCTTACCTTGGTTATCTGAAATTAGTAAAAGCCCTGAGGAATCCGGATTTGTAAAAAAGCTTTCCGGAATCAGGGAATCCGGGATTGCAGGGTCAAAATCCAGCAGGTATCTTAGTTCATCACGGATTTTCTGAGTTACGGTGATGGTATCCCCGGTAGAAATTGCAGCTTTAAGACTTGGGATATCAGCTAGTAGAATAGCGGTTTGCCGGAGTTGCCGAAAACGAATATCCTGGATGCGCTCAAATATTTGACCAGCTTGTTCAAAATTGATATCGATATCTTTTCTGATACGATCTTCAACAAGACTGCCAACACTAATTAACAGCGATAAAACTGTAAGAAGAACAAGCCCCACGAAACCAGAGAGAAGTTTCCATCGCAAGCTGAAAAAGGCTGGCTTCATAGTTATGGATTAAGCGTTAGGGTTCCGGCTTGATAGGTTTGCCCATCCAGTACCGAAATCCGGGAAGTCATCTCTTGATAACCAAGTGCATAAACACTTAATTCATAAGATCCTTCCGGGACATTTGAAAATGAAAATGCATCTCCACTTTTAATTTTAGTCCATGCCTTTGTGCCTTCAGGTAAAACATAAATGATCGCATGCATGTTTGAGTGGATATCACAAAACACATCAATTACACCGGGTTTTTCAAATTCTACATCAAAAAACTCTCCTTTTGGGCGACGACCTACATCAAACTTATGGGGACTTGTAAGGCTAAACACATTATGATAAACCGGATCGGAATTTTGAATACGAACAGTTCCCCCTTCCTCGACAGGAAGAATAGTCGGCACAAATTGTTGGTCTTTTTGATTTAATAGCTGAAGAGTCCCTGAGGTTGAATTTGAAACGGATGTTCCTTTAAGTACAACAAGAACTGAATCGGAAGTAGATTGATTAGAGCTTGAAGGCGCGGGTCTTCCGTAAAGACCACCACCAAAACGAACGGGGCGATTTTTTGTAGCAAGAGTAACGGTTCCTTCTACCGATCCGGAAAGACTAAGGGCATCAGTCTCGGGATATGAAGATGAATGCACACCGAACAGGCTTATCACCAAACCGAATAACAAAGAGTATAGAGCAGTATTTATGTTCATTGAACCCAATTTAAAATGAATTACGCTATAAAAGGAGAAAACAGCAAGGATCAAGACTCTGATTCCGAACCAGAATCAGCGCGTTCCTCCTCATCCTCCGGAATGGCATTTCTGAAATTGATATCCCGTTGTGGGAAAGGAATTTCAATCTTCATTTCTCTGAACTTCCTCACGATTTCCTGGTTCAACTCGTTTAAAACTGAATATTTTTTCTTCACATCGGGTATCCATACAAGAAGCTTCATATCCCATGCAGAGTCTCCAAAATTACGTAGCTGGACATCATGTGCAGGGTTTTTGAGTACGTTTTCACTCTCTTCAGCCACTTCATTAAGAGCTTTAAGCACGTCATCCAAATTGGATCCGTAAGCCACTCCAACATTTACATGTAGTCGGTACGTTGGATCCCCGTGTGAATAATTGACTACATCCTGAGACACAAATTGTGAATTTGGAACTATAATAGAGATGTTATCGAGTGTTTTTACTTTTGTAGAGCGAATGTTTATTTCCTGTACATCTCCCTCAATATTATTTACTTCAACCCGGTCGCCAACGCTTATTGGGCGTTCAAAAAGAACAATCAAGCCCGAGATAAAGTTGGAGGTTACATTCTGTAAACCAAAACCAATACCAACTGAAAGAAAACCAAAAATGACTGCTAAGCCAGTAAGGTTAATCCCCAAAAACTGAAAAGAAACAAATATTCCAATCACAACAATTACATATTGAGACATTCGGGCAAGAGTATATCTCAGGCCGCTATCCTTAATGAACTTCGGAAGTATTCTTTTGTTAAGTATTCGTTTTACAAAAGATGCCAGAAAAGAGAACCCGATAATAAAAAGAACAAACACAATGATGGACATGAATGTTACCGGAGTATTCTGGATCTCAAAAAGGGTCACGTTTAAAAAGTCCCTGATATAAATAAATATCTCTGTTATCGAATAATCGGTAGGATCCGGTATTACAAAAGTGGAGTCAGTTTCAATAATTGTGGAATCCTGATCAATGGAACTGGAATCAGGTTGTTGGTTCAGAAATTCATTCATAGTGTATTAACCTTATTGGTTCGTAAGAATGTACAAAAAAACCGAAGCAGGTTTAGTTCCCACGTCGGTTTTATAGTAAATAAGAAATCAAATTATAGTTATACCCATCGGTCTGACGGCTTAGGTCCGTCTGACCGGGTTAGTGGCCAAGGATTTTAGGGATGGTTCTTTCCATCAGACGGGTAATCCGTCAGATGGAAAACCGTTAGGATTTAAGTTTATGTTTTTACTATCATGAACAATGCAATTTCTTTCCGGGCATACCTATCATATATATAACCAAGGAAATAATGGGCAACAATTATTCTTTGAACGAGAAAATTATGTGTTCTTTCTAAAGAAGGTTAAAAAGAATATTGGTAAACACGCACACATTCTGTCCTGGTGTCTAATGCCGAATCATTTTCATCTTTTAGTTCAGGTAAAACCAGAATATGAAGGAAGTAATACAGGCGAATTAATCACAAAAATAGGGGCATTAAATCGTGGGATTGGTATTCTTCAAAGTTCTTATACTCAAGCCTTAAATAAGAAAATAAATCGATCTGGCTCTATGTTTCGATCGAGAGCAAAAGCTAAACCTCTGGATGAAGATATAGGCAAGAATGACAGTTATGGCATAAATTGCTTTTTATATATTCATCAAAACCCGGTTCGGGCTGGCTTAGTTACGAAACTTGAAGATTGGGAGTTCTCTTCTTATCAGGATTATGCCGGATTACGTAATGGCACTTTGTGCAATAAAGAAATAGCAAAAGACTTACTTAAACTTCCATCCGGGTATTCTGAATTCGAAAAATTTTCGTACCAGACTATTCCCAAACAATTTTTGAGATTGACTTTTTAAATCGTAAACGGTCTGACGGCTTAGGTCCGCCTGACCGGGTTAGTGGCTAAGGGCTTTTTAGGGATGGTTCTTTTTCATCAGACGGGTAATCCGTAAGATGGAAAAGATTAAAAAGAACGATTACTATTTAAGGCTCACCAGCTCAGTTTGCCATATCTCATCATTATAATCTTTGATGGTTCGGTCGCTGGAGAACTTACCTACTTTAGCCACATTAAGAATGGCCTTCTTATTCCATTCCTTTTCATCTTTGTAGACTTTATCTACTTCTTCCTGGGCTTTTACGTAAGCCTCATAATCTGCAAGAACCATAAAATAGTCGCCTTCGTGAAGTAGTGCATTTATAATTGGATGGAAGAGGCTTTTGTCTTCCGGAGAGAAGAACCCGTCCCGGATTTGATCAAGTGCTCTTTTTAATTCTGGATTTGCATAGTAATATGCCTGAGGATTGTAACCAGCTCTACGCAAGTCGTCCACCCCTTCTACTTCAAGCCCAAAGATGAAGATATTATCATCACCCACTTCTTCTTTAATCTCCACATTAGCACCATCCAGAGTACCAATTGTTAGAGCTCCGTTTAGCGCAAATTTCATGTTTCCGGTTCCGGATGCTTCCATTCCGGCTGTTGAAATCTGCTCAGAAAGGTTAGCAGCGGGAATCATCATTTCCGCCAAAGTAACCCGATAATTCTGAAGGAAAATACATTTCAGTTTATCTTTCACCTCCGGGTCATTATTCACTTTCTCACCGATAGCATTAATCAGTTTAATATGATTTTTAGCCATTGTATAACCCGGAGCCGCTTTCCCGCTGAAAATCACTGTACGCGGAGCAATATCAAGGTTTGGATTTTCTTTAATTCGATTATAAAGCGTTATTACATGCAACGCAGCCATAAGTTGACGTTTGTACTCATGAATACGCTTGATCTGTATGTCGAACATTGAAGTGGGATCTACTTCAATGTTCATTTCATCCTGAATGTACTTTGCCAGACGTTTTTTGTTGCTCAGTTTGATATCAGCGAATGCTTTCTGGAATTTCTTATCCTCAGCAAATTTTGAAATCTCCTGAAGTTCGTCAAGATTAGTAATCCAGCCATCGCCGATTTTATCTGTGATCAGGGAAGAAAGCTCCGGGTTACATTGCTTCAGCCAACGTCTTGGAGTTATACCATTCGTTTTGTTGGTGAATTTATCGGGATACATTTCGTCAAAATCCCGGAACATCGATTCCTTAAGAAGTCGGGAGTGTAGCGCCGCCACTCCATTCACTTTTTTAGACCCGACTATTCCTAAATGTGCCATGTGCACAACCGGGTTTTCACCCTCACCCACAATGCTCATTCTGCCCATTCGGTTTTTATCATCGCCAAACTTCACCTTGATCTTGTCCAGAAAACGACGGTTTATTTCATAGATGATGTTCAAGTGTCGAGGGAGCAAACTTCTTACCAGAGAAACAGGCCATTTTTCAAGTGCTTCCGGCAGCAGGGTGTGATTAGTATAGGCCATTGTGTTAACAGTGATGTCCCATGCCTTGTCCCAGGTCATGTCCACATCATCCAAAAGTACACGCATTAATTCAGGGATAGCGAGGTTCGGGTGTGTGTCATTACACTGAACGGCAACACGTTCAGGGAGTTTAGTCCAGTCATCGGTTTGATTCTTGAACCGGCGCAGAATATCCTGCATGGAGGCAGAAACCAGGAAGTATTCCTGCTTCAGGCGTAGTTCCTGTCCAACAAACATTTTATCATTCGGATAAAGAACCCGCGTAATATTCTGTTCCAGCTGGTTGTCGCGAACAGCATCAATGTATTGTCCCTGGTTAAAGCTTTGAAGATCAATAGCAGTATCTGATTCAGCCTTCCACAAACGAAGATTGTTAACGATGCCGTTGTCATACCCCGGAATTGGAGTGTCATAAGCTACGGCCAGCACTTTTTTGGTATTCTCCCACTTGTACTCAATTTCGCCACCTGGCTTTGTGAACATATGCTGGTGACCATAAAAATCTACCGGATATTGAATTTTAGGGCGAACCACATCCCAGGGGTTACCATAACGCAACCAGAGATCGGGCTTTTCGATCTGAAATCCATTTTCAATTTTTTGGTAAAAGATTCCATAGTCGTAGCGAAGCCCATAACCAGTAGCCGGGACTCCAAGCGTGGCCATCGAATCAAGGAAGCAGGCGGCAAGACGTCCAAGACCTCCGTTTCCGAGCCCGGCATCCCATTCTGCGTTACGAATTTCATCGTAATCCAATCCCAAGTCAGCACAGGCATCGGCTACTTCCTGTTGAACATCCAGATTCACCACCATGTTGTCCAGCAAGCGACCAATCAGGTATTCCATAGACAGGTAATAGGCACGCTTTACACCAGTTTTGTGATAGGTCTGTTGGGTGTTAATCCATTTGTCATGGAGTCGATCCATGAGGGTAAGAACCACACTTCGGTAGTTATCCCAGTTAGTTCGCGAAAATTCGTCCTTAGCCAGAGTGTGGCGAAGGTGTAATTTGATGTCTTCTCTTAATGAATCTTTGTTCAAGCCGGAGCGCACGGCTATTTCGTTTGAGTTCTTTTTGCTCATTGTTCTAAAATCTAATTATTCAATAATTTAGTAAGGTACTATTAACAAAGTGATGCAATCATTCTGCTTTTCTGTAGACCCCTGAATCCGGTTCGAAAAGCGGTCGGGTTATATTGGCTGGAAAGCCGAGCTTATGAAACGATTCATAGGCATTAATAGCAACAAAATCCTGCATAAAAATGCCAAAAACAGAGGAACCGCTTCCAGTCATAGAAGCATAGCTGGCTCCAAAATCATAGAATTGATCTTTGAGATTTCCAACTAGCTCCAGTCGGGGAAACACAGCAGGCTCTAAGTGATTCTGTAGCAGGTAATGCCACTCTTCAATATCGTCTTCAAGGAGGATATTTTTCAGGGAAAAGTCAGGTTCTCCCAAAGGTTGACAGTATTGATATGCCTCCGGGGTTTTGCTTTCAATGTTTGGAAACACAGTTACGATATACGCGTCAGGCTGAATAGCCAGGTGCTCAATTTCGTCTCCAAGGCCGGTTCCTATTCCGGGTTTTCCATGAATAAAGAAAGGGACATCAGCTCCGAGCTGCTTTCCAAGTTTTGCGAGATCATCAACAGAAAGCCCGAGGTTAGCAATCTTATTGATCATTCGAAGCGTGGTTGCCGCATTGCTGCTCCCTCCTCCTAATCCCGCACCGGCAGGGATGTTCTTTTGAACAGATATTTTGAATTCATCGCGAAGCCCGGCTTCTTTTTGCAGGATTTTGACAGCTTTTACAATCAGGTTCGAATCATCCACTGGAATTTTTTCATTGCTCATCAGCAGCTCTGTTCTTCCTGATGGCGTCACTTCAAACCGGTCATTCCATTGGATAAAACAAAAACCTGTTTCGATAGTGTGATAGCCATTCGGAAGCCGTTCCAGCACATTAAGCCCAAGGTTAATTTTCGCGTAAGAATTTGAAATCCACAGTTCCTTCACTTTAAAAACACCTCCTTATTCTCCATCATATACTCAAAAGCCGCATCATGGTCGTTCGGGATTTCTCCATTCAGGATGGCTTCTTTCACCGCATCTTTAATATCACCAATGGTTTTCGAGGGCTTGAGGTTCAGAGCTTGCATAATTTCCTCGCCAGATAGTGGGTTCTTCCAGTTTCTGATGCGGTCTTTCTTTTCAACTTCTTTAATCTTTTGTTCTACCCGGTTAAAATTCTCCTGAAAACGTTCAACTTTATTTTCGTTTTTGCTGGTGATGTCAGCCCTGCACAAAGTCATTAAATCGTCAATATAATCTCCGGCATCAAAAATAAGCCGACGGATTGCGCTGTCACTAACCTCATCAGAAACAAGAGCTATAGGGCGAAGGTGTAAGCGCACGAGTTTTTGAACATACTTCATGCGTTCGTCCAGTGGAAGGTTTAATCGCCTGAAAATGCGTTTTGTCCACTTAGCACCCAGGGCATCATGCCCGTGAAAAGTCCACCCAACCTGATCATCAAAACGTTGGGTTGGGGGTTTAGCAATATCGTGCATTATAGCTGCCCATCTGAGCCACAAATCATCACTCATTTCAGCTACATTATCAAGCACCTGAAGCGTGTGCCAGAAATTGTCTTTATGTCGCTGACCATTGACTTCTTTCACTCCATGTAAATCCACCATTTCGGGAAAGAATTCTTTCAATAAACCGGTTTTAAAGAGCATCGTGAAACCGATGGAAGGTTTTTTTGCCAAGATAATTTTATTGAGCTCTTCAATGATCCGTTCTTTAGAAATGATCCTGATCCGATCAGCCATATTTGTAATGGCTTTAAACGTTTCTCCGTGGATATGGAAATTGAGCTGTGTTGCAAAGCGTATCGCCCGCATCATGCGGAGAGGATCATCGCTAAAGGTTTGTTCAGGATTAATGGGTGTGCGGATAATTCCAGCCTTCAAGTCCTTCATCCCCTCAAAAGGGTCATTCAGAACGCCGAAATCTTTTTTATTAAGTGACCACGAAAGTGCATTAATGGTCAAATCCCGGCGTAGCTGATCGTCTTCAAGGGTTCCATCCTCCACAATGGGCTTGCGTGAATCTCTGCGGTAACTTTCTTTCCGCGCACCTACAAACTCCAGTTCAAGCCCACCCATTTTTACTTGTGCTGTTCCGAATTGCTTATAAACTGCAAGCGAAGAATCGGGCAAGGTTTTGTGGACTTTCTCAGCGAGTTTAATTCCTGATCCAAGCGTAACAAAATCGATATCAGGATCATCTTTCATGCGATCGAGATAATAGTCACGAACATATCCTCCAACAATATAAACAGGTTGATTTAGCTCAGAAGCAATCTCGCTGATCGTATTAAAAACAGAGGCATGAAGATCCGGTATTTCGTACTCTAATTTCATAGTTTGGAAAGATAGGAATGTTAAGGATGGCTTTCAGGATGAAAGGAATTTTAATTTCATATAAAAGCTAGAAATTGTAACATGGAGAAAATTAAACGGGATGTAGTATGAATTTTCCTACAAACTGGCTGATTGCCACCAATGGAAGTAAATTTGCCAGCGCGGCAGTAAAGCACGCGGGTTTGTTAAGCGCAGAATTAACTAAGAAGCCAAAGGTTACCGTTCTTGTAATAGCCTCTGAAAAAGAGACGGAAGATATCGCGTTAGGCATCGTTGAGATGGCTAAGTTCTTATTTGAGGAGGAATGTGATAAACAAGTGGAGCCAGTTCTGGAAGTTCGAATTGGTGAACCCGGTCCTACTATCGTGGAAACAGCTAATGAACTAGGCTGTGATCACATCCTGATCGGCGGTGCAGATTTTAAATGGGACATACATGATGACAAACCCGGTGGAGTGAGTAATTTCATCATCGCTCGCTTTGATGGGGTTATTACTGTTGTGAAGTAACTATTCAGGAAAACATCAGTTTTAGTTTTCCTGAATAGGAAACTTTTCCCCGACCATAATTAATTGATAGTTACCGAAGAGTGATCCCCCAGATCAATTTTTCCTGTAATATTTTTAACGGAAGTGTGCGCCCCAATGGTTGAGCCTGAAGTTTCCACATTTTCCAGAGAAGCATGGTCTCTTATAATGGTGTTTTCTATTTTTGAATTTTTGATCGTAGTACCAGTTTCGATGCTCACCTTCGGCCCAATGGTGCTATTTTCTATTTGAACTCCATCCGCTATAAACACAGGCGGTATAATTGTGCAATCTGGATACAACGATTCATCAATTTTTTGGCCTTCTTTTGCTACAATCTCTCCTGTAGTTTCCAGCCAGGCAGGAAGCGTGCCGCAGTCGAGCCATTCATCCACGGTAGCTATTTTGAAGATCTTACCTTCGTTAATCATATTGTCGAGTGCTTCGGTTAAAAAATATTCTCCGCCCGGGCCTTTAATATCTTCATCAATTACACGATTGACCTGACGCTTTAGCTCCCCTCCATCTTTAAAATAGTAGACTCCAATAATGGCCAGGTCAGAAATAAATTCTTGAGGTTTTTCTACAAAGCCGGTAATAGTTTCTCCTTCATGAACGGCTACACCGAAACGAGAGGGATCTTCAACTCTTTTCAACCAAATAACACTATCTGCACCCTCGATATTGAAAGTTTCTTTGCTGTCGAAAAGGGTATCTGCAAAAGCGACTATTACTTCTCCATCAAGCTCTTCGTTTGCGCAAGCTACTGCGTGAGCTGTTCCCAGTGCCGGAAATTGTACCCTGAATGTTGCCTTGGCATTGTGCCGGTCGCTCATAGCGGAGAGTTGATCCTTAATATCCTGCCCAAAATCCGGTCCCAAAATATATACGATTTCTTCAATGTTTCGATCCAGTGTTCGGATAAATGTTTCCACAAGTCGCTCAATAATCATGGTTCCGGCTACAGGAAGTAATGGCTTTGGAACAGTATGTGAGTGTGGACGAACACGGGTGCCGCGACCCGCCATTGGGATAATTAATTTCATATCTTAGATGTGATTTAAGGAAACTTATTTATTCTGAAAGAGTGAATATACCGCGGTGAAGTTTTAAATTCGAACGCGATTTAGTAATCAATAAAACACCACACTAACCTAACATTTCTCTGTTTGTATTATAAAGTTCTCGACGTACTCTCGATAGTTTATTGCCTGATATTTATCCGATTCTATTGGTTCAGAATTCGGTTTTTTCTGCATGTGTTTCAGCAGGTCGGGTATAAGCAAAATGAATATTGGCATTGGTTAAGAGATAACTGGGAGAGAAAGGTGATTCCGGCAGATCTCGCCATTTTTAATATATTTCTGTTTGGTCTGGTGGTTGGTCTTGAATGGTTAGGCATAGAAATTACCAACTCTTCAACAGCCGTAATCTTATTTCTCCTTTCATTCTTCTGGTTTGGACCAGTAAAAAAGTACAAATCGGAAAAGGTTAAAAAGCCATTGGTATTTACTTCAAGAATGAAGCGGCTAACGGTACCGGTAGTGCTGATGGCTCTATTAATTCCAGCTTTTTTTACCGTTTGGACTTACTCCGGATTACTCCCCTTTCTTTGGGTTTCTGTTCCTACCTATGATCCCGGTCTTCTTTCATTTGATGTGATTTTATTAGTATTCGGGTGGATATTTGGAGCGCTACTTCTTCCTTTTTTAATATTTATTGGCAGTTCCTTTACGAAGCCTATCGAACGAAGCATTCAAAATGGGTTCAAAAAACAGGCAAGGAAAAAGCTTGCCTCAATGCCTCACTTAAAAGTAATTGCTTTAACAGGCAGCTATGGTAAAACAAGTACGAAATTTATGCTGCGTGATTTATTGAAGGAGAGGTATAGCGTGTGTTCAACTCCGGGAAGCTACAATACTCCGATGGGGATTTGCAAAGTGATCAACAATGATTTGCAATCACATCATCAAATTCTGATCCTGGAAATGGGTGCCCGATACTCAGGAAATATTCAGGAGCTTTGTGATATAGCCCGGCCTGACATCTCAATTATTACAAATGTAGGAGTAGCTCACCTCGAAACATTCGGGTCTCAGGATGTGATAGCCCGTGAGAAAGGAACGCTTGTTAACAACCTCGAATCAGGAGGTGTTGCCGTATTAAATGCAGATGACCCGCGGGTATCTAAAATGGGAGAAGAAAGGACTGAGATACAACGGATTCTGGTAGGTTTGAACAAGGGAGAAATTACGGCCGGTGAAATTTCTTATGATACATCCGGCTCTGCTTTCGACGTTAGTTTCATGGAGGAGAAACAGCAATTTAAAACCCGGTTACTTGGAGCCCACAATGTCCAGAACATGCTTCTGGCGGTTGGAGCAGCACACCATCTGGGTATCAGGCTTAAGACGATGGCAATAGCTGCAAAAAATATCGAACCGGTAGAACATAGATTGGAACTAAAACAACAGGGTGATCTTTTTATTATTGATGATGCCTTTAACTCCAATCCCGTAGGCGCGAAAAACGCGGTAGAAATCCTGGGTCAGTTCAAATCCGGAAATCGGATCATTATTACTCCAGGAATGATAGAACTCGGGGATATTGAATACGAAGAAAACAAAGACTTCGGAAGAGCCATTGCCAAAGCGAAATTAGACTTGGTAGTTTTGGTAGGGGAAGAGCGGGCAAAGCCCATTCAGGAAGGAATTGAAGAAGCGGCTGAATCAACCCAGCATGTGAAAGTGGTAAATAGTTTGTTCGAAGCAAACGATTTAGTGAAAGAATACGCTAAACCGGGGGATGTGATTCTGTACGAGAACGACTTGCCGGATGTATACAATGAGCAGTAGCTCAGAAAGCCTTGAATAATCACTCAGAGCGGAGCGAGGAGTCTGCACAAAAAGAAAATAAGCTCGATTAGAATTGTTTGCGTCCATGGCTCCGCCCTGCATGTCTTATTATTAAGTTTGATCTGGATGAAAACTCTATTCAAACCTAACCGCTTCCGCAGGCTGAATCTCTGATGCTCGTTTCGAAGGAAACCAGCTTGCGGCCAGGCATAGGAACAGGCTTCCCAAAAGCACAATCGTGACATCTATCAATTGAACATCAACCGGGTAGGCATTAATAATAAACGCTGAAGAAAGCTTGATGATGCCAAATTCCTGTTGCAACCAACAGAGCAGGAAGCCGATCGAACCTCCGATGCCACATCCGATTAACCCGATATAAAGACCTTGCTTTCTAAAGATCGATTTAATGCGGCTTTTAGAATATCCCATTGAAATGAGAATTCCGATATCTCTTCGTTTCTGGATAACAATCATCGTAAGCGAACCTATAATGTTGAGAACAGCCACCACTACGATAATCATAAGAATTACATAAGCCGCCCACTTTTCGAGGTTCATAACATCATACAATGGCTTCTGAAGATCATACCAGGTTGAGATGGAGTATTGGTCTCCCAATCTGGCTTGTAGGATTTTCTTAACAGATTCAGCCTCTTGGTTGTTATTCAGTTTTATATCAACACCAGATATCCCATTTCTTGCATTAAACATTCTTTGTGCTGCTTTTAGATCAACAAAAACCTGGGGCCCATCGGCCACTTGCTGCAGAAAGTAAGAACCTCGCACATCAAACCGGTAAGACCGTGGTACCGTGATTTGAGTTAAAGCTCTTTTCATTCCTGAAGCGCTGAGCAGAGCAATTTCATCGCCGGTTCCCAGCAGCATTTCTGATCGGATTTGTTCGGGAATCACCGCTCCGGGTTTACGGTTCCGAACTGCTACTTCAAAAACACCTGAAGTAACGCTTTCTTCGATATTTACCAGTTCAAAAAAACGGTTGGTATCAATGCCCCTTACATTAACAACCGCATTTCGGTCGTCTCCATAGCTCAGTAAGGCTTTACCCTCCACGTAGGGAGAATAAATTTTAACTTCAGGAATCGAATTTAGTTCATCAAGCAACTGCTGGTTTTCTGTAAAAACGGTGCCTGAAGAAGATTCAATACGAATATCGGGGTCATAGGAAAGCAAAAGGTTCTTAATCACATCAAAAAAACCATTGAACACTGAAAGCACTACAATTAAAAGAGCCGTACCTATAGTAACCCCGGCAATACTTATATAGGTAAGCGTGGAGATTAGTGAAATATGTTTACGGGAGAAGAGGTATCTCCTCGCTATAAAACCTGTGTTATCCATTGAACAAAAATAGACAATAAGCGCCTTCAAAACACTTCGAAATCAGCTGAAACGCTTTATTGTAAAATTCTTATATTTTCGCCCCTTCTAACAAACTAGCTATGAGCGAAACACTTTCGAAAGAAATTATTGAAACGATATCAGATGGTTCCCACGGAGATCCGTTTTCAATACTGGGACTTCACAAGGTTAACGTAGATAAAAAAGAAAAACTTGTGCTTCGGGTATTCAGGCCTGAGGCAAAGAAAATCGTCGTAAATGTTGGTTCCTCAAAACCGGTGAAGTTAGAGCGGGTTTCCCAGGAAGGTCTTTTTGAGTATGTGTTTCCAAGGCGTAAAAACCGATTCGAATATACCTTAACCATTACGCCTTATGATGGAAAAGAGTTTACCATAAAAGATTCGTATGTGTACGGTTCGTTAATAAGTGATTTTGATTTACAGCTTTGGGGAGAGGGGAACCATCACAAAGCCTATACGTTCATGGGCGCTCATCTTAAAGAAGTTGATGGAGTAAAAGGAACTCATTTTGTAGTTAGCGCCCCCAGCGCTACCCGTGTTAGTGTGATTGGATCTTTTAATAATTGGGATGGACGTGTTCACAGAATGAGGAAGTTCCATGATCAGGGCTTGTGGGAGATATTTATTCCCCATATTGGAGAGGGAGATTTTTACAAGTATGAAATTAAATCTCCTGTTCAGGATCTACCGCTAAAAAAAGCGGATCCGTTTGCTTTCAGTTCAGAACTACGTCCCGGAACAGCATCAAAAGTATATAACCTGGATGGCTATAAATGGGGCGACCAGGATTGGACTGAAAATCGTTCCGAGATTCAGGCTCATGATCAACCTATTTCGGTTTACGAGGTGCACGCCGGTTCATGGAGAAAGAAAGTCGGAGAAGATCCTGGTTTTTTAAGTTATCGTGAATTGGCAGAACAACTGGTGCCTTATGTGAAGGACATGGGATACACTCATATTGAGCTACTCCCGATTGCAGAACATCCTTACGATCCTTCCTGGGGATATCAGATCACAGGTTATTATGCGCCTACAAGCCGGTTCGGCTCTCCACATGATTTCATGTACTTTGTAGATGAATGCCATAAAGCAGGTATTGGCGTAATTGTAGATTGGGTGCCGGCTCACTTTGCAAAAGATGACCATGGCTTACGCCGGTTTGACGGAACTGGATTGTATGAGCATGAAGATCCAAGGCAGGGAGAGCATAAAGACTGGGGAACTTGTATTTTTAATTTTGGGAGAACAGAAGTTCAGAACTTTTTGATTTCAAACGCACTTTACTGGTGTGATCAGTTTCATATAGATGGGCTTCGGGTAGATGCAGTAGCATCTATGCTATATCTGGATTATTCCCGGGAGGAAGGAGAATGGATTCCGAATAAATATGGTGGTCGTGAGAATATTGAAGCTATTGAGTTTTTACGATGTTTTAACGACTCTGTGCACCATCATTTTCCGGGAACCATTACCTTTGCTGAAGAATCTACTTCGTGGGGAGGCGTATCGCGACCAACCGAAACAGGTGGCTTGGGCTTCGATTTTAAATGGAATATGGGCTGGATGAATGACACGCTGGCTTATATTGAGAAAGACCCGATATATAGAAAATTTCATCAGGGTGAGCTTACCTTTTCGATGATTTACGCTTTCAGTGAGAATTTTACACTTCCTTTCTCTCATGATGAAGTAGTACACATGAAGCAGGCTATGTTGGCAAAAATGCCTGGTGATGACTGGCAGAAATTTGCAAACCTGCGTCTACTTTATACCTATATGTATACCCATCCCGGAAAGCAATTATTGTTTATGGGATGTGAATTCGGGCAATGGGAAGAATGGAACGAATCAAAATCGCTGGATTGGCATTTACTGGATTGGCAAAACCATCAGGGAATTCAGTTGTTAGTAAAGGATTTGAATAAGCTGAACAAAAAGGTTCCGGCACTTCATGAGGTCGATTTCGATTGGAGAGGTTTTGAGTGGCTCGATATTAATGATGCGAGCAACAGTATTATCTCGTTCATCAGAAGAGCAAAAGATCCGGAAGACTTTATCATTACCGTGTTAAATTTCACCCCTACTGTTCACTACGAATATACCATAGGGGTGCCTGTTGCCGGAGAATATGAGATCATTATGAATAGTGATTCAGAATTTTATGGAGGAAGTAACGTAGGGGATTCTGCGCTTAATGCTGAATGGAACGAATGGCAAAATCAACCTGCGCAAATGAAAGTTACCATACCTCCTTTAGCCGGAATAATATTAAAACTAAAGAAGTAAGCTAATATGAGATTTCCGCGTTCTTGTGGCACGCTTGTTCATCCAACCTCTTTTCCCGGAAAATATGGGATAGGTGATTTTGGGCATGAAGCCAGAGCATTTTTAGATTTTCTTGAAAGAACTCATCAAACGATCTGGCAGGTTTTACCATTAACGCCTACCGGCTATGGTAATTCACCTTACGCCAGCTTCTCAGCGTTTGCGGGGAATCCGTATTTAATAAGTCCGGATATCCTGGTTTCAAAAAAATTACTGACTGAAGCAGAAGCAGCAAAAACAGAATTACCAGCCGGAGTTCAGGTAGATTACGACAAGGCTTTTTCGAATAAAGACACGCTCTTCAAAATTGCCAGCAAGCGATTCTATGCAAACCTAAGCCCCAGGGAAGAGAAAAAATTCAACGCGTTTAAAAAAGAGAATGCACATTGGCTGGATGATTATGTGTTGTTCATGGCATGTGCACTTCACTACAATAAGCAGCCCTGGAATACCTGGGACAAAGACATAGCTCAACGCAAGCCGGATGCTTTAAAGGAGTACAGGAAAAAATTTAAGGCTGAAATCGAGCTTCAGTATTGGATGCAATACGAGTTCGACAATCAATGGATGGACCTTAAGAAATACGCGAATAACAAAAATATCCGTGTAGTTGGCGACATCCCTATTTTTGTGGATCATAATAGCTCAGATGTTTGGGCAAATCCGAAGTACTTTGAAGTTGATAAACAAGGAAACAGGGTATTGGTAGCAGGAGTGCCTCCGGATTATTTTAGCGAAACGGGACAGCTTTGGGGCAATCCACAGTACAATTGGAAGGAGTTGGAAAAGGACGGCTTTTCTTGGTGGGTTGATCGTTTCAAGCACATGTTTAAAACCTGTGACGCAATCAGGGTAGATCATTTCAGGGGCTTTGATGAATACTGGGAAGTAAAAGCAGATGAAAAGACAGCCATCAATGGGAAATGGGTTAAGGGTCCGGGCGAAAAATTATTCGATACAATTCTAAAAGAGTGCGGAGATCTTCCGATTATTGCCGAAGATTTAGGCTTTGTAACCGAAGGTGTTGAAAAACTGAGAGACAAGTATGCTTTTCCTGGCATGAAGATCATCCAATTCGCGTTTGACGCAGATTCTAAAAACGCATTTCTTCCCCATAATTATTCCAGGAACAGCGTGGTGTATACCGGAACCCACGACAACGACACTTCCATTGGGTGGTTCAATCAAGCCCCGGAAGAAGAGAAGCACCGGGTTAGGATCTACACTAAATCGGATGGAGCTGAAGTAAATTGGGAATTTATTCGCCTTGGGATGCTCTCAGTATCTAATCAGGCAATTTTTCCTTTACAGGATTACATGAATTTGGACGGTGCTCACAGAATGAATTTTCCCGGAACTTCGTCAGGGAACTGGCTATGGAGATACACTGATGCAATGTTTTCTTCTCTAGACGAAGACAGGATTCGCTTTTTGATTGGGTTAAGTAATCGCATAAATGAAACTTAAAAGCTAACCTTTAAAAGAATAGCCCTTTTTAGTATATTAGGTGCTTGGATTTAGAATTATTTTATTATGCCATTTTCACTTAATAATCTTCCAAAAAGATCGGAAAAACCCAGAAAAGAAGGGATAACGCTAGTACTTGATAAAGGGTATAGTGTCCGGCAGGCGGAAGATTTTTGCTCAGTATGTGCTGATTATACCGATATAGTTAAACTGGGATGGGGAACATCTTATGTTACACCAAACCTGGAAGACAAAATCAAAGTGTATAACGATGCAGGTATTCCGGTATACTTTGGGGGCACTTTGTTTGAGGCGTACTTATTACGAGATCAATTAGACGCTTTCAGAAAGCTGCTTGATAAGTATGAAATTAAATCGCTGGAAGTTTCCAATGGAACTATCTGGATTTCTGACGAGAAGAAGCAGAAAATCATTAAAGAGCTTAGTAAAGATTATACCGTTTATTCTGAAGTTGGCAGTAAAAACCCAAACGAAATAATTCCACCGTACAAATGGGTTAATGTTATTAAGCAGGAATTAGAAGCCGGTGCTGCCAAAGTAATTTGTGAGGCACGCGAAAGCGGTAATGTTGGAGTTTTTCGCCCAAACGGAGAAATACGCTCAGGACTAATTGAAGAAATTACCGATCAGATTCCGGTCGAGAATCTCATTTTTGAAGCTCCACAAAAAGAACAGCAAGTATGGTTTATAAGAAGATATGGTAGCAATGTTAATCTAGGTAACATTCAACCAGAAGAAGTTACTCCGTTGGAAACGCTACGTCTCGGTTTGAGAAGCGACACCCTAATGGATTTCTACTCGCTGGGTAATGACAGTGACCTGGACCAAGTAATAAAAGAGAACAAAATCTCTAACGAAGAGTAAGTAGAATACATTTATGAAAATATTATACGCAGCGGCTGAAATTTCCCCTTTTGCAAGAATGACCTACACAGCCGATTTGCTTCGGTTTTTACCGGCATCATTACAGGATAAAGGTTTTGAAATACGAATTTTACTGCCAAAATATGGCACTATTAACGACCGGAGAAACAGGCTTCATGAGGTTATTCGCCTATCAGGCATTGAAGTTGAAGTAGGTGATACGAAAGAGAGCATGAAAATAAAAGTGGCTAGCATTCCAAATGCTAAGTTGCAGGTTTATTTTCTTGATAACGATACCTATTTCAAGCGCAAAGGGCTTTTCAAAGATCCCAAGAAAGATGAATTTTACCCTGATAATGACGAACGACTTGCCTTCTACAATAAAGGAGTGCTCGAAACAGTTATGAAGCTCGGTTGGGAGCCGGACATTATCCACTGCCACGACTGGCCTGCGGGATTAATACCGCTTCTGGTTAAAACCAAATACAAGGATGAAAAGATTTTCCAGAACACACAAGTGATCTATAATCTTCATCATTCAGAAAATGAAGGAACTGCTGATACAGCAAAAATTTTAGAATTGCTCGGTTTACCTGAAGATGTTGACATCAACAAGTTAACAGATAACGGTAAAGTTGATTTATTGAAACTCGGTTTGATGTTCAGTGATCATGTTGTAACCGGAAACTATTTGAAGGATGAGTTCGATGATGTATTCAAGGAACTGAATATAACCCCGAAACAAATTCAAGGTTCTCCGGAAGACGTATCAAACAAGTTTTCAGACTACTATAAAGTCATAGCCGAATAAAAAAAGAATTATTTAATGCACATTAAAACTAAAGCTGCCACATTCTGGCAGCTTGCTTTTTCTATAATCATACTAAGTACTTTTATTGGCTGTCAGGATCCGGGAACCCTGGGTGGGGGCTTCATAGATAAAACGGATATAGATATTGACACTCTCCTGATAACAAATCTTACCACTATAAATCAGGATGCTTACCTGGGTCGCCTCGGTCGTTCGGCTATCGGGGGGTATGATGATGATTTATTTGGAAATATTGAATCGGTATCATTCTTTAAGCCATCTATCTTTCGCCCTGCTGACACCGTGGTTTTTGACGCAAGCACCATTTTTAAATTGCAGCTCCAACTTCAGGAAGGTGAAGAGTATGGGGATACCACCCAGACAGGTAATTACTCTATTTATCGGGTAAATTCACTTTGGAGAGGATCTGCATTCCGTAACAGCATGTCGATTAATTATGATGAGGCGGAAGCCATTGGACAATTCTCGGATGCTGATGTAGATACAAACGGAGTAATCGAAGTAGAACTTTCGGGGTCGTGGAAAGATGATTACATATCTTTCTTTAATGAAGCCGATTCTATAAGAGAAGATTTGTATAAGCGAAATGATTTTGGATTGGCAGTAGTACCTGATGCAGGTAACAATAAAGTTATATATGCAAACTACACGCTTTCAAATGTTGAGGCTGTTGCAGAGGATACTACAACACATTTTATTCTCGATTGGGGATATGATTTAAACAGAACCGGAGCCACTATCGATCCTGATAGGATTATGCTCCAGACAACGTTTAATAACATACTTAGTCTGGATCTGTCTTCCTTAGCTGATGAAGTAAGTGATATCAATTTTATTAGAGCAG
Source organism: Balneolaceae bacterium (assembly GCA_965222205.1). Lineage (GTDB taxonomy): Bacteria > Bacteroidota > Rhodothermia > Balneolales > Balneolaceae > RHLJ01. The sequence goes on along the minus strand of OZ244932.1, from coordinate 3,007,983 downwards.
AATTAGTGTTTAACAGGGACACTTTAAATCTCAGTAACACTTTACAACAAGACGAAGTCCGGTCACCTTCTCTTGGGTTAGGAATGAGCATAGGGCCATTGGATGATGTTGCGTATGAGATTGCTTTTGGAACGATCGATCTGTCAGCCGCAGCGCGGGATGATGGTACGTATCGTTATAACATCACGAACATATTGAACAGCTATATTCATGGCGATCTTTCAATAAATGATTTGTACCTATACTTAAGTGCGAATCAGGGTACATTGGCGTATACCTCTTTATATAATGTAGGAACCGATCCGGAACTTGCACCGAGAGTAATATTATATGGACTGGAATCAGGAGTGAGATGAAAAAACAAGGTTTAATAAAAGTATTAGCAATCTTATTTAGTATCGTACTAAGCCCATTTTTAGTACTGGCTCAGGACTCTGATGAAGGAATTGGCGGTTCCCCGTATTCAGTATTTGGTTTGGGAATGCCGCAGGATATCACTTCCGATAATTTTAAAGGACAAGGAATTTTAGGTGTTTCGGGGATTACTCAGGAAATGACGAGCTTGTCAAATCCAGCCTTGTGGAACAGATCCTTTTATACGCAGGCGTTTACAGGGTTAAATCTGAGCAAATTTAATCTTAAAACTAATTCCGGTAGTGAAGAAACTTCCAATTTCGGGTCTGGCTACCTACATACATTGTTCCCAATTTATCCGGGAAAGCTAGGTCTTTCAGTTAGCCTTTATCCTGTAACCCGCACAAATTACCGCTTTGCAGATACGGGTACCTTTGCAGCATCTGCTTCAGACACCGTAGCTTTTGCGAATGAAATCAGAAATAGCGGCGGATTGAACAAATTTGAAGTGGGCTTTGGTTTAAAGTTGACGGAACATATTTCATTTGGATATGCTCCATCAGTAGCTTTCATGACTCTGCAAAGTGATGAGTCGTTCAGCTTTAGCTCGGCCTCTTTTAACGCACAGAATCAACGGGTAAATAATACGGGAGTAGCTTTTTCTCAGCGCTTTGGCCTATCAGCTTTATTCCAAAGTGTACTTCGTGAAACCGATAGAATTGCCTTGGGAGCAACTCTGACATTGCCGTATACTATCGGTACAAAATCCAGTTTTAAGGTGACGAAAACAATAGACGGAGTAGAAGATGAAGTCGATTATACATCATCTATTTCTATCCCGGAAGGCGATGTTTATGTTCCACTTGGGGCTTCTTTTGGATTAGGCTATGGACCTTCCCAATACGTCAATTTTGCGGTAGAAGGGATTTATCAACAATGGAGCGAATATTCCAATGGTTTAGCCCCATCTCAACAATCAGTTTTAAAGGACCGATGGAAGGTTGGTTTTGGCGGACAGTTTCATCCATACAAAAAAAATTCCGACGCATTTTTTTCGAGATTTAAATATTCCGGTGGGCTATCTTATGACACAGGTCATTTGACTATTCAAGGTAATGACATTAGCACTCTGTGGATTAATACAGGTTTGGGGATTCTATCAAGAAGGACGTCTTCAATTGATATTAGCTTCCAGTATGGCTTCAGGGGAACAACTGATAACAACTTAATACAAGAACGGATTTGGGCGTTAGGTCTTTCTGTGAATTTGACCGAGCTCATGTTTTTCCGTCAAAAGCTTAGATAATTCTATAGTAATAATTTCTTGAACTATAGAGTTTATATAACGCACTAATTAACTAAAATAGAAGCAATGAAACTATTAGCTACAATACTAGGGATTTTATTTGTGGGTTCATCTTTTGCTTACGCTCAGGATGATTGTAATCCAGCTCCTCCAGATGGAATGCAGGAAATAGCTGCTTTTTCCATTTTTCAAGGGGAATATAATAACGGTAATTACCCTTTTGCGCTACGATTTGGGCGCTGGATGATGTGTAAGAAACCCACTGAAATTGAAGGGATTCCTCCTGGGCGGTTCAATCTCTCCACTCAGTACACAAAGTTTATCAACATCTACACTACTATTGGATTGAGTAAATCCAATCCAAGCGAAAAAGAAGCCTATATTGATACAGCTTTAGCACTATATGAAGAGAGTTTCGAGTTATTTGCGGAAACCCCGGAAGAAGAATTTGAGCTTTATCAGAGAAGAGGTCGCTACTTCCTGGAAAATTACAATGCAATAGAAGATGGTCTTCAAAAAGCCTATCAGGACTTTGAAGCAATGTTTGAGCTTGATCCGGAGCGAACAACCACAACTGCGAATGGATATTATATTCGTGTGACAGTAGAAAATATGGTTCGCCAGAATAGGAAAGACGAAGTTGTTGAGCTGATTGAAATAGCTTCTCCTTATGGAAATGATGAAATTTTGGCTTTTTTTGATGAAACTCTTGGTGATGTATTTGAGGCGCCCGAAGAACGCTTGGAATTCTTCTGTGGTAAATTAGAGGAAAACCCAGATGATTTAGAAGCATTGAAGGCTTGTGCCGATGCCCAGGAAGACCTGGATATGCAAGACGAGTTGATGGTTACATTGAAGAAAATCCATGATCTGGATCCTACTTATGATAGTGCTCTTTCATTGGCAGATATTGAAAAAGGTAATGCACAGTATGCTGATGCAGCAGAGCTTTACAAAGAAGCATTGGAAAAAGCTCCGAATGATCAGGCTAAAAAAGAAATCAATATTGATTTATCAGATGTTCATGCAAGTATGGGGCAACTTCAAGCAGCTAAGCGATACATCAGCGCGGCTTTGAGAATAGATTCAAATTATGGATTAGCATATCTGAAAATGGCAAACATTTATGGACAGGCTGTAAGCTCTTGCTCTGATGGACGTAAGCTTGAAGCAAAAGACAAAGTAGTATATTGGGTAGTAGTAGATTACCTGAACAAAGCTAAACGCGTTGACGCTTCTGTAACAAACACGGTGAACTCTCAGCTTGCAACATACGAAGCAGTTACTCCAACAACAGAAGACAAGTTCTTTACGCTAAGCTATGAGGATGGACAAAGTGTAAAAGTAGATGGCTCGTTAATGAGTTGCTATAGCTGGATAAATGAAACCACTACGGTTCGATAGTTTGCTATCAACCTAAACATTTGTATCTTTTCTCATCTTCTGATAAGATCTAGGTGCGGAGAAAACTCTCCGCACCACTTTTTTAAAGCTCTCCTTTTTTTATTCAAAACAATACGGATTTCGATACTTCACTAAGGAGAAAACACAATTTATTTTAATGGCACGGAAAAAGAATTACAAGAACCGTAACAAGAATCGTAATAACAAAAACAGAAACCGCAATAATAATAAGAAAGGCGGCAATGTTTTTATTCCCAAATTTTATTGGAATAACAATCAAGGGATAGCCGGTAAGTATGCGGGGGTTTTGGAAATAAATTCAAAAGGCTGGGGGTTTATTCGAAAACTGGATTATGAATTCAGCTACAACCCTCAGGATCCCTTTTTGAAACCGGAAGAGGTAAAAGCTCTTGACCTGAGACAGGGACTGATTTTAGAAGGCGAGTTCGAAGAAGATAATCAGGGAAACAAGCATGTACACTCTGTTGAATTTGTTAACAGAAAGCCACTGGAGTTCTGGACTAAATGCTCTCGATTCGAAAGACAAACACCCATCATGCCAGTCGAATGGATAAAAATGGGAGAGCATGCAGAAGATACTGAGATGCGTGTGATCGACTTAGTTTCTCCAATAGGTAAAGGGCAACGTGCATTAATTGTAGCCCCGCCAAGAACGGGTAAAACCGTGCTTTTAAAGCAAATCGCAAACGCACTATCGGCCCATCATAAGGATATCCATTTGAGTGTACTATTAGTGGATGAAAGACCGGAAGAGGTAACTGATTTTATCCGTTCAACAGATGCTGAAGTATTTGCATCATCAAATGATAAAAAGACACAAAGCCATATTCGAATTACAGAAATGGCTCTTGGATACGCCAAACGTAAAGCTGAGATGGGTGAAGATGCTGTGTTGCTTATCGACTCGATGACACGACTTGGGCGAGCTTACAACGCTGTTCAAACAAATAGCGGAAGAACATTATCCGGTGGTTTGGATATCAGAGCACTCGAAATCCCTAAAAAGATTTTTGGATCTGCCCGTAAAATTGAAGGCGGAGGCTCATTAACCATCATCGCAACCTGTTTGGTAGAAACAAATTCCAGAATGGACGATCTGATTTTTGAAGAGTTCAAAGGAACGGGAAATATGGAACTGGTACTCGATCGCGAGCTTGCCAACGATCGAATCTATCCCGCGATCAACATTACAGCATCAGGAACCAGAAACGAAGATAAATTTATCACAGATTCTCTGGAAGAGCGAAATGTGGTTCGCCGATACCTGCTCAAGAAATCTCCAAGAGAGTCGATGCTGGGACTACTAAAGGTGCTCAAAAACACCGATAGTAATCAAGAGCTGTTAAATCAAATTGCGGCAATAGCGTAAACTAATTTCGGGAATTAGCAGGAGTAAGAACTTTCCCACTCAAGGTTCCTTCGAGCTTAGTTTTTGATAAAGCCGAGACGCCATTTACAAATACATACTCGATACCAGAGGAATGTTGATGAGGTTCAAAAAAAGTCGACTCATCCCGAATCTCATCTAAATTGAATACAACTATATCTGCATAGTATCCTTCCCTGATCTGCCCACGGTTTCTGATATCCATAATTTGAGCAGGAAGCGAGGTCGAAGATCGAATCGCATGAGCCACAGAGATCGTGTTGTTAGTAAGTGCATACTTGAAGATTTTGCGCGAAAATGTTCCATAAAACCTTGCATGAACGTTGTTTCCATCTTCAGGAAGCGTAATACCACCATCCGTTGTAGTAGCTGTCCAGTGTGTAGCGGCAATGGCATTTAAATCATCCTCATGCATAGAAAAACTCCGCAGTCTTGCTCCTCCCCTTCGGTTTTCAAAACCACGCCTCTGTAATTCAATGACCATATTCTGAGGGGAAATTCCGTTTTCGCTAGCCAGTTCAGCAATGTTTTTTCCTATGTAAGAAGAATCTGGAAACTCGAACACAACGATTCGTTCAGGTCCGCCGCGGTATGCAAGAGAGTGAGATATATCTGCATATAAAGCAGTAGTTAATTCGGGATCTTTTAAGGCTTCTTCTAAAGGCAATTTATAATTCCATGGCCGGGTTGATTCAATTCCAAAACGATCAAAATCAAACACCCAGTTAGGAAGTAAACGAGTATTACCATCACTTCCACTGGTATTATATGGATATTGATCGGCGTAGACAGAAACGCCTCGATTACGGGCTTGTTCGATCAATGAAATTGCAGCATTACTACCGCCCCAATAATTTGCTCCCCGGGATTTCAAATGAGAAGCCACAACCCTTGCGCCTGTTTTTTCTCCAATTTCTATGGTTTCCTCAACGGCATCAAGCATGGTTGGAGGCGTTGGGTCGTTGTCACTAGGTAACCAGCGCATCGGCGTTTTAGCTTCACTTCGTTGATGAGAAATATATACCCCGCCAAAAGGTTCTATTTCTTCCACCAGCGATATAACTTCTTCCGTATTACTCCATCGTCCCGGTTCATATTCAAGTCCGGCGGAAAGCCCGAAAGCCCCATCTTCCATCGCCTCTTTAACGATAGATTTTAGTTGCTCAATTTCTCGAGGAGTAGAATATCGCTCGTTATCCTCTCCTAATACCTTAAAACGGATAGAATTGTGACCAATCATAAGTCCGGCGTTTACTCCAATCCCGTTGGCTTCCAAGGCTCCGATTTGATCAGTTACAGGATCGGTTGAGGATCGTCCATCATGATTTACGATGACGGTTGTAATGCCCTGAGAGATTAAGTTCGGAGCTTGTCTTCTTCGACGATCTTCCGAGTCCAGTCCTCTTCCTTCTGAAGCAGGATCAAGAGCGTGGGAATGGATATCGATAAAGCCGGGAGAAATGTAAAGCCCGGTAATATCAATTATCTCGTTAGCTGAGGCAGAACTAAGATCACCAATGGCTACTATTCTGTCATCAGAAATAGCAACATCAGCGTAGAACCACGGGTTTCCGGAACCATCAAAAACCCTTCCATTCGATAAGATGATATCATAATCCTGCCCACATGATGCAGTATGCATCAAGAATGGGAGAATGATAACAAGTATTAGCTTTTTCAAAATGTAGAGATTAGGCCACGGGCATGCTGGGGTCGATTTCATTTGACCACGCAGTAATTCCACCCTTAAGATTGTGAACGTTGGAAAAGCCTTCACTTTCCATGATGCCAACCGCTTTGCCGCTTCTACCACCCGAACGACACATCATTATGATTTCAGCATCTTTATCAGCTTCAATCTCATCTATTCGGCTTGGCAATTCTCCTAATGGAATGTGCTGTCCATCAAGGTTAGAGACTAAATACTCTGTGTTTTCGCGTACGTCAACTAACACGAAATCGGCTCCGCTTTCTTTCTTTTCTTTAAGTTCCTGAACGGTTATTTCTTTCATTGTTTATTTGTTTTTGTATCGATCTAGTTTAAAAGTCTGGCCAAGATATAGTTTTTTTGCCTTTTCATCATTTGCTAAGGTATCGGCATCACCTTCCATTAAAATTTTACCTTCGAACATCAGATAAGCACGGTTGGTAATTGCAAGCGTTTCGTGGACATTATGGTCAGTAATCAGAATTCCAATATTTTGATCTTTAAGCTTTGAGACAATCTCCTGAATGTCTTCAACGGCGATTGGATCGACCCCGGCAAAGGGCTCATCTAAGAGGATGAACTTTGGATTTGTAACCAATGCCCGGGCAATTTCTGTTCTGCGTCGTTCTCCTCCCGACAAGCTATATCCCTTACTGTTTACCACGGTTTGAAGAGAAAACTCTTCAATAAGGCGATCACATCGTTCTTTAATTTCCTGTTTTGTGTAATCCAGAAATTGAAGAACGGATTCTAAATTCTGTCGAACGGTTAGGTTTCGAAATACACTGGCTTCCTGGGCAAGATAGCCAATTCCCTTTCGGGCGCGCTTGTACATTGGTGTGTCGGTGATGTTCTCCTCATTTAGAAAAATCTTCCCTGCATTGGGAGTCACCAAGCCTACCATCATATAAAAAGTAGTAGTTTTTCCGGCGCCGTTCGGGCCAAGAAGACCTACAATCTCTCCCTGCTCAACGTTAATGGAGACATCATCGACCACCGTTCGCTTACGGTAACGCTTTACCAGGCCCTGACTGTGAAGTTTTAAAGGTGAGGATTCTCCGCTCATGCAGTGAAGGTACTAAATCCTACGCTATCGACAAGGAATTTAGAATAGAATCGAAGATAGGTTTACCATCTTCCGAACCGAGAATTTTTTCCATCGCTCTTTCGGGATGTGGCATCATCCCTAATACATTTCTGCCATTGTTGGTAATTCCTGCAATACTATCTATTGAGCCATTGAAATTGGACTCTTCGGTCAGGTTACCAGCTTCATCACAATAACGGAAAAGAATCTGGTCTTTATCCTGGAGTGATTTAAGTCCGTCATCACTGATGAAATAATTTCCCTCTCCATGAGAAACAGGGATATTGAACACCTGGCCCTTTTCTAATCCGGAAGTAAAAAATGAATCTGTAGTCTCGCAGCGCATATTAATGTTCTTGCATACGAAACGAAGCTTGTGGTTGTGCATCATCGCACCAGGAATTAAACCCGCCTCAAGCAAAATCTGGAAGCCGTTGCAAATTCCCATCACCGGGCCACCTTTCTCAGCGAATTTCACAACTTCCTGCATAATGGGAGAGAAACGGGCAATGGCCCCGGATCGAAGATAATCACCATAAGAAAATCCTCCAGGTACAATTAAAAAGTCTACACCGGTTAGATCGGTATCTTTATGCCAGAGGAATTTCACTTCGCAATTCATCACATGCTTCATTGCATGATATGCGTCATGATCACAATTAGAGCCGGGGAATACGATTACGCCAAATGTTGCCACTTTCTATCCTTTTATTTCGGTAACAAGTTGAATTTCTTTTAAAACGCTGTCAATTCGAAGACACTCTTCAAACTCACCCTCATGAACCATCGCTTTACCTTCGTTATGAACTTGCCAGGTAAGTTTTTCAGCATGAGAAAGTGAGCAACCAGTTGCTTTCATAAGTTGTTCAATCACTTCGTCGAAGGTGTGAATGTCATCATCATATAAGAAAAGGCGCCAGGGCGTTTTAACCTGCTCCTCAACTTCTGATTCGGTTTTGGTTTCCGTAGCTTCCTCAAGATCGGCCAACACCGTTTCGGCATAGAACGTATCAAGAGTTTCGGGAACCATATTATTTATTGATTTCGATTTCGAAATCTTCCATCACTTCGTTGGCCAGCAATTTGGCGCACGCAGTTTTAACAATTTCTTCTGCGGCAGATTCAGAGTCGGCGTTTACATCCAGTTCGATAAATTTGCCAATGCGCACTTTCTCAATCTTGTTGATCCCAAGATTCTGAAGAGCATGATGAGCTGCCTTTCCTTTAGGATCGAGAATAGAAGGGCGCAGCGTTACATTTACTTTAGCTTTATACATGATGGAGCTTCGTTTTAAGTGAGTGCCAAATTTAAGGCTTATTGTGTTTAGCTGCTAAAGGCTTTTCGGTATTTTTTTGTTTAGTGGAGAAGGAGTGTTCTTAATCCGAAGGTTTATACCACCTTGCGTATTAAAAAGAAGAATCTGCACAATTAATTAACCTCGTAGATCCTTCGGAAGTATCCTCAGGATGACTAAAGAAAGACGTCATCCTGAACTCGTTTCAGGATCTTATGATTTGAACTCCGATTTCTTTTCTGCCCTTTATCTAAATTATAAGCCTGACTAAGATCCCGGATCAAGTCCGGGATGACAGCATAATGATAGTTAAGAAACAGTCTTCAAAATCCGCTCTTTCATCTCCTCAACAGACAACTCATCCGCATCAAACCATTCAATAAACTCCCATTTCCGAAACCATGTAATTTGTCGCTTGGCGTATCGTCGGGTATTGGTTTTGATCTTCTCAATCATTTCTTCTTTAGTGAAGTCTCCATCCAGATAAGTGATTACTTCCCTATACCCAACTGTTTGAAGAGATTGCAAATCCTTGGAAAAACCTTGATCAAGAATCGACTGTACTTCTTCAATCAGTCCCTCTTCAATCATCATATTTACTCGTTTGTTGATTCTATTATACAATTTCTCTCGGGGGTGATGGAGTCCGAAAACGAGCGTATTTTCAGGTAACGTGATTTCTTCTTTTTGATGAAAAGAGCTGAACGACTTACCGGTTTGCATCCATACATCCAACGCCCGAATAATACGTTGGCGATTCATTCCATCCATTTTGGGAATGTAATCCGGGTCTACTTCTTTGAGCTTTTCATACAATGGCTCAATACCTGTAGCTTCTATCTGTTGATTGAGTTGTGCGATATTCTCTTCATCCGAATTTGGGATATCACTGAAAGGCTGAATGAGTCCGGTAAGATGAAGCGTGCTTCCTCCGGCATATAGTACATGCTCTGAGTGTTCAAGAACCTTCTTTTCCCAAGCTTCAGTTCGTTCCAGAAATTTAACGGCACTGTCGTCTTCTTCCAATCCGAGATTGGAAATATTATAATGTCGAACTCGAGCTAGCTCTTTTTTTCCTGGCTTTGCCGTTCCGATATCCAGGTATTTGTAACACTGTCGGGAATCGGCAGAAATAATAGACGTCCCAAGTTCTTCAGCAAGTTGAAGGGATAATTCCGTTTTACCGGATGCCGTTGGACCGAGGAGGATTATGCGCACTATTAGTTTTTTGAAGAAAGGTAGTAAGAAAACCTTAAGCTGTCATGCTGAATTCATTTCAGCATCTGTGGGGAGTGGTCCGTTGATAAAGCAAGAGATTAGTAAAGGCTGATTCCGTTACAGAGCCTGAAACTGTCAACTAATTACCTCACATCTACAAGAATGACAAGCTTCATAGATATAGCTCAATTAAACAAGCGAAGGGTTTTAATCCTTCGCATTAAGGTAAGACAACAAAAATGCTCCGCCGCAGAGTATCAGAGCAAGGGTAAAGGAGTTTTGCAGATTCTTCGCTTTCTTTTGTGTATTTGTGCTTTAGTGGCGAGCCTAAGACTTCCCTTTCAAGTTAAACTTCAGCGAAATACGATGAGTGTAGCCGAGATTGCTAGTGGTTCCGGCGAAACTGGCAAAGCCGTAGTCGATGTGGAAAGAAGCAACCCGGAAACCAAGTCCGAGCGTGGGAGAAACGGTAAATCCGGCTTCAGGATCATCAACAAAATCAGTGAGTCCGGCGCGAGCTGAGATTCGGTTCTTGTAAGTGACCTCACCCCCAACATGTGGCTCAATACTCATCGAACCAATATTCATGTAATAAGAGCGTCGGTTTTCGAATAACAGATTCAAATCAGCCGCAGCAACAAAATCAAAATCAGTAACAGTGAACGCTTTGGAAGCCCCCAATCGAACTGATGGGAGCACATATTCATTTTGTCCGGATGGAATAGAGTCTCCAAAAGTCTCCTGGAACGACTGACCGTTTGATCCGGTAAACTCCTCTTCATTTACCGTCCACATTTTCTGCATCGTGGTTACATCCTGAATGGAAGCCCCAAAATTGATAAAATCTGTTTTGTATTGTGCTCCTACATCAATGCTGTAGCCCCAGGCATTTGCAAAAGGACCAAGTCGCTGGTTGATGATCTTGGCTGAAGCACCATAGGAAAGTCGGTCCGAGTGCTTTTTAGCGTATGACAGAAAAATGGCGACATCTGCTGCGCTAAATTTAGTGATATATGATTCTGCGTCTTCTCTGGGGCCGCCATTCGGACCTCGTTCGTTATCCCAGGCATTCAAGGTATTGGCAATGTTATCCACTCCCTGACGGAAAAAACTAACTCCAACCACTCCATTTCCGGATTTCAAGGGCATGGCAGCCGCGCCATAATCGTATCCTACAATTCCCCCAAAACGTTCGGAGTGCATGTAAATTAGTTCCGGTTGTTCGAGCTGTGCGAGTCCGGCTACATTCCAGTATCCTGCAGTGACATCATTCGTTATGGCTGAGTGCGTTCCTCCCATCCCAAGTGCACGAGCTCCTGCTCCGGTACTCAGGAAGTCATTACCATACTTCGCCAACGCAGACTGAGCCTGGGCGGAGATGCTGAATAAGCCAATTATAAAGAGCGCTGAAAAGATTCTTTTCATCAAAAAAGAGAGAGTTCAATAATTAATACTACAGTAGCGCTTTAACGATAAGGAAACAGGGTTATTTGAATAATAAAATGATGCTCTCTCTTGTTGCGGAGGGAACAACTATTTCTTAGTATAAGCACATCATTTTGAAAGGGCAAGATTGGGGAAAAATTGTCCTTAACATACATTAACACACGGATTCATGAAATTTTCTGTATCAAGTAGCGAACTTAACAAAGGCCTTTCAGCGGTAATTGGAGCCGTACCCTCTAAGGCAACTCTGCCGATTCTCGAAACCATTTTATTTCAGAGTGAAGACGGAAAGCTTAAACTTACTGCCACCGATCTCGAAATTTCTATCATTGAATACATCGAGGCTGATATCGAAGAAGATGGAGCCGTTGCTATTCCTGCCCGTCGATTGTTGGAAACGTTGAGGCAGCTACCTAACATTACCGTGTTCTTTGATGTGGATGATCGCAAGAATATCAACTTCCGAACCGATAAAGGTAATTATAAGCTAGTTGGTGATGAAGCTGATGAATTTCCTGAAGTACCAAATCTGGATGACGGAACGCACATCACATCAACTTCAGAGTTAGTACATAAAGCCATCGATAAAACATTATTTGCCGTTTCCAGTGATGACCTTCGTCCGGCAATGATGGGTGTGTATTTCCAGATCGGGACTGAGGAAAGTAAATTTGTGGCCACCGATGGACACCGTTTGGTAAAATACACGAATAGAGAAATCACTGCAGATAAGGACGTGAATTTTATCATCCCCGATAAAGCGCTAAGCCTGATTCAGAAAACAATTTCAGGTGATGATTGCGATGTAACGGTAACTCAGGATCACGCACGCTTTAAAAGTGGGAATACCATTTTAATAACCCGATTGATTAATGAGCAGTATCCTAATTACGACTCAGTCATTCCCCGCGACAATGACAAGTTTTTGACGATCAGCAAGGAACAAATGCTTTCTACTGTGAAGCGGGTTGCTATTTTTTCAAGTTCAACTACTCGTCAAATTCGCCTTCAAATGGAAGCGGATAAGCTCACCATTCGTGCAGAAGATCTGGATATGAGTAGTGAGGCGAAGGAAACTATCGAATGTGATTATTCAAATGAAGGCATGGAAATCGGATTCAACGCCAAATATCTGGGCGATGTACTCAGCAACATTGACGATGAAGAAGTGAGTTTTGAATTTTCATCCCCAAACCGGGCCGGTATTGTAAAACCGTCCACCAGTGATGACAGCGAAGATATTCTGATGCTGGTGATGCCGGTGATGCTAAATAGTTATGCCTGATAACCAGGTAATCACTCTTACTACCGATTTTGGAACACAGGATCACTATGTAAGTGCCATGAAGGCAGTGATGCTGGGTATAGCCCCAAAAGTGCGCCTTATTGATGTTTCTCACGATATTCCTCCACAGGATATCATGGCAGGTGCCTGGGTAGTTCGGAATTCAGCCTTTCTGTTTCCAAAAAACACGGTCCATCTTGTGGTTGTTGACCCGGGAGTGGGTACAGACCGAAACCCTATTGTACTAAAAATTGAAGACCAGTATTTTGTTGGTCCCGATAACGGGATTTTCTCATTGTTGTACGATGAGTTCAAGTACAAAGCGTATAAGTTAAGCAACTCTAAATACTGGCGGAAAGATCGTTCCAGAACCTTTCATGGGCGGGATATTTTCGCTCCTATAGCTGCTCATATCAGTAGCGGTGTTGATCTGAAAGAGTTGGGTGATCCAATCAAAGACCTGGTTACCTATCACTGGGCAACTCCAATCGGAGACAAAGACGGACTTCAGGGCTGGGTGATTCACATCGACCGTTTTGGAAACCTGATCACCAATATTTCTGAAAGCTTGCTGGAAGACACCGCAGGGCGTAGGAAAGTCAAAATTTATGTTGGGAACACTATTATCGATCATTTAGTAAACACCTTTGGAGATGTGGAGCCCGGTGAACCCGTAGCTTTTATTGGCAGTTCCGGGATGTTAGAAGTGGGCATCAATAAAGGAAATGCTGCGAAGATGTTAAGTGTTGACAAAGGTGCACAGATATCGCTGGTGCTGCAGAAATAATGGCTGATAAGGTAAGCAAGAAAAGAAGAAGTGAAATTATGAGCTCTGTTAGGAGTAAGGATACAGAGCCTGAATTAATAGTCCGAAAATATCTTTTTTCTGAAGGTCTTAGATACAGAGTAAATGATAAAAGTCTGCCTGGAAGACCCGATATAAAACTAACCAAATTCAAAACTATAGTTTTTGTAAATGGTTGCTTTTGGCATGGTCATAAAGACTGTAAAATTTATGTAATGCCTAAAACGAATAAAAAATTTTGGAATGATAAGATTGAAAGGAATAAAGAAAGAGATAAAAAGAATTTAAGAAAGTTGAAAAAACTAGGATGGAATGTTATTGTGATTTGGGAATGTGATATAAAAAGGAAAAGCTCGAGAAATAAGGTTTTGAAGAAAGTTTTAAAAAAAATTCTAAAAACGGATAACCAGTTCAAAGCAAACTGATTTTTTGAAAGTATATGAATTCTGTTGAGTATAAAAATGAAGAAGTAATATTAGAAGTTGAAGAGCCTCAACTTGTATTAAGTTACAACGCACAAAAGGTCCAAAAGAAATCGGTTAAAACATTAAGAATGATATCACTGTTTTCTGGTTGCGGTGGAATGGATTTGGGATTTGAAGGTGGTTTTGAGGTTCATAAAGATTCGATAAATGAAGTTTTAAATCCTGAGTTTGTTGAAAAAGAGGTAGATGATGGATTTGTTGAGCTAAAGAAAACAAAATTTAAAACTGTTTTTGCAAATGATATTCTATTAAGTGCTCGAAATACTTGGGTAAATTATTTTAAGGATAGAGGAGTTGAGTCTGAAAATTTTCATTCTGAGAGCATTGTGGACTTAGTGAAGCTTCATAAGTCTGGCGAAAAGATTTTTCCTGAAGATGTAGATATTGTGACTGGTGGCTTTCCATGTCAGGATTTTAGTATTGCAGGAAAAAGAAATGGGTTTAACTCCCACAAAAATCATTTAGGTGAATTAAAAAAAGAATATGAGGCTACTGAAGAGACTCGTGGTAAGCTTTACATGTGGATGAAAGAAGTCATAGAGATAACTAAGCCAAAAGTTTTTGTAGCAGAGAATGTAAAAGGTCTAGTAAACTTATCTAATGTTAAAGATATAATTCGGCAAGACTTTTCATCAATTAACAAAGACGGATATTTTGTTTTTGAACCGCAAGTACTACATGCAGGTGATTATGGTGTTCCTCAATCTAGAGAAAGGGTCTTTTTTATCGGTTTAAAAAAATCGGCGTTAAGAAAAGATGTCTTGGAAAAATTGGAAAAGGGGGAATTCGAAAAGGTGTTAAACCCATATCCGTCTCCTACTCATAGGGTTAATTTTTCTGGAGAGGCGCTAAAACCTCCTATGACTGTAAGATCTTTATTCAAATCACTAAGAGAACCTGAACTAGCAAAGGATTTATCTCAACAGTATTATTCAAGAGCAAAGTATATGGGAGCTCATTGTCAAGGACAGACAGAAGTTAAGCTAGATGGATTAGCGCCAACTATTAGGGCTGAGCATCATGGTAATATTGAGTTCAGAAGACTTTCAAAATCAAATGGTGGAGCTTATTTAGAAGAACTCCAACAAGGGCTGAAGGAACGAAGATTAACATTAAGAGAGTGTGGTTTAATTCAGACTTTTCCTAGAGACTTTGATTTTGTTATTAAGAGTAAAACTGGCCGCAAAAAATTTTTAGTGAGTCCTTCAGCGGCGTATAAAGTAGTTGGTAATGCTGTTCCACCTTTACTTGCCTATCACTTAGCAAGAAGCCTTGAGAGTAAATGGGAACATTATTTTAATAATTGAATCATGATTTATTCATCAAATCCAGAACCACACAAAAAGGAGTTTGAGCAATTACTTATTGTATCAAAGCAGGAGCTTGATGATTTGGCTTCTAAAACGCCGAACAAAATTCTTGGTTTAGGTGGGATTCGATTTGAACCATACCTTGCAGACATTTTAAGAAATAATTCTAAAGGGACGGCTTTTGAGAATTCAATTAGAATTACATCATCTCAAGATTTTCCTGATATAATTGTTAATGACTTTTATGGAATTGAGGTTAAAACCACAAACAAAAATCATTGGAGAACTACTGGAAATAGTGTCCTTGAGTCTAGAAGAGATAAAAATGCCGAAAGGATCTATATGTTCTTTGGAAAGCTATCAGACCCAATAGAGTTTAAGTTTAGACCGTATGAAGACTGCCTAGCAGAAGTAGTTGTAACTCACTCTCCTCGCTATTTGATAGATATGAATTTGAGTAAAGGCGAAACTATTTTTGATAAAATTGAGATTCCATATGAAGCTTTACGGGAAAGTGAAAACCCAATAGGGCCAATGATTGATTACTACAGGAGTACGTTAAAAAAGGGGGATAAACTCTGGTGGATAAACCAAAATGACGAAGAGTCGCAGAATGTTGTTCTTAAATATTGGGGGAATCTGTCTAAAGAGAAAAAACAAGACTTAAAGAACAAAGCGATGGTTTATTTTCCTGAGTTATTTGGAAAAAGTCCTAATAAGTTTCAAAATGTTACTACATGGTTAGTTACAAAAGAGTCTGTGATTTGCCCAAATGTAAGAGATCCATTTACTGCTGGTGGTCAAGAAGATTATACAGTAAATGGGAAAATGTATAAAAATGTACCCAGAAGCTTAATCAATATTATATCTAGTTTTAAGGAAATAAGGGATATAATAATTCAAACATCAAGTGAGGAACTCAGTTATTTTTGGGAAATTAAAACAACTGAAAGAAAGAAAATTGACCAGTGGAAAAAACTAACTTCTCAAAATCTAGCTCAACTGAATAAAGTTTCTAAAAAAGAAATTGATCAGGTTTTGAGCAGCCTTTAAAAGGAAATGCTGCGAAGATGTTAAGTGTTGACAAAGGTGCACAGATATCGCTGGTGCTGCAGAAGTAGCGAAACACTGTGATTGATGAAGCGTACTCCGTTTCCAAACTAACAGAAAGGACATGAATTTAGAATTACGATCGCCGGTTGATGAGCGAGCTACCATCCAGGTCCCAAAGGATGTAGCCGAGCTTTCCAGGCCATTTAATGGCACTGTTTGCTCGCAGGAAGGCGATGAATATAAGGTCAGGAATAACATCATTGACATTTTAGGAAAAGAACCTGCGTTCAGTTCACTCGCCCAAAGTACGAATCACTTCAAGCTTACTGCTTCTATTTATGAAGATATCTGGCGCAAACGTTCATTGTCACTTCTTTCTGGTGAGGATTTCCCCATTGAAAAGGAACACGAGCTACTGATCGAATGGACGGCTCCGAAAGCAGGTGGATTGTATCTGGATTTAGGATGTTCAACGGCATTATATGGCCGTGCGCTAAAGGCGGCTCAAAAAGAAGCCGAAATTGTAGCATTAGATTTCTCCTCTCAAATGTTGGAGGAAGCTCGTCTTAAAGCGGAAGCTGATGAAACTGATATGTTTTTGGTCCGAGCTGATGGGAAAGAAATTCCTTTCTTCAGCAAAACCTTCGATGGTATTGTAATGGGCGGAACGCTGAATGAGTTATCCGAAGAACTAAAAGTACTTTACGAAGCCCGAAGAGTGATAAAACAGGACGGAGTATTTTTTGTGATGCATCTGATAAAAAGCGACGCCTGGTATGGACGGCTTCTTCAGGAATCGATTTCTTTAGGAGGAATTCAATTCTGGACAAAAGATGAAAGCAATACACTTTTCAAACAGGCGGGATTTAAAGTCGCTGAGCAGTTGGTGAGAGGGATTGTTTGCTTTACGAAGTTGATATCTGATTAATTCTGCAATCGAAATACAATAGGAAGTGAATACTGAATTCGAACAAGCTCGTCTTGTTGCATTCCCGGATGGAATTTAGCTTGTTCTACTGCCTTGACTGCTGCTTCATCACAACCTCCGCCAATACCACGAATTACCTTAGGACAGGCGACAGTTCTTTCTTTTGTTACAAAAAATTGCACCGTTACCCTTCCCTCAATTCCCGCTTCTATAGCTTCTTGAGGATAAACTACTCTTTGCTGTAACTCAGCAAGACCGCCGATTAACTGAGGCATGCTCTCAGCAACGACTAAAAAATCCTCTTCACAACTTGGGTCTAAAACGTGAAGATTTTGCTCATTCTCAAAAACCCCGCAGGATTGAATAAAAAGAATAGAGAATAAAAGAAGACAAAGATTTTTCATTACTACATCCTTTCCGGTGCGGTAATCCCCAAAATTATTAATCCATTTTTAAGCACCTGAGCGGTAGTTTTAGCCAATGCAATTCGAGCCTGAGCAAGATTTTCATCCACCCCAATAATTCTGCAATCGTGGTAGAAGGTTGTAAATGCTGAAGCAACATCATTCAGGTAGTTAATCACACGATGAGGCTCTCGAGCATCTGCGGCGCTTTGAATGGCTCCCGGAAACTTAAACAATATTTTGATGAGCGAAGTCTCGGCATCTTCTTTTAAAAGACTAAGCTGAACATCGTTATCAAAAGAATATTGCTCTTCTGCTTTTCGTAGAATGCTGAAAATCCGCGCATGAGCATATTGCAGATAGAATACCGGGTTTTTCTCCCCCGCTTCTTTAGCTTGAGCAATATCAAATTCTAAATGAGTGTTCGGTGAGCGCATCAAAAAGAAAAACCGGGTTACATCCGGGCCAACTTCAGTCATCAAGTCATCAAGGGTCACGAAATTGGCTTTTCGGGTACTCATCTTAAAAGGCTGACCATCTTTTACAATAGTCACAAACTGATATACGATCACATCTACTTTATCAGTATCGTAACCTAATGCAGAGATACCGGATAGGACATCCGGATAGGTCGCAATATGATCAGCTCCAAAAATATCAATGCAGAGGTCATAACCGCGATCCAGCTTGTTTGCATGATATGCGATGTCAGGAAGTCGGTAGGTGGGCTCGCCGGTACTTTTTATGAGCACGGTGTCTTTCTCTTTACCAAACTCGGTAGTTTTGAACCAGGTTGCTCCATCTTCTTTTTTGATGAGCCCGAGTTCGTCCAGCCGTTTTATAACAGAATCAATATCACCGCTATCATACAAACTTTGCTCGTTAAAATGATTATCCATGTGGATTTTCATTCGATCCAGTGTTGTACTTATATCCTTGAAAATGGCTACTTCTGCTTTTTCTTTGAAGGGAGTCCACGTGGCATCAACCAGATCTTCTCCTTGTTCATCAATTAGTTCTTTGGCAATATCCCTGATGTATTCACCTTCATAACCACCTTCAGGAAAGTCCGATTCTTTTCCCAATTCTTCTAAATAACGAGCCTGAACGCTTTGACCAAGCACACGCATTTGTCGGCCCGCATTATTGAAGTAATACTCGCGATCTACCTCTGCACCGGTCCATTCCATGAGTCGGGCAACGGTATCGCCAAGAACGGCATTTCTTCCATGCCCAACAGTTAATGGCCCTGTAGGATTAGCACTCACAAACTCAATCTGGATCTTCTTCCCTTTTTGAGAATCTGTCTTTCCGAAATCAACTCCTTTCTCAATAATGGAAGCGAGTTCATCGTACAAGTAATCTTCAGCGAAACGAAAATTGATAAATCCGGGGCCGGCTATTTCCACCGAAGAGATTTTGGCTTCATCATACTTCAGACCATCTACAATTTGTTGAGCAATCGCACGGGGATTGTTTCGCAAAGGTTTTGCAAGCATCATCGCGATATTGGTAGAAGCATCACCATGACTTTCTACTTTCGGAGCTTCCAGATGTATTTCAGGAGTTTCTTCTAATTCAAATTGCGCCAGCGAGGCGGATAATATCTCTTCGAGGTAGTTGTTCATTCGGGGGTTTGTTTCAGAATTCCGTATAAGATAAAACAATTAGGAATTAGGAATAGTTGAATTAGGAATAAAGTCTCAAAGTGATTTTTTAGTTGTTTTGATAATTGAGCCGAGGATTTTTAGTAATTCATCACAATCTTTCAGAAGGGAACCAGCCTGATCTTTAGATATGTATTCTGAATCTCGTAATAACCGAATCCAGAAATGAGATTCTCTTGCTTCCCGATAAGAAATGCTGAGTTTGTATTTGAAGTCTTTCTTAGTTGTTCCACCAATTGCCTCCTCAATATTAGCTCCAATTGATGTGCCGGATCTCAAAATCTGTCTGGAGATATCATATTCATTGTAATTCTCAACTAGGAAACGATTTAACTTTATAACCCGCAAAGCAAATTCATAACTCTTAACCTGAACAACGTTCCCTTCTTTCATATTCCTAATTCAACTATTCCTAATTTTTAATTAATCAATTAAACAAGCGCTCTGTGCGCAGTGATACAAACTCATACCCTGCAATAATGATATGATCTTCTACAGGAATACCCAGCAGTTTTCCGGATTCGGCGATTCGTTTGGTAAGGTTGATGTCGGCTGTGGAAGCTTCGTTTCTTCCTGAAGGATGGTTGTGAACCAGAATAATGGAATTAGCTTGATGGATGATCGCCTGCCTCAGCACCTCTGCGGGCTCTACAATGGTGGCATTGCTTCCGCCGGAGCTTATTTGCTGAAAACCGGTCATCACTTTCTTGTTATTGAGAAAGGCGACCATAAATACTTCTTTGTTCAGGTGCCGCATTTTGGGCCCAAAGAAAGCTGCTGCATCTTCAGGACTGGTAACCTGAATTTCTTCCCCAAGTCCGGCAACTTGAATTCGTCGGGCTAGCTCAAAGGCGGCTTCCAGAGTGATTGCTTTCACTTTTGCGATTCCGGGAATTACACGAAGTTCTGTCCACTCTCTTTTGATGAGCGCATGCAATCCTCCAAAATGATCGAGTAACGCTTTGGAGGTTTCAAGCACATTCAGCTTTTTGGTTCCGGTTCGAAGAAGAATGGCGAGCAGTTCTGAGTCAGAAAGTGAACCCGCGCCATATTTCATCAGTTTTTCCCGGGGCTGCTCGTCTGGACGCATATCCTTTACCGAGCGGTTTAGAAAATCTTCAGGAGAGAAAGTTTCGATAGTAAAATTCATAGTTGCCTCACATATTTTTTACATGTAAGACCGGAGAGAAATGAATTCCTTACAAAACTTTTTAAATATTGAACTTCGATGTTCCTTGTTCAGAGTTCGATGTTACTAATCTCCTCCGGCGCCCATCAATGGTTCGTTGAATGCACGAATGCTTGAATTTGGGAGTCCATTTGGGAAGTTTGCCTTAACGAGCTTAATCGTATCAATAACGATTTGAAGATGAAGTTCTTTCGAGTTTTGATAAAATTTCTGAGCTGCATCTGTCAATTTTGGTTTACCATGCAAGGGCTTGTCACTTACCGAAAGAAGAGTAGCATGTGGAACACGGTATCTGAATCCGTTTGTAGCAACTGTTGCTGATTCCATATCGACGGCTAAACTGCGACTTTGGTGAATCTGCTGGACCGTATGTTTTGCGGAAAACTCCCAGTTTCGGTTTCCGGTAGTAAATACCGTCCCAATCCGATGTTGTAGACCATGAGAGTCTAGTGCCTCTTTTAAATATAGATTGAGCAAGTAATTGGGAATTACAGGATTTCCAATCGGAAACAGTTCGTCCAGTATTTTATCATCACGGAAGTAACTATTGGCCAGTACAAAATCTCCAATTTCCTGGTGATTTCGAAGTCCTCCGCAATGACCAACCATAATCATGGCATCAGGTCGGAGTACGGCAACATGATCGGTAATTGTTTTTGCGTTAGATGGGCCAACACCAATATTGATGAGCGTAATCCCGCTGTTATCATCAAGTTTATAGTGATAGGCAGGCATCTGAACCCCTTCGCGACTGGGTTTTACACAATCCGGATATTTATCAAGAAATACTTCCACATGCATAGCGTAATTTGTGAACAGGATGTATCGCTGGAAATCACATGGATCGGTCCCCGTATAATGAGAAAGTCGGTTTAATGAGATATCAACCCGTTCAGGAGAAAACAGAAACATTTTCTTTTTGGTGAAATCCCATTCTTCCTCATCGGTATGGTCCATCAGCTTTGGGTCATTCAATGGGATAACCGGACGAGAAGGTTTTATTTCCAGATCTGCTTTCTTCGAGATTAGTCGTTTAATCTCACGTTTTAAATACCAACGAAATGCTTTAGGCTGAGCCATCTCCCCTTTAATATTCGGATTGTGATCTGAGTATTCTCTGTGGACGATCATCTTTGGATACATGCCTTTGGCATAAATTTTTTCCATCAGGTCGCAGGCTTTTTCCGTAGCTTTGGCGAGTTCTTCGGGAGAAGTGAAATCAGAGTGAACTAAGTGCATTAAATCAGACATGGGTAAAAAATCATTTAAATATACCATCGAACCGTGGGTAACCACCGATGAACGGGTGGAATATACGACGAATATCTTCAAGGTTTTAAAACGGGATATGAAGATTGAATCGGAAGATCATTCCGCAACCTTTTCTGTTCTGGACGCTCCGGATTGGATAAATGTAATTGCCCTGACTCGTGAGAACGAAATCGTACTGGTAGAACAATACCGGTATGGAATTGAGAAACCCACACTGGAGTTACCAGGAGGAGTATGTGATCCCGGAGAAAGTCCGCTTGAAACTTCGAAGAGAGAACTTCTGGAGGAAACCGGGTACTCTTCTGACGAATGGATCAATCTGGGAAATGTAAGTTCTAATCCGGCTATGCAGACGAACTATACACATACCTTTCTTGCTCGAAACTGCGCAAAAACCTCTGAGCAATTATTGGATGGAAACGAGCGCATTCATGTGCATGTAATGCCTTTGGTTGAGTTTTTGGATATGGTGGGGAGAGGAGAAGTAAAACACTCGTTAGTTGTAGCTGCGGTAGCTAAGTTTTTATTGAGTGAGTATTCTTAAGGGACAGAGGGACAGAGGGACAGAGCAGAGAAGTTGTCATGCTGAACTTGATTCAGCATCTGTAACAAGCGACTTTTTTTTCCTTTTCCAAAACTTCAATGGGCTCCAATCAATCGTAGGGACTAATTGTTGAGGAACCTCTCCTAGCTCTTTTCTTTGCTCAATTTCTTTCTCTACTTCCTTAATTCGTTCCGGATATTTATATGGGTTGATATGATTTAACATATCGTATAGTTCCATATAATGGTATTGAGAATAATCTTTCATATTCTTGAATTAGTTAGTTTCAAAGCTTCAAGTAAATAACAATGAAAGAACATAACTATCAAGCAACAATTGAATGGACAGGGAATCTGGGGGAAGGGACTTCCGGGTATAAAAGCTATGAACGGAGTCATTCTATAAAGATAAATAGTAAAGCAGTTATTGAAGCTTCTTCAGATCCTTCATTTCAAGGTGATCCATCAAAACATAATCCCGAAGAGCTTTTTCTGGCTTCACTTTCATCCTGTCACATGCTCTGGTTTCTGCATTTATGTTCTGTGGAAGGAGTGATAGTTATTGATTACATGGATAAGGCTACCGGAATCATGCAGGAAGAAAAAAACGGAAGTGGAAGGTTTACCAAAGTAGTGCTACATCCGGAAGTAACAGTTACTGAGGAACGAATGGCAGCTAAACTCGATTCCATTCATCATAAGGCGAACCAGATGTGCTTTATTGCAAACTCCTGTAATTTTCCGGTTAAGCATAATGCTAAGTGTATAGTAAATAAAAAGTGATCCGGAGTGTAGCAGAAGGATCTGCGAAGTATTGGTCAACCTGGAAACTACAGTGAAGACTCATCGCTTTGCTCTGAGTGACTTAAAAGTTAACGTTAAATAATATTGGTCATCATGAGGCTTGTCCGACGTACGTATACTCTGTAAAGCGGGCTACTGCCGAAGGAAATGCACAACAGCAAATAAGCTAAAGTTCTGTGTACGATTCTTCGATATGCTCTTAATGACTATCCAAAAATAAAAAAGACTATGATCAAGACAGGGACTAAAATGGATACCGATTTCACTTTTAAAGTAGTGAAGGATGGAGAAGAACAAGAAGTAACATTTTCAGAATTATTGGATAAGCCAACGATCGTTTCAGTATATATGAAGAACAATACCTCAAGCTGCGATCGTCAAACTGTAGATCTTGCTGAGCATTCTGATTGGTTTGAAGAGAAAGGATTTAACTTACTGGCAATAAGTAAAGATGGATGCCGCTCACACCAGAACTACGCTAAAAAGCAAGGCATTAATTATATGTTGGCCTCTGACCCGGACTATAAATTCTCGGAAGCGACTGATTCAATCGTTGAAAAGAAGATGTATGGAAAGACTTTTACAGGTCCTTCACGTTCAGCCTTTGTTATTGATACAGATGGTACTATTTTGGGCGTTATCGAAAAAATTGATACCAAAGCACACGCCGAAGAGTTGAAAGCTCTGGTGAATGAATTGAATTAATACTGTTTGTACATGAAAAGTCTTGTAATTGTAGAGTCCCCTACTAAAACTAAAACGATCAGTAAATATCTGCCGAAAGGGTATGATGTTGATTCATCGATGGGGCATATCCGTGATCTTCCGGCTTCGGCAAAGATGATTCCTGCCAAGTATAAAAAGGAAAGCTGGGCAACTTTAGGGATCAACCCGGATGACCGTTACTATGCTATCTATGTGACTCCACCTGATAAAAAGAAGATTGTAAAGAGGCTTAAAGACAAGCTTAAAGATGTTGATGAATTGATTCTTGCTACGGATGAAGATCGCGAAGGGGAAGCCATTTCCTGGCACTTGCTCGAAGTTCTGAAACCCAAAGTTCCCGTTAAGCGGATGGTATTTCGGGAGATCACTAAAGAAGCTGTTCAGAAAGCTCTTGAAAATACACGTGATATTGACATGAATTTAGTTCATGCCCAGGAAACACGTCGAATATTAGATCGGCTGGCAGGATACACCGTTTCTCCATTATTATGGAAGAAGATTTCTCCGGGCCTTTCGGCAGGGCGTGTACAATCGGTTGCAGTTGAGTTTTTGGTAGAGCGTGAACGCGAGCGAATGAAATTCAGGAGTGGAACTTATTATGATTTACAGGCTGCTCTTCAAAAATCGGGTGAGAACGATGAGTTTAAAGCGGATCTGACTCACCTTAATGAAAAGCGTATCGCCAGCGGAAAAGATTTTGATGAAAATACCGGTAAGCTTAAAAAACCAGATTCTGTAGTGCTACTCGATGAAGAGAAAGCAAGCGCTCTGGTGGATGATTTAAAAGCCGCAGACTGGTCGGTAACTAAGGTTGAAGTCAATACCCAAAAGAGAAATCCTTCTCCTCCATTCATTACTTCTACCCTTCAGCAGGAAGCTAACCGAAAGCTGGGAATGTCTGCCCGTGATACGATGAGTGTAGCTCAGAAGCTGTATGAAAAGGGTTTCATTACTTATATGAGAACAGATTCTACCAGACTTTCAAGTCAGGCGATAGATGCAGCTCGCGATGGCATTGTGGAGATGTATGGAGAAGATTATTTATTCGAGCGTGTTCGGAATTACACGAAGAAAGGGAAGTCAGCACAGGAAGCACATGAAGCTATTCGTCCTTCTGGATCGAAGTTTATTCAACCTGAAAAATCCGGATTGAAAGATCGTGAATACAAATTGTATGATTTGATCTGGAAGCGAACCATTGCCACCCAAATGGCGGAGGCGGAACTGGAATTTACAGGAGTTACCATCACCGCAAAGAACAATGGTACTTCGGCCGATTTCAGAGCCAGTGGTAAAAAGATTTTATTTCCGGGATTCTTCCGTGCCTATGTAGAAGGGAGTGATGACCCGGAAGCAGCACTTGAGAATCAGGAAAACTTCCTACCGAAGATGAAAGAAGGTGACAACACGGACCTTCAGGATTTGAATTTCAATTCCCATGAGACTAAACCTCCTGCGCGATACACAGAAGCGACACTGGTTAAAGAATTAGAGAAAAGCGGAGTGGGTCGACCAAGTACATACGCGGCTGTTATCTCTACGATTCAATCCCGCAATTACTGCAGAACGGAAGGAAAAGCATTGGTTCCTACCTTTACCGCATTTGCTGTGACATCCTTGCTTGAAGAACATTTTCCGGACCTTGTGGACAGTGATTTTACCTCAGCACTTGAAGACAAGCTCGACGGCGTTGCTAATGGAACCGAAGATCCGGTTAAGTATCTGGATGATTACTATAAAGGAGAAAACGGACTTCGTGCGAAGGTAGATCGGCAGGAAGACAAAATCGATCCCCAGAAAGCGAAACTGCTGGACCTTCCTCTGGATGGATTGGAAGGCATTCAGGTCGCGGTTGGCAGATTTGGACCTTATGCTAAAATGAAAAAAGGTGAGGAAGAAGTTTCTACCTCATTACCTCAGGATATGGATCCCAGTGATGTGACCGCAGAAAAATTGGAAGAGCTCATTAAACTATCGGAAGAAGAAGACAAGCCGATTGGCGTTCATCCTGAAGAAGGTTTACCAATCTTTTTACTTACGGGTCGATACGGACCTTATGTACAGCTGGGAGAAGCAACCGAAGAAAATAAGAAACCAAAGCGCGCTTCTTTATTAAAAGGAATGACTCCCGAAGATGTTGATCTCGAATTAGCTATTAAGCTTCTCACACTCCCCAGAACGCTTGGCGAACATCCCGAAGATGGAAAAGTGGTGAAAGCTGGAGTTGGTCGTTATGGTCCATATGTGGTGCATGATGGAAAATTCAAGTCCATCCCCAAAGATGGAAATGTGCTGGAGATCCAACTGGATGAAGCGGTGACTTTACTCAAGCAGAAAGCCAAGTCCAGAAAAAGTTCAGAGCTTAGCGATTTAGGAAAGCATCCTGATACAGATCTTCCGATCAAAGTTATGGATGGTCGATATGGTCCATATATTAAGCATGGAAAAAAGAATATTGGTCTGCCTAAAGATACTGATCCGGCGAAGTTCAATTTGGGTGATGCAATAAATCTGATTGCCGAAAAAGGATAGTTGTGGCGAAGCCATCCCTTTGGGGTTGACAGCCCGCCCTTTGGGAAGTATTTTAATTGAGACGAGTGACGATAGACCAAAGACGATAGTTACTAATTGGTATTGCAAAAAGTCCTTGTGAGAAATACGGTGTAAGCCTATTTCAAAGCAATCTTGTTGAAACACCACGTTAACCACCATGCAAAAGCGAAGCAACTTCCATTTTAAGTATCCGCCGAATATCCACACGTTGGACCTGGCCACTATGGTGAGTATGTACCGAAGTCGTGGTGAACCGCGAAAAGCAGGTCCGGGTGAATATATATCCTGTTCCATTTCTCAGGAATTAATGAAAGAGGGAAAATGGTGGTTTGGACTGTTCTATTCGCAGGAAGTTTGGGATGAGCTGCTTACAAAAGGAAGCGAGGGATTCCCACTCACCAATATTGAACTGAACGTACTTGGTCAGGTGTATTTAAGTGAAGAAGAAGCACCACATCGGGAATTTGTAGAAAAGAATGCCGGAGTTGTTGATAAACTAGCTTATCTGATTGTAAACGATTTGCGAACGTTCGGTTTTCTTTCCGAAGATGAAAGTGGATTCGTACGAATCACTCCAAGAGGAGAAAAAGCACTGCACGGAATTTCCCGGCGCATTTACGAAAAAAGATTCTTACCTGAAATGCTCAGTGATGCCCCAGCCCCCGAAGAACCCCGCATCGAAGAAGCCCAGAAAAAAGACAAAGAGCAGACGAGCTTGTTTTAGTTGGCTTTAACTAGCTTTGCATTTCTTGGGTATTCAGCAAATATTCAATTGCAATGGCAATTAAAATACTTGGAGAAATTTTTCTTCTAAGAGACTCTTTTTCGATTCTTTGAATAGTTTCAGGAGCCAATTCAATATCAAATTGCTGTTTCATGATAATTGGGGTTTAGAGATTGTGAATCTTTCGAGTTTCCAGTTTAACTCTCTCCAATAATCTTGGTTTGGATCAATATTTACTTCAATATCCTCTTTCGACAAATTATTTTTAGTTAGTTTTTCTTTCAATTTCTTCACACTTATTATATAGAAAAGCTTTTCAATAGGATAGGTTAGAATAATGTCAGAGTCTACATTTTCTCTTAGTTTATCTAATGCATTTGATCGAATTCGATACCAAAGATTATTTGTGGGTTCATTAAAGTTCTGAAAATAAACATGTTTTCCATTCAGATTAAATAAGTACCTAAATCTACCCACCTTTTGCGGTCTATTTTTATATCCGTAATGCTCAAGAATTACTTTTCTTACAAATTCATCAGATTGCATAGTTCCATTATCTTTTTTTCTTATCTCTTTTCGATTGTTGTGAAATTTGTCAATTCCTAACTCTCTTCTTAAAACAGAATTTGGAGTATCGTTAAAAGGATCAGCCTTACTTTTCAAATATTCTAAAACAGTGTCATCAATTTTTATAGTATTCATGTTTATCTTATTAGTTCTTTATAGTGCTTGTTAGAACTATAAAGAACTAATAAGATAAAGTCAATGAAAAACTCCAACGGAGTTGAACCCCATTAGCCCCGGGATTCATCCCGGGGAAAACAAATAGAGAAAGAA
The DNA here is from genome assembly GCA_965222205.1 of Balneolaceae bacterium. Lineage (GTDB taxonomy): Bacteria > Bacteroidota > Rhodothermia > Balneolales > Balneolaceae > RHLJ01. Next base: position 2,980,172 of record OZ244932.1, on the reverse strand, counting down.
AAACTCAAGGCGAGTAAGTTTTAAAAGCCAGAAATAGAATCGCAGAGTTGGTCAATAATTTTCTAAATGAGATCCTTACTTGCGATAAAACCTTCCTCAACCCGTCGACTAAAAAGAAGCTTTATAACATTTCCTGCCTTGGGTTTGGTCTGGGTATTTAACCACCCGGGATAAATCCCGGGGCTATTTCATATTAAACTCCTTCGGAGTTTTGTGTCGATTCATCCCGGAATTAAAAAGAAAAGTCTCCCCTCAAGGGGAGTACGCCGAAGGCGGGAGGGGTGTTTGGTATTGCAGATGATCCTTAAATCAAAAGGCGCCTACCTCCCACTTTATAAAAAACTCCCAAACGGAATTGTCCCCCGCCGTTGATTGATTATATTCAATCATACTTCAAATTAACGCAGGGGATTTTATGAAAAGAATAAGTAGGTTTATTCTGACTTTGGCTGTACTTACAGTCTCATTTCAGCAAGTAATAGCACAAGGCGCTCAGTTATTAAGACAGCCAACTATTTCCGAAACAAGCATCGTATTCGTTCATGCCAATGATTTATGGAAAGTAGATAAAGCTGGCGGAGCAGCCGTTCGGTTGACAAGCAATATTGGCGGGGAATCTAATCCGCATTTTTCGCCAGACGGTTCTATGATTGCTTTTACCGGGCAATATGCCGGAAACTCAGATGTGTTCTTAATTCCCGTTGAGGGAGGCGAACCGAAACGATTAACCTGGCACCCCGGCGCGGATATTGTTACCGGTTGGACTCCCGAAGGTGAGGTTTTATTTCGATCAGGACGATCCGGATATCCAACAGCATTAAATCAATTTTGGATGGTTAGTACAGAAGGCGGGATGTCAACCATGCTTCCAATCCCAAGAGCGGCTTCCGGCGAGATTTCCCCGGATGGAAAATACGTTGCCTACAACCCGATCACTTTTTGGGATTCTGAATGGAGAAATTATCGTGGAGGTCAGGCACAGCCCATTTGGATTGTAGATTTAAATAGCTTTGACTTGGTTCAAACCCCAAGAACAGATAACGAACGACATACCGATCCTGTTTGGCATGATGGCTCTGTTTTTTATCTGTCTGAAAGAGATTATGCCAATAATATCTGGTCATACAATCCCGCGACAGAAAAAGAAAAGCAATGGACATTTCATTCAGATTTTGATGTAAAGAGTCTGGACGCTGGTGGAGGAATGATTGTCTATGAACAAGGCGGATATCTTCATCGCTTGAACCCCGAGACAGGAGAAACTTATCAAATCTCTGTAACGGTTGCTGGCGATATGAGTTGGGGTCGGGAGCGTTGGGAAGAACCTTCTGCTTTTCAAATGACAAACCCTGCGCTTTCGCCAACAGGTAAACGTGCAATTTTTGAAGTAAGGGGAGAAATCATCACCGTACCAAAAGAAGATGGGACATGGAGGAATCTTACAAAATCATCTGGAAATGCTGATCGCGCTCCGGTTTGGTCTCCGGATGGATCTCAAGTAGCTTGGTTTTCGGATAAAAGCGGAGAATATTCTTTAATGATCTCCGATCAGTTTGGGGCGGAAGAACCGAGATCAATAGAACTACCAAATCCAACGTTTTACTTTCAGCCTGCATGGTCTCCGGATGGTAAGTTTATAGCCTATACAGATACCGATTACAATCTTTGGTATGTAAATGTAGAATCAGGAAAAGCCACGACATTTGATACGGATGGATATGCTCATCCAAATCGGACATTCAATCCATATTGGTCTCCGGATAGTAAATGGATTGCCTATGTAAAGCTTCTGGATAGCCAGTTTAAAGCGGTTCATGTTCATAATGTTGAAACAGGAGAAACGCACATGCTTACCGATGGTATGTCGGATGCGATAACTCCGGTATGGGACGAAAGTGGAAAATATCTGTACTTTTTAGCGAGCACCGATTTTGGGTTAAATACGGGTTGGCTTGATATGAGTTCTTACGATATGTCGGTGACTCGTGGATTGTATATGATTGTGCTTTCGGATGACGAACCTTCACCTATTCTCCCCAAAAGCGATGACGAAAAAGTAAAAGAGGAAAGTTCAGACTCAAAAGAAGATGAAAAAGATTCCGAGACATCGGTTGTTATTGATGTAGATGGAATTGCAGAGCGGACGCTAAGTCTGGATATCCCAACCCGAAATTATCAGGGATTATTAAGAGGACCTGAAGGAACGGTTTTTATATTTGAGGCTATTCCTAATCAGGGAACAAAACTTCATAAGTATGAAGTCAAAGATCAGGAAGTGTCAACCTTTCTTTCCAGTGTTAATGCAGCAGTAGTTTCAGAAGATAGAAAGAGCTTACTGTATCGATCAGGAGGAACATGGGGAATCGTGGAAACTTCTGGCGGGGAAAAGAAGGTTGGTGATGGAAGTCTGGCACTTTCAGGAGTTAAGTTAAAAATTAAGCCACAAGAAGAGTTCGGGCAAATGTTCCGGGATGGATGGCGCTTTATGCGGGATTTCTTGTATGTAGATAACATGCACGGCGCTCCCTGGAATGATGTGTACGAGTGGTACGCGCCTTGGGTAAAACATGCCAAACATCGCTCCGATTTAAATTATGTGATTGATATAATGAGTGGTGAAGTTGCGGTAGGGCATTCCTATGTAAGTGGTGGTGACTTCCCCGATTTAGAAAACGTACCGGCCGGACTTCTTGGCGCGGATATTTCACTTGAAAACGGAGCGTATCGAATCAAAAAGATATTTACGGCTGAAAGCTGGAACCCGAATTTAAGAGCACCACTTTCCGGCCCGGGAATTGATGTAAATGAAGGGGATTATATCCTCGCTGTAAACGGAGTAGAGATCGAGTCCGATCAAAACTATTACAAATATTTTGAGGGGACAGTAAATCGGCAAACTCAGTTGCTGGTAAATGATACGCCTAATACTTCCGGCGCCCGGCTGGTCACAGTAGTCCCGATTGCAAACGAAGGTGGGCTACGAACCCGGCATTGGGTAGAGGAAAATCGCCGGAAAGTGGATGAAATGTCTAACGGGCAACTTGCCTATGTTTGGATTCCAAATACCGGAAACGGTGGATATACTTATTTCAATCGGTATTACTTCTCTCAGCAGGATAAACGAGGTGTTGTGTTGGATCAAAGAAATAACGGCGGTGGATCAGCAGCTGATTACATTATTGATGTGCTAAACAGAGATTTGCATGGATTTTTTAACAGCAAAGCAGGGGATCGCAGACCATTTCCCTCTCCGGGAGCGGGAATATGGGGCCCTAAAGTAATGATCATTAATGAGCGTGCTGGGTCTGGTGGTGATTTACTTCCATTTATGTTTAAGAAAGAAGAAATTGGTCCGCTTATTGGCACAAAAACATGGGGTGGATTAGTTGGAACCTGGGACACTCCTCGATTAATTGACGGAGGTAGAATCGTTGCTCCGCGCGGTGGATTCTATAATATGGATGGTGAGTGGGATGTAGAAGGCATTGGAATTTCGCCTGATATCGAAGTGATGGACACCCCAAAAGAAAGTATGAATGGAGGCGATCCTCAACTAGAAGCAGCCATAAAAGAAGCGCTACGGTTACTGGAAGGTTATCCAAACCCAATTCTTGAAACCCCCGCCGACCCGGTCAGATGGAAGCGCCCGGTTAAATCTGGGAATTAAGAACTAAATAGACTGAGGCTGTTGGGAAGTTCTGATGGCCTTAGTTTTTTGTTTTGATAATAGTATGTTAGACTCATATGACAAAAAGGGAGCACCAAATACCAGCTGAACGTAAACTACAGTTCGATTTAATAGAATTAGCATCTACATCTATTCTCAGTTGGGCAGATGAAAATGGTATACCACTTAAACATATATATCCAATCGTTCCATTTGTTGAAACTGATTTCAGTTTGGATGCTTGGTTATTTCTCGACACGGAAAGTAGAGTCTATGAATATAAAACTGATGGAACAGCTGAAAAGTCTCCCCTCGAGGGGAGATGAATAAATCAGCACTTCCTGATTTATTCTGTGGGGTGTTGTGAGGATTCGAACTTTCTAAACCTCACAACACCCTCCGTCACGCTTTAAGGCGTGACACCTCCCTCAAGGGAGGACTAATTCTAAATCAAATTAATTAAAAATCCCTCACAGCCTCCGCTACTTTTTCGGGTACATGTACATCAAACGGGCTGGGAATAATTTGATCCACCGAAAGTTCATCCACACAATCGGCGATTGCTTCCGCGACTTTGATAAACATGTTCGTAGTTAGATTGCTGACTCTTGCATCCAGTGCGCCCCTGAAAAGTCCCGGAAAGGCTAATACATTATTAATCTGGTTAGGAAAGTCTGATCTACCTGTAGCAATAATGTAGGCACCTGCTTCTTTAGCTTCATCCGGCATTATTTCGGGGATCGGGTTAGCCATTGCAAAAATGATAGGATCCTTCGCCATTGTTTTAACCATAGCCTGAGTTAACACACCGGGCGCAGAAACACCAATAAAAACATCTGCTCCTTCTACTGCGGTGGCTAAATCGCCGGTTCTTTGCTTAGAGTTGGTGATCGCTGCCATTTTCTCTTTAACGGGATTCAGATCTGTTCGTTCTTTGTGTATGATGCCGCTACTGTCACACATAAGTACTTCTTCAACTCCCGCTGAAAATAATAGCTTAGCGATTGCAACACCGGCTGCGCCGGCTCCATTTATTACAACAGATAAATCTTTAAGCTCCCGACTGGTTAAGCGGCAGGCATTAATCATTCCGGCAAGAGTTACAATGGCTGTTCCATGTTGATCGTCATGAAAAACAGGAATCCGGAGCTCTGTTTTCAAACGCTCTTCAATTTCAAAGCAGCGTGGAGCAGATATATCCTCCAGATTGATCCCTCCAAAGGTTGGGGCAATAGCTTTTACCGCAGTAATGATCTCTTCTGTATTCTGAGTACTTAGCACAATGGGTACAGCATCCACATCAGCAAACTTCTTGAAAAGTACTGCCTTTCCTTCCATTACGGGCATAGCTGCTTCCGGTCCAATATTTCCCAGACCAAGTACAGCAGAACCATCACTTACTACAGCCACTAAATTTCCTTTGGCAGTGTATTCATAGGCTTTTTCTTCATCCTTTGCGATTTCCTTACAGGGCTCTGCCACGCCGGGGGTATAAGCGATACTAAGATCGTCTTTAGTTTCCAACGGTAGTTTAGACTCGACTGAAATTTTACCCCTTACTTTTTTGTGGGCTTCAATAGATAAGGCTGCGTAATCTTTTTTTGACATGTGGTATTCTTCTATAGTTAGTTTTCGAAAGCAATCCGGGTATTCAATATTTGAAGCTACATATGGTAACTGACTTATACAATACACATCAAGTTAGTACCGCTTTACAGCATTTTTTTGAGAAGCAGTAAAATTGGGCGTAAAGTTCGTTATCCAATTTAACTAACCCTGATTATGAAAAAGGTACTTTTTTTAGTTTCGATTCTATTTTTACTCGCGGAAGTAAGCGTATCCCAAAATAACAGTTTTTATTCTTCAATGGATGACGCCCTTAACTACCATACAAGTAGCGACAATAATTGGCCTCATGATAGCTTTAAATCTGCAGAAGCATTTGTAAAAATTGCTCAAGAGAATCCCGATACATGGGAGCCATACTTTTGGGCGTCATATATATATACCCAAATAGCACGAGGGATTTCTCCAACAGAGTTAAAAACAAGGAATTTAACCAAAGAGGAAATACTTGATCTCTCACAAGAATATTTAAACAAAGCAAAAGAAGACATGGTCGCTACAAAAGAATTAGCATCAGATTATCATGTGCTCCAATCTTTGATTTATACATTCAGAGCAAGCTTTTCACAGTCAGATACAGAAAGATATAAATATAGTCAGCTGCAAAAGACATCATTGTATGAATCGATCAAGAGTGATAATGAAAACCCGGTAAGCTGGGTACTTATAGGTACCGAGCTGTATTCAAGGGGTCTTCAAGAAGGTAACTACGGAATGATCGCTGCTGCGAAGGTTATGTTAAAACAAGCCGGGGGAAAATTTGAGCAAAACGAAAAAGATTTTATAACACAAAATAACTACTGGAACGCCGCTTGGTATAAGTTCTGGCTGGGTAGAGCAGAAAGATTCTTGAATGCGGCAGATTAATTATAGATACTGAATCTTACTCTACATTTACAACAAGTTATTGCAGAAACGAAGAGTCTTTTTTTTCCTTAGTATGATTTGGATACTACTGGGGATTATTGAAATTGTAAGAAATTACATCCCAATAGTTTCCAGTGGTAGAGAATTTATATGGTTAAGGGCGTTTTCTTTTGCAGGGTCATTTACCTTTTCATGGATCATCTTAACGCCTGTTATTTATTACATTTTTAAAAAGAGTGCACGATTCTCTTTTTTATTGAGAGGTTTGTCACAGGTTTTTTTGAGTGTTTTTTTTGGTGCTATACATTTACTGTCAAACAATTGGTTTTTTTCTTTTCTTTATCACCCCGAATCGTCAACTAGTGAAGTTTTTTCTTATATAATGAGGGGGTTTTCTACAAATGTCATCAACAGTATTCTTATTTATTGGGTTGCAGTAATTGTTCTACTTATGTTCGAATATTATGAGAGGTACAGGGAAGAGAGTATTAAAGCAGTTTCTTTAGAATCTGAGCTAACCAAGGCTCAACTTGGTATGTTGAAGATGCAACTGCAGCCACATTTCTTATTTAATGCTTTAAATACCATTTCGATGATAGTAAGGAGAAAATCCAATCTTCAGGCAGTGGAAATGATAAGTGGATTAAGCGATATGTTGAGGCACGCTCTTTTAAGTGAACAGAAAGATTTTGTTAAACTCGAAGAAGAGATCGATATGCTTAACAAATATTTGAGTATTGAAGCCGTGAGATTCCAGGATCGTTTAAAAATTGAATTTGAAATCGATGAGCTAAGTAAAAAAGAAGAAGTCCCGAATCTGATTCTACAGCCATTTATTGAAAATGCTTTTAAACATGGTATTTCCAATAAAATGGAGGAGGCAGTGCTTAAAATATCATGCTCAAATAAAGATGCATATCTGGTTATTGAGATTTTTAATAATGGAGCTCCTATTCACGACAAATTGAATTTAGAAAAGGTAAATGGAATTGGAATTCAAAACAGTATGAATCGTTTAGAAAAGATTTATGGAAGTGATTTTAAATTTTCAATTGAGAATGTGGAAGATTTAAAAGGGGTTAAAGTGACCTTAAAGATTCCAAAAGGAGAGGTTTGAAATATACCGCCTTAATAGTTGATGACGAAAAGGAGGCGAGAGATGGAATAAAAAAACTCCTTGAAAAAGTTAATGACATAGATGTTGTTGGAATAGCCAAGAATGGTCTTGAGGCTATAAAATTAATCCACGGAAAAAGTCCGGATATAATATTCCTGGATATTCAAATGCCCGAAGTAAATGGGTTTGAAGTTTTAAGTAGTATCAACAGCCCAAATAAACCTCATAATATCATTTTTGTAACAGCATATGACGAATATGCTTTAAAGGCTTTTGAAGTACATGCCATAGACTACTTATTAAAACCCTTTTCAGATAGTCGTTTTTTAAAAGCGGTTGAAAAAGTAAAGAATCAGTTAGTTTTAAATGAAAGCTTAGATCAAGTTAGGCGAGTAAATCTTTTGTTAAAAGACTTTGAAGAGAAAGAAGCGAAAGAATTTAATTCAGGAACTATTGTAAACGAGCCTGAAAGCTTTAAAGAAAAGCTAGCGATAAAAACCTCAGGTAAAATAGTATTCATAAATCTTAAAGAGATTTTGTGGATTGCGGCAGATAGCTACTATGTGATGATCTACAGCAAAGAAAAAAAGTATCTGGTTAGGAGTTCTCTCAAAGAAATGGAAGTTAAACTTCCAGAGGAATATTTTTTGAGAGTTCATAAATCAACAATTATCAACTTAAAATTCGTTGAAGAAGTGGAAACGTATTCTCATGGTGAATATCTGGTAAAACTAAAAAAAGTAAAGGAAAGGCTTAAAGTTAGCAGAAGTTATAGTAAAGCGTTTTCGGGTTGGTTAAGAAAACAATAAAGCCGAAGTGTTCGCTTCGGCTTATTAATTTAGAGTTTACTCCTCTTCAGGTTCAAATGTATTATCCGCTGGATTGATATCAGCTAAACGTTCGCTGGGATCAATCGTAATGCTTTTAATATTGAACTTGGATGTAGGGATATCAAATGTGAATGATGGTTCAACCCATGGCCAGTCTTTAAGAGTATTTCTCTTCATATCGTTTTCGGTCGGCTTTTCACCGCGCATCACTCGCAATGGGATATAGTATAGTTCTGAAGTTCCATCATCATATTCAACAACCACATCTAATGGCATTGGCATCAATCCATTTCTGGTAATTTCAACCGTTGTATTCGTTTCATCTCCGGAAACATCACTTATACCATAATCAACAGTTTTGGTAGTCTGAACAAAATATTCGTAGTACCAGTCAAGAATCATACCGGACTCTTTCTCCATCACACGCATAAAATCCAGATCAGTTGGATGCTTAAGCTTCCACGTTTCATGGTAAGTAAGCATTCCCTTTCTAAAGGCTTCATCCCCCATTATATATCGCAACTGGTTCAGAAATACAGAACCTTTTGAGTAAGAAGCTCTGCCATAGGCACTATTTGTGTTGTAATGATCTGAATGAGTTGTCATGGGCTCTTCAAGTCCCGAGCGTACAATTCCAAAATACCCACGATAAGAACCTGAATGTGGATTTCCTTCCCGCTCAAATAAATGCGCCATTGTTTCAGACGAAGCAAAGCTTGTAAAGCCTTCATCCATCCACGGGTATAATGCTTCGTTTGTAGCCAATACATTTTGGTACCAGCTGTGGTACATCTCATGGACAGTAACTCCTGTTAAACTACCAAGCGATCGTCCACCTGTTATCAACGTTCCCATCGGATACTCCATACCTCCATCGCCGCCCTGGATGGTTGAAAACTGAGGATATGGATACACACCAAAATGTTTATTAGCGTATTCAAAAGCTTTAACAGTAAGTTCGGGAAGTTGCTTCCAGTTTTCAGTGTACTGAGCGTTCTCTTCTTCTGATGCTTCTATATCAACAACGGGTTGTTGATAAAAGAAATGAAGCTTTGGTCCGTTTGGAACCTGAGCTGTAGTGTGAACGAAATCAGGGTCGGCACCCCAAAAGAAATCAATTACATTTTCAGCGATAAAATGATAGGTAATTTTATCCCGATCATAATTTACCTCAACTCCCTCATCTTCATAGCCATGTCCAATTTCATTAGGATTTTGAAGGATTCCGGTTCCTCCAACCACATAATCATTATCGATCATAATTTTCACATCAAAATCGCCGAAGATACCATGGAATTCTCTTCCTATATATGGATTAGGATGCCACCCTCTTTCGTCATATTGAGCAAGCTTTGGATACCACTGGCTCATAGAAAACTCAACACCTTCCGCATTCGCCCAACCTGATCGTCGAATCTGCTTAGGGACCTGACTTTCGAATTCCATCTCAAATGTGGTAGAAGCTCCGGAAGCAATGGGGGCATTCAATTCAACCACTAAAATGGTTCCGTCCACTTCGTATTCAACAGCTTTGCCATCCTGAGTAAGTGAAAGAATATTGTGATAACCGATTTCATCAGCTGAAAGCTTAGAGATTCGATCTCCTACACGACTATCGGGATCAGCAATTGTTCTGGATCGAACATCCATCATGCTTCCCGGCTGGAAGGCATTAAAATATAAGTGGTAGTACACACGATCGAGTACATCCGGTGAATTGTTGGTGTATTCCAGAATCTGAGATCCTTTTAACTGATGTTTCTCAGTGTCTACATCAATTATCATGGTATAATCCACTTCCTGCTGCCAGTAACCACTGGTTTGGGCATTAGAGTAAAGGAAGCAAAAAAGAGTAAAGAGTACTACGGCTAATAATTTATTCATGTCAGTAAGGTTTATTAATTCGAATAAAGGACGTTACAAAATCACAAAAACACCAATGCTTTTACTTTTTTTTGTGATTTGGTGTTTTAGTGGCTAAAAAATCTTTGTGGTTAGTTAATCAAAATGCGCTTCTGCTGGTGAAGGCGCGGCTTAGCGTTGCTTCATCAATAAATTCAAGTTCGGTACCCATCGGAATTCCATAAGCAATGCGAGTTACTTTAACCTGATAGGGCAATAGTAACTTATTAATGTAATAGGATGTTGCTTCGCCCTCAGCATCGGGGTTTAGCGCCAGAATTACTTCCGTGATTTGTTCGTCTCCTCCAACCCGTTTCAATAAATCCTGGATACGCAGTTGATCCGGGCCGATGTTATCCATAGGTGAAATAACCCCACCAAGCACATGATATCGTCCTCGAAATTCATTGGTTTTCTCGATGATGTACACATCATTGAACTCTTCAACCACGCACACCTGTCCATTTTCCCGTTTAGGATTTTCGCAAATTTTGCAGGGGTCGGAGTCACTCACATTTCCACATACAGAACAGCGGGTTACTTTATTCTTTAGATCAACGATAGCGTTCGCGAGCTTGAGTGCATACTCATCATTTTGCTTAAGAAGATGAATCGCGATTCGTTGAGCGGATTTCCTTCCCGTACCCGGAAGCTTCGAAAGTTGCTCAATCGCCCGCTCTAAATATTCTGAGGTTATCTGCATTTGAAATGTTTAGTATTAAGTTTTAAATGTTGAATGATGGTTTCCATTCAACATTTAGCACTGAACATTTAGAATTTTTAGAGTCCAAATTTAGAAAGGTCCATTCCGGGAATTCCCCCACCGGGCATCATGCCTTTATAGGCTTCCTGCATCTTTGCTTTCGCTTCTTCATCGGCTTTTTCTAGGGCTTTGTTAACTCCGGCAACCACCAGATCTTCAAGAATTTCCTTGTCATCAGGATCAATCACATCTTTATCAAGGTTGATAGACAGCACCTGCCGAAGCCCGTTTGCCTTCACCTTAACCATTCCGCCTCCGGCCTCAGCTTCCACCTCAATCTTGCCGAGATTTGCCTGCGTTTCCTGCACTTTAGATTGCATTTCCTGAATTTTGCCGAACATGTCGGCCATGTTAAAATCTGCCATAATTAAATCCTTTTAGTATTCTAGTTCAGCTCCGAATCGCTCCACTAAGTCGCGGATAACCGGATCTTTTTGCTGAATTTCTTTAAATCGTTCGTAGGGGTTTTTTGCCTTTGAGGTCGAACCTTCTTTTCTATTTACCTCGGTTCTAAAACGTAACATCGTGCCGATATGTTCCTTTAGTCGGAGAGATAAATCGTGAGCTTGTTCGTCCAGCATTTTCTTAGCGAAAGCATTGTCACATTCAAGGGTAAGCTCTGTTCCTTTCAGTTTGGATGGTTGTACCCGTTGAATCTGAAGCTCCAGCACTTTTGGGACTTTGCCATCGAGTGAAGCGGTAAACTCAGCCCACACCGCTTTTACATCTTCTAAGAAAATCTTCTTTCCGGGAACTTCTTCTTTAGCTTCGACAGCTTCCTGTTTAGGTGTCCCGTTTCCGTTTGGAAAATGAAGCACTTTCGCCTTTTGGGTGACTTCCGTTATAAGAGCTGGTTGACCTAAGTCATATTCATCATGAACGGCAGCGGGTTCCGGGACGACTTCTTCTATGGGTTCTGAATTGAGAACCTTCTGTGATTCAGAATCATTTTGCTCCTCTGATACTCTTCCAAATCCGCTCTCAAAAGAGGGCTTTTCGCTAGTTTCTTCTGTATGGGGCGGACGGCCATCCGCCCGTACTGGTTCTTTGCTATCAGAAAGATGCCCAGTCCCTTTGCTCTTTTGTTCCTCTGTTCCTGTTTTATCCCTCTGCGCCTGTTCGCCTTTTTCCGCGACTAGTTTACTAGAGTTTTTTTTTAAGTCCTCAAGTTCGGCCAGAAGTCTAGAAAGATTCTCCGTCCGCTCCATGTGGATCAGTTTCAGAAGAGTGATCTCGAACTGGATACGGGGTTGATGTGCGTCCTTTAGTTTGATTTGAGCTTCGCTTACAAGATGAAGCATTCTCATCAGATCATCACGGGAAAAATCAGAAGAGGTAGCTTTATACTTCGCTTTAGTTTCTTCTGAGGCTTCCACCAAATACATTTGATCAGAGTGTTGAGCGATGTATAGATTCCGAAGATGCTCAGTCATACCAATAAGGAATTCCTGTATGTCGTAGCCTTCCTGCAGTAGTGTATTGATGAGACCCAGCCCTTTATCGGCGTTGTGCTCTTTCACACACGTCATAAACTCGAAAAGGCGATCTGTGCCAACTACATTCAACGCCTGAAGCAACTCATTATGAGTAATGGTATCTCCACAAAAAGCAATTGCCTGATCCATCAGTCCAAGAGCATCGCGAAGTGCTCCATCTGCTTTTTTGGCGATCACATGAAGGGATTCATCGTCAATGGAAATATTCTCATCCAGCGAGATTTTGCGAAGTCGGTGAACAATTTCCTCAACCGCAATCCGCTTGAAATCGAACCGCTGAACACGGGAAAGAATAGTAGGGAGAACTTTGTGAGGTTCAGTTGTAGCAAAGATAAAAATCACATGCTCAGGCGGTTCTTCCAGTGTTTTAAGCAATGCATTGAAAGCAGCTTTAGATAACATGTGAACCTCATCCACAATAATCACTTTATACAGACTATTTTGCGGTGGGATGCGGACAATTTCCCGAAGGTGATGTACGTCTTCCACTTTGTTATTAGAAGCAGCATCCATCTCGGTGATGCTCATCGTTTGATTGAGCGCTTCTCCGTCTACATCGGCATCAATCTTATTAATTACCCGGGCAAGAACACGCGCCATTGTTGTTTTTCCTACTCCGCGCGGACCGCAAAACATATAGGCGTGAGAAAGCCGGTTTTGTTTAATCGCGTTCAGCAAGGTATTGCTTACGTGATCCTGAGAAACGATATCCTCAAAACTGTTGGGTCGGTATTTTCGGGTAAGTGCGCGGTAAGTATCTGACATGCCTGATCGTCGCTATTGCTAACGCATGGAATGTACAAAAAGCTGAACAGAGTTGAAGAGGAAACCAGCTGTTTTTCACTATTTATCTTGAAAGAGTTGCTTACTCGTTTTATTCTTGCTTCACTATGAAAATTGCAAAACATATTCTGATAAAAGGAAGAGTACAGGGAGTGGGCTTCAGATACTTCACAAAAAAGAATGCGGCAAATAAAGGGATAAAAGGCTGGGTTCGAAATTTAAGGGATGGAAGAGTTGAAGCTGTAGTTCAGGGGAACAAGGAAGATGTTGAGCAAATACTTTCAATAATATCAACAGGACCGCTACACAGCAAAGTAACCAATATGGAAATTGAAGAGTTGGATGTAGAAGACTTCGAGGGCTTTGAAGTACGATACTAAATTTCTTGCCCTTCGAGTTGCAGCTAAAAGCAAAAGATCGGGAAGTCTTCTGATTCCCGCTCGGTTACCCGATGAAAGGTTTTAATGGACTGCTACTACTTTTCGGTGATCAATCACAAAACCTCAGAGCTTTCGCCGAGCATCTTAAGAGCTTCTCTTTTATAAGTACGCCCGATTGGAATTTTGATGCCAGGTAGTTCAACTTCATTATTGCTCCAGCTTTCGATCTTTTTCAGGTTGATGATAAATGACCGATGCACCCGAACAAATTGGCTCCCCGGCAACCGTTCCTCCATATAGGTGATGGTTTGGTAGGTTGAGACTTCTTTATTTTCGGTTTTTATCAGAATGTAGTCCCGCTTACTTTCGATGTATAGAATTTCGTCGAGACAGATTTTTACGTTCTTTTTGTCGGAGGGCACGAACACGTAATTATGTTCTTCATTCGATTCGGTATGAGCCGGGGTGCTTTGTTGAGAAGCCAAAACATCAAAAACCTTATCAACAGCCTTTAAAAAGCGCTCAAAAGAAACAGGTTTTAGCAAATAGTCTACCACATCAAGTTCAAAGCCTTCGAGTGCATATTCGCGATAAGCGGTTGTAAAGATAACTTTTGGAGGGTTTTTAAGTGTTCTCAGAAACTCAATCCCCGTCAGCCTGGGCATCTGAATATCAAGGAATAACACATCAACCGAATTATTTCGCAGTTCCTGAAATGCTTTAATGGCGTTCTGAAAGCTAGCTTTTACTTCCAACCCGTCAATCTTAGACACATGAGACTCAATCACTTCGATAGCGAGAGGCTCATCATCTATGATATAACAGGTCAGACTCATTCCGTATCGTGGTTAATCAATTGATCGAGTTCAATCTCCAGGGAAACAGAATAGGTTTTTCCGTCATCCTCAATACTAAGGTTGAAATGATCTTCATACAGCAATTCCAGTCGCCGATTTACATTCTTCAAACCAATTCCCTGTTGGTATTCAAACTCTTTATGATCATCGCCTTTTCCATTGCTGTTTTTTACAGAAAGTGAAAGTTTCTGTTCCTGAACCACTACACTGATATCCACCCAAACTTCATCAAGCGTATCACTAGTACCATGTTTGAACGCATTTTCAACAAATGGAAGCAGGAGCATCGGCGGAATCTGGCTCTGTGAAACATCTCCATACGTTTCATAAGAAACCGTGAGACGATCGTCATAGCGTATTCTTTCCAGAGCGATGAAATTTTCGATCAGGTTTAATTCTTTATTAAGCGAAACGGTTCTGGAGTTACACTCATATAGCATGAAGCTCAGCAACTCAGAAAGTTTTAACACCACTTCAGGAGACGACTCAGATTTTTTGAGTGTAAGCGCATATAAATTGTTGAGCGTATTGAACAGGAAGTGTGGATGTACCTGCCCCTTCAAAAAGTTCAGTTCTGCCTGAAGTTTTTCCTGCCGGAGTTCCTGAGAACGACTCTCTTCACTATAAAAATATTTAGTGATTTTGATAAATGAAGCCAGTGCAACCACCGGGTAAATACCAAGGATATTCTTCAAACTCTTCGCCACATTGAATGCCCCGCCCGACATCCACTCATAGCTGTAAATGGGGTAGAACACATAATAGTCGAGAAAGCGCTGTGTAAAGGCAGCCACAAGTATTATGAGTGTTGTCAATATGGTTGCAGTTACATATTTCTTTTGAAGAAAATAGCGCGGGATAATAAAGTACAGGGTAAAATAGGTCGCGAATATTTTTAGAGGCAAATAGGCCATAACCCAGAAAAACTCTGTGCCGTACTTTCCTTCAAAATATCCATAAATGCTGGTATATAGAGTGATATAGCATACCCAGAAAATAACATGCCAGAGTATGCGCTTTGGAGTAGACTGATATTTTTTAAAAATCGAAAGCATTTATTGCTCTAGCGGTCCCTCCCAAATTACCTGGCCAATCATCCATTTATCCCCTTCTTTGGAGAGTAGCATGTAATCCACTCCCCACCAGGCAGTTATTTTTACAGCAGCGATATTGTTCATCATATCCAGAATCTCAACTTTTTTAGGGGCATCATCTCCCTGCTGATTTCCGCGCTCCAGAACACCGCGGGCATAATCCTTAGCGCCATCATAGGTCATATAAATTTCATTCCCATACTCCCCTGTTTCACGGTTTTTCCAGTACCCATATTTTAGTAAGTCTGGTTTAATACTTTCCACAAGCTTTAAGGTATCACCTTCGTAAAAACCTTCTATATAGTTTAGGGCAGCTCTTTCAATAAGGCTTTTGTCACTATCCTGGGCGTAAGCAGCACTCACAAAAAGCATAGCGCATAAACATGTAAATATCGTTTTCATATGTGTTTTATTTGATTTATCCCCGATTAGACAACCAACAAGTATGTAAAATAATCAACTTGAAGTAAGAATGTGGGGAGTTAGAGTATTCAATCTGCATACTACTGCTTAAAGGCTGCGAAGGTTACTTAAAAGATTGCAAATGCCACAATCAAGTAGATAAGTGTTTTTTGGGGATAAATGTGGGGTGTATATCGATGTCTCCCAATATATAAAGAAGAAATTTTTATCTCCGGGCATCAATAAAATCTACAAAGCCCATGAAGAAGTTACGATCTTTATTAATCTTATTATTCCTATCCGGAGTTGTGAATGCTCAGGAACAATCTATTATCGAAGAGTTTGTTCTTGAGTCAAGAAAGTCTGACCTCAAAATATCCATCGATGGAAAACTGGATGAACAAGCCTGGACTACGGCAGTACTTACTTCCGATTTTCTAAATAAATGGCCGAAAGATACCGGCTTAGCAGAAGCCCAGACCCAAGCTTGGGTTACCTACGATGATGAGTTTCTCTACATCGGTGCAATCAACTATCAGAAAAAAGAAGATCTCGTTATTAAATCATTGAAAAGAGATAATAGCTCTTACCATTGGGATAGTGATGGATTTACTGTGGTGCTGGATCCCTACAATCAAAAAACAAATGGTTTTATTTTCGGAGTGAATGCGGCCGGAGCCAGAGTTGACGGGGTAGTGAGTATTGAGAACTCCAGAACGCGGCCGGATTTCAATTGGGATAATGCCTGGAGTAGTTCGGTGAAAGTATATGACGAGTATTGGGTAGCTGAATTCGCAATTCCGTTTAAGTCAATTAATTATGATCCGGAAAGTGATGAGTGGGGTATTAATTTTGTACGGAATGATATGAAGCGAAACGAATTTTCCACTTGGAGCCATGTACCTCAGGGGTTTCCGGGAATTGATTTAGGCTATTTGGGAACGCTCAAGATGGAAACTCCTCCAGAAAAAAGGAAGCAGCGAATAGCGCTTCAGCCGTATGTATTGGCATCAGCGGATCGAGACTTTGAAGAGAGCTCAAGATACGGGGGAGACCTGGATGTCGGTTTGGATGCAAAAATCCCCATTGGTTCTAAGCTTAAAATGGATCTTACCCTGAACCCGGATTTCTCAACCGTAGACGTCGATCAACAGGTAACCAACCTCTCTCGCTTTAGCATCTTTTTTCCTGAAAAAAGAGCCTTCTTTCTTGAAAACAGCGACTTATTTTCCAGCTTTGGTACCTGGGGAGTAAAGCCATTTTTTTCACGTCAGATTGGTATAAGCGATGGAGAGTTGGTGCCGATTATATTTGGGGGTCGGGTGACCGGGAATGTAACGGATAATTTGAGGGTGGGAGCTTTAAACGTTCAAACACGAAGTATTGATGGATTCGGAGCCAATAACTACTTAGTAGGTGCAGTTCAGCAACAAGTATTTGGTCGAAGCAGTATTAAAGCGTTGGTAACCAATCGTTCGGCTTTTGATGGGACTAACAACACCGAAGAGGATTTCAACCGAACTTTGGGGGCTGAGTTTCACTATTCCACAGAAAGTGGCAGGTTAACAGGAAACGCCCGATATCACTGGTCACAAACCGAAGAAAACCTGAACGATGCTTCTTTCTTTGGAGCTACCCTGATGTATAATAACGGAAACTTCTTTTGGGGAGTAACAGGCGATCGTGTAGGCGATAACTACATCAACGAATTGGGGTTTTCCAGACGGTCATATCATTATGATGCAGCCAGAGATTCATTAATTAGGGTAGGGTTTATAAACTTAAATCCATGGATAGGTAAAATATTCAGACCAAGTTCAGGTTGGATTAATTCTCAAGAAATTGGAACCTGGGCGGTATTCAACTGGGAAAACGATGGTGAAAGAGTTGATCGTATCATAGCTGCCTATTATAACCTTTCAACAAAACATATTGGTTTTTTTGATGTTTATTTTGAAAATCATGATGTTCGATTGTTATTTCCAACTGATCTAGTTGGAGGAGAAGAATTTCTTCCTGCAAAAACATACAACTTCTACCGGTATGGAATAGAATATGAGACAGATCCAAGGGGGATAATCAGCGGTGGATTACAGAGCTCATACGGAGGGTTTTATGATGGCACACGATTAGGGTTCGGCGGGAACGTAAATGTACGTACCCAACCCTGGGGGAATTTTGGAATCAGATATATAGGAAACCGGGTTGAATTGCCGGAAAATTACGGAGAAGCCACTCTCCATTTAATCGGTCCTCAAGCAGAGATCAGTTTTTCGAACAGCCTAAACTGGACCACTTTTCTGCAATACAATACACAATCGGATAATTTTAACGTAAACAGCAGGTTGCAATGGAGATTCGCTCCGATGAGCGATATTTATCTTGTGTATAACGACAACTACGGTACCGAAAATTTTGGTGTTAAAAACCGGGGAATGGTATTTAAAATGAACTACTGGTTTAATTGATATGAAAGAGAGTTTATTAGCAAAAATCCTGGCCGGCATCATTCTGGCTCTTCTAACACTTGGAATTGGCTTAGCTGAGAGTGATAGTAAAGGGAGTTCCGGTTTATCACAAAGGGATTCTTTTAAGATTGATTTCTCTTCAATTGAAGAAGAAGGTTTCAGCTACTATTCCGAACGCAGAAAAATAATACTGGAATGCAGCAAAAATAAATGTGTATAAACAGGCTTAGTAAAAATATTCTAAAGTAATAAAACTTTAGAGTAGAGAACTTTGTTGGTTCATTTTGAACAAAATGAATCTATATGGCAAAATTTGATACAAACCTCACCTTTCTAACTAAACACAAAGATATTGGCTTACTCATCTTACGACTTGGGGTAGGTCTTTCGTACCTGTTCCTTCATGGGTGGGGGAAAATAACAGGCGGTCCCGAACGCTGGATCGGATTAGGCAAGAATATGCCCGGTTTTGGAATAGACGCCATTTATCTCTTTTGGGGATTTATGGCTGCATTTGTTGAATCGGTAGGAGCTTTGTTATTTGCTTTGGGATATAAATATCGGTTGATGGCAGCACTACTTTGCATCACAATGCTGGTTGCAACAATTACTCATTTAGAGCGGGGTGATGGATTCAAAGGAGCATCTCATGCCATGAAAATGATGTTCACTTTTTTTGGTTTGATGATGATCTCGCCGGGGAAATACAGCCTGGATGAGATGTTGAAGAAGTAGTACCTCTGGTACTATTTTTCACGCTTTATGAGAATAAAACTAATCAGGTCATCCTGAACTTTGCCGAAGGCATTCCTTCGGAAGTTTCATGATCTTACGCATCAGGCTTTAGTCATTTTTATAGCTATCTGTCACTTCTAAGTCTCACAAAGATCCCGAAATAAATTCGGGATGACCCTAATCCTGGATCATCAATCTCTAACCAGTTTTTCTCCTTCACCAATCAGGATAAAATTCTCATCACCTACGACTTTATTGAAATCTTTGATGGGATCATCTTGCCCATCATCCGCTAGAGGGAAAGTACCGAAATGCATTCCGATACTAAGTTCTGATTTTAGATCTTTGTGAATTTGAAGGGCCTGAGCAGGATCGACATGAACCGGGCTCATAAACCATCTCGGGATATACGCTCCGATTGGAATAATTGAAGTTTTGATGGGGGCATACCGCTCTCCGATCTCTGAGAAGAAAGTATTATAGCCCGTATCACCTGCAAAGTAGAGGTTTCCATTTTGGGATTTGATTACAAATCCTGCCCATAGTGTTTTATCGCGATCAAACATGCCCCGACTTGAAAAATGTTGCGCCCGCACCGCAGCTACATCCACCGAATCAGAAGCTGAAGTTTCCTCCCACCAATCCAGCGATACCGTCTTGTTGAGTCCTTTCTTGTTCAGGTATAAATCAACTCCAAGCGGAGCGATAAAAGTTGGGTCGTGCGTTTCCTGGATTCTTTTCAGGGTATTGATATCCAGATGATCATAATGGTTATGACTCAGGAGTACGAAATCGATTTCAGGTAAATCCTCAAAACGAATGCCGGGTGGGCGCATGCGTTTTGGTCCCGCAAAACTGAATGGAGAAACCCGCTCGCTGTATACCGGATCAGTGATGAAGTTCAACCCATCGGTCTGAATCAAAAAAGTAGAGTGATTGATGTAAGTAATAACCTGAGTGGTATCGTTAATCCGGCCTGCCGGTTTTTCTCCATAAGTGATGTCATCCTCAGTAAGCTCCGTCCACTCCCCTGGTTTTCGTGTGGTCATCCATTTAAAAAGATCAGCAAAGGTCTTTTCTTCATATCCATCTCCGTTTATAAACTTGCTGCCATCAAAGTGATTAGTATGCTCACCGTTATAGCCCGGCGCGGAGGTCCATGAGCCAAGTCCAAGCACAAGAAGTATGAATATCCCCAGGATAATTAGTACGGTCATAAATACTCTTTTGATGATAAATTTCATTGCGAATAATAAGCAACTCTTGTCCGGATTAGTTCAGTTAAAAGAGAAATTATTCGTTTGGATCATAATTAGTTGGAAGAAGTGCAGAGGCCTTTTCTCTGGCCCATTTTCCAATATATTTCAGGTGAGCAGGATCATAGAGCATACCATTACCATCAATCAGAAAAAAAGGGGCGGTGCTGGCATAACTTATATAGGTGAGGTTGTCCTGATTTTCAATGTTTCTGTTCATATCAAACCGAATGTTATACCCAACAACTACCTGGTTTTCGGTTAACTCAAACATAGAATAATGCTCTCTAATTGGATTCCATAATTTTGGATAGTACTTAATAAGTGCCGCCAGATTATCACTGACCTCGATTTTACCTCCCTCCCGGATTTGAAAGGAAAAACCTTCTTTTAGGTGACTTCCATTTAACAGGCTTCGGTAAAAATGCATGGATGAGCCTTCATAAACGGTTTTCCGATTGTTTGCCCATCTTCTTTTTGCTGCATCTGTCGCCCGGGGTAATTCGGAATAGTTCGCATAGATTTTATATACCCCCGTTTTATCAAACTTGTTGAAGGCAACATCTAAAAAATCAGATTCAATTCGGTAACCTAGGGCGCGGTTCATAATAATTAATGGGTTTGAGGCGGTCACCTGAACCAATCCGTTTTCCTTTTCCTCAAAGTTTAAGACTTCAGGATTTCTCAATTGAACACTTCTGGAAAATCTGCCTTCACCAAGAAAGAAATCTCTGAATAAGCGGTAATTACTTTGCCACTCCTTATTACTGGAAGTAACTACAATTTCGCTTAATTCGGTTATTCTGGCTTTTAAATAAAAAGTATGACTGGCTGATCCGGATGAGGCTAACAACACATTTTCAGATTTCGAATCATAGCCAACGAAGCTTACCACCAGTTGTGCAGCCCCCTTATAAGGCGTAGTAAAAGAAAATGATCCATCCTGCATAGTTTGAGTTCCTATTGTAGTCCCCGATAAATAAACGCTTGCCCCGGGAATAGGATCTTTTGTTTCGTCATCATACACATAGCCGGATATCGTGTAGCTGATCGCATCAGCTGGGTTGCTGTGGGCAGAAGAAGTGAAAATCAAACAGAAGGCAAATATAGAAAACAGGCTTTTCATGCCTGCTAATATCCGTTTTTTTTATAATTCTGCAAATACTATTTCAGGTGATACGTAAGTGCCATTTGAATACAGATTTTTAAGGCGTCTTCAGGAATAGGTTGGTTAGCAGGAATCATAATTGCCCGATTGCCTTCGAATTCAAGCTCGCCCGAAAACATGCCACGGTATTTCTCAACCAGAGAAGTGTTACAGTTTACATAGATTCCGACTTGATCGGGGCTCCGTTTTTTCCAGTCAATGCGAACGGTAGTGCCGCTTTTGGGTTTAGAAGTCAGGTAAGCAGGTTCGCTCCACTTAAGGGTCTCGGTAATCTGCCCGATTCCTTCCGTGTTTTCCGCCACATGATAGATGAGTGCTCTCAACTCTTCCATCTTTGGTTTGATGTGATCCGGATAGGCATCGAATTTTTCTTTAACGGATGACTCCATGATTCCAGTTTATTCTCTGATTAGTATCGGAAGCTAATATAATGGTTACTACTGACAACCCTATGTCAATGGTGTTAAACCTCGTTCCAAAGGTCCTCCTTCGGAGTGTAAACTTGAGGCTCTGCCTCAATAGAAGCAGGAGCTTCTGAGAGCGCATCACGCAGCAGAGCTACGTGACGAGGGGAAAGCCTTTCATGTGTTTAGCAGTATAACGACCCGGCGTTTAAGCGGCGCAGGTTTTCGGTTTTAGTTGAAGTAACGGATTAATTTTATTGCTCACAAGCTTTCCAGCGATCACTACCTGCGTCCGACTTGAAACGCTTGTTAGGTGCATTTAGCAGTTAAATAATGTGCAAAATATACCCATAGCACCAAAACCAAGTACTAAACTAGGGAAGAATAATAGTAAACTAATTATAAGTTCAATTCCGAAGAAAATATCCGCTCTCTTCCGAAGAAATTGAATTCTTTTTAAAAGTAAATCGAGAACAGTAATTATGATTAACGCTATTGGTAGAGCGCCTGGAGTAACAATGATTACAAGAGCACCTTTATCATCAAAGACTTCGAAATATTGTAATAATGGAATCCACGGAAACCATGAGAGGACATAAACTAGAAAGCAAATAATTACTCTGAAGAAAGAGGATGATAAAAGATTTGGCAATTTCTTCATTTGTATGCACCTAACATACTATTATCCGAATGAGATTCTGTAAAAAATACCTATAAAGCAAGATAAATCATCAACTTTAGAAAAATCTTTGTCCCGATATAATCTCAGAGAATCACTCCGCCATCAACGCTTCAATCTCACTGATTTCTTTAGGTACATTGGTCAGGTTTTCGAAACCATCTTCGGTAACGGCAATGTTGTCCTCAATGCGAATGCCGCCAAAATTCAGCAGTGATTTCACTTTCTCAACATTCAGGAATTTCGATTGCTCGGGGTCTTCTATAGCTGGTTCAAGAACAGCTGGCACAAAATAAATACCCGGCTCAATGGTAATCACCATTCCTGGCTGGAGTTCTCTTCGGGCTCGCAGGAATTTAATTCCGGGTCGGTCAATGCGATCTACGCCTTTTGGGTAGCCGCCTACATCATGGGTATCTAAACCAAGGAAGTGACCAAGTCCGTGTGGGAAGAACAGCGCAAAAATATTCTGCTCCATAATGTCATCAATCTCACCCTTTATGATGCCAAGCTTTTTAAGTCCACCCATCATAATCCGGGAAGCCATTAAATGCAGGTCCTCCATTTTCACTCCGGGACGGATAGACTCAATCACTTCCGTATGGGCATTCAAAACGGATTGGTAAATCCCGGCCTGAATCTCAGTGAATTTCCCGTTGGCAGGAAAAGTGCGGGTGTAATCGGCGGCATAGCCATTGCACTCAAAGCCTGCATCCATCAGGAATAAATCACCGTCATTAATTTTGTCAGTATTTTCCACATAATGCAGAATGGAGGCATTTACTCCAGAGGCAAAAATTCCGTTATAGGCATCCTGAAGTAACCTATTCTCAATCTGCACTTTGTTAAAAATAGCCTTCAATTCGTACTCATACATCCCCGGCTTGATCGCTTTCATCACCGCTTCGTAGGCAAGATTATTCACCCTGCATGCTTCCCGCATTTGGTCGAGTTCCCACTCTGTTTTTAACACGCGGCAGTAAGTCAGGGCATCAGCAAGCGCATCGGTTTCTACATTAAATCCGCGGTCCAGATCTTCGATAAACTCCGCTTGTTCATCATTCAGGCAATAGACGATTTGCGGCTTCAGCTTATTTAACACACTCAGAATATCGTTTTGATAATGCAAGTGATCCGGGTTATACTGCTCCTGATATTGCTTTTTTGTTTTCACATAGCCATGCCAGACCGCATATTGAGCATCCCGTTTTGGAACAAACAAGTGATACTCCTCTTTCTTCAAATCCAGAATCAGGGAGCAATCTGCTTCATTGGCGCCGGTTAAATACCAGAAATTGGATTCCTGCCGAAAAGGAAACTCATAATCTGTTTGGTAACGATACATGGTCTCAGCGCCCTGGATAAAAACAACGCCACTTTGGTTGTCATCAAATAAAGAAAAAAGCTTTTCGCGGTGTAGGTGGTGCATATCAATGTTCAATTAAAAATTATTCAATTATGAATTGGATAAGACTAGCTACTAAAAAACTAAAACACAAAATTTTTGTCCCTTTGTCCCTTTGTCCCTTTGTCCCTTAGCCCCGCTTCATCTTTGACCCATTCCCAATAAACACTCCGAGAAATCCTTCTTTGAATGTGATAATGGGATTCTTCCCCGTTATTTCATTCGAGCTTCCATCCTGTCCACCCATTTCCAGAACGCTTTTTGTGAGTGGATATAGAACCCCTTTCGAAGTAAACTCTTCAACGGGATTCCGAACCGGGAAAAAGGAAATGATGGTTCCGACCGGTAGCTCTGGTTTGTAAGGAGATTGCACGAGCAGAGTATCGCCGTAGTCATCCCGGAAAATAAGCTTCTCAAACCTTGACCAAAATTGGTGGAGTACGGATATATTCTTCATGAGGTGATCGATACGTTTACCCAGAGCTCCCAGAACAACGGCGTGATTTGCACCTTTTTTGAGTGCATAGCTCAGAGCTTTTTCAAGATCGTTGGTTTCCTGATCAGGATCTTCCAGGATATTGATGCCCTCATGATTGGTGTATTTGAAGCTATCCATGTCGCCAATCACAATATCAGGAGTAAAGTCGTAACCCAGAAGTGCATGTCCCCCGCTGTCTGCGCCAATCACTAAATCAGCGTTGTTAATTTCTTTTTCCAGTAATTTTTTAGTGGGAGGAGTTCCTCCTGCTACAATCAATGCGTTCATATTTACAAGATAGTGATATCTACCTGTCATTTCGAACGAAGTGAGAAATCTAAAATTTCTTTTAAAACCTCTTGCTTACTTTTGTGCCGACAAAAGTAACAAAAGCTCCCATCTGCGAATGCTTCGCGGGTTCATGAATGCTTCCACTGAATAAATCCAAAGGTCTTCATTCGTTTTCATAAAGTTAAGACATTATTAGCCGGAGCGGATTTATTCCCCTTGCGGGACGTGGAAGCATCATATCCACTATTCCGCTCACCATTCTAAGGACGGTTTTAAAACAAGTGCTTTATTACACTTGGGAAGTTTTCACAAAAGAAATGAAATTACTCTGTGATAAGGCTATTTTTGGGGAAAGGAGATATATGTTTAAAGAGTTTATTTCAAAAATTACCAAACATGATAAAGTTGCGGTTTTTTCACATATCCGACCGGATGGGGATTGTCTGGGATCGCAAATCGCGCTATGCTTGTGGCTCCAAAAAAATGGAGTGGATGCTACTGCATTTAATGAAGACGATCCCGGAGATAATTTGCGATGGTTACTCGACTTTTTCCCGGTAGTAAAGCCAAATGATGCGGACTTATCAGCTTTTGATGCCTTTGTTGTGGTTGATGGGAACGCACTCCATCGTTTTGGAGAGATAGCGGAAGGACTTATCGACTTAGGGAAGCCGATCTATATGATTGATCACCATCCACAGCCGGATGATATTTTCGAAGAATTTGTATCGAGGGTAGATTACTCTTCAACCTGCGAGTTGATTTATGAATTGTATTCAGAACATAATCCTGATCAGATTGACGAGCAATCGGCTAAAGCAATGTATACGGGTATTGTTACCGATACAGGTTCTTTTCAGTTTGATAGTGTAACCCCGAACACACTAAATGCTGCTTCAACTCTGTTACAGAGAGGGAGTTTTAAACCTAACGAAGTGGTTGAGCGAATTTATTCAACTAAAACGATCAACCAACTTCATTTACTAAGCAAAGCTCTGGAAACAATAACGCTTTTTGCGAACCAACAAATCGCAATTATCTCCGTTACAAAAGCTATGTTTGAAGAAACAGGTACAAGCAAAGAAGACACCGAGGGGTTTGTGAGTTATCCGCTCAGTATCTCAGGAGTAAAAGCTTGTGCATTGTTTCGGGAAGATGGAGATCGAATCAAACTAAGTCTTCGTTCGAGAAGTGACATTGATGTGAACGTCTGGGCGCGGCAGCTGGGTGGCGGTGGTCACAAAAAAGCAGCCGCTGGCTGGCATGATGGACCTCTTGAAGAAGCAATTGAAGATGTAATTAAGCTGGGAGAAGAACAGCTTTAGAAATAAAAATCTACTGTATGAAGCGACCCGCTACTATACTTTTATCTTTTTTACTGATTACTACGTACTGCTCAAAACCTGAACAAGAGGTAAATGATGTAGTTTCTACCTCCGTCAATTCTATTCCTGCTGTATCTGAACCGGATGAGGTGGTGAATGAGAAAGAGCAGGTTGTTGATCCAACCGAATCAATAAACAGAAGCAGAACGAATGCGATTACCAACGCGGTAGAAAAGGCGAGTCCTGCGATTGTGAGTATTACCGTAACCGAGCTACAGACCGGGTATACCAGAAGTCAGGACCCTTTCTTTTCTTTTTTCTTTTCCAGACCGGTACAGCGTGAAGTACAAAGTATGGGTTCGGGATTTATCATAAGCGAAGACGGTCTGGTCGTGACCAATGAACACGTTGCCAGCGAAAGCGCCAAGACCATTAAAGTCTCACTTGCCAATGGCGAAGTTCATGACGCAGAATTATTAGGTTCCGATGAACTCGCGGATTTGGCTCTACTCCGAATAAAAGGAGACAGGGAAGACTTCCCCTATATAAAGTTTGCAGATTCCGAAAATGTGATGGTGGGTGAATGGGCCATTGCCATGGGCAATCCTTTCGGGTTGTTTGCCGATGGTCAGCCCTCCGTAACTGTTGGGGTAGTAAGTGCAACAAAACGAGACTTTCGTCCTGACCCAGAAGAACCAAGACTTTATATGGATATGATTCAAACCGACGCTTCTATCAACAGAGGGAATTCCGGAGGTCCATTGGTCAATAGTGAAGGAGAGGTGATTGGCGTGAACACGTTCATTTTTACAGGTGGAACAAGCAATGGTTTTGTGGGATTAGGTTTCGCAATTCCAAGTGACCGGGTGCAGAAAATTATAAATCAGCTTAAAGAATCAGGCTCAGTGTCTCTGGCTTTCGATCCGGGGATGGAATTCACCCCAATGACTCGCCAGCTCGTGTATCAATATGGGCTCAATCCAATACCGGGACTGTTAGTAACTACGGTAAATAAAGATGGGCCCGCTTATGAATGCGGCATTATGCCAGGAGATATTATCATTCGTATTGGAGAAGAGCGGGTAGCCAGCGAAATGCACGCCTGGGCTTTAATGCGAGAATTTGAAGAAGGCGAAAAAATGGTAATTCAACTCCATCGTGATGGGAAAGAATACGAAGCTGAAATGGTATTAAGGAAGAGCGTGGCAGGAAGGTAGGTTGAGAATTTATGAGCGTATTAGTTTTAGGAGCTGTAGTAGCAAAGGGTTACATACTTAGTTCTGTTTCGACTCAGAAGTAAGCCAGTCCAGATACTCTTTATTTCCTTCGTCCTCGGTAATCGTCATCGACACAATGCACGGACAATCGTAACTATGCAATTCTTTCACCCGGTTTGTAAGCTTTTGCACTTTCGAATAATGTGTTTTCGCAATTAATACACACTCATTCGCTTCTTCGATTTTCCCTTCCCACCGATAGATTGACTCCATTCCATCAATAATATTAACGCAGGCTACCAGATGGTTTTCGACTAAATCACGCCCAATTTTTTTAGCTTCTTCTTTGCTTGAGGTGGTGATATAAATGTATCGGAGATTATAGTACATAATGAGATAGTAAATTGAGAAAGAGTGATCCTAAAATAGGATTCTTACCAAGAAGAGAAAGTAGAATTAATTGGGTATCAAATATGGATTTTAAATTCTATAACCCTTAACTTTGCAAGCTCTGAAATTTGCGAGAGTGGTGGAATTGGTAGACACGCTAGATTTAGGATCTAGTGCCTTAACCGGCGTGGGGGTTCGAGTCCCCCCTCTCGTACTTTCCTATCTAAATTATCCTGTTTTTTACTTATTGAATCCACAAAACAAAGCGGAGCACACGTGAACATTTCTGTGAAAGAAATTACTTCTGTAGATAAAGAAGTAACCCTTAAAGCTAACCGGGAAGAACTACAGCCAAAATTCGACAAAGCCCTTAAAAAATATCAGGGGCAGATTACATTGCCGGGCTTCCGGCCGGGCAGAGTGCCTTTATCTCTTGTGAAGAAGAGATTTGGCAACGATATCGAGATTGAGGAAATCAACAAATACATCCAGGAAGTTTTTGAAAAGGATGTAGTTGAAGAGCACAACCCGGTTGGCGAAACTCAGATGATCGATTTCCAATGGGAAAACGACGAGTTGGAAGTAGTCTTCAAAATTGGCGCAAAGCCGGAAATCGAGCTTATCGATCTTAAAAAGGCGAAAGTGAACAAGATGGTTCATGACGTGACCGATAAAGAAGTTGAAGAAGAGATTGAGCGAAGTCTGGAGCGTGAAAGCAGTTGGGAAGATGTGGACGCAAAAATAACCAAAGATCATCGTGTGGTTGTAGATGTGGAATCAGTTACGCACGGCGATGTGGATGAAGACCAAACGCTTGACCTGCGCGAAGAAAGTACAGCCGATTTTCTGAAGGCACTGAAAGGCCACAAAGTTGGTGATGTTGCTGACATGAAGATGGATCACGATGATCACAAAGATGAGATTAAGATCACCGTTAAAAAAGTTCAAAAGCCGATTAAAGCTGAATTGGATGAAGAGTTCATCAAAAAGAACAGTAATGGCGAAGCTACAACCGAAGATGAGTTTAAGAGCTTCATCAAAAGCAGAATGCAGCAGTATTACGATCAAACTGCCGACGACATGTTCAAGAGCGAAGTAGTTGAGACCTTAGTTGATGCGCACGAATTTGATGTGCCGGATGCATTTGCTGAGCAGGTTAAGAGCTCGTATGTACAACAGCTAAAGCAGCAGTATGGCGATAAACTACCGGAAGACTTTGATGAGCAGTCATATAGGGAAGAAATGACCGATCAGGCCAAGACAGAATCCAAGTGGTACTTCATCAGCCAGAAATTGCAAGAAACATTTGAAGATATCGAAATAAAACCCGAAGATATCGATGAGTTCATTTCCATTGAAGCTGCACGATATGGTGCTACTGTTGACCAGCTGAAAGGCTATTACGCTCAAAACCCGAATATGCTCGAATCGCTCCGAAGCAGTATCAGAGAGAATAAAGTATTTGACAAACTTCAGGATGAGGTAACCGCCAAAGAGCTGGACAAAGACGCCTATCAGAAGTATCAGGAAAAGAAGTCGAAGAAAAAGAAATAATTCATTCAGACAGTCATGATTAAGCAACCCATTTTTGAACAACCCCTTTACGAAACCAGTCATCAAGCCATAGAGAACAATCTGGTTCCAATGGTGATTGAAACCACAAGCCGTGGAGAGCGCGCCTACGATATTTATTCACGTCTGCTCAAAGACCGGATTATCATTTTGGGGAGCGCAATAAATGATGTGGTTGCCAGTACTATCGTGGCGCAAATGTTATTCCTCGAATCTGAAGATCCAGAGAAAGACATTAACCTGTATATCAACAGCCCTGGTGGAGTTGTTTCCTCAGGACTGGCAATTTACGATACCATGCAGCATATCAAATGCGATGTTGCGACTACCTGTATGGGAATGGCAGCCAGTATGGGAGCTGTGCTGCTTACAGCAGGTACTAAAGGTAAAAGAAGCTGTCTCCCAAATGCGCGGGTGATGATTCACCAGCCGTTAGGTGGCGTTCAGGGTCAGGCCAGCGATATCGAAATTGAAGCCCGGGAAATCCTTCGTACTAAGAAGCAATTAAGCCAGATTATTGCGGATCACGCAGGCAAAACTTTGGATGACATTCTTCAGGATTCTGATAGAAATAACTGGATGACTGCTGACGAAGCCAAAAAGTATGGCTTGGTTGATAACGTGATAGCACGCACAGAAGCTGCTAAATAGTAAGATTTTTATTAAGTTTGGCAAATATGAGCGACAACGAAAAAAATAACGACATCGTAAATTGTTCGTTTTGCGGACGCTCCAGCCTCGAAGTAAACAGCATGGTTGCAGGTCCGGGCGTTTATGTTTGCGACCGATGCGTGGAAGATGCATCCAGCATTATTAAAAGTGATTTAGCTTCTTTAGCTCGCCGACGGGAAAAAACATACAAACCTCTTCTTAAGCCAGTTGAGATTAAGGCGAAACTGGATGAGTATGTGATTGGGCAGGAAAAAGCTAAGAAGACGCTTTCTGTTGCGGTATACAATCACTACAAAAGAATCAGTAACGAAAGTCTGGAGTTAGATGACACGCTGATTGAAAAAAGCAATATTGCTCTGCTTGGACCTACCGGAAGTGGTAAAACACTCCTTGCCCGAACTCTTGCTAAAGTGATTGATGTTCCATTCACCATCGCAGACGCGACGGTACTAACCGAAGCTGGTTATGTAGGTGAAGATGTGGAAAGTATTTTAAGCAACCTTCTTCAGGCTGCTGACTATGATGTAGAGCGAGCAAAGCGTGGAATTGTATACATTGACGAAGTCGATAAAGTAGCCCGTAAAAGCGATAATCCTTCCATTACAAGAGATGTAAGTGGTGAAGGAGTTCAGCAGGCGTTATTAAAGATTTTAGAAGGAACTGTTGCCAATATTCCGCCAAAAGGAGGAAGAAAGCATCCGGAACAGAGCTTTATTCAACTGGACACATCAAATATTTTATTTATTTGTGGTGGTGCTTTTGCGGGATTAGAAGAGATTATTTCTCGTCGGCTATCAACAAGCTCAATGGGTTTTACAACCAAGCAACAGATAAAGTTTGATAAAGAAGATCCGGAAATTTTCACCTACATCGAGCCGGAAGATCTCCAGCAGTTTGGGCTTATCCCTGAATTAATTGGGCGAATTCCTGTGATTTGTGGATTGCATGAACTTTCTGACGAAGCATTACTCGATATTCTCCAGACCCCAAAAAATGCTATCGTAAAGCAGTATAAAAAACTGTTCAAAATGGAGAGTGTTGAACTTGAGTTTGAAGACGACGCGTTAAAGGCGATTGTTAAAAAAGCGAAAGCCAGAAAAACCGGTGCCCGCGGACTTCGCTCCATTCTCGAAGCGTCCATGCTTGATATTATGTTCACCCTTCCCTCTATGAAAAATGTGAAGAAGTGCATCATCACTAAAGAGACGATCGATAAAAAAGCGCCTCCAGTGTACGAGAAACAGAAAGCTTCTGCATGAGTTTGAAAGTCAGCACTAAAAATGCTGACTTTTTTGTTTTAGGTGATTCCTCCCGCTTCATTATATTGCCAACCAACAAAATCACTTTATGAATCTCTTTGCGCAATCCGGATGGATTAAGCTTTTATTGATTGTTTTCCTCCTGCTTTTGGGAGCCGGGTCTTTGGTGTACAACAATTATCTGGTGGGGAAAATCCTGGATCAGGAGCGGGTTAGTGTAGAGCTTTGGGCAAAGGCTATTGAGTATAATGCACTGCCGGTGCATCAACAGGCGAACGCACAGTTACTCGACATCGCGATAGCATTGCAGCAGAACCCAAATGTACCGGATAGTTTAGTTCAGAAGTTACTTGAAATAGAAAGCCTTAGAAGCTCCAGAGATTTTGTAACTGACGAACTGATTTTGGATGAAGCTGGTAACTTTAAAGTTCCCGCTGTTTTAGTGGATTCAAATAATGTGCTTCTGGGTTATCGGAATGTAGAGCCCTCCAAACTAAAAACCCTTCAGGATAGTGTGGATTTAGTAAGTGATTTGAGGGGTTATAATGATCCAGTAAAAATTGTAATTGGCGATGAAAATTTTAAACTGGCACAGTTTGTATACTATGGAGAGAGCCCTACAGTGCGACTGCTGAGATACTTTCCCTACATTCAAATTGTGATTCTGAGCTTGCTGTTGGGCATCGGATACACCACATACAAAAGCATTACCCGAACCGAGCAATCCAATCTTTGGGTAGGAATGGCTAAGGAAGCGGCTCACCAGTTGGGAACTCCAATTTCGAGTTTATATGGCTGGATACACTTATTTAAAGATGAGTATGGTGAAGATGAGTCTGCTTCAAAATTAATTACGGAAATCGAAAATGATATTCAGCGCCTAAGTAATGTTGCCGAACGGTTTGGAAAAATTGGCTCTTCACCAGAGCTTAATGTTGTTCAAATTCAGCCCAGTCTTGAAGAAGTAGTTAATTATATGGAGCGGCGACTACCAAAACTTGGAAAAGGAGTTGAGGTAAGAAAGTCGTTAAACGCGGAGGCTAATGTCAGCCTCAATCCCGAGCTGTTCCAGTGGGCGATCGAAAATCTGGTGAAGAACGCGATGGACGCCTTGAATAAAAAAGATACAAACGCATTTATATCCGTTAGCTCTGAAGTTAAAGGTACAGATGTGATTATTGATATTGAGGATTCAGGAAGCGGTATCGAACTCAATCAATTTAAAACGGTATTCCGACCGGGCTTTAGTACAAAAAAGAGAGGGTGGGGACTTGGATTAAGTCTCACCAAAAGAATTATTGAAGAATATCATTCAGGAAAAGTTTTTGTGCTAAAATCAGAGCCCGGGAAAGGAACTACGATGCGGATTATTCTGAAAGTTCAGGAATAATCGACTAGTCGTCGGTGTATCCACGCTTTTTTGCGTATTCGTAGAGCTCAGTTTTAAGAAGGTTTCTCCCACGATGAAGCCTTGAACGAATAGTACCGATAGGAACATCCAACATATTTGAAATCTCTTCATAGGTGAAGCCATCAACATCACATAACAGAACAACCGTTCTGAAATCTTCGGGAAGCTTGGCAAGTGCGCTGGAAAAATTGTCATCCATCAAATCCCGAAAGATAAGGTGTTCTAAATCAGAAGTATCGGTGCGTTCTGCGCGAATATTCTCGTAGAAAGAAGATACTTCGTCGTAGTCAACCTGCTGTGGTTTCTTCAGGTTTTTGCGATAGTTGTTGATGAATGAATTTTTGAGAATTCTGAAAAGCCATGCCTTGGCATTAGTTCCCTTCTCATAACTGTCAAAAAATCGAAATGCTTTTACAATAGTATCCTGAACAAGATCCTCTGCATCACTCGGGTCGGAAGTGAGTCTGAGCCCAAAATTGTATAACGAATCTAAGTGAGGGATTATCTCATCGTTAAACTGTTGTTGCTTTATTTTATGATTTTTGCTCAAATTCTACCCTTCTGAAAAGAATTAAATAGTAAGTACGTAAATTTTTGGTACTTATTTAAACTATTTCCCAAAATTTAATAATAAAGGAATATGATTATAACTAACCAGGCATCAAGAGGATAATAGAAATTCTTGATCAGCAACTTCAATAATGGCTAAGCGCCAAGAAAACTAATAACCAAAACGTCATATAATGCGTGTGTCCAGGCAGCTACTCCAAAGCCCCTCCAGATATATAACCCATTTAAAATCAGCCCGAATAAAAAGCGGTAAGCGAAAGAACTAACCGTAAAAAGGTCTCCCATCGAGCCCATGTAATGCACCGCGCTAAACAGAAGAGCTGAAAGGGTTATTGCAGCCGTAACTGCAGCCCACTTTTTTCCAAAAACTTTGTTGAAAAGAAGAACAAGAAGAGAGACCAGGATAACCCTGAAAAAGAGTTCTTCATACAACCCTGCTCCCAAAGAAAGCGCCAGTTTTTGCAAATATGAAAGCGATTGAACCGGGTCACTCGCACTCATATTTAAAATGAGGGAAACGAGTGTATTACTGATGAAAGCTACTACAACCGCATAAACCAGACACTCTGCCAGCATAATCGGGAAATAGGAAAACCGAAGTTCTTTTAAGCGTTCGCGCTCTTTATATAGGATAAAGAACCCCAACAACATCATCACCAGCAAAGAAAAGGAAACGGCATTTACTCCAAAGTAAGTAAAGAGCGATTTCATCCACACATCCACGCTTATACGCACAATATGCTCGGCATTCGGTTGTGAAATGAGTATAAGGGCCTCATAAATAAGAAAAAGAGGGAGACTAAACAGAAAACTGTAAAGCAGCGTGTGAGTATTCGATAGATATTGCTTTACAGGATTATTCATCAGCTTTCGGTATAGATTGAAACCGTAGGATTAGAAATTGATTCGAGGCCTAATATTCGGAAAGCCTGAGCAGAAAGTTTCAATCCGGATTCTGTAATTCGATCATTAATCCGGACATAAAGTCCGCTTTTCGTTTCCGGGTTTTCTATATAGATGATAGTTCCCAGAGCGATATTAGAATGAGCAGCCGTGAGTTCTTTGGGATCGTATAACTCTCCGTTTGTAGTAGTGTTTCCCGGTTCATCAGCGTCATAAGAAGTAACTCCTACAGTTCCTAAATCCTGAAGGGAAGCCTTATTTTCGTAGGGATTATCGTAAGAGCGCGAAGGAGGAAGAAGCACGGTAATTTTTTGATCCCGGTCGAGGGAGGCAATATTTACTTCGGGATTAAGCTCCTGAAGCTCGCGCTGAGTCATTCTAAACTTCTCCAGGATTGAAGTTGCCGTTTCTCCACTTTGAACAGTATAGACAGCGAAAGAGCCTTGTGGTTGCGACTCCTCAGAAAACTCAGATGCAGAAGGAGCTACGCTGTCCACTAATTTCCGGACACTTAACTGCTGACCAATACTGATTAAATCGCTGGTAAGGTTGTTCAATGCTTTAAGTTCCTGAACCGTCATATTATGCTGCCGGGCAATCACAGTAAGGTTCTCGCCACTCTTTACAGTGTAGTATGTATTCTCAGGGGGGGCTGAAATCTCAATTAATGACTTCGCGGGTGGTTCTTCAGAAGTGGATTGCTCACCAGAAGTAGTATAATAAATGAGTTCGTCCCCAATAGAAATGGCATTGTCTGTCAGATTATTCCACTGTTGTAATTCGGCAACCGTGACATTCAGCAGTTTGGAGATCCCATACAGAGTTTCACCTTGTTTAACCGTGTAGGTTTGTTGCTCTTGAGCTGAGAGTGAGATGCTCAGCAAAAATATCAATCCAAAAAAAAAGGAGATAATCTTCATTATTAGCCTTCCATTTCTAGTTCCAGGGCAAGTAAAGCCCCTTGAAGTTCCGATTTCGAGTGTAGATCATTTGCCTGTTCAGCAACTTTGATTCCTTCTTTATAGGTCTCCAGCGCTTTTTTGTTCTCATCAATTTCAGTATACAATTTCGCCAGATGATAATAAACGCCCACATACCCGGGATCAGTATTCACAATACTTTCAAAAAGAAGGAGTGCCTTTGTCTCTTGGTCGATTTTGAGTAACTCCAAAGCAAGTGCGAACCTGGAAAAAGAATCATTGGGATTTTCTTTAACTCGTGCTGCTAATGTTGGAATTTTTGAACTCATCAGGGACTATAACTTTTAAAACGCTCTTCTATTTCACTGATGGAATCTCCACCGAATTTTTCGAGAAAAGCATTCGCGATTACCGGAGCTAAAGCACATTCCGCCACTACCACCGCCCGGGGAAGAGCACATACATCAGACCGTTCGTATCGGGTTTCGGTTTCCTTAAGGGAATGCATGTCCACCGTGCTCAGGGGGTTTAGCATGGTTGGGATAGGCTTCATCACTCCCCGCACAATAATAGGCATTCCGGTACTCATTCCACCCTCAATACCACCCATCCGGTTAGTTCTGCGTTTGAATGAATTCCCATCGTGGGTGATTTCATCATGAACTTCATGTCCTGGTCTTGCGCCGGATTCAAACCCAAGCCCAATTTCAACACCTTTCATAGCTTGCGTACCCATGATAGTCTGTGCAATCATTCCGTCCAGTTTGCGATCCCACTGCGTAAAACTTCCCAAACCAACGGGAACCCCGGTAATTACAATCTCATAGACTCCACCAAGTGAAGAACCCGCTTTACGATACTTTTTAATCTCATCAACCATAGCTTCAGAGAGCCCGGCATCCAGGCAGCGTACTTCCGATTGATCTGCTGTTTTATATACTTGTTCCGCCCCTTTTTCAGTGATAGGATCTGTTATCGAACGGATTTGATCCCATGTATCATAACCCGCTTCGCCAATTCTGAGAACATGACCACCTATTTCTATTCCAAAATGCTTTAGTAATTTTCGCGCAATTCCGGTGCAGGCAACCCGCATTCCTGTTTCTCTCGCACTGGAACGTTCAATTACCGGTCGGATGTCATCAAAACGATATTTTTGTGCTCC
The DNA here is from genome assembly GCA_965222205.1 of Balneolaceae bacterium. GTDB lineage: Bacteria > Bacteroidota > Rhodothermia > Balneolales > Balneolaceae > RHLJ01. The sequence continues at coordinate 2,944,100 of OZ244932.1, read as the reverse complement.
GACTAAATCAGCGTGACCGGGTCTGGGGAGGGTGATTTTTTCAATACCCTCAGCTTCCGTTTCTTTATTCATTACTACCGGCCAGCCATCTTTATCTTTTTTAAAGGCACGATTTTCCATATATAAAGCAACAGGTCCGCCTATGGTTTTTCCAAACCGAACTCCGGAGCTTATAATGGCACGATCCTTTTCGAAAGCCATACGTCCGCCTCGCCCATACCCTTTTTGGCGGCGAGCCAGGTGTACCGCAATTTCATCTTCTGTGATGGCTAAACCTGCCGGAAGGCCTTCAACAATGCCTGTTAACCCGGGACCATGAGACTCCCCGGCGGTGAAATATCTGATCATTAATTCGTTTCTAAATTTTCAATTTGTTCTGCACGTTCAGCCAAAGAGCGGGTATCATTACACATTTCGGATCTGAATGCCTGTATTTTATTTATATCTCCAAGCAGGATCAGCGAATCACCTGTATGAATAGTATCGGTACTTTTTGGATTGAATTTTATTCTCTCCCCGTCTGGTATAATAGCGATAATTAGTACTTCGTACTTACTGCGAATATTAATTTCAGCAAGTGTTTTATCAGCTAGTTTTGAACCTTCAGAAATTAAAACTTCATCGAAAGTATGGTTCTGGCTGTCATCGCGAGTCATCGTTTCAATGAATTGCTCTACATTCGGTCGAAGGATTACATTAGCCATTCGGTCTGCACCAATATCGTAAGGTGAGATCACTTTATCTGCACCAGCTCGGGCTATCCGAAGTTTATTCTTGTTTTCGTTGGCGCGTACAAGAATGAAAAGTCCAGAATTTATTTCTCTTGCAAGAAGGGTGGTAAATACATTGTCTTTATCACTGGAGAGTGTACATATCAGGGCTTTTGCTCGATCAATCCCTGCCTTACGGAGTATATCTTCGTCCTGTGCGTCTCCCTGTATATAAATATGGCTATCGTTATTTATACGTTCTATACTGGATTCGTTATTCTCTACAATAACTAAAGGAAGGCCCGCATCCTCAAGAACACTTGCAATACGATGCCCAATCCGGCCATATCCGCAAATGATGTAATGTTCTTCCATTTTATCGAGTTTTTTCCGCATAGCACGTTGTAAAAATAACTCACTTTCAAATAGGAGTTGAGTTGTTTGAGAGGCTATATATGATATCACCCCAATCCCAAATATAAAGATACCCATTGTGAAAAGGCGACCTTCTATAGAAAGAGATTTAATTTCGGTAAACCCGATGGTGGAAATAGTTATAAAGGTCATGTATAGTCCGTCGAAAAACTGCATGTTTTCTATAAAATGATAGCCGATTGTGCCTGTTATAAATATTGCGATCATTACAAGAGAAGCGATACCGATACGAGTGAGTGCCGGGTTTTCAACAACTGCAGAATAGAGTCTTTGGTTCATGCTAATCCAATTGAGAGCTCACACTAATTTGAACAATCCCTCCTACACTGCTATACGAGCTGCGGCTTAGGTCAATATCAATTCCCCGAACTTTGAGTCCTACTCCCAGACTCACTCCTGCAAAATCGAAAGATTCACTTGTTTTAGCTTGCTCATGAAGCAGGCGGTTGTAGCCCAGTCTTAGTTTAAAATTGTCGCTGAATGAGGCTTCCCCTCCCAAAATAACATGACGAAAAAGGTTATCTGCGAATGAAGGCCGTTCGGTTTCACCCGCCACACGTAAATCCCAATCATTTAACTGGCGAAGCGTAAGGTGCAGGTGGAAGGGAAAGTTTTCTGGCTTTTTTGAAATACCCGCAGAAATATCAAAAGGAATATCTTCCCGGAAACCGTTGTAATAATCGACCTGATCACCGAGGTTTCTGAATGAAAGACCGGCGCTGAAATTAGATTCAATATCCAGATAGTATAATCCACCGGAAGCAGTAACAGCACTTGAATTATAGTTTTGATAGGAGGAGTGAATAAAATCAACAGCAGCCCCGGCCGATAATTTTTCGGAAAGCATGGTACTTAAGCCAGTTGTAACAGATAAATCACCTGCTCGAAAACTGCCCAAATTAGTACCGTTTTCATCAAATTCATTCAAATCCCCATAACCTGCATATCGGATTCCTATTCCTACAGTGCCGATATCTTTGATATCATACGCTCCGTTGGCAAAACCAATTCTTGAATCGGCCAGGTAGTTCACAAAGGTTGCGGAAACATATTTTGAAGAAGAGGGTGTTAAGTAGGCGGGATTTAAATAAAAGACCGAGGAATTAGCATCGAAAAGCCCTGCATGGTTTCCTCCAAGGGCTGCGGCTTTTGCTGAAGGTGTTATGTCCAGAAATCTAAAAATTGCTGAGTTATTGGTTTGTGCAGAAGCTTGTAATCCAATAAAAAAGAAGATCGAGAAACAAAAGATGTTGCGTATCTTAAGCATATTTTTAAGAATGACAATTAATACTAATGTTTTGTAATATAATTAAATGATTAGGCAAGTATTTAACATAATTGTTACCAGCCTCAGAGAGAATTAAGATTTTATTTGATGGATTCAATTAAACAATTCGGCCAGTATTCGGTCCTACTTTATCAAGCGTTACGTTCTATACCTGAGTTTAGTACTTACCGGAAAAATCTTTTTAGCGAGTTCGTAAAAGTTGGCTATGAGTCGATTCCTATTATCATTCTTACCGGTTTTTTTACCGGCGCAGTGCTCACGCTTCAAACCGCGTATCAGTTAGATACAGATTTATATCCCACATCCATCGTAGGGTCAATTGTAGGGCAATCTATTGTGATAGAGCTTGCTGCAGTTATTGGTGGACTGGTACTGGCAGGAAAAGTTGGAGCCAGGATATCTACCGAATTAGGCACAATGCGTGTAAGTGAACAAATTGATGCGCTGGAATCTATGGGATTTAATTCTGTGACTTTTTTAGTAATACCGAGGGTACTGGCAGGAATTTGTATGTTCCCGGTACTTTATGTGGTTGCTGCAACAACCGGTATACTTGGCGGAATTTTGGCCGGGTCATTAGATGGGATTTTACCTGCGGCTGAATTTATGCAGGGAGCACGTCAGTTCTTTTACCCTGAAGATGTAATTTTCGGGACGGTGAAATCATTCGTATTTGGCTTTGTCATCACCTCCATTTCCTGCTTCAAAGGATATTATGCCTTTGGAGGGGCTGAAGGTGTTGGAACAGCAACAACCCAGGCCACGGTATTAGGATGTATCTTTGTATTATTATCCGACTTTGTACTTGCTGCTATATTGCTATAGAATATGATTGAGATCAAAAACCTTACTAAAAGCTTTGGTGATAATCTTATTTGGGAAGATGTCTCTTTTAAGATTGAAGATGGAGAAACCCTGGCTGTAATCGGAAAATCAGGATGCGGGAAATCTGTATTGCTAAAACACCTGAATGCATTGCTTTATCCGGATTCCGGGAAGATTTACATAGACGGAAGTGATCTCTTTTGCCTTTCCTATTCAGAATTACGCAAAATGAGGCAGCGATTTGGTATCCTTTTTCAGGGAGCGGCATTATTTGATTCGATAAGCACTTTTGAAAATATCGCTTTCCCACTTAGGTATTTTACCGATCAGAGTGAAGATGAAATTCGTGCAAATGTGGAAGAAGCACTTGAGATGGTGAATCTGGTTGGGGCAGGAGATAAACCCACTTCTTCACTTTCGGGTGGAATGAGAAAACGTGTAGGGGTAGCACGAGCTATTATTTTGAAACCGCAGTACTTATTGTATGATGAACCGACTTCTGGTCTTGACCCCCAAACCTCTGAAGAAATAAACGAATTAATTGTACACATGGCTGATAGCCTGGATATTACTTCCGTTGTTATTACACACGATATGCACAGTGTGCTAACTATTGCCGAAAAAATTGCATTTTTAGACGGACAGAAACTAAGCTGGTTTGGCACAGTAAAAGAATTACAGGACAGTGACTACGAACCGTTAGTAGAATTTACTACTGCAAGTGAGTATCAGATTACGAAATCGCAAACATTCTAAAGGAATACACTTTGAATAAGTTAAGCAATGAACTAAAAATAGGATTGGTTGTACTTGCATCCATTTTTATAGCCTATATTGGTTTCCGAATTATGAAGGACGAACCCTTCTTTTCGAGCTCCAATGTTGTTTATACCAAGTATGACCGGGTAAATGGACTGTTGAAAGGTGCGTCCGTTTCTGTAATAGGTCTAAAAATCGGCACGGTTAAGGAATTAGAATATTTACCTCAAGAGGATAGCGTAAGGGTAACCATAAATATTACAGAGGATATTTCAATCCCTGTGGGCTCTAAAGCGCGACTTGTCGTCCCTAATTTTTTAGGCTCTCCTACCATTGAAATCATTAAATCATCAAACTCTAATACTATTGAGTGGGGTGGTAAAATTGAGGGAGTTCATGAAGCAGGCTTGTTGGATAATCTTTCTGAAAAAGGGTCTTCTATCGCAGATTCTGCTTCAGTAACGATGGGGCTTGCTAATAATGTTTTAAGGTCGATTGTATCACTTCAGGAGAAAAGCTCTGAAAATATCTCAGGTACTATTTCAAACTTTAAAGAGTCAACAGAAACGCTTAATTCAATCATAGAAGAACGTAAAGTAGAAATTGATTCTATGATCGTAGATGCACGGAATACTCTTAAAAATGTGAGTCAATTAAGTGACTCCAGCAAGGGAGATATCGAAAGCATGATCGCAGATCTCAGTAAATTTAGTGGAGAACTAGACGCTCTAAGCGCAGAACTTCAAGCCAGTTCTGAGTCTATTAACAGTATTCTTTCTAAAATTGATATTGGAGAAGGTACACTCGGTAAAATGGTGAACGATCCGTCTTTGTACAATAATCTGGATAGCCTTACCGTAAATCTGAATGAGCTTATCAAAGGAATACAGGAAGATCCTAAGCGCTACCTGAAGCATATGCGGCTTGTAGAGATATTTTAACACTTATCACGCATCGCAGGCTTTCAATTACTTAGGTATTGGCTTATATTTCCTAGCTTACGATTTGGAGCGAATGCTGCTCCATGAAAGAAATTGAAATACAAATATTTTAAGTACGATTTAGAGGATACCTATTATGGGTGTAATGGGAAAATTTAGAGACAACACCGGAGTTGTCCTATGGATTTTAATTGGTTCTTTTGGACTGTTATGGGTAGTGATGGATGTATTTGATCCAAACGCTCTGTCAGCCGGTCCAAGAGCACTGGGAACTGTGAATGGTGAAGCAATTAGCTTCGACGAATATAATAGCAGGGTCCAATACTACACAAATGCGTACTCGCAGCAGACGGGTGCTTCAATGTCTGCGGAAACCCGTGCCGTATACGAATCTCAAGTTTGGGAAGACTTAGTTAGCGCCGCTTTGCTAGAACAAAAAATGGATGAGCTCGGAATTACGGTAACTGATCAGGAATTGCTTGATATGGTATATGGTGATAATCCGGATCCGTTAATCCGCCAATACTTTGCACGAGAAGATGGTACGATTGATCCATTTGCGGTACAAAATATTCTGGGTTCAGGTGAGTATACTCAGGAAGCGATTGCGATCGAGCTTCAGTTACGACAAAAAAGACGGCAAGATAAACTAAGAAACTTCATTACAGCCGGACTTCAGGTTACCGATCAGGATGTTTTGAATGAGTATATCAAAAGAAACAGCTTTGCCGAGTTCTCATACATCCGCTTTCCATATAATGAAATTGCGGAAACTGAAATCGAAGCATCAGATTCGGACCTGAGAGCCTATTATAACGAGAACAAAGAAAAATACAAGCAGGAAGAATCATACAGAGCAAAATTCGTTTCTTTCAGCACACTTCCAACTGACGAAGATACAGCCACTATTATTCAAGAAATTTCTGACCTCAGAGGAGATTTTGCTGCAGCAGAAGAAGACTCAGTCTTTCTGGTTCGCCAACAATCCACTACAGCATTTAATAACGTATTCGTGAAAGAATCTGAAATTCGCGAAGACTATGCTCCGGTACTCAGTATTGCAGTTGGAGAAGTGACTGAAGTGATTAAACTGCCAACTAGTGCTGCCACAATCAAAAAGATTGCAGAACAAGGTGATGAAATCAAATTTGCGGTACTTTCCAGATCATTTGAAGCACTCCCGTCTACTATTGATGACGCAGCAGAAAATGCCGATGAGTTTCAGTACTTCGCAACAGAAGAAAGTAGTTTTGAAGAAGAAGCAGAACGTGCGGGATTGACAGTTCAGGAAGTTTTTGCAACAAAAGGAAATTCTTTCATTTCGGGATTAGGATCAAGCCAGCAGGCGCTGGACTTTTTTGATCGCGCGGATGAAGGCGATGTTTCTACTCCGCTTGAACTGGATTCAAGATTCGTTGTCATCAAACTGGAAGAGAAAACCCCGGCAGGTTATCGTCCGTTTGACGAAGTAAGAACTCAGATTGAAATTCAGGTTAAAAACGATAAGCGCAAAGAAGCTACCGTAACTAAAATAACTGATATGATGGCTGGTAACGGATCGCTTGAGGCGTTGAGCGCGGCATCTTCAAAGGAAATCGAAAGTATGGATAACCTGGCGGCAAGCAGTGTGGTTATTACAGGAGAAGGAAGAGAGCCGGGAATTATTGGTGCTATTTTCAGTATGAATGAAGGTCAGACTTCAGGTGTTTTGGAAGGACTGAACGGAGCTTATGTTGTTGAAGTAACCGGATTAACAAAACCCGATCCTTCTACATTGGATGCTACCTCGGCAAATCAAATCAGAACACAGCTAGAGCAGCAGATAAACCAGAAATATCTTTCAATCTGGTTAGAAGAGTTGAAGGATGAAGCAGATATTACCGATAACAGAGCGCGCGTTCTGAGATAAATTATCTGAACAGAGTTTGAAAGGCGAAGACATTAGTTTTCGCCTTTTTTATTGAATAAAGTTTTAAGCCAGTGATAAGCTTGCTAATTTAGAGGCATGAAAGAAGTCACCCAAATTGAAAAAGATACACTCTGGATGCAACAGGCATTAGATCTTGCCCGAAAGGGAGAAGGTTCCGTTTCGCCAAATCCTATGGTTGGATGTGTGATTGTTTCAAAAGACGGGGAACGAATAGGAGCAGGGTTTCACGAGAAGTGCGGAGAAGCACATGCTGAGGTAAATGCGATTGAATCAATAAAGAATTCAAAAGAACTTAAGGGCGCAACGGTGTATGTAACGCTGGAACCTTGTGCTCATTTTGGTAAAACTCCTCCCTGTTCAAAAATGCTCGCCAACCTACCTATTTCAAGAGTAGTAGTAGCTCATCAGGACCCAAATTCAAAAGTAAATGGAGCCGGACTTTCAGAAATAAGAAACGCGGGTATTCAAGTTGATGTAGGCGTGATGAAAGAAGAAGCGGAGAATCTGAACGAGTTCTTTATCCATCATCAAACGTATGGCAGGCCTTTTATCACACTAAAAATTGCACAAACTGCTGATGGGTTCACCGCGGCGGCGGATGGAGACTCGAAATGGATATCGTGCAAAGAATCGAGAAAACTGGTTCACAAATGGAGAACCAAATATGACGCGGTTCTGGTTGGCAGAGCCACTGCAATGGCAGATAATCCTTCCTTAACCGTTCGGCATGTATCGGGCAGGCAGCCAAAAAGAATCGTGATTGATGGTCCTTATGAACTTCCCAACGAGCTGAATCTCTTTTCTGATAAATTCGAGGAAAAGACAACCGTGATCACCTGGAATAAGAAAGCTTCAGAAACAGATGCTGACCCGATGCTAAAATTGATGAAACAGAATTATTTCCGGGGTGAAGTTATTCAGGTTTCAAAGAAAGATGGGCACGCTAACCTGAAGCAGGCTTTTAAAGAACTAGGGCAGCGCGGGATTACATCAATTTTAGTGGAAGGAGGCCAGCAGCTCTCTTCAGCATTGTTAAGAGAAGGAGTGGTTGATAAACTTGAATTATTTATCGCACCAAAACTGTTGGGTGGAGGAACCCGATCAGTATTAAATTTGGGCATCAACAAAATGCGGGATATTGCCGGACTTAAAGAAGTGAAGTGGACGAAAGTCGGAGATGATATGCTGCTAACCGGATATCTTTAAAACTCAGAATTATGTTTACAGGAATTGTTCAGGAAACCGGAAAAATAACCTCAGTTAAAAGTCTAAACGGAGGTGGGCAGGAAACCACAATTGCGTGCTCTTTCGCAGAAACCTGCCACATCGATGAGAGTATTGCCATTAACGGGGCTTGCCATACTGTAACGTCTTTTGATGAACACACATTTACCGTACAAAGTGTTGAGGAAACACTACGCAAGACAACAATGGGCGATTTAGCAGAGAATGAGGAAGTAAACCTTGAGCGTTCTTTAACTCTTCAAACAGGAATTGAAGGACACCTTGTTCAGGGACATGTAGATACCGTGGGAGAAATTACTTCGATGGAAAAAGAAGAAACCGGTTGGTTGATCTCAGTTCAATTCTCCAAAGAATTTGAAAATATGATTGTGGGCAGAGGGAGTATCACAATGGAGGGAATCAGCCTTACTATTGCCAGAGAAGAAGGAAATATATTCACTGTAGCTATTATTCCATATACATGGGAGCATACCAATCTGAAAAACAAAAAGATCGGAGATCAGGTGAATCTGGAGTTTGATGTAATTGGCAAATACGTTGTGAAGTATCTGGCGAGTATTGGAAGAGATAGCCTGTAATTAATTCCTCGGTCGGTCGGAACCTCTCTCAAGATTCTTAAGTACAGGCAGTTTTTGAAACAAGGTTTGAATCTGCGAACTATTCACAGTAAGTCTGAATAAATAGAATTGGTTTTCACCAAACGGACTGATTCGGAAGGATAAATCCCAGCACTCCAGGTTTCGGTTTAACGCGAATTGGGTAGGGGTTAATTTCTCTTCTATAAAATCATACCCCAGGCTGGTGCTGAAGCGCCACTTAGGAGTCAGGTTAAAGCTAATACTGCTTGCATTAATAGTAGCACTCTTACGTGGAGATTGATTAAATCGATAGGTCCAGTCGTACCTGAATCGGAGGGTGAAACTCCATGGAGAGTTAAGCGGAGCAACGGGCTCATAACCAAATCCCGGATCTATCGTGCTAAAAATCCCCTGGTTAAATGGGTCATAAGTACGGCGATAAATTGGAGTAAAGGTATTTAATCTCCCATTCCCTCCTCTAAACGAGGTACTAGCTGATATATTAAAGTTCTCGATTTGTGCGAGTCGTCCTTCTTCTTTAATTAAAAAGCGATTAATCGTTCCACCAGACTCATTTCTCTGATAAAAAGAAAAACGAGCTCTGGCTACAATGCTAATCCCATCGATGGCACTTGATCGGAATGAAGTAGTTAGTTGGCTCAGGTTCAAACTGTCAGCAGCAAAATTATAAGATGAACTTAATGAGAGGTCATCAATGAGTTTTAAATTCTTTTCAGTTACTTCTCCGGTGGTATCTCGCTTAACCATCTTGGTTTCAAAAATATTCTGAATATTTACTGAAAGGGTGCGCTGCTCTCCACTTCCCGGACCCCGAAAAACCTCATTTTGAAAAATGCTGTATCTGCGGGTATTACCTAACGTATCTGTTTGCACGGTTCTATAATAACCAAATTGATCATCGCTGAAATCGGGGCGGTAACTAAGACTTAATCTGGGTTGAAACGTATGCCTGAAACCTTCCATATTTCCAATCTTGCGATTAGATAACCCATAAATAGTTGTAGAAAGGGAGAAAGATGTACTGAAATCACGAGCTGCTTCAAATCCGTTTATTTTTTCTGTTTCTATTCTGTTCGAGTCTGCATTAAAAGTTTGACGAATAGAAGTAGGATACCAGTATTCATTAACGTTTATGCTGGCGGAGGAATTGATAAACTGACTTGGAAATAACTGACCAATACTTAAGGCTGCTGTTTGTTGAAAACCAAAACGGAAGTGGTCGTTATCTCCAGTGGCTTCCTGATAGGCTGATGGATCGAAAAGAGCGTCTAAAAAAGTGGTTTCTGCAGAGTCTGCATCAATTGGCTGGTAATCAAAATCAGATTTTAGGCTGTTGTTATACCTGATAGAAATATTTTCATACCACTTAGGCTCATTACCAGATGCTGAACCTTTAAAAGGTGAGAATGTTTTTAAGCTGAAGTTAGCGGTAGGTCCGGTAAGGGAGGTAGAGTTATTCGAAAAATTTTGAACCAACTGTGCGCTTGTACCAAAATTAAATAGTCCTTCGGGGTGTTTATAGGTATAACTAGCTTTTGAGTTTGAAGTAGCATTTGCTCGTTCCTCTATATCAAGGGAGTTCTGGCGATAATAGTCCCTCGTACGAAGGTTAATATTAGCAGAAATCGAAGAATAAGGAGAAATGGTTTGACTGTGTTGAATTCCCAACGATTTGTTGATTTGACGTGTAAAATCAGGATCTGTTGGCTCTAATCTTTGATCTCTTGAGTACCCTAGGTTAATAGAGCCATTATATTTATCCGCTTTTCGGTATTGATTTCGGTTTTGTACCGCAAAGGTTCCGGAAGTATAAATATCAGCACTTACAAGGGTAGTGAAATAATCGCTTACATATTGAAACCACCCAACATTATTCAATCCAATCCCGCGTGAAGCCTGAGCATCAAAAATATAAGTTGGCGTAAGCAAACCAGACTGCTTTTGATCAATACCTGAAGGAACGTAGCCAAATGGAAATACCAGAGGGTATGGAATATCTAAAATATAGAGCCGTGCATTGGTAAAGAAAATCTCATCCTGATCCACCACTTTCATTTTTTTTGCTTTGATATAGTAGTACAAATAATCAGGAGGACAGGTAGAATAGATTCCATCCTCAATAAACACTTCGGTTTCACTAACATTCTTTACTTTGGAACCAATCAGGTGACCCTCCCCTACTTCAACCCGTGCTGCTTCAAACTTCCCTTTTTTTGTTTTGTAATTGAAGAGAATGCGGTTACTTCGAATTTCATCGCTGTCACGGGTAAGTACCGGCATGGAGAGGGTATCTTCCGGAGCTGAAGCGGTGGCTTCTACCGTGTTAAGCTCCAGGTCCATTTCAATTTCACCTGAAGTTAAAGTTCCTGAAGGATGCGTGACTTTAGAAGATCCAAATAAGGTGGCAGTTCTCCCTGTCCTGAAATCAACAATAAGAGAATCGTTAGACTGAAATTCTACCGCATCAGGGGGAGTTGCTCGCTCGGAAGCCGGAGGCTGTTGTGGTTGGCTAACTGTAGAGTCGGGGGTTGCTTGCCTGGCTGATAGCGAGGATGTGGCGATGAAATATATCAGGCAAATACTGAAAACATATCTACCTATATATGTGACCGGACCATCCCGCATGTGAAAAATTAATTAAGAAAAAGAATCGAAAGCCAATCCTGCGGCTCCAAGCAGAGAACTATCGTTACCGAGATCTTCATACACTAACTCAAAGCCATCCTGGAAAGGAGCCATCATTTGTTTCCTGACAACTTCCCGGGCTGGGTCAAACAACCATTTACCAGCCTTTGAAACGCCACCACTAAGCACATATTTTCGAATATCCATCATGTGCGTATAATTAATTATTGCGTATCCAAGGCGTTGGCCCGTTTTTTCGAGGATTTCGATCGCAAGCTCATTACCGAGATTAGCTTCCTGAGTTAGATCCACGGGTTCAAGTTTATCGAAATCGCGGTTAAATTTTTTGTACAGATCATTATCAGGATTTTGAATAATCATATCGGATGCAAACCGACTTAAAAACCGTTGCCCCAGGTAGGCCTCAATAGTGCCACGGGTTACGCTGTTGGATAATGGCCCGTGATAATCAATAATAACATGACCAAGTTCCCCGGCCATGCCCTGAGTTCCTTTAAAAAGCTTCTTATTAAAGATGATGCCCCCTCCTACTCCGGTTCCAAGCGTAATCATAACAAAACTGTCAAATTTTTGTCCGATACCAAAATGTAATGAGCCTAATGCTGCTACATTGGCATCATTTTCAATCCTGCAGCGAAGTCCGGTTCTTGAAGTTAGTTCTTCCGCGGCATTGATGTTTACCCAGCCAGCCAGATTAGGCGCATGAGTAACCGTAGTTTGTTCATTATTAATCATCCCTGGTAAGCCCATTCCAATACCAATAACGCCTTCTTTCTTAGTTAACTCCATAATGGTACCACTAATTCGGTCTAAAAGATGATCTTTTCCAAGATCTGCATGAGTAGGTGTAGAGCTCTGCTCAATGATACCAAGTCCTTTATCTACAACTGCGGTTTTAATGTTTGTACCACCAAGGTCAATAGCAATCGCTTTCATTCACAAAAATTTAGTCTGTCAATCAGTGTTTCTCTGTAAACCTGGTTAGTTTTCCGGCTTTATTTTGTATACGGTTTCTCCGGGTTTACGCATTCCATACTCTTCACGGGCAATTTTCTCCAAAAGAGCAGGGTCTTTTTCCAGTAATTCCATCTTTTGTTTCAATTCCTCTGACTTTACCGCAAGTTCCTCGGTACGTAACTCCAACTCTTGTTTACGATCGTTAAGCTCCCATCTGGTTTTCACGCTATACACATCAATAAAAGAAAACCAAACCAGAATGAATGCTGCCAAAAGCATGGCCAGAAAAGATTTATTCCAACGAAGGGGATTGAATAGATCCGAATTCATAGATGATTTATATAGAATTAACTTGAGGGTACAGAAAAATACATTAATTTGATATTTAATAATAATTCAATGCACCCGAATCCATGATTCGTAAAATATTTCTTCTTTTTGGATTAATCTCGTTAGTATTTCTGAGTGGAGGCTTAGCTCAAAACTTAGAAGAAGAATGGATTAAGGTATATTTCAATATGCCTGCAGGAACTGAATCTCCGGAAGGAAACCATGAATGGGACTTAATTGGCACATTGGAGTCTTTGATCGATTCGGCCAAAACCAGCGTGGATTTAAATATTTATGATCTGGAGCATCCCCGAATAGCGTATGCATTGGTTCGCGCTAAAGAACGGGGGGTACGAATTCGTATCGTGACGGACAATCACAACAGGGATGACAGCAGGGAAGTAGACGCGGAAATGTGGAAGATTTTAGGGTCGGCAAGGATAATATCTATTGATGATGACGGAGATGTTTACAGAGACAGGGGCAATATCGAAGACAATAGTTTAGTGAATGCCGGAGCGGATATGCATAATAAATTTGCAGTCATTGATTATTTCTCCCCTTCAAAAAGTGATGACGTTGTATGGACCGGCTCCACAAACCTGACTTATACCGGTGCCTATAATACCAATAACGTGGTGGTGATTAAAGATGCAGAAGTAGCACAGATTTACATAGAAGAGTTCAACCAGATGTGGGGAAGTGAAGGAAGTTTACCAGACCCTTCAAGGTCGCTATTTCACAAAGATAAAAGAGATGTTAGTCAACATGTGTTTGACGTAAACGGAACGAAAGTTGAAATCTATTTCGCCCCCATAAATCGCGATAGGAGCAAGCCAAGTATAAGTGATAAGCTTGTGAATTTGATAAAAGAGGAAGCACAGACTGATATTAAATTTCAGGCTTTTTCAATTACTCCCAATATTCCATTAAGTCAGGCTATGTGGGAGGCTTCATCATCAGGAAAAATAAAACTTGAAGGAGTTATTGACCCTGCCTTTTACAGTCGTTACAGAAATGCGGGTGAGATCTGGGGATGGCCGGAGGCCAGGCTCGCAAACCGGATGATTTTGCCTGCAAAAGAAACCAGAAAGCTCCATCACAAGGTAATGTTGATTGATGCAGAAAACCCTGCCCCTGATGATGTAGCTGTGGTAGTAACCGGATCGTACAACTTTTCGAACAATGCGGAATTCAATAACGATGAGAATATTCTGATCATTTACTCAGATGAAATCGCCGCTCAATATGCTGCAGATTTTTCAGGAGCTTTTTTAAGGGCAAAAGAAGAAATGGAAGCCCCTGCTCCTCCGGTTGACCAAAACAAATGGTATTCAATATATGCGATAAGAGACGGAGGCTTTTTTGAAATTGAAATCCTGCCGGGTTTCGGGTATCCGGTTCGTTTACTTGGAGTAGATGTACCCAGTATTTTTGCGGGAGAGGATTCTTCAGAGTATTTCTCGGGCCCGGCTGCCGAATATCTTCGAAATTTGGTTGAGGGTAGAAAGGTTAAAGTCAAAGGTGCTGGCAAAGATGCTCCCGAGTCGCGATATGGGGCATTTCGTGCCTATGTTGAGGTAGACTACGATGGGAATTCATTCCCATTAAATCAAACGATGCTCAAAAAAGGGTACGGCGTTTATTCCAGATATTATGCCCAACATCCCGATTCAGCGGCGGCTTTTCAGACCTATCAATCTGATGCGCAGGAAGCAAAAGAAGGAATGTGGAGATATCCTGATAAAGTTGGAACAATAGTCCCCCGGCTAAAAGAAGCCGGTAAAGGTGATGCAGCTGAAGTTGTGTATCCCATCAACATAAATACAGCCGACCAGGCTACACTCCAGTTACTGCCCGGAATTGGAGAAGCTTACGCTAAGCGAATTATAGAATACCGGGAGCAAAACGGTGGCTTTAAATCCATCAACGAACTTATGAGAATCCGAGGCATTGGAGAAAAAAGGCTACAACGGTTAAGACCTGTTGTGACTATTTAAAAGAAAAACCCCGTCCGAGGTCAATCGAACGGGGTTGGTCAAGAGAGAGTCAATATGAACTCTTTAAGGGGATATATAAATGTGTGTGATCCGGGAGGGACTCGAACCCTCGACCCACGGCTTAAAAGGCAGTTGCTCTACCAACTGAGCTACCGGATCGGTCACAGATTCCAAAGATAAGGCTTTTAGTAGGTTCTTTTCAATTCAAAATTGAGAAAACCATATTAAAAGTTCCTTATTGACCTGCAATTCCTCCGGATTTTAAAATGGTAACTAAATCTTCTTCTAAGCTGGTAATAGGTTCTTCTATTATCCTTCCGAATTCTTTATTTCGCCTGACGATAATAAAAGTTGGAGTAAGCTTCAAGTTCCAACGCTCCACGATGTCACTGGGTTCCACTTTTTTCCTGCTCACAGCAATGTATTCAACATTGATTTTTGGGTTGTTAGCCTCTTCCAAAGTTTTCATAAAAGCGGGAATTTGTTTTTTACTGTCGTGGCACCAGGTTCCAAAAAGTACGTGAATAGTAACCGAATCCTGAATCTCGCTCAGGTATTTTACGGCTTCCTCGTTTGGAGAATATCGTTTAGTATAAATATCAAAAATGCGATGTTGGTCACGAACTTCTTCGGCGGTAGTTTCTCCGATGATGTCAGGTGTTTGGGCAGTTGATGAAAAAGGGGTAAAAAGCATCATCAAAAAAAGAAAAAAGAGAACGGTGGGTTTCATTAATTTGTGCATAAGCAATTCTGTATTCCAGATAGTATCTTCAGCAAGATAGTGTTTACCAAATAAATAAGATGGCAAGTATTTTTACCAAAATTATAAACGGTGAAATCCCCAGCTACAAGATTGCGGAAAATCAGGACTATTTCGCTTTTTTGGATATTAACCCAATTGCTGAGGGACATACACTGGTAGTTCCTAAAAAAGAAGTGGATTATGTGTTCGACCTGGATGACGAAGTTCTTTCAGGGTTAATTGCTTTCTCTAAGAAGGTTGCTTTAGCAATAGATGATGCCTTAGGGACTATCAGAACAGGAGTAATTGTAGAAGGAATGGAAGTGCCACATGCGCATATTCATTTAGTTCCGATTTATTACGAAGGTCAACCTGTGAGCCTGGGAAGAAAAACAGAAGTGAGTAAAGAACGGATGGAAGAACTTGCACAATTAATCAGTAAGTCGGTGAAAGCATGAAGATTTTAATTATAAATGGCCCAAATTTGAATTTATTGGGTACACGCGATACCAATGTATATGGCACGGGCACGCTGGACGAACTGAATACTTTTTTGCAGCAAAGCTTCCCGGAACATGAGTTAGAGTTTTTTCAAAGCAATGTGGAAGGTGAAATCATCAACAAGCTGCAACAGGCAATGACAGATGGAACGCGAGGGCTGGTTACGAACCTGGGAGCTTACACTCATACCTCGGTTGCTCTTCGGGATGCCCTGGAACCAATTACCATTCCAAAAGTAGAAGTTCATATTTCCAATATTCATGCACGCGAAGAATTCCGTGAAAAATCTTTGACCGGTGAAGTAATGAGTGGCATCATTACTGGTTTTGGGAAGCACAGTTACGTGCTTGGAATTCAAGCCGTGGAACATCTATCCTCTAACGGGTGAGAAAACTCAAAGAACTATTTTCTGATACTCTTATTTACGGCATCAGCAGTGTCTTTGCCCGCTTTATAAACTATCTCCTCGTTCCACTCTACACCGGGATTTTTGAACCAAACCGATATGGCGTTATAAGTTTGATCTATGTGGCTATCGTGCTGCTCAATATCTTTTTTACGATGGGGATGGAATCGTCTTATATCCGGTATGGAAAAGATCGTGAGCAAGCCAAGGGATATTTTAAAACTATTCAACTATTTCTTTTTGGGGCATCAATAGTACTTGTTACCATTCTGTGGCTTTTTGAGCCCATACTTTCCCCATTATTAAGTCTCGGGGTTGATGAGCACTCTATTTTTCTGATGATGCTCGGTATTCTATTTTTTGATACGCTGTCGATCGTCCCTTTTGCGGAACTCAGGCTCTCCCAAAGAGCGTGGCTTTTTGCTGCTCTCAGAACAGGAAATGTACTGATTACAATCAGCTTGAATTTATATCTGATTCTAAGTTTGAACTACGGAATCGAAGCTGTTTTAATCAGTAATTTGATTGCCTCGGGGATAACAACATTAGTTATTTTATTGATCACCTTTCCAATGTTTAAAGGGGAATGGAATTCAGAATTTCTACAGAAAGCATTCTCGTTTGGGCTCCCCTTCATTCCTGCCGGACTAGGATATGCTATAAATGAGGGGTTGGATCGTTTCTTTCTTAAGGGGATGTCCGAACCCGAAATCCTGGCAATTTACGGAGAGAGTTTCACGTCCGAAGATCTTATCGGTATTTATAGTGCATGTTACAAACTGGCAGTGTTCATGCTGTTATTGGTTCAGATGTTCCGGATGGCGTGGCAACCGTTTTTTATGCGCCAAAGTGATGAGGAAGACGCACCGGCTTTGTTTGCTCAGACATTCACTTTTTTCAATGCAGCTGCTGCAATTGTTTTTTTGATGGTATCGTTGTTTCTGGAGCAGATCGTTTCTATAAGAATTCCGTTTCTGGATGCTTACCTAATTGGGAAAGATTATTGGATGGGGCTTTCCATCGTTCCGTTTTTGTTGATGGCGTATTGGTTCCAGGGCTGGTACGTAAACTTCTCAGCAGGGATTTTCATCGCCGAAAAAACAAAACGACTGGCTCAAATTACCTTAACGGGAGCTGTTGTTACTATTATCGTTAACCTGATCCTGATTCCAATCTACGGCATGCTGGGGTCGGCGCTGGCAACCTTACTCAGTTATTTGGTGATGGCAATGCTGATTTATCGATATTCGGTTTCATCCTTTAATGTACCCTATAAATTGTGGCAAGGATTTGCCGTAGTTGGGGTTACAGCGCTTGCCGTTTTTGGAAAGTCCTTTTTATCTGATCGATTTTTTTCAGACATTACCGCCTCAGTAATAGTATTTATAAGCGCTTTGTTTTTGATCAGCGTATTGAGTTTCGGAGATCGATTGATTATAAAAAAAGAAAGCTGATCCTGTTAGTATAAAGTCAGTTTAAAAGGGATGAACAATGAGTAGCCAATATAAGGTTGGAATTTATGTGGATGCCGTAAATGTAACGATGAACGGCGGATACGGGCTGAGGTACGATACACTTCGAAAATTTGCTTGTCGTGGTGGAGGCTTGCCTTCTCGCCTGAATGTGTATTTATGTTATGATGAGGAACGCCTAAAAACAGATTCGGAATATAAAGACCGAAATAAACGATTTTGCGAAATGTTGAGGGACTTCGAGTACAAGGTGATCGAGAAACCCATCCAGGTATATACTAATAATGAAACTGGTGAAAAAGTGTCGAAGTCAACCATCGATATGGATATGGCGGTGGACATGTTGGTACAGGCAGAGTATTTGGATAAGATTGTACTGTTGAGCAGCAACGGGAGTTATTGTAACGCGGTGAATGCCATTCAGAATAAAGGCTGTAAAGTAGAGTTGATTGGGTTTGATAACGTCTCATCCGGGCTTAAAAAATCAGTCGATTCATACGTATCCGGTTATTTGATCCCAAAAATGCTTCCGGTTGAATCACCATATCCCTGGGGTGATGCAGGTTCCAGAGTACGTGGAGTTTGCTATGATTTTTCTCATCAGGATGGATATGGCTTTATGCGCTTCCAATCTGAATTCAGCGACAATCTTTGGATTACTGATTCACGTGATTGTGATTCTCCCTACAAAACTGTGTTCGCCCATATTTCCCAATTCGAAGGTGACCTCGATTCCAACAATATCCCCAGCCGCGACTTAATCTTCGAATTCGACATCATCGAAAACGATAAAGGCCTCGTTGCAGAGAATATTGTTCTGGTGAGTGGGCATTAAAATCATCGAATCGAAGAGTAAATAAATCTCCCCTTGAGGGGAGATGAAAGTTCTAACAGGTACTTTTAACCCCCCGAGGGGTGTTGTCAAGTATATAAGTTATGAAGCCTCACAACACCCTCCGTCTTTTGAGCAAACTCAAAATGACACCTCCCTCAAGGGAGGATTTTTCACCTTGCTCCAATGCTTTTTGTTGGAGCGCAACGACAGGTACATCCAGAAGTAAATACATATCCGGATAAGAGAGAGACCAGTACGGGCGGATGGCTATCCGCCCCTGACTGATTTGATCTTATTACTATATCCGTTCGAAATTTTGGAAATCCTTAACAAGTTCAAATTGAATGAAAGCAAATAGCAGCCCTTTCACTTCTATAATCCAAACTTTCGTGTTTTTGTGGCGATAAAAACATAAAAAAATCCCGCTTACGAAAATCATAAACGGGATTTAAAGTGCAAGTAGTGAAGACCTTAGTCCTCGTTTGTTTTACTTATTTGTTTTGAAGTGCTTTGAATTCTTCCAAAGTACCTCGGACTGCTTTCGCAGATTCTTTAAGAAGATCGCTTTCTGAATCGGTTAATTCAACTTCAATTACTTCTTTGATCCCGCCTTTGCCCAGTTTAACCGGTACACCGATGTAGAGATTCTCAATTCCGTATTCGCCATCAATATGTGCACAAACCGGGAAAATTCGATTTTGATCAAGAAGTATTGCTTCCACCATCTGAGCCGCTGCAGCACCAGGTGCGTACCATGCAGAAGTTCCCATCAAACCAACTAATTCGCCGCCACCTTTCTTGGCGCGGTTAACGATTTCTTCTAAACGTTCATCAGAAATAAAGTGAGTGATCGGCATTCCTGAAAGTGTAGTAAAACGTGGAAGTGGAACCATGGTATCTCCATGACCACCCATTAACAATGCCTGGATATCTTTTGGAGATACGTTCAGTTCCTCAGCAATAAATGCACGATAACGAGCTGTGTCCAGAATACCCGCCATTCCCATCACTTTGTCATACGGAAGTCCGGACGCATCTTTCGCAACCTGTACCATTACATCCAATGGATTCGAAACCACGATGATAATTGTATCAGGAGAGTACTTTACCAACTGCTCAGTCACACTTCTCACAATGTTCGCGTTGATGGAAAGCAGATCATCACGACTCATTCCCGGTCGGCGAGGAACCCCTGCGGTGATTACACATACATCAGAACCTGCGGTATCTGCATAATCGGTCGTTCCTTTCACCCGGGTATCAAAAAGAGAAATCGGAGAAACCTGCCATTGGTCCAGCGCCCGGCCTTTTGAGGGGTAAAATGTTTTGTCGCCATCTTTTCTCTCAAGATCTACGGCAATTACTTCTTTGGCAAAATCACGTTGAGCTACACTTAGCGCCACGGTTGACCCTACGTTACCCCCCGCTCCTACAACTGTTACTTTCATGGATAATCTTTGTTTTAAGTTGACTGTTCTATTTCAAAAACTTCTATCTCTAATCTGCTATTAAATTATGAATTTTAAATGTTGAATTTTGAATTAATCAAGGTTTTTACAACCATTCAAAATTCAACATCCATAATTATTATTTTCTCCTTGAATCCTGTCCCCACATTAGTTTTTTCCTGAGCGTTTCAAAATAATTCTGGCCAGGGAGATTGATCAAATTAAACGCGAGTTTCGACTTTATAATTTCAACTTCAAGCGGAAGATCCTGTTCTTCGCAAATCACTCCATCATAAGAAAAAAGAATGCCACTCTGTTGAGGTTCTACTTTCACTGTTAAAGGCTTGTCTGCTCTTAAAACTAATGGTCGGGTTGTAAGGGTGTGCGGATTAATGGGAGTAACTAAAACTACACCTGAACCAGGAACCACTATCGGACCTCCGGAAGATAGATTGTAGGCTGTTGATCCTGTTGATGAAGCCACAATCAACCCATCTGCCCAGTACGTATTGATCAGATCACCATCATATTCTGCACTGATGTTCACCATTGAAGTAGTGTCTTTTCGGGTGAATAAGAACTCATTCAGTGCATAAAACTGATTTCCGTAATTATCGGTGGCTTTAAGATAATGACGTTTATCCAGCGTATAATCCTCTTTCAATACCTGATCTAACGCCCCTTCCAGTTCATCAGACTGGATGTTAGTCATAAAACCCAACCGACCGCTGTTAATCCCTAAAATTGGTTTTCCAGCTTTTCTTGAAATTCGTGCAGTGTATAAAATGGTGCCATCGCCACCCATAACTACAACCACATCACTTTGAACGATGGACTCTTCATCAGATTTGGTGATAGAAAGGCTTTCAGAAGATTCAATCTGAAGCTGGTTGCAAACTTCCTTACTTAGCAACAAGTGTGCGTTGTTTTTCCCTGCCCATTCTATGGTGGAATGAATGATATCCTTTACTTCATACTTACCCGGATTTGCAACAATGGCGAATTTCATAATAAATGAAGGTAACGATCTTAGCCTTTAATTCCCTTCAGACCTTTAATCCCTTTAGCTGCTTTCTCACTCAGCAAATTCGTGTCATAGCTACGGATGCGGCCATTTTTAGCCTGATGTCTCTTTACTCCAATATCAATCAACTCTTCCATCAATTGGGTGAAGTTCAGATCTGATTTATCCCACAGATAAAAAGAGAAAGAGCCCGGAATAGTGTTTATTTCGTTGAAGTAGACTTCTTTGGTATCTGCATTCACAAGAAAGTCGAGTCTTGCCACACCTGCAGCATCAAAAGTTTTGAACGTATGAATAGCAATTGTTCGGATAGTTTCGGTGAGCTCTGCAGAAATATCCGCAGGAATAACCCGATCCGCAGAAGCCATGCCTTTTTCGGCTCCGCCACCACTTTGATATTTATCCTCGAACGAAAGCGTTTCGGTGATACCGAGGGGACGTTCACACACACTAGCCCGGCAGTTTTCGGCGGTTCCAAGAACCGAGCAGTTTATTTCCATCAATGGATGAATGGCTTCTTCCACTAACAAGTGGGCATCGTAACGGAAAGCAGTTTCAACAGCTTCAATCAGTTCGTTTCGGTCATCCACTTTTTTGACCCCGATACTGCTACCCAGATTTGCAGGTTTTACCACTAAGGGAAATCCAAGCAAATTGGCTTCATCCAAAATAGTATCCTGATGCTGTTCCCAGTCACTTTCGTAAAAATCTAAGCTATTAGTAACCGGGATGTCATTCGCTTCGCAAAGCTGCTTGGCTTTCACTTTATCCATTCCAACAGAAGAGCCAAGTACTCCGCTTCCTGTATATGGCACATTAAACATCTCACAGACTCCCTGAAAAGATCCATTTTCACCTTCACTTCCATGAAAAGCACAAACTACCGCATATACCGGGAAGGATTGAGGTTTCGAGAAAAGTCCGCCTTTATCCTGTTCCTTAAGAAGCGCTCTGCCAATCTCATCTTTAACAAAAGCACAGGAAATAGCTTGTTCTTCCAGGTTCTTAATGTCTTTGTACTCCGATAAATCCTTGAGCGTTTCTCCGGTTAACCACCTTCCCGATTTAGTAATGTAGAGCGGTATAATTTGATAAGAACTTTCTTCCAGAGAAGACATCACCTGCATTGCGCTTAGTACAGAAACTTCATGCTCAGGAGAGGGGCCGCCGAAAGCAACGATTAAATTTTTGGAAGACATTTAAGTAGCTAGGTTTGTTAATTCAGTTCAAATATAGAGAGAAACGAGTTGTGAATTAAGGCGGATTAGATTCAAATTGAAAAATTTTAGACACAGACTCTAGTTTAGGTTCTCTATAAACAGGTTTATGTTCATCTTGTTCCAACAAATAGTATTTGATCTTTGAAAAAAAAGAAGCATTTATTAGTAAATATACTCCTTGTGATTGTACCAACAGTTGTATGTCTGATCGTTGCAGAAATAATGCTTCGAAGCACAATGGAAACAGAGCTCAGCATTATTAATGATGAACGTTCTCTTATGTACATGCACGATGATACACTGGGGTGGTTTCCATCAAAAAATACCACAGGAACATTTAAAGGGTTTAACGAAGTTTCGGTACGGCATAACTCAAGAGGTTTTCGTGATGAGGAACACATCCCGGTAGAAAAAAACAGAATGATGGTGCTGGGCGATTCCTTTGTGTGGGGATATGATGTAGAGGAAGAATATCGGTTCACAGAAATTCTGGATGAAAAGCTGGAAAATACTCAGGTATTCAATCTTGGGGTGAGCGGGTTTGGGACCGATCAGGAATGGCTTTTGCTTCAGAAGAACTATGAGTTCTATAAACCCGATGTAGTATTCCTGTTGTTTTGCACGGATAATGATCGGCTTGATAACCGAATGAACCTGCGTTATAGATATTTTTATAAACCATACTTTGTTGAAGAAAAGGATTCTTTGGTCGCAAAAGGAATACCTGTTCCGACCGGATATCGTCAGTTTGTGAATGATTATCCATTTGCATCGAAATTTTATTTGGTTCGGCTGGCAGCCAGTTCCTATTTCAACATTAAAGAACCTGTAGTGTATTTGGATTCTGATCCGACTTTTACGCTCATCAAAGCAATGAAAAGCTACTCCGAACAAAAAGGGAGTACTTTTTTGGTAGGACTTCAAAAGGGTGATGACTCAATGGAGCACTTTCTGGAAAATGAAGAAATAGCTTTTGTGAATGTAGAGAATAACCATCTGAGAGGCTGGCACTGGAATGAAAAAGGCCATGAATATGTAGCCAAGGAGATAGAAGATTTTCTAATAAAAAATGATTTTTCCTGGTAAAGATTATTCATAATTTGATCGGATTAATAAATATGGAAGCGCTTTTCAAAACATGAAAGAAGTAATTACAAATGTTGATCAGCTCGATTTTACACTCGCTGATTTGGAGGATATGCCGGCACCCGGTAAGGTGATGGTAGTAAACCCTGAGTTTTTTGATGTCAAATATGTAATCAACCCGCATATGAAGGGACATATTGGCGATATCGATAAAAACCAGGCAATGGATGAGTGGGTCCGGCTGAAAGAGGCGTATAAAAATTTAGGGCTGTACGTGCATGAAGTAGCCGGTGCAAAGGAGTTCCCTGACATGGTGTTTTGTGCAAACCAGAGCCTGCCGAATATTACTGCTGATGGCACCAAGCAGGTGGTTATGAGTGTGATGAATGCGGATCAACGAAAGGGTGAAGTCCCTTTGATCGAGAAAGTATACAGGGAAAGCAGCTATGATTTTTCGTATCTGGATGAAGAAAAGTTCAAGAGTTTTGAAGGTATGGGAGATGCTATCTGGCATTTCAAAAAGAGATTGATTTGGGGAGGAAGCGGGTATCGAACATCGATAGATGTTTACGATATGATCTCTGAGACTTTTAGTACTCCGGTAATAGCCCTTGAACTCATTGACCCTAGATTTTACCACCTTGATACTTGCTTTTGTGTGCTTAACGAAGAGACAGTGATGATTTATTCTAAAGCGTTCACCGACGAAGGGCTTGAATTAATTCATTCGGTTTTCCCAAAGGTAATTGACACGAACGATTACGAAGCCGCAGAGCTTTTCGCCTGCAATGCTACTTGTCCGGATGGTAAAAATGTATTTATTCAGAAAGGATGTACAGAAGCTAATCAGGCAATGAGGGAAGCAGGATTCACAGTTCACGAATTTAGTACCGACGAATTCCTTAAAAGCGGCGGCAGTGTTTTTTGTATGAAGATGCTGCTTTGGTAGTGTTGTAATTTTAAATGTTAAGTGTTAAATGTTAGAACTACATTTAACACTTAACATTGAGCATTTAAAATTTAGGATTGTGCTAAAGCCACTAATCTCCTCAATTATTCTGGTATCCTTAATTGCAAGCCTCAACACTAAATTTGGTTCTGTTCCACCTCTTGGTAAGTTTTTTGATCCGGATGCCGGGTTCTGGGCAAATGCAGAACGTTCACTTCCCGATTCCGATGAATTGAACTTTGACGATGTTCAGGGTGAAGTTACCGTCTATTTTGATGAACGAAGAGTACCGCATATATTCGCCGAAAATGAGTACGATCTCTACTTTGTGCAAGGCTATATCACTGCCCGTGATCGGTTGTTCCAAATGGAAATGCAAACCTATGATGCCGCTGGTAGGTTATCAGAGCGCTTAGGAGACCGAACTCTTAATAGAGACCTGAGCACCCGAAGAATGGGTATGCCTTATGGAGCCGAACAGACCATGGACATGATGAGTCAGGATGAGGAGATTATTTCAGCAGTAAATGCATACTCAGATGGAGTAAATGCTTATATCACTTCGCTTTCACCAAAAGATTACCCGGTTGAGTACAAGATACTGGACTTCGCTCCCGAAGAATGGGCTCCTATCAAAACGGCACATCTGCTGAAGAATATGACGCGAACGCTCGCCGGCGGAAGTAATGATGATCGCACTAGTAATACGATGGCTTATTTTGGAGAGGATTTCATTGAGAAGTTTTTTGATATCAAGCCAGAGCTAAATGACCCGATCATTCCGGGTTCAAAAACCTGGGATTTCGAACCGGTTCCGGTTCAGGCTCCGGATACTTTATTTAAACCTGCATCCGCATTAGAGTTGGAAGGTTTTGAGCGACCGGAAGGTATTGGAAGTAATAATTGGGCGGTTAATGGAAGCAAAACTGCATCAGGATATCCTATTCTTTCGAACGATCCACACCTGAGCTTAACACTTCCTTCCATTTGGTATGAGGTTCAGCTTTATACAACGGATTTAAATACATATGGAGTTTCGTTGCAAGGAGCTCCGGGAGTAATCATAGGCTTCAATGAAAATGCAGCCTGGGGAACCACAAATGCCGGGGCAGATGTAATGGATTGGTATGAAATAAAATTCAAAGATGATTCGAAGCAGGAATACTGGCATGATGAGGAATGGAAACCAACCACAATGCGTATCGAA
Source organism: Balneolaceae bacterium (assembly GCA_965222205.1). Classification (GTDB taxonomy): domain Bacteria; phylum Bacteroidota; class Rhodothermia; order Balneolales; family Balneolaceae; genus RHLJ01. The sequence goes on along the minus strand of OZ244932.1, from coordinate 2,918,545 downwards.
GAAATTAAAATCCGTGGACAGGAGACTGTTTTTGATACAGTGATTTATACGCATCATGGTCCGGTTTCAGAGTTAGAGTCTGACATCAACGAAGAGCGGGAACCTGCATATCATGCTTTGCGTTGGATTGCCCATGAACCATCCAATGACCTCAAGACATTTTTTGGGTTTAATCGAATGGAAAGCTATGATGATTTCAAAGAAGCGGTGTCGCATTATGTAGCTCCGGCACAAAACTTCATCTTTGCCAATAATGAAGGAGATATCGCTACCTGGGTTAGTGGGCAACTCCCCAACAAGTGGAAATTTCAGGGAAGAACGGTAAGTGATGGATCCAATCCATTGTACGATTGGCAGGGATGGATTCCAACCGAGCATAACCCAAATATCAAAAATCCGGAACGTGGGTTTGTAAGCTCTGCGAATCAGGAGTCTGCGGCACCTGACTATCCGTACTATTTAGATGATGACTTCGCTCCCTTCGAACGAGGGCGGCGCATCAATGAGTTGTTGGCAGGTATGGAAAATATCACCAAAAACGACATTCGCGAGATGCAGATGGATGATTACAGCTATCATGCAGCGACTATTCTACCTGAAATGCTGGAATGGATTAATCGTGAGCGTTTATCGGATGTAGAGCTTGCAATTCTAGCCGAAGCAGAAGGTTGGGATTATTTCAACAAGGCGGATTTGAAGGCTCCGGGAATTTTTCGTTGGTGGTGGAGCAACTTCTACTACGGAATTTTAAGTGATGAATATGGTTCAACCGATGCGTCCTTGCGCTGGCCATCCAGAGACCGGTTGATTGAAGTCATAAAGTCGAAGCCTGATTTCGAGTTTTTTGATAACATAGAAACAGAAGAAGTGGAATCCAGACAACGAGTTGTTACCGATGCCTTTAAAGAAACGGTAGAGGAACTAACGGATGCTTACGGTGAATTTGGTGATAACTGGAATTGGGGTGTGGTAATCAATAACGACTTAGATCACATTGCCTTTATTCCTGGTTTTGGAGCCCAAAATCTGTATTCCAGTGGGAATTCAGAATCAATTAATGCAACACGTGGCAGCTGGGGTCCGTCATGGCGAATGGTAGTAGAGCTTGGTCCGGAAGTGAAAGGATGGGGAGTATACCCCGGAGGAGCTTCCGGGAATCCGGGTTCGCCAAATTACGATTCTATGCTCGAAACCTGGCGAGTTGGTGAACTTTACGAACTGAAATTTATGAATGAACCACCGGAAGAGTATCTGTATGAATTGGTTTTTTATGCTAATGATTAATTCTAAATGCTTAATGTTAAATGAGGTTCACCATTTTACATTAAGCATTTAACATTCAAAATTTAGAAATGCTACTAGCCTTATTAATCTTAATCACAGCCTTTTTAATAAACCTGATTCTGCCTTGGTGGAGCATTGCCATTCCAGGTTTGGTTTTTGGCTACCAATTCAAAAAAATCAGTTGGGTTTCCTTTGGTTGGGGGTTTTTAGCAGTTTTTGTTCTTTGGGGTGGTCAGGCGCTCTATATCCATTTTGCCAACGAAAGAATCCTCTCTACAAGAATCGCAGAAATGTTGGGAGTGGGTTCTTCATACTTAGTAATTTTAATTACCGGAGTTCTTGGAGGTTTGGTAAGCGGATTGGCTACATTAACTGGTAGCTTATTCAATCGAAAAAAATAGATTTCAATCGCTTAGATAGCTAACCGACATTATTTAGCCAATCCAGAAAGAGAGCTTAGAACTACTCACTCTTCAAATTGTTTACGGGGTTTGCTCTGGCTGCGCTCACAGACTGGAAACCAATGGTCAGCCATGCGATTAGAACTGTAATTATACTTCCTAACAACAGAATCTGCCATCCGATTTGAATTTGATAGGCAAACTCACCAAGCCAGCGATTCATAACGAACCAGGAAACCGGAAGCGAAATACCAATCGCAATTAGAATAAGCTTTGCAAAATCATATGAAATTAGTAGCACAATATTAGTCACGGTCGCCCCTAGCACTTTACGTATCCCGATTTCTTTTGAACGTTGAACAGCTGTATACGATGCCAATCCAAATAGACCTAAACAGGCAATGAAAATCGCTATCGTAGCAAATAAGCTAAACAACGTTCCGGTTTGTTGTTCGGAGTTATAGATACTGCTGAATTCATCATCAAGGAAACTATACTCAAAAAGCGTTTCTGGAAGAATAGAGCTAACGGTATTTTCAATAGAAGGGATTAAACCGGAGAGATCATCTGTTTGTACCCGTGCAAAAAGCTTCAGGCTTGTATACGAGAAGCCTTCATAATTTACAAGAATAAGAGGCTCCACAGATTTATGAAGAGACTCGTAATTGAAGTTTTCCACTACACCATAAATCTTTCCATAGCTATTTTCGCCATACGCTCTGCTTCTTAATTCCTGATCAACAGCTTGCTCAGGGGACCATCCAAATAACTCAGCGGCTGCTTCATTTATGACTAATGACATCCGTTCACCCCGGGCGCTTCCGGGAATAATATTACCACCGGCTATTAGACTGATTTCCATGGTGGATAGAAAGTCTTCATCAATTTCCATGGTATTTACAATTTGTCGGGTCTCTTCAGTCTGACCTTTATTAAACGTCCTTGCTCCAACTCCCCTGATAGGTAAATGGGAAGCCAGAGAAACCTGAGATATTCCATCTAGTGTGGCCAGTTCTTGTTTAAGAGTTTCCAGCGAAACGCTTGAATCGTCAGGTTTGTCAACTGATAAGGTCAGAACTTGCTCTTTAGTATATCCCAGTTTTTTGTTCTGGATGAAGTCGAGCTGTTCATAAATAACGAGTGTGCTCACAATCAGAATTATCGAGATACAGAACTGAATTACAACCAGACCTTTCCTTAACCAGGCCCCTGAACCGGAAGCTTTATGACTTCCCTTTAGTACACGTGCAGGTTCAAATCGTGATAGCATAAACGCCGGATAACTTCCGGATAAAAAACTCACGCCCAAACCTATGGAGCTTAAAAGAATCAGCAAGGTATAATTTTCAAACCAGTTCAGTGACAGGTCCTTTCCGGTCAGATCGTTAAAGAATGGTGTCAGGTAGCTGACAGCCAGAATAGATCCAAAAAGCCCAATCAGAGTAATAAAAACCGTTTCACCCATAAATTGACCGACCAGCTGACTTTTGTAAGCCCCGAGGGTTTTTCTCATTCCAACTTCTTTAGCTCGGTCACTGGCTCTGGCGGTAGCAAGATTCATATAATTGATACACGCAATAATCACAATAAGGAAGGCGATACCGGAGAATATGTACACATACCGAATGTCTCCACCCGGAATAATTTCACCATTAAAAGGCGATTTTAGGTAAACATCTTCAAAAGGTATAGCCGTTAGAAAAGGTTGAGTATCCCGCCCCCCAAAATATGCTGAAACTTCCCGGTCTATATCCTCCTGAAGAAGATTCATCTGTTCAGCGTTTTTAAGCAACAAATAGGTATGATAGGCAGATCGGTTCCAGGCCAAAGTGCCAGCCTCTGGTAATGATGAAAAAGAAGCTAAAAGATCAAACTGTATATGCGAGTTATTGGGGACGTCTTTAACAACTCCAGTCACCTGATACACCTGTTGCTCACTTCCCGCAATTAGTGTCTCACCTATTGCATTTACGTTATCAAAGTATTTTTCCGCGGTGCTTTTGGTAAGAACAATAGAGTTAGGTTTGGCAAGCGCTTCATCGGGATTACCATAAAGCAATTCAAAAGAGAAGACATCAAAGAACATTGAGTCAGCGAAGAAGAACATTGACTCATGAAAACTCTGCCCATCCACATTAACCCGTGATTCTTTGGAGCTGTTCTTTTTTAAACGTACAAATTCCTCTACATATGGAATAGCCTCTTTTAGTCCCGGACCGGCAACAGTAGTGGCTCTTGCTGTTGGGATTTGAGTTTCACCAAAAACCCAGGTCATACCCACTTTAGCAATTCGGTCAGAATTATCATGAAAGGAATCATAGCTTACTTCGTCACTAATCCATAGAAATATGAGCATAAAACAGGTAAGTCCGATAGCCAGACCGGAAATATTAATGAATGAGTATGCTTTGTGTTTAAGAATGTTTCGGTAAGCAATTTTAAAGTAGTTCGAAATCATGGCAAAGTGGTCTTTTTTATAGTGTAACGTTGAGGGAGTCTTCTCAATGATAAATCGTAGTTTCAGGGTGCTGATGACTTCCCAAAAGTGGATGATATCAGAAACAGGCTTCGAATATTTTGTTCTTCGGTACCTGTACATTTCTTCTAGGTCGCCTCGTATTTGCTCGTCCAGTTCTTTTGGGCAACAAATAGAAAGTAATCTGTTTAACCATTCAGGCGGTTTGTCGTGATATTCTTCAGGGTTCGGGTTCAATTTCGCCTCACTCTTAGGATGTTTTTGGTATCAGTTGCCAGAGGCTTGCCCGAAGTGCTTTTGCTCTTTCTAAAGCATCCATCCCCTTTTCAGTGCACTCAAATAATCTTTTTTGCCGACCACCTCTTTCTGAAGTAGCTCCACCCATTTTGGAAATCAAAAATCCTTTCTTTTCCAGGCGATAAAGGGTTGTGTGAATAGAGCTAATACTCATCAACGTACCGGTATGGGTTTCAAGCTCTTTGGCTATAGTTACAGTATAGGCCTCATTTCCAAGTACTGCCGCCGTAATTAAAACCAGTTCTTCAAAAGCTCCGAGTTCTGTAATTTTCATAATTTATTTCTATCGTATTTGTAAGACAAATGCACATCTAACACGAAGTATTGAATCATTAGTTACAGAAAAGTTTTTTTTGAGAAGGTTGAATGCCCTTCACTTACCCTTCATATTTATTGCTTAAGTACTGTTTAACAGGTTTTCTAATTAAAAGAGAGGTTCCCATGACAGCAAAAGCAAGATTAGGATGGTTGATTATGATACTCCTGATCCTTCCCGTACTAGTATGTGCACAAAACCGCCCCAACCGGGGAATGGTTAACTGGAGTAGTGATACTCCTTATGTGAGAATGTATAATCCTCAAACTGTACAAACAGTAACCGTAGTTGTTCAGAAAGTAGAAATGTTTACTCCTAAAAAAGGAATGGCAATAGGTATCCACCTTACTGCTAATTTGAATGATAAACTATTGGATGTTCATTTAGGTCCTGCATGGTTCATCAAAAATCAGGAATTACAAATTCTTGAAGGTGATGAACTTGAGGTGACAGGTTCTATAATTACATACGATGGTAATGAGGCACTTATTGCCAAGACTATAAAGCTGGAAGATAGCACTCTTACATTAAGAGACGACTCAGGCCGTCCTGTATGGGCAGGATGGAAGAGGGGACGAAGAATGATGAACTAAAATTGTGCATTAAATGTGGAAAAGTAAATTAGTTTCAAATTGAATCAATTCTTCTCACTTGTTATCTTGTTGAAACTTTAACAAAGCTTTTACACCCATTTTATTGTTAGCAACCCATAGCTTTGAGAAATCAACCAGGCGAACCAAAAACAGGGCGCAGAGTTGATGCATTTTTTTAGTTCAACATATTTTCAAAAAATCCGACGCGTGTTACGTAGTCGGATTTTTTTTGATCCCCTACTCATTCAAACCAAAAGTTAACCATGTCACTCCAACCAAGAAAAAAAGCCATCCTTGCACTAAGTGATGGAACGGTAGCGCACGGCTGGGCAGTCGGTCACGAAGGTATTACCGGTGGCGAATTGTGCTTCAATACCAGTATGACCGGATATCAGGAAATCTTTACCGATCCGAGTTATTATGGTCAGCTTATGATGATGACTTATCCGCATATCGGCAACTATGGTACCATGCCCCGGGATGATGAACACAGAAAAGTGATGGTGGCAGGAATTATTACCCGTGCTTTTTCCTGGGAGTTTAGCAATCCAATGGCAGACCGAAGCCTGCAGGAATATCTTGAAGACAACGAAATTGTAGGAATCTCAGGAGTAGATACACGGGCGCTTGTCCGTCATATTCGTGAGAAAGGAGTGATGAATGCGGTGATTTCATCCACTGAACTGGATGAAGAAAAGCTAGTTCAAATGGCTAAAGACTGGGATGACATGGAAGGTCTTGAGTTGGCGACTAAAGTAACGCGTTCTGAAGCCCAAACCTTTCAGCCGGAAGGTGACTCCGAATTCAAAGTAGCCGCTTTTGATTATGGGATAAAACAAAACATCATCAATAGCCTGGTGGCCCGAGGATGTACACTAAGAGTATTTCCTGCTCAAGCTTCGCTCGAAGAAGTGAAAGCATGGGATGCCGATGGATACTTTTTCTCGAATGGTCCCGGAGACCCTAATCCGACCGGGGAGTACGCTCTGAAAATTGTAGACCACGCAAAATCAACAGGAAAGCCATTATTTGGCATTTGCCTTGGACACCAGTTAATGGCAATGAGCGAAGGTATTGAAGTTGGAAAGATGTTTGTAGGACATCGTGGTGCCAATCATCCTGTTAAAAACCTCGAAACAGGCTTAGTGGAAATCTCAACCCAAAATCATGGGTTTGCTGTAACAGAAAGCAGTGTGAAATCTGAGATAGCTGAAATCACCCATATCAATTTGAATGATCAGACGGTAGAAGGATTGCGTTTTAAAAACTTCCCGGGATTTTCGGTGCAATATCACCCGGAAGCATCGCCAGGACCACACGATTCTGCCTATCTCTTCGATCAGTTTATTGATTTGATGAAGGAACAAAAAGAAGTGGAAGTGTAGAGAATTCTCCCCTTGAGGGGAGTGCGGCGAAGCCGGAGGGGTGTCTCATCGTATGATCGAACACACCCCTAAATCCCCTCTCAAGAGGGGACTTTTACAAAAAAAGATTTTAAAAAACGAAGGCTCAACCCTTCAACTAAAAAAACATACAATGCCAAGACGCGACGACATACACAAAATTCTCATTATCGGATCGGGCCCAATTGTAATTGGTCAGGCCTGCGAATTTGATTACTCGGGATCACAAGCTTGCCGCTCATTACAGGAAGAAGGATACGAGATTGTTCTGATCAATTCGAACCCGGCAACCATTATGACAGATCCGATTATGGCGGATGCGATCTATATGCTCCCTATGACCACCAAGTCAATCCGGGAAATTGTAGAAAAAGAAAAACCGGATGCCGTACTTCCAACTATGGGAGGTCAAACCGGACTGAACCTTTGTCGTGACTTGGAGAAGCAGGGCTTTTGGGATGAACGAGGGATCAAAATTATTGGAGTTGATATTGACGCGGTTGAGCTCACTGAAGACAGGCAATTGTTCCGGGATAAAATGGAAGAAATCGGGATCGAACAATGCCGGAGTCGTCAGGCGGAATCACTTCTGGATGCGAAAGAAATTAAAGAAGAGCTTGGAGGATTACCGATTGTTATCCGTCCATCTTTTACTATGGGCGGAGCTGGTGGAGGAATTGTTTGGGAAGAAGAAGATTTTGACAAAATGGTGCTCCGAGGATTGGAAATGAGTCCGGTACACTCCGTCCTTATCGAGGAAAGTATTTTTGGGTGGAAAGAATATGAACTGGAATTACTAAGGGATGCCAACGACAATGTGGTCATTATATGCTCTATTGAAAATATGGATCCGATGGGGGTTCATACAGGAGATTCCGTTACGGTTGCCCCAACACAAACCCTCACCGATAAGCAGCTTCAAATACTTCGGGATGCAGCCATCAAGATGATGCGGTCGATCGGAACCTTTGCAGGAGGTTGTAATGTGCAGTTCGCGTTCGAACCAGGGAGCGATCGATTTGTGGCAATTGAAATCAACCCAAGGGTTAGTCGCTCTTCGGCGCTTGCATCTAAAGCGACCGGATATCCTATTGCTAAAGTGGCAACAAAGCTTGCAGTGGGATATACCTTGGATGAGTTAAAAAATCAGATTACCGGAACAACTTCTGCATGTTTTGAGCCTTCCATTGATTATGTGGTATGCAAAGTGCCCCGCTTCAACTTCGATAAATTCCCGGGTGTTGATGAAGAGCTTTCCACACAGATGAAAGCAGTAGGTGAAGTGATGAGCATTGGTCGAAACTTCCCGGAAGCGTTAAACAAAGCCTGGCAAAGTATGGAAGTCGGCCGGGATGGCTTGGGTGCTGATGGCTACGAAGAAATAGACCGGAAACAGGTTCGTGAACGGTTGATGAAACCGTATTGGGATCGATCATTGCAAATCAGGAATGCCTTTAAACTTGGAGCTTCTGTTGAAGAAATTGCCGATATCACCAAAGTGGATCCCTGGTTCCTCCAACAAATTCGATATATGGTTTCTTTGGAAAACCGAACAGAGGGGCAAAGCCTGGATGAGATTTCAAAAGACGATTTCTTTGAACTGAAACAAGCTGGTTTTTCTGATGCTCAGATTTCATGGTTAGTCAGTAAAAGCGGCACTTTGGTAAGCGACAATGAAGTCCGGGCAAGAAGGCTTGAATTAGGATTAAAACCATCCTTTAAACTTGTAGATACCTGTGCGGCAGAGTTTCCGGCGCAGACTCCATACTACTACTCTGCTTACGAAGGTGAAAATGAAAGTGAAGTTTCAGATCGTAAAAAAGTAATTATTCTGGGGAGTGGGCCGAACAGAATCGGACAAGGTATCGAGTTCGATTATTCCTGTGTACACGCGGTTCTTGCTACCAAAGAAATGGGTTACGAAGCGATTATGATTAACTGTAACCCGGAAACAGTTTCCACCGATTTCGATATAGCCGACAAGTTGTACTTTGAGCCGGTGTATTGGGAGCGTGTACTGGATATTTACGAGCATGAAAAAGCGGAAGGAGTGATTATCCAGGTTGGAGGTCAGACTGCCCTTAAACTTGGAAAACGTTTTGTAGAGGCTGGGATCAAAATCTTCGGAACGGATTTCGAAATGATTGATTTTGCGGAAGACCGAGGGGAGTTTTCTGATCTGCTAATCAGATTAGACATTCCGTTTCCTCAGTACGGAACGGCAACGGATGTGGATGGAGCCCTTAAAATAGCAGATAGAATTGGTTATCCGGTGTTAATCCGGCCAAGTTATGTACTGGGTGGTCAGGGAATGAGGATCGCTGTTAAACAGGAAGAGCTTGAAAAATATGTAGCTAATATCCTGAAAACTCACCCCGAAAATGCCTTTCTGATTGATAAGTATTTAGAGCATGCCACCGAAGTTGATGTGGACTCTGTGTACGATGGAGATCAACTCCATATATCTGGAATGATGCAGCATATTGAGCCCGCTGGAGTTCATTCCGGGGATTCAACCGCAGTACTTCCTCCCTATTCATTAAGTCAGGAGATTCAGGATACGATTGCGGCTTATCAGGAGCGGATTGCGGAGGCGATGGAAATCCAGGGATTCCTGAATGTTCAATATGCAGTGAAAGATGACAAAGTATACGTGTTGGAAGCCAATCCAAGAACCACCCGAACAGTACCATTTTTAGCCAAAGCCAATCAGGTTCCGGAAGCTGCAATTGGAACCAAGGTGATGTTGGGTGCCAAACTCAAAGACTTCGATCTCAAGTCTAAACTCACCAGCTGGGCGATCAAAGAGCCGGTATTCCCATTCGATAAATTCCCGGGGGTGAAAAAAGAGCTTGGTCCCGAGATGAAATCCACCGGCGAAAGTATTTACTTCGCAGATGATTTCGAAGACGAACACTTCAAAAAACCGTACGAGTTTAAGAGTCTGTATTTGAGTAAGTAGGCTAAGTTGTAGCTTTAAGAGCTGTCTTAATCGCTTTATTTACAATATCGATTATAGCATTGGCTATTTTTTGTGCTTCCGCTTTTTTGATGATAGAGATTACATGAAGCTCAGCTTCAGTGATCTCTTTTTCATCTGCGAGACGCATTTCTAGGTCTTCCTGAGTGTAGTCTCCTGATAGTCTTCGCTTAGCATATAGCTTTAGTCTTGCCTGTTTATTCTCTATGATTTTGCTCACTGTATCACGTACATCCTCCCAATCCTCCTTGATGATTCCTTTTACTGTTTTCAGAATGTCCGCAGTAACTTCGTTTATATCAAAAGCCATAATTTAGTCTCCGTTAATTTTCTTCTTGTTCTTTTTTAACCTCAGCATATCGTTTTGCATCTTCTGAAACAGAAAGCAAAAACATAAGGTCTTTCATGATCACCCAATCGTCTTCCAACATAACTTCAGACTGACCATTAGCTTTTTCTTTATGTCGTTGTTCATACCTTTGGAAGGTTTCAAGTACGGTTGTACTTACCTGTATCGACTCTGAATTAAGTTCTCTTACTTTGTTTTTAAGCAGGATTGAATTTAGCTCAACTTCAATCTCCTGATATCCTTTGTTAACACTGTCGTATGGAAGTGCAGTCATGGATTCAGTAAACATTCCAAGCATATTGATATAGTGTGCGTCCACTTTTTTGGCTGTTTCCAATATTTGCTCCGATATCGATGCGTCAAAATCAGGAACCAGTTTTATAGAGTTACAACTAGTAACCGATACTAATACGAATGCCCAAACGAAAATCTGGCGGTAGTTTTTTTGTACGTTATTTATCTTTCTCATTCTTTTGATCTCCCTTTGAGACTTCTTCTTTTATGTTAATTACTTTCTTAAGCAGGTCGAACCAGAATGGTGCTCCCATACTAATTGCGAGAGCTGTAATCAGCCAGCCAAAAATCGAATACCACTCAATCTGATTTCGGATGGCCTTCCAGTAAGTGCCATGAGTTTCTACATCCCATCCCAGTCCCAAAACGGATGAAGCCATAGCAATTTCCTGCTGCTTTAGTCTTGTGATTTGTTGATATACTGAGTCAATTGCGATAAGGTTCGGGTAGTTTTCTTGCAATAAATTCGCTAAAGAATCATCTGCCGCTTTATGGAGTGCAACAGTTAAAGAATCCTTCTTCCTTGAATCGGTAATAGTGGATAAATCTTTAAAGTCCGTCGCTTTGAGAGTCTTTTTTATGGAATCAGAATATTGGTTCGAATAGCTTTTTCTTATTTCATCGAGCTCTTTAGAAATCACGGTTTCGTTAGGTTCAAATGTATTGGTGCTGTCTTCTTTAAGAACAATCCGACCTTGTTCATTTTCGTAAGAATCCACAAACTGATGAGCCTGAGCTACGATGGCAGCACGTGCTTCAGGATCATCATTTAGTTTTTTAACGATCGAAAAAGTATCTGCGTTAAAGAAAGCTGCCGTTACGAAACCAAGTATAATTAATATAATTCGGAGCTTCTGTTTATACCACTCACTAGTGTAGGTCATTACTTCATCAAACCACTTTTCAACTTCTTTTTTAAAATCGTCAGTTTCTCCTTTCGCCTTTTTATAAGCTTTCTCTAAAAAAGGAGCTTGTTTAAAAAGCTCTTTCCTTAATTCTTCATCGCCAACTATATCAGTAAGAGCATTAGCAAAAGTCTCACGGGATATTTTTGAAGGAAGAGCCTGATTGGTGATTTTCTTTTCGATCTGATTCGATCCGAGCTCAATCCCTGAAGAAAAGAAGTTTATCAGCCATTTATAAATCCTCCAGAATGGAGTGCCGTAAAAAAAACTGGATCGGTATTTAACTTTATTTATTCTCGAATTATCGTAGAGGATATTTCTAAGCTTGAGCCCGATCATTCGTTCGATAGAAAATTTTAGTTCTTTCCCCCGAACCTGAAGAATACTACTGAGCATTTCGTTAACAATGCTCACAAATAAACTGAAGAGCAGGTAGATAAAAATCAGCCCGATGACTATATCCAGTGCTTCGATACCAAACATAATTGCACCATTAATTAATGTTGATTATTAAAAAAGCTAAGCACCAACCAACAATCACTACCTATTTATGTCTTATTAAGTCTAAATCCCCAAAAGCTTAATGATTATATCTATTGGATGTCGAAGTTCAAAATTAGAAATCGAGCCTAACAGTTTGATAATAAAGCCTCTCTTTTTAGTGAATTGTTGGGTATTTTAAATACTCAATAAAGTCAGATACAGATTAAGATTTAGATGATCAATCAAGCGAAGAGTATTTTAAAAGAGACGTTCGGCTATGACAGCTTCAGGCTTCAACAGGAAGCCGCTATCACCCAAGTGCTAAACAAGAAAGATGCATTGGTGATTATGCCCACCGGTGGAGGAAAATCGCTTGTTTATCAAATTCCTGCACTGATTTTTGAGGGGATGACCATCGTGGTTTCTCCGCTTATTTCTTTGATGAAAGACCAGGTAGAGCAACTTCGCGAATATGATATTCCGGCCGTGTATCTGAATAGTTCTTTACGCCCTGAAGAATATGATTACAACGTAAAACGCGTAATGCGAGGCGATGTAAAGTTATTATATCTTGCCCCTGAAACCCTGATGATGGACCGAACCCGGGACATGTTGAAGGAACTACAAATTGATTGCTTTACGATTGATGAAGCGCACTGTATTTCGGAATGGGGTCATGATTTCCGTCCGGAATATCGGCAGATGGCTGAGGCTAGAAAAGATTTCCCCAAAGCAGTTTGTATTGCGCTTACAGCTACAGCTACTCCCCGCGTTCAGGAAGACATCAAGGAGAGTTTAAATCTTACGGACTCTGAGGCCTTCATTTCCAGCTTTGACCGAAAGAATCTGTTTCTGAAAATCGCCGATAAAAAAGATCCCGAAAATCAGCTACTGGATTTTTTGTACACCCGGAAAAATCAATCCGGGATTATTTATTGTTTCTCACGCCGACAGGTAGATGAACTCGCTTACTTGCTCGATCAGGAAGGATATTCCGTAAAACCGTATCACGCAGGGCTTAATTCAAGGGAGCGCTCAATAAACCAAAGGGAATTTATTCGTGATGATGTGCGCATCATTGTCGCTACTATTGCTTTCGGCATGGGGATTAATAAACCGAATGTGCGTTTTGTGGTTCATTATGATATGCCTCAGAACATTGAATCTTATTACCAGCAAATTGGTCGGGCCGGTCGTGATGGACTTCGTTCAGATTGTATTCTCCTCTTTGGTTATTCCGATACTCAGAAGATCAAATACTTCATCAATCAAAAAAGCGGGAATGAGAAAGAGGTGGCCGAGAACCATCTCAAAGAGTTGGTGAAGTATCTGGAATCTCTGGATTGCCGACGCAAGCCTTTGTTGAGTTACTTCGGAGAAACATATCCGAATGAAGAATGTGGCATGTGTGATAACTGCCTTTCTGTGGATGACGATGTGGAAGACATGACCATTCAGGCACAGAAATTTATGAGCTGCATGATCAAAAGCGGCGAGACCTTTGGAGCCGGACATGTGATCGATATCCTTCGCGGATCAAAAAACCAGAAGGTGTTGGAACATGAACACGATCAGATTTCTACCTATGGAATCGGAATGGAATGGTCGAAAGATCAGTGGACACAGCTCTCCAGGTTATTGCTTCGCCAGAATTACATCAGCAAAGGAGAGTTTGGCAGCCTGAATATGGAAGAACGAGGTCATGCCGTACTAAAAGGAGATGAAAACGTATTCGGAACGCTGGATCGCTCCAGCACCTCTATTGACGGTGAAACGGTAGTCCGGACATCAAGTGATGTGGAAAATAACTATAACGAAGAATTGTTCGAGCTTCTTCGAGTGAAACGAAAAGAACTCGCAGATGCAGATGATGTTCCGCCATACGCAATCTTTCCTGATACTACGCTTATTGAAATGGCCTACTACTTCCCTCAGAACAAAGATGCACTTGAAGCTTTATATGGCGTTGGAAAAGTAAAGAAAGAGAAGTTTGGTGACTCATTTATTGGGATCATTAAAACGTTTACCGCTGAGCACGATATTATGGAGCGGCAGAAATCACTTCAGAAAAAGATCAAAAAGACAACGGCTATAGCGAAGCACGAAATTGTAGGCGAAGCTTTTAATGAAGGACAATCAATTGCTTTATTGGCAGAAGAGCATGGAGTGAAAGAAGTCACGATTTTAACGCACCTCAAAAAATACCTGGATGAAGATCATGAACTCAGGCTGGACGGTTTACTAGAAGCATCAAGCCTCTCGGACCGCCAGCGTGACCAGGTAATAAACGCCATGGATGAGAAAAGTCCGCTGATGCTTCGTCCGGTTTATGATATGCTGAACAAACAGATCGGTTATGATGAGCTAAGAATTATGCAGCTGTTTTATCTGGCGAGTAAGAAGTAATATTGAATGCACTTCAGATTCCGGATCTTCCGAAGGAATGCCCTCGAAAAGTCCAAAGAACTGTTTGGACTTTTAGCTCCCCTCAAGGGGAGATTTTTTCCTTATCATTTCGAACAAATGTGGGAAATCTACTCAGCTAAGCAATGCTATGCATCAAAACCTTATCACTCCGACGCAAAGTATCGGAGTGAGTTCTTCATTTGCGAGCGATGCAATCTCAGAATGTTTACCTCCACTTACGAGATCACTTGGCTTCGCTCGTGAAAGTTTCCACAACGGCTAATTTAGTTAATGACTTTACTTAGTTGAAATCCTGCCAACAAAATGGGTCCTTGCCCTACTTCACGCCCATCCGTTTTAACATTGATTTCCCACCCAAAAGAAAGTGAGGGTTTAATAAAAAACTGTTCCGAAATATTATAACGATGAGAAATTCCAAAAGTAGGCTGAAGAACAATAATTTGGGTACTGCCACTAACAATTGCATCGGGGCAAGCAACAGGGTCGCAGGTTAACAGACCAGACTGCTCCCAATCAATATCTATAAACCAGAGATCTGCACGTGCATGAACAGAAAGCTTTTCTGTTAGAAAGCCAGTTCTCTCAAGACCAAGACTAAAACCAGGGCCGCCACCTTCTTCATTGTCATGCTCACCCCAATCACGACGATCAGTAAAATTGTAACCAATTCTTGAAGTCAGATTCAGAGTTTCCGAGATACCTAAATCAAATCGAAGCCCGGGAACAACTCCAGCCGGATAAGCCTGTGTTTCAATTCCAAGCGAGGTTTGCGCATAGGCAGGGATTCCTATCAGCAAAAGGAAGAAGGGTAGCAGTTGTTTCATATAGAACTAACTCTCTTTAACCGGTAATATTATCTCAAACTTAGCACCGCCTTCTTTTTTATTGGATACCCTAATGAATCCACCATGCTGCCGTATAATCTCGTTAGAAATGGCTAAGCCTAACCCAAGACCAAATTGAGCCCCTTGATTTTTTGTTGTGAAGTTTGGTTCAAAAATCCGGTTGATATGCTCTTCAGGGATTCCGGGACCATTATCAGAAATTTCGATGATAATCTTGAAATCTCCCTCGGCTTTGGTCTTAATTGAAAGCCCACCTCCGTTGGGAAGGACATCACAAGCATTTACAAGTATGTTTGTCCAAACCTGGTTAAGCTCACCAAGGTGTCCCATAGTTTTTGGGATGTCATTGAGTTCCAGTGTTACATCCAGATATTTTAAGCGATTGCTGAGAACCAGAATGGTATCATTGATTCCATCCCGCACATCAATTAAATCTGCTTCATTATTATCGAGACGACTGTAACTTTTCAGACTTTTCACAAGATTTGCGATACGTTCACTCGCCACCTGGATGTTGTGAATAAATTTACCGGCCTCAAACTGTTGTACCAGTTTTTCGACAGGAATTTTTTTCTGGTTAGATTCAACGATCTTGTAAGCCTCTTCAGGCATCTGGGCAAGCTTTCTAATAACTGACCGCTCAGCAATCCATGGAAATTTCTTCTGAACAAGAATCATTCTCTTACGAATATCATTACTGCTCATGGGAATGAATCTAAGACCTATACTGAACATTTTTGAAAGATTACTATCATCTGATAACATCTCGAAATTAGTGATGAGAGATTCCGATGACCGTAAAAGCGCAGAAGCAGGATTATTTACTTCGTGGGCAAAGCCAGCAACCAATTCGCCAAGCGTAGCCATTTTTTCCTGATGAACAAGCTTTTGATGGGAGTTTTCTAATTGCTCATAGGCTTCTTTGAGTTGCTCTCCTTCTTCTTCCAGCTTTTGATTGAGCTGATGCATTTTTGATTCAAGCTGAAGATTTTTCTTAAATCGGTCAGCCATATTGCTCATCATCAATTGTTGCAAAGGATGGCGCAAACGGGGATGATCGTTCATATATTTTTCAAACTCATCCTGATTTACTCTCAATGCTTCGGAGTCTTCCAGAGTATGGGCGGTGGTTAGCGAATCATTTCCTGTTGAAAAAGCCATAATTCCCACAAAATGTCCGGGTTCTAATTTCAGTAAATTGAGTGAAGAACCATCTTCATTTTGTCTTTTTAAACCAACCGAACCCTTCAGAAGCAGATACAAATATTTAAGAGAATCACCTTGGCTGAAGAGCACGTCTCCTTTTTTAAATGGTACTACCAGCGAACGAAGTTCTTGAGATTCGGAGACCGCCCGACGAATAAATTTTAGAATTACTTCTCTGTTATTGAGGAATCCTCGTTCCATAATCAGTGATCGGTTAATTGACTTCCACGAAGAGCTTCAGCAAGACGAATACTATCAAGAACCGCCATAAACTCCATAGGGTTATACTTTTTCTCAATTACGAAACCTGTAAGCTGATCGATAACTACTTTGTGGAATTCATCTTTCTTCCATGGTTTAGCAATGTAATGATCAAGATGAGCTTTGTTGATAGCCTGAACGGTATCTTCAAGGCCTGCCTGCCCGGTTACTAACACTTTCCGTACATATTCAAATTGTTTATCCGACTCCAGTTCGATCAAAAAATCGACCCCGTTTTTTCCGGGAAGCACATGATCACATAGAATCAACCCGATTTCATCTCCGGAATCAGCAATGCTTTTAACAATCTGCTCCGCTTCCTCGGCAGTATTAGCAGATTCAATGGGAAAGGTTTGCTCTAACTCCTCAAGGTCTTTGATAAGTGCGTCCATTACCTCAAGCTCGTCTTCAATAACCAATATGTATATTTGATGATCCATAATAACCTCTCAGTTTAAAAATAACGGCCAGTAGAAAATCGCATACAGAACGACTAAAATCATACCAAAAAGGCCAACAGAAATTCCGGCTCTGGCCATTTGTTTGGTCTCGATGGTTCCGGTACTCATTGCAATCGCGTTGGGTGGAGTTGAGATAGGCAACATCATCGCCATACTAGCACTCACTCCAATCACCAAACTAACGATAATAAGATTGAATCCTTCTCCTGCTACTCCCGAAGTTGCCAGGCTTACAGCAAGTGGAATTAACAGTGTTGCAGTAACTGTATTCGATAGAAAGTTTGACATCAAAATAGCTACGGCACTGAATACGACCAGTAACGTAATAGCTCCAAAAGCACTCCATTCAATACTGTCTACAATCCATTCGGCAAGTCCGGTGCTTTTCATTGAAATTCCCAAAGAGATACCACCGGCTACCAACCACAATACTTCCCACGGAAGTTTTCGGATATCTTCTTTGGTGACCACTCCGGTAAGCGTTAAAAAAACGACCGGAATTAAAGCAATAATGGCACTTTTGATGCCATGAAAACTTTCAGTAATCCAGAACAACACAGTAAGCCCAAACGCGATATAAAGAAGCCAGGCATTTTTAGTGGTATTGAACGAGCCACTCATATCAATAAAGACGGAATTGGTTTTGGGTCGGAACATTCCGAGCAGTAACATCCAAACAAAAATGAGTGCAATTAAAACTAATGGGACTGCCAGAACCATCCATTCCCCAAAAGGGATGTTGATGCCTTGCTGAGACAACGCACCTATAACTACAGCGTTTGGTGGAGTTCCGATTGGAGTAGCAACCCCCCCGATATTAGCTGCAAAAGGAATGGAGAGGGCTAGCCCAATCTTCAAAGGGTCTTGGTTATCCAATCTGGCTACTATTGGTAAAATCACCGTCATCATCATCGCCGTAGTAGCCGTGTTGCTCATAAAGGCGGAAAGAAGTCCTGTGACCACCATCAACCCGAGCAGAATGAACTTTGGTTTGGAGCCAAAAGGCCGCAGAAGTATTCGGGTGAGGTTTTTATCGAGATTATATTTTACGGCTGCATCAGCAAGCACAAACCCACCGAGAAAGAGGATTATGATAGGGTTAGCAAGCGTGCCAACAAATGCGGTGTAACTATCGGGAGAATAGCTTGGATCTGGGGCGGCGAAGATCAATCCTTCTCGACTGAGCAGCAGTACCTGAAGAAAAATAACTAACATCGAAGTCCCGTAAATGGGAAAGGGTTCGAACATCCAGAAAGCGGCGGCGAGGAAGAAAATACCTAGTGCGACATGTCCGGCTTCTGATAGTCCCGGGATGTTCAGGAAAAAAGGAATAATCAGTCCGGCAATACCTGCAAATAATCCGACTTGTTGTGAGTTATTGAGTTTCAATATTTTATTTTAACCTCTATTAAACTTGGTTTATTCAGGTTAGCGGTGCTATAAGAAGTTTGTATGAAGGAAACGGTGCAAAAACAACAGGAAGCGTTTCCAAATCAAAAGAAATTCACTTTTTTCTGTAATTAGCTTTACCATCCATCATGATTTTAAAACCCGAAATACTATCAAAGCTTTCATCGCTTGAGTTGCGCGCCAAGAAAATTGTGGAAGGATTTATTTCCGGGTTGCACCGGAGTCCATATCACGGCTTTAGCGTGGAGTTTGCCGAGCACCGACCTTACAATCCCGGGGATGACTTCAAGCACATCGACTGGAAGCAGTATGGAAAGAAAGAACGGTTTTACGTAAAGCAATATGAAGAGGAAACCAATCTTCGCTGTTATGTGCTTTTGGATACGAGTTCGTCGATGAACTTCAAACACTTTGGCGAGTGGAGCAAGCTCAGATATGGAATTCATTATGCAGCTTCTCTGATGTACCTGATGCATCGCCAGCGTGATGCCAGCGGGTTGATTCCTTTCAATTCCGAAATTGAGACCTTCATTCCTGCAAAAGGAACGTACGCGCATTTGCGACAAATTTATCTTGAGCTGGAAAAGCAGTTAGTTCGCGAGCGGGATGCATCCGAAGAAAAAAGAAAGACTGCATCTGCACAGGTGATCCATGAAGTAGCAGAGCGGCTGAATCACAGAAGTTTGGTAGTGATTATTACCGATTTATTCGAAAACGTGGAGGAACATGAAGCTTTAATTTCTGCGCTCAAACATCTCCGGCATCGCAAGCATGAAGTACTTTTGTTTAACGTGCTCGAAAAGAGAAGTGAACGGGAGCTTGCATTTTCTGATAATCGGATCATATTCGAAGACATGGAAAGCGAGGCTGAAATTGAAGTGCTACCGGCGCAGGTTCGGGAAGATTATAAAGCAAAAGTAGCGGAATACACCCATGCATTTAAAATGGCCTGCAGCGAGTTTGAAATAGACTTCGAAGAAATGGATACAGAGGGACAGTTTGATCAGTCGCTGTTGGCTTATTTGAATAAGCGAAGAAGGTTGGGGTAAATATTTGACCCCATCTGTCTTCCCCTGAATGCAGGGGAAGACAGATGGGGTCGTGTTTTTCTGATCAAGTAACCTTACTATTCTTTAGAATAATATTCAGCAGGCGGGGAGAGATTCTTTTCACAAGTAATGCTAAACGTTCTTTCGGGCTTGATATATAGATCTCCTCTTTTTGTTTTTTGAGGTCGTTCCAGATTCTGGCGACCATTTCGTCGGCATCCATAGCTGATTTATGAAGATCACCCATTTTACCGAAATTACTTCCATCTGCGGTTAATGAATTCTGGGTGATATTGGTTTTGATGGGCCCTGGGCAGACCATGGTTACGCCGACGTTATACTCATACATTTCCTGGCGTATGCAGTCGAACAATCCCTGAAGGGCATGCTTACTTGCTGCATAACCTGAGCGGAATTTTGTACCGAATTTCCCGGCAACACTACTTATCACAATGATTTGCCCGCTTTTCTGCTTCATCATTGTTGGAAGTACAGCCCGGGTCAATTCAGCCGAGCCAAAGAAATTCACTTCCATTAAACGCCGAATGGTTTCCATATCTGTTTCGGCAAAAAACGAACGTTGACTAATTCCACCGTTATTAACCAACACATCAATCCCTCCAAATGCAGCCAATGCCTCTTCAGCTTTTTGTGGAAGTGACTCAGAATCAGCTAAATCCAAAGGAAGAATGAAACAATTACTTTCATAAGCGCCCAGATCTTCTTTAACCCTATCTAGTTCTTCTTTTCTTCGTGAAGAAAGAATCAGCTTTGCACCCTCTTTAAAAAACTTCTTAGCAAAAGCTTCTCCAATACCCGAAGATGCACCTGTTATCCAAATGGTTTTATTTTTGTAATCCATTCTGTGTACTTTCTTCTAAACTTAATCAATTTCAAAACTGCAAGTAAGAATGAATCACAAACATACTCTTTTGTTGGTGGAAGACGAGATCGAATCTGGAGAAATGCTGGCTAATTTCCTCGAATTGAATGATTACAAGGTTTATTGGGCGAAGGATGGCAAAGAAGCCTACAAGTATATTGATGATCACGCCAACGAGCTTGCACTTGCTATTCTTGATATTATGGTTCCTTATCATGATGGAAAAGAGATCTGCACATATATTCGTCAGCATCCGGTAGTAAATGAGATTCCGGTCCTTTTTCTAACTGCCAGAGATGAAGAAAAAGATGAGATCGAGGGTTTGGAACTTGGCGGAGATGACTACATCAAAAAACCAGCAAGCCTGAACTTGATTAAAGCACATGTGGAAAGTCAGATTCGCAGACAAAATCCTGAAAACAGAAATTGGCTCCAATACGATCATGTGTATTTAGATGTGGACACTAAAGAGATGTACATACATGAAGAGAAAATCGATTTAACGCATACCGAATACATCATCGCGGAATTATTTTTTCAACATCCTAAGCTGGTATATAGTCGGCATGAAATTTTAGAGCACATAACGGATGAAGAAAAGTACATTTTTGACAGAACGGTTGATGTTCACATCAAAAATCTACGTATCAAAATGAAGGATGAAGGGAAATTAATTAAAACCTATCGCGGTATAGGGTACGGCTTCAATAGGGATTATTTGAATAGATGAACATTCAAACTAAACTGGCATTTGTTTACATCTCTCTTCTTTCAATCGGCGTAATTGTAATCAGCTCGTATGCAATTCTTAGTATTCGCTCTTTTTTGTTAGATGAAGCCATCCAAAAATTTGAAAACGATGCCCGTACCTTTGCTCAATCTTTCGAGGATAATACGACCAACGAAGAGCTTTTAAAGAAAGCTTCCTTTGTTTCTGAGCTTACCGGATATAATGTGGCTTTATTCGATTCAGCCGGTAACGTGTTGGTTTCAACACCTTCGCAGGATTTAGAACTGGCTAACTCAAGAGAGTTTTTAAATGCTGAATTACAAAACCAATTGGATGGCTCTGAAAACCAGATAATCATCAATGAAGAAACCTTAGATAAACTTATTTCTTTTCGTAGGATTGGAGGTAATGGTTCGGATGCTCAATATCTCAGGATCAGTCAATATAAAGACGATTTATATGCAGCAGAGGCGAGTATTCGGCATCTTATTTACGGAGCAATGATTGGTTCTATTCTTGTGGTAGTAATTGTGAGTTTTTTCTTTGCAAGATATCTGGCAAGACCGATTAAACAACTAAACGAGGCTGCTCTGGAAATAGCTGATGGCAATCTAGATAAAGAGCTGAACGTAAATAGAAGAGACGAGTTCGGAAAGCTGGCTGAATCACTGAACAAAATGGCAGGTACGTTAAAGGCGGATAACGAAAAGCTCAAAAAACTCAATGAAAAACAAAACCAGTTTTTCGCGGATATTACCCATGAAGTACGAAATCCGCTCCACACTATTTCGGGAGCTTTGGAGATGATTCAGGTTCCGAATTTGGATAAAGAAAAGAAATCACAATATATGGCTACCGCTCAAAAGCAGGTAGAGCGTGTGGTTCGTTTATTTGAAGATATTAAATCACTTCAGCGCTACGATTATGACGAAAGCTTTATCAGAAAATCTGAATTTGAAATAGGAATGTTGATCAAAGAAGTAGTAAGCACCTACGAACCCATTGCAGCTGAAAAAGGATTAAAACTACGGGTAAGCGATAACAGTGAAGCCTTTGTGGAAGCAGACAGGGATAAGATTGAACAGGTGCTGGATAACCTGATTTCGAATGCGGTTAAATACACTAATGAAGGAAGCATTCAGGTTGAATGTGTAACCAAAGGCGCTGAAGTTGAAATCTCGGTTTCCGACTCCGGCATCGGAATTGGGAAAGCACATCTGGAACGATTATTCGATCGCTTTTACAGAACCGATAAAGCCCGTTCGAGAGACAAGGGAGGGACGGGCTTGGGGTTATCCGTAGTTAAAGGGATTCTCAGTGCACACAATAAGAATATTTATGTGGAGAGCGAGGTTGAGAAGGGTTCAAGATTCTACTTTAACCTGGATGTAGTACGCGCTAATCGTTAAGGTACTGGTGAACCAGCGCAGCAAGTGAGGCCCCCGCAATTGGAGCCAGTGTATACAACGGAATATATTTAAAAGAGCCACCCTGAGTTGCCAGAAAATCGACTGCAGCAACCCCAATAGAAATGCCTGGATTGAATACTGAGCCTGAAATTCCTTCTCCAAGTAAAATCATCCCTGTTAATACAAAACCAATAGCCAAACCATAGCCTTTATTCGAGGCAAGAACTTTAGAGGTGGTCACATTTAAATAGGTAAGCACTAGCACAAAGGTGAGGAGTAATTCCACAATTCCCTGTTGATAAATATCAGTCGAAGCGGGAGGCTCCACATAAAAAACATTTTTTGATAGAAACAGAATTACACCTGCAGATGCAAATGCTCCTAAGATCTGGCTGGTCAGGTAACCTGAGAATGTGTTGAAAGAAATTTTTCTACGGATAAAATACGCGAAGGAAACAGCGGGATTATAATGCGCTCCCGATATATGCATACCTGCATATACCAATGCTGCCAACATCAGGCCTATTCCAAAGGCATCCCCGGTAAGCCCCATCGCCAACGTTAGGAAAAACGCGCCGATGGCTTCCATAACATATTTACGCATTCTTAACCCGTAATTTTAAGTAACTCAAAATCCTTCCAAATTTAGCGGAAACTACTCCCCCCAACATGGAATTGCAACCTATTTCTGATGGTTTAGTTTTTGATAAGCAGATTAAATTGACAAGGATTAACTTTATAAAAGTCATTAATCCTGTATTTTCAAAGTTTTAAATTTCCCTGAATGAACATATTTGATCGACTAAAAAAACGCTGGCAAATTGAAAGCAACTGGCAGGTAATCATAATACTAATTGTATTTTCCTGTACCGGTTTTACCGCTATGTATGCTAAGGATTTTGTATTCAGTATATTAGGAGTTACCCCAGATCTACCATTATGGCTTAGAATTCTTATATGGCTGGTTACCATCCTTCCGCTCTACAATCTGCTGCTTATTATTTACGGAACTTTATTTGGTCAGCGTAAATTTTTCTGGTGGTTTCTCAAGAAAACATTTGGGCGCTTTGTACCTGGTAAAAGAAAAGAAATCACTTCAGACTCTTAAGCTCTTCTTTTTTCTTTTTAGGAAGACTTTCTACGATGAGCTCATACGAATGGGCAATTAATTCCATAATGAATTCATCATCGAGCATACCATCAGGATATACCGAATTCCAATGTGTCTTATTCATATGCCAGCCCGGTTTTATTTCTTCATGTTGCTCCCTCAGGATTATGGCACGATCTGGGTCGCATTTTAAGTTGATGAATTCAAAATCATCGACTCCGGTAAGCGCGAATATTTTACCCATTACTTTATACACCAGAGTATCATCACCAAAAGGTAAGCCTTCAGTAACACCGGGAAAGGAAAGACAATAATTACGAAACTCTTCAATATTCATTAATTAACCTCTTCGAATTCGTCTTTAAATAAATTGCTGGCATTCACGGCTTCGGCAGCAATAACGTGTATCATATTTGCTGATACAACCCCAACCTGTCCTTTATTCCAGGTAGATGCCATCGTTTGCAAGTCTCTGTTCAGTACCAGTTTCACCGGTTGATAAAAGTTCATTTCGATAGAAAAAGGATACGTTTGATTGGAAGCCCGCATAATATTCACATGCACATGAAGAATTGGAAATTCATCCGATTGTCGCAGTGTTCTATCAGTAAGTATGGTAATGGGTAAGCCTTCAAAGTTTTCGATAATAGCTTTTCGTATCAGACTTGTATTCAGAGATTCGTGGCTTAGTCCCATTGGTTTTTCCACATTCACAACAATACCAAGTTCCTGGAGTCCCCTCAGAGAAGCTCGTTCTCTGGCAATTTCGTTCTGGGCGTAGCTGGTTTGATAACTAAGAATCCCAATCAAACACAGAAATATTATTTTTTTCATGCTTAAGTAATTTGAGGTTAGAAAAGCGTTCCTCCCTCAATGAAATGTATTGCACAAAAAAAGGCAACAAGTAAAAAAACCTGCTGCCTTTGTTCGCAAGATAAAACCGATCAGTTGATTACTTCATATTTAAAAGTGAAGTATCCTGATTCAGGCCGGGTTCTCAGGTCAACAAATTCCGGGGATGAAGTGTCCGGGTTTCCTTCATAATAACTCACCACTTCAATTTTAGCATAGCCGCCATTAGCAGTTCGTACCAGAATAGTATGAGGAGTTTTAGGCAATACAGCATGATTTGCTTCATAAGCAGGGTTTTCGCCGGTGTAAATCCACCATCCACCCGGAGCTGGATTAACCGCATACTCGCCATCTGCCTCAACATTAAACTGGTCGTTAGCGGGCACTTCCAAAATCTCATCAAAAGCCACATCGAGAAGTACGGCGCCTCCGTTACCAGGACCACGAACACCGCCGTTTGTAATTATAAAGATTTCGAATCCGGCATCTTTGAAGCCAATGTCCCAGTTGGTTGAGTTAGAATCAGCAACCATCTCTCCACTTGAAAGATTGTAGAAAGTGAAGCCGTTTGTTCCTGCCTGAATATCAGACGCAGTTTCAAATTCTCCGGTAAACGTGTCTTTAGAGTTGTTATCGTCACAGGCAGTAAAAAGTACTGCAATCATTAAGATGAATAGGGTTAGTACGTTATTTCGCATTGTATTTTTTAGGTTTGATTTTAGAATTCAAATAAAATTTTTGTGAAAAAAGAGATCCCGGGCTGGTACCTCAAAAATTCAGGATTCGTGTAATTGAACACATTGTTTACCCCGGCCTGAGCCCGGATATTGGTTGTAAATTGTTTTGATAATGAAATATTCCAGATGCTGTATGCATCGGTAAACTCATTACTATCAGCATTTCTGTTTGCGTTGCTATCATTAAAGAAATATTCGCTTTTAAGTACTCCGCGGAGAGAAATCTGAGTACCAAAAAAGGGCTCTTCGTAGAATAATTTTACTGAGCCGGAATGCTTTGGGCGTTTAGTAAGTGGTATTTCATACTCAACATCTTTGGTAACAACCTGACCATTTTCAATGATTGTTCTGGGCTCTTCAGCAATTTGAATAGCATCCAGATATTGATAACCCAATGAAATCTGTAAATCATTAATAACAAAGTAACTCAGATCAGATTCAATGCCCTGAGTCTGTGCCTTATTAATATTTATATATCCAAAAATGGTATTGTTATTCGTAAGCTCAGCTATCTCGACCGCTTCAATCAGATTTTGGGCATTATTTCGGAATAAATTGATGTTGCTTGTCAATCTGGAATCTGAGGTCTTGAACGAAAAACCCATATTGTAGGCGGTGGAATACTCCGGGTCTAAATCAGTGCTTAAATCAGGATTTATAAAATATTGTCGGATTAAGCCCTGACTCTCAAAGGAATCTAATTGAGCGCCAATATTTTTAACTCCGTAAATAAGGTATCCGCTTCCGGCATTATCAAAATCCAGATATAAGGTTCTGAAATCCGGCGCTTTGAATCCTTTTCCTGCGGATACTTTAAAAGCCAGATGTTCAAAAATTTCATATCTCAATGAAAGCTTTGGACTCAAATAGGAATTATAGGAAGAGTGATTATCAAGACGAGCACCGGCAACTATATTCAGCCTTTCACCAACAAGAAACTGGTGTTGGGCAAAAAGGAAAGCACCGTTCTGATTTCTTCTTCCCTCGTAGCGCTCTGCCTCCACAAACTCTGAGGTAAAACCGCCACCAAATGTAGAAATATGGTTATTCAGCCACGTGTAATTATTCTGTATTTCTACCTTGTTAAATCCCTGTTGGTTATTATTTGTGACATTCTCAAAAGCCGGATCTTCAAAAACCGTTTCTGAATAGTCTTCATAAATAGTTGAATAAAAATTTGCTGAAGTTTGAAACCGCGAGAAGGGTGAAGTATCAAACTGTAGCTGAAAAGATAAGTCATCCTGCCAACCGTCTTCGCCCACTCCAAGTTGCTGACCCTGCACAGAAGCGATAGTGAGCCCGGAAAAATTATTTTTGTAATACCGGCCGGATGCACTAAGCGATGTAAGATCAGAAAACTTGTAATTAAGTGATGAATTAATGGTGAAGTTGTCATAGGGGTTTTGATTTTGTCCAAACTCATCCTCATCCAGGTCAAAACCTTCACTGCCATCTATAACAAATCCAGCGTTACCGGTAAGCTTATTTTTGGTGAACGAAATATTTGCTCCACCATTGTAGCTTGCACGGGATCCGTATTGGGTAAATGCATTTCCGGAAATAGCTTCATCAGGCTTTTTTGTAATGATGTTGATCACGCCTGCTAGTGCATCACTACCCCATAAAGCCGATGATGGACCCTTTACAATTTCAATTTGCTGAATGTTGGAGGTGTTGATCCTGCTTATATCCATGGCGCCCCGAACCCGACCAACCAAGGGCTGACCATCGATAAGTATGAGTGTGTAGTCCGATTCAAAGCCCTGTACCTGGATTGCATTTCCTTCATTGGGAGAAAGAGAAATCCCTGCCTGTTCAAGCAGGATGTCTTTTAGATTCGTTGAACCTGAATACTGAATTTCTTCCTCAGAAATAACATCTATGGCGATGGGAACATCTTCAATATCCTGAACTGTGCGCGTTGCAGTAACTACTGCGGAACCGGATTCATAGATAATTTCATCTAAAACAATTTCAATAAATGTGTTCCTGTTTTCTTGAATTTCTACAGTTTTAGAAACTGATTGAAAACCAACACGACTCACTTTTACAGTGTATTCACCCTGAGGAAGCGACTCAATTTCGAAAGAACCGTTTTGATTAGAAATAGCCCATTTTGATGCGCTGAGGTAAATATTCGCCTCAGCAACAGGGGCTCCCTTCTCAGATACAATTTCCCCAAGAAGCGAAGAAGTTGATTGAGCCTGTACACTCAAATTGGCAGCAAAAAAAATACTTCCCAGAAGGAAGTTCTTTATCAAATTCACGTAGTAAAACTCAAATATTTAGATTCGATCCAAATAAACCAGAGTTTTATGAAGATTATGTGAAGATGAGCGAACTACACCTCTTAACTGTAACGAAGATTTATGAATAGTTTGTGAAGAAAGTAGTCATTCAGTTACTTCAACACCCTTCCAGAAAGCGACATGATCCTTGATTTGTTTAGCTGCATCTTTCGGCTCGGGATAATACCAGGCAGCGTTGGGGTTGGTCTCGCCATCAACCTGAATGGAATAATAACTGGCCAGCCCTTTCCATGGGCAGGTGGATTGGTGATCTGATTCAACAAAAAACTCTTTATTGATGGAGTCGGCGGGGAAGTAATGATTATTCTCAACTACAATGGTTTTGTCGCTTTCGGCAAGTACTTTATCATTCCAGATTGCTTTCATAATAATATAGGCTTGAATTACAGTTTAATAGTTTTTGAATCTCCTGAACCTCTGCAATCTGTCCACATAAACCAAACAGATTCTGCTCCTTTTTCATATCCTGCTATATCGGAATAATGTATTTGGGAATTACTTTTTGGCGCAAGATTAGGAGTAAACTCCTCGCATGGATCAGCCAGATCTATAACGTTTGCTGTATTTGTTTCGATAACTAAATAAATAATTGGCTTCTCAGATCTATTTAGTATAGAAAAAATGGGGTCGTTTGCTGTTGCAATCACATCCGAGTTGGAGATGTTCTGTTCGTTGTCAAATACTGAACAGGCAGAAAAAAGCAGAAAAACGAAAATAATTTGGGTTCTCATATCACTTTTTGAGCGTTATCATTTTCCATCCAAATAAACTCCATCCAACAATAAAAAGTATTCCCCCGATGGGAGTAATGGCACCAAACCATCCAACATTGGTAAGACACAGCGTATACAAGCTCCCTGAGAATATTAAAATACCAAACAGTAAAAGAATGGTTGACACTTTTATATCCACCATAAACGATTTTCCAGTCAGAACCATCAAAACCACTCCCAGGGCATTCCAGACTTGATACTGTACAGCAGTTTCCCAGGTTTGGAGCCGTTCAGGGCTTAGAACAGTTTCCAGCGCATGCGCTCCAAACGCTCCCAGGGCTACGGCCAGTGCCATTAAAAAGCCAGCAAGGGCAAGAATTTTATTCGGTGAACTCATTGAATTGCTTTTATGTTAGTCGGAAATAATGATTATTTGATAGAAATTGTAAAGACTTTTTTCTTTTTTCATCCAAAATAAGGTTACTCAGTAAATGATTCCTATCTTTAAACAAATCCTGAATGAAATTAATTATCCATGACAAACAATAAGATTTTAATAGTTGGACTTCTCTTTACTGTGGGTTTTGCAGCGGCACTTTTTCTGTCCGGTGGTGAGAAGCAAGATCAGCAAGTTGCTGAAGCAGAGGAAGGAAAACTGGAAGTAGTGATGTACAAGAATGAAGGCTGCCAGTGTTGCACTAAATGGGCTGATCATATGAATGAAGCAGAATTTGCAGTAATTGAAAAGCCAGTTCCAAACCTTGGCGAAATTAAAGCAGAAAATGGAATCAGCAGAGAGATGGCATCTTGCCACACTGCGCTAGTAGATGGTTATATTGTAGAAGGTCATGTTCCAATAGAAGATGTTCAGCGCTTATTGAAGGAAAGACCTGATGCCATTGGTTTAACAGTTCCGGGTATGCCAATAGGTTCACCTGGAATGGAGGTTCCAGGACGTGAACCAGATAATTACGATGTTCTTTTAATTGCCAAGGACGGATCTACCACGGTATTCGCGTCACACTAACCAATCCGACTTTAATAGTTATACTCAACTCCAACAGAGTTGAATATACTTAGCCTCGGGGTTGGTTTCTTTTTAAACGTTAACCCCGAGGCTATTGATGTTGAAACCTTTCAGGGTTATCTGACTTCTACAAGGATGACTTATTTTCCGGAAGTTTTTACAGGAAGTGAAATCTCCAGATCATTTGAAGATGAAAACTGAAGTGTAAACGCTACACTATCACCTTCAGCTAAGTCACGCTCAGGTTGGATGATCATCACATGAAGTCCACCTTGTTTGAAAGCGACAGTTTCACCTTTCGGAAGTGCTACAAAAGGTTGTTCTCTCATACCCATCAATCCATCTTCCGTCTCATAAGATTCGTGAATTTGCGTAGTGGAAGTCACATCAGAGGAAATACTAAGAAGAGTATCAGTAGTTGAAGTTTCATTTCTAAGATTAAAGTAAGCGGCACTCATCATACCGGATTTACCGGGACGAACCCATCCATCAGTTATTTTAATGGTTCCGGAAGGAGCACTTTTATCAGATTGAATACATCCAAAAAGCAAAAAAAGCGAGATCGTTAAAAAGGGGAATGTTTTCATCTTAGTGACTGAAAGTCTTCGATTATAAGATTAGGAACCTGCGGCATACTACCTCCGTATTCAATTATTACTCTGGATTTTGGATCAAGCACCATAATTTTATCAGAATGATTCATAAAGTAAATTTCTTTTCCATCATTGGTTGTTGTTGTCAGGGAAACCTGGCTTCGTACCCGAACGCTGTCCATAAACGCGCTGATAGTTTCTGAATCGCCCGTTAAGAAATCGAAGTTATCATCTAACTTGAAAACCTGTTTGTAATCTGATAACACAGAAGGCGTATCACGCTTAGGATCAAAAGTAACCCCGAGAAAGTGAACATCTTCCGGGTAACCAAGTTCCCGCTGAATTTTAATCAGGTTTTGGGTGATGAGTGGGCAAATATCCGGGCAATTGGTGTAAACGAAACCCATTACCACATATTTACCCTGGTAATCATCGGGGAAAGTCACCGCAACACTGTCCTGATTCAAAAGCTGAAAGGATGTGTCGCTGAGGTCATCTATTACTTTTGGTTCGGATTGACAACCGATAAATAAAACGGAGGCAAAAAGGATAATATGAAATGTACGCAATGTTGGCACCTAAAATTCGGGGTTAAAAAATCTCAAAAATCAAATAACAAACAATTTCTAAATCTAAAACCAGAAATGCTTGTTATTTGAAATTCGAATATTGGAATTTACACCTAGTGTATTGTGTATTGCAGCCCAAAGGTAAGGATTCCTTTGTTCCACATTTGAGGTCCATCCAGGTTTTGATAAATTGGAAGATCATAGTTTATTCCAAAGCGTAAATCGTGCAGTGGTCCTTCTGGTCCCTGAATGTTTAGCCCCAATCCAAGATCTAGCCTTGAACCAGATTTAAGGTCAGGATCAACAGTGTGAACCACATCATTTGCATTAGCCATAGCAAGATCAGGACTTTCACCGCTGATATCTCCCCAGCTTAAAAATGTGAGGCTTAGTTGTGGGCTAAATATATCAGATAGCTTATAGCCCAACCAGTTCGTAAAGCCTAACCGGTTTCCAAAGCTATAATCCTGATCATTCTCACCTAAACGAATTACTCCCTTTAGTTGAGTCCCGAATGATAAATCATCGGTTTGAGCGAGGTAAGTAATTGCCGGTAGTAAATCAAAAGTACCAGAACCAATTTGCATTGGATAAGGAAGGGTAACTTCATTTCCATTACTCATTGGGTTTACATCTTTCTCTTCAATGGAACCCGTAGGCAGGCTAATACCTAGCTGAACATGGGATTTGGATCTTCCTTCCGCATACACGTTGTACATTCCGGAAAGTTTGATGTCTCCCAAACCGGAAGATTCGGTAGTGAAAGCTCCACCCACAGCTGTGATATGGTCCATCTCAGATGACTGATAAGGGAGCATTAGCATTAAAGTAAGATCATTGGAAACGGCATACATAGCGCCCAGCATGTGCATTTTCATAGGCATTGTTTCGGGAGCGACCATATACGCACCACCATTCGGACGAAGTAAACTGGCATTGGAAATTTCATCCGTTCCATCTCCATTTCCATCCATATTCATAAGCATAAATCGGTATGAAAACATGATTTCACCTTTAGTATGCGTGTGATCGCCCATCACCTGAATAGGAGCATGACCATCAGGTCGGCCGGACGACCACTGGGCAAAAGTTAAGGTTGTAGTTGCAAGCAGTATAGTTGCACAAAGAAATAGTCTTTTCATTTTCTGAATTGATTGTATTGAAATTTTGATTGTTGAATCCAACCCGCTTTATGACTGTCATTCCGAGTGCATAGAAAAAAGACAAAGCTCTGGTTTGCTTCACAAGGAATCTCAAACGTTACCTACCCATCTGTAAATCGGCATTTGATACTTTTCACCTAATAGAAAATCAGGTTGATAGTATTTTTGAATACGCTCAGAGTGTCAGCAAGAGTTAATTGGGTGTATATAAAAAGTGGAGAAAAGACTAAGCCTTGGGAGGCGGAGAAGAGACATCCAAAAAGACTTCCTGAGGAAGTGAATCATGGTAGATAAACCTTTTTTCCTGCTCGGGTAGATTAGCAAAAACCTGGCTACCAGTGCGAATTTCAGGCAAATAAACAAAAGGAATCTTTGGAACCGTAGCAGGTGTGCTGTGGGAATCCATATCGTGATTCTGATGTTCATCGATTTGCTTCTTCAGAAAACAGAATCCGTCGCAATCGCTAAACTCGGGCTGAGTGAGCGATCGGCATAAATGCGTTTTGATGAATTCGTGATTCATGTGAAAACTGATTACGGGAATCAAAGTTTGAATCATCGAAAACAGGTACAAAAGTAAGAGTAGTATGGATCCTGACTTTTTCACGAATTAAAAATACGGGCATAAAAAACAAAATGCCTAGTCAAAGAAGTAGACAACAGGTGTATTTACAGGATTTAATGGTGATGATGCTCAAGCTCGTGATGGGCTGCTCCGCAAGGTTCAAACTCGAACTCGAGTGTAGAATGGTAGATGTCAAAATCGTCATGCAGGAGTTTTTTCAGGCACGATTTTACCTCTTCCATTTGAAGAATATCTTCTTCTTTGATAACCACATGGCACTCAAGCATTACCTGTGTTTCATCCAATTGCCAAACATGTATATGATGAACGCCGCAAACTTCATCAATGGTTTGCATTGCGGTTTGTAATTCAGAAAGGTCGAGTCCGGTGGGTTTAGATTGCATCAAAATATCGATGGTTTCACGAAGCATGTGATAGGAGTGGTATAAAATATAAGCTCCAATTCCAATCGTAAGAATAGTATCTACAACAAACCATTCGTACTTATAAATCAGCCAGCCGCCAATAATTACACCTACTGATGAAAGTCCATCTGAGAGAATATGAATGTATGCACTGCGCATGTTCAAATTTTCTTTCGATTCTTTGAAAAGCAGTGCAGCTGTAATGAAATTGCCAAACAAGCCCACAATTGCTACCCAAAACATGGTGAAGCCATCTATAGGTTGTGGATCAAAAAAGCGCTCCATTCCTTCCTTTATAAGGAATAACGCAACAAGTACCAGTGTAATCAGGTTAATGAAAGCGCCGATAATCTCAGCACGCTTATACCCAAACGTTTTATCTTGATTGACCCCTTTTTTCGAAATTTTCCGTGCGACCAGACTAATGATGAGAGAAAGGGTGTCATTCAGGTTGTGAACAGCATCGGAGAGAAGAGCTAAACTATTCGATAAAATACCACCAATGAATTCCGCCAGAGTTATGGCGAGATTGAGAAAAATGGAAACCCAAAGTTTCCAAATAGAGGTATCATCTATATTAGGATGATGGTGGTGTTTGTGATCGTGAGCCATTAACGAAAGGTACGCAGATTTTGATAATCAAATAAAGCTAATAAAATCGACAAGTGTGAATTAACAGAACGCATAGCTATGCTTTTCAGCACATACCTGAATCAGCCTAAAAACCAGATCAAAAAACTAATTATTAAGGAGGCTAGCATTAAAAAATAAGCTTGCTTAACCGGTTTATCGGGCAAAAATTGATACACGGGTTTTTCAGAAAAAACGGCTAACAGTTGATTGCGCATTATTCGTTCTTCTGAACTAAGTTCAGTCTCTTTTTTAACCAGGACCTCGGGGTTAGCGGAAAGTTCATCAACCTGTTCATTCAGAAAAATGGCAATAGTTTGTTCATCGATGCTTGCCAGCTTGCTTATGATTAAATAGGTAGGTACTCCAACCATAAAAACGGCTACGGCTACAATGGTCTTATCAAACACAGTTAATTCCAGGAAAAGCCCGAGAAGCATACTTATCATTGTAGCAAGCCCCATCATACACAGCAAAGCGCTGAGTATAAGTCGCAACTTCCAGTTCGTAAGCCCTTCGGATAGCACGTTCATTGTAAATGCGTTATTCGTCAGTTTCCATAGGCTGCCATTCTTGTATCAACAACTTCATAAGTGAGCGGGCAGCATTCGCTCCAAGTTCCCGGGTTTCAAACTCATCGAGCTCATCATCAACCTCAAAGGTGACCGCATCAGAACCAAAGGTTTTGTAAATCCAGTTTTTTGAAATGGGAGAACTGGTATCAAACTCTTCGTTTCTGAAGTTAAGCTCCGGGTTATCTTCTTTTACATATACTGACCATCGTTGGGTCAGGTTATCGGGGTATGTTTTTATTTCTTCATTAATCGGATAAAAAATATTCTCATTCGTTGAGTGAAAGTCGATTCCGTAAAATACTTTTTTGGATTCATCTTCCTTCAAAGGTAAAAGAGCATCCCGGATGGCTTGTGTTTCAGGTTGATTGAAATTTTCCCAATCTCTGTTCAGGTCAACGCCCCGAACATTATGTCTCCAATGCCCGTTTGCAACTCCATCCGGATTAACCATTGGGTAGGCTTTGATGATGAAATAAGAACGGAACTCCCGGGCTAACTCTGAATCAGAAATTAATTCGTTCCAAAAAGCCTGAAAGGCTCTGTAACCCGATACTTCAGGCGGATGCTGTCTACTAAGTAAAACCAGTACGCCTGCTTCCGTGACATCAGTTTCGTTAGCGGTAAACTCAAAAACCGGCCTGTTTTCATGGCTATACCCAACAGTATCTACTGTAATAAATGGCTTTTGCGTTCGCTTGGTTTTAGCAACTAAATCAGTATATCGGATTCCTTCAAGAAAATGAGCAGATACCATTTTCGGTTGTTGATCGACATGTAAACTAAAGGTTGTGCTTCCGCTTGAGGTATCATATTCGGCATCCTGAATTACATGCGAATACATTACTGAACCCTGGGTTCCGGTGATTTTCGGTAAATAGCGATGTTTACCGGATTTGTAACTGAGGCGCAGATTGACAGCATGAGAAGAATCGCTCCAGATTTTAAATGCAAACCAGGGACTATTATTGATAGGTGCATTTTCGGGACGGATTAATATCTCGAACGTATTAGCATCTATTTGATAAAAGTCGCTCGCACGGGCCCCTCCAAATTCGTTACTTATCCATACCTTTGGAGTCCCCGCACCGATTACTCTTCGGTTCTGTGGTTCTGTGGTTTTACCAACCGTGTTTGTTACCCCGGGAGGATCATAAGAAAATCCTGTAAAATTCGATGATGATTTGCACGCCATCAAAATAAATGGAACAAACAGTAGAAATTTTGTTTTAAACATATATGAGCCCTTTTGATTCTCTAATAGTAATGAATAGTCTTAAACTTTTTCGCTTCATTTTGAATAATAAAACTTCAGGTTATACTTTATTCTTTAAATGTAGTGAGGTTTAACTATTTATCGGGAAAAAAATATCGTTCGGCTACTATTAACCATTTGTGCTCTGTTATTTATTTCCACAGCTATCTTTGCTCAGGAAAGCGATGAGGAAACTACAGATCGAGTCTGGAAAGTTAGCATTAAAGGAAATAAGAGCTTTGAAGGTATTGTAATCAAAAAATATATTGCTACCGAGCAGCCGTCCATTTGGAAAAAAATCACTTTTTGGAACAGAAGCGGATTT
The DNA here is from genome assembly GCA_965222205.1 of Balneolaceae bacterium. Lineage (GTDB taxonomy): Bacteria > Bacteroidota > Rhodothermia > Balneolales > Balneolaceae > RHLJ01. The sequence continues at coordinate 2,883,237 of OZ244932.1, read as the reverse complement.
AAGTTATCAGAAACTGAAATCAGGAAGGATGTAATTAGAATAGAGCGATTCTATAAAAGGCGCGGATTTAACGACGTAGAGGTTTCATATCAGGTTAAGCCAAAACGAAAAAGCTGGAAAAAGCATATAACTTTTTCGATTACTGAAAATCTACCCATTCGAATCGACTCTGTTGAGATACAATTATCCGCGTCAAAAGAAGACAGTCTTTTTATTCGTAATAATTTGGATTTCAACCGTACACTCAGACGTTCTCCTTATCGTGAAGGAAGGATTTATGAGCCTATTGAAGAAACAGAAGTGATTGCCCGGTTTGAACAGTCTTTGCGTCAATCGGGATATCCTTATTCTAATACACAGGTTAAGGCAAATACTGATTCAGTTGCTAAAAGAACAGATTTAACAATTAGCACAGAAGCGGGACCCAGAGCTCGTTTCGATAGCATTTTTGTGGAAGGAGAAACCACATTAGCTGATGAATATATCATACGGGAGGCTGGGATAAAGAAAGGAGATTACTATAGCGAAACAGACATGCGGGAAGCGCAACGTGAGGTGTTTAAGCATCACCTATTTAGACTGGCGCTGGTTTCCATTCCAGAGCAACCAATAGATACCACCCTTAATGTACTTTTGAGGGTTAAAGAACTACCAATACGTTCGGTTCAATTACAATTTGGCGCAGGAGATTTCGACAGGGTGATAGAGGATGACGACAGAATTACCGGGAATAATTTTTGGCATCTCTTTAGAACTCAGGCTACCTGGGTATACCGGAATGTAAGAGGGAAAGGAGAGCAGTTTAGTACCTCGGCTAAATATTCGTTTTATGATCGGAAGTTGAGTGCAGAATACCTGTTTCCCTATGTTTATAATACAAAGAGCAGTATTAATATTAATCCATTCTATCAATTCAGAGATGAGCGTAGTTACGACATACTTTCCGGAGGTATTATCAACACGTTTGGATACGAATACAACAAAAATCTGACCGGGACTTTTTCTTATGAATTTGCCATAAATAATGAATCGAATGTAGTAAGCGGCAACGAACGAGTGAATATTGAAGACGTTCTTCCTGACGAGTTTTTATCCTACAATATCTCTTCTTTTGCACTAAACCTGTATTACACAAAAAATCTTAGAAGAGGGCGGAGAGGCGTTATAGTTCAACCCTTTATGGAATTCTCGGGATTGTTTGGGGAATCCACCTTTAGTTTCAATAAAGCCTCACTCGATATCCGCAAATATACCGAGTTGAACAGGAGTTTAGTTATGGCAACAAGAGTAAGAGGCGGAGCTATTTATACAGCGGGTCAGGATTCGCTTCCCTCTGATGTAAGATACTTTGTAGGTGGAACAAACTCGGTTAGGGGTTGGTCCACTCAATTCCTGGGGCCTAAACGAATCGTAGAAAATACCATCACAAGAACGATGAATGGAGTTGAAACTACCGATACAACATTGACTTATATTCCGGTAGGTGGAAGAGCCTTATTCAATTTTAATGTTGAATTGAGGCAGCAATTAGACGGGCTTATAAAGGGTTTTGGTGTAGCTGCCTTTCTGGATGGTGGCCAGGTATGGAGGAGAACGAGCGATATTGATCTGCAGAATATTCAATTCGGCATTGGAGGAGGTATACGATACGAGTCTCCGATTGGTCCGATAAGGGTAGATGTTGGGTACAAAGTAAATCCGAATGACCAGGATCTTAAGCAGTTTCCCGGAGGAATAGACCGGGGCGGGAATCACGAGCGTTTTGAGATTCACTTTACCATAGGGCAGGCATTTTAATGAGCGAGAATAAACAACATAGTAAGTATAAAGCACTAAGGATATTCCTGATTGTACTTGTTGTATTCGTAGGTATTCAACTGCTGGGAAGGTTTCTGCTAACAACAAACTGGGTGCACCAAATAGCCAAGAATAAGGTAGAATCCATTGCGAATGAGCAGTTAAATGGAACGCTTTCTATTGGTAATTTAGAGGGAGACTTATGGACTGAAGTCCGATTCACTAATTTGTCTGTTGTTGACAGGGATACCATTTTTACAGCAGACACCATATACGTTAATTACAATATTTGGAGTTTCTTACGGGGTCCTTACACTATAAATGCCGTTGATTTTACCGGAATACAAACACAAATCAAGGAACGGCAAGATACTGTATTCAATGTTCAGCAGTTGGTTAAGGAAAGCCCCGACTCAGCTGAAGCATCGGAACCCTTGGAGTTGATCATCAGCTCTATAAATCTGCAGAATATTAATGCCCGGCTTTACTCACCTTCGTATTTACCCGATTCAGTGGTGAGTATTAAAAACCTTAACGCGAATGCTTCTTTCAGTAGAACAGATGCCCTTTCATTTTCACTTTTATCCCTGAGTTTTCTGCTTGAAGAAGGAAGGCTCCCCGAACCCATAAAAGTAAATACGTCAGCAGATATTCTCGAAAACCAAATCACTTTGCAGGAATTGGTAATTGAATCGAGTCGGTCGATGTTAAAGACTTCTGCCACTACAAACACTGCCGACTCAACGCTCGAAGCTGAAGCCTCTGCCAGTCCATTTTCTCTCGCGGATATCCAACCCTATTTGGACACGGAAATCCCGGACGAGGAGTTAAACTTGCAACTTTCCGCATCAGGAACATTGGATAGCTTGAGAATCAGATTATTGTTGGATCATGAATATGCTCCCAATATGGAATTGGCGGTCGGAGTAGGGTTTGCAGGGCAACCCAAATTGTATCAGGTTGGCGTTTTCGGGGATGGGATTGATATAGCCGCCTTCACAGATGATTCATTAGACGTAGAGCTTGGTGAATTCAGGATAACGGCAAATGGACTGATCACTCCGAAAATCGAAAAAGCAGATGTGATATGGGGATTCACATTTATGGAACTGAGATTTCAAAACTACTTCCTGAACCGGGTGATCGGGAGCGGAACGTATAAAAATGATGATTTAATTGGCCATGTTGCAGTCCACCCACAGTTTGAAGAACAGCTTAACGCCTATCCGAGCATTTATAATCTTTCTTCCGAAAATCCTGAATGGAGTTTCAATGCTGCTTTCAAAAATCTGGATGTATCGTATTGGACAGAATTATCAGACATTCAAACAAATCTGAGTTTTGGTGTTAGCCTGGAAGGGACAGGCTTTGAGCTATCCGAAAAGCCCTGGAAGTATTCTCTTACAAGCAGCCACGAGATGTTAGTGAACTCGCTGGATTTAAAAGAACGGAACCGAATTACATTCACCAAATTTTCGACGAATCAGATTAATGATCAGAAGTTTGAAGAATACATGCTAAAAGGACAGGTAAATCAAGATAAGGTTACCGGAGAAGGTCATTTAACTCTGGACGAAAGCCGGGTTAATTTCGAATTTGACGCAATCGATTTTCTTGGGGATGTACCTCAGTATGACTACTTAGTTTTAACCGAGGGTTTTAATCTGCAAGAGATAAATCAATTTACCGATTTCCCCACTTATCTAACAATGACCTTACAGGGTGAGGGTAGTGGTGTTGATCCCAAAGAGTGCACAATTACCACTTCCATCCGGGTTGACTCCAGCATCATCAACGGCGCTCGTTTTCAAAAGTTGGATGCTTCGGCTACGTTTAGCGATGGAGTTCTTTCCATTACCGAAGGCCTGTTAAACAGCGACATTATTGAAGGTGAATTTACCGGGCGTAAGAATGTGATGGATGAAACCGATCCTGAGAACTGGCTACGTGTGGATATGAAGGTAAAAGACATCCAGCCACTGGCTCCTTTAGCAAATGTGGAAGTGCTAAACGCCAGAGGAGATATTTCAGGCAGAATTACTCAGGATACTACCGGAGTACTTCAAGGAAACATGAGTATCGATTTTCAGAATATAATTGTTGATTCGTTAATAACAGCTTCCCGGATTTCAGGGAGTACAAATGTCTCGATGCAGGAATTCAGGGAATTTGATTTGAATCTCGAAATTGAGTCGCCGGTTATTTCGGGGATAATATTTCAGGATATAGAACTCGTTTCAAACGGTATTGCAAATCAAGATACCCTCGATGCTAATTTTAATCTGGATATAGTGGGAAGTGATCGGGGTAAGTTGATACAAGACGGATCCCTGGTGATGGATATATCGGAAGAGTTAATCGATGTTCGGTTTGTTCAGTTCGATTTTATCACCTCAGAATCAGAACTAACTATGACACGACCATTCAACATCAGGCTAAACGGGCAGTCAGTCGGAACGGATACGCTGGACCTGAGCTCTACAACCGGTGCGTTCCTTAAATTTTCGGTTCCCTATGCGGATAGTGTTGAACAATATGCCTGGCTTGACGGAAAGAATTTCGATTTCGGAATTATACAGGAGGTAATTTTCGGAGAACGCTTTCTGGATGGTGTGCTTTCGGGAGAGCTGTTTTTTAATCGGTCGGAGGAGCAAACAAATGGAAATGGAGCGTTCAATTTAACCCGTCTAAAGTATGGTGATATTGAAGCCGACTCTCTGGATCTTCGGTTCGAAATCTTTAACGAACGCCTGAAGGCGAACGGGTTACTTAGCTGGGATGACCGGGAACGGGTAATAGGAAGTCTTGATATTCCATTTGCTCTGGATGATGAGTCAAAGCTTGACGATGAGTTTTATAGTAAACCTGTGAAAGGAAGTTTACGAATCAATCCATCAGAATTAAACCGATTTAAAGCATTACTCATAGATTTTGGGGTAAATAATACAAGTGGAATTTTAAGCTTTAACGGGAGTATGTCAGGAACCGCGGGAGAACCAAATTTTGAAGGACGTTTTATCCTGAATGAACCTGTATTGTCCGGAATAAGAGTAGATACCGTAAATGCCAGTTTCAGTTATGATAACACCCAAAGCGGGCTGATAATCGAAAGTGAAATTATTGCAGCTAAACAAAAAGCCGCTCAGGTTTCCATTAGCTATCCGGTGGAGTACGATTTCAGGAAGTTTGAGGTGATTCTACCTGAGGAAGAAGAAACCATAAGAATAAGCGCGGTAACAGAAAATTTTAACATCGCAGTATTCAACGACTTTTTGAATAAAGAGTATATGAGAGGATTAACCGGAAGGCTTAACGCTGATCTCAGATTAGAAGGCCCGAGCGAAAGCCTGATACCTTCAGGCTACCTGAGATTAACTGAGGCTAAGGTTTCTGTGCCAAAAGCCGGTATTACTTTGGAAGGAGTAAAATCAAACGTCGAATTTACAGAAGCTGGTCTCAGCGTGAAAGAGTTAGTTGCAAGGAGCGGTCGGGGTTCGTTTAATGCCAATGGTACAATCAGTTTAGAAGGGATTATACCCAAAACGATGGATCTTCGGGCAAGGGCAAACCAGTTTCGGCTTGCGAATACCGAAGACTACAATATTGTTATTGATTTGAATAGCCGCCTTACGGGTAAAGCAACCACGCCAAAGGCAACAGGCAATCTAACTGTTCGAAATGGATTCGTGTATTTGCAAGACTTTGGTGAAAACAGTATTGAGGAGGTAACTCTTGATGGGGATGAACTTCCTTCCTTTACCCCATATGATTCCCTTGCGTTGGAGATGAGTGTGGAGATTCAGGATAATTTTTATGTTCGAAACAGAGGCTATCTGGAGATGGAATTAGAAATGGAAGGAGAGCTTGATGCAGCTAAAGAAACTGGAGGCGAACTCGCCTTGTTTGGAAATCTGAATGGAACTGAAGGATATGTTCGCCCACTTGGAAAGCTCTTTATTATGGAAGAAGCCAGTTTCACATTTAGTGGGCCAATTGATAACCCCGATTTGAATATCAGAAGTAGATATACACCTCCAACAAGGCAAAAAGGAGAGCCGGTAGTACTGTACTATATAATTCAAGGTACTGCACAGAATCGTGAGTATAAATTTGAAAGCGATCCGTATATGGATGAAGGAGATATTATCTGTTATGCTTTATTTAATGGGCCGTGTACCGAATCATGGCAAAGTGTGCTGGCTTCCAGTGGCGGTACATCGGCAACAGATTTGTTAACAGATGTGCTGTTGGATGAGGTAGAGGCTTTAGCTACCCGCGAGCTTGGTGTGGATGTGGTTCAAATAGATAACTCTGGTGCAACCGGGGGAACTTCTATCAAAACAGGGTGGTATTTAAACCAGCGCACATTTTTTGCGATCATTAATGAGATTTCGGGTTCAACTCCCAAAACACTCTTTATGCTGGAATATATACTTTCAGAAAATTGGGACCTGATTATGACCCAGGGAGATGACAGCCGACGCGGGATTGATTTCAGGTTCCAATACGATTATTAATCGAAAGCACAACTCTCGCCCCGGCAACATTCCTCCGTATTAATCCCACATGCAGAACACTGTCCGTGCCCATGAACCCAAACCAGTTCGGCATGTTGTCCGCAGTAAACACACCGTCTGGGTTGTTGAGCCTGCTTTATTGTTTCATTAGAATCAGCTTGCGGTGAGTTCATCATAAGCAGTGTTGATACTGAATTCTAAAGTAAGTCCCCAACCGGGAGCCTGGAAATCTTCGAATCCGGGTAAAACAGGAGCACTTGCAATTTCCTCTTTAGACTTATCTGCATCAATTCCCTTTTGAGTGAATGCGAGAAGCTCTTCGAGGTAATCTGCTTTTCTAAGTACGTCACCCTTCGATGCTTGTATACCATAGTTGGCATTTCCATGTCCACAAATGTAAATCGCATCAGAAGGAAGTTCATCGGCAGCCATCCTAAGTACTTTCACCCAGTTTTCGATATTTGCTCCCGCACCTGGATCGATGTATGGATAACATCTATTGAAAACCAAATCCCCCATGTGTGCAATATTGGCCTTTTCAAAATAAATCACGGAATCACCACCTGTATGAGCTGGTCCGTAGTGTGTTGCGTGAACGGTTTCATCACCCACATCCTGACTCCATTTTTCCGCAAAAGTCATATCCGCGGTAACCTGGGCATCAACAGCTTCCTGTCCTCTATTTTCAGCGGCTTTCATTTGATAGCCCGGCACATTTTCATGCGCTACGATATGTTTGGCATAATCTTTAAATGCAGAATTACCTGCAGTATGGTCACCGTGATGATGCGTATTGATGAGATAATCCATTTTACGAGTTGTACGCTCCTTAAGTCCTGCAATACAATTTGCTGCCGAATTCGGAAATTGGGAGTCTACTGCAACTAAGGCATCGTCATTAATCAGCCAGCCTATTGTGCCACCTCTTTCGGTATAAACCCCGACATTTCTTCTGATGGTAGAAAAATCTCTGCGAAAGAAGAGGTTCGAAAAAGCATTAAAGGGGAGCATCGTTCCGGCACTTGCCAGAGCAGTATTGAGAAGGAATTTTCGGCGATCCATAAGGGTGATATTGTTGATAGGTTAAAAGAATCAACCAAACAACTGAAAGAAAAGCAAGATCGTTTTATTTACTTAACTAATCCTCATCCCGTATTAGAAGCAGAATAGCCGAATGCGGTACAATAAGATACTTCTCGTTCTCAAATTCAATTTCAAAAGAACGGCTTTTCAGGAAAATGGCAAGATCGCCTTCATCAGCCTGCATGCCAATGTATTTTGTATCTTCGGAAGCTTTCCAGGCTTCATCCACCTCTGGATTGGGAATCGGGTAACCCGGACCGGTTTTAAGGATGTAACCGCTTTGGATTTCTTCTTTCTCTTTAACGGATGCCGGGAGCACTAAGCCGCTGCGGGTATGGGTTTCCATATCACGTGGCTTTATCAAGACCCGATCACCTACTACCACAAACTTATCAATAGAATTAAGATATTCTTGGATCATCGAAGTTTTTTTAGCGAAGATACAAATTACGAACCTTTTCTGTTCAACCTCGTGTTATACTCTTAGTTCTAACAAACATTCTAACAATGGATATGAATAACAAACTCTGTGTAATAACGGGAGCGAATTCCGGAATAGGTTTCGAGACAGCAAAAGAACTGGCTAAACAAGGCGCTTTTATCGTGATGGTGTGCAGAAATGAGGATAAAGCTGAGTCAGCGAAAAGAGAGATTTTGCAAGAAAGTCCGAGCAGTGGGGTTGACATCGTTTTATGTGATTTTTCCATCCAGGGTGAAATCAGAGCAGCTGCAGATCAGATAAAAACATCGTACGAAAAGATAGATGTGCTGATCAATAATCACGGTTTCATAGCAGGATCTTACAATGAAACAGTTGATGGACTAGAAGAAACTTTTGGAGTAAACCATATCGGATATTTCCTGTTTACAAATCTACTGCTGGATCATATTAAAGCCACTGGAAATGCCCGTATCATAAATGTTGCCTCAGATGCGCATAAAGGAGGAGAGTTCGATCCAAACAACCTGCAATTGAAACAGGATTACAGCTACTGGAAGGCGTATCAGAACTCTAAATTATTCAATATTCTTTTCACCATCGAGCTTGCCGAGCGCTTAAAGGGAACCGGAGTGACTGCTAATTGCTTACATCCGGGCGTAATCAAATCAAACTTTGGTAGCAATAGCACCTTACTGATTCGAATATTTTGGAAGCTGGCGGCACCTTTTATGAAATCAAATAAACAGGGAGCACAGACAACGATTTATCTGGCTACTTCTGATGAGGTCGAAGAGGTAAATGGAGCTTATTTCAAGAATAGTAAAGTTACAGCTCCGGCGGATCATGCCTTTGACAAAGAAGCTGCTGAAAAGCTTTGGGAGATCAGTGAGGAGTTGTGTGACTTGAATTAGAGCTCTTGTTTAAAAATACGCATAAAACTCTCTCCGACTCTTCTGAAAATGCTACGCTTTTCCCACCTTCCGGGGAGCACTTTTTCTGAATTGGAAAGATCTTCTTCATAATGCCCGGAAAGCTCTTTGTTGATCTCTTCATCAATCAGAACAAGATTAATTTCGTCGTCTTTAAGCATAGAACGTTGATTGAAATTCCCGGAGCCGATGCAGCTAAGTTCTTCGTCTACCAAAATGATCTTAGCATGAAGCATAGTTTTGGTGTAGTAAAAAATCTGTACTCCTGCGCCTAATATTTCCTCGAAAGAATCCTCGGCTATTACTTTGGTTACTGGCTGATCGGTATGGTTTCCCGGAATCATGATCCGAACGTCAATGCCGGATTCGGATGCAGAGGTGAGTAAATCTACCATAGCTTCATCCGGATTAAAATAAGCGGTACAAATCCAGATTCTTTTTTTGGCTAGTTTAATGAGCGATTGATACAGTAATACAATATCGCTCCATCGTACCGAAGAAGAAGTGCGAACAGTTTGGATTAAGGTAGCACCATTTTTTTCTGATTGATCTTCTCCGACTACTTCCAGATTGAGATTATCATTTGCTTCAATCCAGTTTTCAATAAAAGCCGATTTGATTCCCGAAACTGCCGGACCGGTTATTCTAAAATGAGTGTCTCTCCATTCAGAAGGATTTTGGGCATCTCCTTCCCACTCTTCGGCTATTCCAACACCACCTGTAAAAGCAATTTTATCGTCACAAATCAAAATCTTACGATGGGTTCGGTTATCCGTTTTCCAGATTTTCCATCGTACTAATGGGCGAAACCAAACAACATTCACTCCCGACTCACTCATTATTTCAACAAGTTTCTGTTCCATAGGAAGCGCGCCATAAGCATCCAGGAGAACCTGAACAGTAACACCCTCTTGCGCCTTTGTTGATAATGCATTAGCGAACTCAGTAGCAATATTTCCTTTCCAATAAACGAAGGTAAGAAAATCAATACTGGAGGACGCTTGCCTTATAGCGTCTAACATAGAAGGAAAAATCTGATCTCCATTCTTTAAAACAGAAACGGAATTCCCTTCAGAAAAAGGAATTCCGATCGTTTGCTCTAAAACTTGTTGGTTATCCAATTATTGAGTTTCTAGGTTTTGGGTTTCCTTCCCATAATAAGCGAAACCACAAAGAGAACAACAAATACGTAGAAGAATATTTTAGCAATTCCTACAGCCGCCCCGGCAATTCCACCGAATCCTAGTATGGCTGCAATTAGTGCAACCACAAAAAAAGTAATGCTCCATCTTAACATAATTCTCTCTTATTTAACTCTTGTAATTACAATTCCTGCCAGCATAACAATTGCAGAAACAAGAACAGGCACATAGTTACCGGTACTTATAGCCACATCTGCTCCCAATGCCTCAAATGACTCGGAATCCTGAAAATATTGGTATCCGAAATAAAGAACTCCTAATAATCCTCCTCCTGCTAAAATGCTTCCTATCGTCTTTTTCATAATGCGTATAATTAGTTAGTATTTACATAATAGAAGTAGGGAAGAGCATTAATTGTTTCAATAATTAATAATCACTTGTTCTGTAAAAAATTGTTGATAGCTGTATCTCTACGTTTAGTAATTCGTTGAGGGTTAAAAAATCTTGCCATGAAAGAAGCAATACTAGTTTTATCTCTGATTTCATTTTCATCAATGATACCCGCACAAGAGTTTGATGCGATATCTGTAGTAACCGAACTCGCGGATTTGATGAATCGAAACTATGTGTACCCTGAGCATGGGGAAGCTATGCACACGTTACTAATGAACAAGCTGAATAACGGAGAATATGATCAGTACGAAACTCAAGAAGAACTTGCCAATGTGTTAGATATTGACCTGAAATCTGTTGTTTTAGATAAACACATCCGTGTAAGTTTCGATCCCGAACGTGCTGAAAGTATATTAAACAGAGACCCAAACGGTGGAAGAGAGCCGCTGGCAAACAGTGGTTTCGATAAGGTGGAAATCCTAGAGCATAATATCGGGTATCTCGACCTGAGAGGATTTGTAGACATTCGTTTTGCCGAAGAAGATGCAATGTCGGCGATGGATAAACTCATTCAGGCAGATGCTATTATTTTTGATTTGCGACAAAACGGAGGAGGTTCTCCTTCTATGATTCGGTTCATATCCAGCTATATTTTCGGGGATGAGCCACTTCACTTAAATACCTTTTACTGGAGACCTGGAAACAGTTATTCTGAAACCTGGACAAACCCGGAATTTGCTCCGGTTAGAAAACCGGATATTCCCGTTTTTGTGCTTACCAGCGATTACACCTTTTCAGCTGCCGAGGAGTTTACCTACAATTTGAAGCATACAAAGCGTGCCACCATCGTTGGAGAAGTAACAGGAGGTGGCGCTCATCCCGGCGGTCCTTCAGTATTCAGCGATGGGTTTATTGTGAATATTCCGAGGGGCCGTGCTATCAATCCCGTCACAAAAACAAACTGGGAGGGCGTTGGAGTGGTGCCACATGTTTTCATTTCCAGTGAAGATGCGCTGAAAAAAGCGATTGAACTCGCAGAAGAAGCTCTTAATAAGAACTAACTAATCCTGAAAGTGTCGTGTAAGCACTTCGCTCATATAATCGAAGAAGGGTCTGATAGCCAGGAATGATTTAGTCAGTTCGAATACAAAGTCCTCAGAAAACACTTTCTCTTCAGTAAACTGTTTTGAAAAAGTATATCCCTTATGCCGGATCAGATCTATGTTGGGATCGTCTTTCGAGTATCCTCTCGGAGCTGTTTTAACCGTTTCTCCTTCCATTTCTCCCCAATTTATTTTGAAATCCGGATCATTGATAATTTTCCTAAAAGGATTGGCATCATGGGATAATTCATCGCGAATGAGTTTGATATCATCTTTATCAGGCTGCCAGAAACCTGCCGCAATGAAAGTATTTTTTGGTTCAAAATGAATATAATATCCTCCGCGCAACCACCGGGTGGCACGTTTTAGAGAAGCAGCAAAATGAGTTTTATAAGGTGATTTATCTTTGGCAAAACGTACATCCCGGTAGATTCTGAACATCGCTTTCTTGCCTGATTCGTTCTCAATATTATCAACTTTCTTCATCTCAGTTATCAGCGTATCCATAAAACTGATAATGTTTTGATGAGCTTCTACGTATCTGGGTTTGTTCTCGGTAAACCAGTCTCGGGTGTTGTTCTTTTTAAGCTCTTCCAGAAATTGAAATGTACTTTTTTGTATCTGACTCATTTTAATTTCTTCCCTGTATTTAAAAGTTCAATTGCTTTTTTGATCCGGCGTTTTCGGGTTTCTTCCTTTTTGGCTTCAAGAATCCATCCAACATATTCTCTTTTGTGGCTGAAGGAAAGCGCAACAAAAAAATCCTTAGCTTTTGGATTTGAATTAAATTCCGCAACCAAATCATCAGGAGGAATTACCGTTTTTGTTTTGCGATCTACTCCGGGAGGATCCTGTCCCAACTTCGATGGTTTTTTCCGATCCTTCTTCTTTACCAATCTCATGCTCGACCAGTTTTCGTTCATCGAAATCAACCGGACAGGCTCCATGCCAAACGCTTTTACTGCTTTCCAGGTAATATCCCGGTTGAGGTCTGTATCAATATCACCTGTTTTTTTAGGATAGCTTAACCAGAGTTGTCCGTCCTTTTTAGGGAGGTCAGAAGCTTCAGGAACCCATTTCCTTAGCTCCTCTTCATTCCGCGTGAATAAGATCACAGAATCGTAATCCTGATCACCGGCTACACTCAGTTCAATACGTACTCCTTCAAAAAGAGGATGAACCGAGGGGTTTGAGTTCATCAGAAGAACTGAATACTCTTCCTTAATCTGGAGTTTTTTGAGTAATGTGTTATTCATTTAGAAGGCTATAAAAACCATTTTGTTTCTTCATGAAAGTGAACAATCCAAAGTTATCATTCAACATCTCCTTTCAAGTTAAAATCTTTCTTCATTTATTAGCCGAACAATTGCGGAACCGCATGTTACAGAGCAACCAAAATACAGATCAATAAATACATTGCAGGTATGAAGAACAGAAAATTGAGAATGGGGATGGTAGGCGGTGGACTTGGAGCTTTTATTGGGGCGGTTCACCGACTCGCCGCTAATCTTGACGGGCAAATTGAATTAGTCTGCGGCGCGTTCAGTAGTAGTCCGGAAAAATCAAAACAAACAGGAGAAGAATTATATCTTGATCCATCAAGAGTGTATGGAAGCTTTAAAGAAATGATTGAAACTGAAGCAGTGCTTCCGGAAGACATTCGAATGGATTTTGTCTCGATTGTAACTCCAAATCATGTACATGCAGAGCCTGCTATTATGGCTCTGGATCACGGTTTCCCTGTAATCATAGATAAACCGCTTTGCTTTAACATGGATGAAGCCTTTGCAATTCGGGATAAAGTGAAGGAAACGGGATTACCATTCGCACTCACCCATACCTACACGGGCTATCCTATGGTGAAAGAAGCCCGGCAGCAGGTTAAGTCTGGCAAGTTTGGGGAAATCCGAAAGATTATGGTGGAATATCCACAGGGCTGGCTGGCGGAGAAACTGGAAGATTCTGATCAAAAACAAGCTGCCTGGAGAACCGATCCTAAACGATCCGGGAAGAGCGGGGCTTATGGAGATATTGGAACCCACGCCGCAAATATGGCCGAGTATGTTTCAGGCCTGAAGGTCACTAAAGTGCTTTCCCAACTTACTAAAGTTGTGCCAGGACGGTTATTGGATGATGACGCGAATGCACTGCTGGAATTTGAAGGCGGAGTACCGGGGGTGCTTTCAGTTTCACAAATTTCGGCAGGAGAAGAAAATGCAATCAAAGTAAGAGTGTATGGTGAGAAAGGTGGGGTAATCTGGACGCAATGTGACCCGAATAGCCTGATAGTGACCTGGGGAGACAAGCCTCACGAGACCTATCGAACCGGAACGGGATATGTATCGGAAGCGGCTCAGGCAAATTCAAGAACTCCGGCCGGACACCCTGAAGGATATCTGGAAGCATTTGCAAACATCTATCAAAATTTTGTAATGCATCTCAGAGCTAAGGCAGCAGGTGAAGAACACAATATGGGCATTTATGATTACCCGGATATTGATGAAGGCGTCCATGGAATGAGTATGGTAGACGCGGTGGTAGAATCTACCGAGAAAGGAAATGTTTGGGTTTCTGTTGAGTATTAATTGATGCCACTAAACCTCGAAAACACAAATATTATTTTTAATAAAGCCATTCACACTTTTGAGTTTTAGTGTTTCCGTGGCAAATAAAAAAAGGAAATAGAAATGAAGACGATAAAAGGACCTGCAATATTTTTGGCTCAGTTCATAGACGATACCGAGCCATTCAACAATCTGAAGAGTATATGCGAATGGGCGGCCGGATTAGGATACAAAGCTGTTCAAATTCCGAGCTGGGATGCTCGTGTAATCGATTTAGAAAAAGCAGGAACCAGCAAAGACTATTGCGATGAAATCAAAGGTATTGCCAACGAAGCCGGAGTAGAGATTTCAGAGCTTTCCACTCATTTACAGGGGCAGTTAGTTGCCGTGCACCCTGCCTTCGATACCATGTTTGATGGTTTTGCTCCGGAACACCTTCACGGTAAACCAAAGGAAAGAACGGAATGGGCAAAACAGCAAGTGAAGTGGGCTGCCACAGCGAGCAAACATTTTGGTATTGATGTGATGGCAAGTTTCTCCGGCGCGTTAGCCTGGCCGTTTGTTTATCCCTGGCCTCAACGACCAGCTGGATTGGTAGAAAATGCCTTCGAGGAATTAGCAAAGCGCTGGATGCCTGTTTTGGATCATTGTAAGAATGAAGGAGTGGATGTATGCTACGAAATCCACCCGGGAGAAGATCTCCACGACGGAGTGACTTTCGAGCGGTTTCTGGAAGCAACTGGAAATCATGCTGCGGTAAAAATGTTGTATGACCCAAGCCATTATGTGCTTCAACAATTGGATTATTTACAACACATCGACTTTTATCATGAGCACATCCGTATGTTTCATGTGAAGGATGCGGAGTTTAATCCAACCGGTAAATCGGGTGTATATGGTGGATACCAAGGCTGGGCAGATCGTCCCGGGCGTTTCCGTTCGTTAGGTGATGGACAGGTTGACTTCGCAGCAATTTTCTCTAAGCTGAGTCAATATGGATTTGACGGCTGGGCAGTAATGGAATGGGAATGCTGCATAAAATCACCACAACAAGGTGCTGAAGAAGGAGCACCGTTTATTGATGCTTATATCATTAATGTAACCGAAAAAGCCTTCGATGATTTTGCTGGAGGCGAGGTGGATGAGGAAACCAATAAAAGGATTTTGGGGATTGACTGATGAGCAATTAAGAATATTCAACAAGGAATATTCAATTAAGAATGATTCATCTGCGTGGAACAAAGCAGTCTTGTTTTGTAGGGCATAGATATTGAGATCACTTCGCTTCGCGCGTGATTTTTTTTTAAAATCATTGTTCTTTTTTTCGTAAAATTATATATATCAGAGATATAAAAAAGATTTAACTATTCATTCATTTAAAAACCATGAGAAATCTCAAATTAAAGAACTACGCAGCATTTTTTTTAGCACTAATTATTGTATTCAGCGCATGTAGCGACTCCGGAACGGGTGTTGATGAAGTAGCTCCAGAAATACCAAATCTGGAGGAAGGTATTCCTGAGTTCGGGTTTTTCAAATCTAAAGTGAAGGATCATGCAGAAATACTAGCTGGGGAAAATTTCATCATTGCAGCTACACTTACGAGTTCAATTGAAGCTATTATGACAGGTTTCAGCTCATTACCAACAAGTTTTACAGCTTCAGCTGAGGGAGTGGACGCATCTCTTGAGAATGGAGTTTGGGTTTGGAGTTATACCAGCTCTGGAGCAGGTGCTTCTGTAACCATACGCCTTACAGCAGAAGTAAAAACAGAACAAACCGACTGGGCCATGTATCTGTCAGCTACAAGTAGTGAGTTGTCTTTCGATGATTATAAGTTTATCGATGGGTTTGTAAAGAATACTTCGAATGAAGGGCAATGGAATTTCTATAATTTTGATGCACAGTCAAGTTCACCTGTTATGAGCTACAACTGGGATATCGAAAGTGATACTGATGCCACTTTTACAATCACCTTTGGCGAGAGCTCTTTTTCCGGATTAGAGTATGTGAAAGATCTCCCAGACAATACGCTTACTATTACCGATGAAAACTCTGCTACCAGTGTGATCTATTGGGATTCGAATACAGGTACAGGCTATTTTCAAAACTCTACTCAGGGACAGGTTTGCTGGGATGAAAATGGCGATAACGTAAGCTGCTCTTAGTATTCCATCAGGTTTTATACAGCCCCACATCCCCGCTTCTCGGGGATGACTTTTATTAATTAGGTGTACCAGGCTTCTTTGTAGCTAATATTATTAGAAAAGGAAAGAAAAGGCTTTCGTCTCGCTCTAATGCTCTGCGTTGGAGCGGTGACTGGAATAATTGTATAAATAGGTTCCGACGGAGACCATTGGAAGAAAGGAATGAAGAATAATCAACAAGGAATATTCAATTAAGAAGGATTCATCTGCGAGGAACAAAGTAGTCTTATTCTTCTTCCCTCAAAGGCCTACGATTATCATCCGAAACGGTATCGATCAACTTGTTGTAAGGGTCAATTCCTGCGGATGTGGGTTCCTCATCAACAGTAATGGTTAAGGTGGTTTCGATAGCATCGAATTTATGTTTCTTGAGATAGAGCACGGTTTCATTACCATCTTCATCCACACCAAATACACCTACATCAATCCAGTCTTGCAGGGGCAGAGATTGAATGGGACGGGATAATCCTTCTACTTCCAGAGCCAAACTGTCGCCGTCAGCGTTTTTATAAATTCGCCTACCTTGTGGACTATTGGCGTATTTCGAAGTCTGAACGGTTAAGTTGACTTCATAAGTGCCGTCTTCTGTTTCAGTAAAGCTGGATTCTTTGACTTGATTATCATACAACGTGATGGTCTCAAACATATCATGAAGCAGATATTTCAGAGAATCGGGAGTGGCGTCATTCAGGTAACTTAAAAACTCAGTAGAAGTGGTATATGGCGCATTCTGGAAAGCGACTGCGTCAATATATCTGCTCAATGCGGCATTCATCTTCGTTTCTCCGATATAATCACTCAACGCATATAACACCAGAGAACCTTTGTTGTAATGTATATAGGGTTGGTTTTCGTTGTACAACAGCGGTTTTTCTTTGATCCCTTCGGACGCACGGCCTAAGAGATAACTATCCAATGCATCTTTCAGGAATACTCTCATTTGGGTTTCGCCATGTTCTTTTTCCAATACTTTAAGCGCGCTGTACTCCGACATACTTTCTGACATCACCGTAGCACCCTGAACATTGGCTCCAATCACCTGATGTGCCCACCATTGGTGCGCCACTTCATGAGCGGTAATATTGAATGGATAATCTACTCCGGAGTCGTCTTCGTCGTCAACCTGTGCGATAAACCCGATTGCCTCAGAGTAGGGAATGGTATTCGCGAAGGATTGAGCGAAGCCCCCGCTTGTTCTTGGGAATTCCAAAATACGAACCTGTTTGTGCTGATACGGGCTGAATTCTTGGGTATAATAATCTAATCCACGTTTAACTCCTTTGATCATTCGGTCAATATTGTAATCATGATCTTTGTGGTAGTAAACCTCAATAGGGAGCCCATTCCATTCATCTGTAGCAACTTCAAATCTGGCAGAAATAAACGAATAGAAGTTGAGCATTTTAGAATCCATTTTGTAATGGAAATACCGCCGTCCATTTTCTTCCCACTCATCCTGAAGATAACCCGGGGCTATGGAAATTTGATCGGTAGAAGTACTAATGGTAGTTTCAAAATCAATCCAGTCTGCATCATAGGAAATGTAGTTATTTTGCAGTGAAGCACTATCGGACTGAGGGGGCATCCGGTCTTTGGGAGGAAGCCCGAATTTCTCACGGGATGATTCGCCGATTAACTCACTTTGAGGATTATATCCTATTCTTGGAAACAGGCTGTTATTGATGAAGGTTCCATTCTCAAGGATTGGGGAGTTATTTCTCAGGACAGTATTTGGTTCATTCCATACTTCAAAATTAAATACCACTGAATCACCGGGTTGAAGAGCATTGGCAAGCTGGAAAATATCGTAGTTCATGGTATCGTCTTCCATCACCAGTTCGTAATCAGTTTCAAAACTAAAATTAGTTTCGCTGCTATTGTGATCGATATGAATGGAGTCAATGGCAAAAGGGGTTTTATTCTTAAGTATATACGTTCCCTTTGCCTTAAAATCTCTTGTCTCAGGATAGATATCGAGATCAATCTTCGCGCTTGTTATTCTGGGTTGAGGAATATGTTCGTATTTCCCATAATTGATTTCCCACTGAGCTCTTTGAGCTTCTATTTCTTTAGAGGAGAGATATTCATTCTCAATATTGTCTACATAGTAAATGTATCCCCCAATAAAGAAGAAAGAGCCTAAGGAGAACATGAATAACGCCGAAAGAAGAGGAGAAAACGCTCTCTTAGCACTTTGCCAACGTTGTTTAAATTTGTCTGTAATTTCCCGGCGATAGAATAGGATTGATACGATGTAGAAGAAGATTCCAAGCATCAACCAGTACATTTTATATACAAAATATGGTGCCAAAGAACTTCCATATCCATTCATATCAGAATAAGGAGTTCCGGGAGCTTGATTGTACTTAAAGATATCCTGCTCTATGCCTACTCCATCCAGAAATGTTATACCAATAGAAATGAGGAGAAGCAGGAAAAAACCGATGTAGTAATTCTTGAACCAGGTGTGAACGAAAATGCCAAGTAAGGCCCAAATCACTACATGAATAAGCTGGATTCCGTAGAGGTCAAAAAGATAGAGCCCAAGCTCGAAATTGAAGTAGCCATTATAAATTTGTACTCCTACTCCAACAAACATAATAGTACTAAGAAGTATAGCCTGCATTTTTACCACAGAGAAGAGGGTGGAAAGCAACAATGCCCAATTAGGGATCGGTGTGGAATGCAGCAGTTGGTCTACATTATAAGTTCGGCTTCTGTGGAGTAGAATTCCCGCATACAGAAACGTAAGTAAATTGATAAACAGCCCGAAGAATGTGCCGGGAAGTGAGAGCATCTGCCAGGTTACCGGAAGGGTATTAGTCCCGAAAATTTCCCCGCTGACTGTAATCGTAAGCAGCGATATTAATACCCCGATAATTGAGATAATAATAAATGGCCAACCCTTAATGATGTAGAGCAGATCGGTATTAGAAATACTCCAGGATAATTTCAGGTTTTGTATAAAGGAGTGATCAAACTTTACTTTCGGAAGCTCCACCGCCATAATACTCCCAAAATTTTTCTTTAGAACCGCCTCTCCTTTTTTGCGGAAGAAGCTAAACGAAAACGCTTGTTGGCTAAAACTGAACACACGATACACAAACCCGAACACAAGTAAGCCAATACCGGTCCAAAGCAGACGGTTGTAGATTACAATCGGGCCAAGAGGGAGTGAGTTTTCATTTTGTTCATACACCGACCAATACTCTGTGTAATATTGATTCGCAGCAGCTCCAAAGGGATCAAGCATCGCGGAAAGTACTTTGTTATCAAGACCGGAAGTAAGATTGCTGGCAACTATTTGGAGCAGAACCAAGGTGAGAACGGTGATAAAACCAACACTCACGCTCCGCGAAAAAGTGACCACTGCAAATACAATAGCCCCATAAAAGAACAGGTTCGGTATGATGTAGATGATGAAAGACTGAATGTAATTCATCAATTCAAAAGGACCTAGTAAGTCGGGATTCGTCCCTGGCATCACGCTTCCAATCATTATGCCGATCGCCGCAAAAACCACAATAAGAAGAGCGATTACCAATCCACTAAAGAACTTTGCAAGCAGGTATTCCCATTTTCTGAAAGGATAGGAAAAGGTGATGGAATACATCTCATATTTAAAATCTTTGTAGATGGTTCCGCCCACAATGGATGGGAGCAGGAAATAAATGAACAACGTCATTTCATTCAATAAAGCATTAATAGCCGATGCGGAGTTAACAATAGTTACCGAGTTAATGGCTACAGTAATCCCTTCAAAAATACCGGCTGCGGCAGACATGCTAAAAGTGGCAAGCATGAAAATGATTCCACCATACACATAAAACAATGGCCTCTTAAACCAAGCCTTGATTTCATAAACAAAAATATTCAGAAACATCTTATCCCTCTGCAGTTAAGACGTTTTCACCCTCATGTAGTGTCACAAAATAGACATCTTCCAGTTCGGGGATTTTAGGGTTGAAGCTTTCATCAGGACGTTCGAGACTATGTACCCGAATATTGAGGCTGTTATCCTCGTTGAAATTAGAAGAAATCACATTGAAGCTTGTTTCATAGTTATCGAGTTCGTCGCGGGGAATATCTTTAGTCCAGATTTGACCGGATAACCTTTGAGTGGCTTCTCTCGGGGTTTGGTGAGAAAGTATTTTTCCTCCGTTTAAAATGGCCATATCGGTACAAAGCTCTTTTACATCATCCACAATGTGGGTGGAGAAAATCACAATGTTATTGGTTCCAATTTCGCGAAGCACATTCAGGAAACGCTGCCGTTCTGCGGGATCAAGTCCGGCGGTGGGTTCATCTACAATAATAAGTTTTGGGTCGTTGAGTAAGAGCTGTGCAATTCCAAAACGTTGTTTCATCCCTCCGGAATACCCTGCTACATGTTTCCTGCGGACTTCATACAGGTTCGTTACTTCCAGCGCAGCAGTCACAATCTTTTTCCGATCGGTTTTATCTGAGATCCCTTTAAGTTTTGCGAAGTAATCAAGCAGATCTTCCGCACTCATTTTTGGATATACTCCAAATGATTGTGGTAAATATCCCAGCATTTTCCGGAGGGTAATTTGATTATTTAGAATATCCAGGTCATCTAAAAAAGCAGTTCCACTATCAGGAGCCTGGAGAGTTGCAATGGTTCTCATCAACGTTGATTTACCGGCACCATTGGGTCCAAGCAAGCCAAACATACCCGCTTCAATTTCGATGGAGACGTTATCAAGGGCTTCTACCCCGTTTTTGTAGGTCTTGGAAATATTGGATAATGAAAGCTTCATACGAGTTAGTTTTTTATCTGGATGACATTGCATTCAACGATACTGTATTAGTTACAAAATCGCACGAATTATTACAGGGGAAAAAGTCTGTTTACTCTATGAATTATACTTGTCATTTCGAAGGAGCTTGCCGACTGAGAAATCTAAAGAGCTTTTCAGTAGCTGTAGATTTCTCTCATTCGCTCGAATGACAAAAGGGAGTAATTAAGTTTTTTAAAACCCAAACATACTTCGAATTCCAATTACAAAAGCGTCATCAATATCAGGAGCCTGATTTGGATGTTGAATGTACTGAGCATCAAACTTGAGGCTTACATGTTCTGAGATGTTCATTAAGTATGTAAGTTCAATGTTTAACTCATTCTGCGAAAAATCATTTCCCCGACGTTCTTCTACCAATACAAAATCATCACTGTTAATTGGCAGCGCTACGGCAAGTCCGAGAATATCCTCAGGTCTGTTTTTCAATACTCCCGAAAAATTTAGTCCTGCTCCTAAATAATAATTGTAACGATTGATATCCCGATTAGCAGCTCCGGCTCTTCCAAAAAAAGAGAGTCTGTTTTGTAAGGTAATTTCACCAAAGGCATATACTCCATGATCGGATTCTGCATCACCAAGCCACCCGGTTCGTTCTTCGGTATATTTCCATCCCCCTAAGACCAGACGAAAAGGAGTTTCTTCATTCACTCCCCTGTCCAGTAGTGCTTCTGCATTATCCCCTGTTTTTGATACTGAGATTTCCGAAACCAGCAGCGCGCCTTCGCTTTCTCTGAGAAGAACAGAAGTTCCGGTGGTATTTACAGGGTCTGATGGAACTGCATCCAAAATCGCAAATTTTAGAATGATTCCATTGATAGGATTTATTTTGAGTCTGGCTGCTAATGAAGTTAATGGGAAAATGGAAGGTCCGGTAATACCGGAAGAAGAGAACTCTCTTCCGATACCGTGTGAGCTATTAATGAACAAAGCACCGGTATTTATAAAGTCAAACTCTGAATTCAAATTATACAGCCCAAACAGTACAGAGCTTTTCATTGAAGGCAGAGGCTTGTTTACCCAGGCTTCATATAATCGCCAGGAATTTCTGGAAGCTATATTCGAAACAGTTTGCACATCACCCACAATCTCAGAGATATTTTTACCTTGATTTCCTAAACCATAGAAAAAGAAGCTGGCGCCTTTAATATCGAATTCAGCTACAACACCAATGTTATCCATATACCGAACCCCGGTTTCCAGCCCGCCGGTTAGGTTTGTGTACACATCCCCGGTATAATTGAACCCGGTTTCTAAGTTTTCAAAAAAAGGGGGGTTCACCTGCCCTAAGAGCGGAGAGGTAAGAAAAAGAAAAAATAAAATCGGGGCTTTCCGGATGACTATTACTCGCTAAAAGACAATGTATTATCTGGAATAATAAGGCCCGTGTACTGATTTTACAAGCATTTGCTCATCCGTGTTATCGATCACAATTATGTGGAATGTTTTTCCGTCAGGTTCAACCCGTACAACAATATGACCGTTATCACTTGCTAATTGATCTAAGCCAACAACTACAAGTTTATTGGCTTCGTGCATAGCAGTTGTAAAGATATCTCTTTTATAAGGGTACAAAAAGGTAGATTGCAATCTTTTGTATACCATCGGACTAGGGTGAGCGGAGTCCCATACAGAAAGAATCCAGACTTGTGGCCTTAAAGTTTCTACAAAAAAAGCATTTTGAGAATCTATATATCCATGATGGTTTAAAACACTTACCTCAACTGGCCCGACTGCTTTTGCGATAGGAGTTTCAACATCATAGAAGGAGGGTTTGCCTTCCAGAGCAATTCCTGCAATATCGCCACCGGTAAAGTAGTCAAAAGATCCATAGCTCATGCGTAACGCAAGGCTGCTGATATTTTCATTCGGATATTCAGATGGGTCTAAGCTTTCCAAAGGAGGGAAGTGTTTTTTTGTATTGGTTGAGACTCCCGTCCATACTTCTCCATTAGCGGCTATATTTCGTACGGAGAATTGAGGGTACTTTTCAGGGTCTTTTTTCAAAACAATCTGGTCATTTCTGCCGGGAATAAACCGTTCGGCTTTCATTGAGTTATTAGCAATCTGCCAGTCGATGAATTTCCGATAATTCAATAAAGATCTGTCATCAGGGTTTGCGAGATAATCATAATCAGGCCACCCTCGATCAAGCATGGTTTTAATAGGAAAAGATTCTCCAACCATTGTAAAACCGGTCAAAAGATAGTCTCCATATTCAGATTCAGGAGAATTATCAGTAGCCTGCCCCATATGGTCCCAGTGGAAGTGTGAGGGCATGGCATAATCAATTTGTTTATTCTCTCTGCTCTCAAGAATTCGTTCAATATACCTTGTAATCCATTCCCCGGATGTTCTGCTTTCATCAGGCTTTGGTTCTACGTATCTGGGAATCCTCCACTCTTGATTTGTTTCTGTAAACTCGCCGGCATCAAATAACATGGTTGTTCCGTCAGGAAGATTAAAAAAAGTAGATGAACCCCTTCCGGTAGCAATTTCATGAATATCCAATGTGCCCGGTGTCCATGGAGTTAAAGGTTCCCCTACTATCTCCTGCGCATTCATATCCGAAGAATAAAGTACTAGCGAGAGAAAGATCAGGATTAGCAGGTGATGTTTAGAATTGGGAGTGCTCATAGCTTTGGGTTATTTATACTCTTTAGACAGAAGCGAACCAAAAAGCCCTTAATGCAAGCAGTAAAAAAAGATTTTGAATAGCTTTCTCCGGGATGAGCCCAGCCCGTTTGTCTAAAATCCCAAGGGTTTTAGTCAATCTATTTTATAATCAGGTATGGAGCTAGTTAAACTGGGTGAGTTCTTCGTAATTAAAAGGCGGGCTTTATAATTTTCTTTAGAGATTTTCTTTTTTGTGTTTGGATAAGGAGAAAGTGAAATCAGTGTAATTTTAAACTCATCGATCTCAAAATTTCGGGGATCAACAGAAGTATTCAAAACCGATGTATTTTTTCCGGGCGAAGAGAATTGTAGCGAAGCATTACCTGCCCAAATACAGGCCACATCTTCAGGACAGCTTGAATCCTCGGTTACATTCTTAAAAGTAAGCATCAAACCTCCATCACCAACAACAGCTTTTTCATCAAGTTTTAAATCAAATTCTGTATCTAATGGTACATCATTGGAAACTATAGAATTGCATGAATTAACTAAAAAGAGAAGAAGAGTAAGTTTAATATAGAAGAGCTTCATCACACTAAATTAGATTATACAGATTTCCAACGTAGATGATCAATTAATTATTGGAATCGACCTGGATTTCTTTTGTTAGCTCAATGGCCATACTCACTTCTGAACTTACTGTAAAATCATGTTCCAGAAGTTGTTCCTTCGTATTCTCCATAACCTGAGTTTTTACATCTCCCAAATTCGGAAACTCTGAAAAGGTATTTATCCAGAAAAAGATTTCCAATTCAATATAATTAGCGGTGAAGTTTGCGACTTGAACATTGGGAGCAGGATCACTCAAAACCCCATTTATTTTTTTAATTGTTTCCAGAATGAGTTTGCGGGCATCTCTGGAATCATTCCTGAAATCTATCCCGATCGTGAACCTACCTCTGCGCAGCCCATCTTTTGTGTAATTATAAAGTGGGTTTTTAAAGATGATTGCACTGGGTATAAAAATGTCAATTCCATCGCCTGCGCGCACATGTACATCTCTGATGTTAATGGTTTTCACTATGCCCAGAATTCCGTTGCTTTCGATCAAATCCCCAACATCAAAGGCTCTGCTAAACGACATGAAAAGTCCTGCCAGCAAATTCTCTCCGATTTCACGGAAAGCAAAACCCAGCACAACGGTAAGTATACCACCCGCAGCAAGCAAACCGGATGCTGCTTTGGTCAGGCCCATGATATTAAGTGAGATAATAATCCCAATGAGATAGAAAAGCCATCGGGCGAATCTTCTTATAAGGATAATTCTTTTTTGGGATGTACTCGTGCGTTTAAGAATTTTTTTAGCGCCTCTCCCGGCAGTAAGCCCAAGAAAAATGAAGAAGACCAGTATGATTAGTCCAAGCAATATTTCAGGAGCAGAGTCCTTTATCGACAGGAAGAAACTTTCAAAACTTTGAGTGATATCATTCATTGATGAACCATATTAATTAGAAAATAAGGGAGGATGCTTTTTATGATGATCGGTTGTTTCCTGGTACGCTTTTGCGACAGAAAGTACCGTGGCTTCATCAAATAAATCTCCCATAAAAGTAATGCTTGTCGGTCTTCCGTTTTCGTCAAACCCATTAGGAAGCACAACAGTTGGGTGACTGGTTAAATTTGTAGTAACTAAATTACTGTTTCCGAAGGAAGGGGTAATATAAACATCTACAGTCTGCATAAGTTTATCCATTTCCTGAATGAGTTGATACCGAGCCCGGTTTGCATTAATGTACTCGACCGCCGGGGTGAAACGTGCTGACCTGAATCGGTTAGGCCAGGCATTGGGACTTTGTCGAACGAGTATATCATCCTCATTCGATAAGGTAAGTTGATCAAAAGCGGCAGCCGCTTCTGAGGCTAAAATGATACGGAGTGCATTTACGTCAAAATCGGGTAATTCGATAGGAATCAATTCAACCCCAAGAGTTCTTAGCACATCCAAAACCAGGCTGTCTTGTTTTTTTGTTCGATAGTCCCTTTCAAAAGCAGATTTCAGGTAACCAATCTTTAACGTTTTGATATCAAGCTCAGCATTATAGTTAAAGGGTAAATCGACAATCGTTTGGTCAATTCCGTCGGGACCGTAAATGGCGTTAAACACCAGCGCAAGGTCTTCTACATTGCGTGTAATCGGGCCAACTTTATCCATCGTCCAGCTCAACGCCATAGCTCCATTTCTGCTTACGCGACCATAAGTAGGTCTTAAACCACTAACCCCATTTCTGTTTGATGGCGAAACAATAGATCCCAGCGTTTCGGTACCGATGGAAAAAGGGAAAAGTCCGGCAGAGGTTCCTGAAGCCGAGCCCGCGGAAGAACCACTTGAGCCTTGGTCTAAGTCCCATGGATTTCTTGTCCGACCGCCAAACCAGACATCTCCGGATGCGAGGGCGCCAAGTGTGGTTTTTGCAATTAAAACTGCACCGGCCTCATCCAGCTTCTGAATTACAGTTGCAGTTTCATTAATCACCTGATCTTTAAATGGAGTAGCTCCCCAGGTAGTTTTATATCCTTCAACGGCAAATAAGTCTTTAGCACCATAAGGTATTCCGTGCAATGGCCCCCGGTATATCCCCCTGGCCAGTTCCTCATCCATTTTTCCAGCCTGTTCTAAAGCCCGCTCTCTGGTAATCGTTACAATCGCGTGGAGTTGAGGGTCATACTCTTCAACTCTGGAAATAAAAAACTTTGTGAGCTCAACAGAAGTAATTTTCTTCTCTTTGATAAGAGAAGAAAGTTCAGCAACAGAGTAGAAAGCGAGGTCATCTCTGTTTTCAGGAAGCTCTGTGTTTTGCGGGAGATCCCATTTTATCTCATGTTGAGTAGTTTCAAATATTTTGCCTACAGGGACTGGATTAAAGACCAATGCCGGAGGAACTGAATTATCCAGTTTCATTTCTCTTATTGTCTGGAGTCTGTTGCGTGTACTTTCCAGGCTACTAATCATGGAGTCAGCTTCTGCATCAGTAAATTCAAGACCAATAATAGTAGACGCTTTAGTAATGGCGTTTTTGGTAATTGGGGCGTCTGAGCTTCTCAAAAGAGTAAATGCAGAAATAAAGCCTAGTGTAATCCCTAAAAGAAAAAGTATAATTTTTTTATTCATTGTATTGCGAGGTTATGTAGGTGATTTCCCAAATCGAAAAGTAAATTATTGAAATAATCATTCATTAATCCAAATAAAGAGGGAATAAGAGATAATTATATTGCGTAAAATTTGGTATTGGTTCGAATAAAGGAGACCTTTAGATGCAAGTTAAAGGTCAGGAATCGGTAACTCAGTACAGTATTTGTTTTCCCTTCTCTAGTTTGTTTAACTAAATTTTTAACCCTACAGCCGAATTGATTACAAAGCACAGTTTATTATGTGCTTTCCACTGTACCTGCAGGGCCCAATACACATATTTTTATATAATGGAATACGGTAAAGTAAAATGGTTTGATACTGAAAAAGGATTTGGATTTATCAAGCCGGACAATGGTGGCAAAGATGTATTTGTACACCGAAATAACATCGAAAACTTAGGCTTTGAAGAAAGTCTTCAGGATGGCGAAGAAGTAGAATTTACTATTTCTGAGACTCCAAAAGGCTTAAGTGCTGTTGATGTTTACAGACTTCAATAAGCATTTCGCTTAGAAATCAAAGCCACGCTTTTAAGCGTGGCTTTTTTTGTTTATGATCGTGTTTCAAAATTTGGGTTCTGAATTATACCCAGAAGGTTGCCAAACGGGTCGACCACAGTAGCCACGTACACTTCCCCTCCTACATGCATGATTTCTTCATCGGGTTGAGCTCCCAGTCCTATAAGCTTTTTCCATGCATCTTTTATGTTTCCGACACCCCAATAGACAATACTACCCTGACTTCCGGGTTTCCGATCTGGCTGCAGTCCAAGTTCATATCCTCCAATATCAAAACCTACATAGTAAGGTTCATCGAAATATGGGTCTTCTCCGGTAATCTGGGTATACCAGCTCTTAGCTTTTTCAATATCAGGAGCAGGATATATAACAGTTCTTAAGCCTTTTAGCATAGGAATAGATGAATTTCAGGTTATCTGAAGGTAGATAAAATCCGTTCACCAAAAAGACATAAAAAAGCCTCAACGGTTTCAACCGGTTGAGGCTTGGGGTACAGAATAAAAATGTTTATAAATAATTGATGGTAGTTGTAAGGTTCCCCAGATAACGTCCTTTTAATTTTTGTGTTGATTCTGAATCTACCGATGCCTTTAAATTTACCCGATGCCTTCCGTTTCGAGTTTGGCACTCACTTTCAGTAGCGAGTTCGAGTTGGTCTCCAAATTCATTTACGAGAATAATTTTTTCTTTTGTTTCAACTTCAGAGTCAAGATGTTCGGGAGTCGTAAATTCAAAGCTACTTCGAGTTGAATTTTCTTCATAAATATCCAAATCAATTGCTTCAACATGATTAAGAGTAACACCGCTTACAATTGTTGCAGAAATTCTCATGGTAGCAGTAGCGGTTTTTTGAGCTCTAATATCTGATCCTGAAAGGAGAGTTAGAATTAGTATGTAAAGCAGGTGTTTCATGGATTGTTGAATCTCCTGCCAATATATTAATAATAATTAACATTAAAAAATTTTAATGTTAATTTTAACTAATAAAACATCATTAAAAATAGTTTAGGACTTACTTTTTAATTACTTATACGTAAAAATATTTTTTAAAATTTTTCCGGAAAGTGATTGATTAATTGATGCTTTAGAACTCGCTGAAGCTAATAAAACAGAAATGCTATCTAATCGTCAGGTTATTTTGGACGGGGCAGGTAAAACAAAAAAGGCACTAATTAAAAAAACCAATGCCTTTCTTTTGTCGAGGCGACAGGATTTGAACCTGCGACCCCTCGGCCCCCAGCCGAGTGCGCTACCGGACTACGCCACGCCTCGAAGCCTTAAAGATACTACGATAAGGGGTGCAAACTCAATGTGAATTCTGAGCCTTCATAAAACGAGCAGCCCCTCTCGATTTAATCTTTTTCTCTAAAGCCAACGCCTCTTTTTTAGTTAAAGGGGAAGAATTCCAAACAAGTATCCATGGAATTCCATATTTGGTAGAAAGGGTTTTGCCCTGATTATGCTGAGATAAACGTCTATTCAGATTGTCTGATATACCAGTATAAAACCGTTCTTTAGATGGGCTGAATAAAATATAAGCTCGATAACTCATAAGATTAGGAATTCTACTGTCTCGGTCCCTCACGCGAGTCCGCGTGACGCTACCGGACTACGCCACGCCTCGAAGCCTTAAAGATACTATGAAAAGGGGTGCAAACTCAATGTGAATTCTGAGCCTTCATAAAACGAGCAGCCCCTCTCGATTTAATCTTTTTCTCTAAAGCCAACGCCTCTTTTTTAAATAGGCTATTTAAGCTTAGAGTTCATTCAGACAAAACTCAATCCAAACCCAAAATCTCTCTAATAGATGGATTGACAAAGCTCAACTAAAACGCCACAATTATCTTTTGGATGAATAAAAGCGACCAATTTATTGTCTGCACCATTTTTTGGTTGTTCGTTCAGGACGGTAAACCCTTTTTCTCGTA
The DNA here is from genome assembly GCA_965222205.1 of Balneolaceae bacterium. Taxonomy (GTDB): domain Bacteria; phylum Bacteroidota; class Rhodothermia; order Balneolales; family Balneolaceae; genus RHLJ01. The sequence goes on along the minus strand of OZ244932.1, from coordinate 2,853,991 downwards.
ATCGATCAAGTTCTTGATGGATATTTTCCACCTCGAAAGCAACGTGATGAAGTCCCTCTCCTTTTTTTTCTATGTACTTTGCAATTACTGAATCGGTAGAGGTGGCTCCCAGTAACTCAACTTTAGATTCACCGGTTTGAAAGAAGGCTGTTTCTACTTTTTGTGACTCAACAATTTCTCTTTTATCACAGGATGTATTCAGAATGTTTTCGTAAGTGGCTATTGCAGATTCTAAATCTTTGACGGCTATTCCAATATGATCGATATGCATGATTCTTTGAATTAAGGCAGATTAAAAGTGAGGTATTTCGTACTATCAGACGCACAAAATATACCGCTGAACTTATCAAATCTTACTACCTGATGAAAAAACTTTCCTTATTACTTTTGCTGATTACCATAACCCTGGCATGTAATAAATCCAACGAAAGCGAGCCTGAAACCGATCAAATAGCTATAATAAGTACAGATTTCGGGGATATGTATGTGGTGCTTTACGATGAAACCCCACTTCATAAAGAGAATTTCCTAAAGCTTGCCGAGGAGGGATTCTATGATAGCACCACTTTTCACCGGGTAATTGAAGGTTTTATGATTCAGGGCGGAGACCCAAACTCTAAAGACGAAATTCCATTTAACGATGGTCAGGGAGGTCCTGGTTATACCATTGATGCAGAGTTCAATTCAAAATTTATTCACAAAAAGGGAGCTCTTGCCGCCGCACGATTAGGAGATCAGCAAAACCCTGAAAGAAAGTCCAGTGGTTCTCAGTTTTACATTGTTCACGGGCAAATCTTTCCAAGTCTTCAGTTGGATCAGATTTTAGGAAATTCAAACAACGCTAAGCGTCAGAATATGATTGGTAAATATGTACAGGCACCTGAGAATATGAGTGTGCTACAAGCACTACAGGAAAATCAAAGGGCGGGTAGAATTGATAGTGTACAGGCAATTATAGAGCGTATTGAACCACTTGCTACCGAAGATTTCATTCCCAGAACGTATTCTGCCGAGCAGAGAGAGATTTATAACAGCCTGGGCGGTTATGCCCCGTTAGATGGAAGTTATACCGTTTTTGGTGAGGTTATTAAAGGGGTTTCTGTGATAGATTCAATTGCTGTACAGCGAACCGGACAGGCAGACCGGCCTCTAGAAAAAATTATGATGGAAGTACGCGTTGAAGAAATGAAAAAAGAAGTCATTACTGAGGAGTTTGGTTATTCCTACAATTAAACCTCATGAATTTAAACCGGCTCTATATTATTCTGTTTGCACTCTTAATCTGGACCGGGTGCAATAGGGATAGTGAAAGAGTTCATTTCTTCCTTGATGGATATCCGGAACTATCTTTTGTGAATGATGATGGAAACCCTGTTCCAACCGGTTTTTTTGTCCATCACATTAACCTAAACGGGATGTCGGTTTATCAGGTTCAGGATACTTCCCTTACTTTGGTGTACAGAAAATCCAGAGAGCCTTACACCGGCTTCATAAGAACCTATCATTGGGATATATACAATATTGAAGGAATTTTTGAGGAAGGTAAAATAAAACGACTCCGATACTGGCATCCAAACCGTCAACTTGCAATGGATGCAGATTTTACAACCGGCATTGGGAATGTATGGACGTTCTCTGGTCAATTATCTATCAATTGGGACCGAGAGGAGACACAAACCAGGAATCATCTTACGGGCAAAATTAAATCTATCAGCAATGATAGTATCAGCTATTACTTCGATTTCGAGGGGGATTTGGATTATTACACCACAAGAAATGATTCGGTGTACTATCAATATTATGCGGATGGATCTCCCAGGTTTCAGCTTCCTGTCTGGCATAATGGTACAAGAAAAGGAACAGTGAAAAGATGGCACTCAAATGGGCAGTTACAAGCTGTGGGTCAATACAAGAATGGAGTCGAGTCTGGTACCTGGATCGAATACGATTCCCTAGGAAACGAAGTAGAACGAATTGAGTATGATTAATAGGTTACTTTGGCTGCATTGTCAAGAGAGCATATTTTTTGTACTGTATACCAATAATTCATTTTAATCATGAAACTTTCCTTGCCGTCCTTAGATCAGATCGGAGCCGCTCTGCTTCGAATATATAAGCGTTTTCCCTTTGTATTATTTGTATCTGTGATAGGCAGTGCTTCTGCTATATGGCTAGCAGAGTTATCATATACTGAGCAGGATAATCACCCAAGAATACTTGCTTTAGCCTTTTGCAGCGGGCTAGGAATTTCTTTTTTATTTGGTCTGGCAACATTTCTTGAGCAAAAGAACTGGAATGCTGTCGCTAAATATGGAATACAATTCACAGGATTAATACTACTAGTTCTTTATTGGATTTTGTTGGGAGATACGATGATGGAAGGACCTTCGGAAGTCTGGTATCGTTTTTTCCTGTTTGCGTTGGCTTCACACCTATTTGTGGCTTTTGCTCCTTTTTTGAATTCGGGGGATGTGGATCAGTTTTGGGAATACAACAAAACACTCTTTCTCAGGATTTTACTTTCCGTCTTGTATTCCGGGGTGTTGTTTGTTGGCCTGAGTGTAGCGCTGTTAGCACTTGATAATTTGTTGGATTTAGATGTTGATGGGGAGACCTATTTTCAACTCTTTCTTTTTCTGGGCGGGATTTTTAATACCTGGTTTTTCTTAACTGGCGTACCTGAAAAAGGTATTATTCAGGAAAAGGAAACCGCCTTCCCAACCGGACTCCGTGTATTTGTTCAATATGTACTCATTCCTCTTGTAACCGTATATATCATCATTTTATATCTCTATCTGGGGAAAATTATTCTGCAATGGGAATTACCCAATGGTTGGGTTTCTAATCTGGTACTCACTTTTTCTATTGCCGGAATTCTTTCGCTGTTACTTCTTTACCCTATTCGAACCAGTAAAGAATACAACTGGATTCGTATTTATTCGAAAGGTTATTATTTGGCACTGATTCCCCTAATTGGTTTGCTGATGTTTTCAATTTGGGTGCGTATTTCAGAATATGGGGTAACTATAAACCGGTACTTTGTGGCAACGCTGGGAGTCTGGCTAACCGGAATTGTGATTTACTTCATTATTAGTAAAACCAAAAGCATTAAAGTGATTCCTGTTTCCTTATGCCTGATCGCACTCGGGGTTTCTTTTGGTCCACTCGGAGCATTTGCAGTTTCGGAACGGAGTCAGTTGGGTAGGTTTGAGGAGATTTTGGTTGAGTATGGTTACCTAAATGAATATGGCAAAGCTCAGAAAAGTGACACAAAAATCCCGTTCAAATATCTTAAAGAACTTAGTTCAATAAGCTATTATATAGTAGAAGCACATAGTGAAGAAGTATTTCTTCATTTTTTTGATGAAGGAGAAAAAGATTTTTCTGTAAAAACTTGGGATTCAGTTTTTGATATTCAGGTTACTTCCAGCAATATCTTGGAAGCATTTGGAATTGATTATTCTGAGAGTTGGATTGAAGGAGACTCAAATACATTGGGAGATTATTTTAGCTTTGAAATAGGAAAAGAGGAAGAGTATGATATATCGGGTTATGACACTATTTTAATATCAGCTTATATGGGAAGTAACCAGTCAGATAAAAAAGGTTCTTATGAAATTTCTTATCAACAAGAAGTTGATAGTATTCAAGTGAAAAATTTAATTTTAGGTACTACTATTAATTTTGGAATAGAGTCTAAAATAAATTCTCTAATAAATGAAAATCAGTTAGATAAAAGAATGAGAAATGATATCACACCAAATAGAATGGAAGTTATAACTGAAAATGAGATGGTAAAAGGTAAAGTACTTATTGAAAAAGTGAGTGGGTATAAATCTGATTCACTTTGGGTAAAACATTTAAGAGCACATATTTTAATTTCAGAAAAACAATGAAACACCACCCAATAAAAACAGTTCGTGAATATCCTTTCTGGCTTAAAGCTTCCGTTACCTTAATTGGACTTTCCCTGCTTTTTGTGATTATGAGTTACGGTAAGTTCATTCTGATGCCATTAGCTTTTGCTGCTTTTTTATCTATGTTGCTGAACCCAATTGTGAGCAAATTAGAGGGCTGGAAGCTGGGAAGGGCGCTCAGTATCTTAATCACTATTCTTCTGGTGCTGGTGGTATTTGCTGGTATTATCACACTGATTTCTGCTCAATTTGTACAGTTTGCAGAACGTATTCCGGAAGTGACAGAGCGTCTCAAGTCGGTGACAGCAGATGGCATTCAGTTCCTGGAAGAAACGGTTGGTTTATCTCAGGAACAACGAACAAACTACCTCCAGCAAGGTCTGACTAATTTGATAGATAGTAGTGGCCAGTACGCAAGTTCGTTTTTAGGAGCTACCACGAACGCTTTCACACTAATGTCACTGATCCCGATTTTCATTTTCTTTATGCTCTATTACAAAGAGATGTATCAAACTTTTTTCGAGAAACTTTTTGAGCAAAAAGACGGTACCTCCAGAATTGATATCGTTTTAACCGATGTGCAGGAAGTTACTCAGAATTATCTGGTTGGTATGCTTACTGTCATTGGGATTCTCGCAATTCTAAATACAACCGGACTATTTATCATCGGGCTCGAACATGCCATTTTCTTTGGGGTATTTGCTTCGCTATTAGCGGTGATCCCTTATATCGGGATTATAATTGGTGCACTTCCTCCGTTGCTTTTCGCCTTTTTATTAGGAGATTCACTCATCACCCCATTGTTAGTTATTGCTGTATTTGGAACGGTTCAATTTCTGGAAGGGAACTTCATTTCTCCAAGAATAGTTGGCTCCAAAGTCTCCATCAATCCCTTTATGGCAATGCTGGCCTTAATCATCGGTGGCGAAGTTTGGGGAATCTCGGGAATGATATTGTTCGTGCCATTAATCGGGATTCTCAGAGTTATCTTCGAAGAAATCGAAGAACTGAAGCCTTATGGGTATTTACTGGGAAATAGGATTGAGTATTAAACACGCAGGTACTTAGTTGCTTTTTTAATCTAATACAAGTACTTACAGGTAGAAATAAAAAAGCCACCCGCAGGTGGCAAATCTAGTATAGGTGAGGGTTACTAAAATTAGCATTGCCCGCAGAGTCCTATAACTCTTTGTTGAGATAAGACTCTTATCAAGATGAATTAATTGAAGGTAACCTATCTGGAGAATAATTCAAAAAAGGAGATGAGAATGAACAAGATATTGGGACTAGATATGGGAGTTGCTTCAATTGGCTGGAGCTTACTTGAATACAATGGAGAAGATAATGGTCAGATTATTGATAGTGGAGTCCGAATATTTGACCAGAACCTACAAAGAGATAATGAAGCCCAAAAAGGAGAGTCAAAAAATCAGCAACGGACTATGCATAGAGGAATGCGTCGACAACGAGATCGGAAAAGAAGAAGGAAAAGAGGGCTTTACTATACATTAAAAAGTATAGGTATGTGTCCTCTAAAATCAGAAAAAGAAGCCTGGAATACTTGGATTGATTTAAACCCATATAAGCTAAGATCAAAAGGATTGGACGAAAAACTTAGTTTGATGGAATTTGGAAGAGCCCTTTATCATCTAAATCAGCGTAGAGGATTTAAGAGCAATCGCAAGGCGGGAAAAGACAAAGAAGATGGGGCTGTTGCTACAGAGATATCTAAAGTTAGAGCAGAGATGCGTAAAAAAGACATGCGTACATTGGGAGAGTACCTGTACAGTTTTCAGGATAATCATTTTGATCCACCTGTATCTCCAGAACATGATGATTACGAGTTCAAAAGAAGGATAAGGAATAAGTATACTCATCGGAGCATGTATGAGGAAGAGTTCGAATTGTTATGGAAAAAGCAGATACAGTACTATCCGGAAATATTGACAGACGAATTAAAAACAAATATCTCAGATGAAACTATTTTTTTCCAACGGCCTCTTAAAAGCCAGAAACACTTAATCGGCAAATGCTCTCTAGAATCAGATAAAAAAAGAATTCCAAAGGGTCATCTATTATTTCAACAGTTTAGAGTTTCTAAAACCTTGAATAATTTGGAATTAATGGGAGAATATGGTCAAAGGCTGGAAATGACAGATGAACATAAAAGGATTATTCGGGAGAAACTTGAAAGAGCAGATCAGGTTTCTTTTGCACAGTTGAAGAAGTCTTTAGGTCTTAATTCAAACGCAAAATTTAATCTTGAAACTTCTGATGAAAGCAAGCTTAAAGGAGATACAACAAGTAAAAAGCTGGCAAGTAAAAATGCGTTTGGTAAAGAATGGAATGGTTTGGACGATGAATTTAAAAACCATGTAGTAGATGTACTCATTCATGTAGAAAAACCGGAAGTAGTAGAGAAACTAGCCTTGACTAAATGGGGAAGAACAAAAGAACAGGCCGAACACCTGAAAATGCTGCAACTCGAAAAGGGTTATGGAAACCTTTCGTATAAAGCCATCAGAAAAATATTACCCTTAATTAAAGAAGGGAGAAGAGAAAACGAGGCGATAAAAGAAGTATATGGTGAGAGTAAAAAGGCCCCAAAAGAAGACGTTTTTCAACTTCCACTGCTTGACCAACATGAATACCGAAATCCGGTTGTATTTGGAGCTATGGTTGAATTAAGAAAAGTAGTTAATGCCATCGTTCGGAAGTATGGTTTGCCGGATATCATCAGGGTAGAACTTGCACGTGATTTAAAGAACAGTAAGAAACTGCGCGATGAAATCTCAAAAAGAAATAATCAGTTCGAAAAGAAAAACAAAGAAGCAGAAAAGGCTTTTAAAGAACGCCATCCCAATCGCGAACCTAGCCGAAAAGATATTATTCGATATAAGCTTTGGATTGAATGCAACAAAACTTGTCCCTATACAGGAAGAGTTATAAATGGTGAGGCTTTAGACAGTGGCGAATTTGAAATCGAACATATCCTGCCATTTAGTAGAACACTTGATGATAGTTATGTCAACAAGACGCTGTGTGAGTCCGACTTCAATCGTAGAAAAGGTAACCGTACTCCCTATGAATGTGTTGAAGCAGGCTTGTTAAGTAAAGAAGATTTAGAACAAAGAATAAAAAATAACCTCCCTTGGAAAAAGCGCAGAAAATTTACTCAAAAAACGATTGATACGGATGAATTTATCGCACGTCAATTAAACGATACGCGCTATATGAGCCGGGAAGCAAGCAAGTATTTAAAACAACTTGGTTCCGAAGAATGGCCAGTGGATGTTCAGGTTACTAAAGGGCAGACTACTTCACTTTTAAGACATCTTTGGGGCATGAATTCCATTTTAAGCAATGAAGATGATGAAATTAAAAATAGAGATGATCATCGACATCATGCAGTAGATGCGATTGTGATTGCCTTGACCTCCCGTTCTATTCTGAAAAAATTGAGCGATGAGAATAAACTCATTAATACTAAAAGCTGGATGGATGAGGAAGAATCCTCAGTTGATCAAAATAGACAAATGAAAGATCGGGTTTCAAAACGGATTACCAACACGCCACCTTGGGCTACCTTTTGGCAAGACTCATTGGAGTCCATAAGTAAGATCACTGTTTCGCATAAGGTAAGCCGAAAGATTTCAGGAGCGTTTCATGAGGAAACTTATTACGGGCCTACTGAGGAAAGTGACTCGAAGAAAGAGCATATAAAGTATTTGGTAGTCCGGAAAAAAGTGGAGTCTCTTTCAGAAAAAGAATTGGGTTGGAATTCCAAAACTCAAGCTTTTGATAAAGAAGGAAAAGTATTTATTCGGGATGAACAGATAAAAAAGATAGTTCAGGATAAAGTCTGGGAGAAATACAAGGAGACCGGAGACATTAAGAAAGCTATCACAGCATTGGAGACTGATCCTCCCAAATTATTTCATAAAAATGGGAAAGATTTTAATCCTATTCATAAAGTCAGGTTAATGATGGAAAAGGATTTGTCCAAAATGAATGAATTCGAAGATGAACCAAAAACCCCAACTCGCTACGCATTATATGGGAATAATCACCACATAGCTATTTATGAGTACACCGATAATAATGGCAATAAAAAACAGACCGGAGAAGTAATTCCCACTATGGAAGCAGCCCGCAGAGTTCGAGATAAAGAACCCATAATAATGAAAGATCACCCGGACTATGAACGGTTTTTATTTTCTTTATCGACAAATGAAATGGTTCAGGATGAAGGAAGAAATGTTTATCGAGTTCAAAAAATGTCTAGTGATGGACAAATTAGTTTTAGGTTGCACAATGTGGCTTTGAAAGGACAAAATGATCCTGGTGTTCTTAGAAAGAACCCAAGCTCAATGACAAAAATCAAAAAAATCCGAATAGATCCTATCGGCCAGATATTTCCAGCCAATGATTAAACGCACGGTAGAAATATCAAGCGGACCGATTCATCTTTCTATAAAGCACAAACAAATGCTGTTGAAGAAAGGTGAAAATGTTCATTCTATCCCGGTGGAAGATATGGGGCTGCTAGTACTTTCTCATCCTGCTATCAGTTATACACACCAATTGTTGTATGAATTGTTGGAACAAAATGTGGCGGTGTTGTTCTGTAATCGCCAGCATATGCCTGAAGGGTTACTACTTCCATTTGAGGATAATCAACTCCATCAGGCACGGCTCCAAATACAAGCTGAAGCAACGAAACCATTAAAAAAGCGCCTTTGGCAACAGATTGTAAAGGAAAAAATCAAAGCACAATCTAAGGTGCTTAAAGATAAACACGATGATGATGAGGGTTTAAAACTATTAATCCCAAAAGTAAAGTCAGGTGATCCAACTAATGTGGAGGCTAGGGCAGCCAAACAATATTGGAAGTCATTATTTAAAGATTCTGAGTTCAGAAGAAAACATGATCGAGAAGACCTGAACTCGCTGTTAAATTATGGATATGCAATAATTCGCGCAGCTGTTGCAAGAAGCTTGACTGCCGCAGGTTTACATCCCTCTATGGGTATACATCATCACAATCAATACAACCCCTATTGTCTGGCAGATGATATGATGGAACCTTTACGTCCTTTGGTTGATGCAGAAGTATTTGATCTTTATGAGCAATTGGGTACGCTGGATATTGAAGTGACTAAAGAAACAAAACGTCCTCTGCTAGAACTGCTAACTAAAGAAGTAGTTATAAAAGAAATGAGCTACCCATTATTGGAAAGCTTGCATTTAATGGCTTCCTCACTAACAAAATGCTATTCCAAGGAGGCCAAAACTATAGATTTCCCAATACTTAAATAATGAGCAAGCCGCTAATCACTTTTGGAGGAATGAAAACCATGTGGATGGTAGTAATGTTCGACCTGCCCGTTGACACAAAAGCAGCGGTAAAAGAAGCCAATGATTTTAGAAAACGTATAAAACAAGATGGTTTTATGATGATGCAGTTTTCAGTGTATACTCGCCATTGCCCAAGTAAAGAAAATGCAGATGTACACGAAAGAAGGGTAAAAAAAATCTTGCCTCCCGATGGAGAAGTACGCATACTTAGAATAACGGACAAGCAATTTGGGAAAATGCAGGTTTTCCATGGAAGGCGAAGAAAAGCGACTGAAAATGCACCAACTCAGCTACAAATGTTTTAGTTTTTCGAGACTTGGAACCGAACAAGTCTATGGGAGCCATAAACTTGAACAGAACCTAATCTAATTCATCTTGATAAGAGATCAAATCCCAACGAAGATTAATCAAACCACAACAATGCATTAAATCTAATTCATCTTGATAAGAGATCAAATCCCAACGTAGATCCGGATGATCATTACTTCCAGGAAAATCTAATTCATCTTGATAAGAGATCAAATCCCAACTCTAATATTTGCTGTCCTTGTTTGGCAAGTAATCTAATTCATCTTGATAAGAGATCAAATCCCAACCACGTCTTCTCTATCTTCTCAAGCTTAGTCAATCTAATTCATCTTGATAAGAGATCAAATCCCAACAGGAATACATTTGGTTTAGATAAATTAATAAATCTAATTCATCTTGATAAGAGATCAAATCCCAACAATGGCTCAATACTGCAATATTGTGCAATTAATCTAATTCATCTTGATAAGAGATCAAATCCCAACACCTCTAAGCATGGCATAAAATATGTTCTGAATCTAATTCATCTTGATAAGAGATCAAATCCCAACGATTTCAATGCGAAGCTTTTTCAACCGCTTAATCTAATTCATCTTGATAAGAGATCAAATCCCAACTGAAACTACAACATCAAAATTCTGTTTTTGAATCTAATTCATCTTGATAAGAGATCAAATCCCAACGATGCATTTAGTAAGGAAGAAGTAGATGTGAATCTAATTCATCTTGATAAGAGATCAAATCCCAACGATGCATTTAGTAAGGAAGAAGTAGATGTGAATCTAATTCATCTTGATAAGAGATCAAATCCCAACGGGAAGGGTCACCTATACCAAGAAAGCCATAATCTAATTCATCTTGATAAGAGATCAAATCCCAACTGATAACAACTTCGGGTTGCTATTGGTTAGAATCTAATTCATCTTGATAAGAGATCAAATCCCAACAGAAAACACTTCCTGTGTTGTTTGGGCCAAATCTAATTCATCTTGATAAGAGATCAAATCCCAACGCAAAGACATTAATCGGTCGGTTATGAGTTAATCTAATTCATCTTGATAAGAGATCAAATCCCAACAGGCTTCTCATAACTGGATTTTAGAAAGCAAATCTAATTCATCTTGATAAGAGATCAAATCCCAACTACTAGAGCAGATGTCAGAAAATGTTTATGAATCTAATTCATCTTGATAAGAGATCAAATCCCAACAACGTTGCCTTTAAGGTAGGGGCTAACGCTAATCTAATTCATCTTGATAAGAGATCAAATCCCAACGTAAGGCACTGGGTTACGACTTAAATCCTCAATCTAATTCATCTTGATAAGAGATCAAATCCCAACAGAGCCTCCACGTGCTTGCTTCTCTAACCAAATCTAATTCATCTTGATAAGAGATCAAATCCCAACGCAAGTATTACAACGAAGATAACAAGTTCGAATCTAATTCATCTTGATAAGAGATCAAATCCCAACCTGTGCCTGTTAGAGACACACGCTTGCCATAATCTAATTCATCTTGATAAGAGATCAAATCCCAACAAAACCTTGATAGCTCTTTAGCGTTAGGTTAATCTAATTCATCTTGATAAGAGATCAAATCCCAACGCTAAACGTGATCGGGGTATTGTCGTTATCAATCTAATTCATCTTGATAAGAAACCGAAGAACTCAAGCCTTACGGTTATTTGCTGGGGAATAGGATTGAGTACAATTCAAACGGTTCTTCAGATTGATTTTAAATAGCTTTTTGTGAATATTCCTTACATCAAGTAAGAAAAGTAAGGATTATGCCCTCAGCAACTATTACATCAAAAGGTCAGGTAACCATCCCAAAAAAAATAAGAGACCAATTAAAACTTAGAGAGGGAGATACGCTCTATTTTGAAATGGACACACTAAGTACAGCTAAAATTAAGGTAGAAAAAAGGGATCCCAGTGAGATAAAGGGTAAATACAAGTATAAAAGTCCGAAGCCAGAAGGGTTAACAATTGAAGAAATGGATGAAGGTGTAGCCGAGTATTTTAGAGAGAAATACAAGTTGAAATGAAAGGAGCCGATACCAATATAATTGCAAGGTATATTATTGGCGATGTAGAGGATCAAATGGAATTGGTTGATCGATATTTAAAAGATGGGGAGCAGTTTTTGATCAATGAATCGGTACTCACCGAATTGACATGGGTATTAACAGTCAGCTATAATTTTACAAAACAAGAGCTGATTGAAACCTATGATTTTCTTCTGGAAAGTTCTGGCTTTGCTTTCTTTAATGCGGGTGTAGTTACCAAGGCATTAGCACAATTTATTAGAAGCTCGGCCGGATTCAATGATTGTTTAGTAAACGAGCTAAACAGAAACAGAGGTTTTGATACTCTTACTTTTGATAAAAAAGCAGCGAAACTTGAGGGAATGAAGCTCTTAAGCTAAAGCCGTTGCCCTCACCCTCACTTTTAAAGTCTACCTCGCCCTAAAAAACTTCATCACTTCTTCCGCACTTTTAGTATTAAGCACACGCTCTTTTTCATATTTCCCCTTTCGGGCGATCATCACACCGTATTTCATCAGGTCAATGCCTTCTATAGTGTGAGCATCCGGATTGATGGAGGTCATTAAATCGACTTCTTTCGCCTTGTTACCGAAGCTCCAGTCTAAGTCAAGGCGCAATGGATTTGCGTTAATCTCGATGGAAGTATTATGCTCTGCGGCGAGGGCTACTAATTCGTTAAGATCAATATCACTGCCGTTTCTTTTAAGCAGCAAGCGCCCGGTTGGGTGACCTACCATTCTGGTGTAAGGATTCTTAATTGCATTTCGGAATCGCTCCATCATTTTATCCCGTGGCATATCCAGCGTTTGGTGTACACTGGCTATTACGAAATCAAAACCTTCCAATATATCATCAGAATAATCCAGGCTTCCATCGGCAAGAATATCCGACTCAATCCCTTTCATAATGATGAAATCTTTTCCGGCACTTTTGAACTCATCGTTCAGCTGGTCGATTTCTTCCCACTGTTGTTTCACCTCATCTTCTGAAAGTCCGCCGGCATAAGCGGCTGTTTTGGAGTGATCGGTAATTCCCAGGTATTCATAACCACGCTCTATGCATGCTTCTGCCATTTCTTTGATGGAGAACTTTCCATCACTCCAGGTACTGTGGGCATGAATCACCCCACGGATATCGGAATCTGTAACTAAAGGGAGTTCTTCCTGATCTTCGTAAATATCGAATTCGCCACGGTCTTCTCGAAGCTCGGGTGGAACCCAATTCATTCCAAGAAGTTTGTAGATATCAGATTCGTTTTGGAAGGGGTGTGGAGCATCCCAATTAGTTTCGCCATTCTCAAAAAGATCGTATAGTCCGTATTCGTTTAAACTCATCTTTCGCTCTCTGGCACGGGACCGCATCACTACATTATGCTCCTTGCTTCCTGTGAAATACATCAATGCGGCGGCGAAGTTTTCAGGTTTCACTATCCGAAGATCAACTTGTCGACCTTCTTTAGTCCGTACCGAGCTTTTAGTATCGCCTCTGCCTAGCACTTCGGTAACTAGTTCATGAGAAGTGAATACATCAAAAAGATTTGAAATGTACTGTTCTTCAGCAGCAATCAATATGTCGATATCACCAATGGTTTCTTTAGCCCGTCGCAGTGATCCAGCGACTTCAATTTTCTGAACTCCCTCCAAATCTTTCAGGCTTACATAAATAACTTCGGCTATTTTGGTGGCTTCATCCAGTCGGCATCGCTCGTCAAATTTCTCCATCCATTCGATGGATTTTGCAATTTTCTCCGCTGATTTTCCACCTAATCCGGGAAGCTTTGCTAACTCCCCATTTTCAATTAACTCTTTTAATTCATCAATTTCAGTAATGCCGAACTGCTCATGAATTTTAAGGATGTTTTTTGGACCTAATCCTGAAATATCCAGCCATTTAATCAAGCCAAGCGGTACTTTTTCCTTGAAAGCTTCCAGTACGGGCATCTTTCCGGTTTCAGCATAGGCGTAGATGTCCTCGGCAATCGACTTCCCAATTCCTTTAATATCCGTCAGGTTTTCGTTTTTGATGTATTCGTTTATATCATCACTTAAACCTTTGATAGTTTGTGAGGCTTTATCGAAGGCAATGGCTTTAAACCGGTTTTCTCCGGCCAGCTGCATAAGTTGAAATACGAGATTGAGTTGTTCGGCTACATCCTGATTGGTAGGCATGAGATTAGATTTTTAAAAATAAAACTTAATATTGAAAATTTATTCTTCCAGATGCATTAATGCTCATGAAATAATACTGACCATGAGTATCAAATGCCTCGGCTTTATTTAGAAGGTTTCGCAGAGTAAGTTTCGTTTCCAGTCGGCGATTAAAAAACCACATACTTGTACTAAAATTCAAAAGGGGAATGGGACGGACCCTACTGGGTGGGAATCCGGTTTGTTCTTCAAGGTTTTCGTACTCAACAATGCCTCGAGCAGGTATATATCTGAAAAACAATTCTAGCACAAAATTTTCATGAGCTTTGTACTGAACTATTTCCGAAAAAATATAAGCAGGGACTCGTTCATAGAAACTTTTAAATGAGTTATTTCCGTACAGCCCGAGATTACCACTCAACATGGTTTTAGATTTGATTTTGGAATTTAGCTTCAATGATAGTTGAGTAAAGAAACCCAAAGCCCCGACACTACTAGTATCAAAATAATAAATCCTTGACCCAAGTCTTGTGCGATTTTCAAGGTAGAAATAGTTGACATCTTCATTTACATAATTCCAAAAATGTTTATAGATGATTCGTGCAGAAGCTTTATAGTTTTCTTTTTTTATGTTGAGCGAGTATTCAGTAAAGCTAAATTGTTCAACTTGCGATGACTGATTCGAAAGGGTGTATGTGTCCGGGTCATCAACAATAAAGCCAATATTTCTTGCCATCAGTGTATTATGAAAGGTACCCTTGTTCAGCACATGACTTTCGACACCTAACCGGATAAGATGAGGGCCACTTATTTTTTTAGAAGCACCTATGGAGTTGTTTATATTTCCCAAAGTAGCATAGAGATAAACGTTGCCTCCGAAGCTTTGCTGGATGGAAACTTTATTGTCAAGAAAAGCACTACTGTTCTTACTCACTTCATCCGATATTTCATAAAAAGTATTCTTGATGGTAAGATATCCGGGTTTATTGAAAAGCTTAAATGAAAAACCGGATTCATGGGTCAGCTTGTTTTCTTCTAATCTATATAAAGCATCCAGACCCTGGTAGAGCAAAGTGTCTGATGAAGCGGATGAAAACCCAATTTTTGTATTATTGTGAAAGGAGTTGTCTTTTCTCTGGTATGTGCCGCTTACCTGATATTGAAATAACTTAAATGGTACCTCAACACCGGTTAGATTATACCATTCATAATTTTCGGGTGTGATATTCAATCCAAAGAGAAAAGAAATGTCGCTCTTTTTATTAGTATGAGTAATAGTTGAATGAATATTGTGCAACCTGTTTCTAGGTAGTGTGAAATCGACACTAGGAGTTTTATAGCTTGTTCTCCTAAAAATATTTATCCCTGATCTGTAAGTGAATGATTTTGAATAACCTAATAAACCTGTTCGGGAATAATCTTGATAGGTATATAATAAATTGGCATTTATTGAGCCAAATTTTTGATTAATAAAGACTGATAAAGGTTTATTGACATATTCTACATTTGGTGAAGCCTCTGATGTTTGGATCAACGGTCCCGGATCATTAATTTGATTAATTCTACCGATAAAAAGAGAAATATTATTGTTCTCAGAACGAGGGTATATATAGATATTGGTTGTACCTGATAAGTACTGATCTTCAAAAATCACTACAGAATCTAAATCACTTACTGCATAGTTCGGAATGCTGAAAAGTGGATTATTCAGCCACTTGGTTTGTAGCTCTACATCATCAATAAAAAATCGGTATTGCTGTTTTTTATCTCCAGAAAAGCCGATTTGATAAGGCTCGAAATGAACTAAATCCAAACTGCTATATCCGGTGTTAGTATTTGCAAAAATCCATTCTTTAAAGTTATACCAATCAGTAATTTCTTCGGATGGTTTTAAAGTGACCGATTGACCGGATACCAAACTGGAGAATAAAAAGCACAAGTAGAGTAAAAAAAGAACTGATTTAAAATTCATCACTACTTTATAATATTCTGAAGCGTTTCAGGAAGTTTAAATTCGTAGCGAAGTCCCCCGCCAAAGGACACAATATCCTGTGGGTGATAAAAGAAGGTTCGGGTAGTTTCAGCCGATAGAAAAATAGAAATTCGGCTGAATTTAAAAGCCGGTTCAAACTTTGCTCCATAGAGCAACTCTTTTTCTTCCACATTATCTATAGTTTCAGTGGCTCTCAAATCCTGTATACCAACATAAGGCCCTAGAGTAATCGAAAAGTATGTAGTTATTTTCTGTTCAAAGAAAAGTCCGAAAGTATACACAAATGATTTGTATTCAATATTCTGATCATCGGGAGAGGAATAAAAAAAATAATCAACCCCTAAACCTGCTGTTCCGATATAAAAGGGAGTAAGTATGGAGAATGATATGCTGTTTTCAATATTCCATCTTGGAAAAAATTTGTCGTTAATCAAAAAAGCAGAATTATAATCTAATCCAATATCCAGTTTTGAAAATGTCTGAGATTTGACATCTGTGCTTAATAAGAGGATAAATGCAAAACAACATGCTATGATGGTTTTGAAAAGCCTTTCCCAAATAGATTTCATAAGCTGAAGATCAACGTTAGTTCAAATTTCTATTTCCTCACGGATCCAGTCTTTGTATTCAGAAATCCGGGTATAATATTCGTATACGCCATACACCCCTTGCGGTCTTTCTAATCCCCTTCCATTTTGATGTGAACTTACTCCTATGAGGTACGGCTGTTTTCCATCAAACCACAAAGCTGGGCCACCGCTATCACCAGGTCCGCTAATCCCTTCCAAGGGCAGAGCGTCTTCTGAACCGGGTTCGTCAAAAGTGAACCTAATAAATCCATTTTCGGTTATTCCGTCTACTCTGTTTTGTGCTGCACGCATAATATTATCTTTGATAATAGCGCCATCAATCATGCCCTTGTCTCCGGTACCCGCCCATCCTGTACCCGCGAAAATAATTTCTTTGCCAAGTTCATCTTCACCAGTGTAAAGCCTGGCGATTTCAATATCAGGAACGCTTTTTTCCAGAATCAGAATCGCGATATCATTTGCGATACTTCTTTGCATATCAAACTCAGGATGAATAATAATATCTTTAATTGGATAGTCAATCTCATCAATAGATACAGGGTTATCTATATAATCAGCTACATGTGCTGCAGTTATGATGACATTATCTCGAATAAATGTTCCATTTCCGGCACTAAGATTTACAACTGATCCCGCATACTTTTCAGCTAGCTCAATATAATCGGAATCGTCTACGTCGTGCCTCATTACGATATTTGGAAGCAAACTTGATATGAATATTATCGCAGTAATTAATGAAATTGGAAGTCGCATAAGGATGCTTCTTTAGGTTATATATCAAGATTTTCAGAAGTAAAGTAAAACTTATACAAAAGGGTTGTTCATTCCATTTGTATGCTGTAAAATAACATCAAACTAATTATGGAACTGCCAGAGCGGACTTTTGGTCTTGTAAACTCTGCTTTATCTCCACCCAATTAAACTGTCTAACATGAAAAAATCTATCTTTCTTTTTTTACTGATGACCTTCATCAGTATTCCAACGCTAGCCCAGTTACAATCGCCAGCTGAGTTTCTTGGCTATGAATTAGGCGAACAATGGACTCCTCACTATAAAGTGCATAATTATTATAAGCACGTTTCCGAAAATTCAGATTTAGTAACCTTTCATCAATACGGCTCCACCTATGAAGGAAGAGAGCTGGTGTTTGTGGTGGTTACTTCTGAAGAAAATCAGGGTAGTATCGAGGAAATCAGAACGAACAATCTGAAACTTGTAGGTTTTGAGGAAGGTGAACCCACTGAAAACCAGAAAGCGATTGTTTGGTTGAGTTATAACGTTCACGGAAATGAAACCTCCTCAAGTGAAGCAGCTCTGCATAGTATTTACGAATTGGTTACTGAAAAAACAGCCTGGCTGGATGATGTAGTTGTCATCATGGATCCAATGATTAATCCTGATGGTCGCGACCGATATGTGAACTGGAACCGAACTCAGATCGGAGCCAACGCTAATGCGAATCCAGATGCCAGGGAACACAATGAGCCGTGGCCGGGAGGACGAACCAATCACTATATGTTTGACTTGAACAGAGATTGGGCGTGGCAAACTCAAAAAGAAAGTCAGGAACGAATTCAGGCATATTTAGAATGGATGCCTCATGTTCATGTTGATTTCCATGAGCAATCATACAACTCTCCTTATTATTTCGCTCCTGCGGCAAGACCGTATCACACAGTGATTACAGAATGGCAGCGCGAATATCAACAGATCATTGGCGAGAACCACGCTAAGTATTTTGATGAAAACAGCTGGTTGTACTTCACACGGGAAGTATTTGATCTTTTTTACCCGAGTTATGGGGATACCTGGCCAACGTACAATGGCTCGATTGGGATGACCTACGAGCAGGCCGGCGGCGGGACCGCAAGTTTAGCCATCGAAACGGCTGAAGAAGATACGCTTACTTTGCTGGATCGATTGACACATCACAGTACTACCGGACTTTCTACCGTTGAAATCACAGCGATGAATAAGGATCGTGTAGTATCAGAATTCGCAGATTATTTCAGAAACGCCCGGGAGAATGGTTCCGGACAGTACAAAACCTTTGTGGTAAAGAAGAATAGCAATCCTGATAAAGTCGCTCATTTGATGAGATACTTACTGGATCAAAAAATTGAAGTAGGAGCTGCATCAGGCGCAAGCAGACCGAGTGGGTACAATTTTGCCAATGGTAATGTCGAAAGAGTTTCGATTGAAGAAGGCGATTATGTAATAAGTACCAATCAGCCTATGGGAAATATGGTGCGGGTGCTTTTTGAGCCAAAGCCGGAATTAGAAGACTCACTGACGTATGACCTTACGGCTTGGGAAACTCACTATGCTTACGGCGTGGATGGTTTTGCATTAACTGGAGATGTTGCTGTAACCGGAGTTTCGATGGAGACCGAACCGATGCTTACTCCCAGTATCGAAAAGCCGTATGCATACCTTTCTAAGTGGAATTCTTTTGATGATGCTAAATTTCTCGGTCATATCCTTAAGCACGGTGTTGATGCTCGTTTTGCTGAAGACGATTTTTCCATGAACGGGGAAGATTATGCTGCGGGTACATTGATCATTACCCGAAACGGTAATGAAAACCTTGGCGACCAGTTTGACGAAATCGTAAAGGATGCGGCGAGCCTGTACAACAGAACACTCACTCCGGTTTCTACCGGTTTGGTTTCTTCGGGATCTGATTTCGGCTCATCGAATGTTCGCTTTGTGAAAGCTCCAAACGTAGGAGTTATTGCAGGGGAAGGAACAAGCTCGTATACCGTAGGGCAGATTTGGCATTTCTTCGATCAGCAACTCGAATACCCTGTAACACTTATCGATTTAGATGAAGCAGGAAGTATTGATTGGAGTTATTACGACGTAATGTTCATGCCATCCGGAAATTATAGCAACGCGCTTGGCGAAAGTGGTATGGATGCTTTGATGGACTGGGTGCGAGGTGGTGGAACTCTTATCTCACTTGAAGGAGCGAATCGTTATCTCTCAAGTCAGGATGGATTTAACTTAACAGTGAAACGGGCAGATAGTGAAGATAATGATGACCCTGAGTCAAAGCTCAGAACATACGCGGATGCACGAAGAGGTTCAGCTTCAAATATTAATGCAGGTTCTATTTATGAATTAAGCATGGATAATACACATCCACTCGCTTTCGGTTATGATGATACCTACATGTCGCTGAAACTTGGTTCTACAGCGTATGAATATCTGGATGGCGGTTGGAATGTAGGTGTCGCCAAAAGCGGTGCTCCACGTAGTGGATTTGTTGGTTCGCGAGCTCAGGAAGCTTTGGAGCAATCCGTTTCGTTTGGTGTTCAGAATATGGGCAGAGGCAATGTGGTGTATATGGTAGATAATCCATTATACCGTGCATTCTGGCATAACGGGAAACTTCTGGTAGCCAACGCCGTGTTTATGGTTGGAAACTAGAATAGAAAGTTATGGATATATAAAGGCGTGGGGATTCCTCACGCCTTTTTTATTAGATCACTTCTTAAAATCCAAATGTAAACTACTCATGTTTTCCGGCTAATTCCGCTTCACTGGCAATATATCCGAATGAGGTCCAGCTGCTTCCTTCGTACACTTGGTTCCAGATTTCCAACGCTCGCTCTTTTCGTCCATTGATATAGTGCCAGTTTCCGATTCCATAGCCGGTGGTAGCATTTGAGAGAGCGTATGAGTTTTCATTTAGAATTAATTCAGGATCAAACTCAGCTTTAAAAACCAGCAGTAACTTCAGATAACTATCATTTTCTATAACATCCATATCTGCATGAATGGGTTCAATAATCTTACCGGCAAGTTCGTCCTGACCACTACGTTTTAAAGTCATATAGTACCAGTAAACAGCGGCGATCAGCATGTCATCGTTAGTGCTTGCCATAATGCACTTTTGGTATGCTTTTGCAGCGTTTTCGAAATCTTCGATCAGATAGTAAGCCAGGCCCAGATGATACCAGATATTCGTATGAAGAGAACTTCTTGGCATATTACGAGCATTGGGTAGACCATCGGGTTCCACAATATCTTCTTTTCCGGTGATGAGTTCCCCTGCTCTTTCAAAATCTGCGACAGCATGATCAAAAGCTCTGAGGGTGATATAACGATGTCCGCGATGGCGATAAAGTCGGGGTTCGTTTTTGTGCAGTTCAATTCCTTTGCTAAACACTTCAATCGCTTTTTGATATTCTCCCAGATAAGCCAGTCTTCTGCCATACCAAATAATGTTATCAATGCTGGTGGAATCTGCTTTATAATCTTCGCCCGCTTCTACCAGGTTTTGAACAAAGACCGCACGGATGCTATCACTCAATGCGGGAGGTCGGAGGGAATCCCCAAGGAGTGAAATTGTTTCAGCCGAACTATTTTCCGGGATTGATTTGAAGGAGGGTTCGGAAACTTGATTACATGTGATTGAAAAAACTAAAACAAGGCTGGTAGCTAGGTTTCTCATTACTCTAGAATAATTTTTTTAGGTCATCTACAAAAGTATCAAGCCCATCTGGAGAATCGAATTTTAAATTTATACGAAAGGTTCCTTCTGGTTTAGGATCAATTAAAAAAGGCTTTGTAATTTCTTGGTGGATTTTTCCCATTTCGTAAAGCATTTGTTTCGGCCATCCTTGCATAGTATGTTTTAGACTCTTCAATTCAGTTGGAAAAATTGTTCTCCATAAATCTAACTCCCATGCTATTATTCCATCATATCCTTTTTTAAATAAGTTGCAGGCTTTTAAAATCTCAAACTCATCACCTGCCACGCCAAGATCTCCAAATGATTTAATAAGCTCTTCTTCTGCTACAACTTTAAAATAACTTATCAAATTTGTGAAATCTTGATTTTTCTCTCTCGACCAATCAAGGAAATTATCTTTTGGTATATATTTACTTTTCTTGAGAGCTAAACCCTTATGGATATTTTCGTATTGAGAAACCTTTTCTTTAAAAAAATTTCTCAATAGTTCAGCGGCTAAGAGGAACTCCCAATGCTCAGGTTTATCTATTGCAATTTGACGAGCGGCAGGATGTTCACCTTTAAATTTTTCAAGAATTAATTCTCTTTTTTGAAAACTAGGACTTAGTCCATTTAACTCTTTTTCTATATGAGTTTCATGATTTTCTTTCCACTTATACAAAACTTTTAGAGTGAATTTTTTTTCATCGTCATCAATAAGCTTAGAGCAATTTGTGCAAAGCCAAATCCCATTAATGATATTACTTCTTTCTTCAGGAGTCATTTTATCATCATATCGAGCGGAACCAGGGTTAGCACCACGAATATGTGCTGCAACTCCAATATTGATAGCTTTATGATCTTCTTTGTGAGGTCCAGAAGTTTTATTTCTACAATTTGGGTTTGAACAAAGATACCCTGCTCTTAAAGCCAGAGTCTTTTTCGTAGAACTTCTAAACCTATTTTTATCCATAATTTACAGCTGTAAATCTAAAGTCAATCTCTCACCATCACGTATTACGGTTACTGTGGTAAGTTGACCCTTTTTGAGGCCGTTCAATGCTTCCATATAACCATAAATGTCTTCAAGGCTTTTACCACCCAATCCAACAATAATATCACCGCCTTCAAGGCCTGCATTAGCAGCGGCTCCTCCATCATTCGTTCCGGTTATTTTCATGCCTTCTCCGTCATATCCGTAATCAGGGAGAACACCTAAGGTTGGACCTTCCAGCCGCATACTTTGTCTTTGTTCGCCCGGCGCTGCAATGAATTCCATGTCAGATTTGTCCAATTCATCCAGCTGAACAATCACACGAACCAGGTGATGAAGCGCTAGTGCTACTCCGTTATTATTGATGTATTCGGTATCATCTGAAGGTCTGTGGTAATCAGAATGAGTATCCGTAAAATAATGCAGTACCGGAATATCTTTGTAATAAAAGCTGGTGTGATCACTGGCTCCGGTTCCATCTTCAACTAAATCCAGATTCAGGTTTCCGGTGTTTGCAGAATCAGCCAAATCCGTCCACTTTTCGGCAGTTCCAACTCCAAAAATAATCAGCTTCTTTTCCTCATTCATTCGCCCGATCATATCCATGTTGATCATTGCAAGCGCATTATCCAGATCAACGGTAGGATTATTTGCATAGTGAGCCGAACCCAATAAGCCCATTTCCTCTCCGGAAAAAGCAAGAAACAGAATATCGGTTGCAGGGCGGTTTTCAGAAAAATATTGAGCAAGCTCTAACAAGCCGGTTGTCCCTGAAGCATTGTCATCAGCACCATTGTGAATACGCTTAACCTCTCCACGGTACAAAGAGCCAAACTCGCCATATCCAAGGTGATCGTAATGCGCGCCGATGATGATGAGTTCATCAGAATTTCCTGTTCCCTGAAGTAGTCCGGCTACGTTTTTTGAAAGTCGTTTCTCGCCGGTTGTGTCGTCTTCCGAAGCATGAGGATTATTCAGCAATGCGGTATTGATCGTGAATTCCTGGAAAAAGGTGCGGTCATCTCCGGCAGGTTCAAGTCCGAAATCCCGAAAATAATCGGCGATATAATTGGCTGCTTTGGCTTCATCTGCAGTTCCGGCTTCACGGCCGTTCAGTTCATCTGCAGCGAGGAATGAAATGTGAGTTTTAACATCTTCAGGAGTAATGTTTACAGATAAGGAAACTTCAGGCTCTGATTGTGATGGAGAACAACCAATTATGGAGAAGAAAAAAAGTATAGGAAGAAAAAATCGTTTGATATTAAGCATAGATATATAGTGATTTTCGACAAAGCATAAAGGTAAGGCTGTTTGATGTAAATTTTGTGAAAAGGTTGCAAATAGTCCTCCCTTGAGGGAGGTGTCCCGAGGGGACGGAGAGTGTTCTTTTGGCTATGTCTTATACACCCCTCGCAAAATCGTTTGAATAACGATTTTGATCTCCCATAAACGTTTGATTTTATTTTACTCATAAATCAAAGTCAGGTAGTTTTCCAGAATATTCGAAAAATCTCGGATCGGAATTATTTTCTTTTGCTAAAGAAACCATTTTTTTCTCGTAGGCCTTATAATCTTTAGAAAAAAGCGAGTCTAATTTGAGTACTGAGTCAAATATCATTTTTACTTTTGCCTCTCTTGATGTTTTCATTTTAACAAAATCAATAGTTACTTCCTGTATAAAATTGAAAAGATATTTTTCTGAAACATTAATAGGGTAAATATTAAAAATTTTAGAAGCCGTATCACTACTAATATCGCTTATCGCCTCCTTAGCTGTAGATTCTAGGACCAGGAAGTAAAGTTTCTCTTTATGTGTTAACGAAGCAAAATCTAATCCTTTTCTAATAATACTCATGTAAAGTAAAAACTGAGGCCAGATAAATGATAGCTCTATATATCTATTTGAGTATTCTATACAATCTAATTCTCGAGTTATTCTAGTCCCTTCATAACCTTTTCTTAATTCGTAGGTTATATTGCAAGCCCATTCCCTTTCATATTCACTTAGATTATCGGATTCAATAATCTTGTTTAAAGCTTGATAAAGAAACTGTAAATCATGGTATTCAGCTAAAAGAACCAATCCATGACCATTTTTTGAAACTTCTCCGAAAATCATTTTTATCAGGGTTTTATAATAATGTGTCTCAATTTGACAATTAAAAATTCTTATATCCAATTAATCTCCGCAAAATTTTATAATCAAAACTGTGATTGATTCATCAAACTCCCTACCTTTATGCCATCGGTTAGGGGTGCTTCCTCAAAGTGTGGAGGCTGAGATTATACCCTAATACCTGATCCGGATAATACCGGCGGAGGAAAACCAATGCACATCGCATTTTTGTTGACCTCCTCCCATTAATTAATCACTAATTTTTTTAATCGGAGGAATAATGTTTACCAAAATATTCTTTTCTATGTCGCTGTGGGCGGCAATCTTTTCATTGTTTATTTTTTCACAAAGCTATTCGCAAACTATCACCGGGTATGTATATGATGCGGAGACGAGAGAGGCTTTACCAGGTGCAAATGTACTTCAGGTAGGTACAACAAATGGAACTTCTACCAATACAGAAGGTTATTTTGAGCTTGAATTAATAGAAGCAAGTACCTACGAAATTCAAATTACCTATATCGGGTTTGATACAAAGATAATTCAACTCAATAGCCCCAAAACCTTCTACGAAATCTATTTGGATGAGTACGATTGGTCTTCAAGCCCTGACCCACTTATAGTTGGGGAACCTTTCAATGGATTAATTGTTGAAGCCACCCGTGTTGATGAAAGCACTCCCTTCACGTATACCAACATCACCAAAGAAGAACTGGAAGAGCGGAATTTAGGTCAGGATGTGCCGTATCTTTTAAATTTGGCTCCATCGGTGGTAACGACTTCCGATGCAGGAGCGGGAATTGGTTACACAGGAATCCGAATTCGGGGAGTTGATCCGGCGCGAATCAATGTGACCATCAACGGAATTCCGGTGAATGACGCGGAATCGCATGGTGTGTTTTGGGTGGATTTACCGGATATCGCTTCATCCATCGAGAATATTCAGATTCAGCGGGGAGTGGGGACTTCCACCAATGGAGCGGCTGCGTTCGGAGGTTCCATCAACCTGCAAACGAATACTTCCAGAACAGAAGCTTTTGCTGAGATTAATACAGGAATCGGTTCTTTCAATACCCGAAAGGCGAATATTCAGTTAGGCTCCGGCTTGATGGAAAATGGCTGGATGTTTGAAGGGCGATTGTCTAAGATTTTGTCTGACGGCTATATCGATCGGGCAAGTGCTGATTTGAATTCCTTCTATCTCTCAGGATCAAAAAGAGGAGAGAAAAGTATCTTGAGGGCGGATGTGTTTTCCGGGAAAGAAATTACTTATCAGGCGTGGTACGGAGTGGAAGAGAGCGTTTTGGAAGCCGGAAACCGGACGTTTAACGAAGCGGGGACCGAGAAGTCCGGTGATCCTTATGAAAACCAGGTAGACAATTATCGTCAGGATTACTATCAACTTCATTATTCCTATGAACTCGCTTACAACTGGACTGCCAACGCTTCCCTTCACTATACACGAGGAGAAGGTTACTTTGAGGAATATAAAGCGGGAGAAGATCTCAGTGATTACGGAATTACCGCAGACACCTCTAACTCAGATCTTGTTCGCCGCCGCTGGCTGGATAATCACTATTACGGTGGAGTGTTTTCTTCTAAGTATGATAGCTATGACTGGGATCTGACTGTTGGTGGAGGTATTCATCAGTACGACGGAGCTCATTTTGGGGAAGTTATCTGGGCTCGATTTGCGGGTGACAGTGAAATCGAAGAGCGATATTACGATAACGATGGTGATAAACTGGACATGAATGTGTATGCAAAGTTTAACTATGAATTAACAGAGACACTAAATGTGTATGGTGATGCTCAGATCAGAGCAATTAATTATGATTTCATTGGTATAGGAAATGACGGGGCAGGGAATCTGATCCCCATCAATCAAAATGATAAACTCACCTTTTTTAATCCGAAAGCAGGAATTGTATTTCGTAATTACTCTGGAGATCGTGCATTTCTCTCATTTGGCGTGGCGAGCAAAGAACCAACAAGGGATGAATATGTAAACTCAACCATTCAAAGTCGGCCGGATCATGAAACCCTGTATAATATCGAAGCTGGATATACCAAAGATATGTCTGACTTCCGATTTGGAATGAGCGCTTACGGGATGTTTTATGATAATCAATTGGTACTAACAGGTCAGGTGAACGATGTTGGGGCGTACATCCGTGACAATGTAGATAATAGTTATCGGATTGGACTCGAATTTGAAGGAGCTGTTCAACTTACAGGTCACTTGCAATGGGCTGCGAATGCCACGCTCAGTCAAAATAAGATTGATCAGATTTCAGAATTCATCGATGACTACGATAACGGTGGTCAGATTGAGCGAACTTTTACGGAAACAGACATCGCGTTTTCTCCAAATCTGATTTCGAATTCTATACTTAGCTACACTAAGGCTGGATTTATCGGTGAACTCACAACTAAATATGTCTTCAGACAATATCTGGATAATACGCAGAATAATGCCCGGTCTATCGATCCATATCTGGTAAATGATGTGCGTTTGAGCTATAAGTTAAGCGGTATTGGTTTTGCTAAAGCAATTAGTGCGAATCTGTTGATCAATAATGCGCTTAACCATGAGTATGAAACCAATGGGTATACTTTTGGATTTGTAGCGGGAGGAGAACAGCGGTTCAACTATTACTATCCGCAAGCGGGAAGAAACTTCCTGTTTCAAGTGAAATGGGAGTTCTAGAAAAAACTCCCCTCTTGAGACCTGCCTCCCGGACAGGCGGGTTTTCCCAAAGAGGTGCCCTCGGCAAGGGGGGGGTGTTACTATTTAATTAACACCAATCTTCTTGTGATTGATTGGGATTCTGAACTCAACCGATAGAAATAGATTCCGCTTGAAAGTGAAGAAGCATCAAACCGGACGGAATGAGCTCCGGAATTGAAACGAGCATCAACCAATGTTTGAATGAGCCGCCCTTCCACAGAAAAGACTTCCAGTTTGATCTTGGATGTTTTCTCAAGATTGAATGAAATGGTTGTTGCAGGATTAAATGGATTTGGGTAATTCTGGAAGAGTTTAATTCCTGTTGGGCTTTCCCGATCAGATTCATTTGAATTGATAAGTGCATTTTGTGTGCCCGGAGTAGGAATATCAAACAATACAAATTCCTCTCCTCCATCTCCATTTCGTCCGTAGGAAATATCGGTAGTTTGCTCTGAATAGGAGAAAGCATCAACAGTCAGATAGGTATCATCAGACTTTTGAAAAAGCCCGATATCCTCCCCATCTTTACTGAGGTTAAATGATGCATGAAGAGGTCCTTCTTCCTCATCATCGTCTATCCAAATAAGTAGATATCCATTCGGTTGGATGGTGGTATCAGGGAAAGCCCATTTATTTTTTATGGTCAGATTATCAGACAAATAGAAACCAGACATGGAAATTTCTGAATCGGTTGGATTGTAAAGTTCAAGCCAATCGGCAAAAGCGCCTCCTTCATCAGAAATAGTTGAACTGTTGCTCGCCATGAGTTCGTTTATTAGAATAGAGTCTAGTAAAGGATTAAGCTGAAAGAACTTGGTCTCAGTAAGACTAAATTTGTTCTCTGCATCTTTAGCCCTAATCCTGTATGTGAGCCATTTTTGGCCTAAAAAATCGGTTAGTGATCCTGTGTAAATACCATCATTAGAGATTACATCTCTGTTTTTCCCATTGTCAAGTAGAGCGATCTCCAAAGGGGCAAAAAAATCCCATCCTTCGATAGAAGGTATAATCACTACTACTGAATCTAATTCTTCATCGGTTATTTGTACAGTGAAAACTAATTCCGAATCAGGGTATAAAACTAACTGCACATCATTTATTATTGGCCTAATGTTTTGTAAATCTAATTGCTGTGTAGCTGAAGCTATACGAGTAGTGATATAAGGCTTTAAGCCATAATCAACGTGTCCACCAAGTGCAGAATTGAAAGACGCGTGATATTCAGCAACTCCATAATTATAGTCTTTGGTTCTGAATGTATCTGCCTCGGCTGCTGCTTCCGTCATAGTTTTTAAACGATCTATTTCATCAAAAAGAACTTCCTCATTAAAATATTCTTCAATGATTTTGTTTATGTAGAAATGTAGCCGGTTTCTATATTCAGTAACCTCAAGTATTCTGCTAGTGAGAGGTTGATCCTGTCCCCAATTATTTATGTCTCGTTCGCCCCAGTCCTGCCCAACCCAATCAATTCCAAAGGTGTTGTCATAATCGTAGGGAATAAACTCAAAGCGTTGATCTATGGTATTAAAATAGAGGTAGTAATTATTCTGATTATACCAGTAGTTATCCCAGTTTCCGGTTAAAACGTCAATAGCCATCCATCGCAAAACCCCGTCAACATTGATGTAGTCTTCAATCTGATTCTCAAACTCAGACGGATCAGAATGCTCCAGAAAGCTAATTAGCGAAGCCAAATCAGAATAATCATCTTCTTCTGTATTGGTCTTTAAATCATAAACCCTTCGGTCAGTCCATTCAGGACTCCATTTATAATCATCTGGATCTTCGCTGATGTAAGAAAGATCAGCCGGCCAGAGATTTTTGTATAAATTTCCTTCTTCTCCCTCAAACCTGTCCTGCACAAATTCATCATCAATGTGTTCTACATTTATATAGAGTCCGAAATATTCTTCGTTAATATAAAGTTCTACGTGATTGGCCCGCGGCGCTGGCACATCAAACCTTTTAAAAATATCCCAACTTAGTTTTGATCGAATGATTGAAGGATCATTATGCTCTCCATTCAGATTTAATTTATCCAGACCATGATATTCACGCCCCTGTACAAAAGTATTAAACGAAACTTTAAAGGATCTCTTCTGAGAATCTCTGGAGGTGTTTCCGCGGAGTCGAAATCCTATATGTTCAAGGGTGTCTCGCTTTTCGCCCTTAACAAATATAAAAGTAGCAGGGTATTCGTAGTTACTGTAACGGTTATCAAATTCTAAAATTTCAGCCAGAGAGTCAGGCTCAATGATGACATGAACTTCAGGTAGAACAGAATCATCGAATACCCAATCATTGGATGATTGGGTAAATCCAATGTGGGAAATTGAGAAAAGAAACAATAAAAGTAAGCCTAAATTTTTCATAAACAGAAAGTACAAAACACTCATTCATAGTACCTCAAAAAATTTACTTCTTGTACTAGAATGAGCATAAGCATTTAGAGCGGGTATTAGCGCCCTGCAACCACATATAAGCTATTCGTCACAAAAAACTACAATTTATCCCAGTACTCCCGATATTTCTCGACTAAAAACTTCTATGCTCTTTTGATAAAACGCCTCGATTATATTATTGTCGCTATTACGGTATTTATTTTTACCCTGTATCATGCGGTGTTAACGAGTCTTGTAATAGCCAGGATTGATTCTCTGGATTTTGGCTTTGGGTATATTTTCTTCGTTGAATGTGTTGCTTTTATTCCTGTTGGAGCAGCAATGGTTATGATTATGTGGTTAGGCAAGAAATCCCCGGACCTCTTCACTACACTAACTTATAAAACTATTTCTAAGCATGTATTAATTGCGCTAACCATTTTTATTATTCATTCGCTTTGGCAGCCCTATGTAAGTTTATTTTTCTTTGATCGGGCATATACACTCGGGCGTTCATTGAGTGATTTTATTGCTTTTTTAGAAATGAGATTTCTGATTTATGTAATTATCGTAGGCCTTGTTAGTGGTCTGATTAAGATAAGAGAACAGAAAGATATTATTGTTAAGCAATCAGAGCTAAATTTGAAACTACAAAAAGCTCGGTTGAAAGAGCTTGAGTTGAAAATGAATCCTGAGATTATTTATCCAAACCTGGGCTTCATCCGCAATAAAGCGGAGACACATCCTGAACTGGCTTCTCAAATGGTTATTCTTATGGCAGGAATTTTGAGAAAGCTGGTAGATAATATCGAAAATGAGCAGGCTAAGCTTTCTGATGAATCTATATTTTTTAAAAAATATGTTGAACTCTTGAAACTCAGGAAAGAACATCCAATCGAGGCCAGAGTAGAAATCCCCTCCTTTTTATTAAATGAAAGAGCTCCCTCTCTTATTTTGTTGATACCGCTTTTTGAAGATCTGTTTTTCGGGGATTATAAAAAGTATTTGGATTCAGTAAGAAAAATCAGTTTTACCGTCCAGAGCATCTCTAAAAAAGAACACAAAGAAGAGATTATTTTAGAAGAAATACAGAATGCAGATGAACTTATGGATTTGCTTGAAAAGAATCCTATGATCAAAGACATCAATAATATGCTCGAAGGATTGCCCAATGGTGTGTTTTCATTCAGCCCGAATGTAAAGGATTCATCCTTGTTGTTAAGGCTCCAGTCTAAAAAGGAGGAGGTCAGCGCAAATGTCAGTTAATAGCGCATTAAAGTTTGATGATTTCAAAAAAGCATTATTGTTGGTTTCAGGGGTGCTTTTCATTTTGATGTTTATCGTAAACTATAATTACCGCATAGATTTTTATGACACTTCGGTCAGATATGTGTTCATACGGTCTCTGGTTACTTTTACTGTCCCCGTAATTTCATTCCCTCTCCTTATATGGTTTTCGACACGTGTTTCTCTATTGGAATATTGGGGAAATGTTTTGATTCATTTGTTTGCGAGTTTAATCTACGTGGCAGTTAGTACCTTCATTGTTCAGTTTATTCTCTTGTATATCGCAGATTATTATATGTTCGATGAATCACTGGATGATATTCTGTATATGTTAAGGAGGCAGTTTCTGCTTGTTGGATCTACCTCCTTCCTGCTTTATTGGGGGATTTCAGTTTTAACCGGAGTTGGAACATATTATAGTAAGGTTTCATCTTTAGCAGATAAAACGAACGTGCTCGAATCTCAGCTTTCCAAGGCTATGTTATCAACATTGAAGGCACAGCTGAAGCCTCATTTCCTGTTCAATACATTGAATATGGTTGACCACTTAATTCATACAAATCCCCGCAAAGCAGTTGAGACTGTTACCCAGCTTGAAGATTTAATAAAAAGTACGTTCGACCAGAACCGTCCTAACGAATGCACTATTAAAGAGGAAGCGATTTTCCTTAAAAAATATCTGGATATTGAGAAGGCAAGGTTTAGTGACCGGTTATCTTTAGAGTTTAACATAGATGAAGAAACTAAAGAAATTCAAATTCCATGTTATTTGATTCAGCCATTGGTTGAAAATTCGATTAAGCATGGAGTTGGTAAGTCAATTGGCGAATGTACTATTTCAATTTCATCACGATTTAAAGGTGATTTTCTGATTATTGAGGTTTTTGATAATGCAGATGGAATAAAAAAGAAACCTGAGAAAGCAAATTGGAGTATAGGCCTCAGAAATATAGATGAACGCCTTAAGCTTTATTTCGGAGATCATGCATTTCTCGATTTAAATGCTTTTGAAAACAAAGGTTTTAAGTCTTCTATACTAATTCCAAAGAAATATCTAGGTAGTTATGATTAAAACATTATTAGTGGATGATGAAAAGCACGCCAGAGAGCGATTGAGTTACATGCTCAAGGAACTGGACGGTATAGAATTAATCGGAGAGTGTAAAAATGGCATCGAAGCAATCCGGACCATTGAAAAAGAAAAACCAGCGCTTGTTTTCCTGGATATTGAAATGCCTGAATTATGCGGCTTTGATGTAATTTCGAACATGGAAGTAGATAATATGCCATTCGTAATTTTTGTGACTGCTTTTAGTGAGTATGCAGTAAAAGCGTTTGAAGTAAATGCGATTGATTACATTCATAAACCGTTTGACAAAGAGAGACTTGCAAAAGCAGTAAACAAAGCCAAATCTGCCCTGGAATCGTATGATGAGCAAAAAATGAGAGAGAGGCTTGATAAGCTGCTTAATTCTGATTCTTTAAAGGAAGATCAAATTGAGCGCTTTGTCATCAAGAGCGGCTCCAATATTTTTATAGTAAAGGCAGAAGATGTGTTATGGATTGAAGCTGCAGGAAATTATGTGAATATTATTACAGAGAATAAGAAACACCTTCTTAGAAGTACAATGAGTGGATTAATCAACCGGTTAGATAAAGATGCATTTTATCAGATTCATCGTTCTACCATTGTAAATCTTAATTATGTAGAACGAATAGAAGAATGGAGCTACGGAGACTATAAGGTGATTTTAAAGAATGGAACTGACTTAAAAATGAGTCGCAATTATAAGTCTCTCATCAAGAATTTGTAATTCGTAACAATATATAGCGGGTCGTCACATTTCTTGTTAGGCATAAGCAGAGACAGTTATATTTGCTCAAAGCTTGATGCTCAAGCCCTAATATATAACATAGATGACCAACTATTTATAATAGGAAACTTACCCACCGAGCATCAAGCTTTTTTTATTTTCTATTCCCCGAACTAAAAAAGGCGACCATAATCTGATCGCCTTTCCTGATTTATAAAAATACCGACTATATCTACTCTACAGTAATGGGTATGGCAACTTTAGTTGTTCCCCAATGTAGATTTAAATGCGCTTTTTCGGCAGAAAGGGTGTCGAAATAAATTTCGAACCACTCAAGATTAGAACCCTCACCTACGGCGGCAGTTGTTCTTGCTACATCCATTGCTTCATCATACTGAGTTCCCCAAGATAGTTTCTCGTTGATTATGATGGTCCATTCATCTTCTCCCGGAATGGTATATAATGAATAAGTACCGGCTGGAATTTCCTGATCACCAAACATAACATCTGTTGAGAAGGTGATAGCTGTAGATTCATTTGCTCCGGTTCTCCAAACACGTCCTAATGGTGCAAGTTGAGATCCGTTAGCAAAATAAGTTCTGCCTTTAAGTGCAGGTCGCCCGTATGTAATACTTACAACAGTTGCACCAATATTTTGACTATTTGCAGCATTGGGGCTTGGTCGAACACCACCTCCACGTTCCTGAGCTATAGTTAGTTCAGAAGTCAATAAAAGAGCAAATACAGCAAGAACTCCAATTTTAAGAAAAATTTTCATAGTAGATAGTTTAAGGTTTTTAATTAGTGTAAGGTATATAATTCAATCTGTTAAGTTGTAACAAGAGTTTAACAAATAATTCCTGATAAATAATTCATTTGAGAACGTTCATATTTCGTTAGTCTGACGGAAATAAAGAAGCGTCTATTCCAGGAATGATATTCAAAGCATTTTTATAGTACACCTTTTTGAGTACATCATCAGGTAAGTCCAATCCATACATTTTCCAGAATGCATGACGCTTTCTGAAATAGTCGAAATATTCATCATCACTTTCCAGTACTCTGAAATAGGTATAATATTCTTCAGGTCGATAGGTGTCTTTCCCAAACAAAAGCCGGTCCTGGTATTTTATAAAAAACTCTTTAGCGAACCTCGGTTGCCTACCTAGTTCGGCTATAATTGCAGCTATCTCAGTATACACATTTGGAAATTCATCGAGGTGCTCACCAAGTCTTTCAAGGTTGTTTGCCATCCACCCAAAATGGGCGTTAATAAAAATAGTCTCGGGATGTTTTTTGAATACATTCCATTGTTCTTTCATCACAACTTCCCAACTAGGAAATCGGGTGGTATCACCACGGTGGCGATTAGGGAATTGCTTCATTTCGAGCCATCGTTCATTGTGCTCATCAATGGGTTCCCAGAATACGGCAGGTTCTCCCGTATGGATAAGCACAGGGATGCCCAACTCTCCGGCCTTTTTCCAAACAGGGTCGATTCTTTCATCATCGGTATGAACTCTATTTCCCTCTGAATCCAAAACTGTTAGCCCAAGATTTTTGAAAACCTTTATACCTCTTGCCCCATTATTATAGTCTTCCTGGAGCTGGGCAACGGTACGTTCTGTCCAATCAGGGTTATCAATTCCGTTGAAATCAATATTTGCAAAGACAATAAATCGACCCGGCGCATGTGCTTTCGCAGAGTCAACCATTGCTTTAAGTGTTTTGCCGGAGCGACCACTTAGGTTAACCAATGCCACCATATTTAGACTGTCCATTTGTTGCGCTACCAAAGCATTATCCTGAGAAGCCATTCTCCAGTGATGGCTGTGAACATCGATAAATGGAAATTTTGCAGACGTGATATCACTTCCTGGCACTACCAATGTTGATTTTGGATTGTAACGCTCAAAATCCATTGTCATAGTCGAGTCCTGAGCGACTAAGGAAATGCTTAAAAAAGCAAAGGAAATTGATAAGAGTAAGCTTTTTATTGAGGTTTTGAGATACATATTAATAACCAACCTGTAAAGTAAAATTAAATATTGAAAGATCATTGAGTTGTTCCCCTTCAAGCATAGAACGTAACGAGTATTCGCCTTTCAACCTAATTCCTCTCCATGGTTCATAGGTTGCTTCAACTGTAATGCGATTCCATCGGTGGAGGTCTCCGGCGAGATATTCTGATGGTTTACTAACCGAACCAGTAATCGAGTCAGGTTGATAGCTATCCAATAAATCACCTCCAACATCTACGAAATCTCCATTTTCATCAAAAAAGTTTAACCCTTGTCGGTCATAATCGTAACGGAGCATAATTCGTGTTCTATGAGAAAGCCATTGCTCGATTTGGAAGGATAATTCATCACCGTTAGGACCTACCTGACTTCCGAGACCAATACCTTTTTCGGTATGTGAGTTTAATTGAAACTTATG
Organism: Balneolaceae bacterium; assembly: GCA_965222205.1. GTDB lineage: Bacteria > Bacteroidota > Rhodothermia > Balneolales > Balneolaceae > RHLJ01. The sequence goes on along the minus strand of OZ244932.1, from coordinate 2,819,403 downwards.
TGCATATATACTTGGTTCAACTCTTTGATAACTCGAGCTAATAACAGTGCCGGTTTTAAATGCATAATTAATACCAAGGTATCTTGCGAAAGTACTATTGGAGAATTTCTTTTCTTCCCATCTGAATAAATCTTTCGCATCACCTAAATCATCGACAAGAATCTCACCAAATAATTCCAACCCATCAAAAGGTCTTAGTACTCCTTCAAAACCCGCAAATCCATTATCTTGATCCTGTAACTCCCATTCCATAATGGAAAGTCGGTTTACCGGATTGATATAGGCCAGCTCGATCTTTCTGTTACTGTAATTAATAAGCTCATAGAAACTGAATGATATCCATTCTGTGGGTTGAAATTGAATTCGCTGGTGCACAGTAAATCGATTAGGTGAAGTTCTTGTATACAGGTCATCAAAACCTTCAATTTCTCTTTGTTGTCCACTATTCCAGGATAAAAAACCATGAATCAATGAGTATTTGATATACTTTGAATCAATATTAAGCCTTACCCAATCAAAAGGAATACTTTCTCTTGAATAGACAAGGTTATTGCGTTGCCCAACACCGTACTTCATCATCCCTCTGCCGAGATGTACCGACCAATACCCTTTATGAAACCCGGCTGATGTATTTAAGTGGTGCTTATTAATATTCAGGCCCGCAATAGATTTCCAATTTCTAGTAAGAAAAGGCAAGTAAAGAAAAGCCTCAGTATCACCAACCTGTACAGCTCGCCACTGTTCATAATGATAGCCCATAGCGCCGGAGAAAGTACCGTAGGATCTTACACCACCAATAGTATAGTAAGGTGCGGAATAATTCAGATCTCCATCTTCCACGAACACAGCACCGCGACCTGGGAACCAGTCAAAAGCGATAGTTGCGTTTTCATCATCCCAAACATAGAGGTGAGGTTCTTCGTCAGAAAAAAGAATGTCTCTTCCACGATTATAAAATTTATCAGAGCCTTGAATAAAAGAGTTGGTCTCGTATTTTTTCAGACTATCTACTGAAAATTCACGCAAATAACTATGCCGGACATGTTGGTCTCCTTTATTAAGTTGGGCATCATCCATTTGAGACAGAACAGAGGTGATCTGTCCTCTCGTTAAGGGCAGTGCTTCATAATTATAGTATGGTGCATTCCCGCGAACTCGTTGATAATGCATCCAGTCGTATACTTGATGATATACAGGAACTAAAGAGGCCTGAGACAGTCCATCTTGTACTCCAATTAGCAGCAATAAAAAAAGAAGGGTGGTGATTCTTTTCAACATTTGAATAATATAAAGATAGATAAGTTTAATTGATTGACATAAAAAAGCCCTGAAAATATTCTTCAGGGCTTTAAACTAAGTTGAGCTCAAAAAATTATAAACCGAATGCATCATGCCCAAGGAATATAGCGGAATCACCTAATTCCTCTTCAATTCTGAGCAACTGATTATATTTTGCGATACGGTCTGTTCGACTCATTGAGCCGGTTTTAATTTGTCCGGCGTTAGTAGCAACAGATAAATCGGCAATTGTAACATCTTCGGTTTCACCAGAGCGATGAGAAATTACAGCAGTATAACTATTCTTGTGAGCCATTTCGATGGCATCAAGTGTTTCGGTTAGAGTACCAATTTGATTCACTTTAATAAGAATGGAGTTTGCAATACCTCTTTCAATTCCTGTTGCTAAACGTTCCGTATTTGTAACGAATAGGTCGTCACCAACAAGTTGAACTTTATCTCCGATTGCTTCCGTTAACTTTTTCCATGCATCCCAGTCATCTTCAGCCATGCCGTCTTCGATAGAAATAATCGGATATTTTTCAGCCCAATCAGTCCAAAATTCAACCATTGCATCAGTATCCTTCTTTGAGCCGTCACTCCACTTAAACTCGTAAAGACCCGACTCTTTATTATAGAACTCAGAAGAAGCTGGGTCAAGTGCAATAAGTACATCATCTTTTGGTGTATAGCCTGCTTTCTCAATTGCAGACATAATTACTTCGAGTGCTTCTTCATTAGATTTCAGATTCGGTGCAAATCCACCTTCATCACCAACCGCTGTACTGTATCCTTTCTCACTTAGTACTTTTTTTAATGTATGGAAAACTTCTGCGCCAACTTGAAGTGCGTGAGAAAAAGATTCTGCTCCTGCGGGCATAATCATAAATTCCTGAAGGTCAACACTATTATCAGCATGAGAACCTCCATTAATAATATTCATCATCGGAACCGGCATTACCTTTGAATTAACTCCGCCTACATATCTCCATAGAGGCATCCCCAATTCACTGGAAGCTGCTTTTGCGCAAGCTAAAGAAACCCCTAAAATGGCGTTTGCTCCCAGCTTTCCCTTATTTGGAGTCCCATCAATTTCTAAAAGCAGGGAATCTAATTCGATTTGGTTAAATACCGGCAGACCTTCAAGTTCATCAGCTATAGTAGTATTAACATTCTCCACGGCCTGATTGACTCCTTTCCCAAGAAAAACCTCTTTATCACCATCTCTTAATTCTACAGCTTCATGTTCTCCGGTAGAAGCACCGGAAGGGACAGCCGCACGCCCCATTGCACCAGAGTCGAGAATCACATCAACTTCTACTGTTGGATTACCCCGAGAGTCAATGATTTGCCTGGCACTAATATCTTCGATAAAACTCATTATTTCTCCATTTTGTTTGCGATAAGTAAGTACTCTAAAGGTACTACGAATTAATATGTTCTTAAAGAAAAGACATACTAAGTTTGTGTAAATTCCTTTGCGAATATAAATTTTGAATGAATCTTATAAATTCTTGCCCGAAATACACCCGTGGGTTATTCTTTTTGATATAGATGGCACCCTTCTTACCGTAGATAGAAATTTTATCCGACCGCTTCTACGGAGCATAATCGATGACTTAGATATCGATTATGCTGGTATGGAGAACGATCCATTTTCTGGCAGAACTGATCACGATATCATTACTTCCTTCTTGGTTAATCATGATTCTAATGAAGGGCTCTACCAAACGTTTAAAGATATGTATCTGGAACGTTTGAGCAATGAAATAACTGGAGAACATGTACTCCGTCACAATCATGTTGATGAGGTAATCGGATTCTTTTCAAAGCCAGGATTTATTCCAGGCCTTCTTACCGGTAATTATCCTGATGCTGCGGTTATTAAACTAAAGGTTGCTGACATTCATCATGAATTTAAGATTGGCGCTTTTGGAGAATTTCACAAAGACCGAAATATGCTTCCCCAACTTGCGCTAGCATCAATAAAAGAAAGGTTGAGAATGGAACCGGACCCTTCAAGGTTTATCATAATAGGAGATACTCCCAAAGACATTATTTGTGCTAAAAGTGCAGGTATGAAATGCGTCTCAGTAACTACTGGTAAGTTTGGCTCACAAGAACTAAGGAAACACGAGCCCGATTTAATTATCCAAGACTTATCAGGGCCCGAAAAATGGTTTGCAGAGTTAACTAATCAAATTGTTTAGATCACTTTTACCACATCCAACCAAAGATAAATGTAATTTGTGCTGAACCGAAATAGTTCACTGTATCATTGGCAGGCTCAAGTACGTCCGCAATTCCATCACCATTATTGTCGATATAGTTTCCGCTTTGATTTCGGAATGGTTTAAAAGGTTCAAGGATCTGCAATCCATCTTCAAAATAATTGAAGGTATATCCGAATTGAAAGGTTTGAAGCCGGGCAAAGTTATCACCAAAATCAATACCAAGCACCAGATCACCAGTCCAACCCCATTTGGTTTCAGCATCCTTTAGTCCGGAGAAGATATCCTGAACAGGTTCGTAAATGCTGAATTGAGTTACATTTGCTTCGCGAAATCCGTTATTGTTGAAATCCTTAAAATAAGGAGTTGTTAAAGCCATTGTAGGGCCAAAACTCATTGAGGTGTGGACTCTGAAATTGTCTGAAATCTGACGTGCGAAAACCCGTCTTTTCAGCCCGACAGTTAGAGGGAAGGTAACTACTCGTTTATATTTACTTGGAATTGTTCTGCTGCCGAAGTAATAATCGATATACGTTTGCTCACTTGGATCTCTGAGTCCGGCAATCTTAAAGCTTATCAGTCCTTCCGTGTATGGTCCGAGGCCCAGGCGGAACTGAGAACCAACCCCGAAACCAAAATCATTTAGATTGAAGCTAAATCCAAAACCAGCTTTATACCCTTCATCATAAAGATTTTTAGGGGCTTCGATACTTTGGATTTCAGGCTCTCCGTATTGTGCATTCGCTGGATTCGCAATTAAGGCTATTAAAAACAGCAAATAAAAGGGTCTTATTTTTTTCATATTTTCTCTTCTTAAGGATATACAAAGGTAATCAACAAAGTTTAAACGAAAAAAACTTCATTTTCTTATTGTGTTAAGTATATATCCTGTTATTTTCCTCTCGCATTTTAAAAGAAGTGAATTTTTGAATTAAAAGTCTTACTCAAAGGATGAACTCACATACTACCTACCTCGTTTTTGGTCCGTCAGCAACTTTAAAAAGAATGGCAAAAAAGCTGTTTGATGAACATGAGCCAAAGTTTTTATACACTAAAACTTTTGGCGAGATTCAAACCGATTTCTTTATCGCGGTTTATGAAGAGTATGAAAAGCAAATAAATTCCAGTGTCACTCTTACCTGTATTTTCGAAAATACTCCTAAACTAAATAAAATTGTGCTCAAGAAAACCGGTGGGCGTATGGGTTTTAGAGGGAGTTCACTATCTGAGGAGAGAAATGTTGAGTCTAATGTAATGGATTTTATTTTCGATTTTTCTAAGCGTTTTGGACTTACTGTTCAGGAAGAGATGGTATCTGATCAAAAAGAAGAAGAATAGTTTATGGTGAAGCCACCATCTGAGTGGACGGTTCTGTCCATGCTCAAATGGGCTACCGATTATTTCGATGAAAATGGGATAAAAAACTCCAGGTTCAGCATAGAGTGGCTGCTATCTCATGTTCTGGAAGTTAAGCGTCTTGATTTATACCTCATCTTCGACCGCCCTCTTACCAATGAGGATCTTTCGATCCTAAAACCACTTATCAAGAGAAGGGCAGTTCACGAACCGCTTCAGTATATAACCGGCGAAACTGATTTTCTGAATTCAAAGATTAAGGTAAAACCTGGTGTTCTGATTCCCAGGATGGAGACTGAGCAACTTGTGGAAATGATTCTTACAGAGCACAAAAATTCAGATAGCAATATTGTTTTGGATATTGGTACAGGTTCAGGATGTATTCCAATCGCAATTAAAAAAGAAAAGCCCGGGTGGAAAGTTAGTGCCACCGATATATCTGACACTGCTCTTGAAATTGCAAAGTCGAATGCCAGGTATAATGATGTAGATGTAAGCTTTTTCAGAGACGATGTACTAAAAAGCGAGGTATTCTCAAAGGAAGTTGAATTCGATCTTATCATTTCTAACCCTCCCTACATTTTAGAAGAAGAGAGAGAAACACTGGACGATGAAGTGAAAAACTATGAACCGGCCGAGGCACTTTTTTGTAAAAGCACCGATTTAATATATCGTGCTATTCATGATTTTTCAGTTCAAAAAATAAAGAAAGAGGGCAAAATCTACCTTGAGCTTCATGAGGCTAACAGTGGAGAAGTAGAATCTATATTTACGAATGAAAATTGGGTGGCTGAAATCATAAAAGATTACGATAAGAGAGATAGGTTTCTGGTAGCAAAAAAAGTGAAATAAAAAAAGATTCTAATTTTGAAATAAGAGATTTATTATTTCGAATAATATGTGGAAAACTTGTGGAAAAGATTTTTTCCGGAGACTACTTGGTAGTTAAGGCAACTTATTTGTGTATTACGGCAATGTTACCTGTTGTCAAGTGAAAAAATAGATTTCCAGTTATTTTTTATTAATCCTCTGCTACTCAGTAAGTTAACGCTATTTTATGATTGTGGATAACTTTTAAAAAGTTATCAAACTCTGGTTTGACAAGTAGGTTATAATTCTTCATTTTCATTCTAGCTTTAGGTCAAAAAATCTGTTTTTGGCTGTGGATAACTAATTCACTTTTTTGAAACTTCAACTTTTCCGGGAGGATAAGAGAACATTGCAAATGGTATCGGCTGAGGCGGCTTGGGACAAATGCCTGGAGATTATTAAAGACAACATCAGTTACCAAAAATACAAGTCTTGGTTCGAGCCGATTAAACCAATTAATCTGGTTGACGATACCTTAACTATTCAGGTTCCTAGCCAATTTTGGTACGAATGGTTAGAAGAGCACTACTACAATATGCTTCGCTCAACATTGGCGAAAGTTCTTGGACCCGAGGGTAAGCTTGAGTATTCTATTTTAATGGAAAAGTCAGAGCAATTTGAAAACAACCGGTCTGTTCGCTTACCACAACGACCCATGCCTCCTGTTCAGGATCAGCAAATTCAAGGTTATCCCGAAAGATATCCCGAGCGAATAGAAAACCCATTTGTAATTCCCGGGATTCGAAAGACCAAGATTGATTCAAACCTAAACAGTTCTTATGTATTTGAGCGTTATATAGAAGGAGATTGCAATCGACTTGCTCGCTCTGCCGCTATGGCGATTGCAGATAATCCCGGAAACAATTCTTTCAATCCCTTTTTTACTTATGGACCTACAGGCCTCGGCAAGACTCACTTGATTCAGAGTATTGGAAACAGGGTAAAGCAAAAGTTTGGCGATGAGAAGTCAGTCCTTTATATATCTTCTGAAGCTTTTACCAACGAGTTTGTTCACGCGATCAGAAATAACAGAGCCAGTGAATTTTCGATGTTTTATCGAAATATTGATGTATTGATTGTAGATGATATTCAATTCTTTAGCGGGAAAGAAAAAACGCAGGAAGAGTTCTTCCACATCTTCAATGCGCTTCATCAGGATGGGAAACAAATTATTCTAAGTAGTGACCGTGCACCTAAGGATGTGCCTGATATCCAGGAGCGTTTGATTTCAAGGTTTAGCTGGGGATTGAGTGCAGATCTTCAAATGCCGGAATACGAGACCAGGTATGCGATTCTCGAACGCAAAGCAAATGATAATGGCATAGAGATAGACCCTGAGATTATTGAATTCATCGCGCACAACTTTAAATCCAATGTTCGTGATTTGGAAGGGGCAATCATAAAACTACTTGCTCATGCTTCCCTTCAAAATATCGATGATATTGATCTTGCAATGGCCAAGCGTGTACTTAAAGACATGGTGAAAGAGTCTCACACTCAAATCTCTATCGAGTCTATTCAAAATTACGTTTGTGATTACTTCGGAATTGACACCAATAAAGTTCGTGAGAAAACCCGAAAGCAAGAGATTGTTGAAGCCCGGCAAATTGCAATGTATTTGTCTAAGCGATTCACAAAATCCAGCCTGAAAACAATTGGACTTCATTTTGGTGGAAGAGATCATTCTACTGTAATCCACGCCATTTCAACAGTTGAAGAGCGAATTACAACCAGCCCTAAGCACAAGCGAATCCTGGAAGAACTTCATCAGCGTATCGAAGTAGCCAGTCTTTAATTATGGACAAGCTGGTTCTGAAAGGGCTAAAATTCAGAGGCTTACATGGCTTTTTTGAAGAGGAACGTGTTGAAGGAAACGATTTTGAAGTAGATGTTATCTTTGTTACATCACTTGAGGAATCAGCAAAAACAGATGATCTCAATAAAACCATCGACTACTCCAGGGCTCAGGAAATTATTGCTTCAGTAATTCAGGGAGATTCCAGAAAACTAATCGAAACGCTAACCTTTCTAATAGGGCAGAAACTTTATTCTTTTTTCCCGGAAGTAGAATCTCTTGAGGTTAAAGTCAGAAAGCTCAACCCACCTATGCCAGGCGAAACGGAATATTCAGAAGTTACAATGTCATGGCCCAGGTAGTAATTGCTCTTGGTTCGAATCTTGATGACCCACACACACAGCTTAGAAAAGCCAAACAATTTTTGCAGTCTATTTCTGATAAAGAAGTGTTAAGCTCTCCCATCTATTCATCAGAACCAATTGGCCCTTCAAAAAAAGATTACCTGAATGCTTTAGTTGTTATTGAGTCTATGCTTGATCCGGAAGAGCTTTTCGAAAAACTAAAAGTTCAGGAGAAAAAACAGGGGCGTCCATCCCGTTATCCAAAATGGACCGCCAGAACTATTGATATGGATATAATTGCTTACGATGACTTGGTGCTTCATACAGATAGCCTTATCATTCCACACAACGAATACACTAAGCGATTGTTCGTTCTTTTGCCTCTGAGGGATGTTTTGCCGGATTGGAAAGATCCCAAAACTGCTCAAACAGTTGATGAGTTGATTGAAGAGTCGCCAATGATCAGAATCTTGAAGACCAAATTGAACTGGTAGATGCCTAATCCATTAGACTTTATTGCTGTTGAAGGCGTTATTGGAGCCGGAAAAACTTCTTTGGCTACTTTACTTGCAGAGCGAAGGCAGGGTCGTTTAGTTTTGGAAGAGTTTGAGGATAATCCCTTCCTTCCAAAATTTTATGAAGACCGAGAACGATATGCTTTTCAAACACAGTTAGCTTTTTTAGCGAGCCGGTTCAAGCAGCAACAAAACATGATGGCGCAGGATCTGTTTCATCAGATTACGATTTCTGATTACATCTTTGAAAAGGATCGAATTTTTGCGCGATTAAATCTTCAGGAAGACGAGCTTGCGTTGTACGATTCCATTTTCAATATCATGACAGGAATCGCTGCCCAACCCAATCTCATTGTGTTTATACAAGCTTCGGTAGATCGGTTGATGGAGAACATCAACAAAAGGGGCAGAGAGTACGAGCAGCATATAACGCCTGATTATTTACGGGATTTGAACAATGCGTATAATCACTTTTTTTATCATTTCAATAAAACACCTGTTATTTTTATAAATACGACCGAGATTGATTTTGTGAACAATCCCGATCATTTGGCGTATATCGAAGAGCACATTTTCGAGCGCCCGATTCATTCCAACACCCATATTCACATTGCACCATAGTCATGCTTTTTAAATTCCTATTTTTTATGGCTCTTTTTTTCGTTCTATTGAGATATATAGGGCGAATGTTCTTACCTTCCGGTGGTCGAAAACAACAATTTAATCCGTTCCAGGGAAACAAAAGAAAGGGCGCCAATAAATTCGATCAAATTGAGGAAGCGGAATACGAAGACTTATCTGACAAAAATAAATAATTACATGAATTTTGAAGAGAAACTAAATCGTGGTTTTGAATTATTACAAGATAAAGACATTGATCACAGTTTAGATATAGCCAGAGAACTCCAAAAAGAAAACCCTGAATCTCATGAGCCATTTTACTTAGAATCGCTCATTTTTCAACAGCTCAATCAATTGGAGATGAGTGAAAAGGCAATCAATACTGCAATTGAACTTGCGGGCGAAAAACCATCATATATGAATATGCGTGGTAATTTGTACATGCAGCAAGAGAAACTAGAAGAAGCTGAATCCGATTTTGATAAAGCAATTGCAGATGGTGACTTACCTAACGCTCATCGAAGTAAAGTGATGCTCATGCTGATGACAGATCGTGGTCCTGATGCCATTCCTTATTTGATCGGTCGAATTAAAGCTGATCCACATGATGCAGAGAACTGGATTTTGATGGGAGACATGATCAAGCGCGGCGGTCAGGATGATAAAGCCCGCACCTACTACGAACAAGCGCTTAAGATCGATCCCGATAACGAATACGCCCAGCGCCAACTCGAAGAATAACTCCGATTAAAGACCATTCCGCGGCCTGCCTTTGCCGGCAGGCAGGCGAAAGCCGAGCCAAAGGCATCCCTGGGGGAGAATCTAGATTCCCGTCTACACGGGAATGACTTAAAATACGGTTTTAAGTCATATCTATAGTTCGTTCTTTTAATGAGAGGTTAGAAAAAAACTATCGCAGATTAAACTTTTCCTGGAATAGCTTCGTCTTTGATACAACGTTGAATGCTTGGTCGCAAAACTCAACATTGAATATCATGAAACGAACAATAAAAACTACCCTGATTTTAGCTTTAATAACCCTAATTGTCTCACCTGTTTTCGCTCAACCAAAAAAAGGAGATCGAGATCGAAATCCTCAAAGAGCAATGCTGAGGGATGTGCCAGCCGAAGTGAAGTCCGAAGCACATATCGCTGTGTTTGATGAGTACCTGGAACTTAGCGAAGCTCAGGAAGAGCAAATTAAAGCAGCAGATGCAGAATTTGCCCAAAAAGGAGCGGAACTTCGTGAAGAGAAAATAAACCGGAGAAAGAAAATGATGATGGCAAGAGAATTGAGGAGTGAACATCAACAAGCCATACATGAAATTCTCACCAAACAGCAATACTCCGTTTATTTGGAAAAGAGAGAAGCCATCCGGTACGACATTCGCCAACGCCTGAAAGACCACGCAAAAGATGGTAACTAGAAGGTAACCCCTCACATAGTTTATGTGAGGGGTTTTTTGTTTTGTCATTGAATTTTGGGAGATAAAAGAGCTATCTTTGCAGCCCTTTCTGCTCACGTGGCGGAACCTGTCTGCCGACAGCCTGCCTGCGGTAGGCAGGGCAGGTTGGTAACTCGTGCGGCTAAAATGCTCACATGGCGGAATTGGTAGACGCGCACGCTTGAGGGGCGTGTGACCTAACGGTCGTGGAGGTTCGACTCCTCTTGTGAGCACATTTTGAAAACCTGGTTTCATTTTTGGAATCAGGTTTTTTATCAATCAAGTTTCTTAAACCTAATTGTGGCCCCACCACCTCTAGCGAGTTTGATGGTTAAATTATAGTCAGAGGTAACTTCAAGAATCGTTTTATCCATTGAGTAAGGGGCTGTTTTGAAGTCAGCGCCTTCTCCATCTACGTACATTTGAGCTTCGTATCTTCCCTCTTCTAAAAACCCGAGATTAAAAGTGAATTCTCTGGATTCTTCATTGGTAACCGACCCCAAATACCAATCCTCAGAATTACGGTCTTTTCTTACGATCGTGACATATTCTCCGATTTTGGCATTTAGTACCTTCGTAGTTTCCCAATCAACGGGTACGTCTTTAATAAACTGAAAAGGTTCAGGGTATTTTTCATAGTTCTTAGTCAAATCGGCAGCCATATGAAGTGGACTGTAGATTATCACGTAAATGGCTAATTCTCCTGCTAAGGTAGAGTACACCCTGTTATTGGGTCTGCCTTCTGCATTATCTTCTAGCAAGAGATCAAGCACTCCCGGGGTATAATCAAAAGGCCCGGAAAGCATTCGAGAGAACACAATACTTGGTATATGATTCGGAGGATTTCCACCATCTCCGGACCAAGCGTTATATTCCTGTCCTCTGGCACCTTCTCTGGTCATCATGTTAGGCCAGGTTCGTCGAATTCCTGTATCCTTAACAGGTTCATGCACATTCATCATAATTTTATGTTTAGCAGCCAGTTCTACCACCTTTCTGTAATGCCGAACCATGTATTGTCCGTGATGCCATTGTCCATTCGCAATCATGTCTCCGACATAACCCGATTTAATAGCTCTTATTCCAAGTTTCTCATATAGTGCAAAAGCTTCTTCCATTTGTCTTTCATAATTCTCAATCCCCGTGGAAGTCTCATTATGCATGATAATATTCGTCCCTTTTGACTGTGCATATTCAGTCAGATATTCTAAATCATAGTCAGGATAAGCTTCTGTAAAATTGAACTGATCAGCATTTTCGATCCAGTTTCCATCCCAGCCAATATTCCATCCCTCAACCAATACACCATCAAAGTTATGTTCTGCAGCAAAATCTATAAGCTCTTTGGTGTATTCAGTAGTAGCGCCATGCCGCTCCCCTGAACTCCAGGTCTTAGTATCCAGATGCATATCCCACCAAATACCGACATACTTACCGGGTTTAATCCATGAGGTATCTTCAATTTTACTGGGGTCGTTGAGATTTAACTCCAGATAATTGGTGATCAGATCACCCGGACTTTCATTCACTTTAATCGTTCTCCAGGGAGAAACAAAAGGGGTTCTTGCTCTGACTTTATCGTTGGTTCCATCCATCCAGGGGAAGAGGGTAGCCTCGAATAAATTATCGCCTCTGTTTATCAGAGACATGGACGAATAATCGGTAAGGTTTGCCTCATGAAAACTGAGATACAGGCCTTCTTTTGTTCTCATTGTGATGGGAGTAGCTGCCGTATCTACCTCAGAAGATTTAGAAGCAATAGTTAAGTGTTCGTATCTGTTAGGTATGTAAGCCTGGATCCACCATACATCGTGATCGCCCGCCAATCGAAACTCCGTTTTCTCATCCATGATCACAAATTCCTGAAGTCCTTCCTGGTCAGACCACTCGTATCTGAAACCCAACCCATCATCATAAAGTCTGAAAATAATATTCATTTTTAGACCTGATGAATGGTCGAGGTTAACAGTTAGACTTTTATAGGTATTTTCAATTTCCTTTACTTCTCCCCAGGGTTGAGTCCATGTTTCTGAAAATTCATGCTCGGAAGAGTTGGAAAGCACAAAACTGTTGGTAAAGTCTTTAGTTTTAAGCATCAACCCAAGCCCGGATGGAAGTAATATATCCTGGCCATTTTTTTCGAGAGAGTAAACAGGAGTGCCATTACTTACCGAAAAAGAAAGGGTAAGAACATTGTTCGGAGATGAAATACTTAAATCGGGTTCATTCTGATAAGCAATTGCTGGGACAGAGGAAAGAAGCACTAAAAAAAGGGTGGCGTAAATAGCGGATAAAATTCTCATGACTTCGTGTTTGTGAATAGGTGAGGTTTATTGAGGAACTTGATCAATATAAAAAAGGAGTATTAAAGGGAGAAAAATGAAATGAATAGAAGGTATGATATGTTACCTTTTTGTGATACAGATTCAGGAATTTCTTCGTTTATTAGATTTGAATCAAAAGAACAAGCTATGTTTAAGAAAGTTATTTTAACCGGACTTTTTTTAGGTCTTACATCTTTAAGTTTTGCACAGGAAATGAAAAAGAATTTAGAACAAGCAACTTTTGGCGCAGGTTGTTTTTGGTGTGTGGAAGCCATTTATGAATTAGTAGAAGGAATTGACCATGTTGAATCAGGGTATTCTGGTGGTCATGTGGAAGATCCAAGCTATCGCGAAGTTACAACCGGAAGAACCGGCCATGTAGAAGTAGCTCGTATACATTTCGATCCGCAAGTTATCTCTTATGAAGAATTACTTACTGTACTATGGCATACCCATAACCCAACTACCTTAAACCGACAGGGAAATGATGTCGGGCCTATGTATCGATCAGTTATTTTTTACCATAACGAGGAGCAAAAATCTATTGCTGAGAAATCTCTCAAAGAAACGGATGCTTCAGGTCTTTGGGATGATCCAATTGTAACGACTATCGAGCCACTTACAAACTACTATGTAGCTGAAAACTACCATCAGAACTATTTCGAGAATAATCCTAATGCCGGGTACTGCTCTTATGTAATTGCTCCAAAAGTGAAAAAATTTAAAGAAGAGTTTAAACACTTATTGGTGGATAACCCAAAGTTTTAGATTCTTGAATGATGCTTATAAAATGATTTAGCAGAGTCTTTGATGAATAGATAGCAATGATATGTTATCTTTAAGAAAATTAAAGATGTTCTTCATGAAAAAAATCTCTCTGCTATTCATCATTGTATTCTTCTGCCTGCCAGCCTTCGCTCAGGATGATCAAATTGCCCCGGATCTTACGAAGGCAGAACTCATCGATTATTTACAGGATAATTATTCCGTTACAAACCCTCTTGGTTATAACGGCGCAAGAGATGCGATGTATGGAACCATTGATAATAAAAACGGAGATATAATTTGTGTGTATACGGGTTTCACAGTTACAGCAAATACCCGGGGAGATGCGTTTAGTAAAGGAATAAATACAGAGCACACCTGGCCACAGGGTTTATTTGGCAGTGATGAACCAATGAGAGGAGATATCCATCATCTTTTCCCAACAAGAGTAGAAGCAAATAGCGCCAGAAGTAATTACAAATTTGATGAAATCCCGGATGATCAGACCGATACCTGGTTTTTAGATGATCAGGAACAATCAGCAATACCTTCTACCAATATCGATTTATATAGCGAATTACTTAATGGTACTTCTTTTGAACCCAGAGAAGATCATAAAGGGAATGTTGCCAGAGCAATGTTTTACTTTTGGGCAATTTATCAGAATACAAACGATGTGAGTGACGATGCCTCCTTTTTTGAAGGGATGAAAGAGGTGCTTTTAAGCTGGCATGACCTTGATCCGGTTGATTCAGTAGAAGTAGCACGTAGCTTAGGAGCAGAACAGGCACAAGGAAACCGAAACCCATTTGTACATGATACTACACTTGTAAGAAGAGCTTTTTTTGATGGAGATATAGTTGAACCTGATACGATTCCGAATCCGGTTATCGGATCTGTGAATAAAATAGAAGCTTCTTCCTTTGAGCTAACATATCAAAATAAAAACATTCTTTTCAGTTACGAAAATACATTAGTGACGAGTGATACCGCCGGTAACCCATTTACTCTTAGTACTTATAGCTCTATTCTTGAAGCAGAGGTAGAATGGGAGGCTGGAAGCAGCGATGATGAACGGGTTGCTACTTCATTTTCCGTTATCAGGTTTGAAGAAAAAGGTGACACGGTAATTACAGGGCCAAAAGCATCAAGCAAAGCGCTATTAATTACCGGAGTAATGGACGGAACCCTTACGGGGGGTACTCCAAAGACGGTGGAATTATTTGTAGCTGAGGATATCCCTGATTTAGGTGTTTTTGGTATTGGCTCTGCGAATAACGGCGGAGGTACTGATGGCGTTGAGTTGACATTATCCGGATCAGCAGCTCAGGGTAGCTATATTTACATAGCCACTGAAAGCGCCAACTTTGATACATGGTTTGATTTCACTCCGGACTTTGTAGACGAAGCCTCCGTTGCGATCAATGGAGACGATGCCATTGAATTATTCTATGATACTACAAAGGCATTTACAGGCAGTGAAGTTGTTGTCGATATTTTTGGGGAAATAGATCAGGATGGTACTGGTACTTCATGGGAGTATACAGATGGTTGGGTTTACAGAAAGAACTTTACAGGACCGGACAGCACCGCATTCAATAGCAGTAACTGGAATTTCTCAGGTGTGGATGCATTAGAAGGAGTGAGTTCAAATGCAGGAGCGGAATTACCATTTCCATCAGGGACTTACGATCCGGGAATGACGATCAATAATGCAGAAGATGGTAACTCAGCAATACCCGAAACAATAAAACTACTTCAAAACTTTCCAAATCCCTTTAACCCGGGTACGATTATTTCTTATTCACTGGCAAAAACCGGTGATGTTACATTGAAAGTGTACGATGTGATTGGAAGAGAGGTGGCAACACTTGTTGATGAGCTGAAAGTGGCCGGGAAGTATCAAGTCAAATTTGATGGTTCAGGTCTTCCGAGCGGAATGTATGTATATGAGTTGAGAATTGAGGGAGAAATCAGGTTAGGTAAAATGCTACTGATCAAGTAGTTAACTTAACCTTAATCCTATCATCTATGAATTTAATTAGCTATTATTAGCAAAGATTTAGCAATCATAGTAGCAGGGTAATTCATAATGCAAGAGGTTCAAACTAACAAACCGGGTCTTAAACAATCCGTTAAAAACGGTCATTGGGAAGTTCTGTTAACAGATCCCAGCCTCAATAAATTTAACTTTGGTAAACCGCTTACCGATAAATATATCACTACAGATATTATTTCTCCTCTGGGTGAAAAGTCGATACTCTACAATACCGTTCCCCGAAACCCGGAGACCAGCCTAGTTGTTGGATTGAATTTTGAAGAAATCGACCAAACCAGAATTTCCGATATTGCGGTAAAGGCTTCAGATACTTTTTTTAAACATTGGGTTGTAATACTTAAAGACAATAGAAATGGTCTTAAAAAAGAAGTATCAGGAGAAACACTATTTGCCATTGAGCCTGTAATTGAACTCAATAAGCTTATGAGAATGGGATTTACTGATCAGGATCCTGATCGAAATAAGTTCTACTTTGAGCTTCATTTAGAAAAAGCCACTCCGAAAAACTAAATCTGGTTCAGGAATAGCAACAGGTTTTTCTTTTTGCCCAGTCTCAAAAATATGTATTAGCAAGACCTCCCTAACCAGGTTCACCCCAGCAGAATCTCCAGCTATACAGAATTTCTCAAGAGCTTCATCAAAAAAACTAAGCGCCTCATCATATTTATATTGAATGAAGTAGATATTTCTTATCTAGTGAGCGGTGCTCTATTTTCGAAATCTCTACAAAATCTCTACAAACAAAATCCGGCTGGGAACGTAATATTCGACAGAACCCATCATTTAATGTTATTAAACGTCGTTCACGTAAGATTTAACGGGTAGAGTATTTGAGTATATCCCAGAGTGTTTTTCAAAAAACTCTACGAACCCGGGTGGGCCAATAAAATTCCATCTCTACAAAATCTCTACTGTCTAAAAAATACTAATTCTTCTTAAGTAGATTATTTGGCGAACAAACAATGTACTGTTATGGAACCAAAAACCATGAAGATGGCAAAGGCGTTAAATTCTACTACAAAACTTTGGACGATAGAACTAACAGATCTTGGGGTTCATCAGGCATTTATGGGATACTCGTTAAGCGATAAGTACCTCATGATCGGCATAACATCACCAATGTTTGAAAATCAGATAGCCATCAACTCAGTTCCAAAAAGTGGAGAAGAATTAAAGGTGCCAATTCATCTGGAGAAGTGCGACTGTGGGTTATTCGGCCAGATAAATTTTACGGGACTTGATAAGTTTTCGTCAAGATGGAGGTTGTTCTTCTATGATTCAAGGTTTGGGGAAGAGACTGAAATTATAAGCGGGAATATGATCCCTATAAAACAATTGAAAAAAAATACCCGAAGCGAGCACTTAAAACTCATTGGCTATTCTAAAGAGCAAGAACAATCAAAATCGTTATTTGAGCTGAGACTCAGACCGAGAACATAACGCAACGAAAGACCCGTCGGGTATGCATCCTAAGTAAGTGAATCATGACCCGATGAATAGAGACAAGCCGGATAATTAACCGACGGGCTTTTTTTCCTTTCAACATTTAATTCCGCATCAATTATTGCTACTATTGATGCATGTTAATCACAAAGCTAGAACTCCTTCATTTCAGAAATCACCGGAAAAATGAAGTGAAGTGGGCCCCTCACCTTAATGTAATTACAGGACCAAACGGCGCAGGTAAAACGAGCCTGATTGATGCGATTCATTATCTGTGCATGTCTCGTAGTTTCGTTTCCACATCCGATATGTATGTGATCCATAAGGGAGAGAATTATTTTATGCTGAAGGGTGACTTTGAAGGTGAAATCCGGTCCGAGTTTCAAGTTAGCTGTTCCTACTCAAGAGGCGAAGGTAAAAAGATTTTTGTTAATGACGGCCCCCTGGACCGCCTCTCTGATTTGATAGGGATGGTTCCAGTGGTTGTTCTTTCGCCTGATGATAAAAAATTGACTTTAGAAGGTCCTGCAGAGCGTCGTTCATTTCTGGATTCATTTATTAGTCAGATTTCATCGGCTTATCTCAGAGATTTACTGGATTACCGAAAAATCAGGAAGCAACGAAATACACTGCTTCAGAATTATAGCACTACACCTCACATGTTAGAGATGTATCTGGAACCCTGGGACAATCAACTTGTAGAAACGGGTTCACGGATTATCGCAAAACGCTACGAGGTCCTCGAAAAATTCAAAGAATATCTGGCAAAAGATTATGCAATGATTTCCGGGATGAATCTCACTACAGGCTTGAAATATCAGACATTTTGTGAGCCATCAATCAATCCCAAAGATATCGAGGAACGTTACCAGACTGCTCTTAAAGAAAATCATGAAAAAGAGTTGGAACGTGAACAGACATTGATCGGGCCGCACAGAGATGAAATTGTTTTTTATTTAGGTGATTTTGAACTCAGGCGTTTTGGATCTCAGGGGCAGCACCGATTATTTGCTTTATCACTAAAACTGGCACAGCTTCACTATTACTCCGATGAACTGGACGATTTACCAATATTTATGCTGGACGATGTTTTCGGTGATTTGGATCTCCCCAAAACTGAGATTTTACTTAAAGCACTGCAACAACACGAAGGACAGACCTTCATCACCGCTGCAAACCCCATTCCATTTGAGAATTACGTACATTTTGATGGCGATCGGAACCGGTTTTTTAAAATAGAAGACTCGGTAATCGTTGAATCATTCTTGAAGAAGTAAACAGGGAATGTAAGTTGACCTTAACGAATAACGAATAACGAATAACGAATAACGAATAACGAATTGCGCTTCGATAAACCAAAACCAATTAGTTCAGCACTTCAGGATTTTCTGGATAAATTTCCACAAAAGAAAAAACTGAAACAGGGGATGATTCTATCTGCCTGGGAACAAGTTGTTGGTGAGAGGATTGCATCACAAACAGAGGACTTACACTTTGAGGGTGAAAAGTTGGTATGTAAAGTAAAGAATCCAGCCTGGAGGCATGAAATTCATGCAAATCGTTTTAGTATAGCAAAACGATTAAATGCGAAAGTAAAAGGACAAGTAGTTGGAGATATTATCGTTCGCGGATAGTTGTAATAACCCCAATGTGATTCTATATTCATTTCATGGCTCCTGAGTTAAAAGAATCAATTCTACAGCGTATTAAACGCATATTTAAATTTGGTATTCCACCGGGTACAACCGAAGAAGATATGCGTGCAGCTCGTAGTGAGCGTATTGCAGTTTTTGCCGTTGCATATATTATGGCGATGAGCTTATGGTTTATTGTGAATTTAAATGGAGATTACAATATCAGTATTAATGTGCCGGTAGAACCAGGAAGTATTCCCAGTGATATGGCTCTGGTAGACGATCTTCCAGAGTTTGTTCAGGTGGATGTGAGTGGTGATGGATGGAAACTGGTTAATCTGTTTAATAATCCACCGAGTGTAGTTGTGGATGTAACCGAAGGGGATGTAAACTTATTCGACCAGGTGAGACAACGATTTACGGTAGAGCAGGATGTGTCAGTTTTAAAAGTCCAGCCGCTTGTTGTGAGTATTGGATTGGAGCCAAAAATTTCCAAACGAGTCCCTATTCGTCTTAATACCGATATTGAATTCATGACTCGTTATGGCTTGATCGGAGAACCTTCTATAAGTCCTGACAGCCTCACCATTACCGGTGCCGCTTCACAAGTGGCTGATATCTCAGAATGGATTATCCCTGATACCCTTTTGCTAACCGATGTACGGGATGATATTTCACGTACGATTCCCATTCAACCCATTGATCCACTAATCGAGCCCTCTCTTGAAGAGATTACCTTTTCGGCCAACGTTTCAGAGTTTACGGAAGGAGAAACGAGTGTGTATATCAGAACCAGAGGTTTGCCACGCGGACAGGTAATCAATTACAATCCTTCTGCGGTACTTATTCGTTTTGATGTTCCTCTTGAACAATACGCTGAAATTCAGAACATTCGCCCCTATGAAGTGTATGTGCCATACTCAGAAATTCTGGAAGATTCTACCGGTTTCGTAACTCCGGATATAGAGCTAATTGCTACTCAGTATCAAATAAAACTAAGAAGCTTCCAACCAAAAGCAGTAGCCTATTTTAGTGTGGTTGATCAATGATAGTTGAAAGTTGATAAAGTGATTCTATCAATTCTCAACAGCCTCAAACGGAGCAATGACCTCATCCACTTCTTTCGCTTCTTCAAAAAATTCCAGTAATCGAAGAAGGACCTCATCCACCAGTATATCCGGGCAGGAAGCTCCGGAAGTCAAAGCAATTTTAAGAGGAGATTTATTTGTTGGAAGCCAGTTTTCTGTTTCCAGGATTTCTTTTTTCCACTGATCGAAATGATGAATTAAGGACTCTGATTTAATCTCGTTTGCATCCCGAACATGAAAGGTTGGGAACTTGTGTTCAAGGATTTCCACCAAATGCATGGTATTGGAGGAGTTATATCCACCTACGACCAGTGCAATGTCAGAATCAGTTTCAGCAAGTGCTAAAGTTGCAGATTGATTCTCATTCGTAGCATAACACAACGTATCAGAAGTATCTGCAAAGTGATTCAGGATATCAGTTTCGCCATGA
Source organism: Balneolaceae bacterium (assembly GCA_965222205.1). Classification (GTDB taxonomy): domain Bacteria; phylum Bacteroidota; class Rhodothermia; order Balneolales; family Balneolaceae; genus RHLJ01. The sequence continues at coordinate 2,799,205 of OZ244932.1, read as the reverse complement.
ATTTTGATAGCTGCTTCTTTAAGGATATCCATCACTTTCTGGGTTTCAGTAGCCAGCATTGTGGTTTGATTAATCACCCCAAATCGTTGAAGATCTTTATGCGGATCAAATCCCGGAGTGGCTTTATGACCAAAGTATTTATCAAAATCTGAATCGGGTCGCTTTTCTAACATAATATCAGCAAGAATATGTGCTTCCTCGGGATTCAAGACTACAACTACTGCCGAATGCTCAGCACTATGAGAGAAGGTTGCCCGGGTTTCTTCATGTTGATGCTTTCCATGTACCACTAAACTGTATTCTTTCTTCCCAAGCTGTTTCCCGCGCTTCCAGACCTTCTCTACAAAGGGACAGGTGGTATTGAACTCATAAGGATTAATCCCTTTTACTTTCAGTTCTTCTTCAATTTCTCTGGTGGTTCCAAAGGCAGGTACAATTACGATGTCTTCCTGGTTTAAAGATGAAATAGGAATGATTTCAGAACCATCGGTATGATGGAGGAACTTTACTCCCCGTTTTAGTAAGTCCTCATTTACCGTAGGATTGTGAATCATCTCACTGAGTAAATAAATATTCTTATCGGGATGTTCATCCACCGCCCGGTAGGCGATATCAATAGCATTCTCCACCCCATAACAAAAGCCAAAAAAGCGGGGGATATAAAAATGAACCGGACCAAAATCTAAAACGGTAGGCTCCAGATCTTTTTTCATCGGATCGGTAATCTTTGTCGCCTCCTTCACCTTTCGGATTATCGGAGACTTGTACATGTCTGGGATATTAAAACTCTTTCTTGGCATAAAAGTAGAACAAATGGGAGAGGGCTTACATTCCTAATTCGTAATTGAAAAATTCTTAATTCTACATTGGAGCAAAGCGACTACGCTGCTTCTACATCGTCCATCTTAACACCCACCAATCGACTCACTCCTGTTTCCGGCATGGTCACCCCATACATCATTTCTGCTTTACTCATCGTCTTTTTGTTGTGAGTTATGATAATGAACTGAGTTTCCTCACTAAAGTTCTTGATCATCTTCGCGAAGCGTTCGATGTTGGCATCATCCAGTGGAGCATCTACCTCATCAAGCACACAGAAAGGAGAGGGTTTAACCAGATAGATAGCGAAGAGTAGTGCAATTGCGGTAAGGGTTTTCTCTCCACCGGAAAGCTGAGAAATCCCTGAAGGGCGTTTTCCTCTTGGTTGAGCTTTAATCTCAATACGTGCTTCGAGCGGATCTTCCACATCTTCTTCAATCAGGAGATCACAATAATCATCTTCAAAGAAAAGAGTCTTAAATACTTTCTGGAAGTTGACGCGAATCAATTCAAAGGTCTCATTGAAGCGCTCGGTTGCAGTAGTATTGATTTCATCAATCGTTTCGAGGAGTTGTTTCTCTGCTTTATCTAAATCTTCGATTTGTTCTTCGTAGAAATCGAGACGTTCTTTCTCTTCTTTATATTCTTCAATGGCGAGTGGATTGACATCTCCGATGTTGTTCAGTTTTTGTCGAAGCCAGCCAATCCGCTGTTTAACCTCATCATGGGTTTTGTTCTCTGGCATCTCAGCACCTTCAATCTGCTTCATCAGAATGCCATAGGTTTCCCAGATATGATCTGAAAGTCCCTGAACCTGCATTTCCATTTTCTCTTTCGCCATGGAAAGGTGATGAACCAATTCCATATTCACCTCTTTCTGTCGGCGGACTTCCTTCAGATTCTTTTCAATCTCGTTAATTTGTCCACGTTGCTTTGCTGCCGCTTCTTCTGCCTTTTGGAGAGCTTCATCGGCCTCCGTTTTTAGTTCTTTGTTAGAAGTGAGTTCTTTCTCGAGCTTCTCGATGTACGAAGTGGATTCTTCAATATTCTTCTTGGACTGTTCCGTCAGTTTCGTGCGATTTTCAATGCGTGATTGTACACTTTGAATTCCGGTTTCTGCTCGCTTTACATCACGCTCGTGGTTGTCCACTTTATTCTTTAAATCCTGGTGCTGAAGCTGGGCATCATTATATCTTCCCTGTGCAATCGCTCGCTCTTCTTCGAGTGACTCCAACAAGTCTTTCTTTTTGTTCTGCTCGGCATCCAGCTCTTCCATTTTCTTTTGAAGTTCTTTCTGCTTGGGTTGCATGGAATCCAGTTCTTCCTGGGCAGTTCCTTCGCTGCTTTTCAGGTAATCTTTCCGGTTTACCAGCTCGGTAATATTCTTTTGATAGACCTGAACTTTAGAACTAAGGCTGTGCTGCTGCTGCTCTAACCGACGGACTTCCTGCTCTTTTTCTTTCAGTCCGGCGCTTAGCTTACTGATATCGAGCTTCTCATACTTTTCAACGATTTGCTTCAGGTAATCGCTGAGTTTATCAATTTCTTTAAGGACAGTCGTTTTTTCTTTTTCAAGACGATCGATTTTATCCTGCAAACCAACCCGCACTCCGGTGTTCTTATTCTTACTACCACTTTTGAAGAACCGGTTCCGGTTGATTACTTCGCCGTCATAAGTAACCCCAATCGCTTTCGTTTTCTTAAGACCTTTATAAGCGTCTTCAACCGAATCAAAAACTAATACATTGCCGAGTAGTAATTGCTTAAGTGCAGAGTATTGAGGCTTGGTTTTCACATGATCAAACAGCCCGCCATCAACCACATCATATTTTGCAGAAAGTTTATCTAAAGGGATGAAAGTTGCACGACCTTTATTGGCTTTTTTTAGTGCTTCAGCTGCTCGTTTAGCTTCATCCAGCGTAGGCAGAATCACGAAATTCAAAGCTCCGCCCAGCACTGATTCCAAAGCAATAGCATGCTTTTCATCAGTATTAAATACTTCAGCAACAGTAGTCATTTCCTTGAAATCAAACCGATGATTCTCAAGCAAATACTTCACGCTGTTCGGAAACGCCTCGTTCGAATTTGCGAGATCATTCATCAATCGAACTTCACTCAAAAGCGAAGAGTGATTACTATGAAGAGACCTTAGCTCATCTTTAATTTCGTTCTGTTTCTCGGCAAAGCCTTCTCGCTTTTCGCGGGCCGTTTCTAATTCTTTTTCAAGCTCATCACGCTCTTCAACTAGATTTCCGAGCTTACCATCAATAGAGCCTTGTTCTGTATTAAGGGAATCGATCTCATCATTTAGATCGACGATTTCATCATTTATTCTTTCAAGGTCGCCCTCGGTGTTTTCTAGCCGTGACTCAATCTTGATTCTCTTGGTTTCTAACTGGTTCAACTCATTGTTAGTTGCGCTAAGCTGAACTTCTACTTCATATAACTCATGTCGCTCACGGTTGTATTGCTGCTGAATTTGAGAATATTTTTTCTTTGAATCTTCAAGTGCTTTCTCTGACTTCTCGAGATCTTCGTCAAAGGATTCCAATTTAGAACGGCTGTTTGAAAGCAAATCCATCAATTCTTTCAGGTCAAGCTCGCCTTGCTCAATATCCTTACTATACTCTGTAATTACTTTTTTCTCGTTCTCAATCTTCTCTTTAGTGATCCGGATATTTGTATCTGCTTCCCGAATGGCGTTAAATAACTGGCTTACCTGACGTTGCGCCTCGGATTGTTGACGCTCCTTTTCAATAAGCTGAGCTCTGAACTTTTCATCCGAAGACTCAAGCTCGTCAGCATTTTTTGCAATTTCTTTTTTCTCTTTTTCCGCGTTGGCAATTCGCTCCTGAAGTGGCTCCAGTTCTTCCTGAATCTTATTGAAATCATGAAGGGTAAGCGCTTTATCTAAAGTCTCCAGTTCGTCTTTATAAACTTTAGCCTTCTCAGCTTTTTCAGCCTGAATTTCCAAAGAGCGAGCTTTTTTTCGAAGTTCAACCAACAGATCATCAACTCGCTGAAGATCTCTTTTGGTTTCATCCAGCTTACGAAGGGTTTTCTTACGCTGATCTTTGTACCGGGTAACTCCTGCAGCTTCTTCAAACAAACGACGGCGATCGTTATTCTTATCATTCAGAATCTCTTCTACCATTTTGAGCTCGATTACCGAATAGGCATCTGAACCCATTCCGGTATCCATGAAGAGCTCCATAATATCTTTGAGTCTGCAGGAGGTATTATTGATGAGATATTCTGAGTCTCCTGAACGGAATAAACGACGAGTGATAGTAACTTCACTGTATTCAATCGGAAGAATGCCTTTGTCATTTACAAAGGTGAGAGAGACTTCCGCCATCCCAAGAGCTTTTTTCTTAGCCGTTCCATTAAAAATCACGTTGCTCATTGCCGATGAGCGAAGAAGGGAAGGGCGTTGCTCACCAAGTACCCAACGGAGTGCATCTACAATATTTGATTTTCCGCAACCATTAGGGCCTACGATAGAGGTAATTCCACTGTCGAAGCTCACCTTGGTTTTGTGAGCAAAACTTTTAAATCCCTGTAAATTGAGTTCGGATATATACAATGTTTAAAATCTCAAATGGCAAATTTCAAAATTCAAACAAATTGCAATTTCCAAGCTTTGAAGTTGTTTGTAATTTGTTCTTTGAATGTTGATGCTTTTCCTAAACCGTCATTATTTCAGTTTCTTTGTGAGCCAGCATATCATCTACTGCTTTGGTGTGATTGTCGGTCACATTTTGTACTTCTTCTTCTGCTTCAAATTTAGAATCTTCCGGAAGAGAATGAGTTTCTACTGCTTTTTTAACCGCTTCGTTGGCGTCACGGCGGGAATTTCTGATACTGATTCTGGCTTGTTCAGCTTTATCTTTGGCTACTTTTACCAACTCTTTTCTTCGTTCTTCCGTCAAAATAGGGAGCGGAATGCGGATGAAATCACCATCATTCATTGGGTTAAGTCCAAGTCCTGCTGCCATTATCGCTTTTTCAATATCAGGCAGGGTAGATTTGTCATACGGAGAAACCATCAATAATCGAGGTTCCGGAACCGTCACATTTCCCAATTGTTGAAGAGGAGTTTGTGCACCGTAATATTCTACTTTAACTCCTGAGATTAAAGCCGGGTTAGCTTTCCCGGTACGGATGTGTGAAAACTCCCCTTTAAGGAACTGGACGGCATCATCCATTTTCATATCCGCTTCGTCTATAATTTCCTGTAATTCGTCCGCAATCATAACTTCAAATTTGGTTCAAAACGGGCTTCTTTACCCTGATTTTCAATTCCGTGAAGTTAATAAAAGTGAAGATTAAATCTTAATGAAACAGCGAAGAAAGTCTCCCCTCGAGGGGAGATGAAAAGTTGAACTTGTTCTTCAACTTTTCTGAGGGGTGTTAGTTAAGGTTGAAGCATTACTAACACCCTCCGTCTTCATTCGCTTTCGCTCATGAATCCACCTCCCTCAAGGGAGGACTTTTCGAAATCAAAAATAAACTAAAGCCGTCACCCTGTCCGTCAGCTGACGGATCAGGATCTTAAGGAGGGTTTAACTGCTTCAATAAACTTTCTCGCTCCAATGCTCTGCGTTGGAGCGGGCATTAGTACTGATATCACAAAGTCAAAGGCTCCGAAGGAGACCATCGAAACCAGAAAAAAAGAGATGCTAAAAAGGACTACAAAAAGTCTACGGGTAGGAAATTTATGAACTCACGTAAGTATGTTGATTAAAAATTCCGAGACAAACTCATTTTATGTTAGGGGTCACTCCAACCCCGGGTGTAATAGAAGTAATCACAGGGATTATCAACTCAAATAAACAAATCATGAAACGAATCTGCTTTTTTGAATTCATATTACTCGCACTTTTTCTTATTCAGTTTACCGGATGCTCCTCTGAATCAGGAACCGATAATATCCCAGATGAATCCGGGACAGACATAACAGACGTTGTCTTTACGAATACCAGTTCAGATTGCAGCGACTATATAGAAGAATACTTTTCAATGGTTAGTGATATTAAGAGGAACGTGAATTTTGAGGGGGCTGTGGAAGTAATCAGCTCTTCCAGCGGTTGTACGATCTCGGTAAATGGAATTCCAAACCATGATTTTAATGATGCCTCAGCTTCTTTTGCTACTGATGTTCAGGAGGTTGAGCGCACCTTCAACATTCCTTCTTCCCCGTCGCTTGCAAATCAGTCAACAGCGCTTTCACAGCAATACTTTGATGCTATCATGCTCAACGGAATAGTGGTAGATATGCTTTCAGCAGGGTGTTACGATCCTTCAGCCAACAACGCCGACGCAGATGGGAATGTACAAATTGGCTGTACAGCGAATGATGGATGGCTATTAGATCCTTTAGGAACAGAAACCAAATTTGGAGCAGATGATAATAACGCGCATACCCAACCCGATGGGACTTATCATTATCATGGAGATCCCAACGCTATGTTTGATGACAATCCTGGAGAAAATGGCTCTCCTGTAATCGGCTTTGCTGCGGATGGCTTTCCAATATTCGGAAGTTATTTCCTTGATCCTGAAACGAATACGGTTCGTAAAGCTACTTCCGGATATGAATTAAAATCAGGTTCACGTCCGGGGCCGGATGATAATGATCCGGGAGGGATGTACGATGGTAAATATATCGATGATTATGAATTTACAGGGAATGGTGATTTAGATGCTTGCAACGGAATGGAAGTAAATGGGCAGTATGGATACTATGTGACTGATTCCTATCCATGGATGATCAAATGCTATTCCGGCACGCTCGATACTTCATTCAGCAAAGGAGGTCCGGCCAAAGTAGCGGTTACTACCTGGCACCATTCTCATTAATTTACTTTGGTTGAAAGCTGCCACACATGTAGATGACAAGTAAGATTCTCTCCCTGAGGAGGGAGGACTATTGTGTCGATGAACAAATAAGCTCGCTCGCCCCGTCTTCTCCCTGATTCATACGTAAGCGCATGAATCTTTCCCTCTCCACAGAGGCACAGGGTTTCCAGTATTTATTCACACCTCGCTCCAATGCTCTGCGTTGGAGCGGTAGCTGGTACTGAAGTCAAAAAGTAGAAGGCTCCGACGGAGATCATCGGAACCAGGTCGAAGTTTAAAAGCCTCGTATAAATGAATTAACAATTGGAAAGGATATCATTATTAAAAAGATAAGTAGTATAAAAATAGGATTTCCAAAATTAGCCTCATAACCTTTCCCATCTTTCTTTTTAACAAATACTCTAAAATCTCTTGAGTTTACATATTGACCGTATTTGTTATAGTACTTATCTAAATCAGAGGGAGAGTCATCTATGTGATGCTTAGACCAATATTTTTCCCCAAATTTCTGAACCAATATTAATACAATAGTGGAAAGTAAAGGAATGATAAGGTATAGCAGATACTTCAATGATCAATCCTTAGTTGATAACTAACCTCACTCCCAAACTACAGTAGTCCCCAAATCCTCGCCATCGCATACAATCTTTTTGAAGTTCCCTTCGGTATTCATGTTGAAAACAATGATGGGTGTATTGTTTTCACGGCAGAGGGTAAAAGCGGTTAAGTCCATAACATTTAGACGACGGGTAAGCACATCATCTCCGGTAATAGTATCAAATTTGGTGGCATCAGGATTTTTCTCGGGATCAGAATCATAAATACCATCCACACGTGTTCCTTTCAGGATCACATCGGCTTCAACCTCGATAGCACGGAGGGCACCGGCGGTATCGGTAGTGAAATAAGGGTTTCCGGTTCCGGCGCCAAAAATTACCACGCGACCTTTTTCAAGGTGGCGAACAGCTCGTCTTCGAATAAATGGCTCGGCAATGGCTTCCATTCTAATAGCACTTAGCAATCGTGTTTTTACATCCTGGTGCTCAAGAGCGTCCTGCAATGCCATAGAGTTGATCATGGTGGCCAGCATTCCCATATAATCTCCCTGTACACGATCCATTCCTTCGGTAGCACCTTTTACGCCACGGAAGATATTTCCGCCTCCAATCACAATGGAAACTTCTACACCTTGTTCCTGGACAGATTTAATTTCCTTGGCATACTGCCTGAGAATGTCGCCATCTATTCCATGTCCTTTTTCTCCGAGTAATGCTTCGCCGCTTAATTTTAACAGAATGCGTTTGTACTTATTTGCCACAGGTAATTTTAATTGGGTTCAGAAAATATAGATCAAAAAAAAGGCTGTTCCGAAATTCGAAACAGCCTAAGGTATAAAAAAAAGAATTAAGCGTCTTCCCCTAATTGAATTCGGTGGAAGGCTTTTGCCAATGGTGCTCCTTTTTGCTCCAGATATTGCTTAACAGAAACGCCATTATCTTTAACAAATTTCTGATTCAAAAGAACGCGCTCTTCGTAGAATCTTCGAAGTTTACCTTTCGCCGCTTTCTCAGCGATTTCAGCAGGTTTTCCTTCGTTGATCAATTGCTCTTTAGCAATTTCAAGTTCTTTCTCAACAACAGAAGCATCAACTTCGTCCTGAGTTACTGCGATAGGCTTCATGGCTGCTACCTGCATGGCTACGTCTTTTCCGATTTCCTCATCATTTATTTCGCCATCAAACTCTACCAAAACACCTAGTTGATTACCAGGGTGGATGTAAGAAACGAGAGAGCCATCAGTTTTAGCTAAAACAACAGTACTGATCTGAATCTTCTCACCAATCTTTCCTGTCATATCCTGAAGATGATCTGCAATACTTCTTCCATCTATTTCAAATGCATTAAGATCGTCTACATTATCGATGTCGTTATCATAAACAGCATTAAGGAAAGTCTCAGCTTGTGCTTGAAAATCATCGTTACGCGCCACGAAATCCGTTTCACAGTTAATTTCGATAGCTGCAGCTTTCTTAGCGTCGTCGCTGATGCGGGTAAGGATCAATCCTTCTTTCGCTTCCCTATCAGCACGCTTGTCAGCTACTTTTTGACCTTTTTTACGAAGGATTTCAACAGCTTTGTCGAAATCACCGTCAGCTTCAGCCAATGCCTTTTTGCAATCCATCATGCCGGCACCGGTCATGTCTCTTAGTTTTTTTACGTCAGCAGCAGAAATGCTCATGAGTTTAAAATCTTTTTAAAATGGTTACAATTATTCTTCTTCGTCGTCGCTGCTATCATCTGAAGCCGCGTCATCCTTAGCTTCTAATGTTGGCTCAGCAACTTTCTTTCTTTTTCTTCGTGATCGAAGCTTAGTTTTCGCCTCTACTTCTTCACCTTCCTGAGATTCTTTAGCTTCAGCTGATGCCTGCTCAAGAACTTCTTCTTCCTGGTGTGCTTCACGCTCTGCAGCACCTTCGATGATTGCGTCAGCAACCTGAGAACTGATCAACTGGATAGTTCGTGCTGAATCATCATTACATGGAATGATAAAATCAGGAACATCAGGATCACTATTGGTATCAACCATAGCAATAATTGGAATATGAAGCTTGATCGCTTCGCTAACTGCAAGGTGCTCTTTGATGATATCAACAACAAAGATGGCGCCTGGTAGTCTACTCATATTAGCGATACCACCAAGAGTATCCTCAAGTTTCCCCTGCTCACGAGTAAGCATCAAACCTTCTTTCTTGGTCAGCTCCGCAAAAGTACCATCAGTTTTCATGCGCTCAATCTCTTCCATACGAGAGATACTTTTACGAACGGTAGAAAAGTTAGTCAACATTCCACCTAACCATCGGTGAGTTACATAAGGCATTCCTGCTCGGATTGCTTCTGTTTTGATGATGTCGGTAGACTGCTTTTTAGTTCCTACAAAAAGAATAGTTTTACCAGCACGGGAAAGTTTTTGAACTTCATCCAGTGCTTCTTGTAGGTAATTTTGAGTTTTTTTAAGGTCAATGATGTGAATCCCGTTACGTTGCATGAAGATAAAATCCTTCATTTTTGGATTCCAACGGCGGGTTAAGTGACCGAAATGTGCACCTGATTTTAACAGGTTTTCAATAGATGCTGCTTTAGGCATTATATAAGTATGTATGTTTAGGTTTGTCCGCTGTATGGGTCTGCCCCAAAAAACCAATCCCGATCTTATATCGGGACACCTGGCTTTGAGTCACCACACATGTGTGATTAAAATTGTATCGCGTAAATATTAACGCTTAGAGAACTGGAATTTCTTACGTGCTTTCGGCTGTCCTGGTTTTTTACGTTCAACCATTCTCGAATCACGGGTAAGAAGTCCGTGCTCTTTCAAAATTGTATGAAACTCTTCATTCTCTCCGTCAAGTCCGCGAGCCAGAGCGTGTGAAATTGCGCCAGCCTGACCAGCTTTTCCGCCACCGCGAACAGTAACTTTAATGTCGTACTTTCCTTCCGTTTCAGTAACGTGCATAGGAAGTAGCGCGATATTGCGGATAGATTTTACTGGAAGATATTCTTCAATAGGAGTTTTATTGACGAGGAACTCACCTTTACCCGGCTTGATATATAAGCGCGCAGTAGAAGTTTTTCGTCGTCCGATGTAATTAGCTTGTGCCATTATAAAAATCGATTAAATCTCGATGGTTTCAGGGTTCTGGGCTGCTTGATCATGTACAGGACCTGCATACACTCGAAGATTGGTCAATAATTTGCGACCAATTTTGTTCTTCGGAAGCATTCCCTTCACTGCTTTCATAACCAGCGAAGTTGGATCTTTAGCCAACATGTCTTCTGCACTGGTAAAGCGCTCACCACCAGGATAGAACGTATGACGGAAATACATTTTATCTGTCATTTTTTTCCCGGTTAGTTTCACTTTTTCGGAGTTGATAACAATTACATTATCACCGGTATCCATGTGAGGAGTGAATGTGGGCTTGGTTTTGCCTCTCAAAATAGATGCTACAACAGTACTCAATCTACCCAAGGGCACATCTTCTGCGTCAACTAATACCCACTTTTTCTCGATGTCGCTGGGCTTTGCTGAGTATGTTTTAAAACTTAAAGTATTCACGATAACTCGTTTATTTGCTTTTTTGGAAAGACGTAAAAAATACGGGAAAAAAATTTCCATATCAACAACTATTTGCACTTTTGTTTTTAAAATTTAACAGAAGGATGTCTCCTATTTATTACGATGAAATGAAGAAGTAAATGAAAAGGTTAATACCTGAAAGACAATGCACTAAAAGATTTGTATCTTTAGAATCTATTCGAATTTTAAAAAGACAGTTGAAATGAGCGACAAATTTAAAAGCACTAAGCAAACCTTTGACACCGGTAGCGGCGAAGCTACTTTTTACAGCCTGCCAAAATTAAAAGAGTTGGGTTATTCTGTTGATAGACTCCCGTTCTCTATTAAGCTATTACTAGAGGCTGTTTTAAGGGAAAATGATGGCTACGCAATTACCGATGCCGATATCGAAACACTGGCAACCTACAATGCTGCTAACCCGGAAGGCGAAATTCCCTTTAAGCCGTCCCGTGTAGTTCTGCAGGATTTTACCGGCGTTCCAGCAGTAGTTGATTTGGCAGCGCTGCGCTCAGCAATGAAAAGAATGGGAGGAAACCCAACCGATATTAATCCTCAGGTTCCTGTTGACTTGGTAATCGATCATTCTGTTCAGGTAGATATGTTTGGTCGTGAAGCTGCGCTCATGTTTAATGTTGAGAAGGAAATGGAGCGCAACAACGAGCGCTATGAATTCCTGAAATGGGGGAAAGAAGCCTTTGATAATTTTCGTGTTGTTCCTCCGGGACGTGGAATTGTACACCAGGTTAACCTTGAGTATTTAGGACGTGGTGTATTTACAAGAGAAGAAGAGGATGGTACAATTACTGCTTATCCGGATACATTAGTGGGAACGGATTCTCACACTACGATGATCAACGGACTTGGAATTTTAGGTTGGGGTGTAGGAGGAATCGAAGCGGAAGCAGCTATGCTTGGTCAGCCTATTTCAATGTTGGTGCCCGAGGTAGTTGGTATGAAACTGACTGGAAAACTTCGTGAAGGAGTTACTGCTACCGATCTTACGCTTACAGTTACCCAAATGCTCAGAAAGCATGGAGTAGTTGGTAAGTTTGTAGAGTTTTATGGTGATGGTATCAGCAACATGAGTTTGCCGGATCGTGCAACCATCGCAAACATGGCTCCCGAGTATGGGGCAACGATGGGGTTTTTCCCGATTGATGATGAGTCCTTAAGGTATATGACGAGGACGGGCCGTTCTGAGGAACTTGTTAAACTGGTTGAAAATTATACCAAAGTTCAGGGATTGTTCCGAACGGATGACACGCCTGATCCGGAATTTGCATCAACATTGGAGTTGGACTTAGGAACTGTTGAAACTTCGTTGGCAGGACCAAAACTTCCGCATGACCGCATCACGTTAAATAACATGAAGCCTGCTTTCGAAAACTCTTTAACAAGTGATAACCCAACGATGGGCTTCAATCTTGCGAAAGAAAAGCTTTCCAATAAAGGCCTGTATAAAAACGGTCAGGAAATTGAAATGAAGCATGGCGATGTGGTTATTGCTGCCATCACAAGTTGTACCAACACGTCGAATCCAAGCGTAATGTTAGGTGCAGGTATTGTAGCTAAGAAAGCCGTTGAAAAAGGACTAAAAGTTCCTGCTTATGTAAAAACATCGTTGGCACCGGGTTCCCGTGTAGTAACTGAATATTTGAATGAAGCAGGATTGACCGATTATATGGATCAGCTCGGGTTCAATCTAGTGGGATATGGATGTACTACCTGTATTGGTAACTCTGGCCCATTACCAGAACCAGTTGAAAAAGCTATTCGTGAAGGTGATTTAATAGCAGCCGGTGTGCTTTCAGGGAACAGAAACTTTGAAGGCCGAATTCACCCATGGGTGAAAGCAAACTTCCTTGCATCACCACCTTTAGTGGTTGCTTATGCACTGGCAGGAACAGTTCATATTGACTTGAACAACGATCCGCTTGGTAAAGATAAAGATGGTAATGATGTTTATCTGAAGGACATCTGGCCAACCACCGAAGAAATTGCTGAGCATTTGGATAATGCTATCCGTCCTGATCTTTTTGATAAGATGTACTCTGATATTTTTGAGTCTCCAACCTGGGAAGCAATTCCTGTATCCGGAGGGGACCTGTTTAATTGGAGTGAGGAATCAACCTATATACAGGAGCCTCCATTCTTCATGAATATGAATGAGGAACCAGAGCCAATCAAGTCAATTGAAGGAGCTCGTGTTCTTGTGAAAGTAGGCGATTCCATTACAACCGATCACATTTCACCCGCTGGAAACATCAAAGAAGATGCCCCTGCAGGTGTTTATCTGAAAGAGCATGGCGTTGAGAAGAAAGACTTCAACTCGTATGGTTCTCGTCGTGGGAACGACCGTGTGATGACCAGAGGTACTTTTGCAAACGTTCGGTTTAAGAATCAACTTGCACCTGGCACAGAAGGTGGATTTACTAAATACCACCCAACCGGAGAAGTGACTACGATCTATGACGCGTCACTGAAATACAAAGAAAATAACACTCCTTTGATTGCCATTGCAGGAAATCAATACGGTACCGGATCATCCCGTGACTGGGCTGCTAAAGGAACGAATTTACTTGGAGTGAAAGCGGTAATCGCGGAATCTTATGAGCGAATTCACCGATCAAACCTTGTTCAGATGGGCGTAATTCCTCTGCAGTTTAAAGAAGGTGACACACCGGAGTCTCTGGGACTTGATGGTTCGGAAACATTCACCATTCATCTGGATGATAACATCAAAGCTCGTGAAGATGTTAAAGTAACGGCTGTTAAAGAAAGCGGCGAAGAAATCAACTTCACTACAAACAGCAGAATTGATACCCCGGTTGAGGTGGATTACTACCGAAACGGAGGTATTCTCCACACGGTATTGCTTGACTATTTGAAAAAGAGCAACTCATAGGTATTCATTCACAAAAATCCCCAATCAGTTTTGATTGGGGATTTTTTGTTTTTCTGAACCGTAAACGTCATCTTCAGAAATTATTTTCCCAAAACCTATAAATTGTGAATGGCTGAAAATTATAAACACATGCAGTTGTTGCTTCATGCGATTGAAGGGATCAATCGTACGATGGAGCTTAAGTCTCTGTTGCTAAAGTGTATGAACTCAGCTTGCCAGGTAATGGAGGCTGAAGCCAGTTCACTAATGCTGATCGATGATGTTACCGGAGAGCTTCATGTGAGTATTCCAACTGGGCCCATTAAAGATAAAATTAAAGGAATGAGCATACCCCGTGATAAAGGGGTTGCAGGATGGGTGCTTAAATCTAAAGAACCATATTTCACAAATAAGCTTAAAGATTCTGACATTTTTTGGGGAGAACTCAGCTCAGAGTTTAGTAGCCAGAGTATCATGTGTGTACCTCTGCTCAATTCAAAAAAAGAAGCAATTGGAGTGCTTCAGGTATTGAATAAATTAAATGGGAAAGAATTCAAAAAAGAAGAGATTCCTGTATTCGAAACGCTTGCAGGTCATGTAGCACTTTCTATCGAAAAAGTGAAAGAAGTAGATGACCTTAAAAAGAAGATTAAGGATAAGGAGTCGAAGCTTAAAGAAGTTCATCAGGGATTGAAAAGTAATCTCGCGGCAATAAATGCTCTTATTCAACTGGAAGTACCAACCATTGACGACGAGCTGGCTCAGTTTATCCTCAAAGCTACTGGCTCAAGAATAGAAGCTATCTCTAATGCCCATCATATTCTTTATAATCAGGATGAATTCGAATACCTGGACTTAGGGCTTTATCTAGGGCGGTTAACATCTATCGTTTCTGAAATATTTGAACAGGAAGGCAAAGAAGTAAGCCTTCTTCTGGACATGGACAAAATTGCCCTTAAGGCAAGTGTGGCGCTAACGGTGGGTTTGATTGTGAATGAAGTACTTATTTATATGTACAAAGATGCTTTTGTAATCGAGTCCTACGGGAAAATTACACTGGCTATAAAAAAAGATGAGCAGAACTGTGTAGCCATCAGTATTTCCGATGATGGAAGTGGTCTTAAATCTAATCTGGATGGGAGCGAAGAAGATTCTCTGGGTTCCATAATTATAAAAACCCTTGCCAGTAAACTGGATGCCACTCTTACACAGCGCACTAACGATGCAGGTGGTACTACTTTTACGATACTGTTTTATATCTGAGTAAATTAACCCTGATTTTAAATCTCAAATTTCTATTTCATCGGGATGGAAACAGCTCGCCTTTTAAAACTGTTACTGGGGCCGGTACTGTTCTTTACAAGCGCAACTATTGGCGGTTTTGAAAACGATCAGGCATTGATGGTGGGTATCGTACTCTGGATGCTGAGCTGGTGGATTACAGAAGTTGTTCCAATAGCAGTTACCGCCCTTCTTCCAATGATTTTGTTCCCAATGACAGGAATTCTGGAGCTTAGAGAAACAACCACCAATTATGCGAACCCGGTTATTTATCTTTTCTTTGGGGGATTTGTACTTGGGCTGGCCATAGAGAAATGGGGCTTACATAAACGCATCGCCCTTAACATAATGAATCTTGCGGGTGAGAAACCGTCCCGGGTAATTCTAGGGTGTATGCTGGCTACATCACTACTCTCCATGTGGATAAGCAATACTGCAACCACGGTAATGATGTTGCCCATCGGGATGTCGGTTGTAGCACTGCTCAAAGACAAAATTGACGATGGAGCCGGAGCCAAAAACTTTGCTCTTACCCTGATGTTAGGCATTGCTTATGCGGCGAATATTGGTGGAGTCACAACCCTTATCGGAACACCTCCAAACTTAGTACTGGCCAGTATTGTGGATGAAACCGGACTCGATCCACTCGGCTTTTCCGAGTGGCTGTTTTTTGCACTTCCCTTGGTGATTATTTTATTTACCGTGGTTTACCTGATTAATACAAAGCTGGTGTTTCCGGTTCGAATCAAAAAACTGGAAGGAATAGGGGAACTGATTTCAGGAGAACTGAAAGGGCTAGGGCAGATGAGCAAAAGCGAGCGGAGTGTGCTAATGATATTGATAGTAACAGCTCTGCTGTGGATTTTTCGAGCGCAGCTCACGAAAATCGTTTGGTTTGAGGGATTGAACGACACAATTATTGCCATTTTTGCTTCTGTGATGTTGTTTATCTGGCCTTCTGGAAAAGAATCAACGCCTATACTTGTATGGTCCGATACCAGAAAGCTTCCATGGGATATACTCTTACTTTTCGGGGGTGGAATTTCACTCGCAAAAGGGCTTGAAACCACCAACGTAGTTGGGATTCTCGGGGATTGGATCAGTGCTACGGTAGCTCCAAACCCATTCCTTGTAATTCTGGTGGTTTGTGTGTTCGCGGTCTTTTTAACGGAAGTTATGAGCAATGTAGCTCTGGTGGCAGTATTTATCCCGGTCTCATTTGTAATCGCTCAAAACTTTGGGCTTAGTGAGCTTCAAATAGCCATTCCACTTACTATAGGGGCAAGCTGCGCATTCGTGTTCCCTATTTCTACTCCGCCTAATGCAATCGTCTTTTCAAGTGGCTACATCAACATGAATCAAATGGCGAGAGTCGGCATTATCTTGAATTGTGTTTGTATTTTGATAATTACCCTCTATAGCTATTTCTTTCAGGGATTATTCTTCTGATCTGAACCCCGCCTCTTTATGGCTTCCATCACAGAAAGGCTTGTTGGAAGAAGCACCGCATCGGCAAAAACTCATCTTCTTTTTAGTTGAAACAGTTTGATCAGATCCATTTAACGTATAATTCCCTTCCACAACAAAAGGAGCGTTTGGGAACAGAGTCACAGAAAGTTCACCACCCTCATCAGTTGTTTCTTCTAAAAGGAGTCGTTCCGGATTATATTCTGTACCCGCTTCAAATTCTGCTTTGATATGAGAATTATCACAATAAGGCTTGTTTGTGGACTTCCCACATCGGCATAATGCCACCCTGGTTTCTTCGGTGATCACTTCACCATCCAGGTTTTTGATTTTAATATTCCCTTTCAGATATACCGGTCCGTCCTTAATAAGGCTAAGATCATTTTTTTCGGGGATGGATTCTTTCTCGCCATCTTTTCTTTTAAACTGCAAAGCTCCGGTAGGGCATTTTGCAATCACTTCAGCTACTTTGTTGGCAGCAGATTTTCCGGGCTGGATCCAGGGCTTCTCATCAATATTAAACACGCCGGGCAAACCATGAACACATTCTTTGGCATGAATGCATTTAAACTTATCCCATGTTACTTCAATTTCATCAGATTCGTAGGTATATATTTTTTCAGGCATAGCAAGTTTTTAATTTTGATGAATAATCTACCATTTAGCTTTAGTAATTCAAACCCACCAGCTTTCAAGCCCACGCATGGTAAACAGTTTTGCCATTTTATCATGAAACGGTTTTTTAAGCATCGTTTTCACCAATCCTGTTCTAAGGGGGTGAAGTAGTGTTTTCCTTCCCAAGGACATATTAAACGCGGCTCTTCGGGTTACTTTTTTTGCAATCGGACGTTGCTTGGCATCGTAGACAAATAAATCAGCGATCGGCAAATCTTTGGAGATACCCCGGCAGAAAGACATCACATTAGCAAGATGCCAGCAATCCATCCATCCAAGATTCATTCCCTGTCCACCAATCGGACTTACAACATGAGCTGCATCACCAGCAAGTAAAATACGATCCTTCACAAATCGATCGGCAATAAAGTGTGAAACTCCAAAACCACTAATCATAGAATTTGTGTTGGGATCAACTTCTTCAGAAACACGTTCTTTTATTAGTCGAGCTATTAACTCAGGGGTTGGGTCAGAAACATAATCCGAGGTTTTAACCACCCACCTTCTCTTTTGGTTCGGAAGGGGGAAACATTCTACCAAGCCATCTTTAGTAAGATATACAACCGCGTCATTCCCAAATCTGGTGGAATCCTCAAAATCTCCCATCACATAGCTATCAGGATATCTTTTTCCTCTGAAGCGAATTCCTGCCGTTTTTCTTACAAAACTATTTTTCCCATCACATCCAATCACGTACCCTGCCTCTAAAGTTTGTTCTTTTTCTTCCTTTTTTAAGGTGAGGGAAACGCATCCAAACTCCTCTTCAAGGCCAGTTATTTCAGCTCCGGTAAGTAAAGAATCAGGACTCAGGTTTAAAAAATGTTCTTTTAGTATGCGTTCGGTTTCGAATTGGGGATTGATCAGAATGTATTGATAGGGAGTCGGGCAAGCCTCAAAATTAATTGACCCAATTTTCTTATTTCCATCATGGGCGATTCCCCTTTTAACTTTGATGCCGGTTTTAAGAAACTCGTCAACTATCCCCAACTTTTCGAAAAGCTCAAGAGAAACAGGGTGGATTCCCAGAGAACGGGTTTCTTTTACAGCCTCGGTTCTTTTTTCAATAATTGTACATGGAATTCCGTGATGGTGGAGACAAATCCCCATAAATAATCCAACGGGTCCACCACCTACAATTATGACATCTTCAGTTTTCATGGCTCAACAACAATCTAAAAGGAAACGAACGTTCAACCTTCCAGCCATTGGGAGTAATTTCTTCCAGCTCATGTCTGGTATAGCAACGTTTGATGGAGGTAAGTCCGTCTTCGGTTATAAACGAGTTCCAAAAAAGAGGTCGGGAAAATACATTGAAAAGAGAATAACCGATATCGCTTCGTTCTATATCGTTGAAGATAGCCAGAGTTGTTGACAGGCTTTTGGCTTCATCAAGAATTTGAAGTGTGCTTGATTCATCCAGATGATGAAGCACATGATTTGATATTACGATATCGAAATGCTTTTGCTGTTGTACCAAATCGGTAGAACTACAATTTAAAAAAGTAACAAACGGATTTTTTGGAAGACTTTTAGCAAATTTAAACGCTCGTTCATCGGTTTCAATGGCAGTTATTTTCAGATGATAACCATCCTGTGTTGCCCACTTAGAAATAGAAAGGGGGATGTCTCCACCCCCAAAACCAATATCCAGCAGAGAGTATTCTTTTTCAGGATTGATGCAGAGAAGGGGACGTATTCGGTTTCTGTAGATCCGCTTCCAATTGGAAAGCATACCATTGATTATTGAAAACTGCCTGTACGTATTATTCAGTTTTACAGGATCACAATTCTCCCTGTCCATTTGCTCGACTAAATCAGGTTGTCGGCCAGACAAGAAAAAAGGCATAAGATTAAGTTACTTTGAGCAGCCCTGACTCTATGGTTAATCCGGGTCCAAATGCAATAGGAAGTACAGAGGAACCAGCTTCAGGCTTTGAATCCAGTATCTCTTTTAGTACAAAAAGAACCGTTACGCTACTCATGTTTCCGTAGTCAGCAAGTATTTTTCGTGAAGCACTAACCTGAGATGGTTCCAGTTCCATAGATTGTTCTACTTTATCTACAATGGCCCTTCCTCCGGGATGTACAGCCCACAGATCAACGGAGTCTTTTGTAGTAGAAAGCTTCGAAAATAAGGGAGCTAATACATTCTTCAGGTTTGCAGCTATTATATCAGGAACATAGCTGGAAAGAATCATATTGAATCCTGTGTTACCAATCGTCCATGCCATATCCTTCTCTCCTTCAAAGGCAAGTGAAGAGGCAAAGTCCTCTATTTGATACCCAGTACTGGATGGTTCTTTTGAAGACACAATTGCTCCGGCAGCGCCATCAGCAAATACTGAAGACGCAATAATATTATCCGGATCACTTTTATATTGAAAATGAAGTGAGCACAATTCGGTAGAAATCACAAGTACGGTTGCATTGGGATCAGCCTCACAAAATGACTTGGCCATTTTTAATGCTGGAAAAGCAGCATAGCATCCCATAAATCCAATATGAAAGCGCTCAGTTGTTGGGTTTAAACCAAGTCCGCGCACAACTTCAAAATCAGGTCCTGGTGCGTAAAACCCAGTACATGAAACCGTAATTACATGCGTAATATCTT
Source organism: Balneolaceae bacterium (assembly GCA_965222205.1). GTDB lineage: Bacteria > Bacteroidota > Rhodothermia > Balneolales > Balneolaceae > RHLJ01. The sequence goes on along the minus strand of OZ244932.1, from coordinate 2,779,469 downwards.
CTTTATTGATTTGGGGATTTCTCTCTAACAGACTCTCACCAACTTCGAGATAGAGTTTTGTTGCATGTTCTTTATAAACCTCATTACGTTCAAAAGTTTGAGGCTGAGAATCCTCACTGAGTATTCGATTGAAAAAAGAATCTTCCGAATCATCATGAAAGTAGTTTAGTACGGTATGTCTCTTCTCAATTCCTGATTGGCCATAAATAAGATGAAGAATTGCCTGAGTACGCCGATCCTGGGACAGCTTTCTCTTCATAATATCACGAATTGTAGTCTGTTTCGTAGAGATTTCCGGATTCGCTGTTACAATATCGTGTATATAAATGCCCATGGCTAAAGATACTACGTTAGTTCTGGTTTTCTAACCTAACTTTAGAAAATATGATTTCCCTAAGATTAGGCATTTTTAGTAAGAAGATGAAACCTAAGATTGTGTAAAATAGCGGCAACAGAGAGCCCGGAAATCAAGCCAATCCAAAGTCCTTTTGGCCCAAAACCGGAATGGATTCCCAAATAATATCCTACCGAAAATCCAATCAGCCAGTAGGAAATGAAGTTTACTACCATTGGCACCCGGGTATCTTTAAGCCCACGAAGTGCTCCAAAACCACCCACTTGCAAACCATCTGAGATTTGGAAGAGTCCGGCCATGAATACCAATGAAACCGCTAATTTTTTTACCTCCGGATCGCTTGTATAAATACCAACAATGGGGCCTGGAATCGTGAAAATCAACAATGCGGTAAACACCATAATGAGTGTACAAACAGCGGTACCGATGAAACCCCGAAAACGGGCATTTTTTAACGAACCCTTACCTACTGCTACGCCCACTCGTTGCGAGATCGCCATAGAAAGACCGAACGGAATCATAAATATCGTAGCGGCTATATTAATCGAGATTTGATGAGCTGCAGATGCGGTTACGCTTAACGTTCCCATCAACACACTTACCGAGGCAAACAGCAGCACTTCCAAAGTAGAACTTGCGCCATTGGGTAGCCCTACATATAGCAATTCTTTAATATATCTCCATTCGGGACCTCGGGTACGGGCAAAAATATTGAACCGTTTAAAAGGCTTGAAAGAAGCGGTAAAAATAATCATTGTAATTGCTGAGGCCAGTTGCACAACTGTTGTTGCATAACCAGTTCCTTCAGCGCCCATTGCTGGAAATCCAAGCTTGCCGTACATCAAAATATAATCAGCGGGAATGTTCAGAAGCAGGGTTAGAAATGATAGATACATCGCCGGTTTGGTGATGGCAAGTCCTTCACTAAAATAACGAAGCCCTGCAAAAATGAGTAACCCGGGAATGCCCCAGGCTACTGCCTTTAGGTATTTGCTTGAGAGCGGAATAATTTCCGGGTCTACTTTTGCCAGGTGCATAATAAAATCCAGATTTCTAACCACAAAAAAAGACGGTATCGCGAGAAAGAGAATCAGCCAAAGCATTTGCCGGGCACTTTTGCCTATTTCATTAAAACGGCGCGCGCCGAGGTATTGCGAAACAATTGGATTGATAGCAACTAAGGTTGCCATCCCAAACAAGGTAACAGGGAGGTATAAGGCATTTCCTACGGCAACTCCAGCCAGATCGGCCGCAGAAAGTTGCCCGGCCATTATGGTATCGGTTACATTCAGCCCCATAGAGAGTAACTGTGTGCCAACAATGGGAACCCCAATTTTGAGCAGGGTCGAAGTTTCTTTTTTTATGTCTGGTAGATGCGTTTTCAAAGCTCACTAAATGAGCGCTCATGGTAAGGAAGTTCCCTCAAAATTACTGCTTTCCTTTCTTCAAAAGAGGTATACGTAAAGTAAACGAAGTCCCTTGACCGATTGTGGAAATAAAGCTTATTTCACCATCGTGTTCTTCAACAATTTTTTTTGTGATGGCCAGCCCTAAACCCGTTCCACTCGATTTAGTGGAAAAATTGGGCACAAATATTTTATCCTGATCTTGGGTTGAGATGCCATCTCCATTATCCGTTACTGTAACAAAGGCAAAGGTGTTTTTTGCATCCGTAAAAGTTGAAATGGAGACAGTTCCACTTTTATTTAATGCTTCTTTTGCATTTTTCATAAGGTTTACTAGCACCCTTCTTAACTCTTCTTTTGCACCAAGAATAGGCAGTTCTATTTTTGAAAAGTCTGTGACTAGTGCAAAGCTTTCATCTGCTTTATACATGTCTACTACAGAATGTGCGAGGTCATTTAGGTCAATCTCAATAAATTCATGTTCGATAGGTTTGGCAAACTTAGAGAAATCAGAGGCAATTTTATTCAGCGAGTCGATCTGTTCAATCATACTTGAAGCTATTTTTGCCACTTTTGGTTTTACAGATGTTAAATCCTTTTCGGTGACTTCAAGTTGGCGCTCCAGATGCTGAAGGTTTAATTTCATTGGGGTGAGCGGGTTCTTGATTTCATGCGCAATTTGTTGGGCCATTTCTTTCCAGGCTGCTTCCCGTTCGGTCTCAGCTAATTCTTTTTGAACTGTCTTCAGGCGTTTTGCCATCATGTTATAAGCTTTGGTTAAGGTACCTATTTCATCTTCACTTCTAATTGGGAGCTTAGTGTCCAAATCACCATCTGAGATTCTTTTAAGGGCATTGCTTATTTCTTCCAGGGGTGAAGTGAGTTGGGAGGAAATAAAACCAACCCCCATCATAAGTAAACCAAAAATTACCGTATAGAAAGCGATAAGATAACTAGTTGTAGAGAGCAACCGCTCATAAAATTTTGGAGCCTTAAGAAAAGTAGGAACTGCTGCAATACCTGCAATTTGATTATTCTGATCAAACCAGGGCTGGTACCCGATCATCATCTGTTGATTGTCAAATTCAACGATTGATAATTCCCTGTTACTCTCGTTATTTATAATTCTGGTATATACTTGCCGGGGAATGGTAGTGGGCAGTAAATGCTGAGTGAAAATTTGAGAAGTAGTGGAGTTCTTTAGTTCCCCATCAACGTAAATGGAGGCATCTACATCCAGAATGGAAGTGATTTTCTGAAGCTCAGCAGGATCCGTTGCAGCAGAAGAAAGCTCATTCTCCAGGTTTAAAACCAGGTTTTCGAGCCTGCTAAATAATTGATCTTTTACATCATCACTATTTTGTTGGTTAAGTACATAGTATGAAGCACCCACCAGTGCCGTCAAACAAACAAGACTTGCTAAAATAAAGCGGTCAATAAGTCGGTCTTTGAATCGTCGGGAGTAACCGAAGATTTGCCAGTTCGGATTCCGGGAGAAAAAGAACATACAGAGTATGCCAAGAATAATTAGCACAAAGAATAGTCTCAGGAATGAAAACGTGTGCTGAGTAGCACTTATTTGTCTGCTCGCAACCCGTACAATATTTTGCTCGCTCTTTTTAACAAAGAGCTCTTTAATCTCGCTTCCCTCATAAGAGAAGGAAGCAGTATAAATAGAATCCCTGTAGACGTTAGCCAGAGTCTGCTCAGAAAGTGAAGAGGGCTCGGGGATTTCCAATGGTATTCCGGTTAACATACTCCGTATGGCAACTCCATTTTCATATTCAGAAGAAAGCAAGGTTTCGCCCCAGTTTCCTGATTGTTGTGATGTTATTACTGTTCGGAGTGGTCGATCAAGTTGAGGAAGTTCTTCATATACCGAGCATAAAATCCAACCTATTCTGTTATTTGATTCCGAACTTTCAAATACTGGTATCCAACCTCGAATAAAGGATGAATAGCTGGCATTTATTGTATTAATTGGGCGGCGACGTAATACGGGCCGAAGATTCTCCCTTCGTATTTGTTCATCTTCAAAGGGAATTTCGAGTTCAGCTATTCTGAAAGCGGTACTCCATTGCGGAGGAGAAAGGCTGGTTGTATAATCTGTAAACCGGTCTCCTTCAGGATCGATAAATTGAACAGAGATCGAATACCTGAGCCACTCCGGCTTTATAAAGTCTTCAATAAACTGATCAAACAAAGCATCATCGAAAGCACTTTGTGGAGCATTACTAAGTTCATTGCTTAGGGCAAGAAGCAAATCAATGGTAATATTCTGAATTTGATTCTCCTCATCAAGGGAAAAGGTATCAGCAGCTTCGAGCATCCTTAAATCCTGGCGAATCATATTTCCACTTGAATAGGCTATGTATATAAAACAAACAGCCAGGTAGCTGATAAATATTAACGATCTCAGCTTCGATGATTTTATAAAGGCAGGCCTCTTCCTAACCAGGTAGATTGAAAAAACTACAGTCAAAAAAATAAAAAGTGTAGTTATTACAACAATCCAGTTGGCATCAGGTTCGCGAGCAAAACCAAGTTTACTTACGGTGGCAAAGGCTGCTATTCCAAGAACTAAACCAGAAACAGTTTGCCAGGCATTTTTAGGCGCTTTTTTAAGAATAAACCAGCAAATAGTAATGAATAGAATAAATAAAGAAATAAAAGTATTGCCAGAACAAAGGTAGAAAATCAAAGTAGATAGAGACGGAATCAACTCAAGATCCATTACCTGGATATTAGAGTGAATGATTACAGATGTAGTATTGAATAGAAAATTGAAGAAAACGGCACCTGCCAAAACACTTATGACTCCCCCTGTAATCAAAAAGCCGGCAGGACTAAAAGAGATTTTGAGTTTTTTTTCTGAGACAAGAAAAGAAGTAGTTGAAATGCTGATCAATAAAGTAAAAATGGAGTTTACAGCGTAGTTAACCAGGTACAGATTAGCCAGTAAGGGTACATTAAACGCCTTAATATTGATAAGCGGATATAGCGTTTTTATAAGTAGCCAGATGCATGTGAATACGGCTAGTTGAACAAAAAGACCGGTCCACCCACCCAGTTGTTTAGAGAAAGAAAAAGCCAGAGCTCCAATCAGAATTAAAAAACAAGCAAGAAAAAGTGCTCGAAAGGCCCCTGCCTTTTCGAAATGATAAGCTTTGTACTCGTCAAAACCTTCGGGGAGAGCGTAAATCTCGCCAAGAGAATCTGAACTCATGGTGGATATAATCGATGATGCCAGTGCATTTGGCTGCGTGAATTCATTGAAATCAAAAACAACCGGGTATTCATCAGGGTTTGTAAAAAGCTCTTCCGGAGATAATTCAAGATTCTTTCCAATTGAAAGAATATTTACCTGAGAAATTTTTACCCGATTATAGACATCGTATCTGACTACTGAATCCTGTTGTTCAATAAAAAAAGGAATTAAACTAAACAGATAAGTAACATTGTTATCCGTATCTATGGAGATGTAGAGAGACTCTTCATTATTATAAAGTGAATAAGGAAGAGTGTCTGGCACAAAACCATCCCAGGCTATTTTTTCACCCTCTTTGAAAAGGACAGAACCCCAAAAAGAAGACTCTTGGGGGACTTCATCAAAGAATGGTTCCAGGCTTTCTTTGTTTTCTGCCGCTATTTTTAACTTGTTGGCATAGGAGGTAGAGTTGTTAGTAAAACCAAATATAAAATTCTTGAAATTCTCTGAAGCAGAAGCTACTGATTCTTCAGCAAGTGAGACAATTTCATTCTCCTGAGGCGCCTTTTGATAATTTAACCACTCAAACAGACTGTATCCAAGAGCCAGCAGGCAAAGCAATCCAAAAAGGATCGGGGTTCTATTTTCTTTAAGTACGCTCACATTTTAAGCTAATCAAAAAGTAACTAAGCCGTTACCAGGTTTGAAATCTCTTTGTCAGAAACGCCGCTTAACACCTTTTTAATTGCGCTGGCGGCGAGCATACCAATAGCCTCTCTGGTTTCAAATGTGGCACTAGCTATGTGGGGAAGCATAGTGCAATTTGGTGCTGAGAGTAATTTGGGGTGAACTTCAGGTTCATTCTCAAATACATCTAAACCCGCTCCCGCAATTTCCCCAGTATGAAGCGCCTCAGCCAACATAGCTTCATCAACTACAGGACCACGTGATATATTAATCAGGATAGAATGTTCGGGCATTATGGAAAGAATGTTTTTATCAATTAAATGATGAGTTTCTGGGGTTAATGGACAGTTCAAACTTAACACATCACTTTGGCGGGCAAGTTCCTCAACTGTTGGAACAAAAGAGCAGCTCAGCTCATCTTCAATTTCTTTGGCTAGCCTGGAACGGTTATGGTAGCTGATATTCATTCCAAAAGCTTTAGCCCGGTGAGCAAAAGCCTGTCCAATTCTTCCCATGCCAACAATGCCCAGAGTTTTGTTGCGTAGCTCCATTCCAAGAAATCCCAGTGGTTCCCATCCTTTAAATTTTCCTTCACGTAAATAGGTTTCCGCCTGATAGAAGTTACGTGTTGTCGCCATTAGTAAAGCCATGGCAAAATCACCACAGGCCTCGGTTAGTACATCAGGAGTGTTTGCAACTTTAATATTGAGCGCGGAGGCAGTTTTTACATCAATGTTATTGTAGCCTACCGCAAAATTTGCGACAACTTTCAGGTTCGGGGCGGAACGTAGTACTCTCTCTGTGACAGGAGTTGAAAGCATACACAGAAGAGCATCATACTTCTTTAATTCATCAAGTAAAGCTTCTTCTGTATTGAACTGACCCTTTTCGCCAATAGTGACCTCACCGAATTCTTCAAGATACGTAGTCACCGTTTGAGGGATAGGCTCGGTGATAAGAATCCGGGGTTCTTTCATTTCAAATCAGCTTTCATTTTCGATGTAAGTAATCTTAGCGTCGTTCCACATTTGTTCGATGTTGTAGAATTCACGCTTCTCTTTACTCATTACATGTACAACCGTATTTATAAAGTCCAGAATAATCCATGAGCGAGCTTGTAGTCCTTCTTTCTTCCAGGCTTTTTCACCTGCTTCTTCTAATAGTTCTTCTTCAACTGAATCTGCAATCGCTTTGATCTGAGTATCTGAATTACCGCTGCATACAACAAAATAATCTGTGAGTGTTGTCAATTCTGATACATCCAGGATAACAATGTCTTGTGCTTTTCTTTTTCTTAATCCCTCTATAATTAACTCTACCAACTTTTTTGATTCAGGCTTCGCGTCAATAAACTGATTGTTTGTTGGTTTCTTTATATCTGTCATTTATTCTCTGTTAAGCTGTTCGTAATCGTGACCAATTACCACGGTTACATCTAAAAAATAGTCGGGTGATTCTTCTCTTATTACATGAATTGGTTCAACCCCTAGTGCGCTTGCAACTCGTTTTGCGTTGTCTAAAACTCCGCTTCTGGAAATTACAATTGTTTTTTCAAGATTGAAGTGATCAAAATTTCCTGTTTCAACCACATCAAATCCGTTTGATCTCAATACTCCGGTGTAAGCATTAGCTATTCCGGGAATCCCACATCCATTTAATACTTCAATCTGGATGATTTCACTTATTAGCTGTGAAGATGCTTCAACACGTTGGTTGAAAATTCTTGGGTAAATAATCCGCGTTGAAAGTGCAACCAGAAGTACAATCAAAAGGATACTTAGAAATCCTATAGCTGCATTTAAAAAAAGGTTTTCGGAATTGGAAGGTTTTTCTGATTGGTTTTCACCCATTCAACATACTCTTAATACCAAAACCCATTGCGGTCGTATCTGCTGTTATATCTTCCAAAACGGCTATATCCAAAAGGATCATATCCGTAACCACCATATCCATAATATCCCGCAGGTAATTGCTGATATTGAAATCGGATAATTGCGTTATCACTGATTTTATAATTCAATTCAGCATTTCGGATAATTACCTGATCTTGAAAGCCGGACTGTCCCTGAGCAAAATTATTTCCAAATGGAGAGTGCAGAAAAGATACATCAACACGGCCATTCATTTTTGGGCTGATGTCGAAAGTTAGCGTATTGGTGTAAGCATTCACATTTTGATAACCACCACCAAAAGCAGAAAAACTCATACTGTAGGAATGACTCATATCAATACTATTGAAAAAGCGATTTAAACCTGACTCAACGGTAGGGGCGCTAGTATTGACAATTGAACCACTGTAATCATAGGGCGATGATAAATCAGACCGCAGTTGAGCATCAGCTGTTCCAATAAGCAAGAATGAGAATAATGTAAGTGATAGTATAGCTCTTTTCATGGGCTCCTGAATTATAAATGAACACCAGAACTGAATACGCATAATAATGAATTGAAGGTAAATAATAAACTTATGTTCGCCACTGAATCGTTAATTTTTGTGATAGTGGTTATGCTCAATTTTCTTTAAAAACTTTACTAAAACCATAAAGTATTCCAATCTTACCAACAACCTGAGCAAAGTTGTCTTCCGGTTTAAATTCCAAAAAAGAATTACGATACCCTGAATCTAAATTTTTAAATATTGGAGGTACTCTCCACTCCGAAGTAAACTGTTCAGGCCAAAGTATCTTATTTGTAGGACCTGAACTGATTAATGAAAGATTAGTGCTGGATATTTTATTTGAAGAATATAAACCTAACACGATATCAGTATGAAGAGGAAGTATAGCCTTTGAACTATCACTTTTGGTAACAGAGCCTGTTTTGTTTTGGACAGCTTCCAAATCCTTTCTGAGTTGAGCATTTGTAATACTAAACATCAGAAAACAAAAAAAACTGATAAGTAAAAGTTTTTTCTTCATCTGATTAAGCAACGCTACCAGAGGGTAAATAGTTTACTTTCTGCTTAAAACCTTTTCAAAAAAGGTAACTGCATACTCACATTGATATACATCGAAAAAAACACTATTTTTGCTCTCTTTTCAAAAAAGTAAACAAACACTCCAAAACAAGCTGAGGAGAGATGAAACTCACCGATTTTAGATACGAGATTGAAGGGCTTAATGTGCCTGAAGAACCCTTAAAAAAACGAGATTCCGCCAGACTAATGGTGTTGAATCGAGCCGAGCAAACAATCGAACACAAAAAGTTCTCTGATATTCATAAGTATTTTAACGAGGGTGATGTTGTTATCTATAATAACACAAAAGTTTTTCCTGCCCGACTTAATGGAAAGAAGGAAAAGACAGAAGCTGATATTGAAGTATTTTTACTTCGTGAGCTTCAGCCTGAAAATATGCTTTGGGATGTGTTGGTTGAACCTGCCAGAAAGATTCGAATTGGTAACAAATTATATTTTGGTGAAGGTGATGATGAGTTAATGGCCGAAGTTGTTGATAATACAACTTCACGTGGTCGAACTATTCGTTTCCTCTACGAAGGTCCTAATGATGAGCTATATGAAAAGCTTGATGAATTGGGCAAAATGCCGCTTCCTCCTTACATCGAGCGTGAGCCTGTAGATGCAGACAAAGAGCGCTACCAAACTGTATTTGCAACAGAACGCGGCGCAGTAGCTGCCCCTACAGCTGGAATGCATTTTACTCCCGAGTTGGTAGAAAAAATTGAAAAGAAAGGGGTAGAGTTTCTTCCAATCACACTTCATATTGGTTGGGGAACGTTCCGTAATGTGGAGGTTGAAGATTTGACCAAACACAGAATGGATTCAGAAAACTTTTTCATTTCAAAGGATACTTCTGATAAAATTAATACTGCTCTCAAAAAGAAAAAGAATAAGGTAGTAGCAATTGGAACAAGTGCCGTTCGTACCATCGAAACAAGTGTAATGGCAAGTGGTATGTCTAAGATGGGAACAGGTTGGACTGATAAGTTTATTTACCCTCCCTACCAGTTCAAAATTACTGAGGCACTTATCACAAACTTCCACCGACCTGAATCTACATTATTAATGTTAGGTGCTGCTTTCGCTGGCTATGATTTCCTTATGAAAGCTTATGAAGAGGCAAAAGAAAAAGACTATCGCCTGTTCTCATTCGGCGATGCAATGTTGATTATTTAAATGTCAAAGCTGGCGGTCATAATACCGGCTGCCGGCTCGGGTTCCCGAATGGGGGCTCGCGTTCCAAAGCCATTTTTAAAACTTCACGGAGTTTCAGTTCTTGAGCACACCATCCGTGCTTTTGCTCAGGTAGATGAAGTTGAACAGGTTGTTATTTCAACATCCGCTGATTGGATGGATGAAGTGAAGGCTATACTCGAAAATTTTAAAGATGATGTTAAGTGCCTTGATGTGGTTCAAGGAGGCAGAGAACGCCAGTACTCCATTCATAACGCATTCCCAAAGATTTCCCAGGAAATTGATTTGATTGCAGTACATGATGCAGTAAGACCCTTCATAAGTAAAGAGTTGATCAAAGAATGCTGCGAAGCAGCGGAAGAATACGGTGGTGCAATTGTCGCCGTACCCGCGAAGGATACCATCAAGAAAGTAAATGCCGATTCGGTAATAGTGAGTACACCAGACAGAAGCGAATTATGGCAGGCACAGACTCCTCAGATATTTCAAAAAAAACTTCTTATTAAAGCGTATGATTCCGCAATCAGGGAAGAATTTACAGGTACGGATGATGCATCATTGGTAGAGCGAATTGGGGGGAGTGTAAAGGTTGTGGAGGGTGACCAGCGAAACCTGAAGATTACTTATCCGATAGACCTGAAAGTTGCAGAATTAATTTTGACCGAGCGAGGTGAAGCATGAGAATAGGATACGGGTTTGATACTCACCAATTAGTGGAAGGAAGAAAACTGATATTAGGTGGAGTGGAAATTCCCTTTGAAAAAGGACTTCTTGGACATTCTGACGCTGATGTGCTGCTTCATGCAATTACTGATGCTTTGCTTGGTGCTCTGGCCCTTGGAGACATCGGACAGCACTTCCCGGATACTGATCCTGAACATAAAGATGCTGATAGTCGTGCTCTTCTTCGATATTGTTATCGCTTGGTGAAAGAAAAGGGATATCTACTTTCGAATCTGGATGCTACCATTGTCGCTGAGCGTCCTAAGTTACTGCCCCATCTTCCAAAAATAAGGAAGACAATTGCCAATGATCTTGAGGCAGATCTCAGTCAGGTTTCAGTAAAGGCCACAACCTCCGAGAAAATGGGTTTCATTGGAAGAGAAGAGGGTATTTCTGCAACTGCTGTAGTTCTAATTCAGAAAAAGTAAATGGCAGATCAGGTTGTACAAACAATAGTTGACTGGATAAATGTAGTTCCTCCCATTGGAGTGTATCTCATCTTTACAATAATTGCCTACACAGAAAATATATTACCTCCGGTTCCGGGAGATGTTCTGCTTGCATTTGGAGGGTACCTTGCTGCTGATGGTTTGCTCTCACTTCCGTTGCTCTGGATTCTCACAGTTTTGGCTTCTGTGGTAGGATTTATGAATATGTACTGGATTGGCTACAAGCTTGGCGGACAAATTGAGGATAAAAAAGATGAGCATTTTCTGCTTCGATTTATCAATTACCGCTACTTCAGAAAAGGAAAAATCTGGATGTATAAATATGGTCAGTGGGTAATTTTTGGGAATCGTTTTCTAGCTGGCACTCGCTCAGTAATTTCATTAACGGCGGGGATGTCGCGCCTGAAAATTAGTCATACAGTAGCTAATTCGTTGATTAGTTCCGCGTTATGGAATGCTATTTTATTATTTATGGGATGGTTTATTCGTGATAACTGGCAGGTGGTTGGAGGTTATCTCTCAACTTACGGCACAGTTATACTGGTTTGTATCGGGCTACTAATTATTGTCCGGTTTATCTGGTCAAAAAATCAGTCTGACGGCTCTGTTGAACAGATGTAGAAAACTCAAAAATTTTATGCTTTAAATATTGACAATCTTTAAAGACATAGGTATTTTTGGAGTCTTTCGCAAAAAGCCAGTGTAGCTCAGTTGGTAGAGCAACGGTTTTGTAAACCGTCGGTCATCGGTTCAAATCCGGTCACTGGCTCTGTTTTTTGTGAATTGGGGAGATACCAAAGCGGCCAACTGGGGCAGACTGTAAATCTGTTGTCTTACGACTTCGTAGGTTCGAATCCTGCTCTCCCCACATTGACATATTGACTAGCGAGCGTAACTCAATTGGTAGAGTGTCAGCCTTCCAAGCTGAATGTTGCCGGTTCGATCCCGGTCGCTCGCTCAAGAAACTAAGCCGATATAGCTCAGTGGTAGAGCACTTCCATGGTAAGGAAGGGGTCGTCGGTTCAAGTCCGACTATCGGCTCTGTTGTTGATAGATACGGAGAACATTTTTTTAACAATACACATAATTAGATTTAATCATGGCAAAAGAGACCTTTCAACGCACCAAGCCTCACGTGAATGTGGGAACCATTGGTCACGTAGATCACGGAAAGACAACATTGACAGCGGCGATTACCACCGTAATGGCGAAGACCTACGGTGGAGTAGCACAGGCGTTTGATCAGATTGACAACGCCCCGGAAGAGCGCGAGCGAGGGATTACCATCGCCACGGCGCACGTAGAGTATGAGTCCGACGCTCGTCACTACGCGCACGTAGACTGCCCGGGTCACGCCGATTACGTAAAGAACATGGTAACAGGTGCGGCGCAAATGGATGGAGCTATCTTAGTAGTAGCCGCCACCGACGGTCCTATGCCTCAAACGCGCGAGCACATCTTGCTGGCCCGCCAGGTAGGAGTACCTGAGATTGTGGTATTCATGAACAAGGTTGACTTGGTAGATGACGAAGAACTGCTGGAGCTGGTAGAGCTTGAAGTGCGTGAGCTGTTATCGAGCTATGAGTTTGATGGAGACGATATTCCTGTGATCCAGGGATCAGCCCTTGGCGCCCTGAACGGAGAAGCGCAGTGGGAAGAAAAGATTGTAGAGCTAATTAAAGCTGTGGATGATACGATTCCAACTCCGGAGCGAGATGTAGACAAGCCGTTCCTGATGCCGGTAGAGGATGTATTCTCTATCACAGGTCGTGGAACCGTAGCTACAGGTCGTATCGAGCGTGGAGTACTTAAGCTCAACGATGAGATCGAGATTGTAGGAATCATCGAAGAGCCGTTAAAGAGTGTGGTAACCGGAATCGAGATGTTCCGAAGATTGCTTGACCAAGGCCAGGCGGGTGACAACGCGGGTATTCTGCTTCGTGGAATCAACAAGGAGCAATTGCAGCGAGGCATGGTGCTGTGTAAGCCAGGCTCGATCAACCCGCACAAGAAGTTTGAGTGTGAGGTGTACGTGCTGAGCAAAGACGAAGGTGGGCGACACACGCCGTTCTTCAAAGGCTACCGCCCGCAGTTCTACTTCAGAACGACGGATGTAACCGGAGCTTGTGAGCTTCCGAGTGGAGTGGAGATGGTCATGCCGGGAGATAATGTGAAGCTTTCTGTGGAGCTTATCCAGCCGGTAGCGATGGAAGAAGGGTTGCGATTTGCGATCCGTGAAGGAGGCCGTACCGTAGGTGCCGGTGTTGTAACTAAAATCTTAGATTAATCTGAGAAACATATTGACAGCACATCTGGAGTAGGTGACTTTGGTCGCCTACTCTTGTGTGTATCTACGGGTGTAGCTCAGTTGGTAGAGCACTGGTCTCCAAAACCAGGTGTCGGGAGTTCGAGTCTCTCCACCCGTGCAAACATATTAGTACTGTAACATGGAAAAACTTATAAATTTTTTTGAGAGCGTTGGTAACGAGTTTAAGAAAGTGTCTTGGCCAACTCAGAAGGAATTAGTAGACAATACAATTATTGTAGTCGTATTCTCGATCATTATATCCGCATTTATTTTCGGAGTTGATCAGGTTTACAGTACAGTACTAGAAGCTATTTATCAATAATGAGTAAAGAACTAGAGCATGGCTGGTATGTGGTTCGCTGCTTCTCCAGTCATGAAAAAAAAGTAAAAGAGTTTCTCGATCGCGAAATAGAAGATCAGGATTTGGGTGACAAGATCACTGATGTTCTTGTTCCAACCGAAACTGTGGTTGAAATTCGCGGTGGAAAGAAACGAACCAGGGAGAAGAATTTCTTTCCGGGGTATATTCTGGTTAATACTCATTATGACGAAGAGGTGAATAACCTCATACAAAGTGCACCATCTTGTTTGGGATTTTTGAAAGGAAAAACAGATACAGTGCCCTCTCCGCTAAAAAAGCACGAAATTCAACGCATCATTGGACGAGTGCAGGAAGCAGGAGATGAATTACGGAATGTTGAAATTCCGTATAGCGAAGGCGACTTGGTTAAAGTGATATCCGGCCCGTTCAAAGACTTCGATGGAACGGTACAGGAAGTGAATCCAGAGAAATTGAAGCTCCGCGTTTTGGTGAGCATCTTTGGGCGACGTACTCCTGTTGAAGTGGATGTGAATCAAGTCGAATCCGCCACATAAAGAACCTAGTTGATGCAACACTAGCTATTACGCGATAAACTGAAGTTATATAAATAGATTAGGATCCTGAAAATCCATGGCTAAAAAAGTTGAAAGAATCCTGAAGCTCCAAATTGTTGGTGGACAGGCAAACCCTGCTCCCCCTGTAGGACCGGCGCTCGGTCAGGCAGGTATCAACATTATGGAGTTTTGCAAAGCCTTTAATGCTAAGACTCAGGACAAAGCCGGAACAGTTATTCCTGTTGAGATTACTGTGTTCGCGGATAAGTCTTTTACATTTAAGACAAAAACTCCGCCTGCACCTGTACTTCTCAAAAAGGCAGCGAAAATCAAATCCGGCTCAGGCGAACCAAACCGTGTTAAAGTGGGGATGGTAACCTGGAGCCAATGCAAAGAAATTGCGGAGGAGAAAATGGAGGACTTAAATGCGTTCGACGTTGAAGCTGCTGCAGAAATGATTGCAGGAACGGCTCGCAGTATGGGTCTTAGAGTTAATCGCGACAGGTAAAGGAAATAGAACTCATGGCAAAAAGAGGAAAAAAATATGAACAGGCCGCAGCGCTGGTAAATTCAGAGTTGGAATACACTTTGGAAGAAGCTTGTGACCTTGTTAAAAAGACATCGAGCACTAATTTTGATGCTTCTGTCGATATCGATATCCGTTTGGGTGTTGATCCGCGACATGCAGATCAAATGGTACGTGGAACTGTGAGCTTGCCTCACGGAACCGGTAAAGAAGTTCGGGTTTTGGCTCTCGTTAACGAGGCTAAACAAGGAGAAGCTACTGAAGCTGGCGCAGACTTTGTAGGTCTGGATGAATATATCGCAAAAATTGAAGAAGGCTGGGCGGAAATCGACGTGATTATCGCTACGCCGGATGTAATGGGCAAACTCGGTAAGCTTGGACGCTTTTTAGGTCCTCGCGGATTGATGCCAAATCCCAAAAGTGGAACTGTAACAATGGATGTGGCTGCTGCTGTAAAGCAGGTTAAAGCCGGACAGATTGATTTCCGTGTTGATAAAGCCGGAATCCTCCATACATCCGTTGGTAAAGTAAGTTTCGGAGCTAGCGACCTGAAAGAAAATGCGGAAGCATTTCTTCAAACAGTGATGCGAATGAAGCCTGCTTCTGCAAAAGGTATTTACGTGAAAAGCGTATACATGAGCAGCACGATGGGACCTAGCATTCCGATAAGCAGAACCGCAGTTACATCTCTTAATTAGGAGGAATTAAATTATGCCAACTGCAGAAAAGAAAGCAGTTTTAGATGAAATCGCAGAAAAGCTGAATAGCGCTAACGCTATTTATGTTACCAATTATTCAGGTATGTCTGTAGATGAAGCTAACGAGCTGCGTGGTGCATTTCGTAAGGGAAATGTCTTCTTCAAAGTATATAAAAACAAACTAATGAAGCTTGCTATGGAAGAAGTTGGAGGTTACGATTCTGTAATTCCATCTCTTAACGAGCAAAATGCATTCGCGTTTGTTGAAGAAGAATTATCTGCACCTGCAAAGGTTTTGAAAGATTTTATCAAGGATAATAATAAGCCGCAATTTAGAGGAGCCATCGTTGATGGTGAATTTTATGGTGAGGACAAGCTTGAAGCGCTTGCCGCAATGAAATCTAAAAATGAGATCATTGGCGATATCCTTGGTTTACTTGCTGCCCCAATGTCGAACGTACTTGGTGCTCTGAACTCGCAAGGATCTAACCTTGTAGGTGCTGTAAAAGCAATCGCTGAAAAAGGCGAAAATTAACCCCTTATATCAACTAAGAATTTTACTTAAAAAAACAACTGGAGATAAAAATGGCTGACGTTAACAAACTAGCTGAAGAGCTTGTCAACCTAACTATCAAAGAAGCTAACGAACTTGCTAAAGTTCTCGAAGAAGAATACGATATCAAACCTGCTGCTGCGGCTGTTGCTGTAGCCGGACCTGCTGGTGGCGGAGACGCTGCTGGTGGAGCTGAAGAAAAAACTGAGTTTGATGTAGTTCTTGAGTCTGCTGGAGCTAAGAAAATCGCGGTAATTAAAGAAGTACGCGGTATTACTGGCTTAGGTCTTAAAGAAGCTAAAGAATTAGTAGACGGCGCTCCTAATACAATTAAGGAAGCTGTAGCTAAAGACGAAGCTGAAGAGATCAAAGGAAAGCTTGAAGAAGCTGGAGCAACTGTAGAGCTCAAATAAGCACTTTGTTTACATTTCGTTGGTAGCCAATGTCGTGAAAACGGCATTGGCTATTGGCGTCTATATCATTTAACCCCTGAGTTATCAAGGGTTTTTACTGTACAATCACCCTTCAACTAAAAGGAGAGGTTCCTTTTGAGCAAGAAGATGCAAATTATTCCACATACGGAACGCCAATCTTTTGGGCGCACACAACATGTTTTAGAATATCCGGATTTTCTGGATATCCAATTAGAGTCTTTCGAAAAATTCGTACAACTTGATATCGCACCTAATGAGCGTGCAAATCAAGGGCTGCAACGAATTTTTAACGAGAATTTCCCAATACAGGATACTCGCGAAACTCACATTCTTGAATTTCTTTATTTCAATGTTGATGTGCCCCGTTATACAATTAAAGAATGCCAGGATCGTGGCTTAACTTATTCGGTACCATTGAAGGCTAAACTTCGACTTTCATCTGTGGATGATAGCGATGAAGCCAGCGAAACAATCGAGCAGGAAGTTTTCTTAGGAGATCTTCCATGGATGACAAATCGTGGTACTTTTATTATTAACGGAGCTGAACGAGTTATCGTAAGCCAGTTACACCGTTCACCTGGTGTATTCTTTGGTCAATCTGTTCATCCGAATGGTACACAGTTATACTCAGCACGAGTTATTCCATTCAAAGGATCATGGATTGAATTCACAACCGATATCCGCGATGTACTTTGGGCATATATCGACAGAAAGAAAAAGATTCCGGCAACTACGCTGCTTAGAGCATTAGGATATTCTTCTGATATCGAATTATTGAGCTTGTTCGAGCTTTCTGATGAAATTAAGTTCGGAAGCAAGGCAGACTATAATAAAAAGTTAGTCGATCAGCGTCTTGCTCAGAACATCATCGTCGAAGAAATGGAAGAAGTAGTTGACGATGAAACCGGTGAAGTAACTGAAGCGCTAAACAGAAAAGTAATTTTCGAACGTGATCACAAGCTCACAGAAGATGATTACGGCATGTTGAAAGAGGCTGAAGTTAAAACGGTTCTTGTACAGAAAATCACTGCTGAAGAATCTGAGCGTTCTGTGGTAATGAATACGCTTAGAAAAGATCCAACCTGGGATGAGCACTCTGCACTTGGTGAAGTGTATCAGCAAATTCGTTCTGGCGAAATGCCGGATCCGGAAACCTCACGTGCGATCCTTGAACGATTATTCTTCAGCGACAAAAAATATGATCTTGGTGAAGTAGGTCGTTACCGACTAAACAAAAGACTCCGCCTTGATGACACTGATGTTCAATATCTGACAAAAGACGATATTGTAGCCATCATCAAAGAAGTAATTCGTCTTAAAAACATGAAATCTCAGGTTGATGATATTGATCACCTGAGTAACAGACGTATCCGTACTGTAGGTGAGCAACTCGGGCAGCAATTTGCTATAGGTCTTGCCCGTATGGCTAGAACTATTAAAGAGAGGATGAACTCTCGTGACGCTGAGCAGCTGACGCCGCAAGATTTGGTGAATGCACGTACTATTTCAAGTGTGATTAACACCTTCTTTGGTACGAATCAGCTTTCTCAGTTTATGGATCAAACCAACCCACTTGCCGAATTGACGCACAAACGTCGTATGTCAGCGCTTGGTCCTGGTGGTTTGACTCGCGAACGTGCCGGTTTCGAGGTGCGTGATGTTCACTATACTCACTATGGTCGTCTTTGCCCGATTGAAACCCCGGAAGGTCCAAACATTGGGTTGATTTCTTCTCTGTGTATTCATGCTAAAGTGAATGACTTCGGGTTTATCGAAACTCCTTACCGAAAAGTGAAAGACGGTAAAGTAAGTAAGTCGGTTGAGTATCTTGCTGCCGAGCAGGAAGATGAAACAGTAATTGCACAGGCAAATGCTGAACTCGACGACAAAGGAATATTTAAAAACGAGCTGGTTTTCTCTCGCATGCGCGAAGGTAACTACAACAATGCTCGTAGAGATGAAATCGAATATATGGATGTTGCCACCAACCAGATTACCTCGTTGGCGGCAGCTCTGATTCCATTTATCGAGCATGATGATGCAAACCGTGCCTTGATGGGCTCGAATATGCAGCGTCAGGCCGTTCCATTGCTTCGACCTGAAGCACCTGTAGTAGGAACCGGTCTTGAGCATCGTGCAGCTCGCGATTCTCGTGCAATCATTACTGCTGAAAATAATGGTGAAGTAGTATATGTAAGTGCAACTGAAGTTCGTGTGAAATATGACCGATCTGAGACCGAGCAACACTGTTATTTTGATGGCGGAATCAAATCATACAAACTGGAGAAGTTTACCCGAACCAACCAGGATACAGCCACTAATCAACGCCCAATTGTTAAAGTAGGCGATAAGGTTAAAAAGGGTCAGGCAATTGTTGATGGTTGTTCTACCGATGGTGGAGAACTTGCTCTCGGACGTAACCTTCTTGTGGCTTTCATGCCATGGAGAGGATACAACTTTGAGGATGCGATTGTAATTTCTGAGCGTATCGTTCAGGAAGATATTTATACTTCTATCCACGTAACAGAATTCGAACAACAGGTTCGTGACACCAAGCGTGGCGAAGAAGAGTTGACTCGGGAGATTCCTAACGTAAGTGAAGAAGCCACTCGTAACCTGAATGAGCAGGGTATGATTCGCGTAGGTGCGAAAATCAATCCGGGCGATATTCTTGTTGGTAAAATCACTCCTAAAGGTGAAACCGATCCGACTCCTGAAGAGAAATTGCTTCGTGCAATTTTCGGGGACAAAGCTGGTGACGTAAAGGATGCTTCATTGAAAACACCTCCGGGCGTTTCAGGAACTGTAATCAACACCAAGCTCTTCAGCCGTAAGCGCGATGAGCTCGTTTCCAGAAAAGAAGAGAAGAAACGTGTTGAGCAAGAGCAGGAAAGACATTCTCAGAAGCTTGCTGAGTTAAATCAGCAATGGGCAGATAAGATGTACTCACTTCTTCGTGACAAAACATCTCCTGGTGTTCTTGACTACAGTAACTACGAACTTATTCCAAAAGGAGAGAAGTACAAAAAATCTGTATTCGAAGAAATTGATCCTGTAAACATTAATGAAAACATTGACTGGGCAACAGATAAAGATCTTGTTGAGCATGTTAAATTGTTGTTCCATAATTACAGAGAGCTTCGTCGTGAAATCGATAGTGAAGCTAAGAGAAGAACATTTGCGATTCAGGTAGGAGACGAGTTACCTCCGGGAATCATCCAGAAAGCTAAAGTTTATATCGCTAAGAAGCGTAAACTTCAGGTTGGTGATAAGATGGCAGGTCGCCACGGTAACAAAGGTGTTGTTGCTAAGATTGTACCTGTTGAGGATATGCCATTCATGGAAGATGGTACCCCGGTAGACATCTGTCTTAACCCGCTTGGTGTACCTTCTCGTATGAACCTTGGTCAGATTTATGAAACCATTTTAGGATGGGCTGCCAAGAAGCTTGGAACCACATTCGCTTCACCAATTTTTGATGGTGCAAGCATGGATGATGTGAAAGAACAGCTTCGTGCAGCAGGTCTTCCGGAAGATGGTCGTGTTAACCTTTATGATGGTAGAAGTGGGGAAGCTTTCTCTCAGAAAACTACAGTAGGTTACATCTACATGATCAAATTGAATCACCTGGTTCAGGATAAGATGCACTCCCGTTCAATCGGGCCATACTCGCTGATTACACAGCAACCATTGGGCGGTAAAGCTCAGTTTGGTGGCCAGCGACTTGGTGAGATGGAGGTTTGGGCACTGTATGCCTATGGTGCTTCCAGTATCCTTAAAGAAATGCTCACTGTAAAAAGTGATGACGTAAAAGGGCGTTCCAAAGTTTATGAAGCCATTGTAAAAGGTGAAAACCTTCCTGATGGAGACGTTCCGGAATCATTCAAGGTATTACTACGAGAACTTATGGGTCTCGGTCTTGAAATCCACTTAGACTAATCACTGTTAATAAAATTCGGAGGAAACACCCTTGCCAATTACACAAACATTAGCAGTAACGAACGACTTTAAAAGCATTGGAATCTCCCTTGCTTCTGCTGAAACTATATTATCACGTTCTCATGGTGAAGTACTAACGCCAGAGACCATCAACTACAGAACCTTTAAGCCGGAAATGGACGGTCTTTTCTGCGAAAAGATTTTCGGACCGGTTAAGGATTACGAATGCCATTGTGGTAAATACAAGCGTATCCGTTACAAAGGTATTATCTGTGACCGTTGTGGTGTTGAAGTAACCAGAAAAGCAGTTCGCCGTGAGCGAATGGGGCACATTACACTAACTGTGCCTGTAGTTCATATCTGGTATTTCAAATCCCTGCCAAACAAGATTGCATACCTTTTAGGTCTTTCTTCAAAGAACCTTGATCGTATCGTGTATTATGAGACTTTTGTGATCATCAATCCGGGTCTGGCCCGCGATTTAGGATATGCGAAAGGTGATTTGATTTCAGAAGAAGAAAAGTATGATATTTTTGATCAGCTTCCAGAAGATAATTTCGATCTTGATGATGACGATGATGACAAGTTCATCGTAAAAGAAGGAGCAGACGCACTTGCAGCAATGCTCGCTGATCTTGACCTGGATGAGCTTGCATACCAATTACGCTACGAAGTGAAGCATGAGACTTCTCAGATGCGTAAGAAAAAGAAACTGAAACGACTTCAGGTAATTGAGTCATTCCGTGCTGCGGCAAAACATACTGAAAACCGTCCTGAATGGATGTGTCAAAGTGTGATTCCTGTAATTCCACCAGAATTACGTCCGCTTGTACCTCTTGAAGGTGGTCGATTTGCGACTTCGGATTTGAATGACCTTTACCGTCGTGTAATTATCAGAAACAACCGTCTGAAGAGACTTATTGATATCAAAGCTCCTGATGTGATTCTCCGTAATGAGAAGCGCATGTTGCAGGAAGCGGTAGATTCTCTCTACGACAACTCCAGAAAATCGAACGCGGTACGAAATAACAACCGTCCTCTTAAATCACTTTCAGACATGCTGAAAGGAAAGAGTGGTCGTTTCCGTCAAAACCTTCTTGGTAAGCGTGTTGATTATTCAGGACGTTCTGTAATTGTGGTAGGACCTGAGCTCAAAATGCATGAGTGTGGTCTTCCAAAAGAAATGGCGGTTGAGCTGTACAAACCATTTATCATTCGTCGCTTGATCGAACGCGGGTATGTAAAAACCGTGAAAAGTGCGAAGAAAGTAGTTGATCGCAGAGACGCGGTAGTTTGGGAAGTTCTCGAGAATGTAATTGATGGACACCCGGTAATGCTAAACCGTGCTCCAACACTTCACCGTTTAGGTATTCAGGCATTCCAGCCGGTACTTATTGAAGAAAAAGCGATCAGACTTCATCCATTAGCGTGTACAGCTTTCAATGCTGACTTTGATGGTGACCAGATGGCGGTTCACTTACCGTTAAGCCATGATGCCGTACTCGAAGCGTCTGTATTGATGCTTGGATCTCACAACATTATGAGCCCTGCTAGTGGCGGACCGATTGCGGTTCCTTCTCAGGATATGATTTTGGGTCTTTACTACCTCACAAAGCCAAGAAGTGGCCAGCGTGGTGAAGGAAAGACCTTTGCATCTATGGATGAAGTAATTATTGCTTTTGATCAGGATCGCATCGACGTTCATACGAAAATCAATGTTCGGATCGAGACCAAAAATGAAGATGGCGAATCTGTTTCTGAAGTGATTAAAACTTCAACAGGGCGAGTAATCTTTAATGCGATTGTTCCTGAAGAAATGGGCTTCATCAACAAAACACTTGGTAAGAAAGAACTTAGAGTGTTGATTGGCGATATCCATGGAAAATGTGGAACAGCCAGGACAGCTACTTTCCTTGATGATATGAAGAAGATTGGATATGAAAACGCTACCCTTGGTGGTCTTTCGTTCTCTCTTGAAGATATCATAATCCCGGATGCAAAAGCGAATTTGATTACTGGTGCCAAAGACGAAGTGACCGATATTCAGGGTCGCTACGAAATGGGTTTCATTACTGATAATGAACGATACAATCAGGTTATCGATAAGTGGACAAGTACCACAAACCGTGTATCTGAAACCTTATTCCAGGCCTTGGCCGATGATCGTGAAGGATTTAATCCTGTGTTCATGATGGCTGATTCTGGTGCGAGAGGTTCGAAAGAGCAAATTCGCCAGTTAGGTGGTATGCGTGGATTGATGGCTAAGCCGCAAAAAAGCTCCATGCAACAAGGAAACGAGGTTATTGAGAACCCAATTCTTTCTTCATTCAAAGAAGGATTGACAGTACTTGAATACTTCATCTCCACCCACGGTGCGCGTAAAGGTCTTGCCGATACTGCTCTTAAAACTGCGGATGCGGGTTACCTGACTCGTCGACTTGTTGACGTTTCTCAGGATGTAATTATCACAGAAGAAGATTGTGGTACACTTCGTGGAATTAAGATGTCTGCATTGAAAGACAACGAAGATATCATCGAGCGACTGGAAGATCGTATTATCGGTCGTTACTCTCTCTATGATGTAGTTGATCCTATTTCTGACGAGATGATTTGTGAAGCAAATCAAATGATTGATGAAGAAGTTGCTAAAAAAGTTGCAGAAACTTCTATCGAAGAAGTAGATATCCGTTCTGTACTAACTTGTGAAACCGGACGTGGGGTATGTGCCAAATGTTATGGTCGTGACCTTGCTCGCGGAACTGTAGTGGAGAAAGGAGAAGCAGTAGGTGTTATCGCAGCTCAGTCTATTGGTGAGCCGGGTACACAGCTTACACTTCGTACTTTCCACGTTGGTGGTACAGCTTCTCGTCTTGAAGCAGACTCACAACACAAAGCGAAATTCGACGGTAAAGTTGAGTTCGAAAATGTACGTGTTGTTGTTTATGATGATGGTGAAGAAGAGCATAGCGTAGTTCTTAGCCGGGCGGGCGAATTGAAAATTGTTGATGATGAAGGAAAAGTTCTTATCAGCTACAATGTGCCTTACGGTTGCGAAATGATGGTAGAAGAAGGCGATATGGTACCGAAAGGAGCTCAGCTCTGTAAGTGGGATCCATACAACGCACTTATCTTCTCAGAAATTGATGGTACCCTTGAGTACAAAGACATCATTGAAGGGGTAACCTTTACTGATGATACCGATGCTCAAACCGGTCACCGTGAAAAAGTAATTGTAGATTCTAAAGATCGTTCGCTAGTTCCAACACTTGTTGTTAAAGGAAAAGGCGACATCTTAAGAGAAAGTACACTTCCTGTAGATACGCACATTACTGTTGAAGATGGCGAAAAGGTAGCTTCAGGACAGGTAATTGCTAAAATTCCACGTGCTACATCAAAATCTAAAGATATTACCGCAGGTCTTCCTCGTGTGACTGAGTTGTTTGAGGCTCGCTCGCCAAGCGATCCGGCAGCAGTATCTGAGATTGATGGTATTGTGGAAATGGGTGGAAGAAAAAGAGGATCTCAGGAAGTAATCGTCAAATCCAAAGACGGTACTGATGAGAAGAAATACCTCATTTCTCTCAGTAAGCATATTCTTGTTCAGTCTAACGACTTTGTTAGAGCGGGACAGCCACTTTCTGACGGAACCATTCCTGCACAGGATATCCTGAACATCCTCGGGCCTTATGCGGTACAATCGTATCTGGTGAATGAGATCCAGGAGGTTTACAGACTTCAGGGTGTGAAAATCAACGATAAGCACATTGAGGTTATCGTAAGCACCATGATGCAGAAAGTAGAAATCACTGATCCGGGCGACACCATGTTCCTTGAAGGCGATAAAGTTGATCGTTTTGAAGTGAATGTTCGCAATGATGAGTTGATTGGTAAATTTGTGATCACTGATGCAGGTGGAAGTGAGCTTAAGAAAGGTACTATCCTTGACCGACGTGAAGTACGTGATGTTAACAACACGTTGATTAAAGAAGGAAAAGAAGAGCTTCAGACAAGAGAAGCTGAGCCGGCAATTTCTAAGCCGATTCTTCTTGGTATCACAAGAGCTGCACTTTCAACTGAAAGTTGGTTATCAGCCGCATCCTTCCAGGAGACTACAAAAGTTCTTACTCAGGCTTCCATCGAAGCTAAGAAAGACTGGCTGCGTGGACTTAAAGAAAACGTGGTGGTTGGTCACAAAGTACCAGCAGGTACTGGTCTTAGAGAATACAACGATATTATTGTTGGCTCTAAGAAAGACATGGAAGAAGGCGATGAAGAAGTCGCAAAAGTATTCGAAGCCCTTGGCGGCGACGAAACTGAAGCAGTAGAAGGAGAAGAATAGTCCAACTGCCGATTAATTATTTAAAAAGCCACCTTGAACTTTCAAGGTGGCTTTTTTTATTGTATCCCGTCCTGAAATAAGTTGACACAAATTGGATGTATTTATGTCAACTTCAAAACAAACAGAATAGAAAGCGAAGCCAGAGAGATTATGATTTAGGCTTTAAGTGCGCAGCAGTTTCTATGGTAGAGCACAGAGAAATGACATATAAATAGACTCAGAAAGTCTATGGAATACAAGACAAAAGTACGGTATCGATATGGCGGAGAAAATATGGCACTTTATATTGGAATATCCCTAAAGCCCACACTATCACTATGAACTCTCCGAAGAGCAAAAAAACCGCCGCTCATACGGATAAGCGCTTTCTGAAACAGCTTCGCAAAGAGTAAGAAAAAACTCCATTATCTACTCAAGGATGAACTGAATGGCAAAGGGGTATTAAAGCTAGACAGATCTAATTCTCTTCAACTTTATCAATTGAGGCTAATAAATCTTCTGCTTCCTTGATGAGATCTTCCGCCTTCTCTTTGGCTTCTACAACTACTTTTTCACCTTTTTCTTTGGCTTCCGACATTAGCTTTTGTTTCTCTTTTCTAAGCTCCGCAATCAAGTCGGTTAACTCATCTCTGTAGTTGCTAAGGCGGTATGAAAGACGGTCTCGTGTGTTCTTTCCTGTATCAGGAGCATAAAGTAGTGCTAGTACTGTACCTGCCATTGCTCCGGTTAAAAGTCCTGCTAAAAAATTTCCTGATTTACTCATGACGTAATTATTTATGTATGTTCAATAAATTAAGAATACCTAAAAAGACACCCAAATACCACCTCTGAACATTAAAATGCGTTTACGTTGGTTGTAGTATAGTAGCTTTTGATCTTTTAAACAGGTTTGAAATCCAAACAATTATTTGCTTGAACCCAACCGATATCGCAGGTGTTATGAATAGAGTAAAAAGTACACCAAAGAATAACCCACCGATAACAGTTTTTGCAAGTGGAGACCAAATCTCTGCTCCTGCTCCTAATTCCAGCGATAAAGGAATCATCGAACAAATAGTTGTGATTGCAGTTAGTAGGACAGGGCGCATACGACGTTTACATGCTTCAAGAACCGCATTCATGAAGTCCGAATCAGAGCCAATATTGAATTCTATTCCTTTGGTTCTTAAGTGCATATAATCTACAAGTACGATGCCATTGTTAACGATGATACCCACCAGCATAAATAATCCAATATTTCCGGTAGTACTAAGTGGTGTGCCTAAAATCATCAATCCTGCCAATGCGCCAAATAATGCCATTGGAATGCAGAGCCAGATGACAAATGGGTCCCGGAAGTTTTCAAATAGGGAGGCCATAATCATGAACATCAACACTAAGGCTGCTAGTCCGGCGAATAAAAACTGTTGAGCACCGTCCTGAGCTTCCCGGCTTGCCCCGGTAAATTCATACCGGTAGCCTTCAGGCATAATCACTTCAGTATTTACAAAATCTGTGATTAACTCACGATAAACATTAGCATCGCCATCAAATTGAATACTTACATCAAGTAAAATTTCACGGTCTCGTTTGGAATAAGAATCAACTCCCTTGGTTTCTTTAAACTCACCAACCGCTACTACCGGGATTCGTTGATCTTCATATTGAAGTACTTCTAAATCAAACAAGTCTTCCCGGGATTGCAAGGCGGTTTTGGCCGTTCGGACTTCTATGGGGATTTCTCTTCCTTCTGTTCTGAAAAACCCTGCTTGATTCCCTAATGTTTGAGTTCTCAGGTTTCCGGCAACTTCACTAATACCCGCGTTCATCATTCCAACACGATTGCGATCTACAATAAACTGTAGCTCAGGGGTTGGATCAGTTCTGCCATTATCCACAGAAATAATATTCGGGTCTTCCAGGAACGTATCTTCAATTTGCTTCGATATTCTCAGTAATTCTGTCATTTCCGGGCCAATCAGGCTTAACCGTACTGAACCCCCACCTGAACGGAATCCACGCCCTCCAAACCTAATTCCACCGCCCTCAACCGAAGCACGAACCGTTACACCGGGCGCAACCAGTTCCTGACGCAGAGCCGCTGCCAGCTCACTACTGGTTATTTCACGTTCTTCAACAGGAACTAACTGGAGCGTAAAACTTCCCCGGTTAGATTGTGCCGTCCATCTGCTTCTTCCTATTGAAGAGATGAGCGTTTCGATCTCAGGCTTTTGAAGAAGCTGATCTTCAAAATTTTCCATCACCTCAACAGTACGAACCAACTTTGTTCCTTCCTGCAGGCTGATGTCTACATCAATTTCACCGGAATCGGTTTCCGGGAATCCTTCTTTAGCAATGTTTTGATACATAAAGAATGTCCCTGTGATAATCCCTAACAGCATTAACGTGGGAATCCATTTGTGTTTCAAAATCCACCTGAGAACGAACCCATATCCCCCTTCCAGTTTATGGAGTGCTGAGAACATAAAACTTCGTTTATTGAATTGATCTCTGTCTAAAACCAGAATGGAAAGTACAGGTACTAATACAATTGAAGAGATGAAGGAGATTGCAATCGCGAAACTGATGGTAAGAGCAAACTCACGGAAAAACACTCCCTGTATACCTGAGATTAATGTTATAGGAATGAAAACGCCCAGAGTAGTTAAGGTAGAACCGAATAGAGGTCCGATTACCTCGTTGGTTCCTGTTAAAGCAGCCTGATAACGGGTCATTCCGTCTTCAAGTTTCCGTGCAATACTCTCTGCAACAACAATGGCATTATCAACCAATAATCCGATGGCTAATGCTAATGCAGAAATTGTAAAGATGTTCAACGTAAGGTTAGCAGCGTACATAGTCGCAAAGCTCGCCGCTATCGAAACGGGAATAGAAAGAGCTACTACTAATGAAATTCTCCACCCTCCCATAAAAACGAGAATAACAAGTACTACAACAATTAGGGCAAACAGGGAGGATTGAGCAAGGTTGTTTATAGAGTCGTCTATTGCGCGGCCTTCATCTGAAAGGATTCTAAGTTCCACTCCGGGAGGAAGCATCTCATTAATTTCAGGCACCACAGCTTTAACTGCATTTACTACATCCAGAGTATTGGAGTCAGAATTTTTCTGAACCTCAATCGATACACTGTTATTTCCGTTTACATTGATGAGGCTGGTAACTTCAGTAAAACCATCGGAGACATCAGCAACGTCTTCAACCCTGATCGGAATCCCATTATCTGAAACTTTAATGATGGTTTTCTTAATCTCATCTACCGTTTCGTACATAGATTCTGCACGAACGCTATAACTGATATTTTGTGCAATTACATTCCCCATTGGCAATTGCGTATTGTTACTTCTGATTGCGTTTTCCAATTCCTGTGGGACAATGTTATGCTGAGCTAATTGCATGGGAGAAACATCAACATAGATTCGCCGTTCGAGTCCACCGCGTGTATCAGCCGAAGCAAGTCCAACGATTCGTTCCAGATTAGGTTCGACTACATCGATTGCAAGATTTCGGAGCTCATCCAATCCCTTTAATCCCGAATTGATACTTAATTGCATGATGGGACGGTTCTCAGGATCAAACTGAAAAATGGTTGGTTCTCGGGCTTGTTCAGGAAGGTCCGCTCTGATTTGATCAATCGCTTTTTGAACCTTAAGCTCTGTTTTTCGAATGTCGGTTCCTTCATACAATCGAAGAATCACGAAGGCATTTCCCCGACTCACCCGAGCTTCAAGACTTTCAATTCCCTCAATAGCAGCAACTGCACCTTCAATTGGGGTTACAATGATTCGGTCTATATCTTCAGGAGCTACATTTTCATATCCGGATGAAATTGCTAATACAGGGATATTCAGGGTCGGAAAGAGCGTAACCCTTAGATTAGTAAGGGAAAATATACCAAAGCCAACCACAATCAACGTACACATGATCACTGTGATCGGGCGATTTAAAATTCCTCCTGTAAGCGAAAATTTTCTCATGCGAGTACCTCTTGTTGTTCTTCTTCAAGTGGATCTATTTTATGGATGGCATCAAACCCAAGTTTAGCAACTCCCTGATTTACCAATTTGTAAATGCTTGGCACCACAAACAACATTAAAAAAGTAGACATTGTTAGTCCCCCGATTACGGTTCTTGCCATTGGACTCCAGGTTTCTGAGCCTGAGCCAAGTTCTAAAGCAAGAGGAACCATCGAGAGGATGGTGGTCAGCGCGGTCATCAAAATAGGGCGTAATCTTCGGGTTGCTCCCTGAACGATTGCTTCGTGACGGTTGAGGCCGCGTGCTTGCAGAATTTTGATGTAATCAATCATCACAATTCCGTTATTAACAACAATTCCTGAAAGAAGGATCAAGCCAACCATCGAGGTCACACTAATGGGAGTAGATGTAATTCCCAACATAATCAATACACCGGAAAGGGCTAACGGAATAGTGAAAATAATAATAAAAGGCTCAACCAGGCTTTCAAATTGGGAGGCCATCACCATGTAAGTAAGAATCCCCGCGATAGCAAAAGCAATCAACAAAAAGTTAAAGGACTCGGCCTGTTCCTCTGCAGAACCCGCAAGGGTGTAACGATATCCATCCGGCCATTCTACTTCGTCAAGTAATGCTCGTGCCTGTGCGGATGCCGATTTCAAATCCACACCATCCAGCTCGGTAAAAATTTCGACCACACGTTCTTGATCAATTCGCGTAACATTACTTGGTCCGGTATAGCGTTCAATTCGGGCAAGATTACTGAGTGGCATCCATTGCCCCCCCGGGGTTTGAATCTGGATATTTTCTAAATCAGTTGAAGCTGCTTTTTGTGTTGGATCGAGCTCCACTTTCACTTCAAATTCCACACCCTGATCCACAAAACTAGTGGCTACGCTCCCCTGGATTGCATCACTTACCGCACTTGCTACCTGATTGGTTGTCATTCCTACTAAGGAGATTCTTTCACGATCCATAATAAGCCTGAGTTCAGGTCGTCCCTGATCGGCAGTACTGTAGGCACTTACAACTCCATTAATTTGTGTAATGCGCTCTTTCACACCATCAGAGAGCTCTTTTTTAACATCAGCTTCATAACCGAATACCTGAACGATTAATCCATTCTCACCATCAGGACTTAAAGGGTCCTGAATGATTTCCTGAACATCAATTCCAGGCACAATAGTTAACTCGTTTAGTAAATCACTCACAATTTCAAACTGGCTACGATTTCGTTCATTTAGAGGAACCAGTTCAACCCGAACCGAGCCGGTAAATCCACCGGGATTGTCAGCTCCCTCGATGCCTTCTTTATCACCATAATCCGAAACAACCATACGGGCCTCGGGAACTTCCTCCCGAATTACACTTTCTACCTGTTTGAAGGATCTCTCCAACTCAAGCAAGCTTACTCCTGCCTCACGACTTACTTCGAGCGTAAAGGCACTTTCATCAACACGAGGGAAGAATTCTCCTCCAAGCTGATAAAAGATTGGAAGGGTAGCTCCAAAAAATAAAACAGAAACAAGAACAACCAAGCCGCTCTTTTTTAAAGTAGAATCTAATTGACGGGCATATCTGCTTTCCAACCGGTCGAGCAAATCCCCAAAGAAATTCGCTAGCTTATTTTTAGCTTGAAATGATTTTTCCTTATCCCTGAAAAACTGCGAAGTCATCATGGGGATTAGTGTTAAAGCAACTAAAGAAGAAACTGAAAGTGAGAAGGAAATAGTGAGCGCCAAGTCACGAAACAGAAAACCTGCAATTCCCGGTACAAATAATATGGGAAGGAATACCACCAAGGTAGTAAGGGTGGAGATAACAACCGGAACGGCTACTTCTTTGGCTCCGAATACAGCAGCATCTTTGCCACTTTTTCCTTCCTCACGGAATCTGAAAATATTTTCGAGCACCACTACCGCGTCATCAACAACGAGCCCAACTGCTAAGGTAAGGCCGGAAAGTGAAATAATATTGAGACTCAAATCTGCAAAGTTCATCACCGCAAAAGTGGTTACGATAGAAACAGGAATCGAAATGGCGATGATAAGAGCAGAGCGCCCACTTCTCAGAAATGCCAACAAAATCAGCACAACAAGAAAAATAGCTTGTAAACCCGTTAACAAAAGATTCTGAATGGAAAGTTTTATGAATTCTGCTTTGTTAGTAAGCACTTCTACTTCCACATCGATGGGTAGGCTTTCTTTGATATCATCAAGGCTGGAAATTACTTCGTCGGCTGCAACCACAACATTGGCATCACTTTGCCGGTAGATGTTTATGATGATTCCATCTTCGCCATTTACCTGAACATTTCCGATCGGTTGAGCGATACCGTCCTGTACATCAGCTACATCCTTCAAATACAAAGAACGGCCATCACGAACAGCGATTACCGTATTTTGAATTTGGTCCACACTCTTCAATTCACCCATAGTACGAAGTGAATACACGGTATTTCCTTCGGTTAACTGTCCGGCTGGAACCTGAATATTCTCAGCATTTAACCGATTTGAAATCTCTGAGATTGTGATATTGTACAATCTCATTTTCTCATTGTTGATCACTACATTAATCTGGCGCTCCAATCCGCCGGAAGTTTCCGCAGATGCAATGCCGTTAATCCGTTCAATGCGTTGCTCAAGAATCTGAGTAGCATACGTTCTCAAATCCCGGGGGGAACGAACATCAGAGGTAACAGCCAAAACAACAATAGGCTCCTGATTCGGATCGTAACTGAATACAAGAGGGGTTTCAGCATCCCTGGGAATAGAGCGTTCCACAAACCCGAGTTGTTTTCGAACATCATTCTCTGCTTCGTATAAATCAGTTCCCCAATTGAAATTAAGCTTTACAACAGAGGCACCCTGACTGGAAAGTGAGCGCACTCTTCGGATTCCGCTAATACTTCCCACTTGCTCTTCGATCGGGCGAGTTACAAGTGCTTCGATATCTTCCGGAGCTACCCCTTCATAACCGGTAAAAATGGTGATGGTTGGAAAACTAACATCCGGGTATAAATTCAGGCGCAGTTGAAGGACTCCAAAAATCCCAAACCCGATCAGAATCAGGCTGGTCATTAAGACCGTAATAGGGCGCTGTACCGCTAATTTAGATAAACCACCCATATTATTCGGATGAAGAGTTAGCGGTACGAATACTATCCATAAGCGCCCGGCGCTCATCCTGGCTCATGTTTTGCATACGTGTGCGCATCTTTTGTCGTTCTTCATCGCTCATGTTTGCAAATGCAGCTGCTCCCAGGCGATTTCCGCCCTGTTGTCTTGCATTTTGCTGTGGAGTAGAGGACTCACCATCAGTAAGAGATTGCTCGGGAGACGAAAAAGTAGAGCCGGTTGCCACACGGATACGGCCGCCGTCCTGCAGGCTTTGCTGGCCTGTAACTACAATTTGCTCCCCGGGTCGTAATCCTGAAAGTACTTCAAGTCGATCTCCTTGTTCTATTCCAAGTTCTAAAGCACGAAGTTCAGCCGTAGAATCACCCTGAGACACAAATACAGAATAAGTTCGATCTAGCTGTATGGTGTTGGATTCGGGGTCAACAACGGTTTCAACTTTCTCAACAAGAGCACTTCTGGGGATTACAATTGCTTGGGGTTTATTCACGATATCAATCACATTTTCGGTAAGTACGCCCGGGTAAATAGAATTTCCGACCTGAGTTAATGTGATAACAACTTCGCCAAGTCCGGTAGTGGCGTCTAACTGGGGGCTTTTTCTGGAAACAATACCCTCGGCGGTGGCTTCTGCTTCATTTGATACTCGAAGCTTAACGGGTTGTCCGATTTTTACAAATCTCCAATCCTGAACGGGGAGATAAATTCGGGTTTCATATCCAACCAAATTTGCTACCTCAAACAGAGCCTGCCCCGTTGTTGCGATATCGCCTTCTTCTCCGTTCCGGGAAATAATTACTCCGCGCACGGGCGTACGTACTTCGGTGAAATTAAAATTTTCCTGAGCCTGGGTAAGTTGTGCTTTGGCTGATTCAAATTGGGCTAAAGAGCTACGATAGGTTGCGAAGGCAATATCATATTCTGATTCACTGATTAATTCTCTTTCCAACAACCTTTTCTGGCGATCGAACTGTGAACTATCTCTTTGCATCGCAATTCTACTTTGCTCTAACTGGGCTTTTGCCTGATTGAGTTGGTCACGATAGGTAGCATCATAAATTTTAGCCAAAAGCTGACCTTGACGAACCGTATCTCCTAAATCCACATAAAAACGGGTAATCCTGTTGCTGATTTGAGGAGTAATAGCAATCACATCCTGAGCTTTGATAGTTCCAAATGAGCGAACCTGATCTGCAATGGAGCTAAAAGTTACATTTTGAGTTTCTACGCTGATAACTCTTGACTGTCCACCTCCGAATCCCCGGGAATCCCAGCCACCACCACCGTTTTGGCTATTTTGGTTTGAATCTGATCCGCCACATCCCGAAAGGAAAATGGAAATAAATAATGCCGTAAAGAATATATTTTTCACTGTTTTTGTCTTGTTATGAATGCGTACCGATAAGACCTATAATTTCGGGAAATAGTTCAGTATTCGATAACATCGGGTTGTAAAAAAAAGCAATGATAAGTTTACAATTCGAAATGGATTGCAGAATCAGTTTTCGTATTTTGAACGGAATCTGAACCTCGAAATCACTTACACATGAAATTTTTTATAGATACAGCCAATCTGGAAGAAATCCAGGAAGCCAATGACCTCGGAGTTCTTGATGGAGTAACTACCAATCCCAGTCTTTGTGCAAAAGTGGGGGTAAGAGATTTTGAGGGGCACATCAAGAAGATTTGTGATATTGTTGAAGGTGATGTATCCGCTGAAGTAGTTTCTACAACCTATAACGAAATGGTTGAGGAAGGAAGAAAAATTGCTAAAATTGCAGACAATGTGGTGGTAAAAGTCCCATTGATCAAAGATGGGATTAAAGCGATCAAGACCTTTTCAGGTGAGGGAATTAAGACTAATTGTACACTTTGCTTTTCGCCAACTCAGGCATTAATTGCAGCTAAGGCAGGCGCCACTTATATATCTCCTTTTTTGGGAAGGCTGGACGATATCTCTACTGAAGGGATGCAGTTAATCCGTGATATCGTTCAAATTTATCTTAACTATGGATACCCAACCGAAGTACTTGCTGCAAGTATCCGTCATCCGATGCATGTGGTTGAGTGTGCAAAAGCAGGAGCTGATGTAGGAACTATGCCCCTGAATGTAATCACCGCAATGCTAAATCATCCGTTAACTGACTCCGGGCTTGCCCGATTTCTGAAGGACTGGGAAGATCTTCAGAATAGTTTTAAGTAGGCGTACCAAGATAAACTATATAAAAGCAAAGGTTTCAAACCTTTGCTTTTTTTGTTTCTGAATCATTATAGAAGTCAATACCCTATCGCGGCTCCATTTGGGCTCGAAGAATCTGAATGACCTAAAATCAATCCTCGTTCGTGGTCGATGGTGATACCCATCAGGTTTCCTAGCCTTGTTCTGGACTGCAGGGTATGACCCATTGCTTCCAGTGCCTTTCTTGTATCAGGAGACATGAGATATTCTTCGTAAAGAATTCGATCCGGCAACCACTGATGATGAATTTTAACCGCTTCAATAGCCCGGTCAATCCGCATGTCGTATTCCAGTACATTCAGTACTGTTTGAAAAACCGTATTAATGATGGTTCTTCCTCCGGGTGTTCCAATGATTAATATCGGCTTGCCATCCTTGGCTACGATTGTTGGAGTCATGCTCGAAAGCATGCGCTTTTCGGGTTCAACAAGATTAGGAGTGCTTCCTATTCGTCCACTACGGTTGGTAACACCAGCCTGTGGATTGAAATCCCCCATTTCATTATTAAAGATAAAGCCGAGTTCATCAGAACCCATTTTAGATCCATAGCTTTGCTCAAGAGTGTAGGTTACTGAAACTGCATTTCCATCACTGTCAATAACTGAAAAATGCGTAGTATTTGTACCATCATAAATCTGGCCGAACTTAGAAGAATCACTTGGGGAAGCTTTTTTGAAATCGATATTTTCGAACCGGTTTTTTGCGTGATCCTTAGAAGTAAGATGATCGAGCGGCATTTCGGGATTAAAATCGGGATCACCTAAAAACTCAGCCCGATCGGCATAAGCACGTCGCATTGCTTCAGCTACCAAATGGAAGTAACCCGTTGAGTTGAATTCAATTTCCTGCAAATCTGCCTGTTCCATGATATTCATCATTTCAATAAGGGCAACACCACCTGAGCTCGGAGGAGGCATGGAAATGATGTCGTATCCTTTATAGGTTCCTCTCATCGGTTCCCGTTCCACTGCCTGATAAGCCGCCAGATCTTCCTCAGTGATCATGCCATCATTTTCCTGCATAAATTTAGCGATGCCTTTAGCTACCGCACCTTTATAAAACCCATCATGACCATGATCACGTACGAGCGCTAATGTTTTTGCCAGTGCCGGTTGCTTCCAAAGCTCTCCAACTTCTACCTGTTCACCCTGGTCATTATCAAAGAAGGTTGCCATAAAGGGAAACTCATCTGCCCGTGCGGCATATCGTTCTGCGTGATCTTTTAACATCCAGTTTAAAGGGAACCCATCTCTGGCAAGTTTAACAGCAGGGTCGACCAATACTTCCCAGGGTAAGGAGCCATACTTTTGATGAGCCAGATACATTCCTGCTACTGTTCCCGGCACTCCAATTGATAGAGCCCCTCTGTGGTTTGAGTTGTCCTTCACTTCACCATCTTCGCCTAAAAACATATCCTCGGTAGCAGCGAGCGGGGCTTTTTCCCGGAAATCAATCGTTGTTGAAGTTCCTTCGGAATCAAGGAAGACGATAAATCCACCGCCGCCAATATTCCCGGCAGGTGGGTGCGTAACTGCTAAAGCAAATGCAGTCGC
This sequence comes from Balneolaceae bacterium, assembly GCA_965222205.1. Lineage (GTDB taxonomy): Bacteria > Bacteroidota > Rhodothermia > Balneolales > Balneolaceae > RHLJ01. The sequence continues at coordinate 2,743,912 of OZ244932.1, read as the reverse complement.
GATAGAAGCATCGATAGCATTTCCGCCTTGTTTTAGAATATCTACCCCGATTTGGGAGGCAATGTCACTGGTAGAAACTACCATGCCGTTTGAAGCATGGGTTTGTGCTTTGGTTTGTTGAGTGAAAAGTACCCCCAAAATCAGAGTGAAGCATAGTATTAGTTTTTGTTTGGTCATCAGAAACCTCATTTCTTTAAAGCCATAATTTACGACTCAGAAAAGAGACAATTTCTTTTGAAAAAGCAAGGGCGGGATGGTTTAATAAAAAAATAGATTTGGCTAAGCTTTATCTCCTAGCTATAAATAAATTCCAATAACGATTTTATCTGTGTTCAGTCTAGTAATTGAGAATACCCCACACAGGAGTAAGTTCAGATTGAGGTGAGTTAGTTATATTAATAAGATCCTTTCCAGAGCTGTTTATGATAAACAAATCGATATTGTCATTTTCTACATTAGAAAATACAATTTCATTTCCTTCGGGCGACCAAGAAGCTTTGAACAACCAAAACATGTTAGCATCTTCATAATAGTTATAGCTGTTTTTTTCAGATTGTAAGGATACAGTAAGATTTTTCTGATTCGTCCCATCACTATTCATAGTATATAAATCCAAAAACCCATTTCTATCAGAAAAAAAGGCGATTTTCTTTCCATCAGGTGAAATTGCAGGATTAAAGTTATTTCCTGAATTATTCTCTGTGAGATTCTTAAATACTCCTGTGTTGATACGAAAACTATATATATCATTCTTTTTCTGATGTTCGCTATAAAAAAATATTTGAGTACCATCGGGAGACCATACAGGAACTCTATTCTCTTTTCCTATTCCTGAGGTGATAAGCGTTTCGTTCTCACCATTCTTATTAGCTTTAAAGATGTGAGAGTCTCTCTGAATGTTTCTTTCATAAACTATTTCATTTCCATCTGGAGAGAAAGCACCATTGTAATAGTAATTTGATGATGATGCGACCCTTGTAACGCTTTCGTCAGTTAGATTAAATAAGGCGAGTTTCCAGCCACCATATCTGTAAGTATTAAAAAGGATGGTTTTTCCATCCGGCGAAATTTCTGGATTGTATTCTCCCTGACCAGACTTAAATGGGATTAATACTTTTTGATCTGACCCATCAGAGTTTATAGAAAAAACTGACCATCCTCGTTCATTTCCTGACTTTTTAGAGAATAGTATTTTCGAAACGGTGTCAATATTTCTGACTTCGTTTACATTTGGAGAATCTAAATTCGATGTGCCTGTAGAGAAGAATATCGAACATATAAAGAGAATAATTGGGAATGAGAAAAGGTAAAAAAGCTTCATGGGAAAAGTATTTAGTTTATTCAGTAATAGAGGCATATTGATATCTGAAGTTGTATTTCAGAAATAGAGCAAGTCTAGCTGTTTTAGTCCCGAACTCTTTTAAATACAGCATTAAATGATAATTAAAGTTTACATGCTAACATCTGATGATAGCTTCTGAACCCATTATTTTGAATACATTTCAAAGAACCGATATTTTCTTTTTCACAAGAACATATCGGCTTTCTGTTCCATTGAGTTGCAATTTCTTTTGCTTTGCCCAATAAGTATGTTCCCCAGCCTTCACCTCTGTAATCGAGAGAAATGATCATCCCCAGGTCGGCTACTTCCGGATTAGTATGGCTTTTTCTTACCTCACAGGTGCCTATTATTGAGGTTTCGTTCTTCAGCAGCAAAAATACTTCTCCCGTTTCTATCAAATCACTTATATAACCGGTAAGCCAGTCTTTGGGAGCTCCCATACTGCTATGGCAAAAATCGACTATTCTGGAGAGGTCTTCTTTTTCTGATACTTTTAGTAAAGGCGCTTTTTCCGGTACACTGGTTTCGATAACATCTGTAAACAAATAGGTATGCACTTCTACTGATTTCTGAAAATGCACGATCAAAGAAAGAAATACAGGGTTGTTCGTGCCAACTAGTGCTGAAGTCACATTATTCTCAGTAACGAATTTTTTAAAAATATCGCGACCTTTATCTAACCAAAAAGGGAGCACAAAAAACTGCAACATACAACCATCATCATCAACGCAAGCATATCCAATAGTTTGATTATCGAAGTTTATACTCCAATGGTTCGATTCGTTTGTAAGAGATTCCCACATTCCGTCTTGAGGGTATGTTAAGCTTTCCCTCCAGCTTATTTTTAAGGGTTCCAAGCTACGTTCAGGGTCGTTTTTTTGAAACTTAAACTCAGAAATATCTTTCATTAGTCAGTAGTATGTGGTGGTGTTATTAAGTTATGCAGATTCGCAGTTAGTTTTTTCAATCTGATATTATTGCTGGTTTTTCAATCGCCTCTTATCTATCAATGTACCTATTAACCCTCCAAGTGCACCTAGTACAGGAATAAGCGCTATAATCATTTTTGATGAGGAAAAAACGATACTCATAGTACACCCAATAACGATACCAATAATGGCGAGAACCACAGATTTTTTTCTTTCTTCTTTCATAATAACCTCTCTAAAACCGCACCCAGATTAGAATACAAGTGTAATATAATAGGAACCAGAACAGACTTTGTATAATGTCGCGCCATACCATAAAACAGCCCATCAACGAAAATTAAACCAAGAATCAGTATCGATGAATATTGAATATGAATTAGTGAAAAAATGAGGGCAGGTATTACTATTGCACCAATTACTTTAAACCTTGTTTTCTTTATTTGTGAAAATATTAGTCCTCTGAAAAGTAATTCTTCCGATACTGGTGCAAGCAGAACAACTCCAATAAAGCGTAATATAATTTCGAAGGTAGTATACTTTTCAGTCCATATTTCCGCTCCAGCTCCCCCATCTTCTAAATTATAGAAAAACTCCTCTATACCTATCAAAATTATAAAACCAAGCAACCAAATTAATACATGGTTTAATCTTGGAATAACCACGCCAATGTCTTCTTTTAATGAAAGCTTTCTTTTCATTACAATAAAAAAGACAAGGACTATGGCAAGAATTGCCATTATGATGTTAAAAATGGCACTATCCACTTATTATTGACCCCCAATTCTGGTTGCATTGTATTCTAGTATTGTAAGGCGGAAACCGCTCTCGTATGTTCTCACAAGTTTAGCTTTATGTGAGTTAGGCTTTATATCATAGAGCTCCAGGCGGTTCGTCCATTTCCCGTAGCCATCGGTACCGGTTTCAAGCTCTATAAATTTCTCACCTTCCCAATGGCCTTCAATCTTAGCAGTATTACCGCTGTTCGCCTGCGCCCATACAACCATAAACTTCTTTGAAGAAGGATCATAAGTTCTGTAAGTAATCGCTGAATAGTCGATTCCATTTTCCCAGGAAATTCTATGATCATCAATAATAGCAGTGGAGTCATTAGCATAGAATACATTCGAATAACCTTCGCCTGAATAAACATTGGAATCACCGGGTTTATTAAGTCCTTGGGCTTCCCATTTCCATGAACCCAGCTTAAACGATAAAGATGAAATTGAGTGATGTTCTTGCGAAGTGGCAGAGGAAGCAATCAGAACTAAGAAACAAAGTAAAAGTATAGATTTGACTGAGTTCATTTTAGACGACCATTTTACTGTCTGGATTTTTCTAACTGGGTCACATATTGCTGGTTCCAGGTTTTATAATCAGCAAAATCCTGGTGATGTATTACTTTTCCGTTTTTGATAATCAGAACAATAGAAAGTGGCAGATCGAATTGAAAAGGTTTGCCATCTTTGGTAGTGCCAATGGTAGAGCTGTAACGGAGAATTCCGTATTGGAAGGCTACAACCCCGGAGGTGTATTCCTCCTGAATTTCAAAACAGATATCAGAGATACCGGCAAACCCTTTTACAAGAAAAGCGCTGATATCATCCGGACCTTTAAGTTTTTGATAATTTCCGCCCGCATCAAATACGGAAGTTGTAGGGTCTTCGAATACAGATTCGTCTGTATAGAATTTCCTTATCTCATCAAAATCCATACTGGTATAAAGTGATAAGTACTCTTTTACAACAGCGTCGAACTCGGTATTACTATTTTGAGCTGAAATGCTCGGTGAAAGCATTAACGAATAGAAGAAGAATAAAGTCATTGAAATATATTTCATATTCACAATAGAGAGGTTAAGTATTCACTTTAAGGTTTAGTTTGTGAGAAATAAGAGTCATTAACACAAATAAAACAGGAGAAACGAGTTTGAATGGTTAAGGATTTGATTCTTCAGTTCATCCAAAATGGAGTCATATCTGTGTCATTATTATTTGTAACCTGTATCAGGCCAGTGCCATCTGCATTAACAATAAAGAGTTCTAAATCTCCTCCTTGTAATGCATTAAAAACTATTTGTTGGCCATCAGGCGACCAGGATGTTTTATAAGCCCAAAAGCCTTCATTATTAAACGGATCGGTATTTAATTCAGGAGTTAAGTTCTTCAACTCACTCCCGTCAGTATTCATCACAAAGAGGTTAATCTTTCCTTCCCGATCCGAAAGAAATGCAATTTTATTACTTGATCGTGAAGTAGAAGGCGCAAACTCATTTGCATTACCAGAAGAAGTAAGATTAGTAGCAGTTTCCCCTTGAAATGGTTGGATAAAAATATCGTAATTATCATTCCTTCCAGAAGCGAAAACTATTCCTTGACCGTTTTGCGTCCAATCCGGGGTAACATCATAGTCCGAAGCATTCTTTAATGGAGTTACATTTTTTCCTTCTTTGTCTGCTACAAAAATAGTTGTTCTCCTGGTCCCCCAGTTAAACTCTTCATAAACTATTCTATTTCCATCGGGCGAGTACTTAGCATTGTATTCGTAGTTTGATCTGCCGGTAGTTTTTCGGGTATTACTCAGCTTCCCATCTTTGAAATCTGCTATGCCAAGCTTCCACCCGCTAAATCTGTAGGTGTTAAAAATGATCTTCGAGTTATCAGGAGAAGTTGCGGCATTGTATTCCCCTCTTCCTTTAACGGAACCTTTCACCACTAGGTTTGTGCTTTTAGTGACGGGGTCATAGATCATTAAATCAAGGGTACCGCCCGAATTTAACTTTCCGGAGCTTTTTGAGAAAAGAATTTTCGACTGAGCGAGGCCTTCAAAGCTCAAAAAGCAAAGGATCACTGATACAATTATAAATCTAGTCATTGTTGTTCTCTATTGATGCTATTACACCATCAAAGTATTCATGTTGATTTTCAGGAGCCATAGATTTTGCTTTCTTGTAATAGTGCAGAGCCTGTTCTTTATTTCCATCCTCCAGATAGGTTTCTGCCAAAGAGTCCATAAACGCCCAAATAGAAGGATGCTGTGAATGGTCAGAAACCAACTTTGTAGCAGCCTCAATGGCCTTCTTGGTCTCTCCGTTTTCAAGAAGAATATACACCGCTCTTTTCAGTTCGCTCGGATGCTCAATTAATGTAATAGCTTCGTGCATCAAATTTTTTGCTTCTGTATTGTATCCTTCTTTATTAATAATGATTCTGGACTTTATGTACAGAGAAAGACCTCTTCTCCAATTTGGATTTCCTTTGGGCTCGAGGTCTAAAGAGGCATCAACCCATTCTAATGCCTGGTCTAAATGAATATTTCTGGAAAATAGTGCGACAGCAGCATCATAATTTGCACCCCATAAAAACTGGCCTCTGCCTTTCACTTCGGCTTTTAAACTTTCAAAGAGTACATCGTTTGGGTTTAGAATTTCGATTGTAAACGGTACACGGGTATTTTCCCATTCCAAGGCAGCGGTAAGGCTTTTGCCACCTTTTTCTATAAAATCGTAGGTTAGCCATTCTCGCAGAGGAATTTCCTGAGGTGCTACACTTACTTTCAATGCAGTTTCTTCTTCTGTTGGATAAGTTTGGCTCCATGATTCATGATACTTAGATAAAAGGATCTCGAAGCTATCCTCATTTGGGATCATGAATAGCCCGTATTTACCCGCTTTGATTTCTTGCCCTTCCAGCAATGCATCGTGTTCAAACTCTATAGTCGTATTTTCCCTGTCACCGGCACCCCAGGGACTTCCATAAGGGACCAATCCTCCAAATATAGTCCTGTCTCTTACATTGGGGCTGCTATATTCTATGGTAATGTATGAAAGCCCTAGCCTTTGTGAGACCGCCCCTCTTTGACTGGATTGAGGTATGTCTACGTTCTGAGCATATATATCAGAAAAGAATAGTAGAGTTAAAACTAATGGTACACTCTTAGTAAAGGTTAAGGTCATTGCTTATTATTTAGTTATTCAGCAATGCATAGTTATTGAATATTTGTATTACTATTTCATCAAATGCGTAGTTATGTATGAATCCGAACGATTTCACAGTGATGAGAATAGCATTGTATGAGCCCTTAGTGTGGCTTCAGAACAAGGTTAACCTGGAGGCAAAAATTAAATAGAGTTCTCTTTACTGTTCAGATTTTTTTTAAAAGACGAAGGGGTAACACCGGTTTCTCTTTTAAAGGCAGTATTAAATGAGGATTTTGATTTAAACCCTACTTCTGATGCAATTCCTTCAATAGTCAGCATGTTCTTGGCAGGATCAGCCAAGTGTTTTTTAGCCAGCTGTATTCTATAACTATTTACGAACTCACTAAAACGTTTACCAAGCTCTTCATTTATAACCTGAGAAACATGGTTCTGCAAAATATCTAAATGGGTGGCTACTTTTTTAAGGGTTAAATCCTGATCTAAATACGGGTGGCTATGCTCGAAGTAGTTGAGAATAATTGCCAGATATTCCCTTTTTTTATTATCAGATAAAGTTGATTTAGAGTATCTGAGTTTATTTATGGGAGTAAAAAGAATGCTTTGATTTTTAAAGCCGATATAGCTGATTACAAAAACATGGAAAGCAAGGAATGCATTTAGAACCTTGTATGAGGTAAAGCGAAAATCAAAATAGGGATCAAGAAGAATTCCACTGGCGTTTATAAATGCAAACAAAAAATATCCAAGTAAGAGGCTTTTTATCCATTTTATGTGGGACGAAGATTCAGGGTCATTTTTTTTCTTTTTCTGATTTATCAAAAGTTTAAGTGAAATCAAAAAATATATCAGTACATGCAAGTACCATAAGAGAAAATCAAAAACTAATTCTTCAGCCGTATACACCGAAACAAGAAAAGGCAGATTTTCACGCAGACTGTTTAATCCCGAAAAGGTAGTTTCTCTAAATAAAAAGGGAGAAAGTAAAATGTAAACAATCAACGCCGGAACAAAATGAATGAGCTCAGAGTACTTTGCTTTCGATTCTTTTTTTATTCCTAGCAAAGATTTCGAATAGAGATAAACAACAGGCCCATAAAGGAACAATGTTGTTTCGCCAAGTCCTAGTAGAAAATACCCGTTTTCAGAAAGTCGGATATTAATCAGAAGATACATTGAAAAGTCGATCACAAATATCAGAAGCAGCAGGGCTGCATAAGCAATAGGTTCATTTTTATTTAATCGCGGTACTATTAACCCTAAAAGAAAAAGGGCTTGAACGATACCTATTATTGTGATGACTACTGATAAACTGATCATATACTATGTACAAAGTAAACCAAATTTATTACAGGTGATCATTTAAAATGTTACATCACTTTAAAACTTGAGAAGCCATTAATAAGTAAAATTTGTTTGAATAGGTAAATCAACACATGAATTCAATGTCGTTTGGTTCTCCATGCCTTATTGTTCTCATGTAATTTTCTTAAATATTGAAATAATGATCACTGTCAAAAAAAATACATTTAAAAAAATAAGTTTATTCGCAATCTTACTACTATTTCCTTTTGCCCAGGGTTTTGATAAAGAAGAGAGTAAACCTGAGACATCAGATGAGGAAGAAATCGAAAGAGTAATTATAGGATATATTGAGAATTTCTTTCTTAATGACTACGGGAAAATGGAAGCCTTTTTGCACGATATGTTATCTAAAAGAGGGATCAATGCGGATGGTTCATTAAATGTAGATGTGTCGAAACAAGATTTAAAGACCATGATGAGTAATAAAAGGGCAATGCCATTGACGATGCAGAAAAACACAGTATCGAAAATTTTTACTGATCAAGGAAGCGTTGCGACTGCTGTACTGGATACAGGATATCCTAATACAAGATGGAAGGAATATATTCATTTAGCAAAGCTAGATGGCAAGTGGATTATCCTAGATATTTTTTGGTGTTTCGAAAATATTGAGAGCTAAAATGAAAGTTACATTCTACTTAGTCGTCGGTCTCTTGTTACTTAGTTCTGTTACGAAAGCTCAAACAGGAAACAGCAATGAATTACTTCTAAAGCTAGCTGATGAAGTAAATAAAAAATACAGCGATACTCCGGTCTTAAATGAAGACATTCATAGCTTACTGGTTAGCAAAAATGGGATACTAGAAGCTGAGTATTATTACAATGGTTTCACAAAAGACAGCTTAAACAATATTAAATCTGTTACAAAAAGCATTGTTGGGCTACTTGTAGGTATAGCTATTGATGAAGGATTTATAAAAAATATAGAACAACCTGTACTTTCTTTTTTTGATGATTGCGAAGCCGAAGAATTATTTCATGAGAAGAAAAATATAAAGATACGAGACCTGTTGTCTATGCAGTCGGGTATTGAGTGGAATAACAGAGCATTAATTAAAGATGAGTGGTGGTTTAGTGATTCCCCACACTGTTTTGTGCTAAATAATTTTCCAATGGACTCAGAGCCGGGGACTAAATTCTCATACAATTCAGCTGTTTCTCATTTACTATCTGGAATTATTTCAAGAAGTAGTGGTATCTCTACTAAAGATTTTGCGACAAAATATCTTTTCGACCCATTAGAGATTAAAGGCTTTTATTGGCAAACTGATAATGCAGGAGAATACCGGGGGAACTCAGAGTTATATTTGTTACCCAGAGATATGATCAAGATTGGAGAAACGCTCTTAAATGAAGGCCTCTATAAAAAAAATAGAGTGGTTTCTAAAAGCTGGATTGCACAGATGACTTCTTATCAAACAGAAGGAAACTCACTTATGGATTATGGGTTTCACTGGATGCTCTCAAAAGATGACAAGCCATCTTTTTTCTTTGCCGGGGGTTCCGGAGGACATCATATTTTCGTAGTTCCATCTAAAGAGCTAGTAGTAGTAACTACAGGTCATTGGGATAATGCAAGATCTACTTTGGAGATTATGCAAGCAGTAAAACTTGGAATTATTGAAAAGCTTAATTTTTAAATCTAAGAGTAATTTTATGAATAGAATCGAAAAGAAGACACCGTTCAAGAGTACAGGTATTCTGGTTGCCTTTTTATGGCTTGTAATTTCAGCTTGTGACGGAAGTTCGTGTAATGTTTCTACAAGTAAACAAACCGGTGAAGTAATAGATAAAATTGAAAAACAGACCGTTGCTTACAATACAATTTGGAGTAATGAACAATCTGTTTTACAGAGTGCTTAGGCTTCCTCAATCAAATTTTGGGCGATAATACTGGAAGAAAGCACTCCGGGAAGCCCTGCCCCGGGATGCGTACCTGCTCCCACAAAGTAGAGATTATCTACATCTTCAGATTTATTGTGTGGTCGAAACCAGGCAGATTGAGTAAGAATGGGTTCTACTGAAAACGCAGATCCCTTATGGCTATTCAATACATCCTGAAAATGAAGTGGATCGATATAATGCTCGGCCACCAGGTTTTCCTGTAAGTCAGGAAGATAGTTTTCCTCCAGGAAATCCATAATTGCATCCCGGTATTTGGGTGCAAATTCATTCCAGTCAGTGCCACTGTCTAAATGGGGTACGGGAGAAAGCACATAGAAACCCTCATGACCTTCCGGCGCAATGCTTGAATCTGTGATAGTTGGCATGTGGAGGTAAAGAGAGAAATCATCAGAGACATGTTTTTTGTGGAAAATGTCATCAAGTAGTCCTTTATACCGTTTGCCGAGAATGATATTATGATGAGCTAATCCCGAATCTAAATACCGTTTTTTGGTGCCAAAGTAGATCACAAATAACGACATGCTATATTTAGTACGGTCAATTTTGCGATCAGTGTATTTTTTACGATGCTCCGTTTTGATCATGTTTTTATAAGTGAATCCAACATCCGCATTGGAGACCACAATGTCCGCTTCCAACTTTTCGCCATTCTTAAGTTGAACACCTACGGCTTTTCCATTTTTAATCAGGATTTCATCTACTTCGGTTTCCAGATGAAATTTACCACCCTGCTCCGTAATCAGTCGTTCAAAAGCGTTTACAATAGCACCAGTTCCGCCAATCGCATAATGAACTCCCCATTCCCGCTCCAAATAATGAATCATCGCGTAAATGGAAGTAGTATCAAACGGATTACCGCCAACTAAAAGTGGATGAAAAGAGAAGCACTGCCGAAGGAAATCGTCCTTGATAAATTGAGCCACGTACTTATATACGTTCTTGTAGGATTGAAGCCGAATCAAATCCGGTGCTACTTTCAGCATATCTGTGAACTTCAAAAAAGGCTGATCTGCAAGTTCCGTAAAGCCTTTATCAAAAATGGCTTTCGTAGTTCCCAGGAACTTCTCATACCCTTCTTTGTCGGATGGACTTCTTTTTTCAATCTCCCTCAATGTGAATTCATGATCATTGTTATAATCAAAACTCTTTCCTTCATGATCAAAAATTCTATAGAAGGGATCGCAGGGAACAAATTCAACATAATCAGAGCGCTTCTTACCGGCGGCTTCCCATATATCATCAAACATAAACGGAGCGGTAATAACAGTCGGGCCTCCATCAAACTTAAAGCCGTTTTGCTCATACACATACGCCCGCCCGCCTAACTTATCCCGCTTTTCTAAAATGGTGACATCATGTCCCGCAGAGAGTAGACGAGAAGCAGCGCCAAGACCTCCGAAGCCGCTTCCGATAACAATAATCTTTTTCTTCATAGATGAATGATCTTTAATTCAGGCACATAACCCAAATCTTCAGCCAATCAATCCCGAAGAATTTAATCGTTTCCTTTTTGTTTTACGAAGCCTTTGTGACCAAGGCCTTCAAGGCGTTGCTGAGCTTCGAGAGCAATAGCGGGATTGTAGAAATCGCCAAAGTATACCCGGTAATATTTTGTTCCTTTAACAGTAACTTCTTCTACATAACTGCTTCGGATTTCATCAGACTTTTTTTCTGCCGCGGCTCTGTCATTATAAGAGCCAAGTTGAACGGTATATTGTGCTTTTTTGATATTCTCAGGAAGATTATCTGCACCACCAACTACATAAATTCGTACTCTCGCAGTACCGGGGCCTATCATTTCTACCTTTTCGGCAGCACCTTTAGACAGGTCAATAATCCGATCTTTAGCAAACGGACCTCGGTCATTAATTCGAACCTGAATGCTTTTCCCATTATCAAGGTTTTCTACAAGTACCTGAGTATTAAATGGTAAAGTTCGATGAGCAGCAGTAAGTCCGTTCATGTCATACTTTTCTCCATTGGCAGTTTGTCTGCCGTGGAAATCAGGTCCATACCAACTTGCAACACCGGTTTCGATAGCGTTTATGTCTTTTGCAGACCGGGACGAAATAGATTCAGACGCACCAGAACCCATTCGATTTGTTACGCCGCAAGCATTGAGAAGGAAAAGTATCGCCAACAGAAATGCAGGAAATGATAAACGATTCATAAGTAGTAGATGATAATTAAGCCGTTCCGTAAATATATTCTCAAATCATGAAAATTAAAATCAGGCGATATTAAAAAGTACTTTAAATGTTGTTCCTTTATCTAATTCACTTTCGACAAGAATTGTACCTTTCATTTCGGTCATTAGATTCTTCACAATGAACAATCCCAGACCGGTAGACTTTTCATTACCAGTTGGAGAAGCAGATAGTTTTTCAAACTTGGTAAAAAGCTTAGAACGATCAAGTTCAGACATACCCGGACCATGATCTATTACTGCAACCTGAACTTGGTTTCCTTCTTTGGTTGCAGAGATAGTAACGGTGCTTCCTTTTGGTGAAAACTTATAGGCATTACTAATCAGGTTCTCAAGCACTCGTTGTACTGCGTCAAAATCTGCGATTACATCCGGCAGGTTTTCATCAATTTCGATACTTGTTTTTATGTCTTTTTCATCCCCCAATAATGTGATCGACTCAGCGATCTCTCCAATGGCTTTCGGAATAGAAACTGGCTCTAAAACAAGCTTTGTATTTCCTGTTTCAATTTTATTTGCGTCCAGCATATTGTTGATCAGGCTTTCCATTCGTTTACTGGAACTGAGGATAATAGAACTGAACTCACTAACCTCTTTTTCGGAGGTTTTCGAATCTTCAACCATAAGGCTGGATAGAGCCATTATTGAATTCAATGGGCTTCTTAAATCATGTGAAACAACACCAATAAAGTGATCTTTGTCTTCATTAATTCTTGAAATTTCTTTCGAAGCCTGATCCCTCGACCTCATTAACCGATATGACCAAATAGCTAGCGCTAGGGAAACTAACAATAGAACAAGTACAACAAGAAAATAGACTTGAAGCTTCTCAAATCTATCCTCTGCAGCTTCTAAATCAGTGTCGGTTTCATTAGTATCATTAATCTGATAAATAAACTGGGTTTGAGATGCAGATAGTTGGGTGCTAACAAAGCTTTTCTCATCAGATATGGTATATTCAACATTTAATGTAGGTAGAGAGGAAGGGTTTAGGTTAAAAAAAACCATACATATGGCTATACCAAGCCCATGAATAAAATAGCTTTCCAGTTTAAAACTCACCTAAAATTGTAATTACCTAAGTCGTTAGTCAGCTTTAATATAAGTTTTTAATAGTAAAGATTCCTTTTTTGATTTCTTAAACCCAATTAGATTTATCATTTGATTTGAGAATAAAAATTCTAAATTTGGTTTACTTTTTTTGGAAATATTTTCAATTTGATTTTTCAAAAAATAATTGAGTAATTCATTTGCAATAAATAATCGAATATAAATGTGGGTATAAAACAAATTTGGGCTTTTTCGGGGACCGTTTTTTTTGCGCTTATCTCTATGAATGTAAATGGTCAAACACTAATCTCTCCTCTCTCAGGATTCCAACAAAATGAAAATATCTCTCTGGCATTCTCTTTAGGAGAAGTGGTATCCGGAGATTTTGATTCTGACTCATTCTCGTTCACTGCAGGCTTTGCAGGAATTAATGGTGGGGTTTTGATTTCAAATGAACCTTTGGGAAATGACTTGCCAAAGCAGTTGAAACTGAACCAAAATTACCCAAATCCTTTCAATCCGACTACAAATATTGAGTTCTCTCTTCCAAAACAAGCTGATGTAAGGCTGGAAGTTTTTAATTCTATTGGAATGAGGGTAGCGGTTCTCATCGATGAAAATAAACAAGCCGGATACCATTCAGCCCGGTTTGACGCTTCTTCATATTCAAGTGGGATGTATTTCTATCGCCTCATAACAGATGGAAATATTGTATCCACTAAGAAAATGATTTTAATCAAATAATTACAAAATCGAACTAAGATGTTTAATAAGATAAAATTAGCAACAATTTTGTTGTTTATAGGTCTGTTTTCAGTAAATCTTTATGCTCAAGTCCCACAAGGATTTAACTTCCAGGCTATAGCCCGCGGAGCTGATGGTTTACCATTAATTAATCAAGAATTGAGTGTACGAATAAGTGTACTTGAAGGCTCGGAAACAGGAACAGCTACTTATGTAGAAACACATACGTTAACTACCAATGCAGCAGGACTTTTGCAATTGATTATTGGGCAGGGAACGCCTGTGGAGTCATCATTCGGTGATGTAAATTGGTCAGGTTTTGATAATTATGTAAAACTTGAAATCGACCCGGCTGGAGGCACTGAGTTTGAAGAATTAGGCACTTCACGGCTTCTATCAGTTCCCTATGCAATTCTCGCTGAAAATGTAGTGAATGGAGGTGGGGTTGGCGGTGATTTCCCATTAGAAATTAACCTAAATACTGCCAATACTGATTCATCATTAATAATAAATATTGATGGAGATAAAACAGCAAAACCACTGCAAGTATTTAGTAGGTCTACGGGTTTTAATGGAGCTATTTGGGGAGAGGCGATTAGTGAGTCTTCAAACCCAAATAACCAGCGCGGAACATATGGTATGGCAAATGGAACTGGTACCGGTCAACATGTCGGTGTTTTTGGAGGAGCCGTAAATTTTGATGCTACAGGAGGTACAAGACGTGGTATTTATGGGCAAGCTGCTTCAAAGGCAAAATACAATCATGGAGTTGCTGGTATTGCTGCTGGTGAAGGAAATGGGGAGTCAGAAACAGATCCGGAAAATGGAGATTTTGGTTCATTTAATGTAGGTGGTTTTTTTGAATCTTATGGTAATTTGAATGGCAATGTCGGCGCTGAAGGTGTTGCTAGAGGCGAATTCGGTAGTCTAAGAAATTTTGGATTGATTGGTACGGCTCGAACCTTTGCCGATGGTCGAAATATTGGTATGAGAGCCGAAGCTTTTGGGTCTTCAACAGAAAATACCGGTGCAGAAGCTGTTGCAAGTGGAGAAACAAAGAATGTTGGGCTCCGAGCCGAAGCCAGAAACGGAACTTCAAACATTGCAATTTATGCTGATGCTGATACAGCGGCAATTCTGAATGGAGAAACCATAATCAATGGTGATCTGACCGTGACTGGAAATATTAACGGATCAGTGAGTGGAGGTGGATTCACCGATTTTGTTCAAATTAACACCGATGACCCAAGTTTGCAGGATTCATTAACAATTGTGGTTAATGGTACCGAACTGGAAAGTGAATCTGCTCTTGGTTTAAATGTAATAGGATTTTCTACTGGTAGAAATCGGCCCGTATTAGGACAAATTCGAGAAGATGCTTCGAATAACGCATCTCAATATGCAATTAATGGACGTTCTGATGGATTGGGAGGAGGAAGTCATATTGGTGTATTAGGTTCGGCCTTTAACTCAGACGCAGTAAATGGAGGGACTCGCTATGGACTTTACGGACAGGCTGCTTCTCAGTCTAAATATAATTTTGGAGCCTTTACTTATGCTACAGGAGCTGGAAGTGGTGAGTTGGTTGCTATTGGGGATGAAGTAGATGGCAATTTCGGAACCTTCAACATCGGGTATGGCACTTCTGTATTTGGTAATGCAAATGGTAACACCGGAATAGATGTTAGCATTAGTGGAGATCAGGGGTCTAGAATAAATATTGGAGCTGAATTTAGAGTATTTACTACGGCAAGTGGTCAGAATTCTGGTGTCCAATCCTTTGTAAATGGATCATCATCTTTAAATAGAGGGTTCTTTGGACTTGTTAATGGAGATAATGAAAATGTTGGTATGGATCTTACTGTAGAGGGTGGAACATCAAACAAAGGGCTAATTGTGAATGCAACTACTGCAGCTGAGTTGAACGGGAATGTTTTTGTGAATGGAACTTTAGAGGCTACCACAGTAACACAGACCTCCGATAAAAGATTAAAAACCAACATTCAAACACTTAATAATGCACTCGATAATACTCTGAAACTTCGTGGAGTAAGCTATAATTGGTTGGATAAGAACAAAACGCAGGCTAATCAAACTGGTGTAATTGCTCAGGAAGTAGAAGAGATTTACCCTGAATTTGTAAGGACTGACGAAAACGGAATGAAGTCGGTAAACTATTCGCAAATGACAGCAGTCCTCATCGAAGCAGTAAAAGAGTTGAATGCCAAGATCGAGTCGCTCGAAGCTGAGAACAACATACTTCAGGCTAAAATTGATGAGATCGATGTAATAAAAGCTCAATTGAGCCAAGTCATGAACCTGATCTCTAATCAGGATACTTCAAAAAACCTTGAACTATCCACTGATAAGTAACTAATTGTTATTTTATACTACGCCTCTCCTTTTACGGAGAGGCTTTTTTTTGTCTTGTAAATAACTCTTCATGAATGATTTTCTACCTATATTTCACGCTTATGAAGGTTAAATTTCAAGTCAGATTATATGCCCATTACCTATACTATTATTGCGATTAACGTAGTAGTTTCGCTTGCTGCTTTCTCGGTCCCAAAAATTATGGAAACAGGGATGTTTATGCCCTACCGAACCATTCGGAAGAATACCTGGTATGAGTTGATTACCTCCGGCTTCTTGCATGGTGGGTGGACTCACCTGGCATTCAATATGATCACACTATTTTTCTTCGGACCCATTTTGGAGCAAACGATTGGAAAAGAGCACTTTGTTATTCTTTATTTCACAGGATTACTGGCCTCTTCAGTACCTTCTCTAATCCGGCATAAAGATAATCCTGAGTATGCTACTATTGGAGCTTCCGGCGCTGTGGAAAGTGTGCTGTTTGCCTTTATTATTCTCTATCCATTCGAAAAATTGTACCTGATGTTTATCCCGATTGGAATTCCGGCATTTATTTTTGGTTTTTTATTCATCGGGTACAGCATTTGGGCGAGCAAAAAAGAGGGAAAGATCAATCACGAAGCACACATTGGCGGTGCTGCCTGGGGACTGATCTACATGTTTGCCTTCATTCCCAATACCATCGATCACTTCTTGACAATGATCGGGGTTTTATAGACAGTAAATTGTGTCGCTCGTAAAGGTAATTCATGAATTACCTTTACAAACTATGAGGTTAAAGCAATAAGGTTGGTTTGTAACTATCCTTTCTTAGCCCGGAACTCTTTCATAAAACTAACCAAAGCTTCCACACTTTCACGAGGACATGCATTATAGATACTGGCGCGGATTCCACCAACGCTTCGGTGACCTTTCAGAGCAACCAGATCCAGGGCAGTAGCTTCTTTGAGGAATTCAGCCTCTAATTCCTCAGTTCCCAACCGAAAGCACACATTCATTTTAGAACGGGAAGCCAATTCAGTGGTTCCTCTGTAAAAATCATCGGAATCAATTTCATTATAAAGAAGAGCTGCCTTGTCTTCATTAAAAGTCTTGAAATATTCAAGTCCTCCTTTTTCTTCGATCCACTCTAACACCAGATTCACCATATATACAGCAAAAGTTGGAGGAGTGTTGAACATAGCTCCATTTGCGTGTGTGTTATAGTCAATCATAGTAGGGACGCCGGATTTTTTTGACTCAGCAAGAAAGTCTTTTCGTACAATTACAACAGTTACGCCGGCCGGTCCAAGATTTTTTTGAGCTCCTGAATAAATCATTCCATACTTATCCAGGTTGATCGGGCGGGAAAGAAAATCTGAGGATGCATCACAAACCAAAGGGATTCCGTTTGTTTCTGGTTCGGTGGCAAACTGAGTTCCAAAAATGGTATTGTTAGAGGTGATATGAACATATTTGGCATCCGAAGATAAATCCAGTTCCCCTGTACCAGGTATACGGTTGAAATTGGAATCGGCACTGGTGAAAGCCTCGTGAACATTTCCGAACGTTTTCGCTTCTTTAATAGCCTTTTTAGACCACGCCCCCGTATTGATATAATCAGCTGTTTCCCCTTCACCTAAAAAGTTGAACGGAACTGTAAAAAACTGAGTGCTTGCTCCACCCTGAAGGAACATGATCTCAAAATCATTGCCTAGTCCAAGAATATTGGAAAGGCGTTCCCGGGCTTCTGCGTCAACCTTTGTATACTCGGGTCCGCGGTGACTTTTCTCCATGATCGAAGTGCCCGTTCCCTGGTAGTCTATAAATTCTTCTTGTGCTTTCTGTAAAACTTCTAAGGGTAGAATTGCAGGTCCTGCACTAAAATTGTGTGCTCGTTTCATTTCTTTTTTTGAGTGTGAGTGATAATTAAAATGTGTGAATCAAAACACCTGAACGAAGCTTTGGCTCGAACCAGGTCGATTTAGGAGGCATTAGTAAACCTGCATCAGAAACAGCAATAAGTTCACTAACACTCGTTGGAAACATACTTATACCCAGTTCTGCTTTTCCTGAATCTACAAGTTTTTCTAATTCTTTGGTGCCCCTGATTCCCCCTACAAAATCAATATTCTTATCGGTTCTCTGATTGGTAATGTTTAAGTAAGGTTGAAGGATAAATTCTTGTAACCGTGCTACATCAAGGGAAGAAGAAATATCTTTTTTTGCGGATTCAGGAAGTGCTAAGCCAAACCATCTTCCCTTCATGTATAATGAAACGCACCCTTTTTCAGGAGGAACCGGAGAAGCCGCTTCCTTTAGATTGAAATCTTCTCTTAACTTTTGGAGAAAACCCTCAGGCAAAGAATGAACCACCCGGTTATAGGCAAGTATTTTTGTTTCTGATTTTGGAAATAACACAGCCGGAAAGAAGTTGTATTCTTCTGTACCATTGTGCAGGGGATTTTGTGATTCCATTTCATGGGCCGCCCGGGCAGCGCTTGCACAGCGATGGTGTCCATCCGCTATATAGAGCTTCGGGATATCTGCGAATGCCAGTACAAGTGCGGTAACCTCATCTACCTTCCAGAAAGTATGTTGAACACCATCATCGGATTCAAAGTTATAAAGGGGGTTATTCGAATTACAATGGTATTTTATAAGGTCGTTTATCTTATCGTTGTCCTTATAAGTAAGCATTACCGGCTCGGCATGAGCCTGCTGGGTAAGAATATGTTTGGTACGATCATCTTCTTTGTCCGGGCGGGTTAACTCGTGTTTAAGAATGATTTCATGATCATAATCTTTCACACTAACGCATCCGAAAATGCCTGTTTTTGAATTTCCATTCCAATTCAAACGGTAAATATAAAGCGCAGTGGTTTCTTCCTGGAAAAAAGAAGAACTTAAAAGAGACGATAAATTATCTTTCCCTTGCTCATATACCTCAGTAGCATGTATATCAGTATTAAGAGGGAGATCAATTTCAGGTCTGATGACATAAAGGAAGCTATTTGGATTGTTTTCAGACAGTTTTAAGGCCTCTTGTGTATTAATCACATCGTAGGGAACCGAAGAAACTTCGTGTACAATATCTTCTTTTGGTCTCCACGCTTTGAAAGGCTTAATAATGGCCATATTTTATAGATAGAAATCTTGTTAAACTTGGGCAGACAAGGTAAAGAAAAATGAAGTTTATTAATTTTAAATCACCTTAAACTTTTAAACTCAGATAAATCAAATAAGCAACGAATATGATTAGTGGAGAAAACTTAAACGCGGACCAACAAGACCAATTACTATTTATGATGCTTATTCAGCAACATCAGCAAATTGGGATGATGGGGCTTGGTAAAATCAAAAATCCAGCTACCGACGAAATAGAAAGAGATCTTTCCTCAGCGAAATATGCCATCGATACCCTTAATGCATTGGAAAAATATACTTCAGGCAATCTTCCGAAGGAATTAAAAGGGTATTTAGATCAAACGCTTACAACTCTCAGGCTCAATTATGCTGACGAGTTGAAAAAGGGAGAATCATCTGATTCAGAAGAATCTGAAAAAGATTCGGATGCCTGAATCAGTTATCGCCGCCGGAGGGGTTCTTTTCCAGATAAACCCTGAAGATAAGAATCTCTTAGTGCTCCTTATTTTCAGAAATGGGTTTTGGGACCTGCCGAAAGGCAAGCTCGAAAAGGGAGAGTCAATTCCCATGTGTGCTGTCAGAGAGGTGGCTGAAGAAACGGGCTCTGAGCTTCCTGTAATTATCTCATCATTGGGAACGACCTATCATGAGTACAAAGAAAAGAAAAAGCACTACGGCAAAACCACATATTGGTATACAATGATTTACCCAAGGGAGCAGTACTTAGAGCCGCAAAGAAGTGAGGGAATCGAAAAAATTGAATGGGTTGAGCTGTCGAAAGCGAAAGAAGGGGTAGGGTTTGAAAACCTGAGAGAAGTATTGGATCAATTTGAAAAGTCACAGGCATTAAAAAAGGCGTGATTTTTAAATCACGCCTTAAATCTTGAAAGATAACTTTCTTAATTCTGTAATCTGAATACAATCGGTAAACTGTACTGAACCCGAACTGGGCGTCCACGTTGCATACCGGGTGTAAATTTAGCTTGCTTCACAGCTTCCAGCGCTGCTTCATCACAACCACCACCGATTCCACGTATTACACGAGGATTTTCAACCTGACCTTGTTCATTAACAATAAACTGAACGGTAACACGACCTTCAATACCAGCTCTTCGAGCCATTTCAGGGTATTTCACCTTTCTTTGCAGGTCTGCAAGTCCACCTTTCAGCGTAGGCATGGTTTCTACCACTACGAAGAAATCTTCTTCTTCATCATCAGATGGAGGAGGTGGAGGTGGAAGATCTAGCGGACCATCAAGGTCGAGCTCGGCATCCAAATCCAGGATTTCATCCTCAATAATCTCATCGTTTGGCACTTCAACCGGTACCGGTGGACGAGGAGGTGGTGGTGGGGTTTCAATTTGCTTGGTTTGTATTACTTCCTCCATAACCACTTCCTCTTGTTCTTCTACCGGAGGTGGAGTTGGTGGTTCGCTGTATAAATTAATGCGAACTAAACCAATGATAAATAATAAGGCGATTATAAGACCAGATTGAAGAAGAATGTTATACGATCTTCTTAAATCTACTCCTGCCTGTTTTCTTTCATTAACCATATTCTATCCTGATTTCAATTGATTTTTGGGGACTAAAAAAGAACGTGTTTTTTTACTAAGTCCGCAAGTCATTTATTTAACAATTATGCTTTTGTAACGAAATTAACCTGAATTTCGTTTGTTTGCTTATTTTTGAAGCCTGAAAATGACGGTCTGAGTCATTTTTACATCAACAAAATTTCCATTCTGAATGCCGGGGGTAAAGTTCATTAGTTTGATTACGCGTATCACTTCCTCATCACACCCACCACCTATTCCACGTAGAATTACCGGGTGTTGAACATCACCTTTTTTATTCACAACGAACTGCACAATAACTTTTCCTTCAATGCCGACTTTAATCGCTTGTTCAGGGTAATTGATTTCGCCGTAAAGCTTAGTAATTCCACCTTTCATTTCGGGCATAAGCTCCGGAAGTGGCCAAAACCTATTTTCTATTTGTTGACTAGGTTTTTCAGGAACAGGAATCAGATCTCCAAATTCTGTGGGACCAAAATCAATAGGCTCTGGCTCAATGGGGCTATCCTGCGGAAGCACGTTAAACACCGAAGGTTTCATTGGGGGTGGCGGGGTATCAGGTGGCAATATGGGAGGTAGTACAAGAGGTTTAAAGTCAGGTTCTGGTATTGGAACAGGGTCATCAACTACTTTGGACTCTATGTTCATATTTGTAGCAGCTATCATAAATAACAGCGAACAAATAATTCCAAGTTGAACAAAAATGGTGTGTTTTGAGCGTAAATCGGCTTTTGGGTTCTTCTTTATCATCATGCACCTCTCTTTATTTTGTTAATGCCTGCATCAATTAACAGAAGGGCATCGCCTCATGAAATCACAGTAACATGCAGGGGGTAGCGAAGGAGCTATTCTTCAAACATCCGTTTAAAGACGGGCTTGAGAAGTATAACTGCCAATCCGGAACCCAAGGCATCGGCAATGAAATCATACAACTCGGGGCTTCGGTTTGTAGGAAGAATGAACTGAAGCAGTTCAATTAATAACCCATAAAAGAGCCCCAGAATAAATACAATGAAGAGGTTAGGCTTTGTTTTTTTCCAAACGGCACGGACAACTCCAAATAGAAAAGTCCACGCGGCAAAGGCAAGTAGGTGGGCTATTTTGTCGTAGCTCCAAATATCGATGCTGGAAAGGCTGCCTGCCGGGAATAGTGTGCCTACAAGAATTACTATTGTAACCAGAACGAATAGTAAAACCGTGAGTTTTCGGTATTTAAATAATAATAGTGTCTTGATGATTTTGTCTTTTAAATAAGATCCAGTGGTTCCAACGTTTTATTGGGGCTCAATATATGACGGTCTGCTTTTTCTTTTCCATCTAAAAGTGCAATAACTGCAGCAAGTTCCGGACTTTTTTCCTGAATCCAGAATCCAGCCGTTTTTCCTGCCAATATATCCCCAAAACCTGCACGCGAAAAAATACGAGTGTCATACCCGGTAACTAACGTTCGATTCTTGCTCACAACAACAGAAGGAAGTCCTTTTGAAAGAATGATTGCATGAAGTTTAGAGGCTAAATCCTGCGCTATTGTTAATCTTTGCTCAGAATCATTCCCCGAAAGGGTTTTTAGTTCACCAGGGTGAGGAGTGAGAATCCACTCAGCTTGCGCCGGTTTTTTAAGTAAGTCACTTTCAGAAATAGCAAACAAAGCGTCTGCATCAATTATTGCATTTCCCGAAAACTCAGAAAGAAAGGCTCTTACAAAACGGATGGTCTCCGGGTTTCTCCCTAAACCAGGCCCAATCAACACAGACCCGGGTTTCTCAGAAATAATGGAAGTTACTGTCTCTAAGTGATCCGAAGAGAAAAAAGAGTCGGAAGAATCGCCAACCGGTTTTTTGATGATCTGAACAAGGTTCTTTTCATAAGTCTCCAGCAAACCTTTTGGAGTAATGAGTACCACACCTCCAAGTCCGGTCGACCACGCGCTTTTTGCTGCGAGGACCGCTGCTCCGGTTAAACCTTCTGATCCTGCAATCACATATAACACCCCGCCATCATACTTATGCGTTCTCTGTAGTGATGAAGTACGAAGCTTAGCCACCCACTCATCATCGATAAGGAAAGTGTCAGAATTTTTGAAAGTTGAAGGGAAGGGGAGCTCACAGAAAATGATTTCCCCGCAACAATCATAACCGGAATTCATGAAGAATCCTTGTTTCAGGGTTCCGAACGCGAGCGTATAATCTGCCTTTACCGCTGACCCAAGAACTTCCCCCGAATCTGCACTCAATCCGGTTGGGATATCCATTGCAAAAACGGGAGAACGTTGATCATTTACCCATCCGATAACATCATTATAAGGAGATCTGATTTCTGAATTCAATCCTGTGCCCAGCATACCATCTACAATAAAATCGAAAGTGGAAGAAGATAGAAATTCATCAAAAGATGAGTAGAACGAAATATCATGATTGAGCTTCCGGAGGAGTTCCAGATTTTTGGCGCAATCATCAGATAAGTCTTCCATCCCCGAAACAAAAAGGATTGAGCAGCGGATGTCATGTTCGGTGAGAATTCGGGCTACAACCAGAGCGTCTCCGGCGTTATTGCCTTTCCCGCAAACAAAAAGACCGTGAGTTCCGCTATCAACTTGCTTAAGGATAAAATCAGCTGCCCGGGTTCCGGCAATTTCCATTAGCGTGAAACCATCGATTCCAAATTCAGAAATAGTACGCTCATCCAGCTCCCGACTACCTTTGGCAGTAAACAACTGATATGAGTGTAGTATAATCATGAAATCGGTTTAGTACGCTTTCGCGAACAATACTTTTTGCTTCGATGGATTCCCGGTAACCATACAAGTACCAGCTTCACCTTCAGTTAAAGGGATGCAGCGAATAGTGGCTTTCGTTTCATTTTTGATTTGTTCTTCCGTCTCAGCCGTACCATCCCAGTGGGCGTAAATGAACCCACCCTTTTCTTCCAGAACTGCTTTAAACTCATCGTAAGAATCTACTTCGGAAGTCATTTCATCCCGGCGCTTTCTCGCTGTTTCAAACAGATCGGTTTGAATAGTTTCCAGAAGTTCCTGAACCAGTGTTCCAATCCCTTCCCTGGATTCAAAGCTTTTATTTTTGGTGTCCCTTCGAGCGAGTTCCACATTTCCTTTTTCAACATCACGTGGACCGATGGCAATTCTAAGTGGAATCCCGGCAGCTTCGTGTTCTGCAAATTTGAAACCAGGTTTATAATTGTCCCGGTTATCCAGTTTTACACGGATTCCGAATTCTTTCAATTCATTGAAGATAGAATCTCCATATTCAAGAACGATCGCCCGTTGCTCATCATCCCGGTAGATAGGAACAATAACAGCTTGGGTTGGAGCCAGTTTTGGAGGGAGTACCAATCCCTGATCATCAGAATGCGTCATAATTAATCCACCAATCAATCGGGTGGAAACTCCCCAGCTGGTTGCCCAAACGAGTTTATGATCACCGTCGCTATCCTGAAATTTTACATCAAAGGCTTTGGCAAAATTCTGTCCCAGAAAGTGAGAGGTTCCGGCCTGGAGTGCTTTTCCATCTTGCATTAATGCTTCGATGCAATAGGTGTCTTCGGCGCCTGCAAAACGTTCGCTTTCCGTTTTTACTCCGGTGATCACAGGCATTGCCATATAATCTTCGGCAAAAGTACGATATACTTCCAGCATTTGAAGGGTTTCGTCAACGGCCTCTTCTTTTGTGGCATGAGCCGTATGCCCTTCCTGCCAGAGGAATTCCATCGTTCGAAGGAACAGACGGGTTCTCATTTCCCAACGAACTACATTAGCCCATTGATTGATAAGGATTGGAAGGTCACGATAGGATTGAATCCAGTTTCGGTACGTATCCCAGATAATGGTCTCGGAAGTAGGGCGGACAATCAGTTCTTCCTCCAGTTTTGATTCAGGATCTACTTCTACGCCACCGTCTACTGCCTTTAAGCGACTATGAGTTATCACAGCACATTCTTTAGCGAAGCCTTCCACATGTTGGGCTTCTTTACTTAGAAAAGATTTTGGGATGAAAAGAGGGAAATAGGCATTCTCATGACCGGTGTCTTTAAACATCCCATCCAGTCCGGCCTGCATATTTTCCCACAATGCCATACCATTTGGACGAATAACCATACAGCCACGAACGGGGGAATGTTCAGCTAGTTTTGCTTCTTTTATCACATCCAGGTACCACTGTGAATAATCCTGTTCTCTTTTCGTAATCTTTTGTGCCATTATCTGTTGTTAGCTGCGTTCAAATGATAGAATTAAAGGTAACAAACTTAGAAATGAGAATTGGAAGATTTAACCAAAAAATTGTTACGACTAAGCGAGGAAAGCCTTATATTTAGCGCTCTTTGAAATTATTGAGCCACAAAATCACAGAAACACAAAAAGTAGTTGTATTTTGAGTTTTGAAATTTGTGGTTTAACAAATTGGCGTGGTAGCTCAGATGGTTAGAGCGCACGACTCATAATCGTGAGGTCGACGGTTCAATTCCGTCCCACGCTACTAAATAAAAGCCTTAAGTAACATTTTAATAGTTATTTAAGACTTTTTTATTTTGCTGAGGTGCAACAATGGTAAAACTTTTTGGTTTATCCATCTTGGTAAATAGTTTGAATCTTATTATCAATAAAACTTACTGCCTTATTCTCTTTAAAAACTTTTCCCAATATAAACTCATCTACAATTCCTAAAGCAAAACCTGCGGAGGGGACTATAGTCTCAACCCCAGCAAACATCAATAACTTTGAAGTCTTACCACTAACTGAATTTAATATATTGCCAACTTTGGTAGTATATGAGGTAAGAATCTCGTCAAGTTCTTTTTGATCAGATAGGTTTTCTAGGAAATCTCTAAACTCAACTATCTCCTTTGCTCCTCTCAACTCTAGCACTCTACTAAGATCAATCTCATCAGGTTTTACATTACTCAAATCAGGTAATCTTTTAAATTCTAATACAGCTCTTAAATTATCAAAAGTCTGATCAATTTTTGTGGTATTAAAGATATACTCCAATTTCTTGTCAAGAATTTCAGAATTTGAAACATTAAAGCCTATAATCGAATCATAATTCATCATTGCCAAAAGCCTTTGATTCAACGAATCAAATCCTAATAGGCTCCGTACTATTACTTCATGCTGATCCTCTTCTGACAAATTAGCTAAGTAACTAAGGTTAGTTTCATATTTATATTCGTTAAAATCTCTAAATGTATGATCCAAATGAAATACTATTTCATTTGGATCAATAACTATTCCTTTGGATTGAAATAGTCTTTGAGATATTGAAGATTTTACTGCAAGAGTTTTATTCATTATATCATTATGAAACTGAGAATAAAACTCTACTTGGATTTCATCTTCATATCTACTAATGACGGGAATTAAAAACCTCTCTAAAGCGCTGAATTTGCGTCTATTTAGACCTGTATCTTTTCGTAGCTTAGTTAAGCACTTCACTAAATGATGTTCAGGTTCAAGACCCATTAATCTAAGTTCTACCTTTTTTTGTTGAATTAGCTCGGGTTTATTCATTGAACTAATTTTTATTAAATCATTGTGAAGTTCAATTGCCCCAGAGTCTAACAGACTGATTGTTGTACCAAGTCCAATATTATTTATTAAATATGAAACTTCATTTAGTCTGCTAGAATCGATTATGAGTTTATCAGCTATAAGAAGTTTTTCGATTAACTCACTAAAATAAAAGTCTTCAATTTCGTCTGTATATGGTATTGGCTTAGTAAGTCGAGTAAATATATTCCTAGCCATTTTTATCCTTCTAACTTATCACCTATCACATACAACTGAATGGTAGCCTCTTGCCATTCATATTGTACATCATTGAAATCAAAGTATCTATCGAAGAGGACCATCTGATATAACTGCATTTGCAATTCCTGCATAATCTGGAAAAAAATAATCTTCAGTATAACCAAACCCTTTCATTAGGTTTATTAAATCTCTAATTAGATTCCAATCATTAATCATATATCTCTTTACAGGGATTTTATTTTCCTCTAAACCCGGATAAGGGTGAAAAGTAAAAACACCCTTTTGCCTTTCAATTCTTCTATCAATAGCATATGGTTTAATCAATGAAGATTTTGGAAATTTCTCATATTCCTTATCGGGAATTCCAGAGTCTAAAAACCTTTCATCTTCAATATGATATATATATACTGTAAAATTATTGGTAAAATCTTCATTGGAATAAACCTCTCTAAGAGCAAAGAATATTGCAGTAAATATATTAAGAGACCAATCTAATAAATTTGTTTTCATTCCAAAATGTTGCGCTATTGATAAGCGATCGGAAACGTTTTTTGGAAAATTTGGATTCTGTATCTCTTCTCTATCACAAAAATCTGAGAAATTCCTTAATAAAATCGAAAACTTAAAGGTCTGAGTAATTTCAGCCTGATTAGAAATGGTTTTATCGATTTTTATTTCTCTGAAGGCTTTTGGTAGAAGAGCCCAATCCTTAATTTGACCACGAAAAATCCCACTAGTAGAGTGTCCAACTAGAGGTTGACTTAGATTTAAAGAATAATTACCAAAATAATCTGTATGATTTGGGGGTTCAGTACTACCTAATCTGTAAAACTCTTTTTGAGTATTAAGTGAGAGAATACTCTTAATATCTTTGAGTATTATGGGTTCTGATAAATCGAAGTAGTAATTATGAATATTTTCTTTTGTCATTCAATATTAAGATAAACGAAATAACTTAGCTAAGTATATAGCTTTTCTATTATTAAAGACATCCTATTAATATCTGACAGTATTTTATTCCTGTCATTTTTCTTAGAAAAATCTTGTAATCTGTGTTTCTTCATCATCAATTAAAACTTCCTGAGCAACTGAAATACTAATAAAAGATAAGAGTAGAAATAATGGAGTAAGTAGAGTGATTTTCTTTAGCATAAAACATTAATTAAACTTTATAAATTAATGTAATTAAGATGTAATAAGAAAGCCTGATCATTTCCGAAAAAAACTACTTCCGATAATCCCTCGGAATAAAGCGCCAGCTCCAGCAAGGATTTTCCAGAAGTCACCTTTTTCATCCTTTTCGGTTTGGATAATATCATAGATTTCTTCTCTCGATAAATCGTGTGCATGTCTGGCATGAGAGGTTAGTCCACGCAAATCCCGAAAGCGTTCTTTGCATTTTACTAGTCGACATTTAGCAAGAAACTTATTTTCTTATTCATCGAAGGAGTTCAGCAGTTAAAAATCACGAATAGAATCAGCACCATTGAAAAAAGCAGATCAGTTTGAATTAATAGCGCAGGCGAGACAAGTTTTTGAAGAAGCTTCCAAGAGATATGAAGGGTTGCTTTCCAATCTGGATGAAACAGAGTCGGTTCGGACGACAAGTCTGGCTATTACTATTTCAGATTCACTCAAAAATCTCAATCGAAAAATAAATGCCTTTCAAACAGGGACTATTAACCTGAATAAATTGCTGGACGAGTTCATTTTTGAAGAGGAAATGATTTCAGGCGAGTTAGAAATCCAGACTACCGGGCATGTTCAGTTAAAACGGTTTGCTAAACGACTTCTTCAAAGTATAAAGGAGTTCATTTTTAAAACGGGCGGGAAGAAAAGAAAGGTCAGAGATGTTGTTATTAATCAGTATAGCTCTCAGCAAAAATCAAAAGCGATTGCTTACTTGCTTTGGTTTTTCGGAGGTTTTGGAATGTTAGGGCTTCATCGCTTCTATCTTGGACGGATAGGAACGGGAATAGGATGGTTATTTACCGGGGGAGCCTTCTTCCTGGGAGCAGCCTACGACTTATTTGCATTATCTGGTATGGTTGATGATCAAAACTACATGAACCAATTAAGAGAAGTGAAGCTGAAGCAATTGTCAGATAATAAAGACTCTCAATAAAAAAGCCGTCCCCAAATCAATGGTCGACGGCTAATATCATCTACAGACGGCTATTACCCCATTTGCAGATAGAACTTACTCTAATGCCTGCCATTGCTCAATAGATGCTTTTACGTAATTTGACTACGTAATTATACGTAGTACCCTATGCTGTACTTTTGCCTTGATGCAAAAGTAGCAAAAAATCAAGGCTGAGAATTATTGATGCGCTTCGATTCCACTCACTAAATAAATTCAATGGTCTTCGTTCCTTCAATGCATATAATAATGTTGAGCCTGTGTGAATTTATTTCTCCTTCGGAGACGCTCACTTTATCTCAGCTTCCTCCATCAATAATTCTAAGGCCAAATATTCTGGAGTTAGGATGAATATCTGCTACTCCTTCACAACTCCAATGCCTGAACACTTTATATGATTTCTTAAAAATTTCCGACCTTAAACTGGTGAGCGGAAAAGTAAGTCCAAAGGTTCTATGACCCGGTAGGGGAATAAATCCGCTCCGGATGGAAAATAGATCTGACTTTCAAGAACATGGACCTTCGGATTTATTCAATAGAATCTTTGACGAACCCGTGAAGCAGTTGCTGGCGGTGGTTTTTGGTACTTTTGTCCATACAAAAGTACAGACAAATAAAACCCATAGTTAAGGTCGTTTACAAGGTGGATGAAAAGAGTTAAACCAGATGTTTATTCTGAAGTGCAAACCGAACTAAACCAGCAGTATTTTTTTGCCCCAATTTTTTAAGGAGGTTAGTACGGTGTTTATCTACGGTTCTGGGGCTGATAAACAATTTTTCTGCAATTTCGGAGCTTGTCATCCCTTCTACTAACAGAGACAGAACTTCCTTTTCGCGGTGCGTAATCTGTTTTTTTCCTTTTCGCATTCGGGCTAAACGCAGATACTCGCGGGTCATCATTTTTGAGAACTGCTTGCCCAGGAAATTCTCGCCATTGGCAACTTTTAATGCTGCATCGACCAGTTCGATTTGATGTGCAGACTTTAATAGAAGCCCATTTGCGCCGGAGTCGAGAAAATCATTCAGAACAGTATCAGCGTCGGAATCAGCCATCATTAATACGTTGGCGTTGGGGTACTTCTCCGTGATTTTATTAGCTAGCTGAATTCCGCTTATTTCAGGCATCGAAAAAGAAAGGACACATAAATCTGGATTCACACTTTCGTAAGCGGTAAGTATCAACGCACCGTTGTCGACTTCACTACAAATTTCGAAGTCGGCTTCGCGAAGAATGGAACTTAGTCCATGCCTGAATATTTCGTTGCCATCTGCAACAATCGTTTTGATTGTCCCCATTTAAGACCTCCCCAGGCTCAATGAGTTGTATCTGATATCTTTTAAAAGGACAGCTAAAGTAGTTAAAAAAATCAGTTTGGCAAAAATAAGTTTCCAGAATACACCTAGCGAGGGTCATCCCGGACTTGATCCGGGATCTTTGTAGGTTTTTTAAATTAATTGTAGGACAAATTTTAAAACTGAGCCTTTCCATAAGATCCTGAAACGAGTTCAGGATGACGTCAAAAGAAAAGTACGTAGATCGATAATCCTGCCTTCAAAGTCCATAGTACGGTTCTCACCCAGTTCGTATTCACAAGGCTATCTATTACGCTATCATCTTTACCTTTAGCAAGTTTAGCGTGATTTGGCACAGATAAGAGAAAGGTCGAAAGCCAGATCAAACACACTATATAAAATCCTATCGCATTCAGGCTGAATACTTCATCATTCCACCATAGAAAGCCGGAGGTTATGAGTTCTGTAATCATAACAGGTACTACAAGAAAACTGATTTTTCGGTTATGAAATGAATGAAATTCGCTGAAACCGTTTTTATCCACAAAATGAAAAGACGGATAGTGAACCAGCTGAATTGTCCAGATTAGCCCGGTAAGGAAAAGAGAAGCTGAAAGATTTATAAGAAAAATGAGGTTTAAGTCCACGGAAGCAAGCGATTCGTTTTCATAATGCGTATTTTCTGCGCCTTTGCAACATAAAATATCACTCCACGATTCATCGAACAAAAAATGACCTTAAAAAGAACACATACCTGTGGCGAGTTAAAAGCGGAACATATCGGGCAGGAAGTAACCCTTAATGGCTGGGTTGGGCCAAGAAGAGACCTGGGCGGACTTATTTTTATTGATCTCCGCGACCGCTACGGCGTTACACAAATTGTATTCACAGAAGAAGATAGCGATCTGCATGCAAGAGCTGAAGATTTGAGAGCAGAATATGTAATCGGTATTAAAGGAAAAGTAATCGAGCGTGGTGACGAAAACATCAACCCGAATTTGATTACCGGTGAGATAGAAATCGAAGTAACTGATTTGGTGATTTACTCAGAAGCAGAAACACCTCCGTTTGAAGTCAAAGATGGAATTACAACTAACGAAGAGGTTCGCCTAAGGTATCGCTATCTAGATCTTCGGCGACCAGAAATGCAGCAAAAACTGATGATGCGTTCGAAAGCATATCAGGCTATTCGATCGTACTACCACGAACATGATTTCGCGGAGGTTGAAACTCCGGTATTGATGAAAAGCACTCCGGAAGGAGCTCGTGATTATCTGGTTCCGAGTCGTGTTAATCCAGGTAAGTTTTTTGCGCTTCCCCAAAGTCCGCAGACTTACAAACAATTATTGATGGTTTCCGGGTATGACCGCTATTTCCAGATTACCAAGTGCTTCAGGGATGAGGACTTACGGGCCGATCGACAGCCGGAATTCACACAGATTGATGTTGAGATGAGCTTTGTAGACGAAGAAGCCGTTTTTTCTCATCATGAAGGGTTAATTCAAAAGATTTTCAAGGAAACAATTGGAAAAGATATTGAATCTCCATTCCCGAGAATGACTTATGATGATGCCATGAACACCTATGGGTCAGATAAACCGGATACTCGTTTTGGATTGGAATTTGTTGATTTCTCAGAAACGGTAAAAGATGCGGAGTTCAAAGTATTCTCAGGCACCGTAGCCAATGGTGGGGGTGTAGTAGGATTTACCATTCCGGGATTGGGAACCATGGGGCGTGGTGAAATTGATCGATGGACGGATCGCGCTAAGAAAGAAGCCGGCGCTGGCGGATTGATTTATATCAAAATGCAGGAAGATGGTCCGTTATGTAGTGTAGGTAAGTTCCTTACGCCTGAAATTGTAAGCGAGATGGTGGAAGCATCAGGCGCAAAAACCGGAGATCTTGTTTTCATGTTGGCCGGACCAAAGCCAGATGTATTAGAGCAACTCGGACACCTTCGGTTAATGGTAGGAGAGGCATTTGATCTGATTGATAAAGAAGCTTACAATTTACTTTGGGTAACCGATTTTCCACTTCTGGAGTGGGATGAGGAAACCCGACGATATCATGCAATGCATCACCCGTTCACTTCTCCAAAAGAAGAAGACATGGACAAACTGGATTCTGATCCTGCTTCGGTGAAAGCACGTGCTTATGACCTGGTTCTGAATGGATCAGAAATTGGCGGTGGCTCAATTCGTATTCACAACAGAGAAGTTCAGCAGAGGATGTTTGAGTTATTGGGTATTGGAGGAGAAGAAGCGGAAGAAAAGTTTGGCTTTCTACTCGATGCCTTTAAATATGGTGCTCCCCCTCATGGCGGAATCGCTCTGGGATTAGATAGAATTGTAATGTTATTGACGGGGGCAAGAAGTTTAAGGGATGTAATTGCGTTTCCAAAAAATCAACGTGCTCAAAGTATGATGGACAACTCGCCGGCAGAAGTAGATACCGAGCAACTAAATGAACTTCACATTTCCCTGAAAAGAACGTTGAAGTAGGAACGTTGGTTGATTAGCCACGGAAACACTAAAACACAAATACTTTTAGTGATTTTGTGCTTTAGTGGCGGATATTAATTAGCATTATTTATGAAAACAGCAGGCATTGACGGGTGTAAACTAGGTTGGATTCTCATCAGCTTTGATAAGGATGAGGAGAAGTATCAAGTCATTGAAACAGAAGAAGATTTAAAAATAGCTTTTGAATCATACGACCGAATTTTTATCGACATGCCTATCGGGCTGGAAGACGAAGAATATACCCGTGAATGCGACGCCTTACTTAGGAAAAAATTGGGTAGTGAGTATGCTCCAAGTGTGTTTACTCCGCCCATTCGCCCTGCATTGGATGCCCCGAGTTATGTAGAAGCCAATATGATCAGTTTTGACTGGACAGAAAAAAAACTTTCACTTCAGGCATGGAATATTACTCCAAAAATCAAAATGCTTGACCGGTTATTGAGAGAGAATGAAGCATTTAAAGAGAAGGTACTTGAGAGCCATCCGGAATTACTTTTTCAAAAGTTGAACGGTGGAATGATCTTCCAAAAGAAAAATCTGAAGAAAGGGATTCGTCACAGGCTAGAACTCATCAAAGAAAAAGAACCTGTTGCAGATGATTTTTTTCGGGATATAAAAGAGGAATGGCGTCGGAGGGATGTAGGAGAAGATGATATAGTGGACGCTATGGCGCTCGCCTATTATGCCAAAAAGTCTCAAACTGATGGCATAAAAACCTTCCCTTCAGAAGTAAGCTACGATTCAGAAGGCCTTCCCAAAGCGATACATTTTGTTAGTTAAGACTGCATCAAAATGGAGAAGAATTTATCTAGTAATACGAAACAGTTTTTAAAACGAGAGACAACAAAGAGTTTTATTAAAACAGCAAATGACTTTGTTAAGCTACTCGAAGTAAAAAAAATGGAGCTGAGTAAATTTTTTCCATTATTACATTCAAATCTTTTAGAGCTCTATAGTGCAGGTCATAGCCTCGATATCATTGAGTTGAAAAGTACTAGCGATGTAAGAGATTTTGATAGAGATAAACTATTCATTGATATAAATACCCATTTAGTATCTGAATTAGGAATTGAATGTTTTTATTGGGAAATATTTGATCCAACTTATACTGAAACAAATAGGAGACCCGATTCTGGGTGGGAGATAACAGATAAGAAAGCAACTCAAGGTTGGCTGGTGGATGACTTGGCAGATATTTACAGAGATATTAAAGTAGAGCTTACAAAAATCGAAGAAATTGGTACGGATGAAGCCATCGAAGACGCGCTATGGAATTTTAAGTGGGGATTTAAGCATCATTGGGGAAATCATTGTATAAACGCATTAAGATATTTGCATTATTTATACTACGAAGGGAAAACTACTCTTTAGGTAGTTTCGAGTTACTCTATTTAACTACGATTCAGAAGGCTTGGCCAAAGCGATACACTATAAACAATATCCAATAAGCAATTTTCAACATTCAATGATCAGTTGTTAGTAGAGTGTTGATCATTGAATATTCTCATAGGGTTAACATATCGTTAATATAGATTCTTTGTATAGTCTCAGGAACGATTTTGGGGCTTAGATTGATTATTTTAATGCAGTTAAATAATTGTCGTTCAACGAGTAACATTTTGGTTTGAGCGATAGAACAATAAATTTAAAAGAGGAAAATATGGCTTATTCATTACCTGATCTACCGTATGCTTACGACGCTTTGGAACCGCATTTTGATGCACGTACGATGGTTATTCATCATACAAAACATCACCAGGGATATACTAACAAAGTAAATGCAGCTTTAGAAGGAACTGAGTTTGAAGGAAAAGATATTGAAGATGTACTTTCAAATATCGATGCACTCCCAGCTGATAAGCAACAAGCTGTAATCAATAATGGCGGTGGATTTGCGAATCACTCTTTATTTTGGAGCATCCTCTCACCAAACGGAGGTGGAAATCCTTCAGGTGATCTTGCCAATGCTATTGATAAAGCATTCGGTAGCTTCGATGCATTCAAAGACGAATTCAGCACAGCAGCAGGAACAAGATTCGGTTCAGGCTGGGCATGGTTAGTAGTTGATAACGGCGATCTAAAAGTGATTTCAACTGCAAATCAGGATAGTCCGATTATGGATGGTTTAACTCCAATTCTTGGATTGGATGTTTGGGAACACGCGTACTATCTGAATTATCAAAACCGACGTCCGGATTACGTTTCAGCATTCTGGAATGTGGTAAACTGGGATGCTGTAGCAGAGAATTTCGATAACGCTTAATTGCGAGTTACGACGATTGACCAACGACGATGGGTTTAGCTCATCGTCGTTTTTTATAACAGCCATGCTGATTCCGATGTGCCGGGAAAAGAATCTACGAGTTAACTAATTATGCAGATTCTTCGCTTCTGCTTTGAATGACCGGATTCGTTATCGAATGGAAAAAACATTAAATTATTATTGAATTAAACCTGGAGAACATTATGCAATTTGGATTTGGAATGGGACCGGATACTTCGTGGATGAGGGAGGAACTCACCAAATACGGAGTTGAAGAACTAAAAACAACGGAAGATGTAGATCGTGCGATGAAAGAATATAAGGGCACGATGCTAATGGCAATTAATTCGGTGTGTGGTTGCGCAGCAGGAAATGCACGTCCCGGATTAGGGATTGCTCTCGAAAATTCAGAGGCTAAACCGGATCACATGGTTACAGTGTTCGCTGGTCAGGATAAAGAGGCTACAGCGCATGCACGCGCTTATTTTAGCGAATTTCCACCTTCGTCACCTTCATTTGCTTATTTTGTGGATGGTGAAATAAAAGCAATGATTCCCCGTCACAGAATTGAGGGAAGAACCAGCCAGGATGTGGCAGCTGACTTAAAAATGGTGTTCGAAGCCTTCGTAAACAAAGAAAACGAAGCTGAAGAAAAATAAAATTATTCTAAAGTTACTTTAACAAAAACCCGTTACATTCATGTGGCGGGTTTTTTTATGCTTAAGGGTCCCAATAAATTACAGGACTTTTATGGAACAAATATCGAAGAAGGCTATTATCGTTGAGGATAATCTCATCCTTTCCATCTTGTATGAAAACATGATGAAGGAGATGGTATTCAAAACGGTTGGAGAAATTCGGGATGGCGAAACAGCAGTTAAGTTAATCCGAAAATATGCCCCGGATGTAGTTATTATGGATATCAAGCTTGAAGGAGATATGGATGGTATTCAGGCAGCACATCTGATCCGGGATTTTACAAACGCACCGATCTTGTTTATCACAGGAAATTCGGGAAATGAGCATGTTGAAAGAGCAAAGAAAGTACCCAACTCAAAATTTCTTGTGAAACCCATTTCCGAACAGAAACTTAAAGATGCCGTTAATGAAATGGTAGATAGTCAGATAGCCTGATTATTTATTAGCTCCAAAGTCTACCTCTTTCCCATCTTTGAAAATCCTTAATCCATCAGGATTTCCTTTATCTCCACCGGGACCAAAAGCGCGAACTCCTGCAGCCAACTCATCTTCGGTTTTCGATTCTCCAACTTCTCTGGGCTGATCTTTAAAGAAAGAATCTACATGAAGCGTTTGTGTTGGGAAGGCAAACTCAACGCCTACTTCTTTAGCGAGCCGTAGAATCTCTAAAAAGAAATTATGCCGCTGTTGAAGCTCGGTGCTCCAATCTGGGACATTAAAAAATACATAAATAAGCACATCTAAAGAATGGGCTCCAAAAGAATTGAAGTGCACTTCGTAAAAATCCTGCCGGAAGTGTTTATTCGCTTTGATAATTCCTTTTATTCCCTCTACAAAAGCCTCCATTTGTTCCGGAGACGTAGAGTAAGTCAGATTCAGAACAGTTCTCAATCTCCGATATTGGCGCATTCCATAGTTATCGATATCGGTGGTAGCAACCTGAGAATTAGGAACAGAAACCAGTGAATTATAAAATGTACGTACTCGGGTGGTTCGGAAACCAACTTCTTCAACAACACCCTCTACATTCCCCACTTTAATCCAGTCCCCGATTTTAAAAGGACGATCTGCAAATATAGTAATCGATCCAAAGAAATTGGCCAGAGTGTCTTTTGCAGCAAGAGCAACAGCAAGACCACCAATTCCAAGTCCGGCGATTAAGGAAGCAACATTATACCCATTATTTTGAAGTACCAGAATCACACCCATCACCACAATAAAAAAGCGAAGTGTTTTTCGAATGAGGGGTACAAGTTGGTCATCAAGTGTGTTTTCAGTTTTGGAAGTGATGACACTCAGATACTTTGCAAATACATCAGCCAGATTATAGAATAGCCATACAAATCCTGCAGAAATCGCAATTTCAAGAACGGTAGAGAGATAAAGATTAATAGTGACTGAAAGCTGAAGGTTGGTGTAGCTTATCAGAAAGAAAGTCATCAAAAAGATGAAACCCGCAGGACGTTCAACGCCGTCCAGTAAATCATCATCCCAGGTAAATTTTGTTTTTTTGGTAACCCTTCGAATGTAGTTATCCAAAATAAACTCAAATATCTTTCGTAAAACTACTCCAAGTAGCAACCAGATAAATACCGCAAGATATTGCCAAAGCTCGATTCCGAGCCATTCACTTTTAGTCCATTCAGGTAGTTGGTCAAGAAGAGCTTCAACTACCCCGGAAAACGTAGCTTGATAAAGCTCAGGGATCTGCTGGATGGTGGCAGATGAAAATACCCATTGATCATTTTGCTTAATCAGATACACCTCGGGTAGTTCTTCAAATAAAATATATTGATGAAGTCCGGAAAGGCTGTCTGTGTGACCAGGATTATTTGGTACATCCTCATATACAACTAATAAACCCCGTGCATCAAGTACTTTTCTGAGCTCGGTGGCCAGTTCTACTTTTTCTTCTTTGGATTCATCAGAAAGCCTGAAAGGAAGGATTACCCGGTCCAGGTTTTGGTGTCCTTGTTGTTGCCAATGCAAGAATGTATGAACGGCTCTGCGTGGATTGGATAGATATCCATCCTGATTAGATTCTGCCTGGGATTGAAAACCGAATAACTGAACCGGCAAGGCGATTAATAAACCTACAAATAGTATTCTGAACATCTTCATGAAAATGTACTTTCCGAGTTTGAAATTAAGACCTCAAAGTTACGGAAAGTGACTGTCGGTAGAAAGGGAACAGGTAGTTTGTAAATGCTTACCAGGCTTTGTTACCACCTACTTCAGCAAAATAGAACAGGATATCAAAATTTCCGGGTGTATAACCAAGCATTCTAAGGTCTAAAGCTATTTGTCCGCGGTGATGAGTATTGTGGATAATAATATGTTGGAGCAACTCACCTCTGGGCATGGAACATTTTTCACCTTTACCATTCAAATAAGTTGCTTTAAGCTGCAACTGCCGATCACTCAGAGTACTTATGTACTGCATAAAAGATGGTTCAAGCGATTTCCATTTCGAAATAATTTGTTCAGGATTCTCAAATGACTGGTGTAGCAGTTTTTCCTTTCTTTCAGGTCCTCCGGAACGGGAAATCCATCCCCATTCAGCGCTAAGCATATGAACTATAGTATTTCGAATTGAACTATGACCACCTGAAATTTCCTGAATAAATTCATTCGGTTCTATAGATTTTAAAACCTCAAAAAGGTGGTCGTTTGCCCAATAATTATATTGGAACAGCTTTAGGAGGTAATCAGATTTAATCATCTAAGTTGTTTTATAATATGAAATTACATATTCCAATCCGGTTAATATTAATCCTCAGATGATGAATCCTTATTTCCATTAGCTGGTCCAGATTGTGGGTTCATCCTTTTAAAGGCTTCAAGGAAATCCATGGGAAGAGGGATAAAAGCGAAAGTTGCGTTTTCCTCACTGATTTCATTCATCGTTTGAAGGAAACGAAGTTGTAAGGCTGCAGGTGCTGTCTGAATCATTTCAGCAGCGTCTACCAATCGTTTGGCCGCCTGGAACTCACCTTCAGCATTTATCACTTTAGCTCTTCTGTCACGTTCAGTTTCAGCTTGTCGTGCCATAGCTCGTTTCATATTTTCCGGAAGTACTACGTCACGGACTTCCACCGAGACTACTTTAATTCCCCATGGATCAGTTTGTCGGTCTATGATCTCCTGAATATTCTTATTTACCTTTTCACGATTAGCCAGTAATTCGTCAAGTTCAACCTGACCGACAATACTTCTTAAAGTAGTTTGTGCAAGCATGGAAGTAGCATGAATGTATTGTTCAACCTGAATAATAGCGGCCTCTGCATCCACTACCCGAAAAAAGTTGATTGCGTCTACATTAACGGTAACATTGTCTTTGGTGATGACTTCCTGTTTATCTACGTTAATGGTAAGCACCCTCAGATCTACTCGTTCAATTCTATCGATGAAAGGAATAAGGAAGATAAGCCCGGGACCTTTTGTACTATGAAATTTTCCTAGTCGGAATACAACAGCCCGTTCATATTCCCTAAGAATTTTGAACATTTGGGGGATCAGGATTACTACAAAGACAACAATTGTTGTTGCCCAAATTGTCAGAGAATTTAATAGTTCTTCCATGTCAGCTTTGTTTAGTTGTTGAAACAGATTTTACAATTACAGTGAGTCGCTCAAATCCAACAATCTCACACCATTCATTTTTGTTAATTTCTTCACCCGATTCAGATTTAGCATTCCAGTATTCTCCTGAAAAATCAACACGGCCGGATTCTGCCGTTACGTTATCTACTACTTTTGCTCTTTTACCAATATGCGATTCCAGACCAGACCGGTGACCAGAGAACTGAGCTTTAATTCCGGCGGTAGCAATCCATCCGAAAAATATGGTGGTAAGGATAGTAGCAGGAACAATCCAATACCAATCGAGCTGCATTTCCTGGGGGAAATCCTGAAATAGCATCAATGCTCCCAAAAAGAAAGAGACCGAACCCCCCGTAATAAGTATTCCGAATGCAGGTGTAAAGGCCTCAGCAACAAATAGTATTATCGCTAGTCCAATGAGTATAAAACCTGCTACATTAATTGGTAACGCTGCTACTCCATAGAGGAGCAATATCAGGGCAATGACTCCTGCTACTCCGGGAATAATAGCTCCCGGATTGGTGACCTCACCTACAATTCCATAAATAGCGATTAAGGTCAGAATAAGCATAACCTGGGGCTGCAGGATAAAACTGAAAAATTGTTCTGCAAGGCTTTCGTCAAGTTCATTTATTTCTGCATTCTCAGTATTTAAAGTATTCCCGTCTACTTCATAATTATGCATTTGAGTAAGTAAGTCCCTGATATCTTCGGCAACAATATCAATAACGTTCAGCTCCAGCGCTTCCTGCTCTGTTACCGCTTCACCGTCTCGAACTGCTGAAATAGCCCATTCTGCGTTACGCCCTCTTTTCTCAGCAATGTTTTGAATAAAGTTTTCGGAATAATTAAAAATCTTTTCCTTCATCACAGTGTCCATCTGAGCACCATCCATCGATACCGGAGACGCTGCACCAATAGTAGTTGTAGGAGCCATTGCAGCGATATGAGCGGCAAGTGTGATAAATGTTCCAGCACTACCTGCATTTGCTCCTGCAGGTGCTACATAGACAACAATCGGCATTTCTGAAGCAAGCATATCCTGCACTATATCCTGAGTTGAGTTTAATAATCCACCGGGTGTATCCAGTTTGATAATCAAAGCCTCATCTTCACGATTATTTGCTTCTTCAAGACCCCTGCGTATATAAGAGGTAACGGTTGGTCCGATAGTCCCATCCACAGATATGACGGTAACTGAAGGAGATTTTTCCGGGATATTATCCTGATAGGCTGTTACATCTAAGCTGCAAAAAAGCATCAAAACCGGAAGAAATAATATGTAAGGTATCAGATTTCTCATCACTATTATAATGCTATAAATAAGTAAAAAGGTTCCTGATAACCTAATTGAGCGATTATTGATGCCTTGGAAAATTAATGAGCCTATTTAAATACATTTTTGTCAGCTTAAAAAGTCTTATAGAAAAGAGTAAGTAATTGGATGCTTTTCACGAAAACCACAGTAAGGGGAAGTGACTTTTTAAAAGCGTTGTCTCCGATTTACTTCGAGAAAGGGAATAATATGATCTTCTAGTAAAACGAATACTGGGCGTTTGTAGGTTCTTCGTCGGCTTGCATTGGTAACCGAGGAAGTCATAACAACAACGGCATCTAGTTCCGGGATCATCATGATATACTGGCCGCCATGCCCCCACGCAAAAAGGGTGGTGTACTTTCCTGTTTGTTTATTCCACCACTGGTAACCGTAGCCATAAGGATTATAATTGCTGTAGGTATAGGTTTTGAAAGAGTCAATAATCCAATCCATCGAGATGATTTGTTTTCCTTCCCAAACACCTTTATCAATTAACATTTGACCAATTTTCAGCATGTCAGATGGTTTTAGTGCAAGATTATTTCCACCCATATAATATCCTTGTGGGTCACGATCCCAGCCACCAACGGTGATATCAAGAGGGCCAAACAAAAACTTTTCGGCAAAAGCTTTAGTACTCATTCCTGCCGCTTTAGTAATTATTACAGCAAGAAGATGCGAAGTCCCGGTGCTGTACACCATCCGTCCATCAATTTGAGAAACAAAATCCTGATCAAGAGCATATTCAACCCAGTTATCGCTCATTACCCAGGCTCCGTAATTTCCTGAGCTGGTAGAGCGTAATCCGGTTTGCATACTCAATAGATTTCGAACGGTGATTTGTTCTTTTTTTGGATCGGGATTTTCTTCAAAATATTCGGGGAAGTAAGTAGTGATTGGTTCATCAACAGAAGGGATAAAACCTTCCTGGATTGCGATACCAACTAAAAGCCCAATAATACTTTTCGAAGCAGACTTAATATTGAAAGCGCGATCCTGGGAGCGCCCATTAAAATAGGTTTCACCAAGTAGTTCCCCATGTTGTTGAATAAGAAGGCTTCTTAGCGATGAGATCTCATCTGCTTTCTCAAAAATATCAGTAAGCTCATTTTTTTCTTCTGATAAAGGTTGGGCGATTACAGATGTTGAAGCAATCAGGAATCCTATCAATAAAACGAATAGATTATTCTTCTTTTGAAGAGTCTGTGTCTTCACCGGAGTTTTTATGTCGGAAAGTAACTGGAATACTGCCTTCATAGGGTGTGCCGATGTGATAAAGTTCCCATTCTGAATCATAGTTTAAAATGCGATATCTGAGTAAAGAGACCAAATTTTCAGAGCTTCCATTTTCGTCATCCCATTCAAAAGTCTCTACACGGAAACGAAGATTTCGCTTTTCTCCGTTCACATATACATCAAGATTAGCGACTTTATCTACATTCGGGATGGTAAATTGTACACGTACATTATGCATAATTGCGTGGGGTTAATTAAATCTGAAAACTAAACGTCAACAATCATACCAAAGTTACAGGACAGCTAATTTTGGGCTTTATTTGGTGATAAAAGCCAGAAAAGTGTTCGGAAATCAACAATAGGTGTTCGATTTTGAACATTGATATTATTCAGATTTCAATGATTCGACAGGCTTGATCCTGATACTTAATATTAAATGATAGCTTATACTTGCAATAGTAAACAATAGGATGGCCAAAAAGGCAAAAAAGAAAATACTATAGCTTACATCAATTCTATTTGGGAAACTTTTCAGCCAGGAACCAGCGATTATATAAGCAATTGGAAAACTAATAAAAGCAGCAATTATCAGAAGCTTCCAAAACTCATTTAATAAGATTGTTGAAGTATGAAAAATATTTGCCCCGAGTACTTTTCTGATACCTATTTCTTTCTTCCGGTGGCTGATTATCAGTGAAGCAAGCCCAAACAAACCAAGACATGAAATGAAAATGGCGAGTAAAGAAAAGACGGAAAATACGCTCCCAAACTGTTGATCGGATTGATATAACCGATCGAAATAAGAATCTAAAAAGAAAAACTCGAAAGGGCTTTCTTCAAAAATGTTATAATACGTTTGCTCTATCGAAGATAATGTTTGTTGAACAGAAGTGTTTTCTACTCTGAGGGTAATGAATCTGGATTCGTTGGTTTGGAGTTGTAAGACCATAGGAATAAATGGATGATTTAATCCTGATTGATAGTAATTATCAAAAACACCAACTATGGTATATTCACTAAGAGATTGCTGAATAGCATCATCTGGTGAGGAAAAACCAAACAGATTCATCGCTTCTCTGTTAATGAGTATCGCTTGAGTATCTGTTGGAAAGGCTTCAGAGAAATTTCTTCCAGCAAGTAGACTTAGGTCATATTCTGGCACAAAATTGTAGTCAATAGCAGACATATATACAGTATTTTCTAT
Source organism: Balneolaceae bacterium (assembly GCA_965222205.1). Taxonomy (GTDB): domain Bacteria; phylum Bacteroidota; class Rhodothermia; order Balneolales; family Balneolaceae; genus RHLJ01. Next base: position 2,701,316 of record OZ244932.1, on the reverse strand, counting down.
AGCGGATTGAATATCATCACGAGACATACGAGTCGTCCATCGAATCTCCTGTCCCGGCACATAAGATGAATTAGATACACCATACACACCTGATACCGATTTTAAATCACTCTTAAGCTGCTCAAACCTTATCGGAAAAGAGTTGTCTTGTTCGTTTTGAACGGGTCCTCTGACTACAAGTTTCTGCTCGATGTTGATCCCCATTTCCTGATTTCTCATATATTCTACCTGTTTGAATATCGTAATAGTTATCACTATTAGAATTAGCGAGATAGCAAATTGAAAGGTTACTAATCCACGTCGCAGATTTATTCCTTTTGAGGAATGTTTAAGAGAGCCCTTTAAGATGGAACTAGGTAAAAATGAGGAAAGAATAAAAGCAGGATACAGCCCGGAAAAAAGCGTTCCGGTAACTACCCCAAGTCCTAGAAGTATCCAGAACAAGCTGTTCGATAACAGGTAAAAACTATGAAGTTTTGCAGAATATTGACTCAAGAAAGGGAAGAACAGGTACGCCAAAAGAATAGCAATTATACAAGCCAGGAAATTCATCAATAAAGATTCGCCAAGAAATTGAAAAATCAACTGAGGTCTGGTAGCTCCTGAAGTTTTTCTAATGCCTACTTCTTTAGCGCGATCAATAGATTTAGCTGTGGTTAGATTTACATAATTAATCCAGGCAATTAACAGAATAATAATTCCAATTATAACCAGGTATTTAAGTACATATCCATTGCCAGATACCCCTGCTTCTTCATTGAGTTGAGAGAATAGATAAATATCTGTAAGTGGCTGTAGTGAAAGCTCTTCTCTATTTCCGGATTCCTGATAATAGTCACTTTTGTTTGAGGCAAGTAACTCTGGAAACTTGCTGGAAACATGAGTGGGAGAAACGCCATCTTTTAGAAGCAAGTAGGTATAAAAGGAGTACCATCCCCAACTGGTATTTACTGCATCTCCTCGAAGAATTTCTAATGTGCTGAAGGAAAGTAAATAGTCAATTTCCAGATGGGAGTTTTCAGGGTAATCTTCAAAAACTCCTGAAACAGCAAACTCTGTTACATTATCAAGCGTCAAAGTTTCACCAATTGGCTCTGAATCATTGAAATACTTTTTTGCCATAGATTCAGATATAATAATATTATAAGGCGCATGAAGAGCACTTTTAATACTTCCGGAAATTAGATCTAACGAGAAAACATCAAAAAACCCTGAGTCCGCATAAAACCCATGTTCTTCTCTAAAGGAAATGGTCGAGCCATTTTCATCTGAGAAAGAAAACACTCCCCGTCCCGGATATAATCTAACAGCGGATTCTATTTCAGGAAATGTTCTAAAAACTTCAGGCGCTATTGCCGGATAGGATGTTGCAGACTCCCACGCAAAAGCTCCGTTTTGATAACTGGTTAAGGTTACCCTATAAACACGATCTTTATTCTTATGAAAAGAATCATAGCTGTATTCAAATAGGACAAATTGAGCTATTAGTATGGCTGCCGCTATTCCTACCGACAACCCAAAAACATTTAAAAAAGAGATTCCTTTACGCTTTACTATATTTCTTACACCTGAACTAAAAAAACTAGGTATTAGGTACAGTAATTGAGCATATATATTAAGGTTAGTCGACTTTGATAACGACTCTTTGCTTTTCTTGAATTCATAAGTCAAATCTTCCAGTTCACCTAGTTCTTCAAGAGTAATTCTAAAAGCATTTTCAGAGTAGTGACCTTGATCCTCTAAGGAGTCAACTCTGTCTCGTAAATGGGATTCTAATTCTTCAATATCCCCGTCTTCATATTCGGTATTCTTTCTTAGGTTTTGTTTCCATTTTGAAATTGCATTTTCTAAATCAAACATGTTATTCACTTTTTAAACTTTTAACGGGATTCATCAGAGCCGCCTTTATTGATTTATAACTCATCGTTAACCAGGCTATCCCAAGGGCAATTAGACCGGAGATTAGATAAACGAAAAGACTTATATCAATCTGGTAAGCAAAGTTTTGCATCCAGTTTTGCATTAGATACCAGGTAACCGGCCAAGCGATCAGGTTGGCTATCGCGACCAGAAAAATGAATTTCTTTGAGAGTAAAAAAGCTATCTGAAGAACAGATGCTCCCAAAACTTTTCGAATGCCAATCTCCTTAGTACGTTGAAGGATGAAGTAACTAATAAGACCATATAATCCAAGACACGCGATCAGTATAGTTAGAATAGTAAACGCTGAAACCAGTTTGAAGAACCGTTGATCAGCCTGATACATTTCATCCAGATGCTCATCTAAAAAACGGAAATGGAAAGGGAAGTCAGGGACTGCTTCTCCCCAGGTTTCCTCAAGAGAAGTAAGGATGGTGTTGGCATTACCCGGACGAACCCGCACAAATAAATTTTCCATATTGGTGGGTGGGATATACATTACCAAAGGTTGTATTTCCCGGTGTAATGAGGCAAAATTGAAATCTTTGGTTATGCCGATAATCTGACCCTCAGTGATTTGATCAACCTGAATATGTTTTCCAATTGGGTTATCCCAACCGAATATCTCTGCAGCAGCTTCATTTAAAATGATTCCACTAGTTGCATCAGTCGAATACGATTCATCGAACCCCCTGCCTTCAATAAATTCAATACCCATCGTTTCAAAATAACCGAAGTGAGCACCATAGATATTCATAGGATATCCTTCTTCGTCTTCCGCATCCCGGGAGAAGACGGGCACGCTGCCGTTATCGCCATCAAGTAAACCTCCACCCATTCCGGCGCTAATAACATGAGGATTGGATTGAATCTGCTGTCGAATCAAATCATAACGGCGGGTAAGCTCTCGTCCGTCCATGTGAAGAACTACAATTTGGTCTTGCTCAAAACCTAGGTCTCTCTGTTGGATAAATTGAATCTGTTGACGAATTATAAAACTACCTGTGATTAGAAGTATGGCAATAGAAAACTGAGCAACGACTAATACTGTTCGAATATCAAAACTTGATTTTTTGCGGAAGAAATCGCCCTTAAGCACTTTAGTTGGTTTAAATGAAGACATGACCAATGCAGGGTATAATCCCGAAATTACTCCAAGAACTAAACCAATTACCAGAAAAACAGGAACGATGAATCTGAAGTCCTCAATATTAATACCGAGCTCCATTCCTAATAGTGATGAGACAAACTTTGAAAACGGAATGACGAAGAGCATAGCAAGTATTATGCTCAGAAATGCCATTAGAATTGATTCTCCAAGAAACTGGCGAATCAGGCCAGATCTTCGCGCACCTAACGTTTTGCGAACTCCAACTTCTTTTCCCCTCCGTATAGATTGAGCCGTGCTTAGGTTCATGAAATTAAAGCATGCAATCAGGAGTAAAAAAGCGGCCACAGCAGACATCCCCAAAATATATCCACGGTTTCCTGTTAATAGGTTCGTGCTGGCATTCTGGAGATCAGAATTGAGATAAACTTCTGAAAGCGGTTGAAGGTGGAGAATCCTGTTTTCACCGACATCAGCTCCCATATTAGTAACTAAGAAGTCTTTAAATTTGGCTTCTAATTCTTCTGGATTAGTACCTTCCCTAAGCTGAACATAGGTGTAAAATGAGACCCAGCCCCAGCTTTCTACCGTAACCGGATACCCGGGGGGAGCGGAAAAGGATTGAAAGCTGATTATACAATCAAACTTCAGATGAGTATTCTGGTCGATAGGATCCAGAACTCCTGTAACAGTTAAAGTTGTAATATTATCAAGAGTTAACGATTTACCTACCGGGTTCTCTTCGCCGAAATATTTTTCTGCCATTTCACTTGTAAGAATCACCGAGTTTATCTCATCAAGTGCTGTATTCGGATTACCCTGTTTCAGTGGGAAATTAAACATGGTGAGAAAAGAAGAGTCGGCATAGGCAACATCATATTCATAAAACTGCACATCTTCATGTTGGATAATATTGCTGTCTACAAAACGAAATCGTACTACTTCTTCAATTTCAGGGTAGGTTTCAAGCAACGCGGGTCCCATTGGGGGGGAGGTTGTTGCAAAATGCCGGGCTCCGGGGCGGTTAATTTCCTGGAATGTGAGGCGATAAATTTGTTCCGGGTTTTCATGGAAACGATCAAAAGTGAGTTCCTGCCGAACATAAGAGAAAATAACTATGCAGCAGATGAGGGCCATAGACAGCCCAAAAATATTTATGAATGAGTTTCCTGAATCGCGGTAGAGATTTCGAAAACCAATTTTCATATAGTTTGGCAGTAGTGATGGAATCCATGCTTTTTGTTGCCAAGGTGGGGTTGGGTTATTCTTTGTGGATCTTGTCTTATAAAACTCAGTACCAACCGAACTAACCTCGCCAATCTCATTTACAGCTTTAATGAAAGCTTCTTTTATGGGAAAACCTTCTTGCTTTAGGTGTTCAATCTCATCAAGCAGGTGAGATTCCAGTTCTTCAATATCACCGTCCTCATATCCCGGGTTTTTCCGAAGATTCAGTTTCCATTCTTTGATAGCTTGTTCTAAATCAAACATAAATGTACTCTTATTCATCCTTCAGGCTATCTACCGGGTTCGACCAGGCAACTTTAACCGTTTGATAGCTTACTGTTATAATTGCCAATACCATCACCACTATTCCTGCTATAATGTAGCTGTACATATCATTATTGATTCGGTACGCATAGTTTTGTAGCCATTCTTCTGCAAGAAAGTAGGTTACCGGCACTGCAATTAAGAAAGAGATACTGATTATAATGAGGACTTCTTTATTGAAAGTTAAAAGCAGATCGCTGATTGTGGCACCGAGAATTTTACGGATTCCCATTTCTTTGCTTCGTTTCTCTGCATTGAAAGTAGCAAGCCCAAATAGCCCTAAACAAGCAATAACAATAGCTATTATTGAAAAGGCGAAGAAGACTTTTCGTTGACGCGTATCACTTTCGTAAAGTTGAGCAAATTGTTCGTTCACAAACCGGTACTCGATTGGATATAGTGGTGAGAAATTATTCCATATTTCATTGATCTGAGGAAGCAAACCGGAAATATTTTCTGTGCTCACTTTAACTACCAGGTTTCGGTAGTCTCTTTTCATCGAAATAGCCAATGGTTCAATCTGATGATGTAAGGAAGCAAAGTGGAAGTCTTCGACAACACCGATTACTGTCCGTATCTCGTCATTACTTAGATTCATATTTCGGATTTCTTTCCCAATAGCTTCTTCATTGGTCCATCCCAGGAATTCAGCTGCTTTTTGATTTATGACAATGGCGGAAGCCGAATCTGTGGAATAAGCCCTGTCAAAATCTCTGCCAGCTACCATTTCCAAATCAAAAACCTCGGAAAAACTGTCATCGATGAAGAGGGTGTTCATTGTTAAAGGATCTTCATAACCTGCTACATCAAACGAGTAATTATCAAAAAAACCACCCGGAGATCCTGACATTACACTCGCTTCTTCAATACCGGGGATCGTTTTTAACTGCTCCAGCATTTGTGGGATATTGCTACGGGCGGTAGAGTTATTCAGGGAGATATCCAGCAATTGTTCTGGTTGAAATCCAAGTGATTTATTGGAGATATAATCCAGCTGCTTATTAACGATTGAAACTCCAATAATCAGCAAGCTCGATATCGCAAACTGAAAGATAATCAGTCCTTTTCTTGTTACTACCTGGGAAGTACCAAAACTGATTTTTTCTTTCAATGCTTTTATTGGTTTGAATGAAGAAAGAAAAATGGCAGGATATACTCCGGCTAAAAAGCCCGTTAGCACCAGGATTGAGAACGTTGTAAGGAGAATTTCAGGAGAAAAAAGATTAATTGAGATGGAAGTACCAATCATTTGTTCAAAAGGGGGAAGCAAAAAGTAAACGAGAGCAAAAGAGATAAATCCGGCAAAAAAGGCCATCAGAAAAGCTTCTGACATAAACTGAGTGAACAGGATTGATCGTTGAGCGCCTAATGTTTTTCTCACACCAACCTCTTTAGCCCGGCTAACAGACCTGGCGGTTGCAAGGTTTATGAAGTTAACTCCTGCTACTACGATTATCAGGATTGCGATAATTCCGAAGATATAAATTACATTTTTATCGCCATGTTCAACCTGCCAGTCGAATGCTAGAAAATTTGAAAAGTAGACTTCTTCAAGTGGCATCAGGTTCAGGTCAATACGGCGATTCATTTCAGCCATATTCTCCCCGAAATATTTATCCATAAAAGCGGGCAACTGGGGCTCAATATCTGCAAGTTGTACTCCTTCACTTAGCAGCACATACGTATGAACCTGATTCCAACCCCACTGGTTATAAAAATTATAATCGCTAAAGGTGATAATGCTTACAGCCAGATCAAAGTTAACATGACTTTTAGCTCCTTCAGGAACTTCAAAAACTCCGGTTACTTCGAAGCTGTCTTCGCCATCAATAATTATATTTTTCCCAATGGGATTCTCATCCCCAAAGTATTTTTGAGCAGTTTCTTTCGACAGTACAACTGTATAAGGTTCAACCAGCGCTGTTTCCGGATTGCCCGCAATAAACGGATAAGTAAATACCTGGAAGAAATTTTTATCCGCCATATATAAACGCGACTCCATAAAATTCTGGTCGTCAATACTAACTACGCCATCTCCCGGCCCCAGAGTTGCCCCCATTTCTATCATAGCAGGAAACTCAGTTTCCAAGCCGGCTTTAAATGGATTTGAAGTAATGCCTACCAGTTCAGTTCCTTCGGGTCTTTCCATCATACGATGAACCTTATAAATGCGATCTCCTTTCTCATGAAAAGTGTCATAGCTTAGTTCATTCTGGATAAAGAGGTAGATAAACAGCGCACTGGTAATACCAATTACCAATCCCAGAATATTTAAAGACGCATAGAGTTTATTTCTGAATAAGTTTCTTCTGGATATTTTGATGAAATTATTCAGAATCCCCCAATTCATCCCGGAGGAATTATCCAGATATGGTTTTGTAGTAGAGGCTTTATAGAACTCAGTTGCTACTTCTTTTACATTTCCAATTTCGGTGGAGGCGTTTTCGAAAGCTTCATTCTCTGACACTCCCGCCTCAATCAGCTCATCTATCCGGTCTCTGAGATGAGACTCCAACTCTTCAATATCACCGTCTTCATACCCCGAGTTTTTTCGGAGTTTTCTTTTCCAGTTTTTGATTGTTTTTTCTAAATCGAACATGTTATTCACTTTTTAAGCTATTTACTGGATTCATATATGCCGCACGTAATGCCTGCCCACTTACTGTTAAAAGAGATATGGTAAGAGCAATTAGCCCCGCAAGTAGAAAAATCCACCAGCTAATCTCTGTTCTGTAAGCAAAATCTTTGAGCCATTGGCTCATTAGAAACCACGAAAGAGGTATTGCTACAAAAAAACCGATCGTCACTAATCTTATTAGATCGGTACTTATCAAGCGTACAACTTGTGTGGATGTAGCACCTAAGACTTTTCTGACTCCAATTTCTTTTGTTCGTTTGGCAACCATAAAAGCAGCCAAACCAAGCAATCCTAAACAACCAATAAAAATTGCCAGACCCGCGAACACACTGAAGACTTGCATTAAATTATCTTCTGCTTCATATTGGGCTTGTAAATCATCCGCTAAAAATGAGTACTCCAATGGAAGGGAAGACAGATTTTTCCATTCAGAGTCGATGTTTTCTATGATTTGTGGAAGAGAAGCCTCTTCAGTAACTCTGGCTACGATATACCTCGGGAATCTTCGGGGACCAAAAAGTGCTAACGGATATATTTCAGCATGCAGAGACCGGTAGTTAAAGTCTTTCACAACACCGATTACATCATATTCACGCTGACCTTGGATCAACTTATGATTTACAGCTTCGTCCGGTGTCCATCCAAAATCTTTTACTGCAGATTCATTTAGAATTACATTAAACGTATCTGCTGGAAATGCAGCAGAAAAACTTCGTCCTGCGACCAGCTCCAATTCTAACGTTTCGAGGTAATCGAAATCAACAAAAGAATAATCCAGATTGTAAGCATCTGTACCAGAGATATCAGTTTGCCACATAGAATTGATAAAAAAAGAACCTGGAACTGAAAAACCGGAAGAAACAAGCTCAATCCCTGAAATTCTTTCCAGCTCACCCTTAAAGGTTGAGCGTTGGTTCCCCAAAAACTGAGCTTGTTCAACAAGGATTACATTCTCAGGAGAAAAGCCAAGACCATTACTTTTCATAAAGTGAACTTGTTTATAAATGATACCAGTACCGGCGAGAAGCGCAATTGAGATTGTAAACTGAAAGACAACCAGACTTTTCCTGAGTAGGCTTCCTTGTCCGGCAAATGATGTCCCCTTGAGAACCTTAGAAGGTTGAAAATTGCTAAGAATGAATGCCGGATATAATCCTGCAATTAAACCGGTAAGTAACGTAAGAGTTAAAATCCCCAGCAGATTCCCAGGAGTTAAAAGAAACCCGAATGTAATAGAAGATTCAGCAATAGCATTAAGAAATGGGAGAGTAAGTTTGCAAATAAGAATGGCAAGTAAGGATGCAATTATCGCCATTAAAAGTGACTCACCTAAAAACTGAAATGCTATCTGGATTCTGTTTCCACCCAATGTTTTTCTTACACCCACTTCTCGGGCGCGCTCCATTGATCGTGCTGTGGCAAGATTCATGAAGTTAATACAGGCTAAAATGACAATAAAAATAGCCAGTGCAATAAAGAGGTAGAGATATTGGATATTTCCTTCCGAGCCTATATCTACCTGAACACCTTGTCCCAGATATATATCTTTAACAGGTTGTAAATGAGGTATGAATGAGTTTCCTGCTTCTGTACCCTCGGGATCAACATTTTGCGAAATCAGTTCCGCAAGCTGGTTAGTGAACTCTTCTTTATCGGTACCTTCGCGAAGCAGAAAGTAAGAGGTATAATTATTTCGCCCCCAGTACAGCTCATGCTCCCATAGCGATGCAATGAAATCAAATTGAAGGTGGGTGTTTCCGGGAGGATTTTTTAGAACGCCAGTTACTTCAAGATCTCTTCTCGCAACTTTTAAAGTTTTCCCTACCGGGTTTTCATTTCCAAAATATTTTGATGCTGCTCTTTCTGTAATAAGAATAGTGTTCGGACGATTTAGTGCGGCTTCGCCTTTAATTAAGGGGAAGTTGAATATCTCAAAAAAGCCTTCTTCAACGTCTAGAAAAGAAGATTCAACAAACTTTTTATCAGCATACTCTATAGTGAGACTTGCACTTTGAACCCGAACAGCTTCTTCTACTGCAGGAAAATTTTCCTTAGCCGTAGGGGCGAGAGCGGGAGGAGTAGTAGAAATGGTTGCTTCTAAATCAGGAAGTTGAAATTCACGAAGAACCCGATACGTTCGATCGGGGCTTTCATGAAATGAATCGTAAGACAGCTCATACTGTACATAAAGAGCGATGAGTAAACAGGAAGCTATTCCTACCGAAAGGCCTACAACATTTATACTCGAATATCCTATTCTGTGAACTAAATTTCTCCAGGCTATTTTTATGTAATTGGGTAAAAGGGCAACTATACCAGACGGTTGTTCCCAATGGATTTTTTTTGCTCGTGTTTTGTGGAGCTCAGAACCAACGACATCAATATTTCCGATTTCTTCTGAAGACAGCTCAAAAGCTTCTTTTTCTGATATCTCCGAATCAATCAGTTCATCTATCCGATCTCTGAGGTGAGATTCCAGTTCTTCGATATCCCCATCCTCATATCCCCGGTTTTTTCGAAGGCTATGTTTCCATTCCTTGATTGCTTTTTCTAAATCGAACATGTTATTCATTTTTTAAACTTTTGACGGGATTAGCAGAAGCAGCTTTGAAAGCCTGAGAGGAGATAGTAATGATTGACAGCAATAGAGCTATGACTCCAGAAAAGAGGAAAGGCTCTATTCCAATAGAGGTTCTATAAGTGAAATCTTTGAGCCAAAGGGAGGCTATATAATAGGAAATGGGAGCGGAAAGAATAAATCCAAGCAGTACTAAAGAGACAAAGTCTTTTGAAATAAGTACAACAATGTTAAAGGCAGAGGAACCCAAAACTTTGCGGATACCAATTTCTTTAATTCGGTTATTCGTTGAAAAAATCGAAAGCCCAAATAGCCCCAGACAGGCAACCAAAATGGCAAAACTGGAAAAAAGGGTTAGTAGGTTTTTCATCCTTTTTTCATTTTCGTAAAGTTTAGAATAAGTCTGATCAAGGAACTCATATTCAAAAGGGTAAACAGAGTCAAATTCAGCCCATTTTCCTTCTATATATGCAAGTGTCTCAGGTACATTTTCAGGAGATATTTTTACGGAAATATTATTCCAACGTTGATCCATAAATATTACAAGCGGTTCAATGGATTCCCGGAACGATCTGGTGTGAAAATCATTAATCACACCAATTACATAACCCTCTTCAACATCGCCTGGAATATCTAATCGACGACCAACAGGGTCTTCCCATCCAAGGCTATTAGCCAGAGACTGATTTATTACAATTGACTGTGAGGAGTCAGTAGATAATCCGGGTTCAAAATATCTTCCCGCGACTAGTTCAAAACCATAAGTACTAAGTAAGCTCTGATCATCAATTAATAAAACATTAGAAGTCCACTCGCTATCTGAACCCTCAATTCCATCAGGTTCAATCCCATAACTCATAAATGTTGATCCCGGATAGCTGTTACTTCCTGTCGCGGCGATAACTCCGGAATGTCTTACTAATTCATTTTTGAAAGCTTCCCCGAAATTAGAAATCTCAGTATCACCAATTGGTAGTACAATAATTTGATCTTTTTCAAATCCTAGATCAGAGTTTAAAGCGAACTCGAGTTGCTTGTTGATAATGATAGTACCAATGATTAACCCTATCGAAAGTGAAAATTGTATTATGACCAGTATTTTCCTGAATCCGGTTCCTTTTACAGATAGCGATGCTCTGTTATAAAGAACAGTAACGGGTTTAAATGCTGATAAAATCAAAGCGGGATAAATGCCTGCCAAAATTCCGATAACGCTAATTCCTCCGAGGAGGATAAAGATCAAACGTATATTTCCGCTAAGCTGTAAAAACGAATTGTCAATCTGGGCATAATTAAGCAAAGGCTTAGAAAAGCCAACCAAAAGTAGTGCGATTACAAAAGCCAGGAGGCTATACAAAACACTTTCGCCCAGGAATTGAGTGCCTAATTGTTTTCTAAATGCTCCATAAACTTTTCTGATGCCAACTTCAGCAGCACGTTTTGTTGCTAATGCTGTAGAAAGATTCATAAAGTTGATGCATGCAATAACCAGGATTAGAAAAGCAACAGTAATGAAAATGGTTAAACTGCTTTCAGACCCGCTTTTGAAAGGCTCAATCCATAATATATCCGAAGAGTTGAGATAAATATCATTGAAAGGTTGAAGATAGAGTTTATATGAATCGGCTCTTTGAGGGAAATATGATTGCATAAACTCGGGCAACTGTGCTTCGAGATTTGCTGCATCGGCATTTCGATTAAGGAGCAGATAGGTATAAATTGACTGAGGAAACCACCGTCCATCCATCCATGAAAAGTCTAGTGCAGATGGCCCTACTGAAGACCATGATGCCAGTATATCGTATTGAATATGCGAATTTTCGGGAGTGTTTTCTACTAAACCGGTTACTGTAAACTCCTGTCCATTTAGTCCTATTATTGTTCTTCCAATTGGGTTTTGGTTTTGGAAAAAGAGTTCAGCAGTTTCCTCTGATAAAACTACTGTTAAAGGTTGGGTTAAAACCTTTTTTGGATCCCCTGAAATCAGTTTAAAATCAAAAACATCAAAGAAGGTTGAATCAACGAATACAAATTCAGAAACTTTAATATTAGTTTCGTCAACAGAAACCAGAACCTCATCGAACCAGTTACGAATTCGTACCACTTCTTCCACCTCAGGGAAGTCTTCTTTCATTTGAATACCCATTGGACCTGAGGTAAGCGCATGCAATTCCTCAGAATTGTGAGTTTGTTCTGTTACTACTTTATTAACACGGTATATCTGGTCTGATTTAGAATGAAATGAATCGAAAGAATACTCATGCCGGATAAACATCACAATCAAAATGCAACATGCTATTCCGATAGAAAGACCTACCACATTAATTGCAGAGAAAACCATATTTCGCTTGAGCGAGCGAAGAGCAATTTTCAAATAATTGGGCAACATGATGGGCATCCAGCTTTTTTGTTGCCAGGGTGGAGTAGGGTTAATCCTGTTAGATCTGTTTTTATATAATTCTTCTCCGACTGCTTCAAACTCACCTATTGTTTTTTTTGCTCTTAGAAAGGATGACTCTTCTGAATCACCGCTTTCTTTTAAACGGTCTATTTCATCCCTTAAATGAGACTCCAGCTCTTCAATGTCGCCATCTTCATATCCTCTGTTTTTGCGAAGGCTTTGTTTCCATTCTTTGATTGCTTTTTCTAAATCGAACATAAAATCTCCATTTAATCAGTTGCCCATTGTGGAGTCGGTCCCCAGATTTTCGCGAAAACCTCATGAATGCTTAGCCACTGCTCTTTCGCTGTTTGAAGTTCTTCTAAACCAGTTTCCGTAATGGAGTAATACTTCCTTCTTCTTCCTTCATCTGAAATCACCCATTTAGATTGAATACACCCGTCTTTCTGGAGCTTATGCAGGACCGGGTAGAGCATTCCATCCGACCACTCGAGAGTTCCCCCAGAAAGCTGCTTTACATCCTGAATGATTTGATACCCGTAGCTTTCGCCTCGTTTAAGGATGGTTAAAATAAGTGGGCGTGTTGACGCCGCCATGAGTTCTTTTGATAGCATAATGTATACCTTGAGGTTCTATGTAAAAGAGAATACATAGAAGTTCAATGTAAGTCAACACGAAAGAGTTTTGGAAAGGTTACAGGTATACAATCTGTGAGGGGAGTTGAATCTGTATATCCCTGGGATTTATCCCGGGGTTAACGTGAAACAGGTAACCTAACCGAGGCGGTCTACAGATCAACGTCTGTTTCTCATTGAGGGTAGTTGATGAATCTCCTATTAAGGGACTTGATCTTCTGGTACTTTTGAGCGGTTCCCGTTCTTCAACGGGACAGGCGACAGTACCCAAAACCCGCCAGAAATAATGCAGATTTCGTTTTTACGAATCTTTGATCATACGAACGATTACGGCCCTGATTCCCTCTAAGTCCGGGGTTTGCCCATTTTTTCTGGTCTTGGTTTGGAGACCGTAACAAAATTCGGAGTAGAACTTTGAATGGGTTAATTACATTGAGACAAGCTACTAAAATTGAAACAACTTTTGGCTAAGAGTAGAATATTTAGTTTTTTCTCTTGCTTGAACCAACCCTTCGGTCCGGTTCGAAATCTTAAATATACTTCTCCGCCCAGGTTCCGAGCACTTTGCCAACGAATTCACTGTCAGTTTTTTCATGAAGAAGGTGATCTGCGGTATCCAAAGAAATAAAACTCTTAGGATGTTTAGCAGCTACAAAAATTTTCTGGGCGTTATCAATTCCAACGGTATTATCGATAGGAGAGTGAAAGATGATGAGCGCCCGATCCAGATTTTTGATGTAATCTTTCATACGAACTTCATCCAAATCGTCAACGAATTGCTTTTTGATAGTGAAGGGTCGACCCGCAAGTTTGACTTCAGCCTCTCCTTTCTCCTCAATTTCATCCAAACTCATCTCAAAGTTTTGTTTTACATGATCAGGCTCGGCAGGGGCGCCGATAGTAGCAACGGCTTTAACAGATTCCATTTGATTAGCTGCCTGAAGTACCGCGGCACCACCTAAGGAATGACCAATTAATATGGCCGGATCTTCATATTCTTCGGTTAGAAACCTGCATGCGGCAACCAAGTCATCGATATTGGAGGAGAAGTTGGTATTGGCGAAGTCTCCGGCGCTTTCTCCCAATCCGGTGAAATCAAATCGAAGGGTTGCGATTCCTACTTCAGCCAGTTGTCTTGTTATATTTCCAACCGCCTTCAGATCTTTGGAGCATGTAAAGCAATGAGCAAAGAGCGCGTATGCTTTAATGTTTTCTTCTTCGGGAAGATCCAGTTTGGCGGCCAAGGTTTCGCCAAGAGCTCCGGTAAATTCTACTTTTTTTGAAGGCATGTTGTATTTGATAAGTTACTAGAGCGTGAAAACACTAAAGTATGTTAAGGTTCAAAAAAAGAACTAATTTAACACCCATCAAATTCCAGTAACCTCACGGAAGTATAATATTTTCTGGTTATGTGCTTCCGAGGCAAATCAAAAGACTATGAATCCATTCCATCTCGCCTTTCCGGTAAAAGACCTCAAAGAAACGCTAACTTTTTATACTGAAATCCTTGGTTGTACCACAGGCCGGACTTCCGATCACTGGATCGACTTCAATATGTGAGGGCACCAGGTTGTTGCACATTTGAGTCCGGATGAAGCTAAAGAATCTGCAAAAAGCGCAGTTGATGGAAAAGGCGTTCCTGTTCGACATTTTGGAGTAATCTTAGAAATGGACGAATGGGAATCTCTTTCTGAGCGGGTAAAGGCTGCAGGGATTGAATTTGTAATCGAACCTTATGTTCGATTTAAGGGAGAAGCCGGTGAGCAAGCCACAATGTTCTTCCTGTATCCAAGCGGAAATGCATTAGAGTTCAAAGCCTTTGGAGATAAAAGCCAGATTTTTGCGCAGTGATTTAATCCCACTCAAACAAATAAGCCTTAATAATGTTAATACCAATAGTAATAATATTTTTTGTTTTACTTGTCACTCTTATTACTGGTAAAACGCTTTCTTACGAGAAGAAGATCATTGTTTCTAAATCTGAAGCACCAGTTTATTATTGGGTAACTGTTACTATGTACATAGTTGGTATATCTATTATTGCATGGATGTTTTTCGATGATTTGAATTAGTTTTAGTTGTAAAAAAACTGAATAGAAATAAGTCTCCACTTTAGGGGAAGTCTGCGCTGAACTCGTTTCAGTATACCGCGAAGCGGGAGGGGTGTTGGTATGGCAACCAGTTTCGTGTAAAAAGAACACCCTCCGTCTTGCTCCACTTCGTTTCGCAATCCACCTTCCTGCCTTTGCCGAAACGTCCTTTCTATCATATAAGATTTAGGAAGTGGCGGCTACGTGCAGGCAGACCTCAAGGGAGGACTCTTGGAGGCATTCATAAGTCTTTTGTAAGGAATGGAGTTTTGTCTGGTCTAACAAGTATGCTGAGGAACGAAATCATACCGTACAATCCGGGACTTAGAAAGTTTGCCATAGAGTTAAGAAAGAGCTCTACTTTAGGTGAGGTTCTTCTCTGGAAACAAATCAAAGGGAGAAAACTGGGGATTCAATTTCATCGTCAAATTCCGGTACATGAGTATATCATCGATTTCTATTGTCACGAGTTGAAGTTAGCCATCGAAGTAGATGGAGGTTCGCATGATAATCCTATTCAAAAAGAGAAAGACCTGATTCGAGATTATAATCTGGAGCAACTAGGAATTACTATCATCAGAATCAGTGATTGGGATGTAAAGAGGAATATGAGCTCAGTGGTTAGGTTTCTGGGTTCTAGGATTGATTTATTACAGAGTAAAAAAGAGTAGACCTCCCTTGAGGTAGGTGTCCCGAAGGGACGGAGGGTGTTGGATATGGTTCGGAGTAAAATCCAAGAGTACACCCCTCAGATCAAACCAAGAACTTTTTGGTTTGATCATTTCCCCACAAGAGGAGACTTATTCTCCTGAGCAGGATTTTATAATCCAGCCTCAACTTCCTCAATTCTACTGGAGTATTCTTCCCATTTGAACATCAGATCAGTGATCTCGTTTTTGAGGGATTCATATTCCAAAGATGTTTCTTTTACTTTTTCCGGATCATCATAGAAATCGGTTTGAGCCATTAGCTCTTCGATTTCAGCTTTGCGCGTTTCATTTGCTTCTATTTCTTTTTCTACCTTTTCGAGCTTCTGTTTAATGGGACGTACTTTCTTGTTTAGGGCATTTCTACGTTCTGCTTCAAGTCGACGTTCTTCTTTTCTTGATAATTTCTGTTCTGTTTGATTATCGTCATTCCCGCTTAGACGGGAATCTGGATTTCTATTGAGATCAAGATCCCGGCCTTCGCCGGGATGACTAGATGTGGGGTTTAATTCCTCTTTCTTCTTATCCAGGAAATAACTCACGTTGCCTAAATAAGTACGAATTCGTCCGGGTTGGATCTCAAGGACTTTGTTAACAATTGGATCAAGAAAAGACCGGTCGTGAGACACAATCATACAAGTTCCTTCATACTGCTGAATCGCTTGTTGAAGGATGTTTTTACTGCTCATGTCCAGATGGTTCGTCGGCTCATCAAAAATGAGAAAGTTAGCTGGTGAAAGCAGCATCTTCGCTAAAGCCAGTCGGGATTTTTCACCACCTGAAAGTACCTTCACTTTCTTGAAAACATCATCTCCGGTAAACAGAAAACTACCAAGTATGGAACGTAATCGGCTTTCTTTCTCACGGGAACCGGCTTGCATCATTACTTCCAGTGGATCCGCATCCAAATCCAGTTCATCCGCCTGATGCTGAGCAAAGTAAGAGGTAGTTACATTATGGCCTTCTTTTCTGTTTCCAGCCTGAATGGGTTCATTCCCTGAAAGAATTCGAATCAAAGTCGATTTACCGGCACCGTTGGGACCCACTACTGCAATTTTGTCTCCCCGGTCAATCTCATAATCAAGCCCTTCGAAAACGGTGTTATCACCATAGCGTTTAGTGATATGATCTAGTTTCATTACAACCTGTCCGCTACGTTCAGGAGGGGGGAATCGAAAAGAAACACTCGCCAGTTCATCACCCACATCAATGCGGTCGATCTTTTCAAGCTGTTTAACACGACTTTGAACCTGACGCGCCTTCGTAGCTTTGTATCGGAAACGATCAATGAATTCCTGAGTTTCTTTGATCTGTTTTTCCTGATTCTTCTGAGCATTCATAAGCAGCTCCCGCTCTTCCTCCCATTTCTTTTCATAGAAAGAATAGTTGCCCGCATAATCACTCATATCGCCTTGACGGATAGCCAAAGTCCGGGTTGTCAGAATGTCCAGAAAGGCCCGGTCGTGAGATACGACTATTACAGCACCGTCATAGTTTTTGAGGAAGCCTTCAATCCATTGCAGCGATTCTATATCCAGGTGATTGGTAGGCTCATCCAACAAAAGGTAAGTCGGCTCACGAAGCAAGAGTTTAGCGAGGGCAATTCTCATCAACCAACCACCACTGAATTCAGAAGTAGAACGATTGAAATCATCTTCCGAGAAGCCAAGCCCCATTAGGACTTTCTCAATTTCAGAACGGAGTGTATACAATCCGGAGGTCTCCAGCTGAGTCTGAAGCTCTCCGTATTTCTCCATCAATCGCTGATACTCTTTCGAATCATGATCGACTTGAGCTAGTTGTTCCTGGATGGATTTAACTTTCATCTCCAAATCGAATAGCTCTTTGAAAGCCGTCTCAACCTCTTCAATCACGGTTAGTTCGAAATCGGGGTCTACCCCGTCCTGAGGGAGATAGCCTAATGTCTCGGAACCAGCCATCGAAATTTGTCCGGCATCCATTTCCTGAATACCCATAATGATCTTCAGCAAAGTAGATTTTCCAGCTCCATTCGGCCCCACTAAACCAACCCGGTCACCGGGATTAATAATCGTACTTATACCATCGAGCAGATCGCGATCGCCAAGAGAGAGAGTTATGTTATCAAGTTGAAGCAATATTCTGTTGAATGAGATTAATCAAAGCTGTTAAAATACCCATAAAATAGAAGCAATTTGAAATATTTAGCCGGAATATTCTCTAAAAATTACATCGAATAATGATTATGTTTCGCCCATGGTATTACTGGTATTTTATTTAACGCTAGCGATAGCGGTATCGTTTTTATGCTCCATTCTGGAGGCTGTAGTATTATCAATTACTCCCTCTTTTGTAGCGTTGAAAGAGCGTAAAGATGTAAAAACAGGGCTGCTGCTGCGTAAGCTAAAAGAAGATATAGACCGACCTTTATCTGCAATCCTTACATTGAATACGATTGCACATACGGTGGGCGCTGCAGGAGTTGGGGCTCAGGCCCAGGTAGTATTTGGCAACGCTTATGTAAGCATTACTTCAGCAATCCTGACGTTGCTGATTCTAATATTCTCTGAAATTATCCCCAAAACGCTGGGAGCAAATTATTGGAAAGCAATGGCTGTACCTGCGGCCAGGACAACGAATCTTTTGATCTGGGTTACATATCCATTTGTTTTGCTTTCAAAAGGAATAACTAAGTGGCTGGGCAATGGAGAAAAAGGCCCTACTTTAAGCCGGGAAGAATTTTCTGCGATGGCAGAACAAGGAGTGGAAGAAGGAGTTTTCGAAGAAGGGGAATCCACAATTTTTAAAAACCTGATTCGATTTTCAACCCTTAAAGCAAAAGATATTATGACACCAAGAATTGTGGTCATAAAGTTTCAGGAAGAAATGACTATTCAGGAAGTCTTGGCTAAACATTTACACGTTTCGAGAATGCCGATTTTCGGTAAAAATGAGGAAGATATCACTGGTTACGTGCTTAAAATAGATCTTTACTCCAATCTTGCAGAAGGGAATGAATCCAAACCGTTAAGAGAGATAAAACGGGAAGTGCTTATTGTGCCGGAGTCCATGTCGCTGAAAATGTTGCTCGAAAGCTTTCTGGATAAGCAGGAACATATTGCCGTTGTTGTAGATGAGTACGGCGGTTTTGCCGGAGTTGTGACTATGGAAGATGTAGTAGAGACTCTTCTGGGAATCGAGATAGTTGATGAGATTGATGCCATTGAAGACATGCAGAAACTTGCCCGCCGTAAATGGAGAGAACGGGCTAAGAAACTGGGGATTGTGATTCCGGATTCTTTAAAAGAAAAAGTTTGAGTTAGAATAATTCTGTATGAATAGCCTGTGCTGTTTCAACCAGCTTTTCTTCATAAACAACAAAACTCAAAATGCGTTTTTCTTTGGTGAAGGTAATCATATCTAAATCTTCGGAACCTAAGGGATCAAACACCTTTTTGGTGAGTTTGTCCATTTCTGAAAACGTACAACCAATCAGGCTGATTAATCCTTTTTGTTGTTCCAGGGTAACGGTTCCAACTTCAATCAGTTCTTTAGAAAGTTGATCAAGTTTTTCTGAGTTGGAAAGCGCGATTGTTACTGAGGCTTCGGTTGTGTTAACGGCATCGACCGGAAGACGTAATTTCTCTAAAGCCGCGAATACTTTCGTTAAAAAGGAATAGCCCATCACCGTTTCGTAAGCGCTGACCGTAAGCAAAACCATATCCTCTTTGAAAGACAGTGCAAGTACTTCCCTGGCGTGATCAGATTCCCTGATAATTCTGGTACCCGGGTCTTCGGGCTTAAACATGTTTTTAACAAACACCGGGATATTCCGTTCCTGGGCAGGCTTTAATGTGGATGGATGCAGTACTTTCGCTCCGAAATACGCCATTTCTGTAGCATCGAAGTAGCTAAGTTCCTGGATAGGTTTGGCATCATCGATGAACCTTGGGTCGCTGGTGTAAATACCGCTCACATCTGTCCAGATTTCTATGGCCTGAGCATGAAGGGCACCACCAATCAAACTTGCAGAATAATCGGAGCCTTCGAAACCAAGCGTGGTTGTGGTTCCGTCGGGAGCTTCACCATAAAATCCACCAATAATTGGGGTAAAACCACTGTCCAGTACGGTTTCCAGTGAACCCGCCTTTTGATTGATAAGAGCACGGTTAGGATTCGCGTGTCCATATTCAGCGTCAGTTTTTATGATCTTTTTTGCATCAATAAACTGGGTGAGGTGATCCACAGCCAGACCGCACTGTGCCAGTAAGTAAGATGAAATCTGTTCACCAATTGAGGCAATGGCGTCTTTCATCGCAGGAGTAAGTTCCCCGGCTTTGTGCGTATAGGTTAACAGCTTGAAAAGCAGACCAATTTTCTGATCCAGTTTTTGCTCACAACTTTCTTCAATAAGCGGTCTTTTTGGATGCGGATTCTCTTTGAGGAAGGCATGCAAAATCCCGAGATGTCGGAGCTTTATGGACTCTCCGATTACCAGTGCCTTTTCTAAATCTCCATCTGCGGCAAGTTGTCCTGCTTCGATTAATTGCCGGGTTGTTCGTGCCGTAGCAGATACTACTACAATGGGATATTCATACTCCGAGATAATGTCCAGCACCTGCTTCCAAGTGTGGTGATCGTTCATCGAAGTTCCGCCAAATTTAAGTACGTGTATATTCATGCATTTTTTATGAGGGGCTGAAAATAAGGGTTCTATGATAGGATTGCATTCTTAATAAATGATAAAGTTCCAAGCCTGTATGGGCAATTCATGAATTGCCCATACAGGCTTGGAAAAGAAACCCTATCTTGCCAAGAAAAATGCAGGTTGCAGTTATTGGCGGAGGAGCTGCCGGATTTTTTAGCGCTATTTCGGCTAAGACTCATCACCCGGAAGCTAAGGTTACGATTTATGAGAAGTCGGGGAAACTCCTTTCAAAGGTGAAAGTTTCGGGGGGAGGGCGGTGAAATGTCACGCATCATTGCTTTAAGATTGGAGACTTGGTCAAGTTCTACCCGAGGGGAGAGAAATCGTTGAGAAAAGCGTTCGGGATTTTTTCAACTACGGATACAATTGCCTGGTTTGAACAACGCGGCGTTGAACTGAAAACGGAAGCAGATGGCCGGATGTTTCCAACGACTAATTCTTCGCAAACCATTATTGATTGCCTGATGGAAGAAACCCAAAAGTTGGGAATCGGTATTAAGAGTAAATCAGCGGTTAAGAAATTAGTCAGAGAGTCCGATGGTTATTTGATGAGCTTCAAAAAAGGGGAGGCAAAGCATGTAGATAAAGTAATTGTAGCAACTGGTGGCAGTCCGAGGGTAGAAGGTTTTAACTGGTTAAGAGAATTGGGGCACACGATCGAAGAACCAGTGCCATCCTTATTTACCTTCAATATGCCGGACGAAGCCATTAAAGAATTAATGGGCGTGGTCGCTGATCCGGTTTCCGTTAAGATTATGGGAACAAAGCTTAAGAGCTCAGGGCCGCTGCTAATTACTCATTGGGGAATGAGTGGACCGGCTATATTGAAATTATCCGCATTTGGAGCCAGAATTCTTCATGAGATGGATTATCAGTTTAAAGCACTAATTAACTGGACCGGAGAGAAGACTGAACATGAAATTCGACAAACTTTAGCTGAGGTAGAGCTTCAAAATCCAAAGAAGAGAATCAGGAATGTAAATCCATTTGGGTTAGCGGGGCGATTGTGGGATTTCCTTCTTACAAAGCTTGAGCTTTCTGATGACATGATCTGGGATAATATGGGAAAGAAGAATATCAACCGGCTGGTGCATGTATTAATGAACGATGAATATCAGGTTTCGGGAAAAACTACTTTTAAAGAAGAGTTCGTGACCTGTGGCGGGATCAGTTTGCAGGATATTGATATCAAAACAATGCAAAGCAAGCCAAGCCCCAATCTCTACTTTGCAGGCGAAGTCTTAGATATAGATGGTGTAACCGGGGGCTTCAACTTCCAGAATGCCTGGACGACAGGGTTTATTGCCGGGAGGCTGAATTAGTTTTATCTAGAAATATCTCATAAACTTTAGCCTCGAAAGACTTTTTAGATATTATTCAATACGCTAAATCAAGAAAATTAAAATAGATGGATAATTTAATTGAGTTTTTTACTAAGATCGTTCCAATTTCTGATTCGACACTTGGCTTGATGGGTAACCTCTTTGTTTCTGATGAACTTGAAAAAGGAGAGTATTTTATCAGAACAGGAGAATTTGCAAATGAAATTGCTTTTTTAGAGACTGGCTATGTTAGAGCTTACTATGTGAATAGTGAAGGGAAAGAATACAATAAAACGTTCTTTTCAGCGCCGTCAATAATAGGATCTTATGCGTCATTAATCAGTAAACAAAAAAATGCTGTTGCACAACAAGCCCTTACTCATTGTAAGATTTGGAAAGCTTCATTTTTATCGATCGAAAAATTATCAGAAGACAATATTGAAGTTGAAAGACTAAGAAGAATAATAGCAGAAAAGTACTTTTTGAATAATGAAAAAAAAGAGATTGAGATGGCTTTATTAGATGCAGACAAGCGTTATTCAATTCTAAAAAAAGAATATCCTGGAATTGAGCTGGATATCCCCCAGTATCATATTGCAGCCTATTTGGGAATAAGTGCAACCCAACTCAGCAGAATAAGAAAAAAACTTTCTCAGTAAAGAAACTTATTTACATATGTAAATGCCTCTCATTGTAGAGTAGAATTACATTTACAATAGAATCTAAATAACACTTTAAATTTTATTGTAATGCATGACAAAGAGATAATTTTTTTTAAAATCTTATTTATAATTTCAGCCATATGGAATTTAATAGGCGCGATTTTCGGCTATTTTAATACTGCTGATACCTTTCAGGGGTTTTTTAACAGAGAACTGACGGATCCGCTTTATTATGCAATTTATCAGGGAGCTTGGGGCACAACCTTAGTTTATATCATTGGCTACTCTATCGTTGCATATAATCCAATTAGACATACAGGTATTGTCATTGTTGGTGGTATTGGTAAAGTTGCTTTCGCAGTTTCACTTTTGAAATTTTATTTATCAGGTTTAGCTACTTCCATAGTTTTTGTCGTTATAGTTGGAGATTTCATTTTTGCTCTACTTTTTCTGTATTACTTTTTAAGGCTATATAAAACAAAAGAAAATATTCTTGGATAGTATTGTAATGGCTATTAAAACTTTTTTTCTACTAGGTATTTTGATACTAATAAATAGTGAAGTCTTTTCTCAGGCTTCTTGGGAAATTGATATTGACAAGAACGGGGTTAAAATCTATACCAAAAATGAGACTGGTTCTAATTTCAAATCTTTTAAAGGTGTAATGCTGCTCGAAGCAACTCCTGATAAGATCATTGAAATATTAAAAGATGCTGATGGATACGTTGACTGGTATGGATATACTAAAACATCAAAGCTTTTAAAAAGTGAAAATGATGTTCAATTTAATTACGTGGAAACCGAATTTCCCTGGCCATTTAAAAACAGAGACATGGTCTACAAAATGTCTATCGACACATCAAATATCGGTAAAATAGTACTATATCTGAAAGGAGTACCTGACTATATAGAAGAAAAAAGAGGTATTGTGAGAATGGATAAAGCAGAAGGATACATACTCCTGAACAAGATGACTGATTCAACTGAGATTACCTACATCTTGCATACTGAACCAGGCAAGGGAGTACCTGCAAGATTAGCGAACCGTTCAATTGCTGAAATGCCTTATAATACGCTCCTTGGTTTAAGGAATAATCTCCAAAATAAAGATGCAAGTGAATGAATCTTTTTTAGAAAGGTTTTCAGAAGTATTATAGCAAAACAAGGTTTTTTAGTATAGAAACCCTTATAGATATTGGTCATATATTTATCTTCACTAATTAAGGTAGAGAAATTACTAAACAAGTAATTTATTTTAGATCAACACAGGGAAGTGCCCTAATTTGTCACGGATGGTGAACTGTAAGCCACACCAATCTCTACTTTGCAGGCGAAGTCTTAGATATAGATGGTGTAACAGGGGGCTTCAACTTCCAGAATGCCTGGACCACTGGGTTTATTGCGGGAAAGTTGGGCTAGTTGGAGGCTGGAAGTTAAAAGATGGAGGTTGAAGTTAGCTTAGTCAGAATTCTCATCTTCTAAAAAATATGTTCCAAACCTATATTCATACTTTTTCCCGGAATCCTTTTTAAGAATAAAAATATCTGAATTGCCTTCTTTTAATATTGAGTCACCAACTGAGATTGTATTATGAATGCTATTAAACTTTCGTCCGTGAGGTAAAAACGCATAATTTCTTGGATATCCAGTAGTTACAATATATATCACTCCGGCAGTTCCAACGTCATATCTTTGAATTTTCTCCTTAATTTCAGTCGAATATAATTTTTCGAATCTTGGGTCCGGCTCTATATGGGTGGGAAAAAATTTGTCGAGAAGTGGTAGTACAAACCAAAAAACTAAAAGAGCAATACTTAGAAAGCATATTTGATACTTATTTTCTTGAACAAATTTCCCAAAATTATTTTCTTCTAAGTCCATAATTACCCTAGCCCAAATCATCCGAAAACACAGAAGCAATTCGTGGTCGTAGGTTGTAGTTGCTTTTCATTACCTCTCCATACGCTCCACAGCTTCTGATAGCTATGATATCTCCACGGTGTACTTCAGGAATATCGATGTCTTTCCTAAACGTATCAGAGCTTTCACAAATCGGACCAACTACATCATACGTTTTCGTTGGAAGCTCGCTGGTTAGAACATCAATCCTGTGTAAGGCCTGGTAAAGTGCCGGGCGGATGAGTTCCGTCATTCCTGCATCAACAATAGCAAAGTTCTTCGTACGACCTTCTTTGGTGTACAGCACTTTGGTAATCAGGCTTCCTGCCTGACCAATCACGGACCTACCCAACTCAAAGTGTAAATTTTGATGGTGTTTCAGCTTTATGTGCTTATTGAAAAGCTCAAAAAAGCCTTTAAAATTCGGGATGGAATTTTCATTGGGGTGATCATAATTAATTCCAAATCCTCCCCCAACATTAATCACACTAAGTTCAAACCCTTTACTTTCAATGTAGTCATTCAATTGGTTTGCTTTAACACACAACTCTTCAAATGGAGTAAATTTTTGAATTTGGGAACCAATATGAAAATGGATACCAATCAATTCCAGATTGCTTAGCTCGGAAAGCTTTCCAAGTACTGAGTCCAGATCTTCTTCATTGATACCGAATTTATTTTCATTTAATCCGGTGGTAATGTAATGATGAGTATCGGCATCTACATTTGGATTGAGTCGAAGAGCAATACGGGCTTTCTTTCCGGTTTTTCCGGCTAACGCGTCAATTACTTCCAGTTCCTGCGGGCTCTCACAATTAAAGCAGAAGATATCGTTCTCCAGAGCGATCAAAATTTCATCATCACTTTTACCCACGCCAGCAAATGCAATCTGAGAGGAAGAGAAGCCGGCTTCTAAGGCACGTTCAATTTCACCACCACTTACACAATCTGCGCCAAGTCCCGCCTCTCTTGCGATTTCAAGCACCTGAAGTTGATAATTTGCTTTAAGCGCGTAATGAACATGATATCCACGATCAATTCCATGTTTTTTAATCTCTGAAAGGGTGGCTCTCAGCACATCCAGATCGTAGTAATAAAAAGGAGTTTTTAATCCTCTGAATGAGTCTACAACTTGATTTGGGAACATATTTTACTGCGGGTTTTCTTCGGTGGTTTGAGTTGGTATGAGCTTTTCTTTATTTGAAATCGTGAGTGCGATTATGGTATCTCCCGTTTGAGGAGAGGGCGGATTGTCAACCGAGAAAGGTATTACGGTTTCCCCATCGGAACTTAACACAAAAATTGGGATTGAGTCCGTTCCGTATAAATTCTGGTATTCTTTAAAAGAGAATTCTTCGGTGATTGGGGTATTGGTAACCACAACACCAGAATCCACAAAAGTAGAAATAGCCTCGAAATTCATGTCATTGGAGAATAAAGTACGGCCCCCCAGAAATTCACTTGTTTCGTTTTGCCTACGTTTTGATGTTGCTGAAGCAGGTAATTGAAATACATTGGACGTTCCAAAAAACTCAGCGAAACGAATGGCAGCGAGAGAATTAACCTCATCATTAGGGGTAAATGCGATCAGGTGACCGATTCCATCAAGGCTAATCTCATCCAGGGCATACTCAGAAAGAATATTTCCATAATAGGTTTGAAGTCCGGATTTTCTGGCTTTGGAGATATTCTCCCAGTTTGAGTCAGCTACAATTACTTTCAGTCCTAACTCTTTTAAAGTTGAGGCAATCATACGTGACCATTCATGAGCTCCCAAAAATAAAACACCGTGTGGTTGAGGCTTTGCCACACCAAGTAAACGAGCCACAGGAATGGCAGACAGTCCGTAGATGGTAACTGTAGCAATAATCACAATAAACGTGTACGGCACAAGTGTTTCAGCAATAGCATAACCTTCTTCTTCTAACCTAAGTGCAAAGATAGCGGAAATGGCGGCCGCAACGATTCCTCTTGGCGCCATCCAAGAAAGAAATGCCTTTTCCCGTACATTTAATTTAGATTTTATCGTAGCGATAAAAATGGATGCCGGTCTAACAACAAAAAAGAGAGCGAGTAAAAAATATAAGCTATTGATGTTAAAGTATTCGAGATGTTCAATCTTCAAGCGTGCTGCAAGAAGGATAAAAAGTGTAGAAATTAAGAGAACCTGAAGGTTTTCCTTGAACTCAATGATGTGTTTTACGCGGACATCTTTCTGGTTAGCAAGAAGAATTCCCATGATGGTTACTGCCAAAAGCCCGGATTCGTGTTGAAGCAGATTTGATGCTGTAAAACAGGCAATCACAATCATCAGAGTTACCGGATTTTGCAGATAATCGGGAATCCAGTGTTTTTTCATCATTATGTAAATGATTCCGGCCCCGAGCGCCCCGAAAAAAGAACCATCGATGATGGTGGTAACAATCACGAGCCCGGCTTTTCCGGAAATACTCTCAAATCCACCGGCTATAATGATTTCGAACACAAGAACGGCCATCATTGCACCGATTGGGTCATTAACAATCCCTTCCCATTTAAGTACAGAGCCGGCTGTTTCTGTAGGCCTAACCTGCCGGAGTAGAGGAATAATTACGGTTGGCCCTGTAACAATCAAAATTGCTCCAAATAAAACAGAAATTTCGATACCAAGATCGAGAAGGTAATAGGCAGCCACGGCAGAAAGAAACCAGGTTATGGCAATTCCAATAGTAATAAGCTTGATTACCACCCCGCCTATCTTACGAAACTCTGACATGCTTAGGCTAAGACCGCCCTCAAATAAAATAATAGCAACTGAAATAGACACAAATGGGCTCAACAAATCGCCCATTAAATAATCCGGATCGATAAGTCCGGTTACTGGTCCCGCAATAATCCCAAAGCCAAGTAACATCAAAATAGCGGGCAATTTTGTTCTCCAGGCAAGCCATTGTGCTGAGATTCCTAATGCGACAATGGATGCCAGACCCACTAAAATTTCTTCATTCATTTATAAAGATTTTAATCGAAAAATCAGTTTTATAACAAGCATCAAACATAACACTCTTTTTGATAACATCTAATTGGAACTAAGTAGGTAAGAAAGTGGATTAGTTTAGAAGTGTTGCATAGCTATTGCATTTTCTAAGAAGCATTTAACTCAAATCCCAGTAGAAAAAAGATCGATCTATGGCTGAGAAGAAAAAGAAATTATCTAAAAAACTTACGCTGTTTGATTTATATGCCGTAAGTACCGGAGCGATGTTCAGTTCAGGCTTTTTCCTGCTACCCGGTATTGCTGCAATGGAAACCGGAAATGCCGTTTATTTAGCGTATTTGGCCGCGGCTTTTTTAATTCTTCCTTCAATGTTTAGCGTAGCCGAGCTTTCAACCGCGATGCCTAAGGCCGGAGGAACCTATTATTTTCTGGATCGAAGCCTCGGCCCTTTAATTGGAACTATCGGAGGTCTGGGTTCCTGGATTGCTCTTGTGTTCAAAAGCTCATTTGCCTTAATAGGGATGGGAGCTTATTTAACTTTGTTTGTAGATCTTCCAATACTGCCATTAGCATTGGTCCTCACAGTAGCGTTTGGGTTATTGAATATTTTCGGAGCAAAAGAAACCGCGTTACTCCAACGTGTTTTGGTAGCTTCGTTGGTTGTAATTATGGCATTCTTTGTTATTCAGGGTTTGAATTACATGTATATCGCCCAAAACCCATTACCTGAACTACGACAGCAGAATTTTTTCACGAATGGAATAAATGGCTTTATCTCAACAATAGGTTTGGTATTTGTTTCCTACGCCGGTCTTACCAAAGCAACAAGCATTGCTGAGGAAGTTCAAAATCCGGATAAGGTGATTCCTTTAGGAATGATGCTTTCCTTATTAACAGCTAGTATTGTTTATGTTGTTGGAGTGTACATAATGGTAAATGTTTTACCTGCCGAAGAGTTGTTTTCAAGCCTTACTCCGGTTGCCGATGCAGGTAAAGTAATTTTAGATTTTCTACCCGGAAATTCGGGACTTCTCTTAGTTGTAATTGCGGCAATAGCGGCATTTGCTTCAACAGGAAACGCAGGCATTATGTCCGCGTCCAGATATCCACTTGCCATGAGTAGAGATAATCTCATAAGCTCTAAATTCGGAACGATTGGAAAGTTCAAAACTCCTCATATTTCTGTTCTTGTTACTACCGGGGTGATGCTTTTGGTTCTCATATTATTTGATGTAGAGGCAGTAGCTAAACTTGCCAGTGCTTTTCAGTTATTACTATTCTTCTTAATTAATCTTTCCGTTATTGTGATGAGAGAAAGCAAAATTGAGGCTTACAAGCCTGGGTATAAATCTCCGCTTTATCCATGGGTACAGATAGCTGGAATGATTATTTCTTTATGGCTTGTTGCTGAGATGGGATTGCTGGCCGTAGGATTAACGGGTACGCTTATCATTATTTGCATTGGATGGTATTTTTATTACTCACATGGAAAAGTGAAGAGACAAGGTGCTATTTATCATATTCATGCAAGATTGGGTCAACTACGCTACGAAGCATTAGAGCATGAATTAATGACCATCATCAACGAAAAAAATCTGAATACCTCACTCACTTATGAAGAAGTAATAGCCCGTTCAATTGTTAATCAGGTAACGAATGAGCAATCAGATTTTGATCGTTTAATTTTGAAATCAACGATTTCACTTTCAAAAAGACTAAATGTTGATAAAAATGAGCTGAGAGAGGGATTGTTTGATCTTGAGAAAGATTTTACCAAACTCAAGGAGGGCGTATATTTTAATTTTGTGCGGATGAAAGAGGCTCGTTTCCCGGAAATGGTGGCAATTCAGTCGGTAGAGGGAATAACTCTGAATCAGGGAAAAGAACAAGCAACCGCAAACGCTTTAATTTTCCTTGTTACACCTTCGGATAGGCCATTACTTCATATGAGAATAATCGGTCATCTGGCTGAGCTGATTGAAGCGGAAGATTTTTTGAACCGCTGGAAAATGGCCAAAGATGAAAAAGAACTGAAGCAGGTTCTTCTAAGCGACGAACGGTTTATTCACATTCGTCTTCAGGAACATTCGAAAAGTGAACAATGGATTGGAAGTAAAATTAAGGAAATAGATCTGCCCGGAGAATGCCTGATCGCAATAATTGAAAGAGATGAGAAAATAATTATTCCAAAGGGGAATACATTGCTCAAATCCGGAGATGTTCTATCTATTCTGGGATATCCTAATGACATAAAAAACCTCAAAAAACTACTCGAAGATTAACACTATTTAGTTAGGTATTTTTTTCGGGTATTAATCTCTACTTTAATAATAGATTTAAACGGAAAGGTCATCTTACTCAATCTTTTTACATGAGCCACGACAAATTATCTAAAGAACTCGGACTATCAGATGTTTACGCTATAGCAACCGGTGCAATGTTTAGCTCCGGGTTTTTCTTGCTTCCCGGATTAGCGGCAGCCGAAACGGGACCTTCCGTGTTTCTCGCTTATTTGGTTTCAGGAATAATCGTATTACCTACTATGTTTAGTGTAGCCGAATTGGCTACAGCGATGCCCAAATCGGGAGGAACCTACTACATCATTGATCGCAGTCTTGGCCCGATGATAGGAACGATAGGGGGATTTGGTTCATGGGTGGCTTTGGTGTTGAAGAGTGCATTTGCTCTAATTGGGATGGGAGCATACATCGCAATTTTTTATGAAGTCCCAATTATACCGGTTGCTGTAATCCTAACCATCATTTTCGGGATTTTAAATGTAGTAGGGGCTAAAGAAACCACCTTTCTTCAAAAAATTCTTGTTGCTGCATTGGTAACCATTATGTTTTTCTATGTATTACAAGGACTCTTTGCCGTGCTCTCTCCTGATTTAATCGAACAAACTAAAACGCGGTTTACCCCAATGTTTATTGATGGGTACTATGGATTTTTTGCTACCGTTGGGATGGTATTTGTCTCTTACGCCGGACTTACCAAAGTAGCCAGTATTGCAGAAGAGGTAAAAAACCCGGATAGAAATATTCCTCTTGGAATGTTTCTGGCTATTATAACCGCAGTATTCGTGTATGTAGTTGGGGTTTTCATCATGGTTTCAGTACTTGATCCCAATGAGTTCCGGGAAGATCTAACACCAGTCGCTACCGCAGGGGAAGCATTTTTATATTGGCTTCCGGAACCTACAGGATTGATTCTGGTGGTGGTTGCTGCTGTTGCTGCTTTTGCTTCCACGGGAAACGCAGGAATTATGTCTGCATCCCGATATCCCATGGCAATGGCTCGGGACAAACTGATTAATGAACGTTTTGCTAATATTGGTAAGTTAGGAACTCCCCACTGGTCAGTGTTGGCAACCGTTTTAATGATGGTGATCATACTACTGGCTTTTAATGTAGCGGAAGTAGCTAAACTGGCAAGTGCGTTTCAGTTGTTGCTCTTTGGGTTGTTGAATCTCGCAGTAATCGTAATGCGGGAGAGTAAGATTAAGGAGTATGACCCGGGCTTCAACTCTCCTTTCTATCCTTGGTTGCAAATAGCAGGGATCATTCTTTCCATTATCCTGATTTTTGAAATGGGAGGTTTGTCAATTCTTTTCACCATTGTAGTAAGTGTGTTTGGAGTGATATGGTACAAATATTATGCTTCGGATAAAGTAGACCGGCAGGGAGCAATCTTCCATGTTCACGCCAGGCTTGGGGAAAATAAAGATCAGGGACTTGAAGTAGAGATGCGGGGTATTCTGAGAGAGAAAGGTCTTAGAAGCGAAGATCAATACGAAGAAATGATTTCAAGAGCAGAAGTTCTGGATATTACCCGAGCCACTAAGTATTCAACGGTAGTGGATAAGGTATCGCACCAGTTTGCTTCAAAACTAGACAAAACCGATGAGGAGTTAACACAGATTTTCAGCGATTTTGATGAGGAGCATATTATCCCGATTTCTGAAGGGGTAGCTTTAAATCATGCGAGAATTTCCGGAGATGTTCATCCTGAAATGGTATTGGTTCGGATTAAAAAAGGAATAAACACTGCAGACTTAGGACATTTGAAGGCAGAAAAATCGGGTTCAGAAGCCCTCCATGCTATTCTGTTTTTAGTTAGTTCTGAAGATGATACTGGTCAGCATTTAAGAATGCTTGCTCAGATAGCGGAAAAGGTAGGCGTCAAAAACTTTATGGATCGTTGGTTGAACGCTGAAGATGAGGGTGAGCTTCGTGAAATCTTATTACGTGATGAGCGCTTTATCCGGTTAGTTTTAAGTAAGGAAAATGAAACCAATCTATATATTGGTAAAATGATAAAAGACCTGAAACTGCCCGGTCAGAGTTTGATCACTATCATTTACCGAAATGGAGATATCAAAATTCCACATGGAATAACGGTACTTCAAAACGGAGATGAACTTTCTATCATTGGAGATAAAGAAGATATTAAAACACTCAAAAAGTTGATGGATTGATCAGGCTAACTTGCTAATGATTCTATCAAGAGTAAAAGAACCTTCTTCACTTTCTTTCATATTTCGAAGCGTGAACTCTCCTTTTCCAAGTTCATTATCACCTACGATAAGAGTATAATTTGCATTCTCACGATTTGCATCTTTCATTTGTGCTCGCATCGAACGTCCCAGATAGTCCATGGTAGCGGAAATACCCTGTTCCCTTAATTTTGGCAGAGCTGTTAATCCCCAGGTACGCGCCTCATCACCTAATGTGATTACATATACATCTACTTCTTTCGGGTCAGCCAGTTTAATATCTAATTCTTCACAAGCAATAAACAAGCGCTCCATGCCTGCAGCGAAGCCCACAGCAGGTGTAGGCTGACCTCCGATTTCCTCAACCAATAGATCGTAACGACCTCCGCCTGCCAAAGCGTCTTGTGAGCCAAGATCGGGACTGGTAAGCTCAAATGCAGTACGGGTGTAATAATCCATTCCACGTACTAGAAGAGGATCAATAGTGAAATTAATTTCAAGTTTGTTGAGGTAATCACAAACTAACTGGAAGTGTTTGGAAGATTCTTCATTCAGGTAATCGTTAATAACCGGTGCATTCTTAATGAATTCCTGATCTTCGGGTTCTTTGGAATCCAGAATACGCATTGGATTCTTCTCAAACCGTTTTTGAGAAAGTTCACTAAGCTTATCAAAGTTTGGTTTTAGATACTCTCTCAAGACGGATTTATACTTTTCTCGACTTTGAGGGTCACCCACAGAGTTGATCTTCAGATCAAAATTTTTAATCCCGATCCGCTTGTAAATCTGCATCATAAAAGCGATACACTCTACATCAGAAACCGGGTCATTACTTCCAATTATTTCAACTCCAAATTGGTGAAACTGTCGCTGTCGGCCTTTTTGAGGTCGCTCGGCCCTGAACATCGGTCCAATGTAGTATAGCTTTTGCGAACCACCTCTTTGATCTAAGTGATGTTCAACGAATGATCGTACAACCGGGGCAGTGAGCTCAGGTCGAAGCACATAATTACTGTCACCCTTGGTAAAGGCAAAAATTTCTTTGGTAACAATATCAGTTAACTGCCCCACACCACGTTTGATCAGCTCGGTCTGTTCAAGGATAGGCGTACGAATTTCTTCAAAATTAAATTTTGCAGCTTCCTCATGGATAATATTTTCCAACGCTCTCCATTTAGGAGATTCATCAGGAAGAATATCAAACATTCCGAGGTGGGTGGAGTAAGTAGCCTTTGCCATTATTTAATTCGTTTTAAAATTCTTCCAAAGGAGATGCCTTCAGCGAAATTTAAGATAAGGGTAGATGTGGAGACTTTCTGTATAAGTTTAGATTCATGCATAAACTGATTAATCAAAAGCTTAAAAAGCTCTTGTAACTAACGTTCAGGATTTAATCATACAAAACACATAGAATAAGATATAGATGTTACCTTTAATTTCGTGTACCATGCAAAATAATTAGTTATGAATAGAAGGTTTTTTCTTAACATTATCAGATTGGTAAATTTTAGCTTTAAAACTTGAGTAAAAGTGAAGAAGGACGGCACAGAACGTAGCTATAAAATTTTTGGAAGGGTCATAAAGTTACACACGATACATCGCGACGAAGGTATGATTTTACATAAAGAATTAGAGCTTTACCCGATTGTAGAGACTTCAAAATTTGATGTAGCTATCAATTATGTTGATAAAGTAGAAGCGGATGAGTTGATAAGTAACAATCCCGGGATACATAAACTCAGTTTAGATAGTATGACTTGCCAAACAGGAGCTGCAACAATTAAGTTTTACTTTGAAGATCAGAAGCTTCGACAAATTGATTTTAGTATTGATCAAAAATCAGGGTTTAAACGGGCTACACAGAAATGGAAGTCTATGCAGTTTACTACCAATTATGAAGCTATCGGGCAGATATTTCATGAGTTGATACTTGTTCCAATGGCTTTCTTGTTTGAGGATTGTTCAATTGTTCATAGTTCAGGAATAGTTAATTCTCAGAGTGAGGTTGTGTTATTTGGAGGAACAGGGGGAGTTGGGAAAACTTCACTTGAAATGACTTTATGCTTAGATCACGGGTATAAGTTCTTTAATGACGACATCGCCGTGATGGATACAAAAGGGTTTTGCCATCCTAATTTTTCATACCCTAAAATTTATGGTTACAATCTTTTAGGTGCGCCTGATTTAAAGAAAGAAATATTTGATGAACTGTCTCAATTAAACAAATTCCACTATGGTTACCGTGCACTTAAAGGCGCGAGCAAAGTAAGACGAAGAGTAGAGCCTGTAACTTTCTATGGACAAATTCATGAACAGGAAGCGAGAGTGTCATCATTAGTAATACTTATTAGAAGCAATGTTGAACAAATTACTTTAGAAGCAATTTCAAATGAAAAAGCAGCTGAATTTAATTCCCTGATTATGGCAACGGAGTACAATGTGTTCTTTGATCATATAAGATGGCATCAATTTAATGCAGGATCTTTAAGGAAAACACCATTTGCATCCTATGAATCAATAATTAAAAAAAATACAAGAAACTTGGAAAAAGGGTTGCAAGGATTGGAAAAAGTATATTTGGCACACATTCCTATGAATATTTCAAACAGTGATTTTAAAGCTGAAATGGTCAATAAGTTGAAGGAAGTAAGTATAATTTAATCTTTTATATACTGAAGGAATACACTAACAAAAAAACATTCAGATAATAATTACAATCCTTTCAAAAACTTTATAAGATTTTTTTTCAACCTAAGAGGATTTCGCCATTGTAACCAAATCGTTTTAATCTGATTAAGTTCTGCATCTTCGTAAAAATTGAAGAAATATAGAATAAAAGGGAAGCTAATGATTGCAGAAGTTTTAACAAATAGGCGTATGGAAAGATCCATATTAGTTGTTAAAAGTGAACAATAAACTAATATTGCACCTGTCGAAAAAATTAATATCACTTTGCGCCACTCGAAAGCGATTGGATACATTTTATTGGAAAAATAAAAAAGCCCTGCAAAAAATACTAAGTGAGAAGCAAGGCTGGCCAGCGCTGCACCTTCAGTACCGATAATAGGGATGAGTAATATATTGAGGCCTAAATTTAAGACTGATACAATCGTTGTCATTAAAGTAATACGTGAAGTTTTTTTCTTGATCCGAATTCCTATACTAACAATATCGCTTAGAGCTACGAAATACATACCAAATGCCAGTATTGGAATTATTGTAAATGATGTCCAATACAATGGGCTGCCGGTAAATAATTTTAGCACTTCTTTACCAAACAAAGAGACTCCCATAATGCAGATCATTATACCAAATCCATAATAAGTCATAGATTTTTGATAAAACCTATGACTGTCATCATCCTTCATTTTTTTAAAAATTAAGGGAGTGAGTGCCATGCTCACTGATGTTATTACGAATACTTTTATGACAGACGAAACTTTGAATCCAAGTGAGTATAAACCAACTTCTTGTAAACCCGACATAGAATTCAATACAAAACGGTCAATTACATTAGTAGAGGCAACGGCAATTGCTGACATCATCATTGAAAAGCCATATCCAATCATTTCAGTGAATACAGGAAAATGAATGCGTAGAGTAGAGTTTCTTAGCATGTATGGGATCAATATTATCAGATAAATTGAAAACCCTGCTATTTGTCCAATATAGATTGCAAAAAGTCCATTATCGTTTGTGAAAAGCAGGTATAATGTTATAAGCAGTGTTGCAACTAGTTTTATGATATTTGTAACTGTAAAGAATAACGCTTTTTCTTGCATTCGCATCAATGTGGCTGGTAGCACACCCAGAGCTTGTAATCCGGTTGAAATCATTACAAGTACAATTATATCCTTATAAGCAGTTGTACTGAAAAATAAATTCGAGACTTCGGCTTTAAATAAAAATGTAGCCCAGCTGATTAGTATTACCAGAAGTCCGATTGAAAGTGAAGATGTGAAAAAGGTGGCTTTATTCTCTTGTTCTGTTTGATCGTAATACCATCGTATTAAAGAGTTATAAAGCCCAAAGCCCATAACTGAAATGGCAATTTGATTTACAGCTTCTAATACTCCCAAAGCACCATAATCGTCAACGCTTAAGTACTCGGGATTTGTAAGGAAAGGTATCAGAACAAACCCAGTCAGTTTTACAAAAACATTACCAATGCTGTAAATGAAAGAGTTTTTTAAAGTCTCCTTAATGTACGCAAGCAAAATGGATATACTTCATGAATTGAGGAGAATTACTTTTCGATAGATATGTCATAATGACTTCAGTTTTTCAGTAAACTCAGAATAATTTTTTTTTGAATCAAAAAGTTCAGTACAGATTCTTTTTGATTCATAGCTTTTTTGCATTCTTAAAGATGCATTTTTTGTGACTTCTTCAAGTGCACGAATAATTTCGTAGTCAGTAAAGTCTTTACTAACAAGCCATCCACTTTTTTCAGAAACCAACTCTGATGTACCCCCTACATTTGTAGCGATAGCAGGGATGCCAAAGCTATTTGCTTCCATAATGGAAACAGGGATACCTTCAGACTCACTCAAGTTGATAAACAAGTCAACATAATTACTCCCATACCAATCTATTAAGTCTTTGTTTCCAATGTGTCCATGCAAAACAACGTTCATGTTTGGAGCTACTTGTTTAACTAGTTCTTTCAATTCATCAAATAGTTCTCCGGAACCAAAGTGATGCCAGGTTAAATGTATTTCGGGATACAATTCTGAGAATTTTTTTAACAACAGAGCTATAGAATCAACTCTTTTAACGTTATAGACACTCGAACATGATACAACCGTTAAAGCAGAATTCTTTTTATTAAGTTCTGATTCTTTTTGAGGAATGTTTATTCCAAGTCTGGATAATTTAAATTTATCTTTAAACAATGGGTATTTTTCAACGAGATACTGAAGACCATTTTTTGAAATTGAAAAAATGCTGGCTACTCTGGAGAAAATAAACTTTCGAAAAGGAATATAATTTTTCGGGTATAACTCTTCGTATAAATCAGCTCTGTGAGTTCTGGAAACAACAGGTATTTTTGATGAAAGAAGAGTAGCGCCAAGCGTAGTTCCATAGCACCAATAAGAATAAATTAGTGCGTTATATTTAGTGAGCTTATTATTGCTAACAATTTGAGCGAGAGCTTTTTTTGTTAAAATTGCATCTCTTGAAAAAGTCAAAAGTTCATCAATAGTTTCAAAGGTAATTTTGTTTGGAAATAAATGAATAAGCTCTCTATAGAAAAAGGAGAAATTAAGTGAAAGCCAGATTTTTGATAACAATCTTTTTAGTCTGTTTTCATTATTTTTTTTAAAAAGTATGGAGGTATCAACGATGCAGTTTTCAGGAATAGAACGAGGATTTGATACTGAGCACTCTTTGGTGGGTACAATAACAATTTTCGAAAAATTATCGGATAAATAAGGTAATTCTGTTTCTAGAAATGCTTCTCCAGTACTAAACGGAAAGGTTGATGTTAATAGAACTAGACTTTTTTTCATATTTAATCTTCAGGAAAATTAACCGCCGTTTCCATACCGTTAAAAGGTGTTCTAAAATCTAACATGTTGAAATAATCATTTTAACCAACAAAAATCCAAGTTTCTAATCCAACTGCATATTATCTTAAAATATACTATATATTCGATTCTAATTTTAGTGTTTCCGAATTGTACATTGTATTAAACACCAGCTTTTTAAAGGAAACATATCAGCATTATGCTCTTGCAAAAATGAAAATCTTAATGATCCTTGATAAACCCTTTCCGACAGATGTAAGGGTTGAAAACGAAGCGTTAACGCTACTCAAAGTTGGTCATACAGTTGGTTTATTATCAATTGCTCCATATGCCAAAAATGAAATTACTAGCTATAAAGGCATTAAAGTATTTAGAGTGGCGGTGTCAGACTTTCAGAGCAAAAAAATGCCTGGTCTGGCCGCTATGATACCCTGGATGGATCGGTTTGTGGCAAAAAAAGTGAATGAAATTTTTAGAGAAGAAAAATACGACGCGATACATTTTCATGATTTGCATTTATTTGGAGCGGCAAGATTAATCAGGAAAAATACGGATGTCTTCTTGATTGGCGATATGCACGAAAATTATGTCGAAGTAATTAGAGATTATGAATGGGCAACTAAGTTTCCGAATCGGTTAATCATATCGCATAAAAAGTGGGCTCGCAAAGAAATAGAATGGCTTGGCGATATGGACAAGCTAATTACGGTAAGTAAGGGCATTAAAGAGAGGATTATTTCTAAAGGTGTATCCCCAAAAGATGTATTGCTAGTTCCAAATACAATTAGCACAACACTTTTTGACGGGTATGGGATAGACAAGACTATAGCTGAAAAAAAACAATCTACCTTCAATTTGATTTACGTTGGTGGTTTTGTGAGCAATAGAGGATTGGGGCATGTAATTGAGGGAATGACCGAGCTTCGAAAGTTTGCTGATGATATACGATTGATTTTGGTCGGAGATGGAGATATACGCTATAAACTAGAAAAATTGGTTGAGAGTAATAAGTTAACTGAAGTTGTTAAATTTGAAGGATGGCATGATCAGGAAAAGATCAAATCGTATTTAGCTAGTTCCCATATAGGTTTGGTTCCCTTTAAAAGAACTCCGCAAACGGATAATTCAAGTTCCAATAAATTATTTCAGTACATGTATTACCAACTTCCGGTTTTAGGAACTAATTGTACATCAGTAAAAAAACTTGTTGAGCAGGAAAACTGCGGAATTATTTATGAAGCGGATAATACAGAGGCATTTATAGAGTCGGTTAAAAAACTATACTCAGATTCAGATTTAAGGAGCCGTTTAGGGGACAACGGTAAAAAAGTAGTTTTAGAAAAGTATAGCTGGGAAATAACTTCGAAAGATATGGTAGAAATGTATAACTCACTTGAGAAAGCATAACCCAGAGATATTGAGTCAAGATCAAAATACATACGACAAGTTTTATAAAGATCGGGATTGGACTCACAAGCTTGGTGAGTTAAGATGGCAAATTAAAGCATACTTGAAGTATATTTCATTCGAAAGAAAAACTTCCATTTCAACTATTTTAGATGTAGGATGCGGCACAGGAGATCATTGTTTCTTGTTTGATTCAATGAATTTCGACGTGACGGGAATTGATTTCTCGAACACAGCCATCAGTAAAGCAAATAAAAAGTACAATCATTTAGATTTTTTTGAATCCGATGCTACTACAATCAATTTATCTAAGAAGTTTGATCTTTTTTTTGTAAGCGGTTTTTCAGTCTTCAATACAGACGATCTCTCTAAGCCGAAGCAGATTATTACAAACTGGGTTTCTGAACTTGAAAATAACGGGACAATATTGATCCTTAGTCGTTCCGACCTTACTGGAAAAAAATCAGCGGGTGGTTGGTTCTTTCATAAAGAAGAAGAAATCAGAAATATGTATGATCATTCTGATTTTGATTTAGCTTTATACTATGCCCATCCCAAACTTCGCTATTTTGTGCTACTTCCTTTATTCCCTCGATTATGGGCAAAGATCGTGCATGTGCTCTCTAAGCATGTATTTGCTTATACATTAAAAACCCCGATACGTTATATGGTGATACTTACAAAAAAAACATGATTTCAATCCTGAAAAAACTTATTCAAACTTCTCGATTAGATGAATACAGGTCACTCATAGAGTTTGTGTTAGAACGAGGTTATAAATTCGTATCACTCAAAAACTGGTACGAGAATGATTTTTACCAAAACGAGAAAGTTTTTCTGCTTCGCCACGATGTTGATTACGATACTGAAGGCGCTTTTAAGATGTATGAAATCGAAAAAGAGTTCGGTGTCACTTCAACATTCTATTACAGATGGAAAACAATGGATTTACCCACAATGACAGAAATTCATAAAAATGGGTTTGAAGTATCTCTGCATTTTGAAACATTGGCAACCTACTGCAGATCTCATAACATAAAATCTAAAGAACAAGTTACTGAAGAGGTTCTTCAGGATTGTCTGAAAATGTTTGTTGAAGAGAAGAATGCTTTTGAGGAAAAATTTTGGGTTATCAAAACAGTGTGCTCGCACGGAGATCATAGAAATCGAATAATTGGGATTCCTAACCATGTTATTCTAAATAATATAAGCCGGGAGGAGTTAGGAATCTATTTCGAAACTTACGATGTAGATATTTTAAAAAAAATAGAGACATATATTTCTGATTCTTCAATTAAGAACAATCATAATTGGCGGTACGGAAAATCCCCCATTGAGGCCGTGGAAAATAATTCAAGAAGTATTTGCTTACTTACTCACCCTCAGCATTGGAACTACCATTTGCGAAGGAATCTGAGTAAAATATCTACGGATATAAAAGAACATCTTTTTAACTAATTATTTTAGTGAATTAAATATGGAAATCTCACTTTCTTTGGCATCATATATACTTTCTTTAGAACTAAAAAAAGAGGGAAAAAAAGTTATCACCTACTTGCCGGAGTCAAGTATCTTGAAAACTTTGAAGAACAAAGATAAAGGTGATTTTTTAGCCTCAGAAGAAGAAAGAGCAAAGCTTAAGAAATATCAAGAATCGTTAAATGGAGATGCATTCTGGAAAACAGACGAAGGTTATGCTTTTATCGAAAAACACCTCCCGAAAGGTTCATTTTCACTTCTTGATGTTGGATGCCATGTGGGACAACTTCCTGCATATCTAAAACAAAAAAACAGATGGTCGCAGTTAGATTATACCGGAACAGATATAGTTGGATCTTTAGTAGATCTGGCAAAAAAAGAATTTAAGGAAGGATATTTTTTCGTTTCTGATATTCAAGAGTTTATTACTGAAAAATCTTTTGATATTGTACTAACAAAGGGAACAATTATTTCCACTTTTGATCCAATCAAGAGCACAAAAAATGTACTTTCTATTCCTGCAAAAAAGACATTTGTATTACATACTCCAATATCTGATGAAGAGTTAGAAGAAGAGTATTACAATATACTTGTGCACAGTAAAGACTACGTTTACACAAGTTCAGTTTTATCAAGAAAAGGCTTCGATAGAATTGTTGAAGAAAAAGAATTTAATGTAATTGCGAGTACAAGAAGAACACAAAAATTTAATGTTCTTAATAAAGGAAATTATCATTTGTATGATTTTTTGCTCGAGAAAAAATCATAATTCCAATAAGTCTTTTTTGATCGCTTCCACAATTTTTTCCGAAGCGTTTCCCTCTCCATAGAGAGGCGTCCAGTTTGAGGTTATAGAATTGTTAAAAGCGTTTAGGATGTTGGATTTATCAGCTCCGGCTAAGGTGTTCCAGCCTTCATCCAATGTTTCTACCCATTCGGTTTCTTCACGAAGTGTAATACATCTTTTTTTAAGCCAGTAAGCCTCTTTTTGGAGCCCGCCGGAATCAGTTAATACTAGCTTACATTCATTTAGTAAAACCATCATTTCGAAATAAGAAACAGGTTCGATAAGGTGCAAATTTTCCGGGATGACTTGATCCTTAAGTCTGGATTTGTTTCTGGGATGAACAGGCCAAAGAATGTTTGTATTCATTTCAGAAAAAGCATCTAAAATAGAACTAAGATTCTCTTTATTATCGGTATTTGAAGGGCGATGGACAGTTGCTAATGCAAAGTCTCCGCCTTTTAGGCTTGTAATATCAGAAAGTGAAATTTTCTTAGAAGCAATTTTTGAAAAAGTTTGAACGGCATCATGCATCACGTCTCCAACATCATATACGCCAGTAGTTATTCCTTCTTTCTTTAGTTGAGAAACTCCAAATGCTGATGAGCAAAATAATAGATCAGATATGTGATCTGTCATAATACGATTAACTTCTTCAGGCATTTCTTTATTAAAACTTCGAAGACCTGCTTCAACGTGGATTATAGGAATATGTAGTTTTGATGCAACTATAGCACCAGCTAACGTTGAATTTGTATCTCCATAAACCAACAATGCAGAAGGCTTTTCATCAGCAGAAAGAATGAAAGATTCAATTTTTTGGAGCATAAGCCCTGTTTGCATTCCATGGCTCCCGGATCCAATTTCCAGGTTTATATTTGGAGCGGGAATTCCCAGTTCATCCCAAAAAACGGTATTCATTGCATCGTCGTAGTGCTGTCCGGTATGTATGATTTGCTCAGGAATTTTTTTTTCAGCTAAAGCTTTGGAAACAACAGCGGCTTTAACAAACTGAGGACGAGCCCCCACTATGGTTAGCACATATTTCATCGGATAACAGAATTTAGTTCTTGAATAAGCTTCATAGTCAGGTTTTTTCGCGAATATTGCTGAATGTTTTCGGCGCTGTAAGACAAACTCCCATTCTTCCAGTTTTCAAATAAAGTTAGAAGATGGTCTTTCAGCGCTTGTTTATCCTGATATAAGAAAAGTGAACCAGCCTTAGTAGTTTGTAGTATTTCGCTCATATCTCCTTTAATGGGACTAATACAAACAATGGGGCGTTCGGCTGCAAGATATTCAAAAAATTTCCCGGTAAGTATAAGATTCGCATTTGGTGTATTATTCACGATAAGAAGCAAAGCAT
Organism: Balneolaceae bacterium; assembly: GCA_965222205.1. Taxonomy (GTDB): domain Bacteria; phylum Bacteroidota; class Rhodothermia; order Balneolales; family Balneolaceae; genus RHLJ01. The sequence goes on along the minus strand of OZ244932.1, from coordinate 2,659,079 downwards.
CAGAACCTTTTTGGTAGCGAACAATTTCTGAATGAGGAACATAATTGATAATGGAAACCATGTCTTCAACATCATTCGCTTTAATAGAGTCTAAAATAGAGGAATCAATTTTTCCTATTAGTTGCAGGTTAAAGTTACCGGCAAAGCGATCGTTTTCATTTTTCAATTCCTTTAAAGCTTGCCAAAGTACTTCCGGATTTCGAGTTGGGGTCATCATTCCAATGTGAGAAATAACAAATTTGTTATTCGAAATAGGTTCGGCATCATTAAAATCAGTTTCGTCAAACCCATTTGTAATTACTGAAATAGGAGTGTCAGTAATTTCAGCGAACTCCTTTTTCATAGTAGGGCTTATTACTATGATGGAATCAGCACTATCGAGCACTTCTTTTTCAAGTTTATGATGAACGGCTCTCGCGATACCAGAGAGATGAAGGTCTTCAAAGAAATCAATATTTGTCCAGGGATCACGAAAGTCAGCAATCCAGGGAATGTCTGTTTTCTCAGAAACTCCCTTTGCAATCATGTGCATAGAGTGTGGTGGTCCTGTTGATATGATTGCATCAATGTTGTTTTCAGTACAGTATTTGACGAGAAATTTTTTCGAGGGTTTAATCCAGAATTTACGAGCATCAGGAATGAAGAAATTACCTCTAACCCAGATTGATATTTTTTGGAGAAATGAAGATTCGTTTCCGGATTTCATTAAGCCCGAACCAAGCTTCTCGTCTTTTTTTATGCCCACAAATTTTTTATAAAAAGTATAAGGCTCCCAAATAGGTTGAGTTACTATTTCGGTATCTTGTGGTATTTCGGATAATAATGATTCATCAATAACCGGGCGTTCCGGGTTTGACGGTGTGTATACAATGGGATCCCATCCCAGTTGCTTTAAATATTTTACGAATTTAACCCATCTTTGCACTCCCGATCCACCACTTGGAGGCCAATAGTAAGTAACAACTAATACTTTTTTTTTACTCGCTGACACTTCTTGCCTTTATGTAATTGAACCCCACTACCAAACCAAGAAGAATTTGTAATCCAAGTGAAATCCAGCCCATAGTAACTCCCAAATGAAATGATTTTGGTCTAAACTCCAGCTCCAAGATGTGTTCTCCGGCTGGTATTTCAAAGCCTCGAAGCACATAGTTTGTTTTGTAGATGGGTATTTCTTCTCCATTAAGTTTCGCCACCCATCCCGCCGGATAATAAATCTCACTCAAAACAAGAAACCCAGGTTTTGAGCGAGAGATCTCTACGGATATTTCCTGACCGGTATAATTAGTTATAGAAACAGAGGATAACGAATCTGTATTGGATATAAGAGATTTTGAAGTTTCTACTACGGCGATTTTGGAGTATTCAATAGTTGGGTTTTCAATGAAATTGTAGGCTTCTTGTGCAGAAGATGCAATAACAAGAGAGTCAACAAAATATGCTTTAGGAAGCAATTTTTGATTCTCATAGACGGCACCAGAATTGCCAGAAAACACCTGAGTTAGCCCTGGAATCTGCAAACCAGGTTGGTAATTGACATACTTGATATTCAAGGCTCCTAATAGATTGAGATTTAATCCTCCTTGGCCTTTGTAAAGTGGTCCTCCAAATTTTTGAAGATCTGATACTATACTAAGTTTTGCCCCGGTATAACCGCCAATTGTTGGATAAAAGTAGGAAGGTGTTGCTTCCTGAAAAGTGTTTACCAATAAAGGAAATACACGGTATTTATATTCGCCATTCTGGGAGACTATATTGTCAATTATAAACTGATCTAAATCTCTTTTTTTGGATTCAAGAACTCGCTCAGGACTCACATTACTATTTACGATAGCTCGATCAGGAACATATCTTTTACCAGTAGTGGTTAAATCAAAACCTGCAATCAAAATAAAACCAATTGATGCTATGCTTACTGAGATTTTTTGCTTAAGAGTAACCCAAATCAAAGCTCCTCCAACAACCAGAAGTAATCCAAATCTAAAAAGATCACTATTAGCAGCTCCCTTTCGGTTAGGAATAATATTTTGTTCTACATAAGCAGTTGCCCGTTGTAAAACTTGCGGATTTTGAGGGCTTACCTGATTCTGTTGCGCAATTTGATTGGCTATATTTTGAATTTCACCTGCTTTAGTGAAGTCCATTGTTTTAACTTGAATGGTAGTAAGGACAAAAATTCCAAGTAAAACCCCAAGTGGTAAATACAGCTCTTTTAAAGATGCTGACTTTTCTTTTATAAAGTCTATAAACCATTGAAGTCCACAAACTGCAACAATTGTATAACAAAACACGGTTAAAACTAACCATGTTTCGGGTGCTCTAAACTTGTTGAAAAAAGGGATATAATCAAACGCCAGGTTATTAAGGATTAAAAAATTACCTCCCCAGGCAAAGAAAATTGCTAAGGTTCCTGTTCCAAAAAAAACATACATGGTTTTGCTTTTCTTTTTAAACAAGCCAAATAATAAAAACGGAAGAACAAGAGCACCAAGATAATGTGGCCCAGAGGTAAATGATTTAGGACCAAAATAGTTTGGTGATGCACCTCCAAAAAACTCAGGTACGAATAAAGTAAATGTTTCTTTTATTCCTTGCGACCAAGAAAAGGCATATCCGGTATCAAGCCCTGTAGTTCCTTCTAAAGCAGATCCTCCTCGAATGCTAAACTCAGCATACTCTTTTAAACTAAATAGACTTTGAGCGTGATTTAAAATTCCAATTATTCCACCTAGAACTAATAGGAATGTTATCCAACCAAAGGTTTTGTAATCTTGTTCTTTAATCCATTTCCAGGAATCAGCCAGCCATAAAAATCCCAACAAAAACATAAAATAGTATGTTATTTGAGGATGTCCTGATCTTACTTCTAGTGCCATTGCAACAGTAAAAAGAAGTAATCCGGCAAGTTTATTATCAGATCGGGTAATTTTCCAATAACCGGCTAAAACCCACGGAGCAAATGCCAAAGCTACAAATTTTGAGGTATGACCGGCGCCTATAATAATGGAGAAGTAAGTAGTGAGCGAGTAAGTGATGCTCCCAAAAACGGCTGTTAATGGACGAAAACCCATTAAAATGAGTAGGAAATACATCCCCGAAAGCATAACCCAATATTGAAAAGCGGGATAAATACTATTAAAATAACGGGAAACAAAAGTTATGTGGGGAACAACAGTTTCAACTGAAACAACAAAGGCTGGCATACCCATATACATATTGTTAATCCAAAGAGGGTCTTCACCATACTTTTCTCGATGCTCAAAGGCTGATTCTGAACCGGCCCGCCACTGCGTAATATCGTGTCTTTGAAATTCCTTTCCACCAATTGTTGTAGCTGTAAAAAGAATAAATGGAACAAAAAATAATACCGCCAACGATATAATATGCTGGCGCGATTTTGGGAGTTTGTAGAAAAAGTCGGAAGTGGAAGTACTGTCTGAATTGGACATGAAAAGGGTTATTCAATTACTTTTGGAACCCGGAAATAATCGGAGTCGGCATCCGGGGCATTTTTAAGAGCGTCTTCGTGCGAAATAGTAGGTTTGGCCTCATCTTTTCTTAAGCGGCTATCCATCTCAATTACGTGCTCAAGAGGTTCAACCTCAGAGGTGTCTAATTCATTGAGTAAATCCATATAGCCGAGAACCTTGTTCATATCCACGGCCAGGTTTTTTACATCTTCTTCGGAAAGTTGTAACCGAGCCAGATTTGCTACATACCGTACTTCTTTTTCTGATACTGACATAAACTTATTTCTTTAGAATTACGCCCTAAGGTAAGAAAGAAAGCCCTAAAGGTTAATGAATAGTCCAAGAAAATTTTAGTAACCGTCAGGTCTTTCATTTTTGCCAGTTTCCGGGATTTTTTCTTTATGGAAGAATACTATATTAAGCCATGATCAAAAAGAAGGTTACCATTTTAAACAGCTCAGGACTTCATGCAAGACCATCAGCCGCGTTGGTTAAGCTGGCCAGTAAGTTTAAGTCCGATTTTTATATCCACATGTATGGGTACCGGGTTAATGGTAAAAGTATTCTTGGGGTGATGACACTGGCAGCAGAGCAAGGAGCAGAGCTCGTATTTGAAGTAGATGGGCCAGACGAAAAGGAAGCCATTAAAAGTATCCTGGAACTTGTGGAAAACAAGTTTGGAATGCAGAATGAGTAGCGATAATGAGCATTCGCAAAAGAGGAGAAATATCGATAAAAGGGTTGCCCGGTAGTGAAGGTATCGCTATTGGCTCGGTTCTGGTGCTGGATAAGAAAAAAAGAAAGCTTCAGCCCAAAAAGATAAAGCCTGTTGCCGTACTGGCTCATCTGAAACGCTACGCAAAGGCGAAGGAGAAATTTCTCTTTGAGCTGGATGAACTTGCTATAAATCTCGATCAAAAAACGGCGGATATTCTTGAAACTCAGAAGCATATTGTCTCCGATATAGAAATTGAAAAAAGAGTAAATGACTGTATAGAAGCAGAACTCTTTTCGGTCGATTACGCGATTTATAAAGTCTTAAATGGGTTTATAGAGCGCCTTAAAGAAAGCGGCTCAGAGCTGTTCAGGCAGCGAATCATTGATATAGAGAATATTCGTGACCGCTTAATTGATTTTTCTTGCGAAGATGAGCAAAAACTGGAAATTGAAAAAGGGGCCATTCTCATTGTCAAGAATATTAGCCCTACCGACTTGGTTGCTTATTACGAGAAGGGAGTAAAAGGATTAGTGATGGATAAAGGAGGAGTAACTTCACATGCAGCTATCATAGCTCATTCCTTAAACCTTCCATGTATTGTGAGCTCAAAGATAGCAGTTAATTCTGCTTCCGAAGCAAAGAAAGCGATACTAGATGCAAATAAAGGGGAATTATATCTGAATCCTACCAAAAAAAGGCAGGATGAATACAAAAAAGAAATCCGCAGACTTCATCGTAAAAAGAAAGCAAGATCCGGGCTTCATCAACCATCAGAAACAAAAGATGGAGTAGCATTCAATCTAAGGGCAAATATTGAATTCGTTCAGGAATTAACCGTCGCTAAAGAATATGGAGCCGAAGGGATCGGCCTCCTGAGAACAGAAGCACTTCTGTATGGCGGTATTGCCCGGAAGAGCGAAGTAGAACAGGATAAATTTTATGAAGAGATTTTATCCAGAACAGATGGGCCTGTAGTCATTAGATTGTTTGATGTTGGAGGGGACAAACTAAATACTCACACTCCGGACGAATCTAATCCTTTTTTGGGGTGGAGAGGAATCCGCATGCTATTGGATGAAGAAGAGATGTTTGACGGGCAACTCAGCTCAATTTTGAAGAATGCCGGAAAGTACCCCGGGCAAGCCAGAATTTTGGTGCCAATGATTAGCATGCTGGAAGAAATTCGCCGTGTAAAAGAAAGAATTACAAAAGTCCAGAAAGGCTTAAGAAAAGAAGGATTCGAGACAGATGAATCGATTCCTTTGGGTATTATGATTGAAGTACCAAGTGCCGCGTTGCTAGCAGATCATTTTGCCAAAGAGGTAGATTTCTTCAGTATTGGCACTAATGACTTAACCCAATATGCACTAGCAGTTGATCGCGGAAATGAACAGATTTGTACACTATATCAGCAACACCACCCCTCGGTTTGGAAGCTTATCGAGTTAGCCAACAAAGCAGCGCAAGAGAATGAGATTGAAATAAGTGTGTGTGGAGAACTGGCTGGAGATGAAATTGGTGCAGCATGTTTAATCGGTATGGGAATAACAGATTTGAGCATGTCCCCGTCTAATATTCCAAAAGTGAAAGAAGTATTGATTAATAGTTCAGCAGAAGAATTGCACGCTTTTTCGAAAGTGGCACTTACTTGTTCTACTTCCGAAGAGATTAAAGCGTTATACAAAAAGTTGAGAGTAACTCTTAATATTCCCGGCTAAGTTTTTTAATTGATTTCGGTAATCACTGCATCTGGTTTTTGAGGGAAACGGTTCCATACATAAATAAAAAATTCTATTCGCGTACTGTAACTAAATAATTTATTTAATAATGAATAAATAGCAACTTCATTACGGTATTAATGTTGTTTTGATTAAATAAAAAAGGTATTTTTGGTCGAATTCTAAAAATAATCTTATTGCTCACATGTTAGAAAAAAAATTCACTCCGAAACGCACAGTATGTAAAGTTACTTTTTCTGTTCCTTCAGAAATAGTAAGCGAAGAAGTGGCTCTTGCCGGAGATTTTAATGACTGGGATACCACCTCTTTAAAGCTGGAAAAAAAGAACGACGTTTATAAAGCCGAAGTTCGTTTAAAGCCAGAATCTGAATATAAATTCAAATACTTAATTGATGGCGAAGTTTGGGAGAACGATTACGAAGCAGATGCTTACGTACCAAACGAATTCGGAACAGATGATTCGCTGGTAGCCATCGGAAAATAAATCAGGTTGTTTAACACCCAACATTTTGAAGAAAATTTAGCTACGTCCTGGTTAGGGCGTAGCTTTTTCTATTTCCCGGAACTCGATTCTACAAATTCCTATGCTAAAGGAATGAGAAGAGTGGACACGTTGCACGGCGCGCTAATTGTTGCGGATGCTCAATCAGCTGGACGTGGACAGTATGAACGAGCCTGGCAAGCTGATCCGGGTGCAAACCTCACCTTTAGCCTGGTATTTGAGCCCTCAAATCAATACCGGCTCACTATTTTAACTCTTGCATGTGCTCTGGCTGTGGCAGACGTATGTGGAGAACAAGTCGAGTCTCCGCTCAATCTTAAATGGCCCAATGATGTGCTTTTCGAAAATAAAAAAATCAGTGGTCTGCTAACCGAGGTTATTTTTAATGGCAATTTATTGGAGAGAGTAGTGATTGGAATCGGGGTAAACGTAAATCAGGAAACGTTTACTGAAGAACTTGCTTCAACAGCTACTTCGCTAAAATCTATCACTGCGAAAGAGTATTCGAGAGAGCGCCTCCTTGCGCGGATTCTAACCAGAATCGAGTTTTATTATCGCCTCTGGGAAAGCCGGGATATCGACCTGATTCGTACTATTAATAAGGCCATGTTGGGCTATGGTAGTTGGACCAGAATTAATGTGAATGGCCTGGACAAAGAAGGGACATTTAAATTTTTAGGAGTTAATGAAAATGGGGCACTTGTTGTGTTGAATAAGGATCTTGAAGTAGATACTTTTTCTTATGAACAAGTCCGCATCAAAATCGATTGAAAAATCGGTACAAAGCTCGCTTACTAATCTGGCAAATCCTTCGCCCTATCTGATTTTGGGAGTAAGTGGCGGTCCGGACTCAATGGCTCTTCTGTATTCGCTTTTCAAACTAAATGTTAAAGTCTTTGTCGTTCATGTCAATTATGATTTAAGAGGAGAATCGTCTGACCTTGATCAGGAGTTGGTGGAAGGGATGTCGGCTGAATGGGGATTTGAATGTTGTTCTGTAAAGATGGATCCAAATGAGGTTTCAGGGAATTTTCAAAATTGGGCAAGGGATGAGCGTTATAAAATATTTCGAGAACTGAAGAAAGAACTTCACGCCGATGCGATTCTTACTGCGCATCATCAGGATGATCAGGTTGAAACGATTCTTCAGAAGCTACTTCGTGGGAGTTCGCCCCATGCCTGGAAAGGTCTTTCTAATTGGGATGGTGAATTATTGAGGCCATTGCTCGCAATCACAAAAAAAGAAATCCTTAAATATTGCGAAGAGGAGGCAATCCCATTCAGAATTGATGAAAGTAATTCTGAATCAAAATATGCCAGAAACTTCCTCAGAAATGAATTTGCGGAAAGAATAGACGATTTTTTCCCCGGTTGGAAGGAGAATATCCTTGGGTTACAGGAAAAAGGGAGAATTACCGAGATAGCAGTCAATCACATCTATAAAGGGTTGCTTAAAAGTTCTGAACTGGATATTGAAAGGTTTTCTGAATTGCCTGATGAGTTAAAAACATCCATCCTGAAAACATACATAGAAGATCAGATTCCGGGAATAAAGTTATCCAAAGGCTTGATTCACGAACTTTTGAAGATTGAATCTTTACAAATCGGTGGCTCCGTTAGTATAAATGACCGATATAGCTTAGTAAGAGGGCGGGGGTTAATCAGTATTCGTAACAGCGATGAATCGGGTATTTCGGAAGTAAGTTTATCAAAAGAAGAGATTGAAGGCGGAACCTCTGTTAAAAGTATAATTTTTAGTATTGACCATACACGAAAGCCACACCCGGCTCTGACCCTAGACTCAGATCTGTTGAGATGGCCACTTACATTGAGGGGATGGAAAAATGGAGATCGTTTTAAACCATTGGGAATGGATGGTTCTCAAAAAGTATCCGATCATCTCACCAACAGAAAAATACCCTCAACAAAAAGGGAAAAAGCTTTGATATTGAGTGGTACAGATGGTACTATTTACGCCATAATTTTTCCAGAAAAAGGGACAAACAAAGAAATAGGTTCAATCTCGGAATTAGTAAAATGTACCGATACCACTAAGAGTTTCCTTACCATTAAACTGAAATAAATAGTTATGAGTTTTTATTTACCCGAAAGTGTCAATTGTAATGGAGAGAAGTTCAGTGTGTTTATTAGCAAAGAACAAATTGACGCACGAATTTCATTGCTTGGTAAACAACTTGACAGAGATTTTGAGGGGAAGAAACCTATTTTCATTGGCATCCTGAATGGAGCTTTCATATTTCTTTCAGACATAATGCGCCATGTAACCATCGAATGTGAGGTGGATTTTATGAAATTGAGCAGTTATGGCGATGAAAAAGTTTCCTCAGGAGAAGTTACTGAGTTGAAAGAAATAGATGCAAAAGTAAAAGGAAGGCATGTTATCCTTGTGGAGGATATTATTGATACCGGACTGTCTATGAAATATATGGTTGACAGAATGAAGATGTATGAGCCGGAATCTGTTTCAGTAGTTACCTTATTGCATAAAAAAGAAGCAACCAAGCACAATGTTCAAATCGATTATGTTGGGTTCGAAATCCCCATAAAATTTGTTTTAGGATACGGTTTAGATTATGCCCAGGAAGGACGAAATCTGGCCCAGATTTATGCTTTAAATGAAGGATAACCAGTTAAAGTTCTGTTTCAATATCTTTTCAATAATCACCTGATTCCATTATTTGTTAATAAAGCCATTGCTTAGGCTTAGCAAGCACCGTATATTTGATGCCCTTGAAAAGGAGAGGTGGCTGAGTGGCTGAAAGCGCTCCCCTGCTAAGGGAGTTTATATGGAAACATGTAACGAGGGTTCGAATCCCTCCCTCTCCGCATTAGATAAATTAAACCCAGTTCGGTATTTCTGATCTGGGTTTTTTTATTTGCTTATGCTTTACCATCTTTAGCAAAACTTTCCCCGATGGTAGTATCTACATTAGTATTAATTTTTGGGTTTTTACAGCTTCAGGTAATACCTGCCGATTACTACGATACACGTAAAGGGCTTTCCAATAATATTATCTATGATGTATATCAGGACAAGCAAGGGTTCATCTGGTTTGCCACAGAAAACGGACTGAATAAGTTTGATGGCTATGAGTTTGAAGTGTTTCACTATAACGCTTTGGATTCCAATTCCATCGCAAGTAACGTTGTTCGTACTGTAACCGAAGATAAATATGGCAGAATTTGGATTGGTACGTTTTCCGGTTTAAGCCTCTATAATCCAAAAGAAAAGAAATTCACCAACTTCAGCATTCCACAGAACGGAGAGGAAAGCTCATTAGATGTTCAGCATATTCATAAGGCTTCTAATGGTGACTTTTGGATTACGTCTAACGTTGGTATTTCAAGATTTGATGTCGAATCCAAAGAATTCGAACTATTTCCATTTGAGGATGAAATTGTAACGATGGTTATGGATGACGAAGATCAGCTTTGGATAACGACCTATCAAAACAAGCTCTATATATTTGATGTGGATGAGCAGTTATACAAAGAGTATGGGCTGTTACTTGATAACCCGAATCCAACTGTATTTTTAGATAAATCCGGATCAAAGATTTTTGGATTTAGTGATGCTGTAAAAGACCTAAAGTGGCAGAAACTGAATTCTGTTCCAAAAACATTTAATACCCTTAAACTACTGGAGGATATAAGTGGGAAGGTTTGGGTTGGCTCTGATACTAATATTTGGATATATGACAAGCTAAATGGGAGTTATTCCGAAATAGTAATTGAGGGTGCCGATAATTCTCTCTCTAAGAATGTAAAGAGTATTAGTGAAGATAAAGCAGGCGGAATCTGGATCGGTACCCTGAACGGATTATTCTATATAGATCCTCATGAGAAATCATTTTTTACCTTACCTGAACCCGGAATGGTAATGGGAATTGAAATTGCTAATGAATACCTGTGGGTTAACTACTTTGATGAGGGGATTTCTAAATGGAGTACTGATGGTGTTAAACAAAACCTCCCTGAAACTAAATGGAACCTTTTTCCGGGTTCTGATCAGATTTGGGATATAGAGGCTAAAAATTCATCAGAGTTATTTTTAGCTACTACGGCCGGTCTGATGCAATGGAATTCAAAAACAGGAGACTTATATAAAATACAATTGGTTCTTAAAGAGAATTCAGAGCCCGTAGTTTTTTCTATAAGAAAAATAGGAAAAGAATTCTGGGCTTTAGGAAAGAACACTATCTATAAAATATCTGCAAATAATATAAATGATGGGGGAGCTGCTTTTCATTTGAACACCAAAAATATAAAGCCGTTACTTCAGGATATTGTAGTTTTTGAAAGGGATACATTAGTAGCATCGGAAGGAAACGGTATTTTCAGTTTAAAGAACAACTTCGTTGAAAAATGGTCGATTATGATTGATCAACTACCTGAATTGGCTAATTCTTCCTTTTGGGATTTATACGTTTCTAGAAATGGAACCTTATGGATGGCAGGTAATTCGGGGCTTTTCGGGTATAAAAAAAGTGTGGGTTTAAAAGCATACCCACTTGATGAATATGAAAACCAGATTGTGTTTAGTATTAATGAAGATGAGCAGGGAAACCTTTGGCTGGGTACAGATAAAGGTATAGCCAAATTCAATCCAGAGACCGAAACAAGTGTATTTTTTGGTAGCGCCGATGGAATTGAAAGCCAGGAATTTAACCGTCGCTCAATTGCATACTCTGATAATAAGATTTATATGGGAGGTATGGGCGGTTTAACATGGTTTAATCCTGATCTTATACAAAGTAACGCTACAGAACCTGATGTTTGGATAACAAATATCCATGTGATTAAACCGGATTCCAGCACTACCATGCCAGTTGTTCAACAAAACCATATGGAGCTAACATGGGAAGAAAATACTTTGGAAATTGATTTCGTTGCGCTGAGCTATTCGAACCCCTGGCAAAATCAATACAAATATAAACTGGAAGGTTATGATCCTGATTGGGTAGATGGTGGTGGAACAAGAAGAGCTCGTTACGTTCGACTTCCTGCAGACAATTATGTATTCAGAGTAATAGCTTCAAATAATGACGGTGTTTGGAATGAATCGGGGGATTCATTTCGGGTAGTTATACATCCACCTTTCTGGCAGACAATATGGTTCAGACTATTAATCGCAGTTATAATCTTAGGATTGGTAATTGCTTTATATCAATTTAGGGTGCGGCAGTTACTTGAAATGGAAAGGGTTAGGTTAAGGATTTCGGGAGATCTTCACGATGAAATAGGTAGCGGACTAAGCGGTATTGCTCTTTCGGGAGATATCTTGCAAAGTCATGCAGAATCTGGCCAGGTGAAACCAGAAATTATTCAACGAATCACAGACAACGCAAGGAGTCTGGCTTCCTCTTTAGATGCTATTGTATGGTTGATCGATCCCAATAAAGAACAGCTATCAGATCTCATCCAAAAATGCAGGTTGGTTTCTTTAGAAATGCTGGTCGGTCAAAAGGTTTCATTTCAGGATGAAGTAACTGAGGGGGTAAAAGCAAAGAAACTAGAATCTCAATTCAGAAGAAATGTGTATCTGATTGTGAAAGAGGTGGTTCATAATATTTACAAGCATGCTGAAGCAACTACGGTACGAATTCTCTTTAACGCCAGTGACTCCAGATTGCATGTCGAAATTAAAGATGATGGGAAAGGCTTTTTAGAGGAGGAAATAGAACATGGAAATGGTCTGGAAAATATGAGAAGAAGGGCTCAGGAAATAAAAGCAGAATTGACCATAACATCAAAGCCTGAATCTGGAACCAACATAAGTTTAAAAGTTCGGCTACCGTAATTACGGTATAGCGTAAATGAGACGCCTTTTGTAATTATCACTAATGAAAAGTAATCAGAAACATATCGTTTGGGTAGTAGAGGACGATCCCTTATTTAAGGAATCGATGGAGGAGTTGATCAATCTGAGCGACAAATTACATCTGGAACTTTCAGTTTCCTCCGTAGAGCAAATGGAAGAGGAAAAACACAGAGTGCGCTCACCTGATGTTATTTTACAAGATATTGGATTACCGGGAAAATCCGGGCTTGAAGCGCTGGGGTTTTATCGCAACGAGTTTCCAGATGCAAAAGTGATCATACTTACCATTTTTGAAGATGATGAACGAATCTACGAAGCTATAAAACTTGGAGCTTCCGGTTACCTTCTTAAGCGTACTCCGGCTAAACAAATTCTGGATGGAATCGATCAAGTAGTTGCTGGCGAAGCAAGTATTTCAGCCCTGATCGCCAAAAAAATGATGAACATAATGGTTTCCGGAGCACCGGTAAAAGAATCAAATTTAACAGCAAGAGAGAAAGACATTCTGGAGCTATTAGTAGATGGTTTTTCAATGGATATGATATCCGGTGAGCTTGAAATCAGCTCTCATACGGTAGATACCCATATCAAGAATATCTACCGAAAGCTGGAAGTACACAATCGTGCAGAAGTAGTATCAAAAGCGATCAAAGAGCGGCTTATTTAAGTGTACCTACCGTAAATACGGTATGGAAGATTAGAGTCGTAGAAGCTAACGTATCTCAACCTTTCATTTTAATCGTATGTACTATGAAAAACTTGATACAAAGAATCATTTCTGTCTCACTTCTTCTATGTTTAGCATTTATTTATGAATCAACATTTGCCAGACAGATAAGCATACAAGACAGTCATCCCATAGCAATAGTAAAAACTATAGATGGCGATGAACCTGAAAGATTTGCAAACCCGTCAGAACCCGGAATACCTGCTGGCGACTTAAACGAGGATGGAGTTGAGGATTATATTCAGGTTATTGAATTGGGCAGAGATCTTAGAGACCCGGATGCGTCGAAAAAATATTTAACTCTAATTCTTACGTACGATGAAAATGGAGAAACAATTAAGGCAGTTTCACTTGATGGCAGATATCTACCGGTTGGTGATATTAATAAAGATGGACTTATTGATGTTGCCAAGCAGCAAGAAGATGGTTCAATAGAGATAGTAAACTTCAGCGACACACCAAGTGAGTTTTTCTTAGAATTTGACAGATACACTATACCTGCTTCTGATGTAGGTACATTAGTACTAACCGATGCTTTGCATAACGATTTTAACGAAGATGGCATTGGGGACGCATTCTTATGTGGCAATGATGATACTTCCTATGAATGCCGTTTAGTACTTGGAATAGATGATCCCAATGTTCAACAAAGCGAACTTATAGGAACTAATACTCTATTTTTCCAAAAGACCAATTTTACTATACCTCCCCGACTTTACACCCAGACATCAATAGCAGGAACTGGAAATTCTATATATGCATTTGGGTACACTGACAATTTTACTACTCAAAAATTTTTCGAGTTTGATGTAAATGAAAATGGTGAATTTGAAAAAGTATTGGAGTATGAATGGGAAGGAACATCATCTCAGGGATTGTCAGATCGAAGAATTTATGTAGCAGATATAGACGATGACGATGAACCGGAAATCATTTCTTCTGACGATAGAAGGTTTCCACTAGCCGGTTTCGTACAAATCTTTTTTAATGATCCTAAATGCGATATTCGTGAAATCGATTTTTCAGGAGATTCTCCTGTAATTCAGTCTCCCACTTTAATCAATTCAAATTGTGTAATTGATCGTATGTATCAGGATGAAAACGGAGATTTTCATGCAGGAATTTGGCGCGAAGGGAATTACGGGAGTTGTTCAGCATCTGATATATCTAATGGTTGCTCTAACGCTGAATTCTATAATGATGACCAAACCATTTTGCCTTGTGGTTACGAATCATGTAAGCTGCCAAATCAAGAGGCGGGTGTGTTATTAAATGGAGTTGCTGATCCATCAATTAGATCGAGGGGTATACAAAAGTGGATAATTGAAAATTCAGGTGAGCTTACTCCAAGACAAAGGATTTTGATCCCTGAAATTTTGCGAGTAGCTGAGATATTCTCAACAATAACAATGTCCTTATTAGGAAATAATACCCCATCACAATTAATAAGAACGAATTATTTCTCAGGTCAAACTCAAAGAGATAATGTTTGCGTATCAGAAATCTCTCCCTGTGAGTTTGAACCTACAGATTATACTATTTATGTATCCGTTGGTGAAACCAGTAATGAATCAATAAGTAGCACTGGTTCTAGTATTAGAGAAAACCGATATCATCACTATACAGTATCTGCTGATGGCGTAATCACCGAGAGCATTAATTACCACATAAGTGAAGCGAGTAATTTTGATGAAGATGATTATTATAATGTAGATTTGAAAGCCTCAATTCCCAAAATAGTTCCTCGTAAGGGAATATCCGGAAACGACACTCTTACCTATACCGGGCAGTTCAATCTTGCTGAACTAGGAGTGTTTGAACCAGGGTTTCGTAGATTTCTTGTAAAAAATATTGGAAACATTGACGGTGAACCAGGCGAAGAAATTTTAGTTGGTAGTAACTCGAAATCTAATGGCAGTGAAATTGTGAATAAAGCTTGGATATATCTGGGTGATAATACAACCTATCAATCTCCAGATTTGGTTATAGATTTTGCAAATGATAGTACGATAGATGGCTCTGATTTCCTGGGTGTCGGAAGTGTTGTTGAGCCACTAGGAGATGTAAACGGAGATGGTTTTAATGATTTTGCTGTTGGCTTACCGTTTTATGACCAACGCTTCGATGGGGTTTCTTATGGTGCGGTATACATATTTGCAGGAGGCGATTTTTCTCCAGCTAAGTTAGCAGACAGTGTCAGTCTCTCCTCGCCAATGTTGGTTCTGAGACCGGGAGCAGAACCGGGTTATACACTCGGCTCGTTTGGCTCACAAGTAGCAGGCGGTGATTTTGATGGAGATGGTTTTAATGATATTGCAGTTCTGGCTGATAATGGATCCAGTTCCCCTGTTTCCCCTACAATAAGAGTTTACAAAGGGGGAGAGCAAATGGACAACCAACCTGACTATTTCTTACACGTTACCAAAGAAGATGTTGGTGGGTTTTCTAGTGATACACTTAATTCCTTTTTTGGTGCTATTATAGATTTTATGCCGATAGAAGTTGGTAGCGCTCATCAGGATTTATACTTCACTCCCGGGGGATTCTCTGCCTACCCGGATGCAGTAATATTTAAAGGTGGTTTAGACGAAAATCTTAAACGAAAAGGGATTATTTCTCCGACAACTACGCCATCATTTACCTTGGCAGAAATTGGGCCTACTCCAACAGGAAGTGGTGTTTACTCAAGAGCAAAGCCAGCCTCAGGTGACTTTAATGGAGATGGATTCTACGATATAGCTGTAGAAAAGCAGTATGACGGACGGGATGGAGCCGTATCAAGTAGGTTGCTGATATTCAGTCCTAACTCAGGAATAGAAGTCTCAAACGAAGAAGAAGTTGAAAATCCATTGGATTATAGGCTATCCCAAAACTATCCTAATCCATTCAACCCAAGCACAAACATAGAATTCAGGTTGGGATCGGCTTCATTAGTAACACTAAAAGTGTACGATGTTTTGGGAAGAGAGGTCGCAACTTTGATCGATGGAGAACAAATGAACGCAGGCTCACATCAGTCCAGATTTGATGCGTCTGTTCTAGCTTCTGGAGTGTACTTATATCGCATCGAGGCTGGCTCATTTATTCAAACCAGAAAGATGATGTTAATTAAATAGGATTTTGGAAAAACTCCATGTAGGAGAACGAGTTACTCCTGAAGGGTTGAATTAGAATTGGAGCCCAAATTTTTGAATGGTCTGGCAATTGATTACATATATGGAATCAACTAACAACCGGAGGTATTCATGTGGGATAAAATTTCCTCGGTACTCATAGAGTCTTATGAGACCTTTTTCAATAAACTAGCAGATTTTTTACCAAGCCTAATTGGCGCTTTGCTCATACTTATTTTTGGGTGGATTATAGCTAAATTAGTAAAAGCAGCAGCAATAAGACTCCTTAAGCTTATCAGATTGGATGTAGTAACAGAGAAGGCCAAAATTGATCAGTTTCTTAAAGACGGCGGAAGTAATAAGTCCGTTATCGATATCATAGGAGGAATTATTTATTGGCTTATTATGCTGATTGTAATTCTTTCCGGCTTAGACGCACTGGGACTCGGTGTAGCATCTGAACTTTTCAATCAAATCATACTCTACATTCCAAACGTAATTGTAGCAGTGCTCGCCTTAATTTTTGGAGTATTCTTAGCCGGGTTTATAGCTCAGGTAGTGTCTACTTACTTAGCTAATATCGGAGTATCTAACTCAGCAGTAATAGGGGCGATCGCACGATATGCCATTATTCTTTTTGTGATTTCTCTTTCTCTTACTCAACTAAGTATTGGTGAAGAATTGGTTACCAATGCATTTCTACTTTTGTTTGGAGCGGTTTGTCTAGCACTGGGACTGGCTTTTGGGCTGGGTGGAAAAGAATGGGCAGCATTGGTCATTAAAAATCTGACTGAAGGAAATAAAGCTTCTGACAGTGAGTAAAGTATTAAGCTTCGCTTTCGGAGCTTTTTATTAACGTTACTTCTCTTTAAACTGGTTGTCTACATAAATCATAGTATGGCAGCCAGTTATGTTTATTTGGGAGATACTTAAAAAAACATTCAAAGAATTTGTTAAAGATACTCCACTGAACTATGGTTCTACGATTGCATTCTATGTGATTTTCTCTCTTCCTGCAATTCTTATGATCGTAGTGTCTATCGGTAGTTCAGCCTATGAAGACCAGATTGTTCGCGAAAATCTATTAACCCAGATACAGAATCTTTTTGGGAACGAGAGTTCTGTAGCTGTTGAAAAAATACTTGAAAATGCATCCGCTTCCGGTTCCGGATTTCTTACCAAGCTAGTCGGGTTTATAGCGCTTGGCTTTAGTGCTACTACCGTATTTATCTCTCTTCAGGATGGGATTAACAGAGTTTGGAATATCAAACCGAAACCCGAAAAAGACTGGGTTAATTTTCTGAAAAACAGGCTTCTTTCTCTCGCAATGGTGGTAAGTATAGGTTTTCTGCTTTTAGTTTCGTTGGGTGTAGACACCCTTCTGGCTGTTTTTAAGGAGTTCATTGAATCTAATTTTTCCGAGCTTACATTTTTTGTGGTTTCAGGAATAAATCTGCTGTTTTCTTTTCTGGTGATCACTCTAGTTTTCGCACTTGTGTTTAAAATCCTTCCCGATGCCGTTGTACAATGGAAAGATGTTTGGATTGGAGCGGCTTTCACAACGCTTCTATTTGTTTTAGGAAAGTTTTTAATGGGATTCTATTTGGGTAGCAGTGCTTTAGGAAGTGTGTATGGCGCCGCGGGGTCACTGGTACTACTCTTGCTTTGGGTATTCTTCTCAGCAATTATTGCATTACTTGGTGCTCAGTTTACCTTCGTTTATGCCCGGGAACGTGGCCGGCATATCCAGCCTAAAAAACATGCGGTTTTTATTGAGCAGGTGGAGAAAGAAAAGGAGTAACTGATCCTTATTGCGCCTCGTTGACTAATTCAGTTTTCGACCAACGGAATTCTTTGCGATCTAAAGAAATATAATCCTGCTAGAATATAGATAACGCTTAGAAGAATAAACCAAATCCCGAATTGACTTCTAACATGGGCTTCATCTACCGAAGTAGTTAGAAATAGAATCATTAAGCTTATTCGTGCAAGTCCCCAAAGTATGATTGAACCTGACCAGATCTTAACGATCAGGCTTCGGTATTTGGTTTCGTTTGTATAGGCAAAGAGTAAAAGTCCACCAAATAGTATAAAAGCAAACAAAGGCGCAAAGCTTCCAATCAGAATGTAGCTGATTGATTTAATGAGCAGTGGAATCAGGCTTAATCCAAGTAGGATTTCTATTCGGCTTTTGGAAATAGAGAATTGATCAAAGTTCATCATGACTGCTTTCTAAATTTGTTAATAGTTCGAACATGAAATAGATGGCCAGTCTTAACCGATCGAAGTTGACTGTTTCGTAGGTATCGGAGGGTTTGTGAATATGAGGGGTAAGTTCGTCATCCCAAAACCCGGCGCTATGGTAACCCGCCAGGTTAAAGCTTTTATTATCAGAATGACCACGCCCACCGGTTACGTTAAGTAGAATATTTAAATGAGCAGCTGTTTTACGATACATACCTTCGATGAAGTTATCAGAAACCTGGGCTTCAAAAGCCAGCGTATCCGATTCTCCCCAGCCAATGACGTCAAGGACATGTGTGGAGTGAATCTTATACTGTTTTTTCTTTAGAAGCTTAACAAATGCTTTACTCCCAACCTCATCATCTTCTTCCTGATCGAAAAGCACAAATATGTAGTTATACTTTCGATGTTTCTGTTGTTTTAGTAGATCGGCAACAGCGAATGTGACGGCAACTCCTGATGCGTTATCAATAGCCCCGGGAGTTCCAGGTTCTGAATCGTAATGAGCTCCCAAAAGAACATACTCTTTGTTTGGTTCTGTTGATTCAAGAATGGAATACACATTTCGACCTTTGTATGGAGCTAATAACAAATCAACAAGCCCATTCACATTGGGCATTTTATAGTCATGTCTTAGCGGAGTAAGGTCCAGTTGCCCGAAGGTCTGCTCAAGAAAATCTGAAGTTTCATTTCTTTCGTGGGGAGTACTTCTTGATATATGATGACCTTCTTTATTATATCCGGTAAGCGTTGCAACAATGGTAGTCTGTAACTCGGTCACATCAAAGTCTGTACGGTTTGACGAAGACTGAGCAACGACCACTTGGGTTTCAAAACTAAGTAGTATCAAAAATAACGAAACAGATAACAGGACAGATTTTTGGAAGATGTTCATTATTCCGCCTCCTGACTTGCCTTCCAGGCAATCCAGTTTCTCAACGTAGAGATAAGCACATTTTTTCCAAGCGATCCATTAGATAACATTACAATTCCACTATTTGATTGCGGATGCAAAAAGAAAGCAGATTCCCAGCCATCATTTGATCCTGCGTGTCCGGCAAGAGTAAACGAGCCCGCCTTCATCAGGCGGTAGCTCAGTCCATACATGTTATCAGTAACAGGAACAGGCTCCATCATCATTGAAAGTGTACTTTCACTAAGAATGTCATTCTCCTGAAGGTTTGCGTGTGCGAATCTTATAAAATCGTTCAAAGTAGTATGAAGTCCGGCAGCAGCCTGAGCTGTAAATTGTTCTAAATAGATTTCTTTCCCTTTTTCATCATAAGGTGTAGCAGACGACTCCAGGATATCGGATGAAATGGTAAAGCTAGTATGTTCCATTTTGAGAGGTGCGAAAATGGTTTCCTCCATATAATCTGAAAAAGACTTCCCGGTAACTTCCTCAATCACCAGTTGAAGGATGGTAAATCCACCTCCGGAATATTTAAATTTTGTATTTGGTTCGTGTATTAGCTTTACGGACTCACTTTTCCGAACAGGTCCATTCTCCCCATTCAGAGATTGCTCCAAGGTAGGAAGCTCCATTTCTGGTGGAAATCCGGGATAACCGTGCACAGAAAGTCCAGCTGTGTGTGATAGTATATTTCGGATGGTTACTTTAGTACGGTCAAATTCTGATTCGGGAATTTTCCATCTGCTCAGATAATTTTCGATGGGTTCATCAAGATCAACTTTACCGGACTCTACCAATTTCATAATTCCCCAGGCTGAAAAGGTTTTTGACACTGAACCGATGTTGAATCCTGTATTAGGAATGACCGGGATGCTGTTTTCAATATCAGCGAAGCCAAACCCTTTTTTCAGAATAATTTCATTGTTTTCGATAATCGCGATAGCCAGTCCGGGAACATTATTTTGTTCCATTAGCAAAGGAATGGCGTTATCCATCCTGTCCTGCAATGACTGGGAGTATGATTGTATACTTAACGAAGCATTGCATAAAAGACTTACAATTAAGAGTGATTTGAGCTTCAACATGTTTGTTCATTTTGAGTTGGAGATTCGATTTTCGAAATGGTAATCACTCACTACAACCAACGGAAGTTTTTTGGGTAAACACCAGTTGTACTCTTATCCAAAGCTCGAAAGTGGGTTTAAATCGTGTTTGTACATCTGATCTGTAGGTTTGAACCAGTTTTGGCATTGTTCATCAAAAACGGTTGAATCAACAGGCAAGTGAGAGTACTTTTACCGGATGAAGTTTATGAATACATATGTCCGGACCTTTATGGTCATTACCATTCTGTTGTTCTCAATTATTGGCATGGCAGAGTTCAAGCAACAGCTGGAAGTAGATGATCAGCTAGAGTATGAGGTATACTTCTGGACATTCGCAGTATTATTCTGGAGTACACTGATTGGCGTGATTCTTACTCAGGGATTCGATCGTTGGGCATCTTACAAACAGCTAAAGAATGAACATGCAAAAGCAGAATTAGCCTTACTGAAAAGCAAAGTCGATCCGCATTTCTTTTTCAATACACTGAACAACCTGTATGGATTAACGGTCGAAAAGTCTGAAAAAGCACCGGACGTAATTTTGAAGTTATCCGATATTATGCGGTATGTAATTTATGATGGAGATGAAGATCGCGTTCCGCTTAAAAAAGAAATCGAGTATCTGGAAAAGTATATTGAAATCCATAAAATCCGATTTCAAAAACAGGTAGATATTACGTTTGAAAAACAAATCGATAACGAAGCTGAGTTAATAGCTCCATTGATGCTGGTAACTCTGGTGGAAAACGCATTCAAACACGGAGTAGAACAAATTGCTGATAACGCTTTTTTAAAAATCAGTATTGATGTCACAAATGGGAAAATGAAATTTTCAGTAGAGAACAACTTTAAAGAGAAGAGTAAAAAAACGAAGCCGGGTATTGGATTAAAAAACCTCAGGAAAAGACTGGAACTCATTTATCCCAAAAAGCATACGTTAGAGCTGACGAAAAAGGAGTACATTTTTAAAGCTACACTAAATATAGATTTAGAATGATTTCTTATTTAATTATCGACGATGAGCCCATTGCTCATGGAATCATTGAAAACTACTGTGAAAATCTGACTCATCTGCATAAAGCAGGGAATTCTTTTAACGCTAAAGAAGCCTTGGAGAAACTATATCAGGAACAGATCGACTTGATATTCCTGGATATTAATATGCCGGAAATTTCCGGCTTTGAGTTTTTACGGTCTTTGATGAATCCCCCTAAAGTAATTGTTACTTCCGCCTATCAGGAATATGCTTTAGAAGGATTTGAATTGGACATTACAGACTATTTATTGAAGCCGTTTTCTCTTCAGCGTTTTATGAAAGCCGTTAATAAGGCTACCGATTCAATGAATAAACAAATGGACCCTCAAGTAGAAGGTTTATCAGGCGATGAGCCAAGTGATGCCCATGTTTTCATCAAAGAAAAAGGGGGAAGTAAAATTCATCGGGTAAAAGAAAATGATATTCTATTCATAGAAGCTTCAGGGAATTATTGCAGAGTAGCGATTGGCGAAAGTACCATAATGACTCATCAGAAAATATCCGAATTCGAGAATCTTCTTTCCGGAGAAGCCTTTATCAGAACTCATAAATCTTTCATTGTGTCGAAGAATAAGATCAAAAGCATTGAAGGGAATCAGATTGAAATTGAATCTCATAAACTCCCAATTGGTCAAACCTATAAAGAACAGGTTAAGAAGCTACTTAAGATTTAAGATCTGTTGATACTAATCCAAACTTAGTTTTGTCAAACCAACGACATCACTCACTACTCTCTTTTCATTATAAATAGTACTTCAAGTTTCTGATACCATTCCGGTTTTTCTCCATTTGGGTAGGTTTCATCAAATAACTTAAATTTCAAAATATCACCGTCAATAGAATACTTATAATACTGCTTCCCCCCCTCGAAACCAGGCACTTTAGCGATATCAGGTGTAGCTATATAAAGCTGGTCTCTTAATTCGTAGTGACCTGAATTAAAAACAATACTTTTAAAGGCTTTCAATACCTCATCATTGCTCGGATTCGAAAGAGATTCGAAAGCTTCTCTTGGTTCAGAAGATGGACTATACATTATGCTGTATCTACCTTTGCTAACTACCAGGTTTCCTTGGGGCGGACGTACCTTGTAGGTGGTATCTGCATAAATAAATTCGATTTCGCTAAGTTTCCAAGATCCCAACAAAGGATTTTCCCGGGATCTTAAATTCTCTATATGACGTTTGACTAAAGTATTATTTCCGGCCAGGGCCAATGTGTAGGCATTATATTCATCGTTGAGGCATAACAGTTTGTAACTTGCTCCTTTGTTAAGCAAAAATAGAGATGCGTTGTTATTGGCATACCATTGAGACCAATGCAAGGCCGTAGCCTGATTAACCACATCCTGATTATCTATATTAGCCCCGGCATCAACTAGTGTTTTAATAAGCGTAGTGTCCCCATTTACTGCTGCACCAATTAATGGGGTTAATTTATATGTATTACCCGTACTGTTTGGATCAGCTCCGGAATTAAGTAAAAGTTGAACTAATTCAAACCGATTAAACCTTGAAGCAATTGCTAAAGGGGTTTGACCAACCCTGTTTAATACATCCGGGTTAGCACCATATTCCAACAACAATGAAGCAATAGCATAATTGTTAGTCCTAATGGCCCTATGTAAAGCAGACATACCAAGTCCATCGAAAGTATTTGGGTCTGCTCCTGCATCTAATAATCTTTTGACAGTCTTTAAATTCCCAAAGTCGATCTCGTCTATAAAATTCTGATCTGGTTCAGGTATTTTTTTATAATAATTGCTGTTTCGGAAAACAGTAAAAACGGAATCAGGATGCCATAATCTGTAAACCACATCAAGAGCATCTCCGTGTTTACTTTTTAAGGTGAGTTCAGCTCCTTTGTTTATTAACGCCGCAATGTTTTTTGTGTATCCATAGTAGGCAGCCCAGTGTATAGCTGGGTCGTCATTTACATCAACTATGTTAGCATCAGCCCCGTTATCAAGCAGTAGGTTTAGAATGATACCATCCTTAATAGACGTTGCATACATTAAAGGAGTGCCTAGCAGACCATATTGTTCTTGTTTGTTTAGATCAGCACCTAACTTGATTAAGCGTTTGACTTCTGCAACATTGTTAGCAGAAACCGCATTTAGCAAGGGTGTTTTTCCTTCCTCGTCGTAGCCATTTATATTATTACTTGTTTGGGCAATAAGTAATAGCTGATTAGTAAATAGCAGAACAATCACTAGAAGTGATGGAGCAATAACAGAGGTCTTTTTTGGAAGTGTGATCATGTATCAAATGAGTTTAATAGGTATAGCGTATAACAAGGCGTTTAAGAACATTCGCCTCTAAGCAAGAAAGCCTCAAATTAACTGCTGTTAAGTGATAAGGAAAGAAATCAGGGCGCTAAACAGGTAACAAAAAATGATTATTAACACATTAAGATAAATGACTTCGATATGCAGAAGGAGTTTGGCCGGTAAATTCTTTGAATGACCGGTTGAATGTCACTTTGTTGTTAAAGCCCGATTCAAGAGCAATTCCTTCTATTTTATAATGATCATAAGCAGGATCTTGGAACAATTTTTTTGCGTAGTCAACCCGATAACGATTTACATAACTATTAAAATTTGTGCTTAGTCGAAGTGAAATAGCCTGAGAAATGGAATGAGGGTTCTCATCAATAAGTTTGCCAAGTTTTCGGACAGAAAGTCTCCCATCTAGATAAATTTCTTCTTTTTCAAACGCACTCGAAAGCTTTTCTATGATATTATCCAGGTCTTTTTTTGAAAGGTTTGAGCTCAGGTATTTGCTCTGTATGCTCCTCAAAAACTCAGGCTTTTTATAGAGAATGAAAGCGATCAAAAGAAAAATGGTAGATGACAATAAGTAATAGTAGATAAAGTCCCGCCAACCATTGGCAAAAGCAGTAAAAAAGGATACAGTGACTGCTGTAAGAAAGTAGATGGTAGTAAAAGAAAAGGCATACAAACGTTTTGTAGAACTCAGTACTTGATAGTGAGTACGAATCATCCAGATAAAGAAGATACCGTAGCACAAAATATGCAAGGCCCGCATATAATTGTAAAACATAATTCGGCCAAGGAAATGGGCGTTGATATACTCAATACGTTCAGGGTGGGGGAGTATCAGAATATCGAACAAGCTTATAGACATAATTAGCAATGGGAGGAGATGCAGTAAGTCAGATTTAGAAACAGGCTTGTTCTTTAGGATTGTATTAAAGTGAAAGAGCAGAAGAGGACCATAGAGCAATCCCGAAAACATGTAGTAACGCCCATAGAAATATGGGTATAAGTCAATGAGGCTACTGGTTCCGTAGAGAAAAGCGAGCATTTCCAGTCCAAATAAAAAAGTAAAGATGGAGAGCATTAGGTATGATTGTTCCTTTTTCTGGAAGAATAATCCACCTGATACAAAAATAATTAGAATTGAAAAGCCAGCCAGTAGGAATCTTAGGAATGTCATACCGATATTAGTTTTTCTACTCCCCCATCAAAGTAACCACAAGTTTCCTTGAGCCGCCACGATTTCTGTGCTCACACAAATATATTCCCTGCCAGGTTCCGAGGTTTAATTGCCCATTGGTGATTGGAATGCTCACCGAAGCTCCGAGCAATGAACTCTTGATATGTGAAGTCATGTCGTCAGCACCTTCATACACATGCTTGTAGAGGCTCATATCTTCAGGAACGGTTCGATTAAAGAAGGTCTCGAAATCTTCCCTTACCGTTGGGTCTGCATTTTCATTGATTGTAAGTCCGGCGCTGGTGTGCTGAATGAAAACCTGCATAATACCTGCTTTAATCTTCGATATTTCGGGAACCTGCTCAAGCACTTCACGGGTGATAAGATGAAAACCCCGGTTTCTGGGTTTTAAGGAAAATTCTTTCTGAAATATGGTCATTTTTATTGGGAAGATAACAGATGCAGTTCGGTTTTGCACTTGAGCTTGAAACCAATAAAATTATTTAGTCCCTAGGATCTTTTAAGTTTCTGACTTAAAAGCAGAAGGCAGGAAGTCTTCAGGCTTAGTCCTCCTTTGACGGAGGATGTCAGAACTAGCTAGAGACAAATACCCAGATTCGACACCCCTTGAAAAGCTCAAAGAACCTTTTAACTCCCCTTGAGGGGAGATTTACTTTGGGTCGTCCTGAATTTGAATCAGGATCTTCCGGTTTGCATTCTGGACGAGAAGGAAGTGTAGACTAAATCATTCCGCAATCCCTTCTTTTTCCATCTGCTCCAATCCCCAGTTTCTTAACGCATGTATTAACGGAAGGGTGGACTTACCAAGATCAGTAATGGAATACTCCACCCGCGGTGGGACTTCCGGATACACTTTTCTATGAACTAGTCCATTTCACGATAACATTTTCTGATTAATTTCAGAGCCCAGTCATAGTGGCTGGAAGTTGCCGAGATAAAATAGGCACCCAATGAGGTGGAACCTGTCCAGTGGTAGCGTTTCTTTTCAAAAAGCTCCTCGTCAGTATGAGCTTCAATAAGTTCCCGAACCATTAAGAAAGAAGAACTCAATAGTTCTTTGACTTCAGGAAGTAGAGTAGAAGAATATTTCCTCTGAATTTCCCGGTTCAAATCGGGAGTAGTTTTCCAGGTATAACCTTTAGCGGGGATCGCGGGTTTTTCGCCGCTCATGCCGACTTTATACCAGCTAATCATCATCAGATGCCATTCATGAAGGTGTGCGAGTACATCCCGGATATTACGATTCAGATAGCCGGGTGGAAATTCTTTTTCTTGCTCCTGCCTGGAAAATCCTTCTATGAAATCCATCAGCTTTTGATAGTTCTCTTCACCTAAAGTAAGAAGCTCTTTTTTGTTGGTTGGTCTTGGCATAATCTTGAGGATTATTCATGATTCCAACGAATGGTATTATAGAATTGTGTAATTGAAATGAAGAAGAGTTTTAATCAGTATTGCTAGTATAATTCTGAAGCCGCATAGCCGGATGATTCAAGGTGGATTCAACATAATCCAAAAAATCAGGCATCATATCATGTATCTGGCGTGTTTTGTAGATGTTAATTTTCTGGCTGAAATTTACTTTGGCAAACTTCTTTTTCATCACACGTTTATCTCTGTATGATGAATAGAGTAGTCCGTTTCTCACATCAAAAACATAAGCTTCCAGGTAGGTGGTAAGCTGAACTTTTTGGCCGGGGATAAATGGAATAGTGACTAGTCCCAAATAAAGAGGAGAAAGAATATTCACATCCTGATTAAAAGTGGTAGATGAACTCACAAACAGAACCAGATCGGCTTTCGTCTGAGCAGCATACAGCCGAAGTTGCTTTAGGTTGATGGGTTTTGGAGCAGGGTTGTATCCCCTCCAATAAGGGTCGATCTGACTTTGGTAGTAAGCATTCGGGTCCAGGAGCGAAGGAGAAATCTCAACCGCTCTGGCTACTTCTGATACAGTAATAATAGAATCCTGAAACGGAAATTTATCCTGGCTGGCATTGTAAATGGCAATGGTTGCCGGAATGGTTATTTGCGGCATTGCCTCGAATGCTTTGCGAATGTCTTCGTCGTTAATTTGTTTGAGGGAATCGGCCTGAACACTGGAATAGGCCGAAAGATATTGAGAGGAGCCGCATCCGGAAACAACACAGGATGCCATTATTAGCAGGAAAAAGAAACTTTGTACCTTCAAAATAAGGGGATTAGTTATCGGTTCCGGAATTGGATTACAAAGCTCCGGAAAAGTTCCCGCTTAATTATTTCTTCCGGTTTTGTTTCTCCTGAATAATACTTTTATAGAGCTTACCCATCTTTTTGTCTTTGGCTCTTCGTTCATGGATACTTCTGGAAAAATGTGCTTGCTCTCTTTTTAACTTGTGATAGTTGTTGAAGACTTCCTGATCCAGTTCGCCAGTTTCTAAGGCTTCCAGTACAGCGCATCCAAGCTCTTCGGTGTGTGAGCAGTCATTGAATCTGCAATTATTCGATAGCTCATGAATTTGTTCGAAGGTTTCTTCAACCCCGCCGGAATCACTTGCAATACCAAGTTCCCGCATTCCGGGTGTGTCGATTATTACACCTCCATTTGGAAGTATCATCAACTCCCGGTGGCTAGTTGTGTGTCGGCCCTTAGCTGTGCTTTCACTTATATCACTAACTTCCATTTTTGAAGCTTGCAGGAGGTTATTGGTCAGAGATGATTTTCCGACTCCGGAGGAACCCAGAATACAATATGTGTTCCCGCTTTCGATTGAGCCTCTTAGTTCATCATAACCACTCATTGTTTCATTACTGACAGGAATTACAGAGGTTTTCGGGAGACGTTCCTTAATTTTAGAAATCAGGGTAGATAACTCGCTTTCATCAATAAGATCTATTTTACTGAGAATAATACTCGCTTCGATAGAGGAAGCGTTACAAATCGTTAAATAGCGCTCCAGTCGATTCAGGTTAAAATCATGACCAACTGCCTGCATGATAAAAGCGACATCAACATTGGAGGCTATGGGTTGTGTTTCGCCAAACTTTCCAACTGCCTGACGTTCAAGCAATGAAAACCGGGGCAATATTTCAATAATGATACCCATCTCATCAAATACAGAAAGTTTGACCCAATCGCCCACCGTTGGGAAATCGGTTCGGGATTCGGCTGAAAAACGAAGACTTCCGGTAATTTCTGAGTTAAATGAACCGGCTTCAGTTTGAACAACGTATCGTTCTTTGTGCTCGGAAGTAACCCGGCCCAGTTCAAAGCCTTCAAATGAATGACCCTCTGTAAATTCTTCGATCTTTTGATTGTATCCTAATTCTTGTAGTTGCATCCAGCAAAGGTAGAATATTTGGTGCGAAAACGGAATGTGTAAAGAAAACTGTCCCCGTTTTGAGGTCCCGTTTGTTATGTCAGAAAAAATAGATTTATGAGAACACTGACAGCCTTTATTTTAACTCTTCCTATTCTTGTGCCATCCCTGAATGCTCAATCATTATCTGGTATCTATATTGAAACAGACCCGTTAACCACAATGCTAGGCGCAAAGACTATTTCTGTGGTTATTGAAAGCGATAAGCTTCAGCATTGGTCTTTATTTACAAATGTTGTTAGCGCTGATTTCCCTGAGTGGATGGATAATTTTTTGAATCCGGCAAATAAAGGAAAAGATTTCGATAGTAGAATTAAAATCGGAGCAGGCTTAGCGATTGATTATTTCTTATCACCAGAACAAGAGGGCTGGTATGTTGGAGTGATAAATCTTGTCTTTAATTATAAGATCCAAAAAAATGGGAGTGCTGAAGAGATTTTGGCGCTGAACACAATTCCCAGAATAGGATATAGGCACTTTTTTACCAAGAATAAGAACTGGTATTTAAATCCATTTGCTGGATTCCGTTATGAGTCACTATTGGATAAATCAAGAGTGATATCAGGTTCAGAATTTGAGCCAGCTGGTCTGCAGCCATTCGGAACTGTTCACCTAGGGTATAAATTCTAGGAGTAAACATTTAAGCATTTCATAATCATTATTTGTTTGAAATAGCTGTATATTTAGGGCTGCTAATTTTTCAATCAAAAGACCTTAATGTCACAAGAACTTAGAAATATCGCCATCATCGCTCACGTAGATCATGGCAAAACCACTCTGGTTGATCAAATACTTAAACAAAGTGGAACCTTCAGAGAGAACCAGCAAGTAGAAGAGAGAGTAATGGATTCCGGTGATCTCGAGAAAGAACGCGGGATTACAATCAGCTCAAAAAACACGGCTGTACACTGGAAGGGCACTAAAATCAATATTGTAGATACTCCTGGTCACGCCGACTTTGGTGGAGAGGTTGAGCGAATCCTTAAGATGGTGAATGGGGTTATTCTTTTGGTAGATGCTGCAGAAGGTCCGCTACCGCAAACTAAATTCGTTCTTAGAAAGTCATTGAGCCTTGGATATAAACCAATTGTGGTAATTAACAAGATTGATAGAAAAGATGCACGCCCTGACGCAGTTCTGGACGAGATTTTTGATTTATTTGTAATGCTGGATGCAACCAATGACCAGCTGGACTTCCCGGTACTCTATGCTGCTGCCCGTGACGGATATGCAAAGGAAGAACTGGAAGGTGAGAATTTAGATTTATCTCCACTCATGGATAAAATCGTTGAGCATGTTCCAGCTCCTGATCAACCTACGGATGAAGAATTCAAGATGTTGGTAAGTAGCATTGACTGGAATGACTACGTAGGGAGAATTGCAGTTGGAAGAATTGAGCAGGGTACTATAAAGCTGAATCAGGAAGTAGCCTTGATTAGTGGAAGAGGCGATCAGAAAATGAAAGGTCGGGCTACTAAACTATTTTCATTTAACGGGCTTCAACGAGAGCCTGTTGAAGAAGCTTTAGCGGGTGATATCGTAGCTCTTGCAGGATATGACTCTGTAAATATCGGAGACACGCTTACAGCTGTTTCAGATCCTACACCACTTGAATATGTGGATTTGGATAAGCCGACTATCGCCATGTATTTCCGGGTGAACAATTCACCATTTGCTGGTAAAGAAGGCGATTATGTTACATCAAACCAAATCAAAGATCGGTTGGAGCGTGAAGTTCGAACCAACGTAGCAATGAAGGTTGATGCTACAGATAGTCCGGATGTATTTAAGGTTTCTGGTCGTGGCGAACTGCAGATGGCCATATTGATCGAGACGATGCGTCGGGAAGGATTTGAGTTTTCCGTATCACGACCTGAAGTTTTATTCCAGGAAATCGATGGTACAACCCATGAGCCTGTTGAAGAAGTGGTTGTAGATGTGCATACCGATTATAGCAACAAAGTGATTGATAATCTCCAGAAGAGAAAAGGGATTATGCAGAGTATGAGTCAGGAAGGCGAAAATAACCGAATTGAGTTTCGTGTGCCTTCCCGTGGATTGATTGGTTTCAGAGGGGAGATGTTAACTGAAACAAGAGGTACCGGTATTATGCACCAGCAATTTGATGCTTATGAGCCTTATGCGGGGGAAATTCCCGGCAGAACCCGTGGCGCTTTAATTGCGCTGGAACAGGGAGATGTTACCGGATATGCTCTTGAAGGAATACAGGATCGTGGACAGTTTTTTGTAGAACCGGGCGATCCAGTTTACATGGGAATGGTAGTCGGGCTTAACAATCGTACCGATGATATGGTGGTGAATGTAGCGAAGAAGAAAAACCTGACCAACCACCGGGCTACTCAAACAGCTGACTCGGTAAAAATCTCCCAGGCCAAAAAGATGAGTCTGGAAGAATGTATCGAGTTTATTGCGAACGATGAATTATTGGAAGTTACTCCAAAAAGCCTCAGAATCAGGAAGAAGTTTCTCGATCATAATGATCGTAAGAGAGAAGAGAAAAAGAAGGCGACTGTTTAAATTAAAAAAGCCCATCAAAAAAGATGGGCTTTTGCTTGTCTTGGTCGGTAGTTGTTATGCTAATCAACCCGCCTTGTGCGGAGTAAATTAGATTCCTAAATAAGAGAGAAATCGGAGTCATCCGAGAACTCACAGGGTATGTATAGGGTAAGCTTAAGGTGTAACAAATTACCCTATAACAGGTTTATGTTGGGTATGCCTGTATGATAGCCATTCGGAGGAGGGTAAAAATACCTTGTAGACCTTTTGTAGAGGTCTATTTCAAAAAAAATTCATCCACTTACAGAAAGTAATAGTAGCTTTAGGATCAATATTTGATCTACAAACAGTTTTTATGTGGTACCGGATAAATAAGATAGTAGTACTCTTCTTTACTTTTTTGTGTGTGAGCCCAATAGCTTTTGCTCAGATTGAAGAAGCTTCTATTTTTGAATTAAGGCAACAGCTGGAAATAGAAAAAGATCCGGTTTCAAGTGGCGAGATATATGAACGTATTATAACTGCCTACATGCGGGTGGATACGGATAGCATGTATTACTTTGCGGAACAGTTTAACAATTTCGCGAGCCGCCAAAATGATGACCTGCTACGATTGAAAGCCTTATATCACCTGGGGAGGTATCACGCGGTGAAGGGAGAGGGTGATGAAGCCATAAGGTATTTTGAGGATGCCTATTCTAAGCTCGAAACGTCAAGCGACCCCTCTTTTCAGGGTAAAGTAATCGGGATGATGGGTTATACCTATTATTCTAACAGGCAGTACGATTTTGCAATCAGATATTATGAAGAATCTCTTCCCTTTTTCAGGCAGGCAGGTGATCAAAGATCGACAGCAATTGCCATCAGTACTATTGGGAGTATTTATTACCAGCTAAAGGATTTTGATGCAGCTAAAGCTCAGTACTTGCAATCCCTGAAAATAAAAGAAGAGATTAAAGATTCTGTAATCATGAGTACCGATCTCACCAATATTGGACTCATATACCAAAGAGAAGGTAAACTGGATTCCGCGCTGGTGTTTAGCTCAAAAGCTCTGGAGATTGATCAAAAGTTCAACAACCAATACGGCATAGCAGATATATATGGAGATATTTCCTCCATTTATCGTGAGCAAGGTAACCTTTCCGAAGCTGTAGATTACGCTGCCAAATCATTAGAAATAGCAAATTCCGTAAACTCGCTACCCTTAATCAGAGATTCCCATCAACTTCTCTATGTGACTTATGAGGCTTCGGGAGATTTAAATTCGGCGCTTTTCCATCACAAGGAGTTTAAAGCATACAGTGATAGTATCATCAACGTATCTACCCAACAGGAACTAGTGAATGCACAGGAGAAGTACGAATCTGAAAAGAAAGAGCAGGAAATCCTGTTATTAGAAGCGGAGAATAAAGAAGCTCAGTTAAAAGTAACCATGGCAATTTTAGTAGCCGTATCATTCATAATAATTGTGAGTGTGGCTTACTGGCAAACCACAAAACGAAAGGAAAAGGAGCGGGCATTGCAGGTTCAAAACATCCAAAAAGAGCTTGAAAATTATGGCCTCCTGATCAATGAAAAGGATTCTTTTATCACCGGGGTAATCGATAAGTTGAAGGATTTTACCAAAGAGTTGAAGACTTTTGAATCAAAAAGAGAAATGAATGTGCTCATCGATTCGCTTCATCATAATGTGAAATTAACAGATGATGAGGATCAGCTATTCAGTCGCATCGAGCAAATAAACAGTGGTTTTTTCAGGAAGCTTGATGAAAAAGCAGATTCGTTAACGAAGAGCGAGAGAAGACTGGCTTCTTTAGTACAAATGGATCTTTCAAACAAAGAGATTGGAAGTATAATTGGGATTAACGCCAAAAGTGTAACTCAGGCAAGATACCGTTTGAAGAAGAAATTAAGTCTTGATTCGGAAGAAGACCTAACGATGTACCTGAAGCAACTTGGATAAATTGATTTTTGATTAAAGCGAAATCCGAATAAAGAAATCGAAGTTTGTATCAGGTTCACCATCTAAAGCATCCGGTAAAAAACTTTGGCGAAGTGCAAAGCTGATGGGCAAAACGTTGAGCATCACGGTATCAAAAATAAGTTCGCCACCATAGGATTTTTGTGTTAAGCTGTAATCAGCAAAGAAAACATTCGACTCAGCAACATCAAAAAACCCATTCAGCCGGACTCGTTTGAAATAGGCAAAGTTGAAAAATCCCCAATCGGGATAGAATAAGGGAAGCTGGTAGTTGAGAGAAAGTCGGTATACTTCGTCATTCAGTACATAAGAATAGCCGCGGGCGTAGTTAAACACATCAGAATATTGATATACGTTTGATAGTGATTCCCTCTGGTATTCTCCTTCAATCAGAATGCCGTGATTTAATCCCAATCCCGGCAAGTAAATTCCACCCTGAACGTTAAAACGTTCTCCCGAAATGTCAGCCAAAGATTTGGAATAATAAGCAAAGAGGTATTGCCCAAACCGACTTTGCACATTTTGATATGCTCTTCGACGGATGTTATAGGCCTGAATACTCAACTCAAAAGAAGTAATATTCTTTGAGCTATTTGAAACGGAAAAACCGTCGTCAAGTTGATATGCAACTAAATCAGTATCGATGGTAATTCCACTTGAATAATTACCCCGTTGCCACGCAAGCGGGATTGATATTCCGGCGCTGAACTCATTTTGCTCGAACCGATCCACAAATAAAGAATCATTTTCTGCCAGTACCACAGCACTTCTTCCGGAATTAAAAGTGGCTAGTTCAATTACCGGGAAAAACTTTCCGTACTGTGCAGAGATTCCATATCGAAAGGCTTCCTCATTGGTGTTGTAACCACCGTTCAGGTTGGCGTTGAAGTTATTGAGGATGTTTGTGAAGCCAAGCCTTCCAAGCACCTCACTGGAACCTCCGGAAATTCCCCAATCATGTAGTTTAGTTCCCTTAAGAAAGCCTTTATAAGTTTTGCTTTCTATATCCGTATCAGGAATGTTATCAAGAATGTTTCCTTCATAATCCGCCAATTCAATATTGAACCGATCCATCGCCAGAGGCTCAACCGGGTCGATCGTTTTTTGGAGTGATTCCGAGGTTTTAAGAGCACTTAACACATATCCTTTCTCTGTAAACTCACTGAAAATGAGGGCTTCTCCATCCGAAGAAATATCCGGTTGATACGCACCAATTTTTGCAGAAGTAAGTTGAGTAATCGTCCTGCTTCCATCCAGATCTACTGAAAAAATATTATCTATGCCGGAATAGGAAGCTGTAAATGCAACCCGGTCTTTCCCTACGGAAATATTACCAATAGTATGATGCGTCCAGTTAGTTATCTGAGTGATTTGATCCGTTTCTAACTCATATTTAAGAATAGCTAATTCATGGCCTTGCTTTGCAACATATACAATCGCATTGTCATCAACTGTCCAGTTAGGATAGGAGATAATGTGTTGTTCCTGGTTTTGAAGCACATGCTCTACCAAGCCTGTTTTAATATTCAGAAGTACAATATCAGATTCCAATTCAGAAGTATATCTTGCTGCCGCGATCTGTGAGCCATCACCCGAAATCTGCGGGGAAAAGAGTTTCGTTTTTTGAGCAATTGTCTTCTTTTCACCGGTTGCGATATCGAAAGTAACTACTTTAGTATAACTTCGATTTCCCCATCGCAAATCACGTTGGTATTCTGTCCAGGCTAGCCGCCCATTGTTTTCGGAAAGGAATGTATTAACGGAAGTTCCAATCTGTGTGATTCTGGAATTGGACTCTCCTTTCAAAAGGTAAACGGAAGGTGTTTCTTTAAAGCTTGAATTCAGGTAAACAATACTTCCATCATCTAAGTAGTGCGCATATTGATGATTAGTGACCGTATTTTGTTTTAATGTAACTTGCGAGTGCGAAGTTAATGGAATGCTTTCGAGCTCTTTCTGCCACAGTTCTTTCAGCTCAGAGTAGGCAGCTTTATACATCTCAGGAGCTCGCATTCCGGTATGTATATTCATCGCTCCCGAAAAGGGGTAAATAATAGTTTCATACGCACCGGCATCTGCCAGTATGTTTTTCCATACATCCTGACCAAAGTGATTGCGTCCGTAATTAGTAATAGCATATCCAATCCGGTAATGATTGGGGACTAAATCTTTATAGGATCCATTTCTGGCTTTCATATACGAGTAATCGAGATCGTTGAGGAGTAATGCGCGTTGCTCCTTAAAAAAAACAGGGGCTCTACCCCGACCACTGTTTGTTAGTACAGTTTCACTTACCACGGCGTCGCCTTCTAAATACCAGTTTGGGATAGCGAGAAACATAGCTCCGGCCCAGCCACTTTGCCCCTGGAGTACATGAAATACTTTGGTAGCTCCACGGTTAGCATTCGAAAACTGAAGTGCATGTCGGTATTCGTGGATGGCAAGTTCATCCAGCCAATTACTGGTGCCAATTATCTGGTTATTTTGGAAAGGAGTGGAGTATAACTCGCTTATATATGGAGACAGGCTTACATAGCCATTGCTGACCACCCTGTTAGTTTGAAGAATAAGATCGATTTTTTTAGTTCTTGTACCAACTGTTGTTAAGTGATTTTGATGAAGATAATTGATCAGGTTAGAAATTCGTTTCGCTTCCTTTTCTTGTCCTTTGGGATATATCACACGCAGGATATCTGTATCAATTTGCATCCATTTTACAGAAGGAGGATGTCCGCCAAAGGGAACTTGTGCCATGCCTGGTTTCAGAGAGCATAGTAAAATCAAAGAGATTAAAAGGAGTAACCGCAATATCAAACTTTCCGGATGAATTATTAATCAATAAGATAATCCTATTGTACGAAAAGTGAAGCTGTGTATTGTAATTGATCAGCTGAGAAAGAATATCCTTTTTAGCAAAGAACGACCTTCGGATTCGTTCTCGTATTTCTATTTAATTATGGTAAGTTTTTTAGTGATAATCAGGCTTTCGGTTCTTAATTGATAGATGTACATCCCGCTTGATAGTGAAAACGCATCGAATCTGATGGAATAAATTCCGGGTGCTTTTAGTTCGTTATCGATTAAAGTAGCAACTCTTCTTCCCAGGATGTCATATACAAGCAATTCCACCCGGGAGGTAGTAGGTATCCCAAATGAAATTGTGGTGGAAGGATTAAACGGGTTCGGGTAGTTTTGAGATAACTCGATCTTGTCTGGTATAGCGGAGTTGGTCTGCTCGTTGGTTACTAATTCTTTCACTTTTACCGTGAAGGAAGCAGAAACCTCATCAAATCCATCATCTGCAAACACCGTGATAACTGCTTCGCCGAGGAAGGCTGGTTCCGGAGAAATCGTCAGATCAAGTCCATCCACCGAAACGGATACACCACTCGTATCTGAGACGGCATTAATTGATAGTGGCTGCGCATCGGGATCGGAGACCTCGAGCTGAATGGTAAAGGAGCTGCCAAGAGTTGTACTCGTATCTTTGATTGCAGTAATTACAGGGAGTTGATTTACGAATTCCACATAAATTCTGAATTTAGTAGAGGAAGTGTACTCCCCATCTGATACAGATACCGTGATGGTCGCCATTCCTGTAAAGTCAGCCTCCATGTTTATGGAAAGCGTACTTCCATCCAAAGAAAGTACAGCAGCTGAAGTATCGGAAGATACGGTTACGGAAAGTTGATCCTGGTTGGCATCTGAAAACTGAAGAGGTACCGAAAAAGACGTTCCTTTTTTAACAGAAGTATCTGCAATAGAAGCCAGGAAAGGAGGCTCATTTAATGACTCAGCGCTCATTCCCAATCCCACAATAGATGTGTTAGAAATCGGGATGGTTAAAGTATCTCCGCTTTTAGTCGTACTGAGGATTGCGTTCCATTCGGAAGTTCCTTCGTTATAACTATAAGCCTGATAATCAGATGAAAGAACTGAATCGACAATTTGGATGAAGGCCGGTTTGTTGAACGTGATATTCTGGATGGAGCTATCTGAAGCAAAAGAACCAACCACATAAGATTGATCGATATTAATTGATTCTGTTTCGATAAAAGGATGTGGAACAACCGTAGTGCCAAAGAAATAATTATCCGTTTCAAGAACAGTAGAATCCTGGAAAATCAGGCGGGTATCTTTC
The DNA here is from genome assembly GCA_965222205.1 of Balneolaceae bacterium. Classification (GTDB taxonomy): domain Bacteria; phylum Bacteroidota; class Rhodothermia; order Balneolales; family Balneolaceae; genus RHLJ01. The sequence goes on along the minus strand of OZ244932.1, from coordinate 2,622,192 downwards.
AGCCATTCTAGTGTATCGCTTTCAATGCCCAGTTCAGCATCCACTATGAAATCCTGATCATCCGTAATTGGACTGGAAGCAAAAAGTAAACCCGCGAACCGTACAACGCCCTGTTCAACATCAATCTCAGTCACTTCAAATATTCCCGGAGACAGGACTCCTTCGGGGCTTAAGCCAAAGGTACTGATCCCTTCCGGAAGGATGTTTTCAAAAATCGGAGCTTTGTCTTCAATAGCTAAGGCACCACTTGCAATAAGCGAGTCAGCATCCCGGATTTCAAACTCAAAACCATACACTTCAAATGTTCCGGTTTCTGAGGGCAATGAAAAAAGGTTGGAAGTGAAATGAGGCTCGGTATCACCATAATAAGGAACCGGAGAAGTGGAGACACTAAAGGCTGTTTTTTTGAGACCAAGGAATTGCTGCTGAACAAAAACATCCACTGAATAGGACATGGTTTTCTTAAGTGATTTACCCAGAATTTGTGTTCTTGTTGTATTTATTAACGCACGCCTGAAACCAACCTGAGTGAGCTCCTTTACTACACCTCCAACATTGATACTTCCTCCCGGCCCTGTTATACTGGTTCCCGGAACATCCTGGATGAGTTGGTGAAAAGAGCCCTGAACACCCAACCACGCTTGTTGGTATTCATCGAAATCGGAAGCACTGGCATTACCAGAAGCATAATTATCAAGCAGTTTGCGATATTTTTGTCCTACATTTTCAACCCGTTGATTAAAGCGTTTCAGGCTTCCATAGGCTTTTAGTGGATTTAGTCCCTGTATTGTTTCTGTAACCGAAAGCCCGAGCAATGTTTGCCCAAATTTATGTGTTGCTGAGTTTTTAGCTCCTCCTTCGGTAAATACAGTGCCATTACCGAGTAACCAGCCGTCAGGGTTACCATTATTGTCAGGCGTGTACAAAGAAATTGTAACCGAGTTTTTTGATTGCCCGATAGGGCGGGAATTACTTTTATATTCTCCGAAAACTTCGCCATCATTTCCGGTTGTTAAGCGAAGGGCTACTGGTGCATCAGGAACGTTACCGGTTGAAGGAATAATAGTAATGTTAGTATTTGAGGGCACAGGAAGACCTCTTGAATCGAATACTTTTCCTTTAATAGAGGCGCTTATCTTTCCACTTTTTATGGTTGTAGGTTTCATCTCTACAGTTGCAGAATCCGGGCCGATTATTATGGGCACTTTACTTGCGGACTCAGCAGTAATTAATTGCCCGCCTGATTGAAGAGAAGCATCCACATTCCAGTGTATATTATCCGGAAACTGACAGGGAATGCCGCAATCATATTGAGCAGGCATTGCGAACAAACCGATACCGCGATGAGACTCATCATACGTGAATGAATTGGTATTATGTAACCGTTTTGGGGCAAGGTTTACATAAGGTGCTATGTACGTGAGATTAGAAATGCCACCTTCTCCAAGCCGGAAGAAAGCTGTGGTAAAAGTCGGATCAAAAATATCATCATTGTTGCTGGCTGAACGAACCACATGAAAGATATTATTTCCGGTAAGTTTCCCTCGGATTGAGACGAGTCCTAAAGAATTCAAACCAAGAGCAATAGGAGTCCCTTCCGGAACTGACTGTCCTCTGCTATCTACCACCGAAACGTAAATATCCGCAGATTCGGCATAAAGAGCTGTAGTGAAAACGTATTCATCCCCAATTCGACTACTTGTACCAATGAAGATTTTATCAGGCCCTACAAGAACAGGAGGGACACTTTGCGTTTCATCAATTTCCAACGTACTGCTGGCTAAAAACAGATTCTCAGGATCAAACTGGTTTTTATTTACCCCTGATATCTCATCAATCGCCGCGTAGCCTTTTCCATCATAACCTTCATCAATTTCCCAATGCCTTTTTTTATAAAATTCCCAGGCATCTTCTTTAGTATAATCAAATGCTTCAAATACACTACCTGTGTACCAATCGGTGAAAGGAGGGGGTACCATCTGAGGGGCTAAATAGTCAAATACAAGCTGTCCGTTTTCCCCTGCGATTAAAATATAATCCAGTGAGTTATTGTCGCTTTCAGGCTCTTGTATTACCTGTTCACTTGGAATTTTTCCAGGGTGATTTAGGCGAAGCCCAAAAGGAGTTCCTGCCGGTACCTGGTTTTCCTGACCATCATAAATAGTGACTGTAATCGCGGCTTTTTCGGGGGTAACCCCACTGGCAGTGAAGATATACTCGTCATTATGTTTACTCTTTGTAGTTACTACTGCATAGCTTGGTCCCATCAGTACAGGTGTTACGCTTGCTTTCTTTAAGGGAATATTGGCTGCAATCTGAGCTGATTGTTCGTCTTCAGGGTTTGGGATATTAACTGCTAACATCAACGAACTCCATGTGTAGTAGGTTAGCTTATTTTGTTCATCATGTTTACCCCAAACAAAATTGAGTGAGCTGTCGGGATATTGGTTCTGAAATGAGCGGATACCTCTGGGGGTATAATCCGGGATATAATCTACGGTTACTTTCCCCTGAGCGTCTGTTTTGAAGTAGAAAGCACCGCCTCCGGTTACATTCCCGCTTTCTTCCGTTTTGAAAAGCGTGGGTCCTTCCACCTTTCCATAATTGATTGAAAAAGCAATAGGAGTATTCTCCGGTACAGGATTCCCATTTTCATCAAAAACAGTAACAGTAAATTCTCCTGTTTTTTGAGGGAAAGCCGCAGAGCTGAATATGTATTTCGAAGAGCTTTCCCATAATGCTGAATCGGGAGTTTGAGCGAATACATTTGAGGTCAATAATAACAGAACGATCAGGCCTGCATTTTTAAATAAAATTTCGGTGTTCATAATGTTCTCCTGCTAATTATTGAAATGAAGCGCAGCTGTTGGGTACCAAATCAAGGTTGGATTGATAATCCGGGTCTTGCGCGGGCAACCGCATAACCTCTAACTCATTAAGAGGGATATTCTCAAGCAAGGGATAATCTTCATCCGGAAGAAGACCTTCATAAGGATTAGAGGCTACACTTTCCGGATCAATGGCATACAGAGCGATCCCGGTATCTCCGCCATTATCTACCAGGTACATTCCATATTCCTGTAACGCTTTTGCTATTGCCATTTCAGCAGAGGTAAGATTCAGTGTCGTTAAATCCAGATTTGGGTTTAATCGAACCAACGCACCTTCGGGAAGTGAAAATGCATCTGTAATAGTGCCATCGCTGTCGGTTGCAGGTGCCACAGGCCCGCCTGATTTAGTAAATGGATAACTGAATACCAGGGCATGATTAATCTCGCCGTTCACCAGTTCATCCGGCCAGATCATACCCCCTAAAAAAGCAAAACCAGAGCCACGGGTAGAAAGTCCTTTGTCGTAGATTCCATCATCTGAAAGTTCGATCGCGTTACCCCAGCTGGCTACCCAGCTTCCATCTTCTTTGCGGGTTTGCCAGAAATCATATTCGCATCCGTTAACAGGATCAATAATGATCATGTGGTTATCCTGAGACGATTCTTCAGCACATACTCCTTTAGTAATGGGGGCATCTTCTCCGTCTGAATCATAAGCAGGAACGGCATAATCAGGAATCGGGACATCTTTCAACGTATTTACACCCATCTCCCAGAATTCTCCACAAGGTAATTGTACATCTACTCTTGGAGTGGATTCATCTGCTATAAAAACGGTAGCGGAATATTGACCTACCTGGATGAGTAAGCTTTCACTTGATCCCGCTCCCGAAATCAGCTTCTCAATGTAATCATCAGAGTTCTGATCTACATTCATGCTTTCGGGGATTTTGGTGTTTAAGGGGCTGGTTGAGTTGTAAATAGAAAGACTTGCGAATTCAGGAAGGCTCTCAGGTTTTTCTCCGGTTGGCTCAACGGGGCCAGCAGGCTCACCTCCGCCGTCATCGCCATCAGTGCTGCCACAACCAACAGCTGTTAAAGAAAGAAATAGTATTACAAATACAGTTGGTTTACGCTTTTGAAGAAAAGAGAGTAAGGAGTACATACCGGAACCTCTGAATGATTTATTAATCGTTATAAATCATTTTATAAAACAAGCAGAGAACGATCCTGCCGTATATGTGCCCATTTCTGCCTGAATTAAGGAAATCGAATTGGGGAGGCAACATTCAGTGTTATAACCCGAGTTCGATTCTCAAACAAGTCACGTTTTCGGATGACCAATATTCTTTGTCATTTTATAGATTCTTAAATGCCCCGAACATTCCCCTCTTCATTCGGGGTATCCGTTTGCCGGTCAGATTTTTTCACCCAGACTTTAACCCAACCCTGCACATAATTAAGAAAGGACTTCAGTCCTGGAAGCTCTTGGCAGTGTTCGTAATATCCCAATTCTTTGGCCTACGTTGTAAACCAAACCTCCATCAGACCGCCCGGTGCGTTCAGATGGGTGATTTCAGACAGATGCTGATTGCCGCCTCCCAATCAAACCTGATCCAAGGAGTGCATTGAATAGAGGGGTAATCTCAGCATCTGCTTATACCTCAACAAATATGAACCGCAGATTTATTGGATTACATGATTCCACGGATGCGAAATATCAGTGCAATCCGAAAATCAGCTTAATCAGTGGTTCAAACCTGATGAATATTTATCCCCACAGGTTCTCCCTACTGATGCCTTTGGCTTGGCATTCAACCGCCTTCCAAAGTATTGCACGATGTACAGGCTACGGAAGACCTTTTTTGATAGACTGAAAGTATTCTTATCGGGAACTCATGTTAACTATTTCTTAGCCTGATATTTTCCGGGGCTTAGTCCATACGCTTTTTTGAATAAGCGGGAGAAATGACTTCTGCTTTTGAAACCTACCTGTTCAGCAACAAGCTCGATAGTTAGTTTCTTGTTGCTAATAAGCAGAGCGCGCGCCACATTAAGACGAATAGAATTGATGTACCCAAGAGGAGTCATGCCTGTGAGGCGCTGGATCGTTCTGTATAACTGGCGTTCACTTGTATGCATCAGATCGGCTAATAGGTTCACGCTAAAAGTACTGTCTGCCAGATGCTCAACGACCAGTTTTTGGATGATTTGAAGCTCGGTTTCCCCGGGCTGTTCATCCGTTTCTTCAGAGTTTGATACCGATAACCTCACTTTATGATTTTCAGCCAGATTTATTGCCCGGACTTTTACCTCTTCGGGGATGAAGGGTTTGCTGAGGTAATCGTCCACGCCAATTCGTAAACTCGTCAACCGGTCTTGATCGGAGGATCGGGCGGTTAGCATTAGTATAGGAATATGTGAATAGTGAGGAGTATCTCTCAGGTAACGGGTGAGTTCAAGTCCATCCATTTCGGGCATCATCAAGTCGCTTAAAATAAGGTTTGGAGAAACTACTTTGAGCTTTTCGATTGCCTGCTTTCCGTTTTCTGCCTCATAAATTTCAAAATCATTTTCCAGCAACTGCACCAGAAAAGATCTCATCTCCAGGTTGTCCTCTACAATTAGCGCGACCGAAGAACTGTTCAGGCGAGAGGTTTGTGAAGGGGTATGATTTGAAGCCTCACTGATTTCAGATTCGGTTTTAACTAAAGGTAGCATAAGGGTAAAGCGGCTTCCTTCATCCAGGGTACTTTCCGCGGTTATTTCCCCACCCATTACTTCTGCTAGTTCTTTAGAGAGAGCGAGGCCAAGACCAAGCCCATCGGTATATTCGTCCTGATTTTTCCCCTTATAAAACCGGTTAAATATATTTGGAAGGTCTTCATCTGGGATACCGGAACCTGAATCAGAAATCCCGAACACGATTTGTTCATTTTCTTCCTTGAGAGTCACCTCGATAAAGTCACCTTCTTTGGTAAACTTCAGCGCGTTGTTCATCAGGTTGGAGGTGATTTTATCAAATTTCTCAATATCTACAGAAATGAATTTCAGGGACCCGATCTCCTGAACAGTTCTAAAGCTTATCCCCTTTGATAATGCCAGCGACTGATAAGAATCCACAAACAGGTTAAACCAGTTTCTGAGATTCAAGGGCATATTTTTAACCTCAATTGAATTCTCCTTCAAACGGGAAAGATCGAGTAACTCATCAATTAATTTCCCGAGACGATAGCTATTTCGTTGAATACCGGCTAGTTTTTTCTCAAGCTTAGTTAGCGGAATTTGATCGAAAGAACCGGACAAGAGCTGCTGAAGAGGAGCATCGATTAAGGTGAGCGGAGTGCGCAATTCATGTGAAATATTCGCGAAAAATCGTGATTTCATTTCATCCAGCTCTTTAAGCTGACCGGCTTGTATTTCGATTTTTCGTTTGGCATCAAGGGCGAGTTCTTTCTGTGATTCCAGCTCTGATGTACGCTCCTCAACCATGGTTTCAAGTCTTTCTCTTTCTTTTTTGTGGGATCGGGCTCTCCAGTTAACAAATCCAAAAATTGCGCCTGCAAAAAGCATCAAATAAGAAACATAAGCCCACCATGTTTTCCAGAAAGGAGGATGGATAGAAATCGGGAAAGCCAAATCAGAGGAAGTCCAAATGCCATCACTGTTAGCCGCACTAACTCTGAAGGTATATTTGCCCGGAGGAATTTTCGAATAGCGGGCAAATTTTTCGTTTCCGGCCTCAACCCAGCCGGGATCATGGTTTTCCAATATATACCTGAACCGGCTACGTTCGGGGTTGGTAAAGGTGATCCCGGTGAATTCAATTTCAAAGGTATTGTCGTTCCAGTTTAGTTCCAATCCGGTGTGTTCATCAAAAAAGAGAGGGGTGCTTCCTTCTGTTTCGTATAAAGTGAACGAAGTAATTTTTGGGACAGGAGGAAACGGGTTCAGCAGGATTTCTCCGGGGTCGAAATGGCTGATTCCTTCCGTTCCACCAAATAAGAAATCTCCGGCTTTAGTTTTAAGCACAGATCTTCGGTTAAATTCTGTATTAGCCAGGCCGTTTATTTCATCAAAACGGATATATGCTAAGGTTGAAGGATTAAACCGGAGCAACCCATTATCTGAGCCCAACCAAAGGGTACCCTTTTTGTCTTCCAGAATACTGAATAGTACAGGCTGACTTTCTACATCGGAATCAGGGAAATGTGTTAACTGGCCGGAAAAACGGTCATATTTATACAGTCCGCTTCCAGTTGCGAGCCAAAGGGTCTCGTTTCCGGTTACATGGATATCCCAAACAGGGAAATCACTAAGCACTGAAAACGAATTATCTTCTTTATTTACCGGAATGAATTCTTTTTTGGCTGTATGATAGAGTAAAAGCCCGGCAGCCTGAGTACTGATGAACAGAGAATCCCTCAGAAGAACTAAGTCTTGTACCGTAGAAACATTAAATCGTGGTACCAGATCAATTCTTTCCAGCAGCTTTTTTGAGCTTTTCTCAATGTTGAAAATGGAATGATCTCCCGCAACCCAGATCGAATTTTCGCCATCGTCAATAATCGAGAAAGTTATACTGGATCTTTCTGAATCAACCTGTGGTATGACAGGAGTACCTTTTTTTGTATTAACATCGAACGCATAAACGCCAGCCGTTGTAGCCAGCCACAGAATATTGGGTTGATTCCGGTCGTGGTAAATATCCCAAACCTGGTTTGCTTCGGCATTGCCGGGTGATGATACATTCCATTGCAGAAGCGTACCCGTGTCTGAATCATAACGATGCAAGCCACTGCCTAAAGTTCCAATCCAAATAGCAGTTTCAGTTTCTTCCAGCGACATAGCTATATCGCTGAACGCCTCTCCCGCAAGATCACTTTTCTGCTGAAGATGGATATTTGAAAAGGGTTTCTTCAATGGATTAAACTGATACAAACCATTTCTGGTAGCTATCCAAACCGAGCCCCATCTATCCAGATGAATTTGCTCCACATATTGGTTTAATGAGCTGCTCCCAAATTGATTTCGGGATACATTTGTGAACTTATTGGAATTTCTGTTCCAGGTATAAACTCCCTCTGAAGTTCCAATCCAGAGCTGATCGGAACCGACTTCCAGAACCTGTTCAATTTGAAGACCGGTTACTTCCGGGGGCAAGATGTTTATTGAAAAATCAAGCTCGGTAAACTGTTGATCTGCCCAAAGCGACTGTGCAGCGAAATCAGAGAAAAGCTCAAATCCTTCAGGAAGTTCAAGCGGGAGTATATGTTTATCCTCAAAATCAAAACGCCCAAGATAGGCTGTTTCTTTGTTGTAAATCAGGATGGACTTGTCCTGAGTTTGATAGATGTTGATTTTGCCTTCATTCCAAAATTGATTAGAAGAATCAGCATCCACATCAATCAAAAAGAATTCCTCTTCAACAGAATTAAAACGGGTCACCCCTTCAGGTCCGGCGAACCAAATATGCCCTTCTTTGTCCGTAAAAATATTGTTATACCCGATTTTGTAATCCCCGTAACCCGGGATGTTTGTATAGCGAGTAAATGTCTGGTTGACCCGGTCAAACTGGTTTAGTCCGTTCCATGTGCCGACCCATAAATTGTTAAAACTGTCTTCGAAAACAGCCATCACCACATTATGAGAAAGGCTGGTACTGTCGTTGGGAATACTCTTAAAGATTTTAAACTCATGACCATCAAAGCGATTCAGGCCATTTTCGGTAGCAATCCATAAAAAACCTTCAGAATCCTGAAACACATCATGGATGATGTTATTCGAAAGACCCGAGGAAGTATCGTACCTCTTAAACTGTGGAGGCTGTACCAGTTGAAAAGCAACTAACAGTATGAGAACTAAATTCTGCACTCATTAATTATTGAATTAGTACAGAATTAACTAAAAATCTGAGTAAAGTTGGAATGAATTTATCCTATCCCAAAAGAAGCTCTTTCTGTATCAACCGTTTTGCTGGTAAGAAAAGTTAAGGCTCCTACCCATTTGCAAGGAGTGGATACTATGAAGTAATCTTATGGAAGACCCAAATGGAAATCAGTCGCTGCTTGCCACCTTCTTTGATCCCGAAGAATTCGAATTTACGACCATCGGTTTTGTGAACCGTTTTAAATCCGGCCTGGAACTAAGAGCACTAAACCTGCCGGAATATGCGGGGATGAGTTTTAGGATTCGGGTAGCCGGCTGGATGATAAAAGACCTGGGCTCTGGCAAAATAGAGGGGCAAACGCACGAACAACGCATCATGGAGGCCTTACTAAATGCGCCGGACGGCGTGGTGGTAAGCAACATTGAAGACGACCCCAACTGCGGCTTTCCGACCGATGTAATAGCCGAAAACATCTTTACCAACTGTTTCGAGTTTACCATAGGCGCTCAAAACCAGTTGTTGGTAGAAGCCGAGCCTGATACCGTGTACCCGGGTCAGGCCAGCGTACTCACCGCCCGCCTGCTCACCGCGCAAGGCGATACCGTTGATTTTCCACAGGATCAACAGTTTGAAATAGCACTTGATGAGGCTTCCGCGCCGTTAGGAACCATTTTATTTGCCAATGGAGATACTTTAGATGCCGGAACCAATATTGGTCCTGATTTTGCTTTTATTGCAAACCCAAATATTAATGAGGTTGGCTCAGTGAAAATAAGTATAACAACGATTTACGATGAAAAAGCACTTTTTAACAACTCTTCAATTCAAATTGAGCCGTTACCCGAGGTAGTAATTTTACGCCCACAGAATGGGTGGAATAATCAACAAATTGGTGCTACTCCTCAAATGCCTAATGTTAATATGAGAGCTCAAGTATCGAATATAGATGAAAGCCGACAAAATAATTTCTTATGGGAATATAAAATTCAGTATTCCTTAGAACGCTTTGGTATAGAGGGAGGAAATAGATTTGAATACTGCCCTAGAGTTGGTGAGTGTACATTTTCAGGAACTAGTTCTTCAACAGGATCAGGACCTACAAACTGGATAGTTAATTTTAGTCAGGAATTTGCAACTTGTGTAGCGAGAAATAATAGGCCAGTTAGACCTAGCGCAAATTCTCAATGTACAGCACAAGATCAAACTGCTAACTGGCAAGCCGGAGAAGAGGATATATTTATTGGAGGAGTGGTCTCGGTTACTGTTAGAGTTCCAATTTCTGAAGAGGATACTTTAGTTGCTTTGGCAGATAGCGTTTACAATATAACTGGGCAGAACCCTACTCAAGTTGCAGTGCGAAATGGGATAGAAGTTCCCTATCAGGTAGTAATATATCATGAATCTCTCCCAAGATGGGCACATTTTAATACTAGGAATCGTGATAGATATAATGCGAATGGGAATCCAGTCTACGGATATCCAAATGGTTATGGGTTGGCACAATTAGATAACCCAACAGCAACTCCTCAACAATTATGGAACTGGGTAACTAATCGCCAAGGTGGGGTTAATCTTTTTGAAGAAAAAGAAAGACAAGCCAGAGCTTATTTATTAAGATTATCAAATAGGCAAAGTTCACCAGCTCCGAGTTTTGAAGAAGAACCCAATTCAGAAGAGATATTATTAAGGGAGCAGCTTCAGCGTTATAATGGGTTTCGATATTGGGACTGGGAACTAATAAATAGACGAGACCCTACATTAGGGGGAACCTGGATAATAGTAGCTCCTAATGCAGCGGCTCGCAACCAGCCATATGGCACTATACTTTGGAATTTATATCAGGATGTACTAAATGAAAACTTACCACAAGGTTGGGATTGATATGAAAAAACAGGCTAGAAAAGTTTTAATAGTTTTTGGAATAATGGCAGTTTACAGCGGTTTGTTAACCGCTCAACCCTATCTATATTATTGGGCACTGCCTACTGAGAACGACACTTCTTATATAGGGTCTCCATATGCAAATGCAGGAATAAACCGACTTGATTTGTCCACAAATAATGAAGAAGTATATTTTGAAGAATATGGGCGCATAAACCAGGTAATTTTTAATCCTTTACAAGATATTTTATTTGTACAACGAAGAGACCAACTGGATGTATTTACATCAGATAAGGAAGACACTAAAGGGATTAACTTTTTCCCGTCCGATTGGATGAGCTTTGCAATGGATGCCCCGCTTCTAAATAGGTTATATCTAGTAATTGGTGATCCTGGATTTCCAGATAAAATTGTAATGTTGGATCGGGCAAATTTTTCAGTAATTGACACTCTAAATACATTTCGGGAGTATTATTTGGGGCCTCGAAATTTTGATAAGTATTTCTTTTCTGCAGACCAAAGAGTGATCTATGACCATATAGACGATTCAACTGGATTCTACTTTAAGGCATATGATAGCTTTTCGGGATCATTAATTGATAATGGTCTGCAGTGTGGGAATTCAGGACCTTTTCAATATGGTCCTTCGCTAGAATATGGAAAAAGTGGAAGAGCCATATTGGGCTGGGATTCTGCATCAGGATTTCTATTTCAACATTATACTTGGTGTGATATAGACAATAATGATGTCGGGGCTACGGTTCGCTTTCCGTGGCGTTCTAAAGCATATTTATCACCTTCCCTTGAGGAAGCAATAATCGAGCGTGTGAATTGGATTTATGATCTGCCGCTCGGAGAAGACCCCGAATTGCACACTGGGGATATTTATATTTTTGATTATGATACAGGTTTGCTTAAAAACTATGTTAACCTCCCTGAAGGTGGAAATATATTTCTTTTTGATAGCTATCCTGAGAAGGCATACTACTTTATTGGAGGAGAGAACTTTCAAACCTTTGAAATTGATCTAAATGAAGAAATCTCAAACTTAGCCCTCACCGACACCCTCGAAACCTTCCGTTTCCGCTCCTGTGAAGAATTGGATTGGGCGAATGATGCGGGGGTTTGTGGGGAGTTAGAGAATAATCTCTCACAAGTCAAAACCGCACTCCTCGCTGAAGACTCCCTGGTCGCCGCCAATGCCTTACAACGCTTTATCGACCTGGTGGAAGCCGAAAAAGAAGCCAGCCTGACCAGCGAAGGGTATGCGCTGCTGTATTTTAACGGGCAATACTTAAAGAAACGGATAGATGAAGAGGATTGAAGGAGTATTGAATATCATTGGAAAAAGAAAAAATGAACAGCAGTTTATTGCTCAGAACAAAATACTTTTGGTGAAGAAAAGGATCACTGGGTTGCTTTGGAAGTAAGAACTTTACGAGGGCATCCCCAACGGGGTGTTGGGAACAGGTTTAACGAAGAAGATTAAAATGAAAACTTCAATTATAGCTCTAACATGTTTTTTGGTTTGTTCCGTAACAATTTTGGCTCAAGAAAGCTTTAGGGATACATTAAGTACCGATTATTCTTTTTTATATAATGTTGAAGTAAACGCTAATGTGAAAATATCAGATGAGTTTTACCTCTATCAATATACAATTGGAAACAATCCAGAGAATAAAGGCATCATCATATCTTTTAGAATTGATTTAAAAGAATCCTTGTCTTATTCACCTGACACGACTGGGTTAAGCTTCAAAAACTCTTATGTAGAGTTTTCTTTTAGGAATATGTACAGTCTAATAGAAAGTATTGCTGTGCCTGCGGGTTTCCCGGCTTCTCCAGGAAGATGGACGGGATCGTTCTCAAAGTTTGGTGAGGCGGGTTTTAGTGGCAGCCCCGTAATAGACCCAGGCAATTCTCTTTCAGGATTTGTAATGCAATCCAGAGGCTTGCCTAGCGTAAGGGAAATTACAGTATATCCTAGATTTGACGTAAGTGAATTCTTCCAAAGCCTAAATGATCCTAATTTGATCCAAACTATTGAAGAGATGGATTCTCTAAGGAACATGGTAAACTATTATGGTTTTACATTGGGCCCCTGGCTTCCCGATTCTTCCATGAGCCTGATTGATTTTTCCGACACCCTCGAAACCTTTCGTTTCCGCTCCTGTGAAGAACTGGATTGGGCAACGGATACCATGGTATGTGGGCAGTTAGAGAACGAGCTTTCCCAGGTGAAAAACGCCCTGACTAGTGAAGACTCCCTGTCCGCCGCCAATGCCTTACAACGTTTTATCGATCTGGTGGAAGCCGAGAAAGAAGCCAGCCTGACCAGCGAGGGGTATGCGCTGCTGTATTTTAACGGGCACTACTTAAAGAAACGGATAGATGAAGAGGATTGAAGGAGTATTGAATATCATTGGAAAAGAAAAAAATGAACAGCAGGTTATCGTTCATAACAAAATGTTGTTGGTGAGGTAAAAAAACTATGTGGTTACCAATTAAGTCGGCACTCATTGTACTTTCAATTATTTTGCTTTCACAGGAATCTGCGCTGTGCCAACTTAGAAACGAAGTGGTCGATGGAGATTCCATTCTGATTTTTACACAACCTATGCGTGATAAATTTGAGGAGAGTGTATTCGCGGCTGTTTATAAGCCCGATTCGTTATTCAAGTATGAATTTGAAATCCTTTCTGGTATAAATAGTCAACAAAGTATTTGGTTTTGGATGATATTAACTAAAGCGGATATAAGAAGATCAGCATCCCCTTCGGGATGGAGATTTATAAACAGAGCTAAAAATCCTAGAAGAATTACTTGGGGGGCACAATCAGACTCAGTTGAGATCCGACCTTCGGAAAGAAAATCAAATTTTGAATTAGAGTCACCTGCCCCTCCAACAATTAAAACCTACTATATGGAAGGGTGGGCACAATATATACTGAAAGAAGAACCTGATTCGGTTGAAAACGCTTCTTTTTTTGATGTTACAAAAAAAGGATATACGGTATTCCCCAGAGATTCAGCGATTGAAAATATCATTGAACTCACCGACACTCTCGAAACCTTTCGTTTCCGCTCCTGTGAAGAACTGGATTGGGCGACGGATGCCACGGTATGTGGGCAGTTGGAGAACGAGCTTTCCCAAGTGAAAACCGCACTCCTCGCTGAAGACTCCCTGGCCGCCGCCAATGCCTTACAACGCTTTATCGACCTGGTGGAAGCCGAGAAAGAAGCCAGCCTGACCAGCGAAGGATACGCGCTGCTGTATTTTAACGGGCAGTACTTAAAGAAACGGATAGATGAAGAAGATTGAAGTGGTATTGATATGAATTATCGAAAAGGAAACGGACAGGCAGCAGTTCATGGCTCAGAATAAGATGTTGTTAGTGAAGTAAGCTATTATTAGTTGTATTGGAGGTAAGAACTTTGTGAGAACATCCCCACCGGGGTGTTCGGAACGAGGGATAAATGATGAGCCAGAATTTAACTGGGGAGAAGTATTTGAGCTTCTTTTACGCAATTCTATCTTTGAGATATGGAATAGTGCCCCAGGCTATCCAGAAGAAGCTTTAAAGAATGTCTCAAATTTTAGCCCTTCAAAAAATTAATAGATTATGATTAAAACATTCAGATTTATATTTATTGGAATTGTGTGTTGCGTCTTATTATGGAACAATACTATCGCTCAGAAAACATTGGATGATCTGAAAGCTGTTGAGCAGGAAATTTCAGCTGTATTCCTCCAACAAACGGGGGATGAATATCTGGTAGCTGCTTTTAATAAAGAAGTATTTGCTACGCTCGATTTTGGTTTTGAAGACCCGGACCAGGTTTTCAGTGAAGGTTATTTGTTTTCCACATGGGGTCCTATCAATAAGTCTTCGTTTAACAGGTACGCTTTTGTAGGTATTTACAGAAGTGGCACAATCATTTGGCAATCCGAAAAAGAAATACCTTTAAAAGCAGCTACTGATACTGACATATTAGGTGTTCTTGATATGAACAATGATGGTAATGTAGAAATTATTACGCAGTGGGAATATGGTATGCGGGGCGGGAGTACCGGTCTCTGGATATATAGCTGGAATGGCAGCAGCGGGGTGAGAATAAACCCTGTCAATGATGAGGGGAGATCAACTTTAAAGCTCAAAGACTACTCCATTGATATTGTTGATTTTGAACCAGACAGAATAAAAGAGATTATTGGAGAAGATTGGTCTGGAGAGCCTGTTACTTATAGTTGGGATGGAGTAGAGTTTTCCGATCAAAACAAAATCAGACCAGATCAACTGCCTAGAAATGTGCTGTATGCAAACGTTAAGTCAGTAATAGAAAAATCAGGTTCAAAGTATTTTTATTCATATACGGTAATAAACTCGAATGAAAGCGTTCAATCTATCGAAGATTTTGTTTTAGAAAACCATGCAGAAAAACCAGCATTAGTTTTATCCCCATTTGACTGGGAATTTAGCCCAAATATACCAGACGACTTAATAAGTTGGAGTATAAAGTTTCCTGTCGAGTATCACCGAGAATCGTTAATTCAACCAAATAAAATCAGCGATTCTCTTAAATTTCTTTCTAATGGAATACCAAGAGTTGCAAGTTTCTACTTGCAGGGCAATAATGGTGATTATGGGATTGTTCGTCCAGAAGGATTAAAATTAAATTCCTTTTCAGGATATACCCTCGGCCCCTGGCTTCCCGATTCTTCCATGAGTCTGATTGATTTTTCCGACACCCTCGAAACCTTTCGTTTCCGCTCCTGCGAGGAACTGGATTGGGCAACGGATGCCACGGTATGTGGGCAGTTGGAGAACGAGCTTTCCCAAGTGAAAACCGCACTCCTCGCTGAAGACTCCCTGGCCGCCGCCAATGCCTTACAACGCTTTATCGATCTGGTGGAAGCCGAGAAAGAAGCCAGCCTGACCAGCGAAGGGTATGCGCTGATGTATTTTAATGCGCAGTACTTAAAGAAACGGACAGGCAGCAATTCATAGCTCAGAACAAAATGTTGTTGGTGAGGTAAACAATCACTGGGTTGCATTGGAAGTAAGAGCTTTGTGAGGGCAGGTGAATGTTCTTCTGGTCAAAACCCAGAGTTCAACGTTCGTTGTTCAACATTCCTCACCCCATCCCATAAAAACTCGCCTTCTCTTTAAAATAAGGTTCGAATACTTTTTTCAAGGGCTGATGATCAGGCTGATTTAAATCGGCATCGGCTTCAATGAGCTCTTTCGCTTTCTCTTTGGCTTGCGCTAAAATGAATTGGTCCTCGACTATATCAGCGACTTTAAAATCAGGCAAACCGCTTTGTTTAGTGCCCAGAAAATCGCCGGGGCCACGAAGCTTGAGGTCTGCTTCGGCAATCCTGAAACCGTCATTGGTTTCTTCCATGGTTTTAAGGCGGAATGCCCCGGACTTACTTACTTTCACATCCGGTAATAAAATGCAGTAGCTCTGGCGCTCGCCACGCCCAATCCTTCCACGAAGTTGATGTAACTGAGACAAACCAAAACGTTCGGCGTGTTCAATAATCATGATGGAAGCATTGGGGACATCCACACCGACTTCAATAACCGTTGTAGAAACCAGAATCTGAATGTCGTTTTTAATGAAGGCTTTCATCACTTCATCTTTTTCATCTGATTTCATGCGTCCATGTAAAAGCCCCACATTGAAATTTGGAAATTGGGATTTGATTTTTTCATACCCCGCTGTTGCATCCTTTAAATCCAGTGCCTCAGACTCTTCCACTAAAGGATAAATCACATACACCTGACCACCATCTTCCACTTCCTGCTTCACAAAGCTGAACACATCGTCTCGTTTCTTTTGTCCGCGAATGGCAGTTCGGATTGGTTTTCTTCCGGCTGGTAATTCTTTGATGATGGAAATATCTAAATCAGCGTACACCGTCATGGCCAGCGAGCGGGGGATAGGGGTGGCGCTCATCACCAGGATGTGTGGATGTTCTCCTTTATTTAGAAGTTCGGCTCGCTGTTTTACGCCAAAGCGGTGCTGCTCGTCAATTACAGCTAGTCCAAGCTTATGAAATTTTATTTCTTTTTGAATCACGGCGTGAGTTCCAACTACGATCTGACAAGAGCCGCCTTCGATATCTGTTAGAACATCCCGACGCAGGGCAGTTTTTTGTCCGCCGACTAACAAGCGGATGTTGATGTCTAATTCTTTGAGATGCTCAGAAAGCGTTCGGAAATGTTGCTCGGCAAGGATTTCAGTCGGAGCTACAAAAGCTGCCTGGAACCCATTATCCAAAGCCATCAGGATTGCCCCGAGAGCAACAATAGTTTTTCCGGCGCCTACATCTCCCTGGATAAGTCGGTTCATCTGTCGGCCGGAGCGCACATCTTTTTTAATGTCAGCAAGTGAAGTCTTTTGTCCTTTGGTTAACTCAAAGGGAAGAAGCTCTTTAAAATATCGCGCAGTATAAGTCCCAACTTCAGAAAATAGGTGACCGGTTTTGCGTTCTTCAACAGTGTGATGGATTTTTTCCATGCTCAGTTCGAATAGAAAGAGTTCTTCAAACTTAAATCGCTCCAAGGCTTTCTTTCGCTCGCCGTGGTTTTCAGGAAAATGAATCATTCGGTAAGCTTCTTTTCTCTGAGGGAGGTTGAGTTCCTCTAATAAATAAGAAGGGATAAATTCCGGCAATTCGGTTTGTTCTAAAATCACCTTAACCCAGGATTGAAAAAGACTGCTCGTAATTCTTGCTTTACTTATCTCTTTGCTCCCGGGGTAAACCGGCATAATTCGTGAGAAGGAATCCAGATCTTCTTCATTAGCTATTTTATCTACTTCAGGATGAGCGATGGTGTTGTTCTTTCCGTATCGTTTTGCTGCACCAAAAAAAGCAACTACATCACCTTTTTTAAATATTCGTTTGAAATAGGAAGCACCGCGAAACCAAACTCCCTTTAAAGAGCCTGTTTCATCTTTGATAGTTACCTCAAGTCTCTTCTTTTTACCATACCCAACTTCATTAATGGAAGTGACCTTTCCTGATACCGTAATTTCCTCACCCGAACCCATTAAGTGAGCAATGGGCTGTACATTACTTCGATCCAGGTATCGGCGAGGAAAGAAATTGAGAAAATCCGAAACTGAAACTAAGCCCTCTTTGGAGAGTGCTTCGAGTCTTTTAGTGCTTAATCCGGGTAAAGTTGTAATATTCAATTGATATAAAGTTATATATCGGTTTATAATTAATTACCCTAAACAATTAAGGTTTGGGGTACATATTGGGAGGTAAGAAGCTTTTCATCAAATAAAAGAAATATTCATTGATAAATATTTTGCAAAAGCATTTCAAACTTCCCTATATTTGCAAGCTCTCGATTTGATGGCAATAACCAAATTTTTTGAACAGTGCCAACTATACAACAACTTATTAGAAAAGGTAGAAAAAGTAAGACACGCAAAACAACTGCTCCGGCAATGCAAAGTTGTCCTCAGAAGCGTGGTGTTTGCACCCGTGTTTACACAACTACACCAAAGAAGCCGAACTCAGCACTTCGTAAAGTAGCTCGTGTTCGTTTAACAAACGGGATTGAAGTAACAGCTTATATCCCTGGAGAAGGTCACAACCTACAGGAACACAGTATTGTGTTGATTCGTGGCGGTAGAGTAAAAGATTTACCTGGTGTTCGTTACCACATTATCCGTGGTACACTTGATACAGCCGGTGTTGATGGACGTACTCAAAGCCGAAGCTTGTACGGTACTAAACGACCAAAAGGGTAACCATAAAGATTTAGACTGATCGAGTATGCGTAGAAGAAAAGCTGAAAAACGAGACGTACAACCAGATCCGATATTTGCGGACAAAATGATCACGCGTTTCGTGAACAACCTGATGAGAGATGGCAAAAAAAATGTTGCCCGTAAAATTGTTTATCAGGCATTCGAAATTATTGAAGAAAGAACTGGCGAGACCGGACTAGAGATTTTCCGTTCTGCGCTGCAAAATTCAACTCCGGTAGTTGAAGTTAAATCACGCCGTGTTGGTGGTGCTACTTATCAGGTGCCTGTAGAAGTTCGTCAGGAGCGAGGTACTGCACTTGGGATGAGGTGGTTGATTAAGGCTGCTCGCTCAAGAAATGATAAGTCAATGTCACTACGTCTCTCAAGAGAGCTTATTGATGCTTCCAAAAATGAAGGTGGAGCAGTTCGTAAGAAAGATGAGACGCATCGTATGGCCGAAGCCAACAAAGCATTTGCCCATTTTAGATTTTAAAAACTATTCACAAACATGTCTGAAGTAAAAACAGCAATGGATCCTAAAGTACTCGATAAAATGCGCCGCACGCGTAACATCGGGATTATGGCTCACATCGATGCCGGTAAAACTACTGTGACCGAGCGTATCCTGTTCTATACAGGAAGAAGTCACAGAATTGGTGAGGTGCATGATGGAGCTGCTACTATGGACTGGATGGAGCAGGAGCAGGAAAGAGGTATTACTATTACTTCTGCTGCAACTCACTGTATCTGGAAGGATCACCGTATCAACATTATTGATACTCCTGGTCACGTTGATTTTACTGTTGAAGTAGAACGTTCGCTTCGTGTACTTGATGGTGCTGTGTTTGTATTGTGTTCAGTAGGTGCTGTTCAGCCACAGTCTGAGACTGTATGGCGGCAGGCTACTAAGTACAAAGTTCCTTGTATGGCGTTTGTTAACAAAATGGACCGTACCGGAGCAGACTTTTATAATGTAGTAGGTCAACTTGATGATAAGTTGAATGCTAATCCTATCCCTATTCAAATCCCTATTGGAAGTGAAGAGAACTTTAAGGGTGTTGTTGATTTGATTAACATGCAGGGTATTGTTTGGGATGACGAATCCCTTGGCGCTAAATATGATGTAGTAGACATCCCGGCTGACATGCAGGAAGATGTTGAAGGCTACAGAGTTCAGATGCTTGAAGCTATTGCTGACCACGACGAAGAGTTGATGGAAAAGTATTTGATGGAAGAGGAAATTGAAGCAGAAGAAATTATTGCTGCTATTCGTAAGGCTACAATCGCTAAAGATATTACTCCGGTAATGTGTGGTACTGCCCTCAAGAACAAAGGCGTTCAGGCTATGCTTGACCGTGTTCTTGATTTCATGCCTTCTCCATTGGATGTGCAGGCTG
Source organism: Balneolaceae bacterium (assembly GCA_965222205.1). GTDB lineage: Bacteria > Bacteroidota > Rhodothermia > Balneolales > Balneolaceae > RHLJ01. Next base: position 2,602,420 of record OZ244932.1, on the reverse strand, counting down.
TAAAAGGGATCGATCCGAATACAGAAGAAGAAGTAACCCGCGAAGCCGATCCTAATGGGCCGTTTTCAGCGCTTGCTTTCAAAATTATGACTGATCCTTATGTTGGTAAATTGACCTTTACCCGCGTGTACTCTGGTACACTTAACAAAGGTTCTTACATTTTGAACTCTTCAACAGGTAAGAAAGAGCGCGTAGGTCGCCTTCTTGAGATGCACGCGAATGACAAGAAAGATGTTGACATTGCGCAGGCTGGAGATATCGTTGCAGTAGTAGGTGTAAAAGAAGTTTATACTGGTGATACTTTCTGCGATTTAGATAGCCCTGTTATTCTGGAGCAAATCACATTCCCGGAACCGGTAATTAAACTCGCTGTTGAGCCTAAGACAAAAGCTGATAGCGACAAGCTTTCTACCGGTCTTCAAAAACTAGCTGAAGAGGATCCTACTTTCAAAGTTAGTACTGACGAGGAAACTGGTCAGACTACTATTGCAGGTATGGGCGAGCTTCACCTTGAGATTATTGTTGACCGACTGAAGCGAGAGTTTAAAGTAGAAGCTAACGTTGGTGCTCCTCAGGTATCTTATCGTGAGACTATTTCTAAGAATGTTACTCACCGTGAGACTTACAAAAAGCAGACTGGTGGTCGTGGTAAATTCGCAGATATCCAGTTTGAAATTGCTCCTATCGAGTACTTCGACAACTACGAAGGGAAAGAAGACCGAATCAATCGCGATGAAGGATTCATGTTCATCAACGAAATCGTTGGTGGTAACATCCCGCGTGAATTTATTCCTTCTGTAGAAAAAGGATTTAAGGCAGCTCTTGAAGCTGGTATTCAGGCTAACTACGGTGTTCAAAACATTGGAGTAAGATTATTTGATGGTTCTTACCACGATGTTGACTCCGATCAATTGAGTTTTGAATTAGCAGCTAAACAAGGCTTCCGTAACTCTGCCAGGAAAGCAAAGCCGGTATTACTTGAGCCAGTAATGAAAGTTGAAGTAACAACTCCGGAAGACTATATGGGTGATGTAATCGGTGACTTGAACAGCCGTCGTGGAATTATCCAAAGTATGAATTCTGATCCGAACGGATCTGTAGTAAAAGCTAATGTGCCTTTGTCTGAAATGTTCGGTTATTCAACTGATCTTCGTTCAGCGACACAAGGTAGAGCAGTATACTCGATGGAGTTTGAAGAGTATACTCAGGTTCCTGACAAGATTGCTCAGGAAATCATTGAAAGCCAAGCATAAGAAATTTAACCAATAAACTGATTTAATCATGGCAAAAGAGACCTTTCAACGCACCAAGCCCCACGTGAATGTGGGAACCATTGGTCACGTAGATCACGGAAAGACAACATTGACAGCGGCGATTACCACCGTAATGGCGAAGACCTACGGTGGAGTAGCACAGGCGTTTGATCAGATTGACAACGCCCCGGAAGAGCGCGAGCGAGGGATTACCATCGCCACGGCGCACGTAGAGTATGAGTCCGACGCTCGTCACTACGCGCACGTAGACTGCCCGGGTCACGCCGATTACGTAAAGAACATGGTAACAGGTGCGGCGCAAATGGATGGAGCTATCTTAGTAGTAGCCGCCACCGACGGTCCTATGCCTCAAACGCGCGAGCACATCCTGCTGGCCCGCCAGGTAGGAGTGCCTGAGATTGTGGTATTCATGAACAAGGTTGACTTGGTGGATGACGAAGAACTGCTGGAGCTGGTAGAGCTTGAAGTGCGTGAGCTGTTATCGAGCTATGAGTTTGATGGAGACGATATTCCTGTGATCCAGGGATCAGCCCTTGGCGCCCTGAACGGAGAAGCGCAGTGGGAAGAAAAGATTGTAGAGCTAATTAAAGCTGTGGATGATACGATTCCAACTCCGGAGCGAGATGTAGACAAGCCGTTCCTGATGCCGGTAGAGGATGTATTCTCTATCACAGGTCGTGGAACCGTAGCTACAGGTCGTATCGAGCGTGGAGTACTTAAGCTCAATGATGAGATCGAGATTGTAGGAATCATCGAAGAGCCGTTAAAGAGTGTGGTAACCGGAATCGAGATGTTCCGAAGATTGCTTGACCAAGGCCAGGCGGGTGACAACGCGGGTATTCTGCTTCGTGGAATCAACAAGGAGCAATTGCAGCGAGGCATGGTGCTGTGTAAGCCAGGCTCGATCAACCCGCACAAGAAGTTTGAGTGTGAGGTGTACGTGCTGAGCAAAGACGAAGGTGGGCGACACACGCCGTTCTTCAAAGGCTACCGCCCGCAGTTCTACTTCAGAACGACGGATGTAACCGGAGCTTGTGAGCTTCCGAGTGGAGTGGAGATGGTCATGCCGGGAGATAATGTGAAGCTTTCTGTGGAGCTTATCCAGCCGGTAGCGATGGAAGAAGGGTTGCGATTTGCGATCCGTGAAGGAGGCCGTACCGTAGGTGCCGGTGTTGTAACTAAAATCTTAGATTAAGGAGTTCTGATCCGTGGCAACACAACAAAAAATCAGAATCAAATTAAAGTCATACGATCATAATTTGATCGACAAATCAGCTGAAAAGATTATTCAGACGGTTAAATCAACGGGAGCTGTGGTTTCGGGACCGATTCCACTTCCAACTCGTAAAAGCATTATCACTGTAAATAAATCAGTGTTTGTTGACAAGAAGTCGCGTGAGCAGTTTGAATACAGAGCTCACAAAAGACTGATTGATATTTTGTCTACCGGTTCGCAAACCGTAGATGCGTTAATGAAGCTGGAATTACCTTCCGGCGTTGATGTAGAAATTAAAGTTTAAACGAAAGGATCAAGAACACAATGCGTGGATTGATTGGAAAAAAAATTGGGATGACAAGCGTCTTCGACGAAATTGGTCGCAGTATACCTGTTACCGTTGTTGAAGTACCAGCCGCTGTTATCACCCAAATCAAAACAGAAGAGAAGGACGGCTACAACGCTATTCAGGTTTCTAGTTTTGAGCGCAAAGAAAAAAATATTTCAAAGGCTGTAAATGGTCACCTTGCAAAAGCAGGCACATCCGGTAAAGCTGTTGTCAAAGAATTCAGAGATTATCTCCCAGAGGGTCTTGTGGAAGGCGACGAGCTTACTATTGAAGATGTATTTTCTGTAGGTGATATAGTTGATGTAGCCGGAGCCTCAAAAGGACGTGGATTCGCTGGTGTAATTAAGCGACACAATTTTAGTGGTGTAGGTGATGCAACTCATGGTCAGCATAACAGGCTTAGAGCCCCTGGTTCAATTGGGGGAGCTTCTGATCCTTCTCGTGTATTCAAAGGCATGAAAATGGCTGGGCAACACGGTAATGAGCGCGTAAAAGTAAAGAATCTTAGTATTGCTAAAATCCTTCCGGAGTCAAGTCTTGTACTAGTTACGGGAAGCATTCCGGGGCCAAAAGGAAGCTACGTTGAAATTCTCAACAAATCTGCTGAGGCTTAAGAGACATGAAATTAGATATTTATAAAATAGACGGAAGCAAAGGCAGCAAGAAAGCTGAATTGAGTGATACTATATTCGCAATTGAGCCGAATGAAACTGTTATGTACGAAGATGTTCGTCGCCACATGGCTAACAAACGTCAGGGTACACACAGTACAAAAGGCCGGTCTGAAATTGTAGGTAGTACCAAGAAATTATATCGCCAAAAGGGAACGGGTAATGCTCGTCGTGGTAGCGCAAAATCTCCTCTTTTAAGAAAAGGTGGAACCGTATTTGGGCCAAAACCCCGCGATTACAGTTTCAAGTTGAACAAAAAAGTAGTTCAGCTTGCTCGCAAATCAGCACTTTCGGTAAAAGCAGAAGCGAAGGCAATTACGGTAGTTAACGACTTTACATTCGAAGCACCGAAAACAAGCCAGGTTGCTGACATGTTGAGTGCTTTTGAACTAAGCGGTAAGAAAGTATTGATCCTTACTCCTGAGACTGACAAGAATGTATATGTTTCTGCAAGAAATATTCCGGGAGTGACTGTTGTTGAAGCAAACAAGCCAAACACATACCAAATTCTACATGCTGATGCTATCGTGATTCAGGAGAGTGCAATCTCTGTTCTCGAAAACAGCATTGAAAAAACTGAGGAGGTTGCAGCATGAGCGTATTAATTCGTCCTGTAATCACAGAAAAATTAAGCAGACTGATGGAAGTGGATAATAAATACACTTTCGAAGTAGTAAAAAGCGCAAGTAAGCCTGAGATTAAAAGAGCGGTTGAAGCTCAGTATCCGGGCGTAAAAGTTGCTAAAGTAAACACATTAATTATGCCTTCTAAGCCAAAAGGGCGTCATACCCGAAGTGGTTTCCAGGCTGGTAGAACTGCTACCTGGAAGAAAGCGATCGTAACGATCAAAGAAGGCGAAATTGATTTCTTCAGCGAAGTCTAAGATTAGAGAATAATGGCTACAAGGAAATTAAAACCAACTACTCCCGGTACCAGACATAGAATAGCTCCTGTGTTTGATGATGTTACTGTAAGTAAACCAAAAAAGTCACTTACCCTAGGTATTGGCAAATCTGGTGGACGTAACCATCATGGTCGTAAGACATCACGCCACAGAGGCGGTGGACACAAGAGACGTTTCCGTGTTATCGATTTTAAGAGAAATAAATTCGATATACCGGCTAAAGTTCAGACTATTGAATACGATCCGAACCGTACAGCACGTATCGCTTTGCTTGCGTATGCTGATGGTGAGAAGAGATACATTATTGCTCCAAACGGACTGAAAGTTGGAGATACAGTAATCTCAGGATCTAAAGTGCTTCCCGATTTAGGAAACGCACTTGAGCTAAGACACATGCCTCCGGGTACATTCATTCACGCGATTGAATTGGAGCCGGGTCGTGGAGCAACAATCTGCCGTAGTGCAGGTACTGTAGCTCAGTTACTTGGTAAGCAGGAAAAATATGTAAGTGTAAAACTTCCTTCTGGTGAAGTAAGATTGATTCTTGGTACTTGTTTAGCCACTGTTGGTACTACAAGTAATCCGGATCACATGAACACTACAATTGGTAAAGCAGGCCGTAGCCGTTGGTTAGGTCGTCGCCCACAAACTCGTGGTGTTGCGATGAACCCGGTTGATCACCCGATGGGTGGTGGAGAAGGAAAAGCTTCCGGAGGTCACCCGCGATCGCCTTGGGGCCAGATGGCTAAAGGTAAAAAGACACGTAATCGTAAGAAGTTGTCTAACAAGTACATCATCAGAAGAAGAAATACTAAGAAATAAGAATAGTAAGTATGCCACGCTCATTAAAAAAAGGCCCTTATATATATCACAAGCTTCAGAAGAAGATTGATGAGGCCAACGAAAGCGGAAGTAAAAAAGTGATCAAAACCTGGTCCAGAAGTTCATTGGTAACTCCTGACTTCATCGGCTTGACACTTGCTGTACATAACGGGAAGCAGTTTATCCCCGTTTTCATTACCGAAAACATGGTAGGGCACAAGCTTGGTGAATTTGCACCAACACGTACTTTCCGTGGGCATCCAATGAAAAAAGCTAAATAAGGTAGAGTAAATGGATACTCCAGTATTAGAGGCGAGAGCCATACAACGACATTTAAGAAGAGCTCCACGTAAAGTGAGATTAGTTGCTGATGCAGTTCGTGGCGCTCAGGTAGACAAGGCTCTGAAGAGACTAGAATTCACGAAAAAAGGTTCCGCAGGCGAAGTTGCTAAAGTGATTAAATCAGCAGCAGCAAACCTACGTGATAAATTTCAGGAAGAGCGTTTTGAAAACGAAGATTTAGTGATCAAAACAATCTATGTAGACGAAGGCGTAACCCTTAAGAGAATTCAACCTGCACCGCAGGGAAGGGCTCACCGAATTAATAAGCGTTCTTGCCATATCACTGTTGTGGTGGCAAAGCGTGTTGAAGAAATGGTAAACGACTAAACGAGTAATACCTTGGGACAAAAAACAAATCCAGTTGGTTTTAGATTAGGAATTATTCGCGGTTGGGATTCTAACTGGTATTCAGAAGATAACCAACCTGCTTTAGTGCTTGAAGACACTAAGCTTCGCGAATACCTTCAAACCCGTCTTCGAAACGGTGGGTTGTCAAACGTAGTAATTGAAAGAACTCCGAAAAGAATTCTTTTAACTCTTAGAACAAGCCGCCCGGGTGTAATTATCGGGAAAGGTGGAGAGCAAATCGAATTGCTTAGAGAAGAGTTAAAGAAAGTGACCAATAAAGAAGTTCAGATCAATGTTAGTGAAATCAAACGTCCTGAATTGGATGCTAGTTTGGTAGCACAAAACATCGCTCAACAACTTCAGGCAAGAGTTTCTTTCCGACGCGCAATGAAAACTTCCATCGCATCTGCTATGAGAATGGGCGCAAAAGGTATTAAGGTTCGATGTGCTGGTCGTTTGGGAGGCGCTGAAATGGCCCGTACCGAACAGTACAAAGAAGGTCAGATTCCATTGCACACACTAAGAGCGGATATTGATTACGCTACTTCAACTTCGAACACCATTTATGGTTCTATCGGAGTAAGTGTTTGGATCTTCAAAGGAGAAATTATTGGAGATGTTGATTTAACTCCTGGAGCAAAAGCTCAGCAGGAAGCAGATCAATCTCGTGGAAGAAGAGGCGGAGACAAAAAAGACCGACGGAATAACAGACGTCGCAACAACAGAAACCGCAATCGCGCTAACAAGAATTAATAGAAAGTAAGTAACGATGTTAGAACCAAAAAGAGTTAAAAGACGACGAGTCCACCGCGCTAACCTGAAAGGGAAAGCGAACAGAGGGCATTTGATCAGTTTTGGGGATTTTGCTTTGAAAGCATTGGAACCAAAGTTCATCACTTCCCGACAGATCGAAGCTTGCCGTATTGCTATTGCACGTTCACTTCAGCGTGATGGTCAGACTTTCATCCGAATTTTCCCGGACCAGCCAATGACAAGTAAACCTGCTGAAACCCGAATGGGTAAAGGTAAAGGTGCTTTGGATCACTGGGTTGCTGTTGTTAAGCCAGGTAGAATTATGTTCGAAATCGCTGGTGTAGACGAAGAAAGAGCGCGTGAGGCGATGAGACGTGCCGCTCATAAACTTCCAATCAAAACTAAGTTTGTGGTTCGAAGAGACCTCAACGGATAACAGGAAGTATAAATGAAAGCACACGAATTAAGAGATTTATCAACCGCAGAATTAGAAGCTCGTATTAAAGACGAAACTGCAGCATTGCAAAATCTGAGCTTCTCTAAATCTGTAACCGGGCAGCTTGAAAATCCTGCTCGTATTAAAAATCACAGACGTGAAATTGCACGTTTGAAGACCATTATTAATGAAAAAAGAAGTGCTGAGTAATCAGCAGGATTTTGACTATGGCAGAAGAAGTACAAAAAATTGAAAGAGCACAACGCCGTGAAAGAGTCGGCCGCGTAGTTAGCGACAAGATGGAGAAAAGTATCTCTGTTGCTGTAGATCGCCAGGTGAAACACCCTATTTACGGGAAGTTCATCACCAAGACTACCAAGTACATGGCTCACGATGAAAACAATGAAGCAGGTATTGGTGATACTGTACGTATCATGTCTACCCGCCCACTATCAAAGCGCAAAACATGGCGTTTAGTGGAAATCGTTGAAAAGGCTAAATAACGTATAGATTTAGGAATTAGCGATGGTTCAAACTCAAACAGTATTAAACACAGCAGATAACAGCGGAGCTAAAAAGATCATGTGTATTAAAGTTCTCGGGGATTCCCGAAGACGATACGCACGAGTTGGAGATATTATCTCTGCTTCTGTTAAAACGGCACTTCCTGGCGGAAACGTTAAGAAAGGTGATGTTATAAAAGCCGTTATTGTAAGAACAAAGAAAGAATTCAGGCGTCGCGACGGAAGTTACATCCGTTTTGATGAGAACGCCGCAGTAGTTATTAACAAAGATAAGGAACCGGTAGGTACACGTATATTCGGACCTGTAGCACGCGAACTTCGCGAAAAAAGCTACATGAAGATTGTGTCCTTAGCACCGGAAGTACTTTAAAAGGATTAGAGTATGCCACGCAGGTTCAATACACAGAAAAAATTACATGTCAAAAAAGGTGATAACGTTTTAGTTCTCGCTGGAAATGACAAAGGCAAGAAAGGTAGGGTACTGATGGTATTCCCGGACAAGGACAGAGTTCTTGTAGAAGGAATCAATATCAGAACACACCACGAAAAGCCTTCACAGGAAAATCAACAAGGTGGTCGCGTTCATAAGGAAGCTGCTATTCACATTTCGAATGTGATGGTAATAGATCCTTCAAGCAGCGAGCCATCTCGAATTGGTCGTAAGCGCCTGGAAGAAAACGGTAAAGGCCGTTGGGTACGCTATGCAAAGACCAGTGGCGAAATCATTGACAAATAATCGGTGTGATTAATAATGGCTGAAGCAAGACTACACACTTTATATAAAGAAGAAATTACTTCGAAACTGAAGGAAGAATTTAGTTACGAGAATGTAATGGCGATCCCAAAACTCCAGAAGGTTGTTATTAACGTTGGAGTAGGGGAAGCAATCCAGGATAAAAAAGCACTGGATACTGTTGTTGAGAATGTGGCTATGATCACAGGTCAGCAGCCGGTTACAACAAAGGCAAAAAAATCAATCTCTAACTTCAAGTTGAGAGAAGGAATGCCTATTGGTTGTAAAGTTACACTTCGTGGACGCATTATGTATGAGTTTGTTGACAGACTCATTAACCTTGCGCTTCCAAGAACCCGTGACTTTCAGGGAATTCCTGATAAGAGCTTTGACGGACGTGGGAACTATACCATGGGTGTTAAAGAGCATACAATTTTTCCGGAAATTGATACTGACAAGGTTACAAAAATGCACGGCATGGACATTACTTTTGTAACCTCTGCTGAAACCGACGAAGAAGCTTTGGCTTTACTAAAGTACTTCGGCATGCCATTTAAAAGAAGAAACTAAGAAGAAACTCTATTATGGCTAAGAAAGCTTGGATAGCACGTAACGAAAAAAGAAAAAGAACAGTGGAGAAGTACGCTGAAAAAAGAGCAGCTTTGAAAGAAGCGGGCGATTATGAAGCACTTCAGAAACTACCTAGAAATGCGAGCCCCACTCGTGTGAGAAATCGTTGTAGCATTACCGGCAGAAGCCGTGGTTACATCAGTAAGTATGGTGTTTCTCGTATCAAATTCCGTGAACTGGCTCTGGATGGAAAAATCCCAGGCGTAAGAAAAGCAAGCTGGTAAAATAACTATGAACGATCCGATAGCAGATTTTATAACACGTATTCGCAACGCACAAACTGCAGGTCACAGAAAAGTAGATGTGCCTGCATCAAAGTTAAAGCGTGCAATGGCGAAGATCCTTGTTGACAAAGGATACATTTCAAAATTCATAAATATTGAAGACGGAAAGCAAGGTGTGATCAGAATGTTTCTGAAATATGATTCATACGGTCTTCCTGTAATCCGCGACTTAACCCGCTACTCAAAACCAGGCTTAAGAAAGTACGCAGGTGCAGTTGATGTACCTCGCGCGCAAAATGGTCTTGGAGTAGTGATACTTTCTACTTCGAAAGGTGTAATGACAGACAAAGAAGCTCGCAAACTAAATGTTGGCGGCGAAGTTTTGTGCACCGTTTACTAAAAAAGAGTTTAAAACTATGTCTCGAATAGGAAAATTACCGGTACCTCTATCAGATAAAGTTGAGCTGACTATAAGTGCAGACAACGTAATTACTGTGAAAGGTGATAAAGGTTCAAATACACTTCAAATTCATCCAAACATTTCAGTTGAAAAAACTGAAAATGAATTAGTTGTAAAGCGTAATTCTGAAATTAAATCAGACCGTGCACTTCACGGTTTGTATCGTGCGCTTATCAACAATATGGTAGTTGGAGTAACCGAAGGTTATACTAAGAAATTGGAAATAATCGGGGTTGGTTTCCGTGCCGCAATGAATGGCGATGTACTGGAGCTTAACCTTGGATATTCGCATCCGATTTTCTTTGTGCCTCCACAGGGAATCAACATTGAAGTGGATACCAAAACAAGCAAAAACCCGATTCTTATTATCTCTGGTGTAGATAAAGAATTAGTTGGTCAGGTATCTGCAAAAATCAGAGGATTCCGTAAGCCTGAGCCATACAAAGGAAAAGGTATCAGATATGTTGGTGAGCAAATTCGCCGTAAAGCCGGTAAATCAGCTGCTAAATAAGGATTAAGAAATGAATAAGAATCAGAAGAAAACAGCGAGCAGAAATAAAATCAGAGCCAGAATCCGTTCTACGGTTCAAGGTACTGCCGAGCGCCCAAGACTAAGCGTTTTCAAAAGCAATAAGTTTACCTATTTACAGCTTATTGACGATGCAGCTGGTGTTACTTTAGCTGCTGCTAAAGGCGAAGCTGGTGTTGAAAAAGCGAAAGCTGTTGGCGCTGAACTTGCGAAATTAGCGCAAGACAAAGGAATTAATAAAGTTGTATTCGACCGAAGTGGATACAAGTATCATGGAATTATCAAAGCGGCTGCCGACGGTGCCCGTGATGGTGGTTTAGAGTTTTAATCGAATCGTATTAAGCAATGCCTAAAGTAAGAAGAAAACAATCTATCCCAGCCGGAAACCTGAATCTTGAGGAAAAACTGGTTCACGTTAACCGTGTTGCTAAAGTAGTAAAAGGTGGGCGTCGTTTCAGCTTCAACGCAATTGTTGTTGTTGGTGATGGAAACGGTGTTTGTGGTCATGGTCTTGGAAAAGCGAACGAAGTTTCGGATGCTATCCAAAAAGGGTTCGATAACGCAAAAAAGAATTTGATCAGAATCCCGATGACGGCAAGTAAAAGCATTTATCATCCTGTTGTTGGAAAAGCAGGTGCAGGTAAAGTGTTACTTCGCCCGGCATCAGAAGGTACTGGTGTAATTGCAGGTGGCGCGGTTAAGAACTTGTTAGACGTTGCAGGTGTACACAACATCTTGTCTAAGTCTCAGGGATCATCTAACCCCCACAATATGGTGAAAGCTGCATTTCAGGCGCTAAAGGATTTGACGGACCCGGTTGAAGTAGCTCAGCGCAGAGGGGTTTCTCTAAACAAAGTATTTGAAGGTTAATACCTATAATCAATTTGAATCATGGATTTAAGCAATTTAAAAGCACCATCTCCCAATAAGAAAAACACCAAGCGTGTAGGACGTGGAGAAGGTTCAGGTAAAGGACAAGAATCTGGCCGTGGAATGAATGGACAGAAATCACGATCAGGTTACTCAAGAAGACCTTGGTTCGAAGGTGGTCAGATGCCACTGCAGAGACGTGTTCCTAAGTTTGGTTTCAAAAACCCAAACAGAGTAGCATTCCGACCAATCAACTTGAGAACAATTGCTGAGTATATTGAAGCTGGCAAGCTTTCTGAAAAGATTACAGCCGCCGATTTTATTGCTGCTGGATTAGCTCATAAAAATGAGCCAATCAAAATACTTGGTACCGGCGATTTTGAAAACAAAGTTGAAATTGAAGCACATGCTGCAAGTAAGTCTGCCGTTGAGAAGGTAGAAAAAGCTGGCGGTTCACTTACAATCATTAAATAATACGGATCTAACGACGAATGAGTCTGATAGAAAACTTCCGCAACATCTTTAAAATTGAGGACCTTAAAAACAGGATTTTTTATACTGTTGGGATCCTCATGGTTTACAGACTTGGAAGCTATGTAACACTACCTGGTGTTGATGCAGCCGAACTGCTAAGCCAAACAGCTGGAAATGCAAATAGCCTGCTCGGACTATTTGATATGTTTGTGGGAGGTGCGTTTTCAAGAGCCGGTGTATTTGCTTTGGGAATTATGCCTTATATCACCGCTTCTATTATCATTCAGTTGATGGGAGCTGTGGTACCTTATTTCCAGAAACTTCAACGTGAAGGGGAAGAAGGAAGGCGGAAGATAACCAGACTTACCAGATATGGTACTGTTGGTATTACTGCATTACAGTCAGTAGCGTTTGCAATCAACCTGATTGCTACAGCTCCACAAGCCATTGTAGTAAGTAATGTTGCCTTTGTGATTACTTGTGTTATTGTATTGACCGCCGGAACTACTTTTGTGATGTGGCTTGGTGAGCGAATTACCGATCGTGGAATTGGTAATGGTATTTCTCTGATCATTATGATTGGTATTATTGCAGTGCTTCCTGCAAATCTGATTAACGAGGTTACTACCAAGAGCAACGCAATTATTGTTATCATCGAGCTTGCTGTACTTGTATTGATCATCGCAGCTGTAGTATTGCTAACTCAGGGAACCAGAAAAATTCCTGTACAATATGCTAAGCGTGTTGTTGGACGAAAAGTTTATGGCGGAACCACTCAGTATTTACCGTTACGTGTTAATGCTGCTGGTGTAATGCCAATTATCTTTGCACAATCAATTATGTTTATCCCAAGTACTGTTGGGTCATTCTTTCCAGAGAATGAAACGGTGCAAATGCTAACCGCATGGTCTGTTGACTACTCAGGGTTCTTATACTCTGTTGTATTCTTCCTGATTTGTGTGTTTTTCACATTTTTCTATACAGCTATCGCCATCAATCCAAAAGAAATGGCAGATACTATGAAAAGACAAGGTGGCTTCATCCCGGGTGTACGCCCAGGTAAGTCTACTGTAGAGTTCATTGATAATATTTTGACAAAAATTACCCTTCCGGGTTCACTATTTCTTTCTTTTGTAGCAATTCTTCCTGCAATTGTAATCAACTTTGGAGTTACTCCCGGCTTCGCTCTTTTTTATGGCGGAACCAGTTTGTTGATTATTGTTGGGGTAGCTCTTGATACACTACAACAGATTGAGAGCCATTTAATGATGCGTCATTATGATGGTTTTATGAAAACAGGAAAGATCAAAGGTCGCAGCAGACGCGCTTGATTAATGATCTACCTGAAGAGTGAGTCGGAAATAGATAAGATGCGTGAAAGTGCGCAGCTTGTTTCCAGAACCCTGGGTGAAGTTGGAAAGCATATCGAGCCTGGTGTAACAACCGGAAAACTTGATCGCATTGCTGAAGATTATATTGCAGCAAATAATGCAAGGCCAGCTTTCAAGGGATACGGACCAAGCAACAATCCATTTCCTGGAACACTTTGTATTTCTGTGAATGAAGAAGTTGTTCACGGAATTCCGGGAGAAAGAAAACTGGAAGAAGGTGATATTGTTTCCATCGATTGTGGTGTGGAAAAAGATGGTTACTTCGGGGATCATGCCTACACATTTGCGGTAGGCGATTGTGACGAGAAAGTTTTAGACTTACTCCGAACAACCCTTGAGTCGCTTTATGTTGGTATAGAAAAGGCGATTCATGGAAACAGAATTGGAGATATTGGAAATTCCATTCAAACATACTGCGAAGACGCTGGGTATGGAGTGGTAAGAGATTTAGTTGGACATGGATTGGGCAAGTCATTGCACGAAGATCCATCAGTTCCTAACTATGGAAGAAAAGGACGAGGGGAACGCCTCAGAGAAGGAATGACGCTCGCAATTGAACCGATGATTAACATGGGTTCATGGAAAGTAAAAACATTGAAGGATGGTTGGACAGTAGTTACTGCAGATAACAGCGTTTCTGCTCACTTCGAACATGATGTTGTAGTGAGAGAAGGAAAAGCTGAAATTCTAAGTACTTTTGATTATATTGCCCAGCTCTCGAAAAATCAAGATAAAGTAATTCAATATGGCTAAACAAGAGCCGATAAAACAAGACGGAGAAATTTTAGAAGCATTACCGAATGCACAGTTTAGAGTGCAATTGGAAAATGGCCACGAAATTCTGGCTCATGTGTCTGGTAAAATGAGAATGTATTACATCAAAATTTTACCAGGTGATCGTGTAGCGGTAGAAATGTCGCCTTACGATTTGACCAAAGGAAGAATCACTTATCGATATAAATAAACACTGTAGACATGAAAACAAGATCTTCGGTTAAAAAAAGAAGTTCAGACGACAAAATCGTTAGAAGAAAAGGTCGTTTGTACGTAATCAATAAAAAGAACCCGCGCCATAAGCAGCGACAGGGATAATTGCATAAAAGTATAGCATGGCACGTATTGCAGGAATTGATTTACCAAAACAGAAAAGAGGCGTTATTAGCCTTACCTATATTCATGGTATAGGTAACTCACAATCAAAAAAGATTTTAGCAGAATTGGACATTGATGAGAATATCAAAGTTCAGGACTGGACTGATGAACAAGTGAGCGCTATCCGTAATTTATTGGATGAAGAGTACAAGTTAGAAGGTGCTCTTAGAAGTGAGGTAAATGGTAACATTCGCCGCTTAATAGAGATCGGAAGTTACCGTGGTGTTCGTCACCGTAAAGGTTTGCCTGTTCGTGGACAGCGCACTCAAACTAATGCGCGTACCCGTAAAGGTAAGAAGCGTACTGTTGCCAACAAGAAGAAAGCGACTAAGTAATTTAATTGATAAGTAATCATGGCTAAGAAACAACCAAGCGCAGCAGCCGCAGCAAAAAGAAAAAAGAAAAAACAGATTAGTGACCCTAATGGAATGGCTTTTGTGAAAGCTACTTTCAATAACGTGATCGTTACTATTACTGATAGTAATGGAAATGTTCTCTCATGGTCATCAGCTGGAAAAGAAGGGTTCAGAGGATCTCGAAAGAACACGCCTTATGCAGCTCAGTTAAGCGCAGAAACTGCAGCAAAAGCTGCACATGAAATGGGGCTTCGAAAAGTGGAAGTATTTGTGAAAGGTCCTGGATCTGGTAGAGAAGCAGCTGTTCGTGCAATGGCTAATGTTGGCTTAGAAGTTTCCTCTATTGTGGATAGAACTCCGATTCCTCACAATGGATGCCGACCACCTAAACGTAGAAGAGTTTAATTCGTAATTGTAGTATAAAATGGCAAGATATAGAGGCCCAAAACAAAAGAAAGCCAGACGTTTTAAAGAGCCAATCTTTGGAGCAAGTAAGGCATTAGAGCGTAAACCATACGGTCCCGGACAGCATGGTCGTTCCAGATTTCAACGTAAATCTGAATATGCTATTCAGCTTGAAGAGAAGCAGAAGGCAAAATACACCTATGGATTGCTCGAAAAGCAATTCCGTAATTTATATGAAGCTGCTACAGCTCAAGATGGTGTAACTGGTGAGATTTTACTGCAGTCATTAGAATCCCGATTGGATAATACCGTATTCAGAATGGGATTTACTAAAACAAGACGCCAGGCTCGTCAGCTTGTTTCTCATAAGCACATCGTGGTTAATGGAAGCACCGTGAATATTCCATCCTATGTGGTTAAGCCAGGTGACGTGATTTCGCTTCGTCCAAAATCAAGAAATCTTGAATTGGTTGAAGACTCGTTAAGCAGCGCGCCTAGAAATAAGTACAAGTGGGTTGAAACAGATCCTAAGTCGAAAAGTGGCAAGTTTTTATACGAGCCTACTCTGGAAGAAATTCCTGAAAACATCAATGTTCAGCTTATTGTTGAGCTTTATTCGAAGTAATTTTAAAAGTTTACCGTACCACTATGAGTAACTATAGTATTCAAATGCCGGAAAGTTTAGACGTTGTTAAAGACGACGATAACTTTGGTACCTTCGTTCTTCAACCATTAGAAAGAGGGTTCGGAGTAACCATCGGAAATTCTTTTCGACGAGTTCTTCTATCTTCTTTACCAGGTATTGCAATCAATGCTGTGAAGATTAATGGTGTCGATCATGAGTATTCCAGCATCAAGGGAGTTAAAGAGGATGTATATGAAATCATCCTTAATTTTAAGCAAGTTCGTTTCAAGCAAGTTGAACAAAGCAGTGGTGTTATTCACATCAGCAAAAAAGGCGGTGGTACGTTAACTGCTGCAGATATTGATGATGCAACAGCTGAGTATGAAGTGTTGAACACCGATCTTGTAATCGCTAATCTTGCGGATGATGCTGAGCTTGAAATTGAATTAAGAGTAGGTCGTGGTCGTGGTTATGTGCCTGCTGAGGATATGTCTTTTGAAGAAGAAGATGTAAACCTTATCGCTATTGACGCGATCTTCACTCCAATTAAATCAGTTAAATTTGATGTAGAAAATGTTCGTGTTGGGCAGAGAACTGATTACGAAAAATTAGTGATGGATGTAGAAACTGATGGTTCTGTTAATGCAAAAGAAGCATTGACTCTTGCCGGAAAGATTCTGAAAGAACACATCGAGAAATTTATTACAGAGAAGATTGAAGAGCCATTCACTCAGGAAGAAGAAGAAGTGGATGCAGAGAAGCAACGTGTTGCCAATCTTCTGAGAACAAGCATCGAAGATCTTAACTTGAGTGTACGTGCGTACAACTGCTTGAAGTCTGCAAATATAAACTCTATTGGTGAGTTGGTTGCTAGAGACGAGCAAGATCTTTTGAAATTCCGAAACTTCGGTAAGAAGTCTTTGACCGAGCTAATCGAAGTGATTGAAGAGAAAAACCTTCAGTTCGGAATGGATGTAGCTAAATATTTGGACTAAGAATAGGAAATTAAATCATGCGCCATAAAGTAAAAGGTAGAAAGTTAAGCCGTACTGCATCGCACAGAAAAGCAACGATGCGGGCGCTTACTACCGCGCTTGTAAAAGAGCATAGAATTGTAACAACAGTTGCTAAAGCTAAAGAGCTTAGAAGATTTGTTGAACCTCTTATCACCAGAGCGAAAGAGGATACTCATCACAACAGAAAAGAAGTGTTTTCTTCATTACAAGACAAAAACACTGTCTCTCTTTTATTTGATGAAGTTGGCCCAAAATCCAAAGATCGTCCAGGTGGTTATACACGAGTGGTTAAAATCGGATTCCGCCAAGGTGATGGGGCAGAAATGGCCGTTATAGAATTAGTTGATTTCAACGATATTCAACCAGAAGGTAAAGCTACAAAGAAAAAGCGTACCAGAAGGGCTGGAAAGTCAAATACTCCTACTTCATCAGCTAATCAAGAAGCAGAAGCAGCGGTAGTCGAAGAAACAGCAACAGAAGAAGTTGTGGATGAAACAGAAACAGACGCCGAAGTTGTAGAAGAAGAAAGCGCTATGGCTGAAGAAACAACAGAAGACGTTCAGGAAGAAGAGTCTTCTGAAGAAGATACTGACGAGAAGAAATAATAACTTCTCTTGATATTTAAGAAGTGTTGGCACGTTCCAACACTTCTTTTTTTATGCCATTGATTTATTGACGAAATAATCCAGAATTTTCTTTCAAAAAGAGTTGACATCTGAATTATTTATCCCTTATCTTTGGTTTCTGTTTTGGAAATTATTTGAACAACCAAAACAATTGTTCTTTGAATATATTGAGAAGCAATAGACAGATTGTTTGTGCGAGCGAGAGCTCGGAAATTCTTTTGAATGAGAGTGAGCGCAGGATCGGCTCAAAAAGTTATATGTAAATATTACAATGGAGAGTTTGATCCTGGCTCAGGACGAACGCTGGCGGCGGGCTTAACACATGCAAGTCGAAGGAGAAGGTAGTAGCTTGCTATTACTGGAGACTGGCGGACGGGTGAGTAACGCGTAGATAACCTGCCTTTGCCTGGGGGATAACACTGGGAAACTGGTGCTAATACCGCATAATGCAGCGGGGCCGCATGGCCATAGTTGTTAAAGGTTTCGGCCGGGTAAAGATG
This sequence comes from Balneolaceae bacterium, assembly GCA_965222205.1. Classification (GTDB taxonomy): domain Bacteria; phylum Bacteroidota; class Rhodothermia; order Balneolales; family Balneolaceae; genus RHLJ01. Next base: position 2,584,790 of record OZ244932.1, on the reverse strand, counting down.
GGTCTGCGTACTATTAGTTAGTTGGTAAGGTAACGGCTTACCAAGGCGATGATAGTTAGGGGGTCTGAGAGGATGATCCCCCACACTGGGACTGAGACACGGCCCAGACTCCTACGGGAGGCAGCAGTGAGGAATCTTGCGCAATGGGCGAAAGCCTGACGCAGCCACGCCGCGTGCCGGAAGACGGCCCTATGGGTTGTAAACGGCTTTTGCCAGGGAAGAACGACTGGATTTCGATCCGGTGTGACGGTACCTGGTGAATAAGCACCGGCTAACTCCGTGCCAGCAGCCGCGGTAATACGGAGGGTGCAAGCGTTGTCCGGAATCATTGGGTGTAAAGGGTGCGTAGGCGGACTGCTAAGTCTGGGGTGAAATCTTGCCGCTTAACGGTAAAATGGCCTTGGATACTGGCAGTCTTGAGTGTAGAAGAGGCAGGTGGAATTCGTAGTGTAGCGGTGAAATGCATAGATATTACGAAGAACATCAGTGGCGAAGGCGGCCTGCTGGTCTACAACTGACGCTGAGGCACGAAAGCGTGGGGAGCGAACAGGATTAGATACCCTGGTAGTCCACGCCGTAAACGATGCATACTAGGTGTTGGCCTTTCGGGGCCAGTGCTGCAGTTAACGCATTAAGTATGCCACCTGGGGAGTACGTCGGCAACGATGAAACTCAAAGGAATTGACGGGGGCCCGCACAAGCGGTGGAGCATGTGGCTTAATTCGATGCAACGCGAGGAACCTTACCTGGGCTAAATCCACAGCGCTACCTCTGGAAACAGAGGGTTCCTTCGGGACGCTATGGAAGGTGCTGCATGGCTGTCGTCAGCTCGTGCCGTGAGGTGTTGGGTTAAGTCCCGCAACGAGCGCAACCCCTGTGGTTAGTTACCAGCACGTAATGGTGGGGACTCTAGCCAGACTGCCTACGCAAGTAGTGAGGAAGGTGGGGACGACGTCAAGTCATCATGGCCCTTACGTCCAGGGCTGCACACGTGCTACAATGGTTGGTACAATGGGTCGCCACCCAGCGATGGGGCGCAAATCTATAAAACCAATCTCAGTTCGGATCGGAGTCTGCAACTCGACTCCGTGAAGTTGGAATCGCTAGTAATCGCGTATCAGCAATGACGCGGTGAATACGTTCCCGGGCCTTGTACACACCGCCCGTCAAGCGATGGAAGTCAGGAGTACCTAATGTCGGTGCGCTAACCTTCGGGAAGCAGCTGCCTAGGGTAAGCCTGGTAACTGGCGCTAAGTCGTAACAAGGTAGCCGTACCGGAAGGTGCGGCTGGATCACCTCCTTTCAAGGAGAGCGGATTACTTTGGTAATCGACGAACCTGCGCAAGCTCGTTACAAACAATCTGTTTATTGCTTCTTTTTATACAGCGGGCAGGAGCTCGCCGGAAGGCGGCCGTAGCTGCCTGTGCGAGGTACCCTAAGCGGGGCTTGTAGCTCAGGTGGTTAGAGCGCACGCCTGATAAGCGTGAGGTCGGAGGTTCAAGTCCTCCCAAGCCCACAAGTGTTTTTGGGGCTATAGCTCAGCTGGCTAGAGCACTGCCTTTGCAAGGCAGGGGTCCAGGGTTCGAATCCCTGTAGCTCCACAGAAGTTTGACATAGTGAGTAGGTTTGATTGAGATAAGTTGCAAGCAACGTTTTGGTCGAACCGTTTCCCCGGACGCCGGGGTAGCTCCACGATAGTTTTGAAGTATTTAGGTTTGAGTAGTGAGGCGTGAGAGGAGCGAAGCTCCCAATCTTACTACAATTGACAGAATGTTTATCGTTTGGGGGGATCGGGTGTGTAAACGCCGGTGAACGCAAACAACAAGCAGCTTGCCCGTGCTACGGGCAGTTCTTTGACATGGTGAAGAAGTAACAATGTAAAATAAAGGTCTAATACTGCAAAGTATTAAACATAGTGTTGCATGTAGGTCAGCGATGATCTATATGTAATACGCCAAGGTAGCCAGATGTGGTTCGTCCCCATCTGGCCCACAATAGAACCAAAAAGCTAGGTTTGCATGCCGCGCGAGCGGGTCGTGCAAGCCATATAAGAAAAGCGAGTAAGGGCACACGGTGGATGCCTAGGCATACAGAGGCGAAGAAGGACGTGTAAAGCTGCGATAAGCTGCGGGGAGTTGCATAAGAACTGTGATCCGTGGATTTCCGAATGGGGCAACCCACCTTAATTTATTAAGGTACCACGCTTCGGCGTGGGGCATACCCCCCGAACTGAAACATCTAAGTAGGGGGAGGAAGAGAAAACAACAGTGATTCCGCAAGTAGTGGCGAG
>OZ244932.1:2312500-2580000 GCA_965222205.1 Balneolaceae bacterium | reverse complement strand
CGCTGAACGCATCTAAGCGCGAAGCACGCTCCAAGATAAGTATTCCCTATGAGCCTCCCGGAAGACGACCGGGTAGATAGGCGGCAGGTGTACGCATGGTAACATGTTTAGCCGAGCCGTACTAATCAGGCCATTGGCTTTGTTTATATGGCTTGCACCGCCTTCTGGTGGGCGCAAGCCGGCAAAGGTCTACAATACAACTCCCTTTGTTTTACTGCTTGCTTCTTCTTAATCACGCCCTCGGGCGTGACCATGTCAAAGAACTCTTTTTATTGAAGACTTTAGATGGAGGTGGCTATTGCGCAGGGGCCCCACCCGTTCCCATACCGAACACGGACGTTAAGCCCTGCAGCGCCGATGGTACTGCTTCGCGGTAGAGTAGGTCGCCGCCTCTTCTTTCTTTCCCAAACCCTTCCTCGCTCAGCGAAGAAGGGTTTTTTATTTCTCTTTATAGGCGATTCTTTTTATACTTATAAGTCAGAATCGAAGATAAGTTTAACCCAAAAAATGTGTTATATGCTATAAAGCTACCATCAGCAAATAATTAAGATGTAGTTACACATTTATGCTCTTTTCTAAAAAATCGATTCCAATATTATTAGCAGCTTTTACCATCTCAAGCGCCTACTCTCAAGAGCTGGATTCATGGAATACTTATTCATCTTTCTCAACAGTAAATTCAGTAACAATTGATAACAACAGTGTAATTTATGCAACTACTTTGGGTGGAATTTTTACTATTGAAGGTGATGAAATCGTAAATAAATTTACGACGATTGATGGGATGCATCGCCTAGACCCGTCACACAGTGTTTTTGATGTGGTTAATAACAGGGTAATACTAACATACCCCGATGGAGTTATTGATATCCTAAATCCTGCTAATAATTCATTCCAAAAAAACGAAGATATAGCCAGAGTGGATCAGTTTTCATCAAAAAAAATAAACGATGTTTTAATCAATCAGAATGAACTATATGTAGCTACAGATTTTGGGATTGTTGTCTATACTCTGGAAGGCTTTTTTGTAGAGAATAGTCTCTTGAAATTAGGAAGCTTTGATCGTGGTATTCAGGTTAATGACATTGATATTTCAGATAACCTGATTTACTGTGCGACCTCGCAAGGGGTAGCCGTGGCAAGTTTAGATGACAATTTATTAAATACAGCTTCGTGGACGAATTATTCTGAAGCGGAAGGGTTTGTAAATTCTATTGTTAATGAAATTGTCGCTTTTGACACAGACGTATTTGCTGTTTCCGGGGATAGCCTATATAACCTGGACGGTGGAAGTTGGCTTGTAAGTGATGAGTTCGGAGATCTTCCTGTTAGCGAATTTCATAAAACAGAGGAAGAGTTATATGTCTTATCAGATAGAAGAATCGTAAAGAAAGGTCTTTTAGGGGATGAAGAAATTATAAATTTCGATGCCAGCATAACCGTACAGACCGTAATACCAGCAGGGGATGTACTGCAGGTGGGAACGTCTGATCAGGGATTGTTTGCTATAGACCTGAGCAATACAAGCAATAGGTCTCAGTTTCTTCCGGAAGGTCCTTACTTGAATTTTTTCGGAAAAATGAATTACGAGGAAAATACTCTTATATCTGCAAGTACATCAGCATTTCCCCAAAGCGACCCTTTTAACCCGGTAAGAGGATACTATCTATTTAATGAAGATGAATGGAGTAATTATAATATTAGAACGAATGAAGAAATGCGGGCATCGGGATTCGGATTAACATACTCCGTGTCAGGAACATCTTCCCATTATTATTTTGGGAGCTGGGGAGGAGGTATAGCAAGGCATACGATAGAAACAAATGACGTCACTATTTATGATGAGAGTAACTCTGAGTTGACAGGAATAAGCCAGAATAGAGACTTTATAGTTATTTCCGGTTTGTCCAGTGATATTGATGATAATATGTGGGCCGTAAGCTACGATTCAGATACTCCTTTGAACCTTCAGCAATCGGGAAGTGACGAATGGTTCCATTTTCCTAAAGCTTCTATACCAACTGATAATCTATACTTCGATCTTTTTGTAGATTCCAATAATCAAAAATGGATTACTCTGGCTGATTTTAGCAACAATGGAAAGGGATTGTTGATTCTTGATACGAAGAATAATACTGATCTATCTGATGATGAATATCGAAAATTAACCGCAGATGCCAATAATGGTAACCTGCCTGATGAACTTATAACTGCAATAATTGAGGATAAGAATGGGGAAATATGGATTGGTACAGCAAGAGGGATAGCCAGATTCATTTTCCCGGAATTTATAGTAGAAAGCACTAATCCAAACGACTATCAGGCACAATGGTTAATTAATGAAGACACCTCTGCAATCTCCCGTTTCTTATTAAGGGATGTAAACGTTTCGGCAATAGCTGTGAATGAAGCCAACCAAAAATGGATTGGAAGCGTGAATCAGGGGCTTTGGTTATTAAATGAGGAAGGAAGCAGGATTGAAAAAAGATTTACAACTGAAAACAGTCCATTGCTGTCTGATAACATCTTATCTATTGCAATAAATGATGAAACCGGAGAGGTATTTATTGCTACCGATCTTGGGCTTATCAGTTATTCTGATCTAGCTATAGCTGCATCCCCCAAAATGGATGAGTTAAAAGTGTTCCCAAATCCCTTTTTGTATTCCAAACACAATCGGATTGTAGTTGAAGGATTAGCAGATGCTACCGATATAAAAGTATTGGGAGTGGATGGTACGGTGGTAAGAGAACTGGAAACACGTAGCGGCAGAATAAGCTGGGATGGATTAGATTACAATGGAAATCAGTTGGGTTCCGGGGTTTACTTTGTAGTAGCTTTAGAAAGGGATGGCAATGAAAAAGGGATTGGTAAAGTGGTTATCATAAGATAGTTTAGCCCAATTCGAATAAGTTTATTCTTGAAGACAAATCAGGCCGACATATCGATAGTAATCGTGAATTATAAGGTACGGGAGTATATTTCCAACCTTTTAAGCTCGATTTCAAAAGCGAAACAAGATTTTAATCTTGAAATATTTGTAGTCGATAACAACTCACAAGATGAATCCGTCGAATTTTTAAAAGCTCGCTTTCCTGATGTACATTATATCGAAAATGATGAGAATCTGGGTTTTGGTAAGGCCAATAATCAGGCGATAAAACGAGCAACCGGAAAGTACACGCTTATTATCAATCCGGATACTCTGGTTAGTGAGGATACTTTTTCAGTTTTATACAAACATTTGGAAGCTAATCCCAAATGTGGGGCGGCAGGATGTAAAATTCTAAATCCTGATGGAACTTTTGCTCCGGAATCCAAGAGATCTGTCCCGACAATCTGGTCATCTTTTACTAAAGTGACAGGATTGGGGACCTTATTCCCATCAAGTAGATTATTTAGTGAATACTATCTGAATTGGATTGGCGAAGACGAACAAGCCCGGATTCCGGTGCTATCAGGCTCATTTATGTTCTGGCGTACAGATCTGTTAAAGGATTTAAGTGGTTTTGACGAGCGTTTCTTTATGTATGGCGAGGATATCGATGTATGTTATCGTGTTCAGGAAACTGGATTCCATATCGATTATGTGCCCGAGACTTCTATCATTCATTACAAAGGGGAAAGTTCGAAAAAGGGAGATTTACGTTATATAAGAGTATTCAATAAGGCGCTTTTCCAGTTTTTTGATAAGCATCATAGTTCAAGATATAGTCTGCTATTCAAGGTATTTATATATAGCGCGATCTGGTTGAGAGCTTTGATTTCTCTATTTATCAGTAATCTTCGTCTATTTGGGTATATCGCTTCCGATCTCATACTTCTCAATATTTCGGTGATACTTGGGTTTTTAATTCGTTTCCAATTCAGCTACGAGGTGCTCACTAATCTTCAAAACCTCAAATTTCTTTGGATAAACCTGCTAGCATCAATTATTTATGTGATTGTGGGCAGTTTTCTGGATCTGTTTCAGTCAAAGAAGGATTCAATTTCTAACCAGATTAAGGCAATTATAGTATCCTATTCGGGAGTAGCACTGATCACTTTTTTCGCGAAAGAATTAGCTTTTTCCCGCCTTGCATTAATTATTGGTCTAATATCGGCTCTTGTACTGATGCTGCTTTTTAAAGTGATTCAGATCAATCTTTCGAAAAGTGATAATAAGGTAACAGGTAAGCTAAAAAGACTTAAGATACTTTTAGTGGGAGATACAGAACATACTTCCGGAATAAAAGCAAAAATTCATTCACGGCCCGATTGGAACTATGAGGTGATTGGAACAATAGGGATTGAAAACCAGGGAGAAGATGAACTTGGAGAGTTAGCTCAACTAAAAGAGCTGATAAAAACCTACCAAATTGATCAGGTATTCTTTGTCTTATCTTCAATTTCTTACAAGGACATGTTACGACAGATTTCATTGCTTCAAAACGAACGGGTTGTATTCAAGTTAATACCAGATTCTATGGATTTTATCTTGGGGAAGTCGAATGTGGAATATTTAGAATCAATCCCACTTGTAGAGGTAGGTTTAGCATATTCAAAAGGTGTTAATCAGTTTCTAAAAAGAATTTTAGACATAACTATCGCGCTTCCATGTTGGATGATAACTTGGCTGGCAACCTTACCGGTACATATTCTCAATAAATCAGAGAAAAGAAAAGTCAAGGGAATAGGTTTCTTTAACCCCTCAATTGAACATAAGTGGAAGAACCGCACGGTACTATTTTGGAATATTTTAAAAGGGGAAATGAGCTTTGTTGGCAGTCCTCTGGATTCAGGAAAGAGCAATTCTCAAATTAAACCGGGGATGACAGGTTTGGTTCAAATGAATGCTTCAAGGATAAGTTCAGATAAAGATCAGGAAAATTATGAACTTTATTATTTGCAAAACTACTCCATCTGGATGGATATAGATATACTTTTGAAATCTTTATTTTCAGAATCTTCTTTTTCCAAGGACCTGGAACAGGCAATGAAGTAAAGGTTTTAAAGTCGAACCTCTACTTGTTTAGCCATTTTCGGATACCATTCTCCAAAGGTATCATTTTTGATATGTGTTCTTATCTCTTCCATCAACCAAAGATAGAAAGTAAGGTTATGGATCGACGCCAAAACCAAGCCAAATATCTCATTAGCTTTAATAAGGTGATGGATATAAGCCATCGAATACTTACTGCACAAATCACTCGAAAAATCTTTATCCAGATAATCGTGATGATATTTCCACTTGGCGTTTCGGAGATTCACCTTCCCGTAGCGGGTAAATATCATTCCATTTCTGGCATTTCGGGTTGGCATCACACAATCGAACATATCAATTCCACGCGCCACAGACTCAATCAGGTTTTCCGGTGTACCCACTCCCATTAAATAACGAGCCTTTTCTTTTGGAAGGTAATCGGTATTCAGATCCGTCATTTCATACATCAAAGGAATCGGCTCTCCCACACTAAGCCCACCAATTGCAATGCCTTCAAAATCCTGATCGGCCATAAATTTTGAAGATTCAATTCTTAAGTCTTTGTACGTGCCTCCTTGTACTATTCCGAATTGAAATTGCTTGTGATCATAATGGGGGCTGGTTTCCAGAAAATGCTTTCTCCCGCGCTTTGCCCAGCGGTGAGTAAGCTCCATCGAATTTTTTGCATAGTCATAGCTACTTGGGTAGGGTGGGCATTCATCCAGAAGCATCATGATATCAGAGCCTAATATCCGTTGAGTTTCTACTACATTTTCAGGGGTGAAAAGGTGTTTTGAACCATCGATGTGACTTTTAAAAAAAGCACCTTCTTCTTCTAGTTTTCGGTTATCCGAAAGTGAAAAAATCTGGTATCCGCCTGAGTCGGTTAAAATCGGCTTATTCCATTTTATAAATTCATGCAAGCCGCCTGCTTTTGAAATGATATCACACCCGGGACGAAGGTAGAGGTGATAGGTGTTCCCAAGAATAATCTGAGCTTTTATTTGCTCCAGAAGTTGATCCTGAGAGACTGCCTTTACTGTCCCCAGGGTACCAACAGGCATGAAAATGGGAGTTTCAATTTCTCCATGATCAGTAGTTAATTTTCCAAGTCGGGCTTTAGTAGTAGAACAGGACGATAAATGAGTGTACAAACCTATTTATTTAGTAGTGACAAAGTTATGCAGGGTACCTAAAAATGCTTATTTTCAAGTCTGTTTAAGTTAATCAATCGGGCGGAATTTTTTAATTGAGTAAATTAAAAAGATATCGGGAAGTAATATTTACCAGCATCATGGATTTTTTAATAGTCCTTGCTAGTTGGTTTATTTTCCACCTTTTTTTCACGGAAACGATAAACATGCATCTCCGTCACCTGGGAGTTGATTTCGTTACCGGTGGCGTAATAATATGTACCTACTGGGTGATAGTTTTTGTGGTCTCAGGATTGTACAAAAAACTCTACTTAGTTTCCCGGCTCGATGAGTTTTTCAAAGTCCTTAAATCCACCATTATTGGAGCACTCATACTTTATTTTTTATGGGACTTTGGCGAGAGTGCTTCGTTTACGGCCGATCGAAGTATCATTTTCTTTTACTGGATGTTTGTATTCACTATAACTGCTCTAAACCGATTCATCATCCGTACGGTTCAGCGCGTGTATGCCCAGCATGGAAGAGGTCTTCACAGAACCATCATTATTGGTACCGGATATAATGCCAAAGTTGCTTACGACGACTTAATGCGAAATAAGACGCTGGGGATGGAAGTACTCGGATATATCCAGGTAAATGGCAAGTTGGTTGATCCGGATTCAGGGATTGCAGAAGAAGAAGTAATCGGGCATTTAGAGAATATCACTGAGATCATTGAGGACCGTCAGATTCAGGATGTGTTGGTTGCGGTAGAGCCCGATCGTAAAGAAGATTTAATCGATGTTATCTCAAAGGTGGATCACCCCGATGTTACGCTAAAGCTGTTGCCTGATTTCTATCAATTAGTAAGTGGATTAAACAAAACCAATCAGATTTTTGGGATGCCATTGATCGAAATTTCGCCTGAACCAATGCCGCTTTGGGAAAAAGGGGTAAAACGATTGATAGATATCGTGTTCTCATTACTTGTTTTGACAATCACCTTACCATTTCTGGGTATCATAGCATTACTCATCAGATTTGATTCTCCGGGCCCCATCATTTACAAGCAGAAAAGAGTTGGAAGAGTAGGGCGAACGTTTACTATTTATAAATTCAGGACTATGCAAGTTGGCGCAGAATCTGAAACCGGCCCAACCTGGGCTACTAAAAATGACCCAAGGGTTACCAAAGTTGGGTATTGGCTTCGCAAAATGAGACTGGATGAGATTCCTCAGCTTTGGAACGTACTGCGTGGTTCTATGAGTCTGGTAGGGCCACGACCAGAACGCCCTCACTTTGTGGATCAGTTTAAGGTACAGATTCCATTATATACCAGAAGGTTAAGAGTTCGCCCCGGAATTACAGGTTGGGCACAAGTAAAGTGGAAGTATGATTCTTCCCTGGATGATGTAAAAGAGAAAACGAAATACGATCTGTTCTACGTAGAGAATACTTCGCTAAAGATGGATTTAAAGATTCTGATCATCACCTTAATTACTATGGTAAAAGGAAAGGGACAGTAATGAAAAAAGACAAAGCGCTTGTAATTATCCCTACCTATAACGAGTCAGGCAATATCCAAAAGATGATTGACCGACTTCTTGCCCTTAACGAGGAAGTAGACTTATTAGTAGTAGACGATGGCTCTCCGGATGATACAGCCGGGGTAGTAAAAAAGAATCAGAAAGAGTTGCCCGATCGAATTCACTTAATTGAACGAAGCGGAAAACTGGGTTTAGGAACCGCGTATGTGGCTGGGTTCAAATTTGCTATCGAAAATGGTTACGAATATGTATGCGAGATGGACGCTGACTTCTCTCACTCTCCTGAAGATGTTCCCAAATTGATCAAAGAGGTTCGGGAGGGGAATGCAGACATCGCTATAGGCTCCCGGTATGCAAATGGAATCAGTATCATCAACTGGCCGCTAAGTCGACTGATTTTATCCTATAGCGCAAATATTTATGCACGTACGATAACAGGATTGCCCGTGCTTGATACTACTGCCGGGTTTAAATGTATTCACTGTCGTGTGATTGAAAACATTGCCCTGGACCGTATCAAATCAAATGGGTATGCTTTTCAGATAGAGCTTCATTTTCGTGCTTGGAAAGCAGGATTTAAGTTGAAAGAAGTTTCTATCATTTTCAGGGAAAGAGAGGAAGGAGTATCAAAAATGTCTAAGAAGATAGTTCGGGAAGCTATGTGGCGGGTGTGGGCTATAAAAATAAGAAGCCTGTTTGGAGCACTCTAGAAAGTACTCCCATTGCAAATTTAGTTGTGTATATTCAACCAAAGAACTTAAAAAATAGTTATGCAGTATTTAGATTTTGAACAACCAATCGCCGATTTAGAAAAGAAAATAGAAGAATTGGAAGGTATTTCTTCTGTAGGTGATGGAGTGTTGAATAAAGAAATTACCAGCCTGAAGAAAAAAATAGATGCACTTCGCGAAAGCACCTTCAAAAACCTTACCCGCTGGCAACGAGTGCAACTGGCCCGACATCCCGATCGGCCTTATACCCTGGATTATATCGAGTTGATTTGTGATAACTTTATTGAACTTCATGGTGATCGCTATCATGCGGATGATAAAGCTATTGTAGGTGGCTTGGCTACTATTGATGGAGCTTCTGTGATGATTATCGGGCACCAGAAGGGGCGTGATACAGTAAAAAGAACGTATCGGAATTTTGGTATGGCTAATCCCGAGGGATACCGAAAAGCGTATCGATTGATGAAACTCGCCGAAAAATTCAATGTTCCTATTATTACTCTTTTAGATACACCGGGTGCTTTTCCGGGACTTGAAGCAGAAGAAAGAGGTCAGGCCGAAGCGATTGCCAAAAATCTCAAAATGATGGCCTTACTAAAGGTACCATTTGTAACCATTGTAATTGGTGAAGGAGCCAGTGGAGGCGCGATTGGTATTGGAATGGGTAATGAGGTTTATATGATGGAAAATACCTGGTACTCTGTGATATCTCCCGAGTCTTGTTCCTCTATTCTCTGGAAAACCTGGGATTACAAAGAACAAGCAGCTGAAGTATTAAAATTAACTGCAACCGATCTGCAGGAATTAAAAGTGATTGATGGCGTAATACCAGAGCCACTTGGTGGTGCACACAGAGATTATCAGAAAGCAGCAGCTGCTGTGAAGAAGCAAATCAAGCAAAGTTTAACACGGTTAAAAAAGCTAAAGCCCGAAAAATTAGTTGAACAACGAATAGAGAAGTATTCCGGAATGGGAGCATTCCAAAAAGCGTAATCCTGTGGATTTCCCCCCAAAAAAATCGCTCATCGAGTTTGACCATATTCTCAGAAGCAGGTATGGAGAAACAGATAAAATGGGATACGTGTATTATGGTCGCTACCTTGAATACTTTGAAGTAGCCCGGACCGAAATGATACGTTCTTACGGGCTCTCTTATCGCAAGATGGAAGATGATGGGATTATGCTCCCTGTAATAAACGCGGAGTTGGAATATAAATCTCCGGTATTCTATGACGAGGAAATCATTATTAAAGTACTGGTTTTCGATACACCGGGAGTTCGTCTTCAAACCTATTATAAAGTGATTGCAAAAGATCGCGATCAGCTTTGTGTTCTTGGGAAAGTAACTCTTTGTTTTATGGATGAGGGGTCTCGCCGGCCATGTAGGGCTCCAAAATACTTTCTGGATCAGTTTGAAAAAGAAATCTCGGAGTGATCGGGTGTGGAAGTCAGGGCTCAACAACAAAGGATTTATTTTGCGCTTCTGGCTACTAGTTTAGGATTACTTCTAATCGGGCTTGGACCAGGGCTATTTAACCAATCGGATTTAAGCGGATACAGTTGGCAACACTTAGTATTTGATATGGTATGTCATCAAAACCCCGAAAGATCTTTTTATATAAACGGGCAAGCAATGGCGGTGTGCTCACGATGTCTCGGTATTTACGGTGGATTTGCTTCAATAATGCTTTTAATGCCCTTAATTCCACGGTTTATTAATGTAATAAATTCATTACTATTGAAACTAATAATGGTATCAATCGTGGTTAATCTGGTGGATGTAATTGCTAATCAGTTTTCAGTTTGGTCAAACACATTACATTCCCGATTTTGGCTGGGAGCTTCATTTGGAGTTATTCTGGCACTTTATTTAACCAACGAATTTTTCAAACAAATCGATAAAACGGAGGAATCTTATGGAACATGAGAATATGGAGATGGAAAACCCAAGTTATTGGACTTCAGTATTTATTGGGGCGCTAATAATTACCCTGATAACGTCAATAATAGGTACTTTTCTAATATACTATATCGCTGGTGCAGAACCTTCTCCAGTATTGTTATTTCTCCTAAGTGGTTTTGTAGTAATCAATTGCTTATTTGGTTCAATTGGTGGATTTATATCAACCCGACACTATGCCAAAACCTATAACCTTACTTTTCCAATTGGAAAAGGAGTATTAATAGGGCTACTTACAGGTGTAGTAGGGGCAGTTTTAGCAGGAATAGTAGGTCAACTATGGGGTTTAATTGATCCCGCTTTAATAGATAATCTGATTGCAAATATTACAGATGTAATGGATACAATAGATATGTCGCAACAACAACGAGACGAAACTTTATCAGGTATAGTAGAAAGTTTAGAAAGTTCTCAAACTTTAGGGGGAGCTATTCAGGGAGTTTTGATTAATTCAGGTATTTTGGGTGTTGTTAATGCAATATCCGGGTTAGTTGGAGCAAAAGTTTTCGCAAGCGAAGAGTAATTATCATATCAAAGTAGTACATGGAAGAGGAAAAAAGGGCAGCTCAAACTTCACAAGAATTCAATTATACAGAATTTGAACCGTCGCCTCTTCCTTCCTGGGTCGAGAGAAATGGATTCAGCCATTGGGCAGTAGCCTTTGGATGGTTGTTTGTTGGATTGATCGCTTTTCAGGTTTTGGGAGGGATCATCTCTGTAATTCTTATTATACCTACGCTTGAGAATTTCTCGGATCCTCAAGTCATTATCGAAGCGCTAACTCAGAATGTTAACATTCAGCTTCAGGCCAATTCCATTGGTCAGTTTCTGATTATTGGATTAGCTTCGTACATGATTTCGAAAGCCCACACAGTAAAAGGAAAACACCACGAGTTTTTAAGGTTAAAAACGGCTCCCAATCTCATTCCAAATACTATTCTTTCAATTATTTTACTGGTTGCTTCCTGGGGAGTAGTTGGACTCTTAGGATGGCTAAATCTGAATATTTTTGAATGGTTAATGGGTATTTTTCCGGGATTAAGTTTTTTCCAGGATTTGCAGGATCAAATGCTCGAAATCATAACCGGCTTTATTAAAACCGATAATGCAGTTATATACGGATTGATCTATATCGCCTTAGTGCCTGCCATTTTTGAAGAAGTGATGTTCCGCGGATACATAATGAGAGCGCTGGAAAAAAGCTGGGGAATTTGGGCCGCTATCATTGTTTCCAGTATAATGTTCGGAGCCTATCACCTTCAACCTTCAAATCTGTTACCACTCAGTTTTATAGGATTTATTCTGGCTTATGTCACCTACATCTCAGATAGTTTAATCCCGGCGATGATCCTGCACTTTATCAATAATGGAAGTCAGGTAGTCTACGGATCTATGAATCCCGAGTTTTTAGAACAAGCCAGTTCTGCGGATATCGGATTGCCATGGTTTATGATTGTATTAAGTGTGATTGTTACCACAGGTTTGCTTTTATTGATGCATAGAATGAAAACGAAACCTGATGTATGAGTTTGTTTAATCATCCCAAGCCTAACGATATTGAAAACTGGGTATGTGTGCTGGAAGGAAGTACCGATTACGAAGTAGACATGGCCAAAAACTATCTTTCGAATCTTAAGATCCCTTCAAATATTCTTTCAAAAAGAGATTCTGCTTATAGCTTAGTAATTGGTGAGATGGCGCTTATTTATCTCTATGTTCCGGTTGAGTTCGAAAAGAAAGCACGAAAAGCTCTGGCGGAATTAGAAGCTTCGAATCAGGAATTCAATCCCGATGAAGGGGAGGACAATTGAGCGATCTACTGAAACGGGTAGCTTTTGCAGTTCCGGCAGCGGCATTGTTCATCTTCCTGGCTTGGCTGGGTGACTGGTATTTTAAAGGGCTCATGATCGGGATTGGGTACTTTATCATTCACGAGATGATTAAAATTCTGGATGCAGCAAAATCTCCTGTTGATATGCTGTTCCCCTATACCATCGGACTTTGGGTGATGCTTTCCCAGGAAATTCCTTTCAGTTTTGAAATAGGAATTGGGATCTTTTTAGTATTTGCGGCCCTTCAGACCTTCAACACTTCCGAATTCAGTACTTCCGAGCTTACCTCTACTTTTTTTGCGGGATTATACGCCCCGGTTGGAATGCTTTCATTAATCATGATTTCTGATCTTGGAAATAACGAAACTGGCTTTCTGCTCACCATGACGGTAGTCTTTATGGTTTGGGGAAGCGACATCTTTGCGTACTTCGGTGGGAAGACCTTTGGGAAACACAAATTAGCGCCAAGCATCAGCCCCAATAAAACCTGGGAAGGGTTTTTCTCAGGCTATATAGGAAGCTTTGTAGCGGCGTATCTTTTTCTGCAGGCCGTTCCCTATGAATCTCCACTCACCCTGCTGCAACTCATTCCATTAGCCATACTGGTAGGCACCTTTGGTCCGATCGGCGACCTGCTGGAAAGCAAACTCAAACGCAAAGCCGGAGTCAAAGACTCATCCAGCCTTTTACCCGGTCACGGCGGTTTCTTCGATCGCTTCGATGCCCTTATTCTGGCTGCACCCGTAGCTTGGGTGTATTTGATGGTGTTGGATTCTTTATGAAATAACTAAGCTATTTTCTAAGATATGAGTTTTCTCTCCAACGTCCAGATAAGCTCAGTGAGCTTACTTTTTCAAAATGCTCTAAAAAATTACAATCTAGTCCATAAATTTGCTCATTGAGCTTATTGTTTGTTAGAGTCATTGTTAAAAGCTAAAGTTTTTGAATTTGGGTTACAAATTGCTTTGGCGTAAATCCTTTTATAGTATGTTCAACTAAGAAATGATCAAGTGCACCAACTCCTATGGCAGAGGCTGTGCCTATCCCCCCAGCACCAAGGGCATCGGCACCAAGTCCAGTAGCAGTTACGACAATAAATCGTATCACTTTACTAGGTAGTTTGGATATCCATTGATCCGTACTAATTTCCTTAATATAGTCATGAATAATATTCTCTTCGTTTGAAATTTGAGACGTCCATTTTCTCCAATTTTCCGATCTTTCATAAAGTTTAAGTAAATCAAATGGATTTGCTTCTTGATTAATAATTTTCTCTTTGATTATTCCTGTTTTACCTAGAACAAATTCAGAAAAATTCGATATTGAATTAGAATGTTTTTCTAACATTCTTTTATAGAAATTCAATCCTCCAAAATTTTGAGAACTGTTATAAACTCCTTGAAATTCTATATTAGATCTTGTTAAATTTATTAGTTCATCAAGGAGAGGTGTTAATATCATAGGCAAAACGTCCTGATTGTAAATCGGTTTGTCAAGGTCTCCATGCCTATCGTAAAAGGCATCTTTATATTCTTCCTTTGCTGTTTTTTCATGGTATTCGACAATTTCCTTAATGTTTAAGTCAGTTGTTATTTTGACTGAAGTATTTGAAAGTTTTTCAACTTGTACATGGGTGTTTGAAACGGATGTAAACAATTCGGGAGCTTGAATTGAAGTAAAATGTAAGATCCAATTCTTTATTAAAATAGGATCGAGCAAGATATTATATGATAATTCTCTAAATGAGGAAAACAGTTTCTCTGCCATAGTATCGAACCCATAAACAAATGAGATCTCCTTATTGCGAAAATCATCGCTCGTCCCAGTAGGTATCTCCCCATAAAAGTTAATTCCTTCTTGATTATGTTCTTTGTAAAACTTGGACGAATAATACTCTTCAGACAATAGCTTTTTCGAATTGTCATCTGAATATCTTTCTTTAACTGTTTTGTAAAATTTTCTATCGGTTCCAGGAGTTGATTTGAGCCTAAATTCTATTTTAATTTCATCAGGCTTATTGACTTCAAATTCATAAAATGTAGGCGATAATGAAATATTGGAGTATTTGCTACTTATTATATCATCCAACACGCATTCAATTAAGTGAACATAATCTTTTTGCAAGTTGAATCTTTTAGCTCTTGTCATCTCTGACTCTAAACCACCTCTGCTTGGTTGATGGTATATATAATTATTTAGGAAAGTTGTGTTTTTGTAAAACAAACATTTCTCATATATATCAGCCATCATTGATAATCTGCTTTGCCTTTGATAGCCAAAACTTACGGCTGCCTTTGTCAGTAGTCCATTCTCAAAAGGGTAGTTATTCATAAATAGTCATTGACTCTAACGGTCTTGTATATAAAACGTAGCGTGTAAATGGGCGCTAACTTTTCGGATAAACACAGAGCCGAATTTTTAAATTTTCTTTTTCTATTAAATTTCTCAAAAAGCTAAATTTAAAAATTTGGCGGTCTTCGCAAATACGCACAAACCTCTCGGAAAGCCTGTAATAGCTATGTTTTATATACGTTGTTACCTACAGTACTTTTTCCCGTTGTTTCTTTAACTCCGTTGAATATTGAGATAATTTATTTAGACTATTACTTGAAATTGCTTGCTCATCTTCAATTGAATTGTTCAACTCTTGAATCAAATTAATAAGTGCAATATAAATGTCCTTAATTTGTCCAACTCTCGAATCAAATCTATTGTCAATTGAAATGTCCAAATTGGCAAAAAGGTTATTTACTTTTTGTAACCAAACATTTTCTTTGTTTTTTTTCATAAAGCCTGCAAATCCGATGACGTCATAATAGCGGTAACTGTCATTTAATTTTATAAGCATTTCGTCTCCAATTGCATTTTGCCAGTCTCTATAAATCCAACAAAACTCTCTTGCAATTTCATCAATTGCAATATCCAGCTTTTTCTTTATTTCTTTCTTTTCGAGTTTAGGTGATTGCGTTTTTTCACATATCAAATCGATTACTTCATTTACCAATTTTAATTGCTCCTTTTCTTTTAAAAGGGCAACATTTTTTTTGACTTGGTCTGGAATATATTTGAAAACTATTCGTTCGCATTCTACTCCGATTTCCGACCTTACTTTATCGGACAATTCTTTGATTGGAATATCGTACAGTTTCGATAGTTCTTCAATTATAGAAACTTCGACTTGACTACCGTCGGCAAGCACTTTTTGAAGGGAAATGATTGATTCTCTAACTTTTGCATTTTTTGTATTTCCAAATCCTTCCAGATAAGAATGCTCTTTTTGTGCAGCTCTAATCCAACCAATTAAAGCACAAAGTCGATAAACTGTACTATCAAATTTGTATTTAAAAAATCCATTTTCGGGTGCGTCTGGCAATAAAAAAGCAGCATTAAAAGTCAATATTTCATTAATTCGCCAAGATAATGTTTCGGCTGCAAACATAATTGGTTTTGAATACTTTTTATAAGTATCGTATTCGGTTTGCTTTGCTTTTTTTTTCTCTCGTCTTCCTTCAATCAAAACAACCGCTAAAGCCGAAATAGCGCCAATTCCGGCACTTATTATTGAGTTTAATATGGCTAATTCTGTTTCTGTCACGATTTTTTTCAGTATTGTAGGTAACATAAGAATAACACGCATTGTATTGGTGTTATCCGAGTTTCATCTTTAAGTTTAATTCATGTTATTCCTATGAATAATAAGAATATCATGAATAAAGCTGATTTATTAACAAAGTACAAACATCAGCTTACGCCGAAGAATTATAATGAGAACAATCAAAATTGAAGGAATGCATTTCAGATTTGAGTAGTTTTATAGTCAAATACTAAGTGAATCAAGAAATGAAAAAAATACTCATCACAGGCGGAACGGGATTTATCGGGGAGGAGCTTCGGATGCTGCTACTCCAGCAGGGACATTATATCACCGTAATCACCCGAAGCCCGAAGAAGTACAAAGACGAAGCGGCAAAGAATCAGCAGTTCATAAGCTGGGAGGATGACTTAGTGGAGGCTATGAATACAGCCGATGCGGTGATTCATTTAGCCGGAGAAAGTATTTTTAGTCAGCGCTGGAATGAGGAAGTGAAGAAACGCATCTACGACAGCCGCATCGATTCCACCAGACAATTAGTGGGAGCCATGAAGAAGGCGGAGAATAAACCCGATGTATTTGTTTCGGCTTCAGCCTCCGGCTTTTATGGCAATCAGGGAGATAAAGTTCTGGATGAGTCTAATCCCGTAGCAGATGATTTCCTAGCTCAGGTGTGCAAAGACTGGGAAGAAGAGTCCCAAAAAGTAGCTGAGTTAGGAGTTCGGGTTGTAAACCCGCGGATTGGAATCGTGTTGGAAAAAAATGGAGGAGCGCTCGAAAAAATGCTACCGCCATTTAAGTTTGGTGTCGGAGGTCCGGTTGGTGATGGAAAGCAATATATGAGCTGGGTTCACCGAACTGATCTTTGCAACGCGCTCATCTACCCGATAGAACAGGAAGAGATAGAAGGGGCATATAATGTGTGTGCGCCCAATCCGGTAGATATGAATGAATTTGCGGAGACATTAGCTTCTGTCATTAATCGACCTAATATTTTTCGGGTTCCGAAACTAGCACTTCAGGTGATGTACGGAGAAGGTGCCAAGCCCATCACAGACAGCATCCGTATGCAGCCCAAAAAACTTCAGGTAAATGAGTTTGAGTTCAGATTTGACGAATTAGAAGAAGCACTCGCTGATATCCAGGAGTAATAGTACATTAAGCCATTAATTGGTTTATGTACTATGAAAATTAAGACTCAGCATAGGCTGAAGTTATTCGCCACTATCTTACTATACTGGATTTTGGCTTCGTTGACTTATCATGTTCTTCGGCGGATTGGTCTGGGAGGGGAAATAGGGATTGAAGTAGTAAGTCCGCTTTCTAAGCTTGAAGGATTCAGGATTGCATTCTTTATAGGTATAATCACTGGGGTGCTTTATGGATTACTTGAACTGATTTTCGAGAATGAATGGCTGCAAAGAAAGTCAATAGGAACACGGCTGCTCATCAAGACCGTGGCTTATACCTTTCTTATTGGAACAGTCCTGTCGATAGCTATAAACTATCTGAACTACGTGATTGAGTTGCCTACCACCTTATCATCGGATCGTGTCTTTGAAAGTGGAGCCATATTTTCAATCCTGACCTTCTTTATCCTGGCAAGTTCTTTGTTTTCTTTTTTCAGAATGGTAAACGAAAAATTCGGTCCCGGAATTTTATTTGATATGATCAGAGGGAAGTATCGGACTCCGAGAGTGGAGAAAAAGATATTCATGTTTCTGGATTTGAAATCTTCAACGAGTTTAGCGGAGCAAATGGGGTATTTGAAATATAGTTCGCTTATTCAGCAATGTTTTTATGATTTGAATGAAATCGTACAGCATTATCATGGTCACATTTACCAATATGTAGGAGATGAAGCAGTAATTTGTTGGGACTATGAAAAAGGAGTAAAAGAAAATACCTGCATCGATCTCTATTTTACATTTCGCCGAAGGCTGTATGAAAAGAAAGAGTTTTATGAAAATAACTTTGGGATTCTGCCCGAGTTTAAAGCCGGGTTGCATGGAGGCGAGTTAGTAGTAACGGAAGTAGGAGTGGTTAAAAAAGAAATCGCTTATCACGGAGATGTCATCAACACTACTTCCCGAATACAGGATAAATGCAATGAGTTTGATGCTCAACTACTAATCTCCGGTGATCTACTCAAAGATCTTTCATTTAAATCTGATTACACGCCATCTCTGCTCGGTGAGGTTGTACTCAAAGGAAAAGAGCTCCCGGTACAACTACATTCGGTGAATACTCATAAATTACATTCCTTAAAAGTCCCCTCTTGAGAAGCCTGTGCTGAACTTTGCCAAAGGCACTCCTTCGGAGGATTCAGTATAGGCCAAAGGAGGGAGGGGTGTCCGAATTTACCTCAAGTTTTGCGCCTAGTGGGACACCCTCCGTCTTTTGAGCAAGCTCAAAATGACACCTCCCTCAAGGGAGGACTTAACTAGCCTATTAATTAAATCTGTTGTAATCCTTGTAGATCTCATGTAATTCGTTGACGAACTATCTTCTGAGTGCGATGAAGAGAACTTAAAACCCATCCTTAGAATGGTGAGCGGAATAGTGAATACAATACTCCCACGTCCCGCAGGGAGAATAAATCCACTCTGGATGAGAGTTTTTTTATATATCGAAACGAACATAGACCTTTGGATTTATTCAGTGGGTGTATTCATGAACCCGCAAGGCATTCGCAGATGGGAGCTTTTGTTACTTTTGTCGGCACAAAAGTAAACAGCTCTTTTAAAAGCAATATCCTTTTGGCTTGATCTCCCGTTCTTCAACGAGACAGGCTTCAGAACAAAAAGATCAAGACGATGAAATCCTGAACTAAACTCAGATAAAATCACCCCTTGAAAACCCTTTAACTCTCCGTACCTTTGGGTTCTTTCTGAAAAGTCATCCAGAGCGAAGCGAAAGATCTGCACAAGAAACTAATTTTGCAGATTTTCCGGCAGTAACCTCAAAATGACAATTCTTTAAAAAACCAGAATCAAATTCTAAAACCTTGAGCGACCAGAAGATTATTTTTTCGATGGTTGGGGTGAGCAAAGTTCACAAGCCCAACAAAACTGTACTTAAAGATATTTATCTGTCCTTTTTTTATGGGGCAAAAATCGGTGTACTTGGATTAAACGGTGCGGGTAAATCTACTCTGCTTCGGATTATTGCCGGTATCGATAAAGATTACCTGGGCGATATCAGTATACAGAAGGGAATTACATTTGGCTATCTGGCACAGGAGCCTCACCTCGATCCTGAGAAAACCGTCAAAGAAATTGTAGAAGAAGGAGTTCAGGAGACAGTAGACCTGATCAAAGAATATGAAGATGTGAATGCAGGTTTTGCAGATCCGGACGCAGATTTTGATGCCCTGATTGCAAAACAGGCGAAGCTTCAGGAAAAAATTGATCACCTGGATGCCTGGGATCTGGATGCAAAACTGAATCAGGCAATGGATGCTTTACGCTGTCCTCCGGGCGATACTTCGGTGAAGGTGCTTTCCGGTGGAGAAGCAAGACGTGTAGCTCTGTGTCGGTTACTTCTGAAAAAACCGGATGTGTTGTTGTTAGATGAGCCAACCAATCATCTGGATGCGGAATCGGTAGGTTGGTTGGAGCAGCATTTGGCAAGATATGAGGGAACGGTAATCGCGGTAACTCACGACCGGTACTTCCTTGATAATGTAGCCGGATGGATTCTGGAATTGGATCGGGGAGAAGGAATCCCATTCAAAGGAAATTATACCTCATGGCTGGAGCAAAAGTCGGATAGGCTAAAGCAGGAAGAGAAGCAGGAATCAAACCGCCAGAAAACACTGCAGCAGGAATTGGAATGGATTCGTCAAAACCCTAAAGGTCGCCGTGCTAAGAGTAAAGCTCGTATTAATGCTTATGAGGACTTACTCGCTCAGGAAAATGAAAAGCGGCAGGACGACATGCAGATTGTGATTCCAGCAGGTCCACGTCTTGGTACCAAAGTAATTGTAGCTGACAACGTTTCTAAAGGATATGGTGACAAGCTTTTGGTCGAGGATATGGAATTTCAGTTGCCTCCCGGAGGAATTGTTGGGATTATCGGAGCTAATGGCGCTGGTAAAACCACACTTTTCAAAATGATTATCGGGGAGGAAAAACCGGATAGTGGGACTCTTGAACTTGGAGAAACAGTAGAGCTTGGGTATGTAGATCAAAAGCGTCCTCTTGATCCTGAAAAAACTATCTGGGAAGAAATATCCGGTGGCCATGACATTCTCCAATTAGGAAATCGTGAGATAAACTCAAGAGCTTATGTAGGGCGATTTAATTTTACGGGAAGTGATCAACAAAAGAAAACCGGGCAGCTATCAGGTGGAGAGCGTAATAGAGTTCATCTGGCTAAAATGCTGAAAGAAGGAGCCAATGTGTTACTGCTTGATGAGCCTACTAATGACCTGGATGTAAATACACTTCGGGCATTGGAAGAGGCGTTACTGAATTTCGCGGGCTGTGCAGTGGTTATTTCTCACGATAGATGGTTTCTTGATCGCGTTGCGACACATATTTTAGCTTTTGAGGGAAATAGTCAAGTGTATTGGTTTGAAGGGAATTACGCAGAATATGAAGAAAACCGTAAGCAACGATTAGGCATTGATGATGATCAACCCCATCGTATTGCGTATAAGAAATTGATGAGGGATTAATCCTTAGCTCTTTCCAATGGTCCGGCGCCTTTTTCTAGAAAATTCAGACTGATTTCGAATTTGTTGGTTGAGTCAATGTCATACTCTGCATCAAGCTGGGTGAGTAAAGAGTCCATGATCTTTATTCCCAGGCCTGTTTTAAATTCAAGTGCACTCATATCAAAACCTGGGCCATTATCACTATAGGTGACAAAAACGCGATCTTCTGCACGACGAATTTTTAAAGTAAGAAGCCCCTTCTTATTCCCTTTAAAGGCGTACTTGAAAGAATTAGTTGCGAGCTCATTGATTAAAAGCCCAAGAGGAATAGCCTGATTAATGTTTAACGAACTTATTCCGATATCCAGTTTCAGTTCAACACCAGTGTTATCTACCTGCATGTTATTTTGGATGGTTTTGATAAGCTTTTCATAGTAGGTGATCAGATCAACAGAAGAAAAGTCATCGGACTGATATAACAACTCATGAACCATTGCAATCGAATGAACCCGGTTTTGGGCTTCTGTTAGGCTATATTTTTCTGACCTATCATCAGACCTGAATATTTGTAGCTGTAGAAGACTAACAACGATAGCAAGGTTATTTTTAACGCGATGGTGGATTTCCTGAAGTAAAGTCTCTTTTTCTTTAAGAGATTGACCTAGTTTATCTCGGTTGTTTTCCAGTTCAGTGATATCGATCAGGGTTACTATAATTTCAGAAACACTGCCATCGGCGTTATATATACAACCACCGGCTACTTCAAGGCAAAGTGTCTTTCCAAATTTGTCTTTTCTTGTAATTACTCCTGAGTATTCTCCTTTTTTAATAGTCTCATGTACTCTTTCAAGAAAATCAGCCTCGTTTTCGTTATCGTTGTGAGGTAATAGTTTGCCAAGCACTTCCTCTCGTTTCCAACCCAGCAGTTTTTCTGCAGCCGGATTCCAAAAGTCCTGAATTTCACCTTTCGTATTAATTGAATAGATAGCTGCGGGAGAGGCGTCTATTAATGAGCGGAGGCGGTAGTTTGATATTTTTAATGATTTTTCGGCAAGAACCAGCTTGTCAATATCTGAAGCAATTCCAATCCATGAATTAACATCGCCGTGAGAATCTTTTTGAGGAAAGATGAGTACCTGGAACCATTTTTCCTCTCCTTTTTTATTTATAAAGGTATGGACGTGATTTATAGCGGTTTTGGTTTCATGAGCAAAAATCCATTTTCTTTGAACTTCTTCCACATCTTTTTCAGATACAAAGTTTTTCCACTCCCAGGTTTTCAGGTGCTCTTTCTTTTTACCAAAGAAAGCAAGCCCATGCCGGTTCATATAGTTGATGTATCCGTCTGCATCGGCAGTCCAGATTATATTGGGGAGTGATTCGGTTAATAAGCGGTATTTCTTTTCACTCTCATGGATAAATAATTCAGCCTGCTTATCCTTGGTAATATCAATATGGGTTCCAATTGCATGATTTATAAAATGGTTCTCTCCGAACTCAATCACTTTACCTTGAGAACGAATCCAAATATAATCCCCCTTTTTATTTCTTAACCGAAGTTTTAAATCAAATCTATCATCACCTGTAGCTACTATCCTGTCCTTCTCTTTAATAAACAGAGGTACATCATCAGGGTGGATAAGCGTAGTATAAAACTTGAAAGCATCTTCATACTTTTGTGGCGGGTAACCAAGCATCTTCCACCAAATGTCATTTGCATAAAACTCTTTAGTTGCAAAGTTGAAGTCCCAAAGTCCAAGGTTTGCTCCCTCAACGGCAGATTGGAGTCTGTTTCTCTCCTTTTTTAAATTATTTTCGAGCTCTTTTTTTTTGGTAATATCCAATGCTATTGTAAAAAAATAAGAATCTCCTTCAATCTTGATGGTAGAAGTTTCAATAACAGCCTGTATTTTAGTTCCATCTTTATGGAAAAGAGACCAGGTGTCTTTCCTGTTTTGTTTATGCTTTAGATAATAGGAGAATTCCTCCCAGGCTAATTTTAATATACTTGTACCCAGTACTACCGAAACTGAGCTTCCAACTAATTCATCCCTCTTATACCCGGAAATTTCAAGAAAAGTGTCATTCACAAAAGTGAATCGGAGTTTGTTATCAGTTAAACAGCAAGCTAGTTTTTTACTTTTATAAACAGGTTCCCCAATAGCTTTTTTTATTTGCTCTTCTGAAATCATTGAACTCAAAGTAGTAGAAAAAAAGAAATTAAACAGAGCCAGAGCCTAATATTTTTTTACATAACTCTATAGATCTAAACTCAAATTTTTACAAAAAAGCTTCTTTTTTTTAGGCAGATTCGAATTACAGCGGGATTGGTCATCTCAAAAATAAAACTAATAAACGGGAAATTTATGTCACGAAAAATAAACTGGATATTAGTGCTTCTGCCAGCACTGTTATGCATGTCTGCAGCAATTGCACAAGAATCGGAAGAAAACGACTCCACTAAAATTGAAAAGAAAAGCAAAGATCTTCCCATGGATCCGGAGCGGTTGTTTGAGTTTACAACAACCGAAGGCACCTGGATGTCGGTAGATGTAAGCCCTGACGGACAAACCATTGCGTTTGATTTGCTCGGAGATATTTACACGATGCCAATCACTGGAGGAAAAGCGACACCGGTAACGGATGGGATGGCTGTGGATGTTCACCCAAGATTCAGCCCGGATGGAAAACATCTGTTGTTTATCTCAGACCGGACAGGCTCTGAAAACGCCTGGTATATAAATCTGGAAACCGAAGAGGAGCACCAGGTAACAAAAGATAATAATGATGAAATGATCAATGCGGAGTGGTCTCCTGATGGTGATTACATTGTTGTATCAAGAGGAAGAAGACTCTTCAAACTTTGGTTAATCCATAAAGATGGAGGAGGGGGAACTAAAATTGTGGATGGTTCACCGGGCTTGAAAGCTATTGACCCTGCATTCAGTGCCGATGGCAGATATGTGTATTACTCACGCAGAAATGGAGCCTGGAATTACAATGCGCAGCTTCCGCAATATGGAATCGGTGTTTATGATCGCGAGACGGGAGATAATTCGTTCCTTGTTACAAAATATGGTTCTGCGTTCACTCCAACTACCTCTCCTGATGGAAAGTGGTTAGTGTATGGAACACGGCATGAAGCGGAAACAGCACTTATCCTAAGAAACCTTAATACCGGGGAAGAACGCTGGCTGGCTTATCCTGTGCAACGTGATGATCAGGAATCTCAGGCAACATTAGGAGTACTTCCATCTATGAGTTTTACTCCTGATAGTGAAAACCTTATCCTGTTTTACGGGGGAAAACTACACAAACTTTCTATAGCTGATGGTTCAGCAGAGGAAATTCCATTTGAGGTAGACGTTGAACTTGAATTGGGACCGGAACTTACTTTCAAATATCCCATCTCAGATGACAAAGAAGTATTAGCGACTCAAATCAGAGACGCTGTTCCCTCACCGGACGGAAGTCAATTGGCTTATACAGTTCTCAATGACTTATATGTGCAGGATTTTCCAAATGGAACACCAAGAAAACTTACTGAAACTTCTGCTACTGAAGCCGATCCTTCCTGGTCTCCCGATGGAAAGTACATCGTTTATGTGACTTGGGATGAACAAAATGGGGGTGATATCTACCGTATTGAACCAAAAGCCAGACGCCCGCGAGCTCAAAAATTGACTCAGGAATCTGCATTTTATACGCAGCCTGCATGGTCGTATAACAGCGATCGAATCGTATTTGTCACCGGTTCAAAGTTTGACTACATGGATTCAGGAACGGGAGGTTCTTTCTTCTCTGCAGCTGACGAGATAGCATGGATTCCTTCGGGAGGAGGTGCAACGAACTTAGTTGACCTGAGAAAAGGAAGAACAAATCCACATTTCATAAAATCGAATGACCGGATCTATATGAGTGATAATGACGGACAGTTAGTATCGATTCGATGGGATGGAACGGATGTGAAAGAGCACATCAAGATTACTGGTATTTCAACGTATGGAACTATTGACCCCGTTCCTGCAAGTGAGGCGAGTGTTCTTCTAATGGCACCGGAAGGGGATCAGGTTCTGGCACAAGTAAATAATGAAATCTACACTGCCACGGTGCCGGTTACCGGAGATGTAGTGCGAATTTCAGTATCTAATCCATCCGGCGCTGCATTCCCAGCTAAGAAACTCACGGTAATTGGTGGCGAATTCCCTCACTGGTCAGGCGATTCCGATAAAGTACATTGGTCGCTTGGTAAAGGTCATTTTGTATACAGCTTAAGTGATGCCGAAGCTTTTGCTGATAGTGTAAAGGCAGCAAAGAAAGCAGAGGAAGAAGCTAAAAAGGCAGAAGAGGATGCTGATGAAGATTCCGATGATGAAGAAAAAGAAGAAGAAGACTCCAAGGAGGAAGAAGAGAAAGGCCCGACTGAGTATCAGGCAGAAGAGCATCGTATGGAGGTGACTTATCAGCGTGATATTCCCGAGGGAACGGCTTTACTTCAGGGTGCAAGAATAATCACCATGAATGGAGATGAAATTATTGAGCGGGGCGATATTCTGATCGAGAATAATCGCATCTCTGCTGTGGGGCGGACCGGAACTCTAAATGCCCCGTCTGGTACAGAAGTAATTAATCTCTCAGGAAAAACGATTACACCCGGGTTTGTTGATACTCACGCCCATCTCCGTGTAACTCGTGGAATTCATAAGTCACAACCCTGGAGTTATGCAGCAAATCTTGCGTATGGAGTCACTACAACCCGTGATCCCCAAACAGGAACAACTGATGTATTAAGCTACAGTGATATGGTTACTGCAGGAATGGCGCTTGGACCAAGAGTATATTCTACTGGTCCGGGAGTTGGATTCTGGGGATACAAGCTCAAAAGCTACGAACATACGCAGGAAGTACTTCGGCAATACAGCGAGTATTTCGATACCAAGACCATTAAGATGTATCGGGTTGGAAATCGTCAGCATCGCCAATGGATTATTATGGCATCAAAAGAGCAAAAACTAATGCCTACTACCGAAGGAAGCCTGAACATCAAGATGAATCTTACTCAGTTACTTGATGGCTATCCCGGACACGAACACAATCTCCCAATATATCCGATTTACAACGATTGGGTGAAAACGGTGGCGGATGCAAAAATGGCGGTATCACAAACTATGCTTGTAGCTTACGGAGGTCCTTCCGGAGAGGATTATTTCTATGCCCGGGAAGAGGTGTATAATGATGCCAAACTTTCTTACTTCACGCCTCACGATGTGATGGCATCAAGCACTCGTCGGCGGGATTTCTGGGCAATGGATGCTGAGCAGATATTTCCAAAACATGCAGAGAAGGCTAAGCAGATTGTAGATGCCGGAGGAATAATCGGGGTAGGAAGTCATGGTCAGTTGCAAGGACTAGGATATCACTGGGAGCTATGGGCAGTAGCTGCAGGCGGGTTAACAAACCACGAAGCACTTAAAGTTGCTACACTGATTGGTGCTGAAGCAATCGGCTTAGATGGCGACGTTGGTTCTATTGAAGTTGGTAAACTGGCGGACTTGGTCATTCTGGATGAAAATCCACTCAGCGATCTCAGAAATACAAATACAGTTTCGCATGTGATGTTTAATGGTCGGTTGTATGAAGCGAATACACTGGACGAGGTTTACCCTCGTAAGAAGGTATTTGACATGAAGATCTGGGAGCAAAGTGTACCGGATAAAGCTTCGCTGCCAGGTGTGGATGATTGATTAAAAAAACAAGGCTTACATTTGTAAGCCTTGTTTTTTTAAAACACATTTTCTGCTATTTAATCAACTGCATTTTAAGTTCTTTTATGAAGGTTTTTCCTGTACCGGATACTGCTTGAAGTTTTGCGATATACAACCCGCTGGATAAACCGTTTGCATTAAAACTGACTTCATGAAACCCGGCTTGAGTGTTGCCATTTACCAGAGTGGCAACTTGCTGCCCCATTAAATTATAAACTTTAAGAGAAACATCTGATGCTTCCGGGAGTTCAAACTTTATGGAAGTAGAAGGGTTAAAAGGATTGGGATAGTTTTGTTGAAGGGAAAAGTTTTTAGGTAATGGGGTTTTTTCTCCAACTTCTTTACAAATCTGGCATCCTCCCGGATCATATACGGCTACTCCAAAGTTTTCTTCACCATCTAGATTGGGTCCAGAGTCACTAACGTCAACCCTTAGCTCAAACGTTGTTGTACCTGTATTGCCAGTATAGGAAGTTCCTGTACTTACCTGGTACCAACTGCCAAAACCATCTTTTCTATACCAAACTATCGAAAATGGTGTTGTTCCATTTGAAACGGAAGTGTTCCATGTAGAATTAGTATTCATCGGTAAATAAGTAGACCCGGTAATAACCGCTTGGTTTGCTGAATATACCCCAACTCCATTTTCTGCAAATATATCCTGAACCAGATATTTATAGGCACCCGAGTTAAGGGCAACATCTGCGGCCATCATTGCATCCCTGAATTCCAAGAAATCTGGGTCTGCTGAAATTCGGAATAAGGCATCGAACACAAGTTCATCAGTTTTAGCAGTGCTTATTCCGGCATCATTTCGGATATCCCATAGAATGGAAGAAAAAAAGCTGGCTCCATCATGAGCTGAAACAAGAGTACCATTGTTATTGTCAGTATCATACTCAGTATAGTTAGAGTGAATGGGATCTTCCATATCCCTTATATCATTTGGGGTGAGTGCAAATACATATTCTCCAATTTCATTTCTTCCGGTGAATGACCCGGCAAAATAATCGGGCACTCCTTCACTGATAGCTCCTTCTTCACCATTACTTGAAGATCTTATATCTCCTTCAATATCACGTACTACGGCATGGCTGTATTCGTGGTAAATAACTTTATCTTCTCTTGCATTAGGAAGCCCATTACCAAAATATAAGTCTCCATTAGAATGGTTATAACATGCGCCATAGGAGCCACCAGGACAAGTAGAGTTACTTCGTGCCCGTGCAAGTAATTTGGTGAATAGATTATTGTTAACATCCAGGCCTTCAATAAAGTTATGTCTGAAATTATCCACATGATAATATAAACTTACTTCATCAAAATGATGATGAGTGGGATCGTATTGGAAATTATGACTGGATTCGTTGGCTTCCGCACCGGAATCATCATATACCTTTACATAAGTGCCATCCAGCTTGCTGTTGCCTGCCAGACGATATAAATTCTTAATGGTAAGCGTTGAGTTATCAGGGTGTTTCGGATATACTTTTCCGGTCCCGGTAATTCCGGAAAGTTGGTTTTGTTTTTCCAGTATTTCTCCTGTTTGTGCCTCTATAAAATATATCCAGTTGGTATATGGTTCTTCAATTAACATGTGGATTTTATAGGCTAATATCAGGGAGGTATCATTTACCGGATATACAACCAATTCCGGAATATCTTTGATCTGTTCTGCAGCAGCGATTTCTAAATCCCCGAGTGCTGTATTCATTGCAGATCCTGGAGAAACGGATGCCCGGCCTGAGATATTTATATCAGGATAGTAATACCCATTGGCCATATCTACCCTCCCATCTGCCCTGATATGTACTTTATACTGGGCTCCCTCAACCGGCATTCCGTTATAATATTGATTGAATGTAACATGAGTGACTCCCCGATGTGTTTTGGATTGTTTGAACTGTACATCGTTTAGCTCTTTATTCATTGCAAAGAATTCATTATGGTCTTTTAAGAACTGCCTTGCAATAGATTCCGGGGTGCCCTGATAGGCTTTGCTCAGTCCGTTGGATAGAACTCTGGGAACAAGAGTTTCTCCTTTCCAGCGAATATTCCAGTCAGCAGAGCTATTATTTTTGAATTGTTCAGTTTTACTTAATCGTGTTGTATGTAGCATATCGTTGGTTTGTGCAGCAACCACGGTTGTAAATAGAATACAACAAAGGGTTAGGAAGGTTTTCATTATTTACCTCATTTATGGTTATCATTGAGGTGTTCAGTCCGGTGTTTACCGGGTAAACACACAAAAGCCCTTGCAGAACTACGCTGTTATTTCTCTGGCGGGAGATAGTGGGATAGTATGCGGGGCTTTTCTTATGGTTATATTAGGTTCATTAAAACATTCTGGTTAAAATTTATAATAGTCGAAACCATTAGGTCTTTCAATAAATGTTCCAGAGAACAAACTATCAGAGTTGAAATCATAGAAATAAAGTTGGAACCCGGAATTTTGAAAATCTGCAATCATAAGTATGGAAGTATCATCCGACCATTTCATGGGCAGAAAAGAAGAAGTATTAATGCCTTTTTTATTGATGACCTCATCGAGTGAATCTTTAGTAACCGGGTCTATTGAATACCATAATGCGTTGCCATCAGATGATTGAATCAGGTATGATTCAGTGA
Organism: Balneolaceae bacterium; assembly: GCA_965222205.1. GTDB lineage: Bacteria > Bacteroidota > Rhodothermia > Balneolales > Balneolaceae > RHLJ01. The sequence goes on along the minus strand of OZ244932.1, from coordinate 2,551,189 downwards.
CCGGGTTCCATAGTGTTCTCCTAGCTTGCCCATCCGTAGTAATTCTGTTCAATTCCATCGAGCTGATATGATATTCATACAAGTCTCTGTCCAGTCTTCGGTCTGTTAAGCCGGAATATGCTCTGTCCGAAAGAAAGGAGAATATATCTTTTGTTCGAAAGGAAGGATTCGTATTTCTTCCGGAAGAATCTATAATTTTATGGATGGAATCGGTTGCAAAATCATAATAATGGATTTGGTAATTATTGATGCCAATTTCGCAAAGTGGGCATGTAGTGTAAATGATTTTTGTACCGTCCGGGCTCCATTGGGGGTTTAACCCGTTTACTGCGATTTCGTTTTCAACCCGGTATTTGACAGGCTTCGGATCAGAGCCATCTGCATTCATGGTATAAATCGAACCTTCGCCTTCCACGCTTTTTAAGGTTGTGGTAAACACAATTTTTTTACCATTGGGGCTCCAGGAAGGCGAGGTGGATTCATGGCCTTTAAAAAAGGTGAGTTGCCTCAGGTTGGTTCCATTGGTGAAGGAAGTATAGATTTGGTAGGGACCATTTTCCGGATCTTCAAGCATAGAGAACACAAGTGTTCCCGGGACTTGGGGAGCTTCCTGTTCATCGGTAAAAATATCACAACTCATACAGAAGAGAAGAGTGACCAAAGTAATTATGAACCGATTCATAAATTATCTCTTAACTATTTTTTTTATTATACCTATATGATAGGATTAATGAGATAATGTTACAAAAATAACTAGAATGATTAATATCCGTTTGCCTTTTTAAGGATTCAAAATACCCCGTTTGGGTGATAGAATACCCTGCGAATTACTCTGAAATTAAATCACAATTAAAAACACAGGGTAATTATGAAGAAATTATTGATTGGCTTTTTCGGGGTATCATTTCTATTAATGTCATGTTCAACCATTCAGCAGCAAATGGGTAAAGTGGCATTAAAACTAATGACAAAAAAAGAGAAGGATTTTTCAAAGATAGCCGCAATTGGGAAGTACGACCTCAATCTTTATCCAACCGATGTTGGCATTTCTATGTTAGGTACAGAAGACTGGGAAGCCGGTCAAAATGCGGTAGGTGTACAATTCGTTAAACCTGAAGGAGGAATTGGGGTAATTGCTTTGGATGGAACCGTAACAATTGATGGGGTAGAAGCCGGGAGTTATGGAGGAGGAGTATATATGGCTTTGTTTGATGGTGACGACCGCTCAGATAAAACCGTTCGTGTAGAAAATGCAGATGGTCAGGCTACGGAATTTACACTCCAGGCTCCGCCTCAGGTAAGAATCAAAAGTATAAATGGGAAAGCTGAAGGTGCAGAAATAAGTCTGAATGATCCTCTGGAACTAGAATTGGATTACGAACCTGCCGCTGAAGGTAAAAGAGTACAAATAGCATTGATTACCAGTGCAGTGGGAGCAAAGGGCTTCGCCTACTTTCAATCTACTTTGGCAAAAGGTAAGGTAACCATACCGGCTGATGCTTTTAAACACAAGCATATTAATGGCGGTGGCCCAACAGGTAAGGACGTTACTAACTGGGTAAAAGGTGAAAACCACCTTCAGGTTACACTGATAGATCAAGATCGTAGTAGTGCGGCAGAACCATTTGCGTATTTCAAAAAAGTAAATACAGTATATGATACGGTTCCCGTAACAGTAACCGGAGATACGGAAGGCAGAAGTTATATTCGGGTTAATGGAGATTCGGAAGAACCGTCCGGGGAATTTAAATATACTGCAACATCGAGCAATGCATGGTATGCCCGGCCATTAAATACTAATATCAAACGAATTGGAATATCATCGCTAAGTGTATCAGGGACTTTATATAAGCAGGAAGTAGAAACAAGTGAACGGGATAATTATTTAACAGGGTATAGAGAAATAACCACCACCACCACTACCTTTCAATTTCCGGAATTGGATGATGAATACTGGAATCAGTTTTTGGAAAACATCTATTCAGACCTGACAAACATGCTTGAGAAAGACTACAATGCTTCTGTAGTTAATGTAAATCAGATTACTTCTAATCCTATATATGATGAGTTTTTCACACCAAAAGACGAAAATACTCAGGAATATATAGCCAAGAATTTACGCGATACCAAGCGCTTGATACCAAACTCACTGGGGGAAATATTAGGAGAGGCAACTACGGCAATGGTAGCAGATGGAGGGACACTACCCAGGTTACTCAGAAATATGAATATGGATGCTTTTATGGATGTAGTAATTAACTATCAGGTAGCCGGTGGGGAAGGAAACACCATTGTACTACTTCCGAATGTTAGCTACAGAGTAGTAGGCGAAACTCAGGCTTTTGATGGAACTGCAAATACTTGGGTGCAGGGAAGTATTCAGGGACCAGGCGTTTCATTTAGTGAATCAGAGTTTTCTGATTTAAACGCACTCAATAGAATTGGCCAAAAAGATGTGATTATAAAACTCATTAAACAATCAATAGAAGAGTTGACCTCTAAACAAGCAGAGTTTGGCTATGATAAAGTTTGGAATGTAGCTTTATCCAATTAGTTCTTACTTGCCAGACTAATCATAAACGTTGATCAAAGGCTGCCCGGGAACGGGTAGTCTTTTTTATTTATACCAACTTCATATTCAATGGTTAATCTTCTCCTAAACAAATTTGGAGAAGGAAATGACTACGTATAAAACAGCTTCAGAAGCAGTAAAACTAATAAAATCTGGCGACCGGGTTTTTATCCATGGGGTAAATGCGGTGCCATTTAAATTAGTAGAGGCAATGGTTGGCAGAGCAGATGAGCTTAGAAATGTGGAAATAGTTCACATTCATACCGAAGGGGAGGCAGCCTATGCGAATCCGGAATATGCGGAAAGCTTTCATGTGAATGTCTTTTTTGTAGGTGCCAATGTTAGAAAAGCGGTAAATCAAGGCAGAGGTGATTACATCCCGGTTTTTTTAAGCGAAGTTCCCGGACTAATTCGAAATGGAATTCTCCCTGTGGATGTGGCGCTACTAAATGTATCACCACCGGATAAACATGGGTTTTGTTCAATGGGCGTTTCATTAGTTGGGGCACTTCCCGCTGCGGAAACAGCAAAAATCGTGATAGCGCAGATAAACCCGAATATGCCGAGAACCCACGGCGCGGGTTTCATTCATATAAATAATATTGATGTAATGGTTGAAAATGACGATCCATTACCGGAACAAATTCTCCCAGAGCCAAACGAGGTCGAGATGCGCATTGGTCGGTTCTGTACCGAACTTGTAGAAGATGGAGCAACACTGCAAATGGGTATAGGTGCTATTCCAAACGCGGTGTTAAAAAGTCTTGAAAACCACAAAGACTTAGGTGTTCATACCGAGATGTTTGCAGACGGTGTGATTGATCTTGTCGAAAAAGGAGTTATCAACGGGCATAAAAAAGTGAAGTTTCCAGGCAAAGTAGTATCCGGTTTTGTGATGGGATCCAAGCGGGTGTATGATTTTGTGGATGATAATCCTTCTATAGCCATGCTGGATATCGAGTATGTAAATAACACAAAAGTGATTAAACAAAACCCGAAAGTAACAGCAATCAATAGTGCTGTTGAGATTGATTTAACGGGGCAGGTATGTGCTGATTCCATCGGTACATATCATTACAGCGGAGTAGGTGGTCAAATGGATTTCATTCGGGGAGCCGCCAAATCACCGGGTGGAAAACCAATAATCGCGCTTCCTTCCCAAACTAATAAAGGCATCAGTCGCATAGTGCCATTCTTGAAACAAGGAGCTGGAGTTGTTACAACACGAGCACACGTTCACTACATAGTCACCGAGTTTGGAATAGCTTATCTATATGGTAAAAATTTAAGTCAACGAGCCAAAGCCCTTGTTGAGATCGCTCATCCTGATCATAGAGAAGAATTGGATAAGGCGGTATTTGAGCGGTTTAGAGTTTGAAATATTTTCTACAAAAAAAGAGATAGGTAACTCAATACCTATCTCTTACCAATCATATTATCTCATATCATACCTTAAAAAGGCGAAGAAACTTCCTCCGAACGTGGCGATGATGAATACAATGAGTAATCCAAAATCGAGGATACTGTTGCCAAGGGTTGTTCCGGCCTGAACAACCGGCGCTGAATACCGGGGCATTTCACTGGTATCCAGTGTTTGATCATTTCTCCCAAAATCGAGTTTAACGCCTTCGTTGGAATCTACTTCGATACGGAATCCTCCTGAATCCCCGCTTTCAGCTTGCTTTTTCTGGGCAAATTCGGTGAAATCATCTTTATAACGACGCATACTTTCTTCGTAGCGGCTTTTAAGATCAATGTCTGTTCCAGCCAGATTCATGGCCGCAAGTCGGAATGACGATACCGGAGAAACACGCGCTAAATTGAAAGCGAGTTGTTCCTGAACCTTCTTTTTATTTTGAGAGTCTTCCAGAAGCATTCGATTGTTCTCGATGATATCCGACTGCACTTGCTTTCGGGCAGCATCGTCAACTTCCAGCCACTCCCATTCTTTTTCATTCCGGTAAGCCCGGCGCTCATCCTCGTCCATACCTTCCATTTCCTGATTGCGTGCCTGCCAGGTTTCAGAAATTTGCGCTGAATAGTCTTCCCATCGCTCTCTCTCAAAGGCCTCTTGCTTAGCTTCCAATTGCGCCACAGACTCGATGGATACCAGCTGACCGGCTGCCATTACGCCCATTCGAGGAAGAATCAAAACTCCGCTAATCCAGATTACCAATAATAACAGGAAGGAGAGAGATGATTTTCGTGTAATTGCAGATACAAACAGACCAATTCCAATAAAGAAAGTGATGTACAGAACCGAAAGAGCGATCAGGCTGGCAATACTTATCCAGTCTGAAGGATCTACAGGAACACCAAAAATTATAAGGAGTAACAGCCCGATTAAGATGGGAACTAAAAGAGGCACAATTAGCCCGATCCAGGTTCCCGCAAATTTTGCAACTAAGTATTGAACTCTTGAGACAGGATTTGAGAAGGCCAATTTTAAAGTGCCGTTTTCCCGTTCCCCGTTGATAGCGTCATACGTAAACAGGATAGCAAATAGGGATAGCACAACCTGAACGATGAAAGCGAAATCAATGAAACGAAAAATAGCAAACAGAGTCTCATCTGAATATGGACTCCGAACCAGTTTTACATCATTATAAGATGAGATACCTGATAACCGACCTACATCAAAATGTAAACCGGAAACAAAGATCTGCATTGGAGTTGGTTTACGATGGGCGATATTCCGAACCTGCCCCCAGCTGCTTGCCTGTTCAACATCCTGTTGAGCAATCAATTGATTGGTTTCGAACTGAGTAACAGAGTTGTTGTACTCATTTATACCGATAAACACACTGATAACTATCAGTATTGAACATACCAGGAAGGTGGCGAAGAATTTGGGGCTCAGTAAAATGTTTTTGAGCTCTTTTTGTACAAGTATGGATAGCATGGCTTTGGCTTTGGCTTTGTTACGTTATTTATAAATTGTTTGACTCACCCTTCAACCCCCTCCGGTGGAGGAAAGGCTCTTTATTTAAGTTCAAAGTAAATTTTGAAAGGGGTGTGTAGGTTTTGGAAAGAATTCTATTCATTATTACCTCAAATCATACCTTAAAAATGCAGCGAATGCTCCTCCAAAAAAGAGGATGTTAAACAGTACAAGCAGTCCCATATCCAGAATACTGTTAGCGGCCGCTTCCTCAATGGTGGTCTTAGCGTATTCGAATTGAGGCATTTCATCAGGATCCAGATTCTCTGGTTCTTCCTGGTCATCAGTTATCATAATCATTCGAAATCCACCACCTCTGTTTTGGCCGGTTTTCTCCGTCATAAAATTACCGTAAACGTTTTGGTATTCGTTTGCTGAATCCATGAAGCGGTTTTGTAGCCCTAGTGATGTCCCCGCCAATTCGGTAGATGCCAGTGTAAATACAGAAGTAGGAGACACTCTGGAAAGTCCAAGTGCTACTTCTTCTTGCCGCCGCCTTTTGTTTTCGAATTCTTCATTTATTCGTTCGGTAAACGTGTCAATTTTTTCTTGTCGGTTGGATGAAAGTTCACTCATAAAAGAACTGAACTCGGTCATTACTTCTGAAGGTTCAGTACCTTCAGGCACGCTGAAGTTTTCCATCTTTGGGCGGTCCTCCTCAAACAGTTGAATTCTGTACCTGTTTTTCTGGGCCGTGATTTCATCCACATTGGGTACTTCAACCAATCTTCCTGAAATAAGAACAGAAGCACGGGGGACAATCAGAACGGCAAAAATCCAGACTACCAATCCTATTAAGAATGAATTAGATGGTCGCGAAGTGATGGCCGAAACGCCCATGGCAAGTGCCAGGAATAGTCCAAAATAAGCCAGTCCAGATAGTATGATAAGTGCTAATCGAATCCATTCATCAGTACTTAACTGTATTCCTAACAGAGGTAGCAGGGCGCATCCAATTAACATTGGAATCAGCAAAGCTACACTTAAACCAACGAATGAGCCTGCTAGCTTGCCTCCAATAAAAGCTGCCCGGGAGACCGAGTTTGCAAAACACAGTTTAAGAGTTCCGCTTACTTTTTCCCCGTTAATGGCATCGTAGGCGAAGATAATAGCAAACAGCGATAGAACGATTCCGAAAATAAATTCCAGATCCATAAACCTGAAAATGGCAAAAATGGGTTCGTCATTAAACCGGGTGTTATCGGCACGGAGTTCTCCCCGACCACTCATTTCTATATTTCGCCCGATATCGTTAGAAATACCGTTTACAAGTGCCATTAAGGGCTGAGGAGGAAGAGTAATCGTGTGATCTACCATCATCCATTCCGTATTAGCAGCAATTTGATTTCGGTTTTCCTGAACGGCAGCTTCGTACTGAGCCTTGCTGGAAAGGTAATTTTGTGCTCCCATAAAAAAGGAGAGGATGATGAGGAGTGAGCATACCGCAAAGCTGATTGTAAACCGGCTGCTTTGGATAATCTCTTTAAGTTCTTTTATAAATATGAGTTTGAACATCGTTATTCGTGATTTGAGATTTCTAAAAAGGTCTCCCCTTGAGGGGAGCTAAAAGTTCAAAATGGTTCTTTGAACTTTTCGAGGGGTGTTACCGGATTCCGGCAACACCCTCCGTCTTTCGATCTAGCCGATCGAAATCCACCTCCCTCAAGGGAGGACTTTAATCAGACCTCACTTAGATTATTGCTTAGTGATCCGGACTCCGACACCTCTTCCATATATCCGGCCATATACTCCACGTATAATTCTTCGAGGTTCACTCCCTTCAGTTCGGCATTCGTTTTTTGAGCTACCAGTATTCCGGCATTCAGAATGCCAACATGATCAGAGATTTCTTTAGCTCTAAAGATGTCGTGAGTACTCATTAGGATGGCTTTTCCTTCATCCCGCAAATCACCGACAAGTCGGGTGAATTCTTTACCAGCTTTTGGATCAAGTCCGGAAGTAGGCTCATCAAGCAGAATTGCAGGTGCATCTTTAAGAATAGCGATAGCAATTCCACACTTTTGGCGCATCCCTTTCGAGAAATCTTTCAGCTTCTTGTCAAAGGCTTCCCGTTGTAAACCTACGCGGACCAAAGCGGCTTCATAATCACTTCGATTATATTGGTGTTTTCCCCCAAGTCGTACAAAGAAATCCACATTTTGCATGGCCGTAAAATTGGGGTATAGCTGCACGTTTTCTGATACAAAAGCCACGTTTTTCTTGGCCTCAAGAGGATCGGCGTTAGCATCAATACCGTTGATAAAAGCGTGTCCGCTGCTTGGCTGGATGAAATCCAGGAACAGGTTGATGGTTGTTGTTTTTCCTGCTCCATTCCCGCCCAGCATGGCAAAAATTTCACCGGGATGTACCGTTAGCTGAAGGTTATCCAGAGCTTTAACACCGTCTTCATAGACTTTAGTGAGGTTTCTGGCTTCCAGTAAAGGCGCTTGTTTAATGGTTTGGTTTGTCATAGTTGATCATTTAGCTATTAGGAATTAGCTGTTGGCTTACTCAAAAGCCAACAGCTAAAAGCTAACAGCGGTTATTTTTAGTTTTTTGAATTTGAATCTGATCCATTTCACTTCCTCGAAAGTTTAATGCCGAAGAATACGAGCCCGCCTACCAATCCGATGATCAGAAAAAGGATCAGGGTTGTACCAAGTACATTCGCCTGGGCTGCAATTTGTACGGTAAAGGTTTTATCTTCTGCGTTTACCGGTTGACTATCAGAAAGCGAGGTCGAGCGCATCCGGGTTTCATATCGACCCACACTAACATCGTCCGGAGGAGTGAGGTAGAGCCTTACAGTTTGTTCTTCCCGGATATCCAGTTCAGGGATAATGGCAGGCTCAATCCGTTTTTCCCATTCAAAGGGAGCGTCCAGTTCAAACTCAATATTATCGAGTCTGCGTGACCCTTCGTTTACAACCCGAAAGGTAAATTCCACTGGCTCTTCATTATCACCTTCATTATATAACTGAGGCGCTTTAATCACTAAACGACCTACTCCTCTGGGGATCATTTCCAGTCGAACGTAACCCGCATTCAGTGCTTGAATTTCCTCTTCAGTCCAATTTTCAGTTAATCGATGATTTACCTCATCAAGCTGATTAATAGGAAGTGCTACCACATAGAAACTGATCGGGCTATCCATTGGTACATCATCCGTAGGGCGATCAGGCAGTGAGATATCCAGATTTGCCGAGATATTATTTTTGCTTTCCGTGAACTTGATTTGGCTTATCCGTCCGGAAGCTCCCTGCTCAGAAAAATAACGTGTAACAGAGGAAGGAAGGTTCAGAACTTCAAGCTTATACGTATCATTTAATCCGCTGAAAAGCTCTAATCCTAATCCAAAAGTTGCGTTATCACCCAGTTCGATTTCCTGTGAAAAACGCTCAGATTGAATTAACACCCGGTTCGCTGACGCATCTTTCTCCAGAAAAACTTTAGGACTTCGGGATGAACCATTTCCGTAAATGATGTTGACGGTCACTTCATCCAGGTCCTGAAGCATTTCAAATTCTACGGTTTCAGGAGTACCACTTCGTAGTTGTTCAAGTTTAATCTCATATGGAGAACTGATAATAGCGCCATCATCATTACTCAGGGAAACGTAGATATTATGAATCACATCCGGCTGAAGAGACCGGAAAAGTTCATCCTCCATGTTTACAATCTGAGCAAACTCGGCATTGGCGCTGGAAGTATTTTCAAGTGTCACACGAATTCTTTTCTTAGAATCTTCATCCTGCGATTTAACTGCTCTTTTAATACTTACAAACTGTTGCTCAAAAAGAACTACCAGCAAAGATTGTTGATAATTTACTTCGGCATCTTCAAAAGAATTAACAGCCGTTTCATACTCCTCAGGAGAGATTAGTTTCTTTTTGTACAGCTCTTCTTTTCGGGATAGTTCACTTTGGGCACGATCATAAGAACTTTTTGCTCTCTTTAATCCCAAAAGAGGATAACTGTCATCTCGTGCATTCGGGAAAGGACTCTGAGCCAAAGCTGACTCGGAGACCATAAGGGCAGAAAACATAAAAATGAAAAATAAAGGAGATAAACGTCTCATAGATCAGTTGTTATCTGTTGAGATGCTAAAAGAACCACTAGACTCTTTTTTCATAAATACAATGCGTTTCTCATCGCCATCTTTTTCTAAGGTGATGGAAATCTCTGCTCCAATTTCCATCGATTCCAAAGTTTCACGAACCTGAGCTGCATTTTCTGGCTTTTCCCCGTTTAGTTCTTTGATCGTATACCCTTCAATTTCATAAGCTTTTAGCTCTTCGGGCTGCATTGGAGGAATAACTCGCTCTAAAACCACAGCACCATCCCTATCTGCTAGAAGAGCTCCTAGTTCAGGTACAATAGCCGGCGGTGGTCCGTCATCGGTATCAAAGGTCATCATCATGCGAGGACCGCCTTCGGGAACGTCACCTTTTATCGCTTCAAGAATAAAGCGCTCATTACCCCGTCGCACCCCTATTTTAATTTCCTGATCGGATTCAACAGCATCATAGATACTCCGGAGTGTCTCAATATTTGTAGCACGCTTACCATTCATCATCAAGATTACGTCTCCTTGCTCAAGCTGATCTACTCCTTCTTGAGCATCTCCCGGACCCATACGCATTCGAACAGATATTTCATCATTCTCGAAAATCAACATGGCTTGAAATTCCTGTAACATCATGCTGGTACTGGCATCGAACTCCATCCGCTGCATTTGTTGAGCTTCAGAAAGGGAGGGGAAAAAGAAGAATAAGGGTACAATTAATACAGATAGTTTTAGCGATTTCATGTCTCGAATTTGGTTGTTCATTTAATTCGGGGCCAATATTCGAAAGCTGGAGATTGGAGTTGTTAAGCGTTCGCAAAAACTTTGTTAAGGATGTTAAATCGGAGTTAAAACTTTTTTTATCGCTCCAAAAGGCGGTAATTTTACCGTGTGAAGAACACGATGTATACATATAGTTTTTTGGGAGTGATGGTGGTGGCACTGGTTTCTCTTGCGGTGTTGCAATATCAGTGGTTGGGAAGCGTGAGTGATGCAGAGAAAGAAAGACTTGAGGAAAACCTGTCGGCAGCATCAGAGAATTTTGTTGCCGATTTCAATGAAGTATTCTCAGAGTTGGGACAAGCATTCCGGGTTCAGGTTTCCGATCCGAATGAAGATTTAGAACCGGCGCTGAATAAGGCATTATTTACCTGGTTAGGCAACAGCGGTTATCCTGAGTTGTTAGATTCGGTATTTGTTGTTAAAACGTCTGATCAGGAGCCAGCTGAGGTGTTTTTATTTTCATCCGACCCGGCGCTCCTGAGTCCAGTTTCACCTCCGAATTCTGTAAAGAACTGGATAGATAAAAATAGCGGAAGTAAAGAATCTAAAAGAGTTTCGCTACGAATTCGACCGGAATTGGGCGACCCTTCATTTATGTCGGTTCCGGTTCAGTTTCTGGATATGATTCAGGTATCGAACAGGGAGTTTGGTCAAAAAGTTGAAGTGCAGCTAAGTGTTGATCAGCTGGATGATTTGATACTCCTGAAGCTCGATGATGATGTAATAAAAGAGAACGTTATTCCTGACATCGCCCGAACTTATTTTTCAGATTCGTATGACGATCAATACACGCTAAGTCTCGTTAAAGAAGGGGGGGATTCAACGGTATACTTTACATCAGGAGATTCAGACAAAATTCCCGAACCGGATTTTACGAGTTCATTAGATAAATCGAGCCTTAGTAACATTCTTGTTTTTCAGACGGAGCCTGATCTAGTGGATGGTATAAGATTTCCAAATATTTCAGAAAGCTTAAAAACCGGGCTCAAAAAACTTGATTTTATTGAGGAATCAGTCTTTGATACACTACAAAGAGATGGGCATGAAATACAGTCCCATTTTCTCACTATGAGTAAATCCAGTGTAAAAACCGGGGATTCAAGTGCGTGGAGCATACAATCCAGAGATACTACGATTACCTCAAATATGAGGGGATCTCTGGCAAGTTCGCCCTGGCAGCTTTGGCTCAGTTTCAGAGAGGGTTCTTTGGACGAATTTGTGAATAAAACGCGCAACCGCAACCTTGGTATTAGCTTTGGAATCCTTTTTATTCTGGGAATAAGTGTGGTGTTGATTGTGGTTTTCTCCCAGCGATCACGTGATTTAGCTGAGCAGCAGATGCTATTTGTGGCAGGAGTTTCCCATGAACTGCGCACTCCCATCACAGTAATTCGGTCTGCCGCTGAAAATCTTACTGAAGGAGTAATTCAAACAGAGGAACGCAAGAAAGAATACGCCAGCCTGATGCTGAAAGAAGGACGCCGGTTGAGTGACATGGTAGACCAGATTATGGAGTTTTCAGGCATCCAGTCCGGAAAGAGAATCTATCATTTTGCTCAGGTAAATCTTGATGAACTTTTTACTTCCATTAAAGAAGAAAGCCGACATCTGCTCGAAGAAAAAGGGATGCATCTGGAATACTCGGTTAATACCAGTCAGAAATATATTTATGCTGATCCTGATGCTTTGTTTTTATGTATTTCTAACCTGATGAGCAATGCGATAAAGTTTAGCGGAACCAGTAAAAAAATCTTTCTGAAAGTAGAGGATGAATTTTTAAAAGGGGATAAAGCACTTCGAATTCAGGTGCAGGATTTTGGGATTGGAATTCCTGAGAAGGAACAGTCTGAAGTATTTAAGCCATTCTTTAGAGGGGAAAAACCCGTGAACGATCAGGTTAAGGGAAATGGAATAGGATTGAGTTTGGTGCAGAAGGTTGTGAAAGCTCATAAAGGCGAAATTAGCCTGAAAAGTAAAGAGGGAGAAGGCTCGGTATTCAGTATTCTTTTTCCTGTGGAGGGAGTAAATGCCGGATAAGCCTACTATTTTATTGGTAGAGGATGAAGCCGGTTTGGTAATGACCATTCGCGACCGCCTTGAAGAAGAACGCTATAAAGTTGAAGTAGCCAAAGATGGAGCCAGGGGATATAAAGAAGCTTCTTCCGGCAACTATGATCTTATCATTCTCGATTTGATGCTTCCCGAAAAGGGAGGGTTGGATATCTGCCGTGACCTGAGACAAAACGGAATCGAAACCCCGATTTTGATGCTCACCGCAAAAGGGCAGGTAATCGACAAAGTGCTTGGGTTGAAGCTGGGTGCAGATGATTACATGCAAAAGCCGTTCGAAATGATGGAACTGCTGGCGAGGGTAGAAGTTCAGCTCCGGAAGAGGAAACGGGCACAGGAGAAATCAGAAATAGGAGAATATTCATTTGGGGATGTTGAGCTAAACTTTAAAAAGATGCTGGTTACTAAAGCCGGAGATGAAGTCACCCTATCTGCAAAGGAGTTTCAGCTACTTCGTTTTTTGGTAGAAAATGAAGGCAGTATACTAACCCGTGATCAACTGCTTAATGAGGTTTGGGGCTATGACGCGCTTCCATCAACCCGAACGGTAGACGTGCACATTGCCTGGCTCCGCCAAAAACTTGAGGAAGACAGCCGCTACCCAAAGCACATCCTCACCGTACATGGCTTTGGATATAAGTTTGTTGGATAAAAAAACTCCTTTCAACTTTGCCCACCCCGCCCGATATTCGTGTACTTTTTCATGTACAAAACTAAATGACAAATAATAAGGCATCATCAAAGGGGCTTTTTTCGTGGGCGCTATACGATTGGGCAAATAGTTCGTATTTCGTAATCATACAGACTTTTATTTTCGCGGCATATTTCACTAAAACAATTGCAGAGAATGTAGAAATCGGTACTGCGCAATGGGGAAATATGATCAGTATTGCCGGTATTGTGATTGCGATTGGAGCACCCATTTTTGGAGCTATTGCAGATCAGGCAGGTAAGCGAAAACCGTGGATAGCTTTTTTTACAGTAATGTGTGTGATCGGCTGTGGAATTTTATGGTTTGCTAAACCTGATCCTTCCTCTTTATGGCTTGCACTTTCCATGGGATTTCTGGCAACAATCGGTGCCGAATTTGCTTTTATATTTTACAGTGCAATGTTACCCGACCTGGTGCCACCTCATAAACTGGGAAGATGGAGTGGCTGGGGTTGGGGACTCGGATATGCGGGCGGACTTGCCTGTTTATTGGTGGCGCTGTATGCATTTATTCAAACCAATGGAGCCTGGTTGGGGCTTGATCCCGAACAATCCGAGCCGGTTCGGGCTACTTTTGTTCTCACGGCTATTTGGTACAGTTTGTTTAGCCTGCCCCTGTTTTTTAAAACACCGGATACTCCTTCAACGAATAAAAAAATCGGAGCTTCGGTAAAAGATGGCTTTAGTCAGCTAAAGGTATCCATTAAGCAATTGAAAGAGTATAAGAACATTGTTCGGTTCCTTGTTGCCCGCATGTTTTATAACGATGCAATTGTAACAATTTTCGCGATGGGAGGGGTGTATGCTGCAGGAACGTTTGATATGGATGAACAGGATATTCTGCTCTTTGGAATCGGACTTAATGTAACTGCAGGACTTGGTGCCTTTGGCTTTGCCTGGTTAGATGATATATCGGGTAGTAAGTTCACCATCAACGCTTCAATCTTGGGGCTGGTTATTCCATTAATAGCATTAATAGTAGTAAAAAGTGTGTTTTGGTTTATCATCTGGGGATTGATATTGGGGATTTTTGTAGGTCCGATACAGGCGGCTTCACGATCATTTATGGCCCGGATTTCCCCTCCGGATCTAACCAACCAAATGTTTGGATTGCTTGCCCTTTCAGGGAAAGTAACATCATTCATCGGCCCCTTTTTAGTTGGATTTTTAACAGTACAGTTTGGAAGTCAACGTATAGGTATGACCTCTATTCTTTTGATGTTGCTGATCGGATTTGTTCTTATGTTTACCGTAAAAGAATATCAGGCTCCTCCGTTAGAAGAGATTAAATCAAATGAACATGAATGAGCTCCCGCAAACAAGAATAAATAGAAATGCTATTAAGGCCTGGCGGATTTCTAACCTTCTGATAGGCTTGCTTCTTTATGTAATTCCCGGCTTGTTGTTTATCCCGGCTACCTACGGTGATATATCCATAATTATTCCAATAATAGCAGGTCCATCTGTCTTAGTAATACATCTATTCCTCATTTTCGTATTTCCAAAAATCCGGTGGAACCGTTGGAGGTACGACGTAAACGAAAAAGGGGTAGATTTGTATCGTGGGATTATTATCCTGAAACGCACTGTTGTGCCGGTTAATCGTATTCAACACGTAGATACAAAGCAAGGTCCTGTTTATCGTAAGTTTGGACTTTCATCCATCAGCATTTCAACCGCGGCGACGACCCACGAAATTCCTGCTTTGGATGATGATACAGCAGCTCAGCTCAGAGGTATGATTTCAGAACTGGTACGAAAAGCAAAGGAAGATGTCTGAGTTCAGAAGACAACATCCTATTGCAGCAGTTTCGCAATTTCTTACCGTGGTTCGACAAAACCTGATTCCTATCGCGATATTTTTAGTGCTTGGAACCCGGAATACGGACAACTTTTTCTGGTACTTTTTTGGTTTTGGGGTGGTTTCAACTCTTGTGTTAGGGATTGTTGGCTGGCTACGATTTACCTACCGGGTTGATGGAGATGAGCTCCAAATCAAAAAAGGAATATTTGTGAGAAAAAACCTCTATCTGACTAAAGACCGGATACAGGTAATTGATATAACGGAAGGAATACTTCAGCGCATTTTTGGATTGGTGAAAGTAGAGGTTAAGTCGGCCGGGAGCGGTACCAGCAGTGCCACAATTAGTGCGATAACCCGGGATGAAGCTCTGGAGCTCAGGTCGTTACTCCGTGGAGAAGCTAAGCCAGCGGAAGAAGAATCGGTGGAGGTTGAAGAGGTTTCAGAACCTGAAGTTCTTGAGTGGAGGCTCTCCGGAAGAGATTTGCTGCTGGCTGCTCTCACCTCCGGAAATTTTGGGTTGATCGCTTCAATCCTTGGTGCTATTTCAGGGCAGTTGGATCAGTTTATTACAGAAGAGAATATGTACTACATTCTTGATAAAGTACCCGGACTCGGTAATACCTCCCTTTTTGTAGGGGTTTTCATCCTGATCTTTGTTATTTCCTATGTATTCTCATTCATTGGTGTTGTTTTCCAATATTCCGATTTCAAAGTGGAGAAGAAAGAAAAGGAGCTGCATATCACAAGTGGATTATTGGAAAGAAAACATATAACCGTTCCATTTAATCGCATTCAGGCACTTCGATTTGTCGAAGGAATTTTTAGAGAACCATTTGGATACGGGATGCTCTATGTTGAAAGTGCTGGTTTCGAACAAAAAAGTAATGAGCGATCTATAGTGCTGCTCCCATTTATCAAAAAGGCGAAACTGAAGGCTTTTATGAACGAGTTTATTGAAGAAGTTGAGCAACCTGAGAATACCGTAACTCCTCCGAATCGGGCTTTCTTAAGATACCTGAGAAGGCCAAATTACATTCTCATAGTAACCGTATTAATCATCTGGTGGTTCTGGGATTTTGGCTGGATCTTCTTTGGGTTCCTTATTCCGGCTACGTTTCTTGGGTGGCTTCGTTTTAACGATGCAAAGCTAAGCTTTAATCAAAAAATGATGACTCTGCAGTACAGGGTTTTAGCAAAAAGGACTGCTTTTTTTAAGAAAAACAGGGCTCAGGTTTCTGAGATTACTGCTAACCCATTTCAAAAGTTTGGGGATCTTGCTACGGCACATATAACAGTGGCATCAGGAGCAGGGGGGAAAGCATTTTCAGTGATGGATTTGGATCAAAAAGACGCAGAGGATGTTCTTACCTGGTCAATAGGAGATTCAAGTGAGCACTAAGCGTATTATAGAAAGCTTTTCTAAGGCTGATCTTAGCTTAATAAAAGAACTATTGGAGTCACACCATCTTCCGGTAGAAGACATCGATACCTCAGAGATTAGCTTTAGCCTTATTAAAGAAGGACCGGACTTATTGGCTTGTGCTGGTGTGGAAAGGTTTGAAGAACTGGGATTATTGAGATCGGTGGCGGTAAAAGCAGAGCTTAAGGGAAAGGGGATTGGTAGTGAATTAATAGATGCGGTTTTGGTGCAAGCAAAATCTCAGGGTATAAAAACCATGTATTTGCTTACGGAAACAGCGGCATCATTTTTCAGGAAAAAGGAATTTACAAAAACAGAGCGATCTGAGGCTCCCGAAAGTATAAAACAAAGCAGTGAATTTTCCGGGCTATGTCCGGTCTCCGCGGTACTCATGAAAAAAGTTTTGTGAAAGGTTTTTATTTGACACTATTAATCGTAATATTACGATATGGGAAAAACAAAAACATCCGCCTTTACGGAAGCACAAAACCGGCTAGCCTCCACAGCAAAAGCAATGGCGCATCCTGCCCGGATTGCTATTCTTCAGCATCTTGCTAAAAAAAACAGCTGTGTTTGTGGTGATATCGTGAATGAATTACCGCTTTCTCAGTCTACCGTGTCTCAGCACCTTAAAGAGTTGAAAGCAGCAGGCCTTATTAAAGGTGATGTTGAAGGAACGAGTGTTTGTTATTGTATTGATGAACAAGGCTGGCAATTACTTACAGATCAGCTTAGTACATTTATTAGGAAGCCAGATAGTAAGAGCTGCTGCTAAATTTTTTTAGAACTCATAATCGTAAAATACCGATAATATGAAAACCAGATATCTTTTTGAACAACTTGACAAAAACCCGACCAAAAAATTAAGATTTATATTACCGAACGGTCGCGAAATTCAGGGCGATCTTCACTTCACAGAAATAAAAAGTATAACTGTCAAATCCATGGATTGTGGGGCTAACAGCCATTCATTTAATGAAACTGTAATACAGCTTTGGTTAAATGAACGATCTGATAAAGAAGCTGAATGGTCGGGTAGAAAGGCTGTTACTATTCTTAATAAAGTGGGCTCTAAACAGCGTTTCGATCTTGAAAGCGAGGCTTTTTTTGAATATGGAGACAGTATCTCACAAACGGCTAAATACTCAATCACATCAATAGATCAGGTGGGGGAGGAGTTAATGGTACATCTCTATGTAAAGCCTACCGAATGTAAGCCAAGTAGAGATCAGGAATTTGCATGCTGCTGATGATTAAGCATCTGAAATACTTTCGATGTAAAATTATCTATCAAAAATGGCTTTTCCATGTAATCAAGTCCCAGTAAATCATGTACTGAATTTGGTGAACTACCTGTAAGCATTAGAATTGGTTGATCATAGAATTCACAAATTCTGGATTGTGCTTCGATTCCATTTCCTTGCTTTAAATGCACATCCAGAATAACTAAATCAGGTTTTTGTGAATTACATAAAGCAACAACCTCATCTTCGGTCTGCACTATTGCGGCAACATGGAATCCGATTTCTCTGAGGATTGTGCGAAGTATAAGTGAGAAAACAGGATCATCTTCTGCTATTACTACAGATGGTATATTCTGGTTCTTAAACTGCTTCTCCATAGAAAAAAGAAGTGTATTTCTTAGTGATAAATTCTTCTACTTCTTTACCTGCTATTGGCCTCGTAAGGATAGTTATATCAGGATATTTATCGACGACTTTCTGCCAATCGGAGAAATACTCATCTGAGGTGAGTATGGCCATCTGAGCATTCGAAAAGGCATTGAGTTGGAGGAGTGTTTCTGTTGATATAGAATCGGGTTTTTTTTGATCAAGGAAAATATACTCAGGTTTTGAATTTAGAATATTGGATAGAGCTTTCATGTCAGTATCAATTTCGAAAACTCGTTTTAGCCCAAATTTCTTAAGCATTCCTGATAGAGTTGTAGAAACAATAAAATTGTTACTTAAAATTAATGCAGATGATAGAGATTTCATGGTTTCTTAATAATGTTAAAAGTATCATCTTTAAGTACGAAAGAAAGAATAAGCCGGATTGGTATGAAGAAAAATATTTTGGTGTTATGTACAGGGAACAGCTGCAGAAGCCAAATGATGGAAGGTTGGATTCGTCATTTTGGATTAGAATCAATCAGCGTTAATAGTGCCGGAGTGGAAACGCATGGTGTTAATCCAAGAGCCATTAAGGTAATGGGAGAGGTTGATGTAGATATTTCTTCACACACATCAAATCATATTGACGAGTATATAAATGAAGAGTATGATTTGGTAATCACTGTTTGTGATAGCGCCAGAGAGCGTTGTCCAATTTTTCCTTCAAACGCTGAAAAACTACATCATAACTTTCCAGACCCAGCTAAGGCACAAGGGACTGAAGATGAAATTCTGGATCAGTTCAGAGATGTGCGAGACCAAATAAAAGATTACGCGAAAGATTTGGTCACTAAATTCGTCCCTTGATCTAGCCCAGAGCTACGTCTAACACCATCATTACACAGAAACCAACCATGGTTCCCAGAGTTGCAATGTCGGTATTTCCGTGTTGCTGACTTTCGGGAATGAGCTCTTCAATAACCACATAGATCATAGCCCCGGCAGCAAAAGCGAGAGCATAAGGAAGAATTGGCTGAACGAAAATTACAGCCGCAGCCCCAATAACAGCAGAAACGGGTTCAACTACACCGGAAAGCTGCCCATACCAAAAACTTTTACCAACAGGTACGCCTTCTCTTCGAAGTGGCATTGAAACCGCCATTCCTTCGGGGAAATTCTGGATTCCAATTCCCAGAGCAAGCGCGATCGCTGCTGCAACAGTAGCTGTACCGGTTGGGTCAACCCCGGTTGCCGCGGCCCCAAAGAGAACGCCCACAGCAAGCCCTTCCGGAATATTATGCAATGTTATTGCAAGAACCAGCAACGTTGAACGTCTCCAACTAGTAGGAACTCCTTCCGCCTGGCTTTTTGGTAAACCCAAATGAAGATGTGGCAGGTATTGATCGCATATACGAAGAAAGACCCCGCCGGAAAGAAATCCTATTACAGCAGGCATCCAGGAAATTACCCCCTGGGCCTCAGCCATATCGATGGAGGGAATGATTAATGACCAAACACTGGCCGCGATCATAACTCCCGCTGCAAAGCCCATCATGCTATCCAGCAGAGTATAATTTACTTTCTTTGTTAAGAACACAAGACCTGCGCCAAGTGCTGTTAACCCCCATGTAAAAAGGCCACCTAAAAGGGCCTGAACAATAGGATTAAGTGCATAAAACCAATCTGGGAGTATCATATTTTTTTTCTTTTAAAATACGATTTGATTAAACAAGAAAAAAATTTAGTCTCAGCTAAATATTTACATCAATATTAACCTTTTCTCATGTTAGATAAACGATAAAATCAATATTATAAGCCAAAATACTTAGGTTTATGATTAAGGAAAATGCGGCTTTTGAAATTCCGATAAAGGACGGGAAAGCAAGAATATTATTAAGGTTAAAGAACATAAAGTGCGAAATTGAAAACAGCGCACCCGATTTCATTTCTACAAAACAAGATGAAGTAACACTTAAAATTGAGCTTCCAAACGATTCAAAAATATCAATTTCCGAATTCGAGAAATCGTATGACTTGGAGCTTAAAGAGCACTCCAAACAAGATTTAACAGCTACATTCGAGCTTCATGATGATAGCATTTGGTTTGATATCAATATTGATCACGTGAAGGATATATGGGTGGAAGATTTGGGATTTGTATTGGAAAGCAAAAACTCGAGATATCTTGCATACTACATTAAAGAGTTAGATCACCAGTTCGAATGGCTGCAACCTGATATGAAATCAGGGGAGATCAAAACGATGAGTATCTCCAAAAAGAAGTACAAGGTTCCAAAAATCTCCGGAAAAGAAACATTCTCTGCTACAGAAGTTATACGATGTGCTGACATGCTCAACCGCTCTATCCGGAAAATTGATCTTAGGATTGGGGGAGCTTACGTGAAATTTAATACCGATAAAGGAAAGCTTGAGCCGCTGATTATGGGAATTGCTGATAAATTAGGCTACGAAGTAGAGCCACTTTCTAAAGAAATAATTCTGGATATGGAAGAGAGTGGCGAGAATGTGAGCCACTCAATCTTCCTTAGAGACCGCTCTTAATTCACCTGTTTCCAGAAGTAGATTCCTCCGGCTTGCTTGCCGGTTTCTACATAATCTACCAAGGTATTCGTTTTTAGGTTGATAATGTCTACAGAACCAGGCTCACCTCCAATCCCTTCTACAGAAATAAACGCGTATTTATTATCAGGAGAGATAGTAACACCATGGCTTACTCTACGGGTATTGGCAATTTTTGCTAATTCCTTACCTGACTCGATATCCCAAACTCCCGTTGAACCTTCTCCTTTGTAGCTTACTACAACGAGCTTACCGTTGGGGCTGACTTCAAGGTTATAAGGCCCTTTTCCGGTCTCAAATCTTCGGGTAACTTCCCATGTTTCTGTATTGATTTCAATCAATTCATCAGATCCGTTTCCGGCTACATATACCAGAGGTTTTGTAGGATGAGGATCTGCCCAGGTTGGTTTTTCAACGGGTTTATGCTTCATATCTCCATGGTTCATTGCAGAGTGATCCATACCGGAATGGTCCATCCCACCCATTGATTCGGATTCAGAAAGTTTGAGTCGCCGGGAAACTTCCATAGAAGTTGTATTCACCTCGATCAATTCATCAGTCATCATTGATACATGATATTGATGCTTTCCTGAAGGACTGATCCTTGAACCATGAGGCATAATGCCGGTTTCGATATCAGTGAGGCGAAACATACTTTCTGGTTCTACAACCGATACCGTGCTTGGCTTCATTTCTCCATGAAGGTTGAAATTCACCACATAAAGCAATCCGGTCTGCTCGGAGATTTCCATAGTTGCAGGAAACATCCCAAGGTCAGTTGTTGCTACGAGTTCATCAGTTCCGGTTTTGTATTTAGCGAGCATTCCATAAGGATTGCCGTGCGCAATAGACACATACCAATACTCGCCGTCAGGAGAAACTGAGACACCGTGAGGTCCATCAATTTCGGTTGGATACCGACCGACGTCAATACTTTTAACAATGGTTCCCTTCTCAGTTTCTGCGTCAAAATGAACCAGGTGAACCTGATCTTCTGATTCGGCAGCTACATATAAGTAATACTCCTGAGCGAACCCATTCAAATTGCATAAAAGGGCAAAACTAATGAGAAATATACTTGATGCTGTTTTCATAGGAATCTTTTCAATTTAATTAGTTCCTGCAGTTGGGTCTTCTCCAACTCGTACTGCCCAGATTCCGGAATTCCAGTCTGAGAGATAAATCAGCCCTTTATAAGGCATTGGTCCCCAGGTAAAAGGCGCATTCGGGATGGCAGCGTCTTTATCGGTAGGCAGAAACATTCCAATCTCACGCCCTTGCTGGTAAAGATCTCCCATTAACTCTCCCGAGATGTCGACAATGCGCAGACCACCATTATAGAAAGCGGCATACATGATATCGTCCTCAATCCAGTAATTGTGGGATCCTGCTTCCGGAACCTGATAGCGCGCTACTTCTTTAGGATTATCCCAGCCATCAAATTTCACAAAATGAACCCAGCCGGCAGCACGATTTGGTCCCTGTCTGTCTAATCCATATGGAAAAGCTTCGTCACCCGCAGCGATGTAGAAATCACCGGTTGACTTACTTTTGAAAGGGAATGCGGCATGATTCCACCCGCTCGGATACGTATAGCTTCCTAGTGGAACGGGATTTTCCGGCGATCCACCAGCGCCCGGCATATCAGCAGAAGTATTACTACCAATATCTACAGCAATTACTCCATCACCCCAGTTTGAGGAATAGGCGATTCCATCCTGAATCCATACATCGTGAATGGAATGGCCCGGAGTATCTAACTCAAACTGGCTCACTGTTCTGGGATTTCTTGGGTCTTCAATATTAATGATATCGTACTTACGGCCATTGTTTACCGCATACACATGGTCTTCGTAGATAAAAGCATTATGCACACCACCGGTAAGATCTTCATTATACTCCGATAGAATTTCTACGTTGGAGGGATCAGTTACATCAAGAATAATGATACCGTTTTTACGATTTGAAGCACCTTCACGGGTAATTACCGCAATAGTACCATCCTCTGAAACTTTCACATCATTAACGGTTCGCGCATCTACCTGTACGGTATCGATGGTATGAATATTAGTTGGATCGGTTACATCCCAAAAGAAAGCTTCTCCACGAGCACCCCAGGTTCCGGTTATGGCGTAATCACGACCGTCTACCCCTTCCCAAACCCAGAGGTCAGAGGTTTTAACATCAGGTACAATTCCCTTTCCTACTATCTCGATTGGACGTTGTACATTTCGTTTATCTACCCGGAATGAGGTTTCTGCGATCATATTTCCTGAGCGGGCCAATACAGTATATTTACCGGGATGATTGGCTACAAATCGGCCATCCTGCTCCATCTGAGCAGAAGCTCCCTGTCCAAGGTTATCATCAGGGGAAGAAATAAACGAATAATTTATCGGGGCATCTGCTACTTCGCGACCTCTTCGGTCTAAAGCCGATGCTTCAAAACGGATTACATCTCCCGTTCTCACTGCTTTGTTTTCGTAGTTGTGGGATAATGAAACCGAAGCCGTAGGGTTTTCCTTAACATTCACGTTCCACTCTATAGTTACATCCTCAGCTTTCGCGGTTAAAGTTACGTTACCCTTTTTTGAGGCTTTTAAATCATTGAATTGGTTAATTGAAATCACATCTCCATCAGAGCTGGTAACCATTACATCCACATTTTCTCTGGTGGCACCTGATGCATCTTTTACCTCAAAACGAAGCGGAAAAGAGGTTCCCGCATATACATTATTCGGTTTAGTAGTAAACTCAACGGAGGTAACAGGAGGGAACTCAACCATGACTGGTAAATCTTTTCGTACCCGATTTTCACCAAGTGTAATTGCAATGATTGAGTACGATCCGGGCTTAATGGCTTTAACTTTCCCTAACTGGCTAACGATTAACGATCTTCTGTTACCGGAAAAAAACATTACTGTATCAGGTAATACGTTTCCATCTGCATCAACAACCTTAGCTGTAATTTCTGTTTCTTCATCAATTTGAAGAGTTAACTGTTCCATTTCGAAAACAATGCTTTTTTCCTGCGCTGTTGTGATGCCTGTAAGCATCAAAAAAGAAAGCATGAAAAGCAGTGTGGTGATCCCGTTCTTTTTGAGAGTATTCATAGAAATATTTGAATAATTAATATTGCATAAAGCTTTTAGGGCGCTATTCGCAGTTTTTTGTGCGACTAGCATTAGCTTACGATAAGCAGATAAGAATAAATCAAAAAAAAAGGAGAAATAATATTTTCTAAGATTGTTTTTACGCTTATTTAAATCTGATTTTCCGTACTTTTGTAAACCGTCTCGGAACTACCAAAGTCAACATTTGTTCAGAACACATAGCGGTGACTTTAACTACCTTAGCAATCTAAATACAGGACTATTTCCTAATGAGTATCGACTTTAAGAAAGAACTCTTCGCATCACGTCATAACGGATCAGATTCACAGGCAACCAATCACATGTTAAACACGATTAAGGCAGATAGCCTTGATCAGCTTATCGATGAAACTATTCCTGACGGGATTCGCCTTTCTGAGCCTCTAAATCTACCTAAAGCGATTAGTGAGGTAGATTTTTTAGAGGAATTCAAAACATTGGCTTCAAAAAATAAAATCTACAAGTCGTTTATCGGAATGGGGTATTATGACACTCATGTGCCGAACGTGATTAAACGAAATATTCTGGAAAATCCTGCGTGGTACACCGCTTATACACCTTATCAAGCGGAAATTGCTCAGGGACGACTAGAGGCGCTCATCAATTTTCAGACGATGGTTAGTGATTTAACCGGGATGGAAATCGCTAATGCTTCTTTACTTGATGAAGGAACTGCAGCCGCAGAAGCGATGAGCATGTTGTTGGGGCAGCGAAAAGGAGCTAAACGGAAGGGAGCAAATCAGTTTTTTGTAAGTGAACTATGTCATCCGCAAACGATTGACGTGCTTCAAACCAGGGCAGAGCCAATAGGGGTAGAGATTGTTGTTGGGAATCATAAAGAATTGGATGTAACCAATCCGGAATTATATGGGATACTCCTCCAGTATCCTGCGAGCGATGGCTCTGTGGAAGATTATTCGAGTCTGATAGCGGCTGCACAGGAACATCAGATACATACGGTTGTGGCAGCAGATTTATTAAGCCTCACATTATTAACTCCTCCCGGAGAAATGGGTGCTGACGTAGTGGTGGGAACAACCCAACGTTTTGGGGTTCCGATGGGATACGGCGGGCCGCATGCCGCATATTTTGCTACCAAAGAAGGATTTAAACGACAAATTCCGGGAAGGATTATCGGTGTAACTCAGGATGCAGAAGGCAAGCCCGCTTACCGAATGGCACTCCAGACCAGAGAACAACATATTCGTCGCGAAAAGGCAACATCAAATATTTGTACTGCTCAGGTATTACTTGCAGTAATGGCTGGAATGTATGGCGTGTATCATGGTCCTGGAGGATTGAAAAAAATAGCGTCCAAAATCCATGGACTTACCAAACTGACCAGGGCCGGTTTAGAAGCTTTAGGGCTTGAAGTAGAGACCAAAACGTTTTTTGACACCATTACGGTTAAAGCGAATGAGAAAAAGGTTCGTAAGATTGCAGAATCTAAAGAAGTGAACTTCCGCTACTCGGGAGAAAGCAGAATTGGGATCGCTTTTGATGAAGCTAAAGAGCTGTATGATGTACGATTGGTACTTTCTATCTTCGCGGAAGCAGAAGGAAGAACTTCTAATTTTGATGTCGCTGCTCATGCCGAACAGATTGAGGTAAGTTTGCCGGAATCGTTCACCCGGACTTCAGACTATATGGATCACCCCGTGTTCAAGCTGTATCAAACCGAACATGAGATGCTTCGGTATATGAAGCAGTTGGAAAACAAAGATCTTTCGCTCGTTCATTCTATGATTTCACTGGGTTCTTGCACAATGAAATTGAATGCCACAGCTGAAATGATTCCTGTTTCCTGGCCGGAATTTGGTCAGATTCATCCCTTCGTACCAAAAGATCAGGCGGAAGGATATAGTGATCTTTTTAAAGATTTAAATGCCTGGTTATGTGAAATCACTGGTTTTGATTCTATTTCTTTACAACCAAATTCTGGTGCACAAGGCGAGTACGCTGGCTTGATGACTATCCGGGCTTATCATCAAAGCAGAGGAGAAGGGCATCGTAATATTGCTTTGATTCCTGCTTCGGCACATGGTACGAATCCCGCTAGTGCGGTAATGGCCGGAATGGATGTAGTAGTAGTTGCAACCGATAAGTTTGGGAATATTTCTTTCGAAGACTTAATTGAAAAAGCAGAAAAATTCAGCGACCGACTTGCCGCTTTAATGATTACATATCCTTCCACTCATGGTGTTTTTGAGCATAAAGTGAAAGAGTTTTGTGAAGTAATTCATAAGCATGGGGGGCAGGTATATATGGACGGAGCCAATATGAATGCCCAGGTTGGATTGACTAGTCCGGGCGAAATTGGCGCGGATGTGTGTCATTTGAACCTGCATAAAACGTTTTGTATTCCACACGGAGGTGGAGGCCCCGGAATGGGACCAATTGGAGTAGCAAAACATTTGACACCGTTTTTGTCAGGGCATGCCATTGTTGAAACCAGTGGAGAACATGGAATTTCAGCCATTTCTGCTGCACCTTATGGAAGTGCGAGCATCCTTACTATTTCTTATGCTTACATCAGAATGATGGGGGTAAAAGGGTTAACGGATGCTACCCGGCTTGCCATACTGAATGCGAATTACATCAAAGACAGACTGGAAGAGCACTATCCGATTTTATATACCGGAAAAACCGGACGGTCTGCACATGAGTTTATTATAGATCTTCGGCCATTCAAACAAACAGCGGGAATTGAAGCTGTGGATGTAGCAAAACGATTAATGGATTATGGCTTTCATGCTCCAACAATGAGTTTCCCTGTTGCTGGTACGTTAATGATCGAGCCGACTGAAAGTGAAAGCAAAGAAGAACTGGATCGTTTTTGCGAAGCCATGATCGGTATTCGAAACGAAATCCGGGAAATAGAAGATGGTTCAGCAGATAAGGAAAGTAATGTGTTGAAGCATGCACCACACACCATGAGAGTGGTGATGGATGAAAACTGGAACAGACCTTATTCCAGAGAAAAAGGAGTTTTTCCGGTCGAAGAACTTCGCTATAATAAATTCTGGCCGAGCGTTTCCAGAGTGGATGATGCTTACGGAGATCGAAATTTAATATGTTCATGCATCCCCATAGATGCGTATGAGATAGAAGAAGTTTAATTCTTGTATCAGTTGTTAATTTTTATAACTTTATTGCGTTGAAAAATAAAAAAGTGCTCTGTTCTTGAAAGATAAATCATCCATATTAAAGTTAAGATTTGTTGGAGAAGGTATTTCACCAAGTAGCTTCACTGCAAAAGAGTTGGGTGAGCTCCTTATTGAATTACAAAAAGGAATGAGTGCATTAGTTGATTCTTTTGGAGATAGTAATTGGTCAAACAGTGATCATCTTTTAAGTTTAATTGATGTTAAAAATGAGTCACAAGGATTATTTTTTTCATCTTCTTATCCTAAGGCTACACAAGCCTTTTATCTCTATACCGAAGCTGCAAACAATAAGAGTTTGTATAATTTACCAAGAGAATCTTTCGATGGAATTAAGCTAATCTCAAGGTTGACTAAAACCAAAAAATGTAATGCTGAAATTTCGTTTACGTCGTCAGAATCTAATAAAGAATTTGCTGTTATTACTCCCGAAGATACCTTAATAATACCAGAAGAGATTTATTTAAAAGACACAAAAGAGTTTTATGGGGAGATAACAAGAATTGGGGGAGCTGAACCAAGAGTCCGATTTAAAACTTTTGATGGAAAAACTTTGAATGGTGATCTTTCAAAAGAATTAGCCAAGAAAATTGCTGATAAACTTTATCAAACGGTTAAAATAACAGCTGAAGTAACGTGGGAGTACTCATCTTCAGACATGAAAATAAATGTTACATCTGTTGAGGATTTTGAAGTAAAGAAAAATGTAGATCTATTTAATGATCTACGACATTCTCTTGGTAATTATGCAGAAGGATACGGGGATAGTCCTGAGAGAGTAATTAACGAATAGTTCTGTGGCTAATTCAAAAATAGTATGTCTTGACAATAACATAACTGGGCTAGCATTAAGAAATGATGCCCATCCAGATGATGAATCAAAAGTAGAGCAAGCTAGGGGTTTAATCCGTTATCTTGACGAACAAGAGAAAATTATTTTATTACCAACTCCAGTTATAGCAGAATGTTTAGTACCAGTCATGCCACAAGATAGACCTCGGATAATAAATGCTATAGAAAAGTTTATGACGGCTTCATTTGATAAAAAAGCAGCTATAAAATGTGCTGAGATGATGCATTCAATTACTCCTCCGGAACTCAGTTTTAAAGAGAAGATGGGAATAACAAAAGCCCAGATGAAATTTGATTATATGATAACTGCGATTGCAATTGTCAATGGAGCGGAGTGTATTTATAGTCAAGACGAAGGTTTGAGAAAGTTTTGTGAGGGTCACATAACAGTTCGGAATATTCCAGATATTCCAGAACAAGGTAAATTATTTAAAAATGAATGAATGATTAAAGTAATTACAGTTCTAAGTTTAATTTTAGTGCAAAGCACTATCTCCTTTGCCCAGGTTTCTGAAATAGAGCAACGAATGATCAATCATATTGATCAGACCAATGACGAAGCGTTGGAGCTTCTTATTGAAAGCATCAATATGAATAGTGGTACTATGAATTTCGAAGGGGTAAAGGCAGTCGCAGAACATCTGATACCACATTTCGAAGCCATCGGATTTAATGCTTGGTTTGAGGATGGAGCCGAATGGAACAGAGCCGGTCATTTGATTGCAGAACACATAGGGAGTGATGATGCACCAAAGATCATGCTGATTGGTCATTTGGATACTGTTTTCGAGCCTGATAGCCCTTTCCAGAAATTCGAAATGGTAAATGATACCACCGCAAAAGGTCCCGGAATCGCCGATATGAAAGGTGGAAATGTGATCATGCTTCAGGCTCTGCGTGCTCTTAAAGAAGCGGGTGCACTGGACGATATGAACATAAAAATTGTGATTACCGGAGATGAAGAATTAAGTGGCAGACCTCTGGATCTTTCAAAAAAAGCATTGATTGACGCTGCGAAATGGGCAGATATTTCCATCGGATTTGAGAACGGTGATGGGAATCCTGCAACAGCAAATGTTTCACGGCGCGGATCTATTGGTTGGGAGCTTAATGTAACAGGTACACCGGCGCATTCTTCGCAGATTTTCCGTGAGGATATTGGTGTAGGAGCAGTTTTTGAGGCGTCCAGAATACTAGTAGCATTCTATGAAGAACTCAGAGATGAAGAGTTCCTCACTTTCAATCCAGGCCGAATTGTTGGTGGTACTACAGTAAATAATGATGAAGTGACAAACAGCGGAACCACTTTTGGTAAAACCAATGTGGTTGCAGAAACTGCAATTGTTTCCGGAGACTTGCGGGCACTTTCTCCAGAACAGGAAGAAAGGGTAAAAGACAAAATGAGAGAAATCGTAAGCAGAAATCTTCCTGGTACATCAGCGGTCATAGAGTTCGATGAAGGTTATCCTCCGATGGCTCCAACTGATGGGAACTACGAGTTACTGGAAATCTACAGTCAGGTAAGTCAGGATTTGGGCTTTGGTGAAGTTGTTGCGGTAAATCCTCTCCGGGCAGGAGCAGCAGATGTTTCCTTCACTGCGACACATGTGGATATGGCAATAGATGCATTAGGGATGAGTGGAACCGATGGGCATACCGTAAATGAGTTGGGCTACATAAATCAGTTACCAAGACAGTCAAAACGAGCAGCTTTGTTGTTGAATAGGTTGAATAGGTTGAATAGATAGTTTCAATTCTATCGTTGTCATCTTGTAGATATCAGGTAATTCGATGAAAATTTCTTTATCGATATCTTAAAAACCTAAATAGGTCATCCCGAACTTGTTTCGGGATCTTATGTAATGGCTTTTAACCTTATCCACAATACTTAACCCCTTAGCGTATCATACCAATCTTCTAACGTTAGATTATGTTGCTTCGCAAGATTCCATTCCCACTCGCTATGCCAATTTTTCAATTGCTTCTCCCGGGCAATAGCATCACTTATGTTTCCATACTCTGGAACTAATATCATGGGTAACTCCGATATAGATTGTAGTTCTTCGGAAGTTGGTAAGAAAATATACAGAGCCTTTGTTCATAATAAGTACGATCAGTTCAAAGACTACTCCTCACAAAGATCCCGAAACAAGTTCGGGATGACCCTATATGCGTTACTGTTCTAAATTGTCATGGAACCTGTCTGCCGGGGGCAGGTTATCTAACTTCTATAATCTTCAGCCCAAGATTATGGACGAAGGATCTTATTACTGTAAACTATTGCTTATTATAACCCACCACAGATGGAAAAACCTCCCTGCGAACTGCTGAGGTCGTCCCGGAGGCCAAAAATGAAACATCGGGATGGGGAGTCCGGTGCATCTGAGACATTAAGAGCTGCCGGGAGCTCTTTCTTTTTAAAGCTTCGTGTTTCAACTTAGCGAGCCAACCATTACTTTCTTTGCACAAAGCAACACGTACAAAAATAAGCACATGCAAAACCTGTTGGAAGATCTTACCAAGGCGTTAGAAAAAGATGAAAGCCTGGTGATTGATGGGCAATTAAATAAAGCTTTGATTGAGCAAAAGGCACTTTCTTTAGATAAAGAACTGCTCACTATTCTTAAAAATGAAGATTCGCTGAAAAAACACTTTTTTGAAGAAATAGAAGATGTGCTGATTTTTGATAAAGTGAAATTCCAGCAGTTCATTCACAACAAAAGTTTTTTACCCGATAGTTATACCTCCTTTAAAAATAAAATTGGATTAACCGATAGCACTGGAAATTATGTAAGCCAACAAGGGGATGTGGTGTTGGCCTGGCCGCATAAAGATTGTGTACTGCAAGGCGGGCAGGATAAAGAAGATGCTAAAAGAGAAGAAATATTCTGGAACGAAACCCTCGCCCCCGACGACATTGACCGCCTGCTTGTGCCCAAAGTATTTACAAGCTGGAAAAAATACGATAAAGACGGTGAACACAAAGTAGAAACCCCAACCTTGGATGACAACCTCCTTATAAAAGGAAATAACTTATTAGCACTCCATTCTTTGGCAGAAGTGTACCGAGGCAAAGTAAAACTCATTTATATTGATCCGCCTTATAATACCGAAGTTGACAGTTTCAAATATAATGACCGCTTTACTCACTCAACTTGGTTGAGTTTTTTAAAAAGCCGATTAGAAATCGCAAAAGAGCTACTTAATCCAAATGGCATTTTATTTATAAATATAGGTGACCAAGAGCTCCATTATTTAAAAGTACTTGCTGATGATGTATTTGGAAGAGATAAGTTCATAGCTACTATCCCAAGAAAAACAAGAAGTGGGAAAACAGATGTGCCATGGAAGCTTTCTCAAGATTTTGACTGGTTATTGATCTATACCAAAGAAGCCCCAAGAACAACACAACTGTTTAAAAGAGCTATAGAAAGACGTTACCATACATCTGAAGATTATCCTAATGATAAGTGGAGATTATCTGATTTAACTAAGCAGACACCAACTAAAGATAGACCCAATTCTGACTTTACACTTGTAAACCCAAAGAATGGAGATGAGTTTCCTGTTAATCCTAACCGAAGTTGGGCGGTTACTAAGGACACGGTACAAGATTACATTGGCAAAGGTAAAATAGTTTTTCCAGGAGACTATGATTTTTTAAACATCAAAACTCCTGCAATGCGAGTTTTCCATTCAGAAGAAGTTAAGTCGAAAGGGGAGGATTTTGATAAAACATATGTGTCTTCTGATTTTTTAAATAATGCTATGGATGATTTACTCTCGGCTGTAACAAATAAAAAAGGCACTGATGAAATGGTAGAGTTATTCGGAGAAAAGGCATTTTCTTATCCTAAGAATGAATTGTTGCTTAGTAGAATAATAGAGTATGCCACAGAAGAAAATGACCTTATCTGCGATTTTTTCATTGGTTCAGGAACAACCGCAGCAGTAGCCCACAAAATGGGGCGACGTTTTATTGGCATCGAACAAATGGATTACATTGAGGAAGTGACCAAAGTCCGCCTCAAAAAAGTAATAGAGGGAGAGCAAGGTGGTATTAGTAAAGAGGTGGAATGGGAAGGGGGCGGTTCGTTTGTGTATGCAGAACTTCAACAAGCCAATCAACGATGGGTAGAAGACATACAAGAAGCAAAAAATACAAAAGCGCTATCTGCTATTTGGGAGAAAATGAAAGAAAAAGCCTTCATCAGTTATAAAGTAGATAGTTCTTCCATCGACGAACACGCTGAAGAGTTTGCAGCCCTTTCCTTAGACGATCAAAAACGATTTTTGATTGAAGTGCTCGATAAAAACCAGCTGTATGTAAACTACTCCGAAATGGAAGATGAAGATTACGGAGTAAGCGAGGAAGACAAAAAGCTAACCAAGGCTTTTTACGACTTAAAAGGGACGTAAGATGGGTAAGGCTGAACAAGTAAGTTTTTTATTATATACATCAAATCAAGGGGATGTACGAGTTGAAGTAGCCATTGAGGATGAAACGGTTTGGTTAACTCAAAAAGCAATGGCGGAGTTATTCGGTGTAGAAGTAAATACCATCAATTATCATCTAAAAGAAATTTTTAAATCGGATGAACTTCAGGAAGACTCAGTTATTCGAAAAATTCGAATAACTGCTTCAGACGGAAAAAAATACCTCACCAACTTCTATAATCTGGACGCCATTATTTCTGTGGGATACAGAGTTAATTCCATTCAGGCTACACAGTTTAGAAAGTGGGCTACACAAACACTAAGAGAATACTTGATCAAAGGTTTTGCATTAGATGATGAACGCCTGAAACAAGGTAAAACATTGTTTGGTAAAGATTACTTTGATGAACTACTGGAGCGTGTTCGAGAAATTCGGGCATCAGAACGAAGGTTCTATCAAAAGATCACCGATATTTATGCAGAAGCAAGCATTGATTACAACCCTAATGCAGAGATAACCCGCACTTTTTATAAAACCGTTCAAAACAAATTGCATTGGGCTATTACAGGGCACACAGCCGCAGAATTAATTAAAGAACGCGCAGATTCCGAAAAGCCTAACATGGGTTTAAAAACCTGGAAAAAAGCCCCGAAAGGAAAGGTGCTTAAAAGTGACGTTTCTGTAGCTAAAAATTATTTACGTGAAAAAGAGCTGAGCGGGTTAAATCGAATAGTGTCTATGTATTTAGATTATGCCGAGAACCAAGCGGAACGGCAAATTCCAATGACTATGCAGGACTGGGTAAAGAAGTTAGATGCTTTCTTAGACTTTAATGATTATGAGATTCTTAAAAATGCAGGAAAAATCTCGGCAAAAGTAGCAAAGAAATTAGCAGAAGGAGAATACGAGAAATTCAGACCTATTCAGGATCAAAAGTTCGAATCCGATTTTGACAGATTGGTAGAAAAAACCAAGAAGGGAAAGAAAGATGATTGATGCTTCAAAGTTTCCTTTGTTGAATGAAATGCGAGTATTCTCAGATAACGAGATGCTTGGAGAAGTTGAAAGCCTGGTTAGCGAAAATCTGAACCCAAAATTTCGTTTACGCCCGTATCAAAAAGAAGCGTTTAAAAGATTTCAGTTTTATACAGGGTCATATAGTAAAAGGCAAAACCCGGCGCATCTTTTATTCCAGATGGCAACTGGAAGTGGGAAAACGCTCATAATGGCAGGATGTATCCTACATCTCTACAAAAAAGGATATCGCAATTTTCTCTTCTTTGTAAACAGCACCAATATCATAGACAAAACAAAGGAGAACTTTCTAAATAAAGCCTCGGTAAAGTATTTGTTCAACTCGTTGATTCAGATAGACGGAGAAATGATTCGGGTTAATGAAGTTGATAATTTTCAAGGGGCGAATGATCGGGATATCAACATCCATTTTACGACCATTCAAGGACTGCATTCACGGATGAACAATCCCAAAGAGAATGCAGTAACCTATGAGGATTTTGAGCATGAAAAAGTAGTGTTGCTTTCAGACGAAGCCCACCACATGAATGTAGATACAAGACGGGCTAGTAGTCAAAGCTTAAGTTCTGCCCAGAAAGAGCTTTTTGATAGCTGGGAAGGGACGGTTAAGCGAATATTCGAAGCTTCAGTTGAAAATATGTTATTGGAGTTTACTGCTACCGCTGAACTAAACAACGAATACATTGCTGAAAAATATAAAGACAAGCTTATTTTTGATTATTCGCTGAAGCAGTTTTATTTAGATAAATATTCTAAAGAAGTGAATGTACTGCAAGCCGATTTAGAAGCCATAGACAGAGCGCTACAAGCGATCATTTTGAGTCAGTATAGATTATTGGTATTCGCACATAATGGATTGATAATAAAACCAGTTGTGATGTTTAAATCCAATTATGTGAATAGAGGGAAAACTACCAAAGAAAATGACATGGTTTCTTCGGAGTTTAAAGAAGAGTTTATGAGCACGCTTCGCAATTTGAAAAAGGAGCGATTAGAAAAATTAAAAACGAATATCTCTGAAGGAAGTGTTTTAGAAGCAGCGTTTTCTTTTTTTGAAGAAAAGGAAATTACATTAGAAAACCTTGCTTTACAGCTTAAAGAAGCTTTTTCAGAAAATAAGTGCATTTCTATAGATAGTAGTACAGAAGACACCTCTGAAGCACGAATTCAAATAAACTCATTAGAAGATCCAAATAATCAAATCCGTGTAGTATTTGCAGTTGAAGCCCTAAATGAAGGGTGGGATGTTTTGAACCTGTTTGATATTGTAAGGCTTTATGATACTCGAGATGCCAAAGGGAATAACCCAGGGAAAACAACAATAAAAGAAGCTCAGTTAATTGGTAGAGGAGCACGATATTGTCCATTTATAGTGCAAGAAGATCAGCCTTTATATAAAAGGAAATATGACGAGGATTTAACGAATGCCTTAAGAATTTGTGAGGAGTTATATTTTCATAGTAAAACGAACCCAAGGTATATTCAGGAGTTGAATATTGCATTGGATCAAGTGGGAATAAAACCTTCAACTACAAAGAAAAGAGAGCTTAGGTTAAAGGATAGTTTCAAAGATTCAAGATTCTACAAAAATGGAATTATCTATCTAAATGAGCAGGAAGAGAATAAAAACGAAGATGTCCATAGCTTTCCTGTGAAAGTTTTAGAAAAGGAGTTTAAAAGAGAAATTACCACAGGTGAAAGTTCAGAGCAGACTATGCTAGTTGGGTATGTAAAGGAAGATGGGTATGAATATAAAGCTCAATTGGAACGAAAATTTTTATGGCTTGGGGAAAGAATTATAAGAAAGGCGGTTTCAAGCTTGACATTTTATAGTTTTTCCAATTTGAAAAGACACTATCCCAACCTTAAATCCATTACAGAGTTTATAGGTTCGGAAAATTATTTAGCCAAGTTAAAGTTATCAATAAAGGCCAAAGAAAAAGATTTAGAGCGTTTGTCTGTACAAAGCAAATTAGCAATGGCCAAATCGGTACTAAAAGAAGTTCAACCAATTATTGAAAAAGGATTTATTGAGAAAAAAGGTACGCGAACATTTACATCTGTCTGGGTTAAAGATGTGTTTAAGGATAAAGATCTGAATTTCAATGTATCAGAAACAGGTCAGGAAGAAAGAGGCTTTCCAATGAGTTACCCAAATCTACCTGAAAATCGCTTAGACTTGTCAAAAGAGGATTGGTATGCATTTAATGAAAACTTCGGAACCAATGAAGAAAAGAAGCTTGTAAAGTTTATAAAGGATTCAGTCGAGACTCTTCAAAGAGAGTATGAGGAAGTGCATCTTTTGAGAAATGAAAAACACTTCAAGTTGTACAAATTTGATGATGAAAAAGCATTAGAGCCAGATTTTCTATTAAGCCTTTCTAAAAATGAAGCAGGTAAAGAAATTATATATCAAGTCTTTATTGAGCCAAAAGGCGAACAGTTTTTAGAAAAAGATGAATGGAAAGAAGAATTTCTGCAATCAATAGAATCAGAATTTGAGTTAGAACCAATCATTGAGAATAAAGAGTATCGATTAATGGGTTTGCCATTTTTTAATCACACCAAAAGAATCGATAGATTCAGGGAAAGCTTTAATGAATTGATATAGTATAACTATGAGTGTATAATTTTTTTTTGACACTTATAATGTCATTTTAAAAAGGATTGTCACCAACCAACTACCAAGACAATCTAAAAGAGCGGCTTTGCTGTTGTATAGGTTGAGTAAGTAAATGTTAGTGTTGTTGTCATCCTGAATACTGAATCGAGTTCAGCATACATAGCCCCGGGATTCATCCCGGGGTTAACATAAAAAAACTAATCCCGAGTCTTTCTACAGATCAACGTCTTTTTTCTCATCGAGGGTTGTTGTTGAATCTCTTATTGAAAGAACTTGATCTTCTGGTACTTTTGAGCAGTTCCCGTTCTTCAACGGGACAGGCGACAGTACCCAAAACCCGCCAGAAATAATGCAGATTTCGTTTTCATGAATCTTTGATCATAAGAACGATTACGATCCTTACTCCCTCTTAGCCCTTGGCTTACCCATTTTTTCTGGTCTTGGTTTGGAGACCTTAACAAAACCCGCATTAGGACTTTGAATGGGTTAATTACATTGAAACAACCTTTAGTTAAGAGTAGAATATTTAGCTTTTCTTCATTGTTTTGAACCAACCCTTCGGCCAGGTTACAAGTCTTAAAGGCCATACAAGCTCGGGTTATTCTGGAAATGTATCTTTACTCCGGGATTCATCCCGGGGCTATGCATATTCAACTCCTCTGGAGTTGAGGAGGACGATTTTTTGGGAATACTCAAATAAAACTTACTCCACCACACTCTTACAAATATAATCCGGGATAATACCGGATGAACTGATATTGGATTCCACACGGTCTTCTCGGGTATTTCCTGAAAGTACCAGCATCGTTTTTACACCGAATTTATTTCCTCCCAGGATATCGGTTTCCAAGGTGTCCCCAACCATCAGAATATCGTTTTTATTGATTTCGCCCAGCTCGTCAACGAGTCTTTCATAAGCATACATAAACATTTGGGAATCGGGCTTACCGAAATGGATAAATTTCTTACGCAGCATACTTTCAACAAGTTTGGCAATTCCGCCGGTTGCAACCGCAACATCATGTTTCGCTACTGGGTAGAATTTATCAGAATTAGCAAGAATTACAGGTATCGTTTTCTTTCGAAGTAAATTTACTGTCTTGTTGATATCTGTATTCCAGTCGAAGCCCTCATCATCCAGGAAAACGAAGGCGGATATATCATCAATATCTTCAAGATCAACATCACTTACCGCCACATGTTGCAATCCTGATTGTAGAATATATTCGGCGGAATTTTCAGTGCCTAGGTAAGCAATCCGTCCATCGGTAATTTTCTGCTCAAGGAATTGTTTTGCCATCATTCCGGAGGTGATAATTTCATGAAGCTCTATTCCTGGAAGTCCAAGCGAACCCAGGCTTTCCATTTGCTGGTGTTGACTTCGGGAGGCATCGTTGGTTAACAAACGAAAGGTTTTACCTTCGCCTTTAATCCAATCAATGGTTTTATCGATTCCGGCAATCAATCCCTGGTGATTTTTAACCACCCCATAGGAATCCAGCATAATCACTTTAAAGTCTTTGGCGATATCAAAAAAAGAAGGGTAACTCATAATTAAAGATTGAGGGCTTTTAGCAATGGTTCTGGATTAAATTTGTTTTCTATAGATGGAAGATGAATATCAAAGGTTTCTTTCTGGAGTTTAGTAGCAAATACTTCGTGGAAAAAATAGCGTCCATATTTTACTACATAAGTGAGCAGGAAGAACCGGTAGGTTTCTCTAAGAAGCAGAATCTCACTCTCGGTAAGTGGAAATACGTCATGGTAGCTTTTCAAAAAGAGAATAAACCGTTCCTCCATCAAAATATCGATGTTGTAAGTAAAAATGGTTCTATCACCCACATCAGAAACAACACGGCTGAAGAAATAGAAATCCATCATGCGGGAACTCATCCGGAACCAGTCGTAATCCCATCTTGAAAAAAACCGGAAATTATCGGCTACAGAAAAATTACCAATGTTCCAGTCTACAAATACAGGGATAATATCGAATGAATCTGCATCCAGTTTTTTATAGTTTTCTTTGAAAAGTTCGCACTGTGTTCGAATCAACTCACTGTATTGATGGAAATGGAATTCTCCTTCTTCGGTATTTAAATCCTTCAGTAGTCCTTCAATATCTACCATCATACTTTTTGCGGAAGGGGGAAGGGTACCCCGTACAGTGTGGCATGCTTTATGAAATTTTGCTGCTTCGCGCCCTATCTGCTTAATCTGGTGTTCGTTAAGTCGTCTTGGGAGCTTGTTTTTGATTTTAATAGGACGATAAAACACCACCCAGGCATCGATCGCCTCACTTTGATAACGGTGTACGAACAGTTCATTTCCTTTCATCAAAGAGCGAGCCAGAAAGTTCTCAAAAGGTGACGGTAGGTTATTTGAAAGCGCATTTATGATGGTATGATCTTCCACAAAGTGTTCAAACTTGCCAAAATAGGAGAGCTTGGCTACTATAAAATTGTGATCTTTTAGCGTGATCCGATATACGTGGTTTGTGGAAACCTTCGCGCTGATATCTTCAATGCGAACAATTTCACGGGAGCTGTCATACGCCATCCATGCTTCATGTACAATGTGATTAAAGTCTATAAAGGACATATTTCCTTAATTAAGAGAGTTCATGCAAAGTATTCTGCAAATTCGGTGGAGTTTGGATAAGCAAATACTGAAGCAATCTCAGGTTAAAAGTTTGCTCTCTTTTTGAAGAGATTGCTTCGCTGAACTTATCCGGAATAGTAAAATAACTCAATGACTCCTCGCTAGGACCGTTTAGTTAGATAATTTCAAAGTAGCGTTTTAATTCCCAGTTCTTTTGCTCCGGTTTATATTGTCGCCACTCCCATTCCCGTGTTTTTATAAAGTGATCTGTAAAACCCTTACCAAATAATTCTATTGCAACATCCGAATTCTTCATAGCCTCAGTTGCTTTGTGCAGGTTTCCCGGAATGGGTTGAGAATTTTTGTTTTCATATTCATTCCCTTTGGTAGGAGGAATATCTAACGATAGTTTATGCTTAATACCATACAACCCTGAAGCCAGACTTGCTGCCATACTTAAATAAGGATTCGCATCAGCTCCGGGAAGCCGGTTCTCGACTCTTATCGAGCTTTCTCCGTGATTTATAATGCGGAGTGCAGTTGTTCTGTTCTCAATCCCCCAACTTACAGAAGTAGCAGCCCAGGAACCCTCCACATAACGGTTGTAGCTATTTACCGTTGGGGCATACATAGGTAAAATATGAGGGAGGCAGTGCAATTGACCAGCAATGTAGTGCTCCATTAATTTGCTGATATGCCGAGTATCGGATTTATCAAAAAAGAGGTTAGTCCCGTTTTTATCCCATAAACTTTGGTGAATATGGGCGCTGCATCCCGGTAAATCCGGGGTCCACTTCGCCATAAAACTGGCCATTAAATCATATTGAGAAGCAATTTCTTTCACAGCGGTTTTAAAAAGCGCTGCCCGATCGGCTGACTCCAGAATCTCATCATAAGTGATGGCAGCTTCATATACACCATCTCCGGTTTCGGTATGAAAACCTTCGAGAGGAATCCCAAACCCACCCAAAAGGTCAAACAAATCATTGATGTATTCACTGTTCTGAGAAGCCCGAAGTACCGAATACCCAAACATCCCCGGAGTTAATGGAGTTGGGTGGGTATAGTCTTTTTCTTTGAGTGAATGCATGGTTTCATCAAAATTGAACCACTCAAACTCAGCTGAAAACTTAGGGATGAATTCCATTTTAATAGCCTCATCCCGCACCTTTTTAAGGAGTGATCTGGGGCAAACCTCCTTCAGCTCATCAGAGCCGGAAAAATCACCCAGGAAAAAAGGTTTATCATTCTCCCATGGAATCTTACGATAGGTGTGAGGGTCAATGGTAGCGAAAGAATCCGGGTATCCGGTATGCCAGCCACTAATCCGGGAGTTGTCGTAGCAGGCATCGTTCATATCCCAGCCGAATATCACATTGCAAAAACTAATTCCGTCATTCAGCGACTTCAAAAACTTTTCAATGCTGATAATTTTTCCTCGCAGCACACCATCAATATCGGTAACCCCAAACTTTACGTTCTTAACTCCAAGCTCCTGAATGAGTTGTGTAATTTTTTCTTTCGTCATGATCACCATTTAATTTGAAAGAATATAGAAAATGGTGGAGGGAATTGTGAGGAGTAGTTAGTTAAAACAGAAATAATTATTCCGGGATGTCATTTCCTTCATCTACCCGCTTCCAGCCAAGCTCGATGGCTTTTCCCTGATCTTCTGCATTAATAAGAGCATTGTATTGAATTCCGGTTGGGCATGTGCAGGCTTCGCAAACCACAAAATTTATTTCTCTTGAACTCAGTACAGAAATACTATTGTTTTCCAACTGGTTTACAGCCTCTTCTAGCGATGAATAATTGGGGGTAATACACTGTTGTTCTGCAGAGGCTACAAACATCCAAACCCGATCCGGTTGTTCGTTTTGGAAAAGGTCATTACATCCCAGAAATAAGACACTAAAAAGTAACAGAGTTCTGTAAAGCATATTTCGTTAGTTGGTTCGCGCTCAAAACGAGAGAGGAGGTAAATTATTGAATACTGATTGTACTTTCTATTCTCACTTCGGTTAATAAGCTTCGGTGTACCGGACATTTTTTTGATATTTCGAGGAGTTTTTCTTTTTGTTCATCCGTTATGTCACCTTCAATTATGAGCTCTTTTTCAATGAAGTCGATTTTAGAACAGGGTTTGTCGCAGGTCTTGCAATCCTCCACATGGCTCTTATTATGTTTAAGCTCCATATACATTTCTCCAACTTCCCATCCTTTTCGTTGAGCATACATTTTTACAGTCATCACGGTACACGAACCAAGTGCCATAAGAAGTAAATCATACGGATCTGGTCCCAGATTTTGCCCACCTTCAACATGAATGGGTTCGTCCGCAATCAGTTCGTGCTTACCGGCGGTTAGGGTAGTTTTAAAGGGCTCTTCTTTAGGCAGGTGTATATGAACGATTTTTTGTTCTTCAGAATCAGACATAGCTTTTCTTTTGGTGAAAACGAATTCTTTAATGTAGCTCAAAATTTCTAAAACAAAAGGGTGAAAGAGTTCCAGAGGTTATAATTCGGTAATAGTTCGATTACCAAAGCGTAATAATGAAGCTAATCTATGATAACATATAAACCTGATCTTGTTAAGTAAAT
The DNA here is from genome assembly GCA_965222205.1 of Balneolaceae bacterium. Taxonomy (GTDB): domain Bacteria; phylum Bacteroidota; class Rhodothermia; order Balneolales; family Balneolaceae; genus RHLJ01. The sequence continues at coordinate 2,510,167 of OZ244932.1, read as the reverse complement.
CATCTATTCCGGGCTATGAAAAGAACCTTAGATACGGTAGTAATCTCAGATGTCCATCTGGGGACTGTAGGCTGCCATGCGGTAGAATTAGTACAATATCTCAACTCGATTGATCCTAAGCGAATTATACTAAATGGCGATTTCATCGACATGTGGCAATTCAAGAAGTATTACTGGCCGGATGCCCACATGCATGTAATTAGAACACTCATTACGATGATGACTAATGGAGTAGATATCTACTATCTCACAGGAAATCACGACGAAACGCTCAGGAAAGTTTCGAGTCTGCAGTTAGGTCCTTTATTTATTCGGGATAAGCTGGTTTTAGAGATGAACGGTGAAAAAGTGTGGTTTTTTCATGGAGATATTTTTGATGTCACTATGAAGTATTCCAAGTGGCTGGCTAAGCTTGGAGGGAAGGGTTATGAACTGTTGATTCTTCTCAACCGATGGGTAAATAAGATTTCAATGAGGTTAGGCTATGGAAAATTTTCTCTTTCTAAGAAAATAAAAGATAGCGTAAAAACAGCGGTCAATTTCATTGACGATTTTGAAGTGACTGCTATGGAGCTCGCCATAGATGAAGGTTACGATTATGTAGTTTGCGGGCATATACACCAACCGAAAATAAGAGGCTATGAAAATAAGTACGGATCGGTGATCTATTTAAATTCAGGTGATTGGGTTGAGAATCTTACATGTCTCGAGTACGATGGTGAGGAATGGAGCTTATATAGATACGAAGAGGATGCCGTATTGAAAGAAAGCCCCAAAGTAACTCCTATGGTGCAACGCCATACTATTAACTCCAAAGTAATGATCGGATGAAAATTCTTTACGGTGTACAGGGAACCGGTCATGGCCATATAAGCAGAGCGAAGGTAGTATTGCCTAAGCTTCGGGAATATGCTGAAGTGGATGTTCTCATCAGTGGTTATAATTTCCACATGGATTTAGACGGTGAGATTGCATACAAAGCCCGGGGAATAAGCCTTACTTACGATAAAAAAGGCAGCGTGGATTTCCTCAATACTGCGTTGAATCTGAATCCTGTTAAACTTATTAAAGATGTGCATACAGCACCTGTACAAGAATATGATTTTGTAGTAAATGATTTTGAACCGATTACAGCATGGGCTGCTCAGAATGCCGGCGTTCCATGTGTTGGCATTAGTCATCAGGCATCATTTATGTCGACTAAAGTTCCAAGACCGGTAAAGAAGTCATTTGTTGCTGAAGGCGTGATGAAGCATTTTGCACCATTTAGTATAGCTGTAGGTTCACATTATCTGAGGTATGATGATTTTATCGAGCCACCGATCATCCGAAAACAGATAAAAGAATTAAATCCCGTTTCCGGAGATCATATTACCGTATATCTGCCTGCATTTGATCATGAGAGTTTGTGTTCTGTATTTAATAATATCCGCCAAATTGAGTGGCACGTATTTTCTCCAACTTGCGAGAAGGCGTATCAAAAAGGAAATGTGAAGGTAAAACCGATTGGAAAAGAGTCTTTTTTAAAAAGTTTCGAAAGTTGTCTGGGAGTCGTTTCTTCAACTGGATTTGAGACTACTTCCGAATCAATGTTTCTGGGAAAGAAACTGCTAACACTTCCTATCAAAAATCAATATGAACAGCTAAGCAATGCTGCTGCTATTGAAGAACTTGGCGGACACGTGATCTATAATCTTGATGGAACCTTCAAGAAAAAAACTGAACACTGGTTGAAAGAAGCTAATGCTGTGAAATTGCCCGAGGTTTCAGATGATGATGAACTGGTAAAAAAAATACTATCAGCCGGAATGGTTGAGAAACAACCTGCCTGATTAATCTTCAGCCAGATATTTTCTTTTAATGATATTCATGTGATGAATGTCATGTCCGGCTATAATAAAGGCCAGTGCCCGAACAGTTACATCGGTCCCACTCGCATTTCCTTGTTGAGCAATCATTTCTTTAGTCATGCTGCTAAGCAAATGGATGGTAGATACCCGAACAGCAAGATATTCATTGGAAAGATTGGCCAAAGTTCGGTCGTTATAGTTATTGCCTTCCATGTATTCATCTTGATCCATACCCGGCAATGATTGTTTATCTCCCCGACTTATACTAAAAGCCCGGTAGGAGAATACTCGTTCGGTTTCGATCATGTGCCCCAGCACTTCTTTAAGTGTCCATTTACCCGGAGCGTATCTGAAATATGCTTTATCACCGGATACAGAATTCATGAGAGTGTACACTTCATGCATCAGGTTATTTAGTGTGGTTATAATATTCCCTTTCTCTACCAGCCCTACATAAGTAGAATAGAAGTGTGCAAACTCAGTGCTCTTAGGGTATTCATTATCCCAGTTTTTCATGTTCTGCTATCTTTTTTGATTTCATTTACAAAACAATTTCCTCAATTTGGAGGTATAAAAAAACCCGGTAAATGAATTATACCGGGTTTAAAAATAAGCAGGTCGTTATTTAGTTAATGGATACTTCCTCAAATATAGTGGCAGAAGCTTTTTCGCCATCGTTAACTGTTTCGGTTGAAAAAGCATACATCACACCACCAACATTTCTCCAATCGGAGTAACTAATCACCGAAGTAACATAAGAACCTGTTTGAGGGTTGAGTTGAGATTTCCGTGATAAAAGAGGAAGTCCGGTTTCAGGATTAACTAAGAAAGTGACGGGAGTTTCACCAACAATTTTTAATGCTGCGTACTCGATGCCATTTACTTCTTCCGTTCCAAGGTATTCAGCATTTAATTCTTCGTAATCAGAAGCGATATTCAGATAGCTATATTTAATATCATCAAGCATTGCATTGGCCATTGGTGGTGGTAAAGGTTGTTCTTGCCCCATCATTTTCATCACCCCGGAACCATTTTTAACTTCCATGGTTACGTTTCCCTGAGGAGTTTCAAGGTCAGCTACCATACTTATTTCGCTATAGTTAAAAGTGGCGGAGTTTTTGATCTCCATATTACCCATAGGAGTAACTTGAGTCACGATTGATTTTACTACCATACTTTCCACTTTTTGGTCTTCAGGATTTATTGCCAGTGCCATCTTTTTTAGAAGTGCTTTACCCTGGGCAGCATCTCCTGAGATTTCTTTCTCATCAGAAGGAGGTAAGGGGATAGAGATATCTATATCATTGACAGTTCCGTATTTATTGAGCTGATCCCCGATTTCTTCTGCATTTCCAACAACCAGAATTTGAACCTGATCAGGTTTCATATATTCATTAGCTACACGCTTAATATCAGCAGAAGTAACCTGCTTGAGCTGCTCTACATATTGATCAAAGTAGTCCTGCGGAAGCCCATTATACTCATTACTGATTCTTTCGTTCAGGATATCATTTTTACTATCATATCTGAATACAAGCGAATTCAAAAACCGATCTTTAGCTTCATTTAATTCTTCAGAAGGGACGGATTCATTTTGAAGTTTTTTTAGTTCAGCCAGCATCGCGTCAATAGCTTCGGCTGTGGTAGAGCTTTGAGTCATTACTCCCACATAAAAGAATCCCGGATAGTTAATATTACTGGAATACTCCCCAAATACAGAATAGGCTAAACCAAGATCAGATCTTACCGTTTGAAATAAGCGCCCGGTACCGATTCCACCCCCACTTAAAACCTCATTCATAAGTTGTAGCGCGGCATAGTCAGGGTTTTCGCGTAAGCCCCCGATATGACCCGCAAACACAAAACTTTGATTAACATCCGGCTTATCTATCAGATTAACCGTAGATGGGAAATCATAACCGATATCAGGGTAAAGAAGAGTTGTTTCACTTCCGGTTTTCAAACTCCCAAATGCTTCTTCGAGTTTCCGCTTCATTTCTCTGGTATCAAAATCCCCAATCACCCCAATCATCATATTATTTCCAACAAATGCCTGTTGGTGAAAATCGATCATGTCTTCTTTGGTGATAGCCTCAATAGTAGCGTACTCAGCCTGAGTAGTGTATGGGATATCCTCTCCATATATGAGCTTGCGAAATTCCCGAACAGCGATGCCTTGCTGATCATCATTTCTGCGGGAGATATTTGATTTTGCCTGAGTCTTTGCGAGATCAATTTTGTCTTCGGGGAAAGCCGGGTTTTGGATTAAATCAACAAATACCGGGAGGAGCTCATCAAAGTCTTCCTTAAGTAAGTTCATACTTGCTCCACCTGATCCAAACCCAATAAACGTGCTCATAAAAGCGGCTTTATCTTCAAGTAATAAATTCAGATCATCGGCGGGGTAATTCTCTGATCCACCTTCTCTCATTACTTGTCCGGTCAGGCTTGCCAGCCCTGTTTTATCGCCTGGCTCAAGCAAGCTACCGGTTCTCACCGTTACACTTACTCTGATCAATGGAAGTTCTTTATCTTCTACCAGATAAAAAGTAATCCCGTTATCGAGAGTGAATTCTTCAACCTTCGCTTTTTCAAACTCATTGAGTTCCGGGTATTTGATTTCATCATACTTTTTTTGCGCCATCACAGAAACCGACAGCAACATCATAAATAAAAATAATACAGTACGTTTCATGGTAGTAACCTTTAAATGTGGGAGATTAGGAATCAACTTTGACGGTAAGGCCAACAGTTCTGTTTTTCTTGGTTAGGTATTTGCTGGCTACTCGCTGCAAATCTTCAAGTGTAACAGCCTCATAGCGATTGAGTTGGTGAAAGACATCCTTCCAGCTGCCTTGTTCAACGTGGGTTTGTACAAAAGAAGAAGCTAGTCCGGTATTATTGGCGAGTCCGCGAATGATATTAGCTCTCAAATTCGTTTTCACTCTGTCTAATTGATCCTGTTTAACAGAACCTTCTTTTACAGCATCAAACTCTTCATAAATTGCCATTTCCAGGCTATCTAAATCTGCTCCGGTATTTGGTATAACCAAAGAAAGAAATAAGCCGGGATAACGGGTTCCGGGAATACCTTCAAAGTTTTGAATCTGAAGGGCTTGCTGAGATTCCTCCACTAATTTTTTGTAAAGGATAGAAGTACGGCCAGTACTCAACACTCTTCCCAGTATAATTAAAGGCTCATAATCAGGATGATTTGCTGAAACCGTATGATAACCTAACATCATTAATGGTTGGGAATTCCCTTCAATAACCACTCTTCGTTCACCACGCTGCTCGGGTTCAATGGTAGTTACAGGAGGAGCGATTTTGCCTTTGCCTCTCATATCACCGAAGTATTCTTCAGCAAATTCCTTCATTTGCTTTGGATCAACATCTCCGGCTATACCAAAGGTAATGTTTGATGGGACGTAATATTTTTCATAGAAATTGTGCGCATCTTCTATTGTTGATGCGGTAATATCAGAGCTCCATCCAACTATTGGCCGCCCATAAGGATGAGCTGCATAAGCAGTTGCCAAAAACTCTTCTACAAGTCTTCCGAATGGGTTCGAATCAGTTCTCATTCTGCGCTCTTCACGTACAACCTCTTTCTCAACATAAAACTCTCTATAGGTAGGTTGCATAAAACGTCCTGCTTCCAGGCTAAACCAAAGTTCTACTTTATTGGAGGGAAGACTGTAAAAGTAGTCGGTGAAGTCCCATCGAGTACTTGCGTTCATTCCAACGCCACCGTTACGCTGTATAATTTGTGAAAACTCGTTGTTAACCACATAGGTTTTAGCTTCTTCCTGAAGAGCCTGGAACTCAGTCCACTTCTCAGCCATAAATGTGGTATCAGGATTTGGCGCATAAGATTCATACAACCACGCCTTATACACTTCATCCATTTGAGCGATTACTTTTTTCTCTGCATCCCAGTCGGTTGTACCTACATAATGATCTCCTTTAAAAGCCAGGTGCTCAAATATGTGAGCAATTCCGGTATTGCCGATCGGTTCATCAATTCCACCTACATTAACCTGCGTATAAAAGCTGACTACAGGGGCATCATGACGTTCAATAATAATAAAATGTAAACCGTTGTCGAGGGTGAACTCAGTAACTTTTTCTTCAAAAGTTTCGAGGTTTTGAGCCCTCAGATTCCCCGAACTCAGTCCCAAAAGAACAAGCAGGCAAAGGGAAGTAAATAACTTGGTATATATTCTCATGGATGTAACTTAAATTATTGTTAAGATGTTGAATATGCGAAATTTATAAATTGTCACAAAGTAACTAAAAGTTAAATTTTGGTACAAATTCTTTAAGCGGCAATCCTTGTTTGCAAGATTCTTCGCTATCATCGCTTCTGAACAGTTCGATTTCGTACGAGATGTATTCGGGGTTGTTATATCTTTTTTGGAAATAGACTTTTTTGCCCGCCGTAGTCCTGGAACACCGGTCAATTTCGAAAACGGGACTTCCTTCCTGAATTTTTAGATGTTTCGAAATATATGCATCCGCTTTTGTGGCGGTGAATTTATATCTACCCGCCGAGATGGGTATAGAATAAGTATCCTCCAGAATTTCATAAATGGTTTTGTTGGTGAGATCTTCATCTAATAATAACTGCCCATAACTGCCTGGTAGCCAGGTAATATCGAAAGCAACGGGAATCCCATTTCCAATCCGGACACGGTCAATTCTTATAAGGGGGCTGTTAGGAGGGATTTCAAGTATAGGATTAACTTCGGGCTCTGGGTCAACCCTCTTAAAGCGAATGAGTTTTGAAGAGCTTGTATATCCGGCGCGGCGCATATCTTCCGAGAAATCGGTGAGCTGCACAAGCTGTTGTGCATTATTGTCATCACTAACAAACGCTCCGAGACCTTGCTTCTTAAAAATAAGCCCTTCGTTTTCGAGGGATTTTAAAGCCTGACGCACTGTAATACGACTTACATCAAAGTAATCACATAATCTTTTTTCCGAAGGGAGCCTGTCTCCGGGTTCAAATTCTTTATCTGCAATTTCTTTGCGAAGGTGGTCCGCTATTTGCTGGTGTCTGGGAACAGATTGATCAATCATAAAATGGTTTCAATACCTCTTGTTATAACATGTTGTAACAAGTTTATTAAAACTCTTACCATGTATCAACAGATAAATCCAAATTCTAAAAATGATCTACGAATTATTATTAAAACCAATGCCCTGGTATATAGCCGGCCCACTAATTGGGCTTACTTTACCTTTATTATTAATTGTGGGCAACAAAACGTTTGGGATTTCATCCAGCTTCCAGCATGTATGCGCTGCTGTGATGCCTAAGAAATTTCCCTATTTCAATTATAACTGGTGGAAAGACGGTAAATGGCATCTTCAGCTTTCTTTTGGAATCGTATTGGGCGGCGTTCTTGCTGCACTTTTTATTCCGGAAAATTACGCCATCGATCTTTCAGCTGAAACGGTAGCAACTCTTAAAGGAATGGGTCTAACCAATATGAGTGGGTTTGTACCTTCAGAAATATTTACCTGGACTAACCTCGCCACCGTGCCTGGGGTATTGATCCTGGTGGTAGGTGGGTTTCTGATTGGGTTCGGCACACGTTATGCAGGAGGGTGTACATCGGGACACGCAATTACCGGATTAGCAACCTTGCAAAAAGCATCGCTGATCGCTGTAATTGGATTTTTTGTGGGCGGAATCATTTCCACCTATTTCATTCTGCCAAGTATCTTAAGCTAAGGAGAGAATAATGAGATTTATAATTGCAGGAATAGTATTCGGTTTTATTCTGATCAAATCAGAAGTGGTATCATGGTTCCGAATTCAGGAGATGTTTTTATTCGATTCCATTCACATGTACGGTGTAATAGGGTCAGCGATCATTGTCGGGTTGATCGGCACGAAATTGATCAGGAAATTCAATCTGAAAGATACTTCGGGGAATGAAATCAACATCAAACCAAAAGATAATACCTTAACTACACGATACATTATTGGGGGAGCATTATTTGGATTAGGTTGGGCATTAGTAGGAGCATGTCCGGGACCATTGTATGCATTAATAGGTAGTGGCTACCTGATATTCATGGTACCATTGATTGCGGCTGTAGTTGGAGCTGGTACCTACGGAGTTTTACAAAGTAAACTTCCACACTAAGAATTTTAGTAACTTTAGAGAATCAAAGGAGTGAGAACATGTTTTTTGAACAAATTTTTGAAGAGAAGTTAGCGCAATACGCGTATTTGATTGGATGCCAGCGAAATGGTACTGCCATAGTTATTGACCCGATGCGAGACATCGATCGGTATGAAGAGTTGGCTGCAAAACATAATCTGAAAATAGTTGCAGCAGCAGAAACCCACATCCATGCCGACTACCTTTCCGGTTTGCGAGAGTTTGCTGAGCGGGGCATAAAAGTATACGCCTCAGATGAAGGAGACAAAGACTGGAAATACGAGTGGTTGAGAGGAAGTGGCTACAAATACCAACTGCTTAAGGATGGAGATGAATTCAAGATAGGGAATATCAAATTCACTACGGTATATAGCCCGGGACATACTCCGGAACATGTGAGCTACCTGGTAACAGATGGTGCAGCAACCGATCAGCCAATGGGTATTCTTTCCGGGGATTTTGTGTTTGTAGGTGATGTTGGTCGACCCGACCTTTTGGAAACCGCAGCCGGACAAGTAGGCGCAATGGAAGGTTCAGCTAAAGTTCTTTACCACTCGCTCGAAAAATTCAAGCAGATGCCGGAATACTTGCAGCTGTGGCCGGGACATGGAGCCGGAAGCGCATGCGGGAAAGCTTTAGGAGCTGTTCCAAAGTCAACAGTAGGTTATGAGCAGAAATTTAACACCTCGATTCGGTCTGCGATTTCAGAACAGGATTTTGTGGATTACATCCTCGATGGTCAGCCCGAGCCTCCGTTATATTTTGCCAGGATGAAACGGGATAACAAACTGGGCCCTGAAGTGCTCGGTGAATTCCCTTCTCCTTCAAAAATGAGCATTAAAGATATTGTCGCAAAAGCGGAAGATGACAATGCAGTGATTATTGATACACGCGCCCGAACCGAATTTATGACGGGACATTTAGAGGGCTCACTACTCGCAACCATCAACAAGCAGTTTAATACGATAGCCGGTTCGTATGTAACTGAAGAGCAGGATATCTATCTGATCATTGAAGATGACAAAGTAGATGAGGCGGTGGTGGATTTAATTCGCATCGGACTCGACAACATTGTTGGATATGCAACACCTGCAGAACTTATCGAGAGCAGACTGAGTCTTGTTTCAACCACTACCATCAACTTTGAAACGGTAGATAATCTGATGCCTACGGGCGATTACAACCTACTGGATGTTCGCAAGAAGTCAGAATTTGATGTAGGACATCAACCTGAAGCGATAAATATTTCACACACACGATTACTCGATCGGATTGATGAAGTCCCGAAAGACAAACCGGTACTGGTACATTGTAAATCCGGAAATCGTGCTTCTTTCGCCACTGCTTTATTAGAGTCGAAAGGGTACGAGGTTCAGTATATAGATGACGCCGTAGAACCATGGCTGGAGAAAAATAATCTTTTAGCAGGGGTTGAGTAATGTTTTGGGCGTGGCTCGGAGCATTATTGATTGGCATATCACTTGGACTGCTAGGTTCCGGTGGATCAATTCTTACAGTACCAGTACTAATTTATCTGGTTGATCAACCCGAGAAAGTAGCAATTGCAGAATCTCTTGGTATTGTTGCATCTATAAGCTTGTTTGGAGCAATTCCTTATGCTTATAGAAAGGAAATAGATTGGAAGAGTGTGTTATGGTTTGGCGTCCCCGGAATGATTGGAACTTATGGCGGAGCGTCCATTTCTGAGTTCATCTCAGGGAATACTCAACTTATAATCTTTGGGGTTGTGATGCTTTTAGCCGCCTTCCTGATGGTGAAGGATAATCCTCGCTTAAAAAAGGAGAAAGGATATTCTGCTCCCAGGTATGTACTGATTGCCGAAGGATTGGTCGTTGGCGTGGTAACAGGATTGGTTGGTGTTGGAGGAGGGTTCCTGATTATCCCTGCCTTGGTTCTTTTTGGAGGCCTGAAAATGCGGATAGCAATAGGAACCAGCCTGGCTATTATTGCAGCAAAAAGCTTTCTGGGTTTCTACAAATATCTGGATGTTCTTCGTGCGGAAAAGTTGAATATAGACTGGGAATTATTAGCCATTTTTACGGTGATTGGAATAGCAGGAAGTCTCCTCGGAGGAAGATTGAGTAAAGTGGTTCCTCAAAAAATGCTCAAAAAGGGATTTGGTGTATTTCTGATGGGGATGAGTGGGTTTATCCTGTGGAATAATTTGTTTTAGACAATTATTTCAATGCCCCTTTAGGTTCAATTTCAGACAGGGGAGGGACCTTATACTCTTTCCCTCGAAAAGAAATGGTTCCCTCTTCATTATTGAAACCGTAGTCATAATTAATCTGCTTATTAAAATCGCGACTCATGATTCCGAGTCCAATTTTTTTCACTAAAGCCGTATCAATAAAATCTCCGCCAAATGCTCCCGTATCAGGGGTACGATAGATAACTATGAATGAATCCTCACCTATAGGTATCTCGTGAATTGCCCTATAACCATTGTTATTCATTTTGATTACATCATTCACAGTAAAAAGAATTGCTAAAAAAGAAACTGTGTAAAGAGCGAATGATAACAATCCAAAACCAACCATTGTGACATTTCTGAGCCAATCAATTTCAATAAATGATAACCAGTACAGAGCAAATATTGGTACGAGGAAGAACCCAAGTGTTAGAATGTTTGATAGATTGTTGTTCTCGAGAGCCAAGTTTGTTGAGAAACTTAGCACTATAAAAATCAGAGAGGGTAGTCCAATGATCAAAGTGGTTAACAGAAGTTTATGACTCTTTATAAATTCTTTTATTAGGTTTATAAGTTAGCTTAATTTACTAAGCAAACGGTAAATGATTATTCTAAGTGTACATTTATATCCCGACTCCAAAAAGAATCCGGAAGAAATGCGGTAGGTAGTAATTTGGAGGACGAAAGTACCCAGTTAAAGAAAGCATATCAAAGGGCAGGCAAGCGAACATCTTCATTTCTTGCGGTGACATTTGGGTACTTATGGTCAATCAAAAGTACCATGAAACGAACGATCGAGATACTTTTACTAACTCAGAAACTGATTCATAAGATCCTGAAACAAGTTCAGGATGACTAGTCAATTGTCCCTCCTTGGGGAGGGACAGAGTCAAAACTTGTTTTGGCTCAGGGAGAGGACGGTAGTGACTTTTTTTCATTGCTTCCACGGTCCTCCCTCTGATTTCACACAAGCGCGAAATCGGTCTCCCCCCAAGGGGAGACACTTCAACACCTGTCATTTCGAATCTTCTGAAAGAAGTGAGAAATCTAAAAAGCCTTACAACGTCTCTCTTTAGATTTCTCGCTTTGCTCGAAATGACAAAAGAATTATGATTTCTTCCTCGCCACCAAATACAAAACGGTCCCTACAGCGATAAATGCAGCAGTCATCCAGATGTTGGTAAGGCTCACCTGGAACATCAACCAGAGACAGGCAATGATTCCAAGAACCGGAATTATATATCCGCCTTTTAGGGTAAAAGTATTATCCGCTTTAAACAGCGGACGTAATTTTGGGATCGCTGCACAGGTAATGATATAGAAGAACACACGGGCAAGAACCGTCATAGCTGCGAGGGCTGTAAAAGAACCCAGAGCTGCTCCAATAAATGTGCAAACGCCAAAAAAGATTACCGAGTTTGCAGGGGTGAGGAACTTGGGGTGAACCTTTCCGAACCATCCCGGAAGCGACTTATCAAGAGAGAGCGCATACGTGAGTCGCGGAGTGGAAAACATATTACTTACGAGATTTCCGGTTACCGATGTAGCTACTCCGATCATCAAGATGATGGCCCCGACTTCCCCAAATAAAGCCGCTGATGCATCCAGCAGCGGAGACTCTGAAGAAGCTAAATCAGGAACAGCAGCTTCGGCTACTAATTGGATCAGCATATATAAAACTACAATAGAAACCAGTGCAAAGATCAAAGCACGAGGCATATCTTTATTTGGATTTTTTGCCTCACCGGCAGGAACCACACCTCCTTCAAATCCCACAAAGGCGTAAATCAATAAGAGAACTGCAGCACCTAAATCAGTTCCGGATGGGGCGGGGGAATCAAACGAAGGTAATACTTCGCCTCCAAGTAATACCAGGCCTCCGAAAATGAGGAGGATCAACACCGAAAATTTAACGAAGGTAAATACAGCGAGTGAGCGAATCGATTCTACCGATCCCAGTACATTGATGATTGTAAGGGCGCCACAAATCAAAGCAAGGCAAATAAGTCGTCCGATTCCTTCTCCAGCTGGAGCATAAAAATAACCGATGCTTTCAACTAACAACACAGAATTTGCCGAAAAGGAGATCATCCGGGCGAAGTAATATAACCACCCACTTTGGAAACCTACAAAAGGACCAAAGGCTTCTGTACCATAGCGAACAGGGCCTCCGGTTCCACGGAAGTAGCTGCCTAATTCAGCAAAACAGAGTATTACAGGCAGAATGAGTAAGGCACACAAGGCATACACCCACACACTGTATTCACCGGCAAGTTCAGAGGCACCGCTGGGTAAACCAAATATCCCGGCGCCAATTAATCCATTGACTACTAAGAGCCATAGTGCCCAGGTTCCGAGCTTTCTTGGGAGTTGTTCTTGTTGAGTATTTTGAGCCGGATCTGAAATCATACAATGAAATTTAATATGAGTTGTTATGCTGAATTTAGCCGAAGGCACTCCTTGGGAGAATTCAGCATCTGTAAGGAATGTAATGTTGTTTTGCTTAAAAATTTACCAAAGTATCACTCTTTACAGATTCCGAATCAAGACCTGTATGCAACCATAAATATTATCTTTCTTATTCCTAACTCCTCTGTCTCCTCCCTGCCTCCTGAAGGGTAGTGGTTATTGCTTTTGATCTGGCCGACGAATACGTCGGAGTTCGCGGGTCAGAACCGGTCCCGGTTGCCGATACCCCCAAAGCGCGGGTTGACCACATTATTCAGCACCGACCCGAAACGGTAGCGGAAGCCGAAGCTGATGCCCGCCTCGAAGTTGGTTTCGAGTTGTCGGCGTCGCAGGAGCACATCTTCAAGATCAGCACTCCCCTTCGGAAGATTGATCTGATCGTGGATGACTTCGAAGAAACCGCCAATTTCGACGGAAAGCCCCTTGGTGATGCGAACGTCAAACTCCGCATCAAATTGAATACTATGGCGTGACAAATCGTGCAGGTATTGCGAGGCATTCATGCCTATTTCGATCACTCCCCACGGCTGTACAACTTCATAACCGGCATTTAGGAGATGCTGCGGAAGCCTTTGTTCGATTTCGTTGTAGATCGTCGTGTCCCGGTAGGTTATCTGCGAGGCACCCAGACGATAAGCAACCGTGAGTTGTCGCCTGTTAGCCTCGCGGTATGGATAGAGGCTCCACTCCACTGCGCCCATGAAACGGTAGCGCCAATCTACGTTTGAGAACGTTGAGGTAAGAATGTCACCGTAGGCTCCTACCGACCAGTGCGGTGAGATGCTTCGTATGGCGTAGCTGGTAAATCCGTTACGTTGAGCCGTGTTCGTAATCGTTCCTTGGTCACGCTCGAATCGGTCGTAGTTGTAGTTGAAGAATGGACGGAGTCGAAGTTTCCACTTCTCAGTCACATGTCTGGCGTACACCCCATACCGGGTATCGAAGGATTGCTGTTGAGACTCGAAGTCGGCGCTGCCATCTGCATAAATCTCGATTGTCCAATGGTTCCAGGGGTCCTCCGCTATCAGCGTTTGCTCTACGGCGTCAAGTTCGGACGGCGCGATGTTCACGCTCAGTCGGTCTCTTATGGGTGTCTGCATCAGGTAGGGTACGAGAGAGGCTTCGAGGGTTCGGAGGAATCCGTTCCGTTCTTCGGCTTCAGTGACGTCGGCAGGTATGTTATAGACGCCCGAGAAATCCTGACCGTCGAAGACGCCCAAGCCAAAGACGTCGATGGTCCATGATTCGCCACCCGATCCCGTGCCCTCCCGGGTAACGAGGACATGAATATCGGCGACTTCACGATCACGGACGTGGTCCAGATAAGGCATCTCCTGCCGTATGAACGTCTCATCGCAGAAGTTACAGTCGAGGAAGAAGGCGAGCCGGGTGGGCGTTTCAATCTCAACCGCCTGAGCTCTTATTGGTTCAGAGGCAACACAGAACCATAAAGGTACTAACAGACATACCACAGCGATATTTTCCAGTCTCTTCGCGAAATCATGTATCAGGGGCATTGTTGTTGAATGAAGCATTTTTTTCGGGTTAAAGGAGAATGAAAAGCCGTCTCCGGCTTATGCGGGTGCTCGGTTAGTCTTGAAGAAACTGAATATTCCTATTGCTCACAAGCTTAAGTGCAAACTCTAACTGTGTCCGACTTAAATCATACAATTAGGCAAATCGGATTGAATAACCGACTCCGCTGGATCATAACCCCGGACTGCGATTTATTTCTGATCTACAATCACAACTGGCAGGAAGATCCGGGATCTGTAGAGAATGAGCCTTTGCCTGGGATGAGAGCTAAATCAAAGCTGGCTCCTTTACAGATGCTGAATCTAGTTCAGCATGACAACATTTAAGGCTCAGTTGCTATTTCGACCTCCTCTGTCTCCTCCTTGGAAGGAGGAGGACTTTATTATTTAACTCAGAATGGAAATCAACGAGCCCCCTTCTCCTTGAGAAGGAGAAGGGACGGGGATGAGGTCGAATGCGGGGATCTGGAGTTTTTTTAAAATATCTGGATTCCTGCCTTCGCCCGCCTTCCATAGTACAAGTACGGCGGACAGGCAGGAATGACTTGATTGAGGTTCTGCCACAATAGACGGAGAGCTTCCAAATGAGGATCACACAGCTCCCCAGGGGACAGGAGAGTTATGTGACGAGGGTAAGTCTGTAAAGATGTTAGTCCGCCGCCTTTTAGGTTCGAGATTTCCAGTACTTTGGATTCCGATGCTGATGTAGAATTGCAAATACAGTGATTAGTTCTGGTTCTGAAATGAAGTAAACAGAAAACGGAAAGCGACTGACCAAAGCCCGTCGAACCTCTTTTTCTGCTATTATTTGAAAATGCTGGGGATTTCTTCGCACGGAAGCAATTTTAACATCGACACAACGGGTAAACTCTTTACCAAGTCCGGGATCTTGCAATTCATACCATTCATAGGCGCTTTCGAAATCCTCTTCAGCATGTGAAGTAAGAATCACAGTTTTTGCCATGCTTTACTACAAGTATTTTTCTCGGATTTCGTCCCAGGATTTACCTTTGGCTTTATCATCATCAAGAGTTTGAAGTCTTTGCTCAATAATCTTTTGATGGTGTTCAGGGACATTTAGTTGATCAGGATCAGAGGCGATTGAATCCCATAAAGCTTCAACTAAAATTAGTTTTTCATTTTTGTTGAGTTGGGATAACTCTTTAATCAGCGTGTCTTCCATAATAGTAGAATTAAATTCGAAAGATAAATTGATCAAAAACTCAGTGTAATGCAATTTGAACGAATACAAAGAATAGCACTTCAAAATATAACTCAGAATGGAAATCAATGAGCCCCCTTCTCCTTGAGAAGGAGATGGGACCGGAATGAGGTCGGAAGCGGGGATTCAGTGCTTTAAAGTGTATCTGGATTCCTGCCTTAGCAGGAATAACTTGGTTGAGGTTCGTTCTTATTAGAAACAGGAATTACGGGAACGCATCATTCAGCTAGTTTAGGTGATGAGGAGAAATACTAGGGATACTTGATAATATCATGTTCAGCTTTTTTCCTCGCCAATATACCAAGGCTAGGCCTGGACAATTCATTATTATATAAAATTTTAAAATTTTTAAAACATGCCGACTCTAAATCAGATTGAATATTATTAGCAATATTTTGAATGAATTTATCAGCTAGAATAGACTGGGGTTGGAAGACGAGTATAAAGATCCCATCTGCTTTGAGAATTGAAAAAATAGTTTTGTACACAGATAAAGGATCTTCCCAGAAAAGGTGGACATTTCCGCAATAGACTATATCAAAAGTAAGGGTTGGAAAGTTCAGGTTTTCAGCAGAAGACTGACTCAAAAAAACTTTATCCTCTTTGACAGCCTCTTTATTCATTTTGGTTGCTTGTTTTAGCATAATTTCCGAATGATCTACTCCCCAGATTCTAATATTAGGTTCTTTGTTAAGTAAAGTCTTGATAACAGTACCAGTACCAAACCCTATTTCTAGCAGTCTATTATTAGGTTTTGGTTCTATCAAGCTTGCCAACCAATGGTTTCTTCTACGGTTTTTATAAGACATGGCCCATCCTACAGTTATTCCAATAAAGCCAGTGGGTTCGCAGAATTGCCGGAATAGATAATTCTTAATGATGCTCACTATCCTTAGTCTTTTTAAAGTTTTTACTAAAAATAAATGGGTCGACTTTAAATTGAATTGGTTTATACCAAGATCGATTTAAATTTTTATTGAATTATAAAGTTTGGAAAAATTTGTCGGATCCATTCCCAGATAGGAGGCAATATCTTTATGAGGAACCTTCTGCAATAGCTCTGGACTTCTTTTGATAAAGGCTTGAAAGCGCTCCTTCATAGAATAAGCTAGCATCTGGTGGTATCGTATCACTAACCCAGCTAGAACATTCTCCATCGATTTTCGAAAAAGAGATTCAATGTCATGCGAAGTTTCAGCAAGCTCTTCAAGATCGAAACGAGATATTCTGAGCATCCAGCTCTTACTCAGACATTCAAGATAGTAGTAGGAGGGTTTTTGAGTGATAAAAGATTCAGGAATACAAGTAAAAGAAGGCGGGAACGTGAAAGCAATTACATATGACTTACCGCCCTTAACATAGTAGGCTTTTTGTACTCCATCAAGAATAAAATATAGATAATTTTCTATCTGTCCCCCACTCGTGACAATGTCATTTTTATCAAACTTCTTTTCTTCCCATTTCTCCAAAAGTAGATTCATATCTTCATCTTTCAAGGGGTGTATTTGATTGAGGAAGTTTTTAAGTGTTTGTGTGGGATTCATTACTCTTAAATCTTGTCTAATTATGCCTGAAATAATATTATCCAAACAAGAATCGGGATTATTTTCTACTAAAACCAATTAAATCAAGAGACTTCCCCATATCTGAAGCAATCCACAGTATGGTCGTTTACCAGTCCACAAGCCTGCATGTGGGCGTACATGATGGTGCTTCCAACGAATTTAAAACCACGCTTCTTCAGGTCTTTGCTTAGGGCATCGGATTCCGAAGAAGTAGCCGGGACTTCACTCATTGTTTTCCATGTATTCACAATGGGTTTACCTCCCACAAACTCCCAGATGTAGTTGTCAAAGCTTCCGAATTCTTGCTGAACTTCAAGAAATTTTTGAGCATTAGTTACTGCGCTTCGCACTTTCAGCTTATTTCGGATGATTCCTTCAAATTGCAGTAACTCCTGAATTTTATCTTCATCGAAGGTAGCGACTACCTCAGGATCAAAATCTGCAAAAGCGGTTCGGTAGCCTTCTCTCTTTTTTAGAACAGTTGCCCAACTGAGTCCGGCTTGGGCACCTTCCAGAATCAGAAATTCAAAGTGTTTTCGGTCATCATGAACAGGAACACCCCATTCTTCATCGTGGTAGGTGATGTATTGTTGGAATTGGCCTTCGACCCAGGTGCAGCGGGTTATGTTTTTCATGGGGTATTATTTTATTAAAGTCATCCTTATCCGTCGGCTGACAGAGAAGGATCTGCACAAATAAGTACATTGGCAAGTAGTGCTTGATACTTTTGAACGATCAAAAGTATCCAAAAATCGCCATAAAAAATGCAGATTCCATTTTTACGAGACGTTGTTATAACAAACGATTACGATTCTTACTCCTTCTTATAACTGGGCTTGCCCATTTTTTATGGATTTAGTTTTGTTGCCTTTTAATTTAGTTAGTGCATGAATTTAAGTCCTCCTTTGAAGGAGGTGGCATTTGATCGGGTAGATCAAATGACGGAGGATGTTCGAAGTGTCAGTAAGCAATGATGTTTGAGAGCTTTTGGTTCTTTTGATGGATCAAAAGAACGCAGAATAAATAGTCTGCATATTATTTAGGTTTCTCATTCCATTCGAAATGACAAAAGTTAAGCCTCCCGTTGAAAGCTGCCAGAACGATTCAAAACTTATCATAGCCAAAATTAAAAAAGGAAGAATTATTGGTTACATTCGGGGTTCACACACTCACAAAAAGACTAAATCAGAAAAGAAGTAGCAGATGCATTGGGAATCGACTGTAAAGGAGCTCACTGAAAAGAGTAACATTAGTGAGAATCTGGCAAATCACATTACCACACTCACACAAATTCTGGAACAGCTAAGCGGCGAGCGATCCGGAGAAGAATTCATCAAAATCCTGGGAGAATTTCCACTCAACAGTAACGAAGCGCTGGACGGAGGAAATCAGGAAATGCTTGAACGGCTCAGAAAGTTGGTTGCGGATATGCCGGGCAAAGATATTAAAGAGTACTTGCGCATCTACACTACATTTTTTCATCTGGTGAATTCCCTTGAACAGCACGAGATCAGCCGGATCAACAGAAAACGGGAGTTTGAAGAAACGCCGGAAAAGCCTCGAAACGAGAGTATTTTGGAGGCTGTACATAAAATGAAGGAAGCAGGTTATAGCCTGGAACAGGCAATCGGAGTTTTTGAGACCATGGATATCCAACCGACTATTACCGCTCATCCCACCGAAGCCCGAAGAAGAAGTGTGCTTACCAAGCAGCATGAAATCAGCACAATGATTGCTGATGTGGGTAGTAATTCACATACCGAGGATGAGAAAAGGCATCTTAAAAGAGAAATTTTCAATCAAATGAAACTGCTTCTAATGACCGATGAAGTTCGTGCTGAGCGGATGTCGGTAGAGGATGAGGTAGAAAACGGGTTGTTCTTTTTTACACACACTATTTGGGATGTAGTACCCACTTTATATCGGGATATTCGCTTGGCTTTGGAGACCTATTACGGAGAATCAGGTGATATCCCGATTGTACTTAAATATCGATCATGGATTGGTAGCGACAGGGATGGAAACCCCAATGTGACTTCCTCTGTTACGTGGAGAACCATGATAGAGCAGCGTAAAACAGCGTTGACGGTATATCTGAAAAAGCTGGATCATCTACGCCGTTATTTAAGTGTTTCCTACAAAGAGACCAAAATTTCGGACGATTTGAGATTATCTCTTCGGGATGAAGAGACAGCAAACCCGCTTAGTGATCTGTATGAACGCAGATATCAGCGAGAGCCTTATCGCCGTAAACTGACACATATGATGCAGTATATTCGTGAGCAACTGGAAGCGGCTTCAGATGATAAGGATGCCGTACTGAAAGTGGCTTCGAAGTATACTTCCGAAGATTTTGTGCACGATTTGGAGCTTATCCGAAATAGTTTAATTGAGAACAATCTCAAAGGATTGAGTGAACAAGGTCGTCTTCAGGATCTACTTATTAGCGCAAAGACCTTTGGCTTTCATCTTACTTCACTGGATATCCGCCAGCACAGTCGGCTTCATGAAGAAACTGTGGAAGAACTGCTCAGCAAGGGGAATGTGATTAATGGATACAGCAAGCTTTCCGAAGAAGAGAAAATCAATGTATTAGTGAAAGAACTTCAGAACCCAAGGCCACTAAGCCCGTTTAAGAGTAAGCGTTCAGCGGTAGCAAGCAAAGTAATGACTGTATTTGAAGAAATCAGGGATATGATTGCTCTGGATCCGAATTCTTTTGGGAGCTATATCATCAGTATGACACACGGAGTAAGCGATATGCTTGAAGTGTTGATCATTGCTAAAGAGCTGGGACTCTGGAGCTATATTGACGGAAAGGTTGAGACATCACTGGATGTAGTTCCTCTATTTGAGACGATTGAGGACTTGGGAGCGAGTAGCAAAGTAATGGCGGAAATGTTCGAGCATGAAATGTTTGCTAAGCAAATCGAGGCACGCGGTAATTTTCAGGAAATCATGCTTGGTTATTCCGATAGTAACAAAGACGGTGGTTACTGGATGGCAAACTGGGCGCTCAATAAAGCTCAATATGATCTTGGAATGGTCTGCCGTAAATACGAAATTGATTTTCGTTTATTCCATGGAACGGGTGGTACTGTTGGGCGTGGTGGTGGACAATCAAATAAAGCGATTGTTGCGATGCCTCCGGTTGCTAATAATGGGAGAATCAGGTTCACTGAACAGGGAGAAGTAATTTCATTCAGATATTCACTGACTTCTATTGCACATCGTCATCTTGAACAGTTAGTAAACGCGATGGTTCAGGTTACGATGGCGCAGAAAGATAAGCCCGGATATCTGAGTGATTCCAATTACGAGTGGGATATGATGCAGGAACTGGCTTCAACTACGATGACTGCTTACCGGGATTTAATCGATGATGAGAAATTCTGGGATTGGTATTCGCGGATTACTCCCATCGAACATATTGGGAAACTCCCGATCGCATCACGACCGGTTTCCAGGGGAGCCGGAGGAAAACTCGATTTTAATGGACTAAGAGCAATTCCCTGGGTATTTGCGTGGACTCAGGTTCGCTATAATGTTCCGGGTTGGTATGGCATTGGAAAAGGATTATCGACTATTTTTGAGAAATATCCTGATGCGAAAGAGATCATCAATCGTTGGCAGAAAGAATGGAGGTTCTTTTACACGGTGATGAATAATTCTCAACGCGAAATAGCCCGAACACATATTCCAACATCGGTGATTTACAACGATCCGAAGGATCATTATTTCCATGATAAGATAACAGAAGATCTTGATTTAGCGATAGATGGAATAACGGCCATCGCGGAAATGGAGAGAATCTTAGATCATAATCCCGTAATTCAACGCTCTATTTTGTTCCGAAACCCATTTACCTATCCGCTAAATATTATTCAGTCTGAGCTGTTGAAGCGTTGGGATGAGGTTAAAACGGATGAAGAGAAAGCAGAATTGACCGAATTAATTTTTCTCAATATCAATGGAATTGCTGCAGCAATGCAAAGTACCGGGTGATGAATGAGACGCGAAAATAGGTTATATTAATCAGTTCCAACGATACAAGAAAAGCTTAAAGAGAACCATGCACGAAACATTGACTAAACCATCCTTAAAAATAGAAGAAGCCGAATATAGTAGAATTGGTGAAGTTGATTTCGACAACCTCCAATTTGGCAGACTCTTCGGAGACCATATGTTCGAAATGGAGTTTCGAAATGGAGTCTGGGGACAACCATCGATCAAACCTTTCGGAAAGATTGAAATTACGCCTGCACTTAATGTAATGCACTACGGTCAGGCTGTTTTTGAAGGGATGAAAGCCTTTTATGTAGATGAACATACCGTAAATATTTTCCGTCCTGATGTTCACTTCGAGCGATTTAATAAATCAGCACGAAGAATGTGTATTCCGGAAACAGATTACGAAACGTTCATCACAGCGCTGGAAGAACTTATTCGTCTGGATAAAAAGTGGATTCCTAAAAAACCGGGAACTGCGATGTATATTCGTCCGGTTATTTTTGCCAGCGATGATTATCTGGCCGCTAGAGTTTCGGATGTATACAGCTATTATATCATTACCTCCCCGGTTGGGGCATACTATGCAGAGGGGTTCAATCCGGTTTCACTTACTACTCCAAATGGATACGTTCGTGCAGTAAAAGGCGGAACGGGTGAAGCCAAAACTGCGGGTAATTACGCGGCGAGTTTTCTTCCTGCCAGAAAAGCTCAACAAGCAGGATATACTCAGGTGCTTTGGCTGGATGCTATCGAAAATAAGTACATCGAAGAAGTAGGTACGATGAATATCCACTTCCTCATTGGTGATACCCTCGTAACCCCAAAACTTACAGGCTCAGTGTTAGCCGGTGTTACCCGGCGTTCTGTTACCGCCCTTGCTGATGAGTGGGGATACAATGTAGAAGAGCGTAAAATCTCCATAGATGAAGTATTTGAAGCTTCTGAAAATGGATCACTTAAAGAAGTGTTTGGCTCCGGAACCGCAGCTGTAATTTCCCCGGTAGGAACTATTGAACACGATGGGAAAACCATTCAGATTGGAAGTGGTAAGATCGGCGATTTCGCTCAACGTTTATTCGATGAGATTACCGGCATCCAATACGGAAAAGTGGAAGACCGCCATGGCTGGGTTCATTCGGTTGAAGTTTGAAGAACTAAAAAGAGTAAATCATGAGCTCAATAGTTGTACATCCAAAGAATAAAAAAGAATTAGAATTTATTACTCAGTTGCTAAAAGAGCATGGGATTGAATCAAAAGTATTAAGCGAAGAAGATAAAGAGGATATTGGGCTTTCAGTGTTGATGAAAGAGGCAGAAGATACCACAGAAAGAGTTACTGAAGATGAGGTTCGCTATAAACTTAAGAACTAATGGACATTGAGTTTCTTAAGAAATTTTCCAAAGATCTGGATAAAATTAACCGTCCCAAAGATAAGGCAGCAATTCTTAAAGTAATTGATTCTGCGAAAGAGATTAGTACAATAAGTGAGTTGTCATCAACAAAAAAGCTAATTGGATTTTCCAATGCTTACAGAATAAGAGTAGGTGACTTGAGGGTAGGGGTTTTTGTAGTGGAAGAGGTTATTATCTTTGCAAGAGTAGCCAATCGAAAAGATATTTACAGGATTTCCCCATGAGTCATTTCAGCATGATCAGCTTACTTTCTGTTGGAGCCGGGGGATTCCTTGGAGCAACCAGTCGTTATCTTTTATCAGTTTCTATTGATGAATACCTGAAGCCTGAACAATTTCCATTTGGGATTTTTACTGTAAACATTATTGGCTGTTTATTGATCGGTTTACTTGCCGGAGTTTTTGAGTTAAAAGGCTGGATGAATGTAGAACTTCGCTTGTTCGTTTTTGCCGGGTTCCTTGGAGGATTTACCACGTTCTCTACGTTCGCAAATGATACTTTTTTACTTGGCAAGGAAGGGGAATTTATGGCAGCGATACTAAATATGGGCGGACAGGTACTACTGGGTCTTCTCTTTGTTTGGGTGGGGTATTGGTTGGTAAAGTTGTTTTCTTAATACAGTTACTTAAGCTAAAATAGTGTTTCAGTTTTATGAAGTTAGATCGTCTATTACTTTTAGCATTGTTGATCGTTGGGTTATCATGTAATGTGTTATCCGGAGGCAAAGAACCGGTTGCCTCAGTTTATGGTCAATTAAAAGATGAATTTAGAGGTGATGTTACAAGCGCTAAAGGCGTCACTGTAATATTAGGGGATTCTGTGCTTGAACTGGAAGAATCCGGGGCATATAAAATCGAAAATCTCTCTCCAGGAGATTATACTATTCGTTTTGAATCAGAGTATTACATTGCAACTGAACGTGAATTTACTTTATCAGAAGATGATGCGCTTAAACTAGATATATATTTAGAATCCATTCAGCTTGACCTGGTTCCATTATTTAAAGATTCAAAATGGACTTATGAAGTTAAAACGGGCGATAGATTTTTTACCGAAGTGTCTGAAATTACAGATATGATAGAGACTGATAATTATTTCAGATATCAGTTTATTAGTTCATTGAATGGATATGAGATAGTTGATGGAGATACATCAGATATTGATATAACAGGTTCATTCGATATCGTAGAGTATAAGAGTAACGGCACTTTTAATATAGAAAACCTGTCAAACATGGATTCTTTTGGCTATGGTGAACCTGTTCCGGGCCCTATAACAGTAGAAGACAAACTTGCCTTTCCAAATGAGATAATAGACTTCCAAAGATATTTACCATATTCACGAATGAACCGGTTCTATCCAGCTAATATTGATTTATCAGATGGAAGAGATGAAGTTGAAACATTTTATGGCCTGGCAACAGTAAGAGTCAATATTGGAGTGACCAAAATTGATCTAAGTGGTTGTGGTAATTCCGGATGTTTTTATGATGAGAAAACTTTAGTCGATTTTATAAATGGAAATGGGCAGTGATTTTCTTCTATGGTCATTCCGACTTTGATTTGGATCTGCAAAGTGAATAAAAGATGATTATCTGGTTAATATCCTTTTCCTCGATCCACTTCAAATATCAAGTCCATCCCGGATAGTGAACGCTTATAATTATCCACGATCTGAGCAGCGGCTTCATTAGGATCGGTGATGGAAGCCACATGAGGAGTAATCATAATATTGGGTCGGTTCCAAAAAAGATGATTAGAAGGCAAAGGTTCTTCTTCAAATACATCCAGACAAGCTCCTTTCAATACTCCCGTATCCAGGGCATAAATTAAATCTTCCTCAACCAGATGAGCTCCCCGGGCTACATTAATGAGAAATGCTGGTGACTTTAATTTTTTGAAAGCATCCAGTTCCAGTATTCCCGAAGTTTCTTTTGTGAGTGGAAGCAGGCATACCAGAATATTCGATTTTGAAAGAAATTCATCCAATCCATTTACATCAAAACATTGAACTCCCTCGATATTCTTTTTCGATCTTGACCAACCAACTACCGAATAGTGATTAATGATTAACGAATTAGCGACATAACTACCCATTTCTCCCAACCCCATAATTCCAACGGTACAATCATCTTTTGAAATCGGATCGTGTTTGCTCCAGTACGCTTCTCTTTTTTGATCTACATAACGTGCAGTATGAAAGCGATAATTTTGTATTGCATTGAGTACATATTCAGCCATTTGAGATTTCAGAGAAGGAATCATCACCCGTGCGAATTTAACACTTTCCGGAATGGCTTCGTCCTTCAGCAAGTGATCAACTCCGGCTCCTAAAGAAGTCACCGCTTTTAAATTAGGATATCCATCCAGCACTTTTTCAGGGTGATTCCAGCTCACCGCGAAGGTAACTCGTTCTTTTTTTTCAACCCGTGGCCAGACTTCTATATCCAGATTATCATCCACCTCCAGAAGAGCGTCTTTCAATGGGTTCATATCCCGGTTCTTTGCGATAAGAAGTAGTGACATTAATATAAATTTTAAGCGTCTTTGCGAAGGCTTCAGCGTAGCAAGCCTGAAGCAATCTCATTTAACAAGCCCAAATCTACGGGATTGCTTTGTCGAATACATTTCGAATGTATTATTAATTTCAAACCTCTTCGCAAAGAGCTCAAGGTTTTGTCATTTCGAACGAATGTGAAAAATCTAAAACTCCGTTTTCGCCACCATCAACTCATCCCAGCGGGTGGTATAGCGTTTGCTCAGGTAGTTTTGGTTCATCAGCCATTTATTCCGGTGATCGCCTTTTTTATGGAGTCCGGTTGCAGCAAAGGCCGTATGATTTCTTCCAAACCGGGAGTTAATTTTATCGATGCATTCCATTAGTCGAAACTGTCGTTGGGTATAAAGTTCGGGATCAAAGAGATCCATCTGAACTTCGCTGTTGGGAACGATGCCGGTAAGCATTACTGCCGCTTTTTTATACTTTCGTCCTTCTTCAAAAGCGTGAGTGGTGAGTGCTTTCGCCACCTTAATCATAGTTGGGGTATGCGCAGTGGGGACTTTCATCGGATAACCAGCACCAAACTTATATTTCCCACGGATGTTATCGTATTTATCTCCAATCAGGTTAATGTGGATGTTGGATGCCACCGATTTCTGCGCCCGGAGCTTTTCTGCAGCCCGACTCACAAAAGTGGCAACTGCTTCCTGTACATCCGAGAGCTGGTACAGGGGTTTCCCAAACATGCGGGAGGTGAGAATACCTTTCCGGGAATCACGCCCTTCACTTAACCCCGAACATGGGAAGCCATTCAGCTCCAGTACGGTTCGCAAACCAGTAACAGCCAGATGTTTCCGAACCCATTTTTTATTATTGATGGTTTTCTTCAAATCCAACGCATTGTTGATGCCATACCGGTTCAGTCGGATCGTAAGCCCCTGACCGATTCCCCAGATATCCTGAGTGGGAGTTTGCTCAAGAAAAGTGTCTATTTTGGGGTGATTGGTTAAATCAAGTACTCCCTGGTATAAAGGATTCTTCTTAGCGATGTGATTCGCAATCTTTGCCAGTGTTTTGCTGGGTGCGATACCTACAGATACAGGAAGTCCGGTCCATTGATCAATGGTTTCTTTGATCACGGCGCCATATTCATCCAGGCTGGAATAAATATTCGTGGAAAGCTCTGCAAAGGCTTCATCAATGCTATAGACCTCGATATCGTGAGTGAGATACCGTAAGCTTTCCATTACCCGGTGCGACATATCTCCATACAACGCGTAATTCGAAGATCGTACAACCACACCTTTTTCTTTGAACTGTTTTCGGTATTTGAACTCCGGCGCTCCCATGGGGATATCGGCATCCTTTGCTTCCTGAGACCGTGCAATTACACAACCATCATTATTCGAAAGAATGGCTATGGGCTTGTTGTGCAGGGCAGGATCAAACACCCTCTCGCACGATGCATAAAAGTTATTGCAATCAATCATGGCATAAGCCAGATTACGGGGATGAGATGGAAGGAAGTTGAGATTCATGTTTTTATTTTAGAGGCACAGAGGCACAGAGGCACAGAGGCACAGAGGCACAGAGGCACAGAGGCACAGAGGCACAGAGGCACAGAGGCACAGAGGCACAGAGGCACAAGTTATTTTAGTTTGTGGATTAAAGAACTCAGCATGCGTTCAATTTCACGGCTGTCTTCATAAAGAATATCAAAAGCTTCTTTTTTAGAATAGTTTTGATTTAGTGCTATCTCTAATTGGGTCTGCATTTCATACAACGATCCCATAGCAATATTTAAGAATCGTATGTAATCTCCTGTAGATCGCCTCCCGTAACCTTCTGCTATATTGGAAGGAACAGATACAGCACTTCTTCTCAATTGACTGGTTAATGCATATTTTTCCTGCTCGGGGAATCCAATTGAAATTTTGTACACCTTGTTAACCAAAACCATAGCTTTTTGCCAAACCAGTAAATCACGATAATTTTTAATCTTATTCATAGCTGTTTCCTCACTTTATTAACGCTTAATTCCATTACTTTTTTGACCCTTTGACCCTTTGACCCTTTGACCCTTTGACCCTTTGACCCTTTGACCCTTTGACCCTTTCTTACTATCCAAACTCATGCACCTCCTCCTCTCGTTCTGTATTTTCTTTTCGATTCCTGAAGCGATGAATTAAGTGAGTAGCCACTCCCCAAACCATCCATTCGGTACCTTCATTAATAGGTATAGGCGCGTACCTGACATCTCCTGAAACCAGAAAGATTCGATTTCCCTTCTTCACAAGCCGACGGATAATCACTTCCTCATTCAGGGAAACAATAATTATTGATCCATTTCCTGCGGTTAGAGAACGATCGACAACAAGGATGTCTCCGTCATAAATTCCGGAAGCTTTCATGGCATTCCCTTCTGCTCTTACATAAAAAGTAGAGGTTGGCCTGCGAACAATAAGCTCTTCCAGACTCAACGCTTTTTCGAGGTGATCTCCCGCAGGGGAAGGGAACCCGGTTTCAATTTTACGGGATAGCTTAAGCATTTCTGAGTCGTCATCATGGGGTTGCGTTGCATACGATGTTAGTCCTTTCATCAGTCAAATCTCCTTACATATAATTATATGTACATTATATGTGTATATCAGAAGAATGTAAACTTCTTTTTTGATTCTTTGGAAGATTAATTCCTTAACAACTTGTGGAAAACTTCCCGAGATAAGGTGAGTTTTGTACCCTATATTCAAAAGAGAATTTCAGCAGATCACGCACGTACGAAAGGCATTTTATGTATCTGATTTTTGATACCGAAACCACAGGATTACCCCGCGATTATTCCGCTCCAATTACCGATTTCGATAACTGGCCAAGACTGGTTCAGTTAGCTTGGCAATTGCACGATCATACCGGAAAGTTGATGAGCAGCGGGAATTACATTGTGAAGCCGGAAGGATTTACGATCCCGTTCAACTCAGAGAAAATCCATGGTATTTCCACTAAAAAGGCAATCAAAGAAGGGCATGATCTTGAATTTGTGCTTAAGGAATTTCGGAAGGATATGGACCGGGCCCATTTTCTGGTCGGCCATAATGTATCGTTCGATGAAAGTGTGATGGGAGCAGAGTTTCTTCGAAAGAAGATTCCTTCCGCCATCATGGACAAACCCAAGATTGATACCAAAGACGAAAGTACTGCGCATGTTGGTATTCCAAATGGAAGAGGGGGGTTCAAATGGCCAACATTGGGCGAGCTGCATCATAAATTATTTGATACAGGTTTTGAAGACGCACACGATGCGGCAGCTGATGTAGAAGCAACTACCCGGGCATTCCTGGAATTGGTTCGGTTAGGAGTGATCAATGTGAATTTTCCGCTGAATGCTAAACTCTATGAATCTTCGCAGAGTTATATCGTTCGGGAGCATTATATCGACCTGGTATCCCCATCACGGTTGAAAAAAAAAGAGGAGACCACAGATCAGAGTACCACGGAAGGTTCAACTCCCTCGGAACCGGAGATAACACTTGACGAAGATGTAGTTTTTACGCATCTGCATTGCCATTCTAAATTTTCTGTTCTGCAAGCCACAGCTGGTGTAAAAGACCTTGTTGCCAAGGCAAAAGAACTGGGTATGCCTGCTGTTGCTCTTACCGATAAAGGAAATATGTATGGAGCTTTTGCCTTTGTATCAGCGGCAGAAGCAGCAGGAGTTAAACCCATTGTAGGTTGCGAATTTTTTGTGGTGGATGATCGCCTTCAAAAGAAATTTACCCGCGAAAACCGGGATCGAAGGTATCAAATACCAATGCTTGCTAAGAATCAGGAAGGATATAAAAATCTGGCTAAACTCTGTTCGGTGGGCTTTACGGAAGGTTACTACTACAAATTCCCTCGTGTTGATAAAGAGGTCATTAAGCAGTACAGCGAGAACCTGATTTGTATGAGTGGGAACACCCGGGGTTTGTTGGGAGATTTAATCCTGAACAAGGGTGAAGAGTTTGCAGAAGAAGAACTCAAATGGTGGATGGAAGTTTTCGGGGATGATTTCTACCTCGAAGTCATTAATCACGGATTGGATGAAGAGCAGCGGGTGAACGAAGTCTTTAAGGAGTTTTCTCAGAAATATGGAGTAAAACTGGTCGCCAGTAATAATGCTTTTTATTTGGAACAGGAAGATGCCAAAGCACACGATGCACTCATTTGTATTGATGATGGTACATTGGTAGGAACTCCCATTGGTAGAGGAAGAGAATTCCGGTATGGATTTCCAAATGAAGAATTCTATTTCAAAGACACACAAGCGATGGTCGAGCTCTTTCCGGATATGCCGGAGGCCATTGCCAATACGCAGGAAATTGTAGACAAAATAGAGCCGATCAAACTGGCGCGGGAAGTAATTCTTCCAAAATTTGAAATCCCTGAGGGGTTCGAGGACGAAGATGATTACTTACGTCACCTGACCCTGGAAGGAGCTAAAACACGATATCCTGATTTTACAGATGAAGTAAAAGAACGAATCGATTTAGAGCTTGGGATTATCAAAGATATGGGTTTTCCGGGCTATTTTTTGATTGTACAGGATTTCATCGCAGCTGCCCGCGACATGGGCGTATATGTAGGTCCTGGAAGGGGATCAGCAGCTGGTTCAGTCGTGGCTTATTGTACGGGAATCACCAATATCGATCCGTTGAAATATGATCTTCTTTTTGAGCGATTCCTGAACCCTGAGCGTGTATCGATGCCGGATATTGATATCGATTTCGATGATGACGGTCGCCAGAAAGTTATTGAGTACGTAGTAGATAAATATGGCAAAGACCAGGTGGCTCATATCATCACTTTTGGTTCAATGGCTGCTCGCTCTTCGGTTCGTGATGTAGCCCGCGTGCTGGATCTTGATTTAGCTGATGCAGATCGGATCGCGAAACTGGTTCCTGAACGTCCCGGTACTTCTTTAGACGATGCTTTTTCTGAAGTGAAAGAACTCAGAGATATCAAAGCGGGTGAAGGGCTCGAAGCTGAGACACTGAAAATGGCACATGTACTGGAAGGCTCTGTCCGGAATACCGGAATTCATGCAGCAGGGATTATCATCGCACCCGATAACCTGACAGAGTTTATTCCTGTCAGCACGGCTAAAGATGCAGACCTTACTGTGACTCAGTTTGATGGAAGTGTGATCGAGTATGCCGGAATGTTGAAGATGGACTTTTTGGGATTGAAGACCCTTTCCATCTTAAAAACAGCGATTGGCTTTGTTAAAGAAAATCATGGCAAGGAATATAATCTGGATGATATTCCTTTGGACGATCCGGTCACGTACAAGCTATATCAAAAGGGAGGCACGTTAGGTACGTTCCAGTTTGAGAGTGAAGGAATGCGTAAGCATCTTCATAACTTAAAGCCTACGGATATCAACGATTTGATAGCTATGAATGCGTTATATCGTCCCGGACCGATGCAATTCATTCCAAACTATATCGAGAGAAAGCATGGTCGTGAGAAAGTTGAGTATGATCATGAAGATTTGAGAGCTCTTTTAGAGCCGACCTATGGAATCATGATATACCAGGAGCAGATCATGAAAGTGGCACAACAAATGGGTGGTTATTCGCTTGGTGAAGCCGATGTACTTCGCCGAATCATGGGTAAGAAAAAGCCGGAACTCCTCCCACCTGAGGAAGAGAAGTTTGTGAAGCAAGCCAAAGAGCTTGGCTACGAGGAGAAGACGGCCAAAGAAGTGTTCGACAAGATGGCCATGTTTGCCGGATATGGATTTAACAAATCTCACTCTGCGGCATACTCGGTGGTTGCCTATCACACCATGTATTTCAAGGCTAATTACCCGGCAGAGTATATGGCAGCGGTAATGACTCACAATATGAATGACATCAAAAAAATAGCGTCATTTATTGAGGAATGTCACAAAATGGACATTCCATTAGATCCTCCAAATATCAATACAGCCAGAGGAAAGTTTACCGCAAGAAATGGCCGTGTTCAATATGGGATGTCTGCTATTAAGGGTGTTGGTTCTTCTGCTATTGCTCACATTGTGGAAGAGCGCGAAGAAAATGGATTATTCAAAACGGTATTTGATTTCGCTTCCCGGGTAGACCCTCGTATTTGTAACCGGCGTACGCTGGAAAGTTTGATTCAGGCGGGTGCTTTTGATGATTTAGAAGACAACAGGGCAAAGTTATTATTTGGAGTAGAAGATATTTTAGCGTTCGCCTCCAGAAAGCAGGAGGAACAACGGCTAAATCAAGTGAATTTGTTTGGCGGAGGAGCCGGTGGAGGAATACTTCAGGAGCCAAAATTAAAGGAAGTTCCAAAGTGGAGTACTATTGAACGCCTTAATAAAGAACGGGAATTAATAGGTCTCTATCTAAGTGGACATCCTTTAAACCGATTTAAAGAGGATATCAAGCTATTTGGGAAACAAAATCTGAAGGAAGAAACTATTCAGAAATTAAAGCATGAATCAGAATTAAGGTTTATTGCTATTATTACCGGTAAGCGTCAAATAGTGGATAAGAAAGGGAGACCGATCGCTTTTTTGATGGTTGAAGACTTGTACTCTTCGATGGAAGTATGTGTGTTCAGTAAGGAATTCGATAAATTCTCTGCATTGCTTGAAGTAGATAACGTAATCTATTTTACAGGACGTTATAGTATTCGTGAGCGAGGGAATAGCTTAATTGTTATGAATATGGAGCGTGTGGAAAATTTGCGCGAAAAGTTCCAGGACAGGCTTCGTTTGAAACTGGATGTTGTCACTGATGGATTAACCAAAGAAGACTTGAATCAGATGCAGTCATTATTTGAGCTTAACAAAGGAACTACGATGGTTAAGATGGCGGTGCACAGTAAAGAAGCTAATGCTCCTATAAAGATGAATATTCGGAATTTCGTAGTAGAGCCGAATGATGAATTATTGAAAGGCTTGAAGGATGTGTTAGGAGAGGAGTCGGTGGAGTTGGTGTTGACTAATTGATGGAGGATCAGTACAGGTTTGTAGTAGGCTCTGTTTCCATTTTTCAATCTTTATTTAGCTTCCCGCTTACTTTTGCCTTGATGCAAAAGTAACAAAAAATCAAGGCTTAGAATTATTGATGCGATTCGATTGCATTCGCTTAATAAATTCGAAGGTCCATTTTCTATCGAAGAATTTAAGAGCTTTTGACCGGTGCGAATTTATTTCACCTGCGGTGACGCTCATTTCATCTTATCTTGTTTCATCAATAATTCTAAGGCCGTTTTTAATGGGTCATCCTGTCCGTCAGCTGACGGATCAGGATCTTAAGGAATGGCTCCCAGATCATGAATTACTTGTCTCTTTGCTTTGACCTCCCCTAATTTCGAGCCAAATTCAGAATTTCGGTGTAGAGTTTCCCCTCCTTAGGTAAGGCGGGGATAGAGGGGAGGTTTGAGAAAGCTACAAAATCAGGACCGATTTGCGGTTCTACTCATAAATAGAGATAAGGTATCTGAACGAATTTCAAAACCTTAAGAAATGTTCAGAATGACCGAATTTCTGTTTGTTTAGCATTAAAAATTATTAAAGCACAGAAAAATAAAAATTGGTGTTTTAATGTTTTCGTGACCAATTCTTCATAAACGAACCCAATGTTCCCAATAATGATAAACAATGTGTAAAGGGATCAATAAATTTGCATATTTCTGCCCGAAACTGAAAAAATATTAATCAAAACATGTAGCAACTATTATGGCAAACACAGTAGAATTTACTGATAGCAATTTTGAAGAAGAGGTATTAAAGTCAGAGCACCCTGTATTGGTTGATTTCTGGGCAGAATGGTGTGGACCTTGTCGTATGATTGGGCCTGTTGTAGAGGAGATGGCAGACGAGTATGCAGGGAAAGCCAAAATTGGTAAAGTAAATGTAGATCATAATCCGGAAGTATCAGTGAAGTACGGAATCAGAAGTATTCCTGCGCTGATGATTTTTAAGGACGGACAAGTTGTGGATCAGATTATTGGAGCTGTTCCAAAAACACACCTTACCAAGCAATTAGAAGCTCAGTTAGACTAAGCTGATCTCAATTTAGGTATTATTAAAAAACCGGTTCATTGATGGATCGGTTTTTTTGTATCCGGATATAGTTAACAAAAAATATCTAAATAGAAATACCATCAATAAAGAATAGCTTATAACTTTATAAAGCCTTTAATCCATACAAATTGATGGTACATAACATTTTACATCCTTTTCAAATTGCTAAGGATTGGTTTGACCGAACTTTCGGTTACTTTAATAATTGAAAATTATTTAAAAAAATATAGATGAAAAGATTTTTAAGTATTGCAGCTATTGTAATTGTATTGGCAATACTAGCTTACCCTAAGGTAGGAGACTTATTTACGAGCTCTGATAACCAGCAAACGGCACGGTCGAATAATTCTGTTCTTTCTGTGGAAGTGTTTGTAGTAGATCCGGATACCATCGACAATAATATTTTTACCACGGGTACACTTATTTCAAATGAAGAAGTTGAATTAGCGAGCGAAAGCTCAGGTATTGTTCAGGATATTTTTCTTGAGGAGGGTGCTGCAGTTGATAAAGGCGATCTGTTAATTAAGATCAATGATAGTGATTTGCAGGCACAGCTAACCAGAGCAGAATATAGGTTAGCACTGGCTGAAGAACGCGAGCGCCGACAGGAACAGTTACTTGAAAAAGGTGGGATTAGTCAGGAAGAATACGATGCGACACTTAATGAGGTAAATGTTTTACGCGCGGAAGTAAACCTGATTGAGGCGCAGATCGCTAAAACCGAAATCAGGGCACCGTTTTCAGGCAGACTTGGATTGAAATATGTAAGTGACGGAAGCTATATTTCATCAACAACCCGAATTGCTACACTACAGGATATTGATCCAATAAAGATCGATTTCTCAGTACCGGAACGTTATGCGTCTCAGGTCCAGGTTGGAACAAAAGTACGATTTACCATTCAGGGGATAGGTGAGGAACTGGAAGCTACTGTGTATGCCAAAGAGCCCAGAATCAATACCGATACAAGGACCTTACAGGTTAGAGCCAGAAGCCAGAATAAAGATGGTATGTTATTACCGGGGTCATTTGCTGATCTGGAATTAACTTTAAATACTATCGAGGGAGCACTAATGGTTCCGAGTATTTCACTGGTACCTGAACTTCAGGGACAAAAAGTATTTGTATTAAGAGATGGAAAAGTTCAGCCTCAAAGTGTGGAAACCGGATTGAGGACTGAAACAAATGTACAAATAGTGAGTGGTGTGCAAGCAGGGGACACCGTCCTTACAACGGGTTTACTTCAAGTACGTCCCGGGATGAGCGTAAATGTAAATAACGTGAGGAATTGATATGAGTTTATCCTCTCTTAGTATTCGCCGTCCGGTATTAGCTACTGTTTTTTCAATAGTCATTGTACTGTTTGGTATTATAGGATTTAATTATTTGCCTGTACGTGAATACCCAGCTGTTGACCCTCCGATAATAACCGTTAGTACAAATTATATAGGTGCTAATGCAGATATTATCGAATCACAGATTACGGAACCTTTGGAAGATCAGATAAACGGAATTGCAGGGATAAAAAATTTAACCTCGGTAAGCCGGGAGGGCAGAAGCACCATTACCGTTGAGTTTGAACTGAGTATCGATCTCGAAACAGCAGCATCAGATGTTCAGTCACGGGTGGGTCGCGCCGTTGGTAATATTCCTCCTGATGCAGATCCTCCTATTGTTTCCAAAGCGGATGCAGATGCACGGCCGATACTCTTCTTCAACATAAAAAGTGACTCCCGAAACTTACTCCAGCTTTCAGATATCGCTGAGAACTATTTTAAAGAGCGGGTTCAAACTATCCCTGGCGTATCTAATGTTCAAATCTGGGGAGATAAAGCCTACGCAATGCGTCTGTGGCTCGACCCAATGAAACTGGCGGCGTACAATCTTACTCCTCTTGATGTACGCAATGCGCTTAATAGTGAAAATGTAGAATTACCATCCGGACGTATTGAAGGACAGTTAACCGAGCTTACTGTTCGGACAATGGGTAGAATGACTTCTGTTGAGGAGTTTAATAATCTCATTGTAAAACAGTCGAACGGAAGTACCATACGTCTTCGTGATTTAGGCTATGCGGAACTAGGACCACAGAACGAGCGCACAATTCTGAAGCGCGATGGAATTCCTATGGTGGGTGTGGTTCTGATTCCTCAACCCGGCGCGAATCAGATTGAAATAGCCGATGAATTTTATCGCAGGGTTACAAGTATTGAAAAGGATTTGCCGGCAGATATCGAAACGGCAACAGGCTTTGATACAACAACCTATGTCAGGGCTTCAATAAATGAGGTGCAACAAACCATATTTATCGCATTTATTCTAGTGATTACGGTGATATTTTTATTCCTGCGGGATTGGCGGACTACCATCATTCCGGTAGTCGTAATCCCGATTGCTTTGATTGGCGCTTTCTTCATTATGTATATTGCCAGCTTTTCGATCAATGTACTCACGCTTCTGGCAATTGTACTGGCGATAGGTTTAGTGGTGGATGATGCGATAGTGGTACTTGAAAATATTTACACCAAAATTGAAGCCGGGCAGGAACCAATTGTAGCTGGTATTATAGGATCAAAGGAAATCTTCTTTGCCGTACTCGCAACTACTGCAGCTTTGGTATCGGTATTTATGCCAATCCTGTTTTTGGGAGGGATTACAGGGCGTCTTTTCCGTGAATTTGGAATAGTAATTGCCGGTGCAGTAATCATCTCATCTTTTGTGGCTTTAACGCTAACCCCGATGTTGTCTACGAAGCTTCTGAAGAAAAGGGAGACACATAACTGGTTTTATAATGCTACCGAACCTTTTTATGTAGCACTTAATAATGCGTATAGAAACTCACTGAATTCATTCATGAAAAACCGGTGGATTGCCGTTGTTGTTATTTTAGTTGCCAGTGTAGGTATTTACGGATTCATGAATTTTCTACCCAGAGAAATTGCTCCACTCGAAGATCGTAGTCGTGTAAGGATGTTTTCTCAGGCTCCTGAAGGTGCTTCATATGAATACATGGATAATTATATGGATCGTTTGGTTCAGATGATTCAGGATAGCGTTCCTGAAACCGATGCAGTGATTTCAGTAACCTCTCCAGGCTTTGGAGCTTCCAGCTCTGTGAACTCAGGCTTTGCTTTCTCCATCTTAAGCGACCCGGAAACCCGAAATAAATCCCAGATGCAGGTTGCTGATGAACTCTCCGGATTGGTTACTGAATTAAGTGGTGCGCAGACTTTTGTTTCTCAGGAGCAAACGATTGGAGGCGGAGGTTTGGGTGGATTGCCTGTTCAATATGTACTTCAGAATCAGAATTTAGAACGTATTAAAGAAGCTATTCCGAAGTTTCTTGAAGAAGTACGAAAAGATCCAACCTTTGTGTACCAGGATGTAGACCTAAAATTCAATAAACCTGAGTTACAAGTTGAGATTGATCGAAATCGAGCCCAGGCTTTAGGTGTTTCAGTTCGTGATATTGCACTAACACTTCAGCTTTCATTAAGTGGGCAGCGTTTCGATTTCTTTATTATGAATAGTAAACAGTATCAGGTTATTGGTCAGGTTGGAAGAGCTGACCGGGACGAGCCTGTTGATCTGAAAAGCCTGTATGTTCGAAACAATCAGGGTCGTCTCATACAGCTGGATAACTTAGTAAAAGTGGCTGAGCAAAGTAGTCCACCACAATTGTACCGATTCAACCGATATCCTTCAGCAACAATATCGGCTAGCCTGGCTCCGGGAAAAACCATTGCAGATGGAATTGATGCCATGGATGTGATTTCAGCCAGAGTTCTTGATGATACTTTTTCTACTTCGTTATCCGGTCAGTCTCGGGATTATGTAGAGAGTTCTTCAAGTTTACTTTTCATTTTCTTTCTCGCGCTGGCGTTAGTTTATCTGGTATT
This sequence comes from Balneolaceae bacterium, assembly GCA_965222205.1. Taxonomy (GTDB): domain Bacteria; phylum Bacteroidota; class Rhodothermia; order Balneolales; family Balneolaceae; genus RHLJ01. Next base: position 2,473,236 of record OZ244932.1, on the reverse strand, counting down.
ATCCGCTCAATTCGAAAGTTTCAGAGACCCTTTTACCATTATGCTAACCGTACCCCTGGCAATTGGTGGGGCACTATTAAGTATGTGGTACTTCAATCAGACACTCAACATATTCAGTCAGATTGGAATGATTATGTTAATCGGACTAGTTACAAAAAATGGGATTTTGATTGTTGAGTTTGCCAATCAGAGACAACGACAGGGATTATCTATTCATGAAGCAATAATGGATGCTTCAGCTGCCCGTTTCCGTCCCATCCTAATGACAAGTATTTCTACCGTATTGGGGATTTTACCAATTGCGCTTGCTTTAGGCGCTGGTGCGGAAAGCAGAACTTCAATGGGTATTGCGGTGATAGGAGGATTAATCATAGGTAGTTTGCTAACACTTTATGTAATTCCGGCGATGTACTCTATGCTAAGTCCGGTTAAATCAGATGATGACTTTATTGATGAAGAAACCATCAAGAAAGCAGAACAGGAATATGAAGAGGTTGCAGTTGCATAAATATATGATACGGTTTGTTACATTTATTACTACTCTTCTTCTGGCGATCCCGGTGTCTCTATCTGCTCAGGAATCAGATACTCTGGATATCAACCAAGCTATTCAAATAGCACTGGAAAATAATTACTCCATTCGAATCGCACAGAATAATGCTGATATAGCAACGAACAATAATAGCCTTGGTAATGCGGGATTTCTTCCAACGGTAACCGCAGATGCAAGATTGAATAAAAGCGTTCAGGATAATCGTACCGAGTTTAGTGGGAATGCAATTCCTGACCGGGATGATAAAGGAGCTGAAACTACCGTGATAAACTACGGTGCAGATGCGACATGGACAGTATTTGATGGCTTGACTATGTTTGCTACTTCAGACCGATTGGAATTTCAGGCGGACATTAGTGAGTTAGAGGCCCGGCTTCAGATAGAAAATACATTAGCCGATATTATCAGTACTTATTTTCAGGTGGTTGGGCAACAACAGGCCTATCAGGTGTTAGAAAATACCGTTCAGGTTTCTCAGGAACGTATCAGAATTGCTGAAACAAAACTGGATCTGGGCTCCGGCTCTGAATATGATTTACTGCAGGCAAGAGCAGATTTTAATGAAGACAGAGCAGCTTTAATCCGTTCTGGTACAGGATTAAAACAAGCAAAAGTGATCGTTAATCAAATTCTTGCGAATAGCGTAGGGTTCGATTTTCAGGCACAAGCTGATATTGAATTGGCAGCTCCTCTTTCTCTCGAAGTATTATTGAATGATGCGCTAGCACAAAATGGTGATTTAGCTGTTTCCAGGTTAAATGAGAGTGTTGCCCAAGCCGAAATGAGAGAAATTACCGGTGAATGGTTCCCACAAATAAATTTGGGGGCCGGCTATCGTTTTAACAGGTCTGAATCGAGCGTTGGTTTTTCCGAATTAAGTGAAAGCAGTGGACTTAATTACGGGGTAACTGCGCAAATTAATTTATTCGACGGGATGAATAAAAACCGGAGGCGACAAAATGCGCAGATTGAACTTAAGAATGAACAACTTCGACTGGAAGAGCAGGAGCTAATCGTTACCGGACAGATCAGACAAATCTACGAGCAATACTCAGATGCTTTATCGCTCATAGATCTGGAGCAGGAAAATCTGCAATACACAAACCAAAGCCTTGATATCGCATTGGAAAGATTCCGATTGGGTACTATCAATTCTGTAGAACTGAGAGAAGCACAACTGAGTTTGTTGAATGCTGAGAACCGACTAATATCCTCTAAGATTGAAGCAAAAGCTGCTGAAACCGAATTGCTGAGATTAAGCGGAAGGTTGATCCGGTAGATCTAGGATAGTGTAAAACCCAATACCAACTTCGTTCCTTTTTCCTGGTACTCTACCTCATCCGCATACTCCTTCATTAAGAATACACCGCGCCCGCTTGGTTTGAGGAGATTTTCCTCGGCAAGAGGGTCAGCAACATCATTCGGGTCAAATCCCGGGCCTTCGTCTTTGGAGGTGAAGGTGAGCTTCTTACCATCATATTCTGCTGTTAGAACTACTTTTTTGGAAGCATCAAGCTGGTTGCCATGTACAATTCCATTTGTAGCGGCTTCGGAAACGGTGAGCATCAGCTTTGCATAGAATTCATCATCGAAGCCAATTTCTTCTTGCAACTCGTTGAGCAGGTGTTCCACTTTCTCAACTTCTTCATATTCTGATTTTAGGACCAGTTCCTTCTGTATGTTCATTAAAAGAATTCCCCGTTAATCTTGGTGACGAATACTATACTTTTTGTATTCCAGAAACAAGTTCAATGGGATTAACTGAGGAAATATATTTTAAAAACGAATATGTAGGTTTGCGGTGGGTATCGGTTTTTCTAAACCATATTGATATGTTACTGAAGGGACGAAAGCAAAATTTTGTTCTTTCCTTTTCTTGTTAAGCTTTAATCCCCTGTAAACGTTAAATGCCAAGGAAGCTGAGCCAAATGCAATATTAGCAATTGAAAAATTACGTTTGTGCTCATTAACCACTGTAGTTTCTGAAAAACAACAACCTCCAACGATACTTTTAGTTCGATTTAGGTTATACAAACCCAGTACTATATTGACAGACGCAAGACCGGCAGATAAAGTGGAAAAGTAGAGCGCTGATTTTTCAGAGTGTTTATCCGAAAACGAATAGGAAGTGGTTGCGACTTGAAGAAATGCTAGTCCAATGGAAGAAACTAAATAGTCAGTTCTTATATCATTTTCTATAGTTTTAGAAGACCCATACGTTGGCTGAATCATTGCGGCTTCTTTTTTTGTGAGGCCATACTCGTTAAGCCAATCGTTAAGTAATTTTGATTCCATTTTCATCAGGTATTCATACTTAAATTCACTATTGATGACTTCGGCTACTTCTTGTCCAACTGTTTGTTGAACTAAATATCCTACCGCACAAATATTTCCGTGTCTGTCGATGAAGGTCGGTCGGCGCTCGTTGCTGTAATCATAATTCTTAGGGAAAGGATTTTCTTTCGTATAAATCTTCAGTAAAGAGATCAGATGTTGGCGGTTTTCAAGTTGTGAGTTGTTAAGCTGGCTAACATCTGCCGATTCCAACAGGAAGGTTACATAGTTAAGATGTGTAGTAATTCGAAGAATTTCGGAGTCAGAACTATTTGGAGATCTCCCAAATGCATCAACAAAACTGACATCCCCAAGAACAGCATTGATCGTTTGGTTTTGCAGCGGTGCGGTTATAAAGTTGATTTGGAAAAAAGAGCAGAGCAGAATAAGAAGAGTAATTGTTTTGTATGGCATCAGGGTGAAGTTTTATAAGATTCAAGCAAATGAATAAAGTTTAAGTGTCAGTTACACTCACATAAAAATGTTATACAAAAATTGGAAAGGTATTGGCAGAGTTTAGGTTAGCCTCCCAAGTTTAATAAAAAGTGTCTTTTTATTATTCAAGAAAATCCCCGACTTTTACTCATTAAAGATCAGCAAAAAAACTGAGTGCTTAGCTTAGTTTTTAAACACCATCACAAAATTCTAATCACCTACAAAGAAATGAGACAGCGTTTTTACACGCTACTTCATTGTTTAGGTCAGGTTATTTGCCAATGAAGAAAACAATCATTCTTGGGATTCTTACAATTACTGTATTCCTATCGTCTGAAATTAAATCACAAAATGCAGAATATATTTGGAGCCCGGCAGTAACCTATTCATGGGATCACACGGATTTGATTTCATTTAATGTAAAAACCGAAGTTTTTACTTCCCTTGATAATCTGGACAATACAAATATCATAAAGCATGCGGAAGCTTCTTTATTTACTGCATATAAACTTAAGAAGGATACCAAGTTTGGAATAGGATATTTATACCGACAGTCGGGTCCATTTACTGATAATCCAAGGCATGAGAACAGGATTACAGAACAGCTTGATTTAAAGAGTTCGGTTTTTGGTAGAAGTGGTTCGCACAGGATCAGGCTTGAACAGAGAATGAGAACACAAGATTTTGTAAACAGGGCCCGCTACCGGTTAAGTTTGAAGTTTCCCCATAAAAAGAAAGGCGGTAATTATTTTAAAATATCCGATGAAATGCTGTTGTCATTAAGTGAAGGTGAAACCAGTGGAGAGAACAGAGCTTTAATAGGTTATGGCGTTGGGTTGAGTAAAGACTCTGATTTAGAACTTGCAATTCAGTATCGCGCCGCTGATTTTTTTGAAGGGAATGGACTTACCCATCTAATCTTATTTTCAACATCTCTAAGTCTTTAGTTTCATTATATAATTATTAAATACTTAAGGCTTCTATTCCTGCAAAACCAGGAAGCTGTACTCTTGCAGAATAAGAACATTTGGGTGTAATCTTTGGTTGGTTTCTTAACGCCTTCGATATACTGACTTAATAGTTTGGTAATATAAAGTGACTAGTTTCGTGCGATCAAAAAAGCACACCAAATTAACAAAATGAGTGATTCAAATTCCGAAACAAATCAAAGCCTAATAGATAGGCTTATTCCAAACAGTTTTTATACTGTTGTAAGGCAGGAACGTATTTTCTTAGCCCTTATAGGTTTTTTCTTTTTTGCTGCCGGAGTTACATTTCCCTATGCCGAAATAGCAATGTGGGTAGGATTTATTTTTGCGGGCTACTCAGCGATTGCAAATGACAGTATTCAGACGATCGGAACTTTTCTTGCTTCCAATCAGGACAAGAAGTGGTGGCATTTATGGTTATACATAGGGGGAATTTTCCTGGTAGTAGTAACCGTAAGTTTTATCATTTTCGACGGAGATGTAAGTTATCAAAGACTGGCCTCCAAAGGTTTTGATACAACGCCCACCGATTTTTCTTTTCTACAGGTAGCGGCTCCAATCTTTCTTCTGATCCTGACAAGGATGAGAATGCCGGTTTCAACCACATTTCTGTTGTTAAGCTGTTTTGCTACTTCCGCATCAAGCATTACGGGTGTGCTGGGTAAGAGTTTAAGCGGCTACTTTCTGGCTTTTGCGGCCGGTCTTATTGTATGGTTATTAGTTACCAAAGCACTTGAAGAAAAGTTTTCAAAAAGTAAGCCTAAAAATTACTGGACTCCAATCCAATGGATTACATCCGGGACATTGTGGGCCGTATGGGTAATGCAGGATGCAGCTAACGTAGCTGTTTATTTGCCACGATCGTTGAGCCTGGGACAGTTTTTAGGCTTTGCACTGTTTATTTTCTTTGGGTTAGGCGTTCTTTTCTATTTAAGGGGAGATAAAATTCAACGTATTGTTACCGAAAAATCCCGGGTTACTGATATTCGTTCAGCTACTATTATTGACTTTATTTACGCCATTCTTTTGGTTTATAAACTAACAGTAAGCACAGTCCCAATGAGTACCACCTGGGTATTTCTTGGACTACTCGCAGGTCGTGAGATTGGAATGAGTATCACCTCAAGTCGTAAAATGGGTAAGCCAATGGGTAAGGTTGTAAAGATCATTTTTAAAGATCTTTCCTATGCACTGTTTGGTTTGCTAGTCTCAATATTACTTGCAATTTCCATCAACGCGGATGTAAGAGAAGAGATTTTGGGTTTCATCGGGTTTTAAGAGCTTGAATTTAATAACAAAATAGTTCATACTAAGGCGTACTTGCACACAGCAAGTACGCCTTTTTTATTGTTCATACTCCTGCATTCTTTTCGAAAGAAATCCATCTACATATCACAACAATCCAATCCTAAACCGGATGCAACATGAACGCTAATGTACTTGTGCTGAATCAGGACTATCAACCATTGAGCATCTGCTCTGTGCAACGCTCGATGAAGCTTCTTTTTCTGGAAAAGGCAGAACTTCTTCATGACGATCCCGAAAAGGAACTCAGAACTCCGAGATACGCGTATCAATATCCATCAGTAATTAGGTTGAGAAGCTACATCAGAATTCCTTATACAAAGGTGGTACTTTCCCGGCGAAATGTAATGCGGCGTGATAACTTCACCTGCCAGTATTGCGGAAAGAAGTCGAAGCTTACGATTGACCACGTGATCCCAAAAAGTCGTGGTGGAAAAGATACATGGGAAAATCTTGCAACTGCTTGTGAGAAGTGTAATGTGAAGAAGGGAAATAAAACCCCTAAAGAGGCGAGTATGGCACTCAGCTCAAAGCCATATCGCCCGATTCCAATTACTTTTTTCCGTGATTATAACGGGAATGTTCAGGAGCCCTGGAAGCCGTATTTGTATATGACTTAACCAAAAACCAAAGGCATGTACCCATTGTGCATGTAGGTTGTAAACACGGTGAGCATGGAAAGCCCGATAGTAATTTGAGGATTTACTTCATTCTGAGCATAATTCCGTGATAGCAGTGATTGCCCGCATACATAAAGTTTTACACCAGCTTCTTTCAGTATATCAATGAGTTCCAGATTGGGATTATCTACTTCATATTTTTTTTGGTAAGCTTCATTGGTTAAAATAAGGTCTGTAGCACCTCCATGTATTACAACAGCTACGTTTAAATTTTCTGCTTTTACTCCTCCTAAGCCGTGGAGGTTCATCATGCGGGCAACATTGTTTAATCCCCGGTTCACACTTTCTTTATCCCGATCGAGGAGCTTTAGATCAATAACAATATTGTATTCTATTTCAGAATCAGGATGTACCCCTCCTTCAATTGCGTAAATACCACCATAGGTTGGAATGATTGGGTGCTGCGCTTCCTGAGCGTATGCAGAACCTGGGATAAGAATAGTTAGAATAAGTAATACCAAGAGTTTCATAAATCTATTTTTTAGAGATTGTATTGAAGTAAATATAAGCTTGTAAGAACATTCTATTTTGCAGATTTTAGAAAACAAATCTATCAATAACCACTTTTCATATTTTGACCAGAGTTCGGGTTCAACTATTGTAACAGAAAGAGCTGATGAACAAATTACTAAAGACTTTAAAATTAAAGGAAGGCTGAGATATATGGGTGGAAACCAAAGTCGCTATCAACTTTTTTGATGAGCATGTTCTTTTTAACAGATGAAAAGAATATCACTTGGAAATCCTCCATTCGGAAGAGACAAAGACTGGGCGGAGTTACTAAAACTTAAGTAATCCTCGACTTCATACGGATGGCTCATTGTAAATCCTATCAGTATTAGCTAAACTCTGAATCTGGTTCTTAACTCAATTAAACTAACTATGAAACCCTTTTTTACGGTAATCGCACTTATTCTGTGCACTCAAGTCACAGCCCAGGAATACAGAACCTTAAATCCTTACACCTGGCCGGAATCTGATAAAGACACTGTAATGTATACGGTAAAAGGGGAACGGCATGGAGTTAGTTTTTTCCCGCAACACCAGCATCCTGAAGTAATTTATGAAGCCAGAGAAGAAATCCGGTTTGATGGTTACCACACCGTTGATGTAATGTACCATTGGTATAAAACCTGGGCTGAAGCATTCCCTGAAATTACCGATTTATATCAGGTAGCTACGAGTTTTGAAGGACGCCCCATTCTTCAAATGACCATAACAAACAAAGAAACCGGAAAACATACCGATAAACCGGCGGCGTACTTTGAGGGTGGTCGGCATAGTGGAGAAATTACAAGTAGTGAATCCATCCTTTGGTTAACACATCATCTGCTTTCCAACTATGGAAAAGACGAAGCCATCACTGAGCTGATTGATACCAAAACGATTTACCTGAGACCGCAGAACAATCCGGACGGCTCAAATTTATATCTTCATACAGCACAAAGAAATAGAAGCTCAGTTCGTCCACATGATAACGACAGAGATGGTTTACTTGATGAAGATCCTGAAGAAGATTTAGATGGTGATGGAATCATTTACCAGATCCGTCGTAAAGCAAATGAAGACGAACTGGATGAAGCGAATTATATCATAGATCCAAGAGATCCGAAAGGGCGTTTGATGCAACGTGTACTGGATGGTAAAGGTGAATGGTTTGTATATAGTGAAGGCATCGATAACGATGGAGATGGGGATTACAATGAAGATGGGGTAGGTGGCTTGGATTTACACCGTAACTATGCCGAAAACTGGCGGCCAGATATCGGGAAAGATGCTACTGGACGTGGCTACACTCAATATGGAGCCGGAGCATATCCGCTAAGTGAACCTGAGTCAAAATCAGTGGTCATGTGGATGCTTACCCATCCTAATATCTCGGTAGTAAATTCGATGGATACAAGAGTTCCGATGCATTTACGCCCGCCTTCAACCTCTAAAAGTGCGGAAAGAATGTATCCTGAAGATTTGGCTCTGTACGAGAAGTACGATAAAATGGGACTAGAAATTACCAATTATCCATGGGCTGGAGATGTATATGAAACCTACATGACCCGCTATCCAACCAATAGGGTAACAGGCGATCCCTCCATTCCAAGACCGCTATTTGGTCATGGTCCTGATTTCGGATATTTCTACTTCGGTTCCATTTGGTATGGCGATGAGCTTTGGAATAATGGTGCAATGGAAGATTATAACAATGATGGCATTTACGACGACTTTGACGGAATTACCTGGGATGATCGCGAAAACGAAGGAAGAGGGTTTAGAGAATGGGAAGAATTTGATCATCCCGACTTTGGAAAAGTTGAAATCGGTGGATTTCACCCTAAATTTTTCAGTCAGAATGGTCCGGCATGGCAGGTAGAAGGATGGGCTAAAAAGCAGGCGCTGTTTAATCTTGCAATGGCGATGGAGCTTCCACAAATCTCACTTGATGAAATGGAAATCACCAAAGAACGCGACAACATATATGAGATTGAAATTAAGTGGTCGAATACCGGAAAACTCCCCGTTGCATTAAAACAAGCGCAGTTAGTGAAGATTGTGCAAGAAGATCGTTTGATGCTTTCCTTTGACGAAGAACTCACCAAAGGACATGAAAATGCCCAGGTAAAAATCCTCACTCCCGAGACGTATAATAAAACGATAAAGGCTGGCTATACGGATGCAGGAGAGCGAAAAACAACCAGATTTAGAGTTCAGTTGAATGGAATAGAAGGAGCCAAAGGAACGCTTAAAATACTCTCTACCCGTGGCGGATATATTGAAGAAGAGTTTGTTTTGGGGGAAGTGGAGGAAGAGTAGTTAGGTTGGATGTTTGTTATGTTAGTGGTACTATTGCTAACCAACCCAATTTATTTCATAGTGAATAACTTTCCACTTTCCATCTACTAATTCAGCAAAGACTAATCCACCATGTGTTTCATAGTCTTCCGCATAAAACACAGCCTTTGTTTTGTCAGGTGAAAATGAAACTCTTGAAAATCGTAAATACCATGCTAGAATTGCATAGTCTTTAATTATACTTCTATCTTTTGCAAAATTACTTTGTTTGAAGATTTTGAGGTTATCTAAATTGTTTAGTTTTAATTTGTTAAGATTAACTGTTTTAAGCTCGCCAGAGCTAAAATCCTTTACTAAATCACTCCAAACAGAATCTGAAATTAATAAGTCTGGATATGACTCTAGATCGGATAAATAAGGGCTTTCTTTAAGAAAAAAATTTGTATTCCTAACGGAATCCCACATTATTACTCCGAAAAAAACTTCATCTAAGTTGGAATTTGATTCTAAAAAAGCTTTTGATTGACCGTATAGAAAAGGGTAGTCCAAAGAGTCTTTTACCGTAAGATATTGTGGGTTTATAGAATTAGTTGCGGGTAACTGTTTAAGCCAAGGAAAAAGCTCTTGATAAGTATCTTCAATGACTTCTTTTTCTAACTCATAATTTTGATCTATTCCTGAATTGCAGGAAATGAGTAATAAAAAAATTATGATTAGGTTTTTAAACATTGAAAAAAAGCAACATAGCACCCCCGCTTTTAAGCGGCGAGTCTGGTTATTAAAATTAAGGATCCGAACTGCGTTCGAGTCCCGCTTGAAACGGTTTTTACACTGCGATTTCAATTTGTCATTTTCGAGATAATCTGAAGAACATATTCATCAGAAGTGTCCATTTTCTCAAGCATAGCTTTTCTTAGTTCTCTTTTTTGTTTGGCAGAATTAATTTCTGTTTTCTGAAAAAAATGACCAACTGGCCACATAAGTTGAGCCTGAACAGCTTTATTGAATAATAGTTCGACGTCATCAACTTGCTTAACAGCCCAAAGTCTCCACTTAGGCAAAGCCCAAGACCACCAAATCCATGCCATAATTATTGAGGGAATTATTGCTAAACCAATTATTGGATTAAGATTCCAGCTTTCCGGAATTATAGTAGCGAGAAATAAAGGTGAAGCTATTATCAGAAAAACAGGAAGATTAACAAAAAAGAATCCTCGTTGGATCGCTTTTTCAATGGACAATGACTTTTCAAATTTCACGATATTATTAGCAGTATAACGACCCGACGTCGAGTCAAGATTCATGTTTTTAATAAATAACAAAACTAATCAGTTATCGACAAGATGATTTTCTATTCCGCCCATCACTATTAACAATGAAGCGATTACTTCCTTCTTCAAAAAAAGCCGTATCTTTCCCCTCGTTTGTATTAAGATACATCTTTGTCATTTCGACCAGAGGGAGAAATCTAAAAATCTGTTTAAAAGGCATTTTATAGATTTCTCGCGTATGCTCGAAATGACAAACAGAGAAAGTTAAAAGCATGAGCAAAAAAGGAAGAGTATTAGTAGCGATGAGTGGGGGAGTGGATTCCTCCGTGGCTGCGGTGATGCTCAGAGAACAAGGATACGAAGTCATCGGTATCACGATGAAAACCTGGGATTACCACCGGAGCGGTGGTGATAACGGCAAAGAAACGGGTTGTTGTACGGTTGAGAGTATGAATGATGCCCGACATATTGCGGTAAATCATGGCTTCAAACATTTTATTGTAGATATTCGCGAAGAATTCGGCGATTGGGTGATCGATCGTTTTGTAGATGATTACCTGGGAGGAAGGACTCCGAATCCGTGTGTGCTTTGTAATACCCATATCAAATGGGCAGCACTATTAAAACGTGCGGATAACCTCGGGTGTGATTTCATTGCTACCGGGCACTACGCCAAAGTTAGAGAAGAAAATGGTCGGCATATCATCTCCAGGGGATTAGATCCGAAGAAAGATCAGTCTTATGCTCTTTGGGGAGTGGCACAAAAACATCTGGCCAGAACTATTTTTCCCTTAGGAGAATATCCCAAAACTGAAATTCGCCAGATTGCTGAAGACCACGGTTTGCTGAATGTGGCAAATAAGCCCGATTCCTACGAAATCTGCTTTGTGCCTGATGATGATTATCGCCGTTTCCTTAAAGATCGTGTGGAAGGACTCGAAGAAAGGGTCGGTGGAGGTAAATTTGTAGATAAGGACGGAAACATCCTCGGAGAACATGAAGGCTATCCTTTTTATACAATCGGTCAAAGAAGAGGATTAAACCTGCCAATGGGAAAACCAGTGTATGTGACTGACATCAACCCAATCACCAATACCATTACGATTGGAGAAAAGGAAGATCTGGTAAGCTCTACCTTGATTGCAAAGGAGATTAACCTTATTAAATACAATCGCATCCCAAAAGAAGAAATGGAGATTATCGGGGCAATCCGTTACAACGATGATGGGGCACTCGGGACTATCACTCAAACCGGAGACGATGAAATCAAAGTTCATTTTCCTGCGGGAAGAGAAGCCATTACACCAGGTCAGGCTGTAGTGTGCTACGAGGGCGACGATGTTGTAGCAGGGGGATGGATCAAAAAAGTAAATGTTGGCTTAGATGATCTTATAACTGCCTGATGCACGTAACAACACGGGCTTCAATTCGTTAACTGCACCATATTGAACAATTAATTCAAAAGATTTATGAAGATTAAAAAGATACTATTTGGTTTTGCAATGCTTGGTTTGATGACGATTTCAACCAACGCGTTCGCGCAATTTGAGGGACAAGTTACCATGAAGCTGTACAGCGAAAACAATGGAGTACCTCAAACCAGTGAGATGAATTTATACGCAACTGCTAACCGGATTATCTTGAAGGGAGACCAGGCGGTTAGTTTTTCAGATGACTTTGACGCGAGTGGTCTGCTCATCAGAAATGACAAGAAAGACTTTGTGGTGTTGATGGGAGAGAATAAAGGGCTCCAGTTTACCAAGGAAGAACTCGAAGGCTTTTTCCAGATGGCAGGAATGATGGGTGATGACAACCCGGAGATTAATTCAGATACTAACTTCAGGTATACGAATAAGACCAGAACAATTAATGGATATGAGTGTACTGAGCTATTGATTGATAATGATGAGGATAAAAACTCGGTTTCGATCTGGCTTACTTCCGGTATCGATATTAACTGGGGGATGCTTGCAGAGCCTTGGAAAAATGTGCCGGAAAGCATGAGGAATTCTTCCTCAAGACTAACACAGGAGTTTAAATCCAAAAACTTCCCAATGTTGATCGAAGTAAATGAAAAGGGTGAAACAGAAACTGTGTTTGAAGTTACTAATGTGAATAAATCCAGTGTTGCAAAAGCGATGGTTGAAATCCCTTCAGGAGTGAATCTTATTGGACTTCAGGAACTCATTTTCAGTATGATGATGGGCAATTAGGATAAGCTCATACAAATTTTGAAAGCGTATTTCTAACAAGTACGCTTTTTTTATGTCTATAAAAAAAGAGCTGTCCATTTCCGGGACAGCCCTTATCTCTATCACTTAACTAACTAATAAACGTGTTTCTTGATATTAAATACGAAAGAAAACGAAGGCTGGATTGCTCAATCTGAAATAAAAAAAGCCGCCTCTCTAAAAGAAAGGCGGCTTGATTTGTTTGAGTTACATTTTCATTCCTGCATTAGTCGCGGAATGACTTTTTAATTATTTAATAAGCATCATACGCTTCGTAACGGTTTGATTTTGAGCCTGAAGCCTGTAAATATACATGCCTGAGGCAAGCGAGCCCGCATCAAAGTTATAAGTATAACTTCCGGCGCTTAATCTTTCGTTGGCAAGTGTAGCCACTTCCTGTCCGAGCATATTAAATACTTTTAAAGTAGTGTTTCCACTTTCCGAAAGCGTAAAACTAATCGCTGTAGATGGGTTGAACGGGTTCGGATAGTTTTGATCTAATCCGAATACCAAAGGCTCAGTTCCCGCATCATCTTCGTTAGAAGTAACCATACCACGGGTAAGATTTACAGATTGAGGTTCACTGAAGCTTTCATTACTTCCATCTGTAACCATCACTGAATGGTATATGGTCGCTGAAGCGTTCAGCCCAACACTTAAGTCGGCTAGAAGCCCGTCTAATGCTTCGAACGTTAAGGTAGCGCTGGTATCTGAACCAACATTGGTGAAATACAGGATTTCATCAAATTCTGAATCTGAAGAAACCGCCCACACATAACGTAGTTCATTACCATTTGGGTCGGTAGCTTTCGACCATTCTGCAGTAAAAGTAGTTGCTGCATCTCCTGAGATAGTCAATTCTGCACCATCCGCAGGGGCTGTAATCTCAACTTCAGAAGGGAAGAAGTTATCACCAAACAGTAACTGTCCGCGTAGCTCTCCTCCCGGATTAGCAGAAGAATGCACATTTACGTAAGTGCCTTCCATGAACATGGCATTCGCCTGATCTGTGGTAACTGTGAATGTATTCATAGCAGGGTCGAATACGCCTGTGGTGTCATTCGTTATTGTTGGACTTAATGCAACTTCTACATCTCCATTGGTACTTACTGAACCGGAATGAATATGCGCTCCTGAGAAAGCAGAAGAGAGCTGATCAAAACCACCGGAAACAATAATACGATCTCCTGCCAACTCGATATTGGTTGCACCATATCCGTAGGTATCAATAACCGGATCATTCTCATGGTCACCATTCAGCTTAGTTTTGAAATAAGCAGTGGCATCGCCAAGAACCTGACCTCGTAATTCACCACCTGCATTATCCGCTGAATGTATATTAATGTACATACCACGATCAAACAATCCTTTAATTTGATCAGAAGATAATCCGAACGTATTTGCTGCAGATGCATACGTACCTGAAGTATCATTGGCAATGTCTGCGGTAAGACCGGTTATAACTCCTCCGTTTTCTCCGGCATGTCCCGCATGAATATGAGACGCGGAGTAATTCGACTCCAGACCATCAAAAGAACCCGAAGCTATTAACGAATCTTTATGGAACTCAACGAGCATTGCACCCCATCCGCCTGCTTCAACAGATTCATTTTCGGCTGAACCAGAAAGTGTTGCATAGAATGCGGCAGTTACCGGAGGGGTAATGTTTCCTCTCAGTTCAGGTAAAGCGAGTTCAGAAACATGAATGTTTATGTAAAACTCTCTATTCCAAAGTGCTGACTTTTGATCTGCATCAAGAATAAATTCATTCTGTTCTGCTACAAAAACTCCGGAGCGGTTGTCTACTTCTACTACAGGATTAAGTGTAATTGATACTGGTCCGGAACTTCCTACAGGAGCTATGTGAATATGAGAAGCCACATAATCATCTGATAATCCTGAAAAAGAACCTGAAACCGTCAATGTATCACCGGTGAGTTCTAAAGTGGCTGCTCCCGAAGCCATACTTGGAAACGGAGGAGCCTGGAATGCACCTGAAAAATTGGTTCTGAAGTAATAATCAGACTTTGGAACAACTTGTCCTCGCAATTCACCGCCCGGATGAGCGCTGGAATGGATATTTAAATACAAAGCCCGCGAATGAAGTTTTGAAATCTGATCAGGTGTTAATGCGTAGCTGGTATCAAAATCAGCGAAGGTTCCACTGGTCATGTCTCCATGAATATTCGGAGAAACAGCTACTTCAACACCGCCGGCTTGCCCGGATTGGCCAAAGTGAAGATGCGCACCAGTAAAGTCTCCACTTAATCCTTCAAACTCTCCATCAAGCACCAGGTGTGTTCCATTAAATACGGCTGTTACCTTTCCGTATGCCTGAGAGGTGATAGGGGGAACTTCGTTACTTCCACTCAACAGAATCTCGTACACTTCTGAACCAAAGTCCGGACGTTGTACAGAAACCATGAAGGTATCGCTTGCTGCTATATCACTTCCATCAGAAGCAACGGCGCGATGATAAAGCATGGTTTCGCCACCAGAAACCACTCCAAGGTCAGCAAGGAGCATATTAAAATCGCCATGAGTTGTGGCGTATTTTTGTTCTGTGCCCACATTTGCATTCACAACTATATCATTAAAGTTTTCATCAGTAGCAAGTTGCCAGATATAAACTACCTTATTATCGTCGCCATCTATACCATCATGACCCCAGGTAACTTCAAGAGCTGTACTGGCTGTGGTTGATAGCTCAAGTAAGTCGTCATCACTGGGGAAGGTAAGAGTAGGTGGTTCTGGAAAGGTATTTGCCACATCAAAAAGTAGCTGTCCACGAAGTTCTCCCGAAGGTGTACTTGACGAGTGAATATTTACATAGAAGCTCTCATTGAATATAGAATCGATTTGAGCAGCTGAAAATGTGTAAGTGTTTGAGCTAACCTCAAACTCGCCGTCAGTCATTCCGCTTACTGTGTTTGTTGAAGGAGTAAGTACAACGGATACATCTCCGTTAGCATCTGCTTTAGCGGCATGAATATGTGAGCCGGCGAAATCACCATCTAAAGATTGAAATCCTCCGGAAACAATTGCTCTTGAACCTGTTAACTCAACGATTGCACTGCCATACCCGGATTTATTAACAGGTTGAATCTCATGTATTCCTAACAAATGGGTATGAAAATACGCTGACGCATCCCCTAAAATTTGCGCACGGATTTCTCCTGGTGCGTTGTTCTGAGAATGGACATTTACGTACATATTCCGATTCAATAAATCTGTTTTTTGTTGAGAAGTAAGTTCAAACCTGTTATCAGAAACAGAGAATGCTCCTGCCATATTTCCGGCTTCTAAAGTAGCAGTTAATGCCACCGCTACATCACCAGAAATTCCTGCGTGACCAGTGTGAATATGTGCTCCGGTAAATTCAGAGCCAAGGGCCTGAAAAGCTCCCGATACAAATAAAGAATCTCCTGAAAGTTCAATCAGTACTGCTCCTGTAGCCGTTGAGTTGACCGATGGGTTTTCCCCTGTCCCTGAAAGTTTACCGTAAAACGAAGCTGTTACTGGCGGTGTAATCTGCCCACGAACCTCACCTGCACCAAAATTTGCAGAGTGTACATTTACATAAAACTTACGATCCCATAAGTCTTGCTTTTGTTGAGCTGTAAGCGTGAATTTGTTATTAGCAGCAAAATAAGTTCCTGAACGATTATCTCCCGCTACTGTAGGGGTAAGTGCAAAGGCGACTCCGCCACCTTCACCGATAGGGGCAATGTGTAAGTGAGACGCTGAATAGTCTCCCGTTAATCCACTAAATGAACCTGAAACGTATAAAGTGTCAGCATCCAGCTCCAAAACTACTGCACCGGTAGCGTTTGATTTGGTAGGTGTTACCTCAAAAGCTCCGGATAAATTCGCTCGGAAATGTGCATCCATATCGGGTTGTAATTGTGCCCGTAGTTCTCCTCCTGGATACTCTGAAGAATGAATGTTTATATATAATCCTCTTGCGTTAAGAGTATCAACCTGACCAGAAGTTAAATTGAAGGTGTTGCTTGCTCCCACAAAATCACCACCTTTGTTATCAACATCAGTTACAGCAGTTAAAGAAAATAGGACTCCACCTGCTTCACCGGCCATCCCGAGGTGAATATGGGAAGCGGAATAGTCTCCTACTAATCCCTCAAAACTACCTTCTACCACAAGTTGTGTTCCGGTAAGAGTTGCGGTTATTGTCCCCCATGCCGGACTAGTGATTGATGGGGTTTCATTACTACCACTTAAATTGGCTTTAAATGTTGTTTGTGCAATGCTTACTTGGGAGAACCCTAATAACATCACAAAACATATAAAAAGAGCTGATTGTAGCTGTTTTAAAAGTTTCATTAGTTGTTGGTTAATTAATATTAATAGCCCCAGTTTGGGCAATACATAACTGAGTACGAACTCTCCTGACTAGTGGATTGGATTTTTTTAATAAAAAAACTTATCCGCACATAGTATGCAAGAACTTTTACCTGCTTTTAGTTCCTGTTTGTGATATAAATAGAAGATTATATTACAGTTGATAGATGAGAATGAGGAGCAGAGTTATATCGGTTTTTCGAAAATTCGGTAGGTTTTATAGTGCACACCTTTCATTATTTCGGTGGCACCTTTTTTCATGGCTTCGTTGTCTTCAAGTATCCAGGAAGCTTCACCATATTCAATGCCTAACGGCCGGCTTCTCTTTCCCACTTCGTAGTAGAGCACAGAATCAAAGCCTTTCCCCTGGAATTCAGGCAGCACACCCAGAATCAGAATTCTCATAGTATCGATAAGCCTTTTCTTAGTGAGAAGGTGATAAGCAGCCCCTAGTAAAGAACCTTTTTTGTTGTGAATTAGCACTTGATTAAGATCAGGAAGTCCTAGTGAGAAACCGGCTAGCTTGCCTTTCGATTCGAGTAACAATACATAATCTTCAACGGCAAAGGTTTTCAGGTCTGCTGCCAGAAAATCAAACTCTTCATCGGTAATCTTTACAAAACCCCAATTAGGCTGCCATGCTGCGTTGTAAATCTCTTTTAGGCTTTCGACATCTTTTTTAAAATTATTTTTGAAGTCAATTTTCCTGATCTCAAGATCATATCTCTTGATAATAGCCTCTTGCATTCGCTCCATACGTTCCGAAATATACTCTCCATTGGTAAGGTGGTAGGCATAGAGATCTTTGGCTTTCTTATAATTTTGCCCCTCAATCAGATCTTTATAATAGGGTGGATTGTAGGTCATTAAAAGAACGGGTGGTAAATCAAATCCATCTATCAAAAGCCCGGATTCATCATTCATAGAAGGGTTAACCGGACCACGACAAGCATTCATTCCACGATCTTTAAGCCAGCTTTCAACCTCATGAAAAAGAGCTGCAGCTACTGCAGGATCCTCAACACATTCAAAGAATCCAAAAAATCCGACCTTATCATTATGTGTTTTATTGTGATTATGATTGATAATTGCTGAGATTCTGCCAATTACTTTTGAATCTCTTTTGGCTAGAAAATGCTGAATTTGAGCATGTTTGAAGAAAGGGTTCTTTTTCTCATTTAATAGCTTCTTACGATCATGAATAAGCGGGGGGACAAAGTTTTCATCTCCCTTATAAAAATTCCACTGCGATTTGATGAATGAGTTGAGCCCCGATCTTCCACTAACCTTTTCAATTTTGAACGACATTACGAACCCTTCCGAATCAATTTATTTGAACAATTCCCGATGAAGAAAAGCCTCATCACAATTGCTGATCTGATACTCTTCTAATTAAAGCCAATCTGACGTCTGGCAATGTACAATAAATATTTAAATCTTGAGGCTTAGAAGAAGTTTCAATTACATACTTCCCAACATATACATATCACCTGTTGGTTGGGGGGAACCACCTTCCGGTTCAAGAGTAATTGCAAACGCCCCAGAGCCACCCTGTTGAAATTCGGAAATCTTAAAGAAATTGTCTTGCGCAGGGTCGTTTACAGCAAACACTCCCGCACTAATTGGCTGATTGTTTACTACAAACCAGAGTTGATATTCTTTCGCAGTCGGAACTGTTGGGATATTCGCAACCTGAAGCAAAGCCTGTCCGTTATCTTTATCCCAAACCACTTTTCCATATCCGGTTGGGTTCACTTCCAGGCCATCCATTAAAATAAGATCCACATCCCGGGCTTCCAGAATGGTAAGCAGTTCTTCTTTACGTTCTACTTCTGTTTCTAAAATTTCAATCCTGCTCTGTTGTTGATCTACCAAAGCAAGTTGTTCTGATAAATCATCATTTAGATTCTGCGTTTGGAAAAGCAATCCAATAGAAACCAACATAAAGGCTACGGATGCTGCCACAGCATATCTGAAACGTGATAAATAGTGAACATTAGCTCCATTTGTTGAATTTACGGAGGCCCAAGCCATATCAATAAGTTGCTGCTTTACCGAAGGGGAAGGGTTTAGTTCAGGATAAAGCAATGCCATTTCTGCGGCTATCACTTCCATATCATTATAAAACTGCTGTTGTTCTTCGTTGGCTTGAGCCAGCAGGTTTTCGAACGATGTTTTTTCTTCACTGGTTAGTGCGCCAAGTACATAGGCTGCACACAGTTCTTCAAAGTTTTGGGTGTTTTCATTTGTTGCCATTAGGCCATCTCCTGAGCCAGAAGCTCTCGTAATTTTATCATGCCATCACGCATTCTTGTTTTAACTGTACCCAAAGGAATATCATATTCGTCTGAGATTTCGGATTGACTTAAACCATCGAAATAAGCGACCTGAATTACAGATCGTTGCTTTTCGGTTAAATTCTGAAGTGCATTGTACACTCGTTTAGCCCGATCGGAAAGAATCGTGTTTTCGAGGGGGTTATTCTCCTCTGAATACAATGGATGAAAAACATCATCATCATTCAGGCTGGTCGATTGTTTTTTCTGCTCCTTATACACTTTAGACCTCAGTCGGTCGATGGCTTTATTTCTGGTTAATGAAACAATCCAGGTGTAAGCTGTTCCTCGTTCAGTATCAAATTGATCGGCTTTTTCCCAAATGGTCGTAAAAACTTCCTGAAGTATATCTTCTGCTTCCTCCCTTTTTTTAAGGATGGATTTCAGAAGTCCGAACAGCAAGCGGTTATAATGCTCGTACAACTCACTAAGAGCTTCCGGTTCTTTGGATACAATACGGCGCATCAGGTCTCGATCACGGGAATTATTCTGAGTGAGAAACTTCCCGATTGTTGATAGAATGAAAAACAGCATATACTTTTTTTGTTCGTTGTTAAGTACGAAAGATCAGATCTGTTGGATTGGAATGTAACCGCAAAAAAGTAAGTAACAAACCAGAACAGTATCGTCTTTATAAGTCAGAAGTATCAAATACGGGTTTTTCGCAAGAATAATTCCGACAAATATACAGAGTTGTTTTTTCGTTTATAGGAGGTTGATTCCCCAAATATGGAGCCAACTGCAAAAGAGCTTCATCTTTTTCCGTGGGACTAAAGAGCAGAATTTTAAAAGGATCAAAAATCGTTTGAAAGTGCCTGACAAACTCAGAAGGCTCATTGCTCCCTTCCGCTATAATTACCTCTTTCGAGTCATTAAATAAGAACTGAAGCGCCATCATACTCATCGTACTGCTGGAACCTGATCGGATTAAGTCTGACGAAAAGCATTTCCCAAGTTGGTTGGCTTTTTCTTCTAGTTCCGTATTTCCGGTAAATCGTCCAAGCCGGATCAGGTTCAGAAAAGTAACAGAATTAGAAGAAGGGACAGCTCCATCGTAAATCTGTTTTTGCCTCCCCAGAGGTTGATCTGTGTCATTCACACTAAAGAAGAAACCGCCGTTTTCCTCATCCCAAAATACATCTAGCAGTTGCTGGTTATATTGGAGAGCTCTTTTCAAATATTTTGGCTCGAATGTGGTCTCATATAATTCAATTCCTGCCCAGGCAAGAAAAGCGTAATCATCTGCGAAAGCTTCAATTGCTACTTCTCCTTCTTTATATCGATGGAAAAGCTGATCCTCATTCATCAGGTGTTCCTCAATAAAAGCAAACGCTCTTTCTGCTTGTTCAATGAACCTTTGTTCCTGAAAAACCGCGCCTGCTTTTGCCAGTGCTGCTATCATTAAAGCGTTCCAGTCTGTCAGGGATTTATCATCGAGCTGAGGGCGGATTCTTTGCTCCCTTGCATCAAAAAGCTTTGCTCTGATTTGAGCCCACTGTTCTGATTCTTTTTCCGATAGTTCTTTATTGAGGTGAGGGATGTTCTGGCCAGTTAGCTGCTTACTGGCTTCATCTTCAAAATTACCTTTTTCTTTTAAATTAAAATGTGTTTTGAAGAAAGAGACCTCACCTTCATCCAACAACGAATCAATCTCTGAGAAGTCCCAGACATAAAATTTACCTTCTTCGCCTTCACTATCGGCATCTTCAGCAGAGAAGAATACACCTTCTTCACCGGTAAGTTCCCTTGATACATAATCAGAAATTTCAAAAACTGTTTGTTTGAAGAGCGGATTTTCAGTGATTTGCCAGGCTTCGGTATAAGCCATCATAAGCAGCGCCTGATCGTACAGCATCTTCTCAAAATGGGGGAGAAGCCACTCCCGGTCGGTCGAGTAACGGTGAAATCCAAAACCAACATGATCCCAGATTCCTCCCAGTCTCATTGCGTTTAACGTTTCAACTACAGAATCTAAAAAACGTTGCTCGCCGGTTTGTTTCCAATGGCGAAGCAGGAACATCAGATTATGTGGA
Organism: Balneolaceae bacterium; assembly: GCA_965222205.1. Lineage (GTDB taxonomy): Bacteria > Bacteroidota > Rhodothermia > Balneolales > Balneolaceae > RHLJ01. The sequence continues at coordinate 2,451,923 of OZ244932.1, read as the reverse complement.
GAAGGAAATTTTGGAGCCGACCCAAATCCGCCGAACTCATCATCAAAGCGCATGGCGAGCTGCTCAGCCGCATAATCAATCGCTTCGGTTCCGGGGAAATCACCTGCTTCGAACTGTTGAGATTTACCAAATCCTTCTTTAATACTTTCAACTGCTTTATTGATTTTCTCAGGCTCATGAGTCCACATTCCCTTGATTCCTGGAATGAGTTGCCTCAATCCGATGCGGCCATAACGAGCTTCTTTCGGGATATAAGTGGCGGCAAAGAAAGGTTCTTTTTCCGGGGTAAGTACTATGGTGAGCGGCCAGCCGCCATGTCCGTTCAACATCTGGCACACCGTCATATACATACTGTCGATATCCGGACGTTCTTCCCGGTCTACTTTCACATTGATAAAAGCTTCATTTAATAAATCCGCGATCTGTTCATCTTCAAAACTTTCGTGGGCCATTACATGGCACCAATGGCAGGTAGCGTAACCAATCGATAGAAATATCGGTTTGTTTTCTTCCCGGGCCTTGTCGAAAGCTTCATCACTCCAGGGAAACCAATCCACAGGATTATCTTTATGTTGAAGGAGGTAGGGGCTTTTTTCTTTGGCTAGTCGGTTAGGCATTGAAATCTTTTTTGAATCGCTGGCTGTAGTCCACAATAAATCGGTCGTAAGTAGATTCCATCAAAGGAGAAGTGATAAGAAAATCTGCAGAGGAGCGATTACAGGCTAGTGGAATATTATAAACCACACTAATTCTGAGTAGTGCTTTCACATCCACATCATGTGGTTGGGCCTGAAGCGGATCCCAGAAAAAAATCATGATGTCAATTTCATTGTCTATGATTGCAGTTCCAATCTGTAAATCTCCACCCAAAGGCCCACTCTTGAATGTAAAAACAGGAAGTTTACATTTTTCTGCAACCAGGGAGCCAGTAGTTCCGGTTCCAAATAAATTGTGTTGAGCTAAATGATCACGATTGTACTCAGCCCAATCCAGTAAATCCATTTTGCGATGATCATGAGCAATAAGCGCAATGTTTTTTTTGGGCTTCATGGTAGTGATGGAATCCATTACCGACGGGTGATGATCTTTTTTCTTAGTCATATAAACTTTAATAGAATGAGTGAGAATAACTTAAACCTACAATAAATTGAATATTAAAGTAAGAATATTTTACACCACAAGGCGGAGGGAAGGGCGTTCAAGGCGGATTTGTTTCACTTTGAATTCCTGATTATCAAATCCTTTAAGCTCGATTTTATTCTCTTTAACAAAGAGTGCTTTATCCTTTTTATTAAGATATAGTTTAACATCAGGGTGGTTATAAAACTCTTCAGAAATAACAACTTCTTTTTCTTTGGCGGCATCAACAAGGCGGGCAGCTATATTCACGGTAGTACCAAAATAATCTGTACGGTCATTTAGGTTTACTGCTACACAATCGCCATAGTGAACACCAGCTTTCAGCTTAAAAGAATCCCCTAATGATCCCGGACCTGAAAATATTTGTTGAATACGCTCAACCGCTTTAATTGCAGAAACAGGTTCTCTGAATACCGCCATCACAGAGTCGCCAATAGTTTTTACTATACCTCCACGTTCCTCTGCTACAATGGATTGGATAATTTTGAAGTGATTCATTACCCGACCTATAGCCATATCATCACCTTCCTGCTGGTAGAATTCAGTTGAATTCATAATATCAGTAAAAAGCATAGTAACCCCTGAAGCTTTAACACTGGTGCCTTCTTTTAATGCTTCGCGGGAGAACAGCGTTCTGAAATCATGTACAGAACTTACTTCACTGGCGTAAGTCGCATCCTCTTTCCAGTCCTGTTTCTCAAGAAAGCAGACTACTTTTTTGGAAGAGTTATTTACAAAGGTGAGGTTTGGTTTTGTTGATATATTCACTTCCTGCCCCTCAAAATCATCATCATCCATTACAAGTGATATCGTGTCTAAACCATCTTCGCGCGCATGAAGAATAAGCTCACCTTCGTGCATGTGGCTTTTAAAAACGTAGGTTCCTTCCTCAAGTTTTACTTTCAAATAAGCAGACTCACCAATATTTAAGAAATGCTGCGAAACTTTATGAGGAGTAGATTGAGGATCACCAAATGAAAAATGCCGCCCGGAAATATTCCGAATCAAAGGATGTACAGTAAACACTAAATGAGTGTTCTTATTGAAATCCATTTCGTATTCAAGATCACATTCTTCGCAATAAAGAGTAGCCCGGGCTTCTTTTAGTTTCCTGAAATTATTACGTGGAGCTTTACAATTAGGGCAACATACATCCCATGAAAAATCCAGGAGATTATTTTTGGCTGCATGAAGGAATACATTTAGTACTGCATATTTTTTCTCTCCCCAATACTCAGCAAGCATAAAAGGATGTATTCTTATTAAGGCTTCATCATCCGCTTTCCGGATATACTCCATCAAGTGATTAATAATTCTCTTTCTTCGGGTTTTTTCAACTAGTATAGATTGAATAGAACGAATCTTTGACTCTGCGCCTCTCACCAATTTTTTTGGCGTATTTTGTTCATACGGAAGCATTCCTTTGCAGGTACAGTAATCATAATCTTTTAGGATTCTGAAGAAGCGGCGTTTTAGAATGTTTTCAAAACAGAATTTCAGAAAAGAAAATGTGCCACTCTTTTGCGGGGTAATCCAAAACCGGGTTTGAACGATGGTTCCTTCGGAGGTAGGAATCAGATCTACCAGATATCGAAAGTTTTTAAAAAGCCCGAGTTTGTAGTTTCGATTTGTGCCGAAGCGAAAAGGACGCTCCCAAATAAAGGGTTCTTGCTCCCAATGCAGGTACGAACTCATCCGCGCATTCGTAATACCTAAAAAGCCTTTAGGCGCAGTTCTCGAAAGCTGAGTTTTTTTTACACTCGCAAATCCCATCAACCTGAAAATGGCATTCGTGTCTGATACGAAAGGCCAGAGTTGTTTTGGGCTGGCTTTTAGTTGAATCGACCAATTGAAATAATGTTGTTGTCCTTCGATATTCACAACTTTTAAGGGGTAGTTAGGTCTATTTTTGTTCCGTCAAAACCTTATCTTTTATTTGCTTTTTGAAGAGTAACGCTTCGAAAGCTTGTTACAAAATTTTAATAAAACTAAACAATGGCAATAGAAAGAACATTAACTATTCTCAAGCCCGATTGTGTTCGAAAAGGACTAATCGGAGAAGTAACAAAACGAATTCAGGACGCTGGTTTTACTATTCTTGCAATGAAAATGACCCGCCTTACGGCTGATACAGCCGGTGGTTTTTACGCGGTACATAAAGAACGCCCATTTTACGGCGAGTTGTGCGAGTTTATGAGCAGTGGGGCTTGTGTTCCAATGATTTTGGAAAAAGAAAATGCAATCGCCGATTTCAGAACACTCATTGGAGCTACCAATCCAGCCGAAGCAGAAGCGGGAACTATCAGAGCAGATTTTGCTGATAGCGTTGGAGAAAACATTATTCACGGTTCCGACTCAGTAGAAAACGGAAAAATTGAAGCTGCATACTTCTTCCAGGAATCGGAAGTAGTTGCAAATCAGGCTTAATAATTTTCTGAAAGCATTTTGAAAGCCCCGAACGTATCGGGGCTTTTTTGTTTTACGTCACCACTGGTTACTTTTCGACATGAAACTATACTCAATATTATTTTTCCTTACTCTTATAATTTGTTGCGATAAAAAAGTTGAACAAGCTCCTCCTGTTGTCAAGTCTGGCGCCCAATTATTGATTGAAAATCACTTACCAGAACTTGAAGGTAGAAAAATTGGGCTGGTGATGAATCCTACTGCACGAATTGGAGGAGTGCATGTATTGGATACCTTACTGGCATTGGATGTCAATATCAGTGCTTTATTTGCCCCAGAACACGGCTTTCGCGGTGATTATGCTGATGGTGAAGTAATCGAAGGAGGCATTGATCAGGCCTCAGGATTACCGGTTTTTTCTCTGTACGGATCTAATAAAAAACCGACGGAGGAAATGCTGAAAGAAATAGATGTTTTACTATTCGATATGCAGGATGTAGGAGTTCGTTTCTATACTTACAATTCAACAATGAAAAACATAATTGAAGCAGCCGCAGAATTTGATAAAGAAGTCTGGATTCTCGATCGACCTAATCCTGCCGGTGGCGATTATGTTTCCGGATGGGTGTTGGAGGAAGAGTACAAATCCTTTATTGGATCTTACCCTATTCCGGTAGCACACGGGCTAACTTTAGGTGAACTTGCATTAATGGCAATGGGAGAGGATTGGCTGGATACCGAGCAAGAACCAAAAGTAAAAATAATAGAAATGGAGGGTTGGAAAAGAAACATGCGATGGCCTGAAACAGGGTTGAACTGGATCCCGCCCTCACCAAATTTACCAGCTTTCGAAAACGCCTATGTGTATTTAGGAACCTGTTTTTTTGAAGGTCTAAATATATCTGAAGGAAGAGGTACTAATTCTCCGTTTCTAACGATCGGGTATCCCGAATTGGAATTAGATTTGATAGAGATCGGGAAATTGGAAACAAGGTTTGGGGTGGAAATTGATACCGTTAGCTTCATTCCAGAGACCATACCTGGAAAAGCCTATAATCCAAAGTTTGAAGAAGAGAGTATTAGAGGAGTATCAATCTCAATAACACCGGAATTCAATGATCCGGTAACATTTGGTCTGGAGATGGTAAAATTGTTTCGGTCAACGATACTGGACCAGGATAAAGCATTCACTCACAGAAGACATTTACTGCTTTTAAGTGGTAATGATGATATTCTTAGTTGGGAAGAAGAATACAATTGGGAGAGCGAGATAGAAGACTTTAGATTAAAAAGAGAAGAATATCTCTTATACGATTAATCCTCTGCGCTTCCATTCATAACTAATTAGCGCGGCACTTACCGAGGCATTTAGCGATTCTACGTTATGCTCCATTGGAAATTTGATAAGCTGATCACACTTCTTTAGTAAACCTTTTGAAATACCTTTTCCCTCATTTCCTATCAGGAAAGCCACTGGATTTTCAAATTCTGCTTCCCAGATTTCATCGCTGGCTGAACCATCAAGTCCTGCAATGGAAAAGCCCGCAAGCTTAAGGTCTTTGAAACCCTGAACGGTATCATGTACTCGGATAATCGGAATTTTACCGGCAGTGCCAGCGGATGTTTTGAATACCGTTGCATTAACAGGAACTTGATTTTGAGTTGGAACAATTACTGCACCTATTCCGGCGGCAGCTGCGGTTCTTAAAATTGCTCCAAGATTGTGTGGATCCTCGATTCCATCTAATAAAAGTACTGCAATTCTTTTAGATAAGTCTTGTGTTTCAATCCAGTCAAAAAAGTTGGAATACGTGATGTTACTCATCTGTGCAACAAATCCCTGGTGATTTGCTCTTCCAACTAAGTTGAAAATTTTAGCATCAGGAACTGTGACTAACGGGACTTGGTTTATGAAAGCGGTTTCAGTGAGATTTTTGTAGCTGTTTGAACTTATTGAGTTCTTTACAAAAATCTTATCAATTTGTTTTGGTCGGGCTGACAGAGCTTCCTCTACTGGTTTCTTACCGTAGATGAAAAAATTTTCGGTTTTGGACATAAATAATTTTAATTGAAACCTGCTTTTTATTATAATGAAAAGCGATTGTCGAGGTTAGTTAAAAAGTAAGGACATGTACGAGGAACCAAAAGAAAAAAATTCTTTAGTTCAAGAGAACTCGATACGAGTAGATATACCTACTCGGAATCTTAGTAGTTTTTCTGTGTTTTTTGATAGAGTGCATTCAATTAATGGGTTGCATCTTCTATCCGCTGTATCACAGATTTTTTTAGGTCTTAGCGTGGTAGCGCTTTCAGTTCTCAATATTATACAACCTGACTGGATTGCAACTGTCATGACCGTGGTAGGAAGTATGACAGCGATAGTAGGACTTTATTTTGTGTATTACATTCTCACTCACACAGATTCGTTTGACTCACTATTAAACAAAGCAATCAAAAGGGTTATTAATTCTCAGAACTAGAGTTTTAAAAAATTATTATTTGGTCATGTTGGATTTAATCCATCGTGGGATAGCCATTTCCAAAAATTCGCAATCATTAATATTGCCGTAATGGAAAAGTTGTTATTATCGGATTGAACCTAATCCGTCTGATATGAAGTTATTTTACCTGCTAATTATTCTGATAGCTCAGCCTTTCTTACTAATGTCTCAAGAGTACCAACTCCCAAATTTGCCCACTCATAATAATGACGATTTTATTGTAATTGCTCACCGTGGAGCCAGTGCTTATGCACCTGAAAACACTCATTCAGCATTCAGGTTGGCTATTGAAATGAAAGCAGAAATGATAGAATTGGATGTTTCATTAAGTAAAAACGGATCTGTAGTTGTGATTCATGATGATACACTAGATCGTACTACTGATGCATCAGGGTTGGTGAAATCATTTGAATTATGGGAATTAAAGAATCTGGAGACCGGTTCCTGGTTCGATGATAAATTTGCTGGTGAACCATTCCCAACTCTTATAGAAGTTTTGTCTTACACAAAAGATAAGATTGCTGTCAATATTGAGATTAAAACAGAGGCGGTAACTGATTACCCCGGAGGAGGGATTGTCGACAAAGTCTTGAAAATTGTGAAAGAGACCGAGGTAGAAGATCAGGTTATCATTTCCAGTTTTGATTACAGAGTAATGGAGCATTTAGAAACACTTGATCCTGAAATACCTAAAGCGATCTTGTACGAAGAGAGTCAGTCAGGAGAGCTTAGCCCGTCAGAGCTGGTAGAGAAATATAAGGCAGATGCATTTAATTGCAGTCATCGCCAGTTGAGTAACGCCTGGGTTGAAGAGCTTACCTCAGAAAAGATTCCCTTCTTTATTTATACGGTTAATGATGAATCCCTTATGAAAACGATCATTAATAAAGGAGCAAAAGGTATTTTTTCAGATAAACCTGATCTTCTTAAAAAAGTTGTGGAAAACTTGTGAGTAAATAATGCCATTTTCACGGGATTTCGATTGAAGAAGGGGAGCGAGTGTACTATCTTTTCCATCCATCAACTTCACTCTCTTCTACATGTCTACTAAGTACATTTTCGTTACCGGTGGGGTAACATCTTCTCTTGGAAAAGGAATTATTTGCGCTTCATTGGGTCGGTTATTAGTGGCCCGGGGACTCAAAGTTACTGTCCAGAAATTAGATCCCTACATTAATGTGGATCCCGGGACTATGAACCCGTACGAACATGGAGAAGTGTATGTGACAGACGACGGTGCTGAAACAGATTTAGATCTTGGTCACTATGAGCGTTTTCTGGATATTAAAACGTCTCAGACAAACAATGTAACAACAGGGCGCATCTATTATGATGTGATTATGAAAGAGCGCCAGGGAGCTTATCTTGGTAAAACCGTTCAGGTGATACCTCATATTACCGATGAAATTCAGTCGCATGTGTTGAAACTTGGTCAGTCAGGCGACTACGATGTGGTGATTATTGAGATCGGTGGAACAGTTGGTGATATCGAGAGTTTGCCATACATCGAGGCAGTTCGCCAATTGAGATATAATGTTGGTCGTGCCAACACACTTTCTATTCATCTTACACTGGTTCCTTATTTGGCCGCGGCTGGAGAATTGAAAACCAAGCCCACCCAGCATTCTGTAAAAACACTTTCTGAAAGTGGACTTCAACCTGATATTTTAGTCTGCCGTACCGAGCACACATTGGATGACTCCATTAGAAGCAAAGTAGCCCGTTTTTGTAATGTTGAAATCGATGACGTTATCGAATCTATTGATGCTCGCAGTATTTATGAAGTTCCGTTGTTAATGCAGCAGCAAAAACTGGATGAGCGGGTTATCGATAAGCTAAAGCTGGAAACCAAAGAACCAAATCTTGATAATTGGATAGGTTTTGTTGAAGCAGTTTGCAATCCATCAGGTACAATTCAGATTGCACTGGTTGGGAAGTATGTAGAGCACCACGATTCGTATAAATCGATTGTAGAAGCCTTTATTCATGCAGGGGCCGTGAACGATTGCAAGGTAAAGATTAAGTGGGTTCAGTCTGATAATCTTACCGAAAAAAATGTGGCAAAGAAGTTGGTTGGAGTATCCGGAGTACTGGTAGCCCCGGGATTTGGTGGGCGAGGAATAGAGGGAAAACTCTCGGCAGTTAAACATGCACGAACCAATGGGATTCCTTTCTTTGGTATTTGTTTAGGAATGCAATGTGCGGTGATTGAGTACGCTCGAAATGTATGTGGCTGGAAAGATGCCAACAGCACTGAATTTGATGATAATTCGGAATACCCGATCATCGATATCATGCCCGACCAAAAGGATATTGAGAACATGGGAGGCACGATGCGGTTGGGTAAATATGCCTGTAAAATTCAAAAAGGGACGTATGCTCATAAAGCTTACGGATCTGATTTGGTAGACGAGCGTCATCGCCATCGCTATGAAGTAAATAACAACCTGCGCTATAAGCTTACCGAAAATGGAATGCAGCTCACTGGCATGAACCCTGAGCGGGATTTAGTCGAGATCGTAGAAATTCCTGATCACCCTTGGTTTGTAGGAGTTCAATTTCACCCTGAATTGCGAAGTACGGTAAATAATCCGCAGCCGCTTTTTGTGGATTTCGTGAAGGCAAGTTTGAAATTCGCCAAAGCCAATGAAGGCTACATCCCCAAAAAAGAGAGTAAAGTAGCTGTAGAAAAGTGAGCGATTCCATCTATTCCGGAAAGCTGCGAGTTCGTGTAGCCGGATTGTTGGCAGAAGATGGAAGACTACTTTTAATCCGATTACATTCGCCTGTGTTAAATTCAGATATCTGGACCGCACCAGGAGGCGGGGTAGAGTTCGGCGAAACAATGGAGGAAGCCCTTAAAAGGGAATTCCTGGAAGAAACCGGATTATCGATCGAAGTTAAAAAATTGCTCCATGTTAATGAGTTAATAGAGCTTCCATATCATGCAATAGAGCTCTTTTTTGAAGTGAAAAAAGTATCCGGGAAATTGACGTTAGGTTACGATCCAGAGCATAATGAAGAGAATCAATTATTGAAGGAAATCAGGTTTTTTGAGAAAGATGAATTATCGGGAATCCCTGTAAAACCAGAAGTATTGAAAACTCTTTCCCTTTTTTGAAGGAATTATCATAGGTTGGAACACATATAATTGAAAATCAGCTAACTAAGAATCAATAAAACAATGAAAAAACTACTGCTAGGATTGCTCGTGACTATTTTTGTGGGATGCTCCCAGCCTTCTCAGATCACAATTATTGAAAATGTTAACGGTTATACTTTTTCCGGGGATGAGCTTATCAATTTTTCTGTACTTGTAATTGAGGATGGGAAAGTACTAGAAACCGGAGATGAAGAACTTTCTGAAAAGTATGAAGGAGAAGTACTCGATGGTGAAGGAAAAACCATGCTCCCTGGGCTGATTGATGCTCACGGACACGTAATGGGGCTTGGTTTCCAGGAATTACAGGTGAATCTGGCCGGTATTCCAACATTGGAAGAAACCTTAGAAAAAGTAGGGGAATATGCAGAGGCTAATCCAGACCTGGAGTGGATTCAGGGACGGGGGTGGAATCAAACACTGTGGCCCGAAAACGAATTTCCTACCGCTGAAGATTTGGATCAGGTGGTTTCAGACAGACCTGTGTGGCTAAGTCGTGTTGACGGACACGCAGGTTGGGGAAACTCAATGGCAATGAGATTGGCAGGCGTAAGTAAAGACACTCCGGATCCTCAGGGCGGAAAAATCATCCGAAACAATCGAGGGGAAGCAACAGGTGTTTTTGTTGATGCTGCAGAAGGTTATATAAATTCTATTATTCCGCCAAGTACACAAAGAGAAAGAGAACTGGCACTTGAGAAAGCTCTTGATCAAATGGCAAGAATGGGAATTACCTCAGTTCATGATGCCGGGGTCGGGGTGAACACCTGGAAGCTGTATAAAGATTTTGCAGATCAAAATAAGCTTAAGACACGAATTTATGCCATGGTTGGTGGGGCTGGTTCTGCCTTCGATACTTTATCTGCTGAAGGTCCTATTGCTTCTTACGCAGACGAAATGCTCTCACTTAGAAGCGTAAAATTGTACTCCGATGGAGCACTTGGAAGCCGGGGAGCAGCAATGCTTGAGCCCTATTCAGATGATCCGGGCAACAAAGGATTACTTTTTGTAGATCAGGATGAAATGAATAGAATGGTTTCTAAAGTTATGAGCAAAGGATTTCAGGCAAATATTCATGCTATCGGCGACGCCGGAAACCGACAAGTGTTGGATGCTATTGCGTATTCGAAAAATGTGAACGGGAATCAGGGATTAAGAAACAGGGTTGAGCATGCACAAATTGTTGCTATGGAAGATATTCCAAGGTTTAAAGAACTGGATATAATAGCCTCTATGCAGCCAACACATGCCACCAGCGATAAAAATATGGCAGAAGATCGTGTTGGATCGCAACGTATTAAAGGTGGATATGCCTGGCAAACATTCTTAGATCAGGGAACCATCGTTGCGGCCGGATCAGACTTTCCGGTGGAGCACTCAAACCCTTTCTTTGGTTTATATTCAGCGGTTACCCGAATGGATCATGAAGGAAATCCGGAAGGCGGTTGGTATCCAGAGGAATCTCTTTCAAGAGAGCAGGCTTTAAAAGCATTTACTATTGATGCGGCTTACGCAGGACATCAGGAGGATATGCTTGGATCTTTGGAGCCGGGAAAATGGGCAGATTTTATCTTGATAGGGCAAGATTATTTTGAAGTTCCGGTAAGTGAAATTTGGGATATTGAAGTTCTGCAAACATGGGTGGCAGGTGAGAAAGTATTTGAATAGCAGGTAAGTGTAATTTTGATAAAAGCCATGCACAAAAGCATGGCTTTTTTATTTGCGATTAATGTATCAAAGCATAAATTGTATGTGCAATATATGTGTAATTTAATTTTGATGAATGAGCAAACTACAAAATCCAAAACGAGGCAGAGGGGCTTCCGATAACCCGATAAACAGATTCGAAGGACACTATGTAGACTACGATCTTGATGAAGAAACAGGAGAGAAGCCCGCACAAAAAACTCAGCTTTTCAAAGATGATACCAAGAATATAATTTCCTTCAACAAGAGTCCTGATATTCCTTTCGAAGCAGGATTGAATCCATATCGGGGATGTGAACATGGCTGTATTTACTGTTATGCAAGGCCATATCACGAGTATTTAGGTTTCTCAGTAGGGTTGGATTTTGAGACCAAAATAATTGTGAAGTACGATGCCCCTGAATTACTTCGAAAAACACTGATGTCTCCTAAATGGGAGCCTCAGGTGATTGCGATGAGTGGGATCACGGATGTATATCAACCGCTGGAGAGAAAGTTACTGATTACAAGAGGTTGCCTCGAGATACTCGCCGAGTTTCGTAATCCGGTTGGTATTATAACTAAGAACCATTTGGTAACCCGTGACATCGATTACCTGAAAGAACTTGCTGAATATAACTGTGTTCGCGTAACCATCTCCATTACCACTTTGGATAAAAACCTGACGGAAATTATGGAACCAAGAACTTCACGGCCAGCCAGAAGGCTTAAAGCCATTGAAGCCTTAGCCAAAGCAGGGATACCGGTAGGAGTTAATGTTGCTCCGATAATTCCGGGACTTACAGACCACGAGTGCCCGGATATTTTGAAAGCTGCAAAAGAAGCAGGAGCCTCACACGCAGGATATACTGTTGTTCGTCTTCCCTATAAAGTGAAAGATATCTTTGTTGATTGGTTGGAACAGCATTTCCCTGATCGAAAGGAAAAAATTAAAAACCGGTTATACGATATGAGAGGAGGTAAGCTATATAAAGCAGATTGGGGAAAAAGGATGAGAGGAGAAGGAATTTTTTCTCAACAGATCAGAGATGTTTTTGCCTTTCAAACTAAAAAATTGGGACTGAATGATACCAGAATCCCTATGGGGATACAGCATTTCAAAAAAAGTTCCGGGGATCAACTAAATCTTTTCTGAGAAAAATTGAAAAATAATTTATAACAAAATTGATGAAACAATTAAGGTTTTTATTCGTGAAGATGTTATAGCTTCCCGATATCCTATTTGAAAGTAGCTTTTAAACATAGATGACCACTATATTTATTTTCACTTAGGTATCGGGATTTTTTATGCCCTTTATTTATGATTCGAATAAGGAATATAGACCTTTCCCTTTAACCTCTTTCAGATAAGCCGTATTTTCATAATTAATTCATCAAGTCAAACTATTATCTCGGCATGGCTAGCTGAGGATCTACTAAAAAAGAGGAAATAATGTCAGCAGTAGAATCAACAATGCTGGAGCTGGGAACAAAAGCTCCGGATTTTACCTTGCCGATTGTAACCGGCGGGATTTTAAACCTGAATAAGTATTCAAAAAATTCGAAAGGAATGGTAGTTGCATTTATTTGCAATCACTGCCCTTATGTAAAGCATCTTAACAGTAAACTGGTTGAGATTGCAAATTCCTATATTCAGCAGGGAATAGGATTTGTAGCAATAAGCTCAAACGATGTGGAAAATTATCCCGACGATTCTCCTGAAAAAATGATAGAAGTAGTAAAAAAGGAAGAATATCCATTCCCGTATTTATACGACGAGACTCAGGAAGTTGCCAAAGATTATATGGCTGCATGTACTCCTGATTTCTTCTTATTCAATGAGGAAAACGAGCTGGTCTACAGAGGTCAGTTTGATGAAAGTCGGCCCGGAAATGGTAAAGAAGCAACCGGAGCAGATCTTAAAAATGCTGTAGACGCACTTTTGGAAGGAAAAGAGCCGATCGACCCGCAAATACCCAGTATTGGCTGCAATATTAAATGGAAACCGGGTAACGAGCCCGATTATTTTGGATAATTATGGATAACATTGATCTTCAGAAAATCAGGCAGGAATATACTCAACGTTCTTTAGATGAGTCAGAGGTTGATGCAAACCCATTTACTCAGTTCCGGATTTGGTTTGAAGAATCAATAGAGTCGAAAGTTAAAGAGCCAAACGCGATGTCTCTTGCCACCGTTGACGGTTCCGGGAAACCTCACAACAGAATAGTTCTTCTAAAGGGTTTTGATGAGGATGGTTTCACGTTTTTTACTAATCATGCCAGTAATAAAGGAGATGAGATTGAAGCGAACCCAAATATTTCTTCCTGCTTTTTCTGGATTGAGCTTGAACGACAAGTTCGCATTGAGGGAACTGCTCACACGCTCCCAAGAGAAGAAAGTGAGGCCTACTTCAAAACACGCCCATATATGAGTCAGATCGGAGCTTTGGCTTCCAATCAAAGTGAAGTGGTTCCGGGGCGGGATTTTCTGGATACGAAGTTCAAGGAGTTATCTGAAAAATATCCCGAGGGTGCAGTGCCTATGCCGGAAACCTGGGGTGGCTATAAAGTTGACCCTGTTTATTTCGAGTTCTGGCAGGGGAGAAGAAGTCGTCTGCATGATCGGATTGTCTACGCTAAAGAAGGTTCAAACTGGTCTGTAAAAAGATTGTCGCCCTAAGATGCCTAAGATCAAAGAGCAACGTATGGATGAAATCCGGTCTATGGAACATGTATTCGAATGGACGGATTACAACAGCAAAAATCCTTTTCCAAAAGGGAACTGGAATTTGGGAATCTTCAAAAATGAAAACCCGGTTGTTCTTGAACTTGCCTGTGGAAAGGGCGAATATTCTATCGGGTTAGGGAACCTGTACCCCAAAAAAAACTTTGTTGGATTCGATATTAAAGGAAACCGGATGTGGGTAGGGGCAACAAAATCGATAGAACTCGGGTTGGATAATGTTCGGTTCTTCAGGGCTTACATTGATCACCTGGATCAGTTTTTTGAAAAAAAAGAAGTTGATGAGATTTGGATCATTTTCCCTGATCCACAACTTAAGAAAGATCGGAAAAAACTCACTTCTCCTAAATTCCTTGAGCTCTACCGACCACTATTGAAGAAAGGAGCTTCCATCAATTTAAAGACCGACAGCCCTGAACTTTACGAATTCACTAAAGAGGTGATTCAGCAGGAGAACTTAATTCTTCATCGGGATATTGGTGATGTTTACAAAGAATGTCCGAATGATCCTGAGCTCTCAATCCAAACTTATTACGAAGGATTGCATCTTAAAAAGGGTCGCAAGATTCGATTCCTATCTTTTTCTCTGGATTAATTGTGCTTATAGATAAAGATATCAGTCACTTTTCCATCCGTTGATATTTTTCTTATCCGGGGGATAATCTCATCATCATTATTCCAGAATTTCCACCATCGCCCATCTCCCAGAGTAGACTCCAGGATAAAAATTTCTCCTTCAAAAATATCAATTCCATGAGGAGACCATGGAGCTACTGAACTGATGACCTCACTAACTTCACCAAATGGAGATACTTTCAGAATTTTTCTGTTTCCATAATAGGCCAGATAAGAATTTCCATCTTCATCAACAGCCATATCGAAAATAATATTTGCTCCTCGGAAAGGTATATTCTTTGGATCCTCTTCCTTCAGCCCTTTGGCTATAAGACTTAGATTTTCATCTTCCCACCTATATAAATTGTTATCAGCCAATAGAAACAATTTTCCAGAAGGTCCAATTTCAAGAAGTTGAATCCTGTTAAGATTCAAACCGAGATTGATTTCAGAAACAGTACCACTGGAATCTCTATGAAAAAGCTGGTTGGCTTTGGCAAAAAAAAGAGTTCCGTTATCGGTTACAGCATAAGTTTGAATATGAAATAAATTTTGCTTTGTAGACGGTTCGATTATTTGGATTGATTTCTGAGGTGTGATTTTCCATAACGTGTTCAGATAATTCGGGCTGTTTCCACTTCGCTCCGCCCCGAAAATCTGTCTGTCGGCAGTTCTATCAAGTACTATATCGCTTGGAGAATAATTCGCCTTTAAAATTTCTTTTGAAGAATTATTGGAATCGATTAACCACACACATGCGTAATGGTCGTCATCAACAAATGGGCAAATAAAAGTGAAGTAGATATTTCCTTGGCTATCAATAACCAACCCTCCCCAGGGATGGGAATTAACATCACTGGAAGTGACGAAAAAACAAAACAGTCCTAGGATGAGGTTTCGTACGATTTTATTAAAGGCCATAGATACATATAAGAATGAATGATTAATTCAAGAAATGATTTAAATCGGTTTAAGTTTGTAAAAAAATGAAGCTTGATTTTCTTTCAGGATTAGTTAACTTCATTAAGTTAACACTGTTAACCAGTCTAAATTTATGAACGGAAAAGAGTCGTCACTTAGAGAAAAAATTCTGGACACAAGCAGGCATTTTTTGTTTACAAAGGGTTATTCGTCCCTGTCGATGCGCAAAATTGCTAAGGAAATAGGAGTATCGGCCACCAGCATTTATCTCTATTTCGAAAACAAGGATCATTTAGTTCACACACTGATTGAGGAATCTGTGGAGGAGTTAAGTAGAGCCATTGAGCAAAGCGCTGCTCAAAAGATATCAACCATTGATAAGTTTGAGGCAATTATCCGGGGTTATGTAGAGTTCGCGATGTCCAACCCGGAAAAGTATCAGGTTATTTATATGGTGCTTTCAAGCGAGATGAGCCGTTATCCGAAAGAGAAATTCAGAAAAGCCCGTCGTGGGTATGCTTTGCTTGAATCCGTTATAAAGAATGGAATTGAGGAAGGTTTGATGGAACTCGATGAAGCCCGAATTGCCGCGTATTCGATTTGGGCTCAGCTACATGGAGTAATTTCAGTGGTACTAAATCAACGATTGGATAGCAAAATTGATAGAAATAAATTTATAGAAGAATCCATCGAGCACATTGTTCAGGGATTTTTGGTCAGGATTACAACAGCATAAGGAAATATTATGGAAGCAATAACAGAACTATTTGGATTTTTATATGAAGTACCGCTTTGGGCTTCGATTGGAGTAGCAGTTATTCTGGCAGTAGGTTTTGCTTATACCGGAGCACCACTTTGGTTATGGGCAATAGCAGGATATATGGGATTTGTGGGTTTGGAAGCTCCAACTTGGATATTTATTACCTATACAGCTTTGGTGCTGGTTTTCAATATCAAGCTCATTCGAAGAAATTTGCTAAGTGCTCCAATTATGAAGCTACTGGATGTGCTGAATTTTCTTCCAACTATTTCAGAAACAGAGCAAACAGCAATTGATGCGGGCACAGTTTGGGTAGAAGGTGAGCTGTTTTCAGGAAAGCCAAATTTTAAAAGAGTTTTGGAAGAGCCTTACCCTAAGTTAACCGTAGACGAGCAGAGTTTTTTGGATAATCAGGTGGAAACACTTTGCGGCATGGTGAATGACTGGGACGTTTTTGTAAAGAAAGATTTCAATGAAGACGCCTGGGAGTTTATGCGAAAAGAAGGGTTTTTCGGATTAATTATCCCCAAAAAGTTTGGCGGGCACGAGTTCTCAGCCACTGCTCACAGTACTATTGTAGCGAAACTGGGATCAAGATGTGGGCCTTTGGCAACAACGGTAATGGTCCCTAACTCATTGGGCCCGGCTGAGCTGCTAATGCACTACGGGACCGATAAGCAAAAAGAATATTATCTCCCGAGGTTGGCTGCTGGCGTTGAAATGCCTTGTTTTGCGCTCACAGAGCCGAATGCTGGATCGGATGCCGGGGGTATGACATCTCACGGTGAAGTTTTTAAAGGAGAAGATGGAAAGTTATACCTGAAGTTGAACTGGAATAAACGCTACATCACGCTCGCGGCAATTTCTACGGTATTGGGGTTAGCTTTCAAACTGTACGATCCGGAAAATTTGTTGGGCAAAGAAAAAGACTTGGGAATTACCTGTGCATTGATTCCGTCAGATACGAAGGGCGTAGTAATTGGAAAACGACATGACCCGCTTGGAGTCCCTTTTTACAACTGCCCCACTCATGGTCATGACGTTGTGGTTCCCATAGACGCTATTATTGGTGGAAAAGAAGGAGCGGGAAATGGCTGGCGCATGTTGATGGAGTCCTTAGCAGTTGGACGTGGGATATCTCTTCCGGCACAAAGTCTGGGTGGAGCGAAAATGGCTACCAGGGTTGTCGGTGCTTACGCTATGATCAGAAAGCAATTCGGCTTGAATATCGGGAAGTTTGAAGGGATTGAAGAACCAATGGCAAGAATAGGTGGTTATACCTACTTCATGGAAGCAGCACGAAAATATACTACAGGTGGACTTGATAAAGGGGCTAAACCAGCCGTAGTTACTGCCATAATGAAATACAATTTCACGGAGTTGATGCGTGAAATTATCAATGATGGAATGGATATTGTCGGAGGGGCTGGAATCTCCCGGGGCCCAAGAAATATCTTTGCGAACGGATATATTTCATTACCAATTGCAATTACAGTTGAAGGAGCAAACATACTAACCCGAACGCTCATGATTTTTGGGCAGGGAGCTATTCGGTGTCACCCTTATGCACTCAACGAAATCAAAGCATTAACAGAAGGCGATGCCAAAGCTTTTGACGAAAATTTTTGGGCGCATATTGGACATGTTGGAAGAAACAAAGCCCGTGCTTTTATGTTGAGTATTACCCGAGGTCGTTTAGCAGGTTCTCCGGTTAGTGGTCCGGCTTCAAGATATTTTAAAAAGCTGGCGTGGGCTTCTGCTTCTTTTGCATTCTTTGCGGATATCGCACTTGGCTCTTACGGTGGTGCCTTAAAGATGAAGGAGAAGATTGCTGGCCGTTATGCGGATGTATTAAGTCACATGTACCTGGCAGCCGCTACTTTAAGAAGGTTCGAGGCTGAAGGTCGAAGAAAAGAGGATGAAGTTTATTTCAAATGGGCAATGGATTACATCTTTTTCAGAATACAGGAAGCCTTTGAGGGAATACTTCGTGAGATCAAAGTTCCAGGTTTAACCTGGGCATTCCGTTTGGCAGGAGTTTGGTCCAGAGTGAATCCTATTGGAACCTACCCATCAGATTATCTGGGGCATAAAGTAGCTTCCGCTATGCAAACGGTGGGTGAGCAAAGAGACCGGATTACAGAAGGAACCTTCATTCCAAAAGATTCAACAGAAGCGATTGGGAGATACGAGCATACGCTTAATCTTATCACCAAAGTAGCTCCGGTGTATAAGAAAATGTATGTGGCAATGAAGAAAAGAGAAATTCCTAAGGCTCCTGTACCTGATCTTATAGAACCTGCTTTGGAAAAAGGAATCATCACTAAAGAAGAAGCGGAGCTGGCGAGAGAAGCAGAAGATGCCCGCTATGATGCGATTCAGGTTGATGAATTCACACAAGAAGAATACATGAACGAAACTACGAAAGCACCGAAAGGAAATGGTTTACCCTCAGAGGAGGTCGCCGAACAGGTATAAATATGGTTGGTAGTTCGAGTTAACATGTCTAAGCCCCGGAGATTGGTCAATTTCGGGGCTTTTTTAGTTTATTATTCTTTAAAAATTATAAATACAGATTAATATTCTGTATTTATAATATAGTATTGATACTATATGCCAATTAATATATTATATAAAGAATAATAGGCATATCATGAATAAAGTTAAGCTTGATGAAATAGATAAAAAGATAGTGTCGATTCTTCAGAAAGAGGGAAGGCTATCTAATAAGGAACTTGCGGAAAGAATTAATCTTACTACAACTCCTACTCTTGAAAGAGTGAGAAGACTGGAAAAGAATAATGTGATTCAAGGCTATACCGCGATTCTAAATAAAGAATCGATAGGAAAGGGCTTTAGTGCTTTTGTGTCAGTTACGTTAAGTGTTCATCAACTTAATCTTATGGGCGAGTTTACTGATGCTATTAAATCTATTCCGGAGATTCTCGCCTGCTATAACACAACCGGTGAGGGAGATTTCCTGCTTCATATTGTTGCAAAAGATGTAAAGGATTTTGAACAGTTTTTGCGGGCTAAGTTAACCACCCTTCCTGACGTTCAGCGGCTTCACACCAGTATCGTGCTAAGCACTATTAAAGAAGAATTTAATATCCCTGTATAATGATTACTGTTACAAAAAAACCTCATAGCTTTAATACTACTACTGTTCACGCGGGAAAAAAAGAAAGAGATCAGTTTGGCTCACACCTTGCTCCTATCTACCAAACTTCCACGTTTGTGTTTGACAATGTAAAGCAGGGAAGGGATGCATTCTCCGGAGAAAGTGATGCTCATATTTACTCCCGTCTTGGAAACCCTACGGTTGAGCAGTTGGAAAGAGCTATTTGCGAACTTGAAACCTATGGATTAAAGGAAGAAGATTTGTTTCGCGGTATGGTATTTGGAAGTGGGATGGCAGCAATAAGTACTGGAATAATCTCTATTTCATTGGGAGGTCACGTAGTAGCTCAGGATGCGCTATATGGATGTACCAGTCAGTTCCTGAAAGAGGAAGCACCGATAATGGGAATTTCTACTTCCTTTGTAGATATGAGCGATTCTTTTTTGCTTGAATTAGAGCTGGAGAAAAACTCCAATACTAAACTTGTCTACTTAGAGAGTATAGCAAATCCTACAATGACGGTTTCTGATATACAATCTATCGCTGATATTGCTCACAGATATGGGGCATTACTGATGGTAGATAACACCTTCGCATCTCCTTATCACTTACGCCCACTTTCTCTAGGTGCAGATATTGTCGCGCATTCTACAACAAAGTACTTGGGAGGTCATGGCAGTGTAATTGGTGGTGCGTTAGTGCTTAAGAAAGAACTTATTGAGGAAGTAAATCTGGCTAAGTTCAGGAAAAATCTTGGTGGTATCTCAGCTCCACAGGATGCCTTTTTGCTCCACCAGGGATTAAAGACCTTATCTCTTAGAATGAAAAAGCACTCAGAAAATGCGTTAACAGTGGCACAATTTTTAGAATCGTATGAGTTAGTAGAAAGAGTTTGGTATCCCGGACTGGAATCTCATCCCCAATACGAACTGGCAAATTCAATATTTGAGAATGGTTTTAGTGGTGTTATCTCATTTGAACTGGATGGAGGTTATACATCAGGAGAGCGTTTAATGAATAGTGTTAAGCTATGTACGCTCGCTGTAAGCCTGGGAACAGTTGATACTTTGATTCAACATCCTGCTTCTATGACCCACTCTGTGATGAATGAAGAATTACGTGAAAAAGCCGGGATTTCAGATGGTCTGGTACGTCTGGCAGTAGGTATTGAAGATGCTGAAGATATTATTGATGATTTGAATCAGGCGCTGGATTCGTTAAAAAACTAACCCTATTACCAGCCTCCACTCGCACCGCCTCCACCAGAACCAAAGCCTCCTCCACCTGAGAAGCCTCCAAATCCGCCTCCACCACCGGAACCGAATCCACCGCCTCCCCAAGAGCTTCCGCCACCGCGACTACGGCCTCCGCCAAACACCTGGCTCCAGAATAAAGCTTCTACTACATCTTCCGGTCCAAATGTTCTTCTTCGATTTCCTCTTCCTCCGCGACCACCTTTCGAAACAATAAAAATGATAATGATAATAATGATGATTAAGACATCAACAGGAAAACCTCCATCACCATTATTTCTATTCAACCCTTCCGGAGCACCTTCAAATTCTCCTGATGCAAGCTGGATCATTGCATTAATGGCTCGGTCCAATCCGCCATAAACATCTTGGTTTTGGAATCCCGGAGTAATGATTTCATTGATTATCCTGTTGGCCATAACATCAGGTATAGCTCCCTCAAGTCCATAACCTACTTCAATTCGAATAGCACGATCACTTTCAGAAATGAGTATTAAAACTCCGTTATATCGGTCACCTTCCCACATCCTCCAATTATTGAAAAGTTCAGTCCCGACCTCTTCAACAGAATTACCTTCCAGGCTTTCCAAAATGGCAATAGCAATTACATTGGTAGTAGTATCCCTGTAATTGATCAACTTACGTTCCAGCCGTTGCTCTTCGCTTGTTGTAAGCATATCGGCATAGTCATTCACCATACCAGTCGGGCGGTCAGGAAGGAAATCTAAATTCTGTGCAGTTGTTGGAATTGACAGAGTTAAAAGCAGTACTACAATGAAGGCAGTCTTTGCGAGGAAGCTGGTTTTAAAACCAACAGGTTCTATTTCTTCGACGAAGTAATCTCTGTGTTCCTCATTGAAATTAAGAATCTGCTTTACGGGATTCTTCGCAAAGACTTTTTCTTGATAATTATTTCTCATCTTTTCCCCCATAACTGATCTCATCATCCAGCTCATTCACATCATCTGTTTGATAAGGAAAAAATTCTTTCAACTTCTCTCCAACCATCAAAATAGCATCCCTTAACCCACTTTCGTAATCGTCTGCCTGGAAATACTTTTTCATCAATGCAATCTCATCTTCCCAAAAAGCCTGCCCCACTTTTTCGTGAATTCCTTTGTCTCCCCAAACAGCCATCTTATGATCTTTAGTAGCTACATAAATGATGACCCCATTACGGAGCTCAGTTTCATGCATCCCCAATTCCGCAAACACCTCTTTAGCTCTGGTAACTGGGTCGTCAGCTTTACATCTTGGTTCGATATGTACCCGGACCTCTCCTGAAGTATTCAACTCAGCTTCTTTAATTGCTGAGATAATTGTCTTTTCTTCTTCTTTTGATAAAAATTTAGCCATAGTTACGACGATGGACGGCGGACCAACGACCACCGTTCGTTGGAGATCATTGGTCTTTCGTCGTTTTAATTAATTATTGAAGTCTACCGTAGGAGCCTGCTCAGCACCTTGATCTGCTTCGAAATATGCTTTTCTATTAAAGCCACCTATTGAAGCAAAAATACTCGTAGGAAATTTCCTGATCGAAGTATTATATGATTGTGCAGCGTTATTAAAACGCATTCTTTCTGTAGAAATACGATTCTCAGTTCCTTCCAGCTGAGACTGAAGATCCCTGAAATTGGCATTGGCTTTTAGTTCGGGATAGCGTTCTACCGTAACCAACAGTCTGGACAAAGCACCACTTAACTGAGCCTGGGCTTGCTGAAACTGCTGAAGTTTAGCAGGATCGTTTAAATCATCAGCACTGATATTGACCGAAGTAGCCTGACTTCTTGCTTCAATTACTGAAGTTAAGGTTTCTTGTTCGAAGTCAGCTGCCCCACGAACGGTGTTTACCAGATTAGGTATTAAATCTGCCCTGCGCTGATATTGGTTTTCAACCTGAGCCCATGCGCTTTCCACGCTTTCCTCTCTTTCAACGAGACTGTTATTCACGCTTATACCAAAAAAAGCGATAAGAATAACTACCACAATTCCGATTATAACTTTTCCCTTCATGTTTTTGTATTTAGTTGATTAACTTTGCGCCCGCAATACGAGCCGAATTGACTTATGTTCAATCTGCTCTAACAATAATCAAAAACCGTTCCATTGTCAGTTCTCAATCCCGATTTCATTTATTTTGACTTAGACGATACCCTTCTTAATCACAAAAAGGCAGAACAAAACGGATTGGCAGATGTTCACGGGCATTTTGGCGTCTTTAAATCAATTCCGCTCCAAAGTCTTATAGAGACCTACCATCAAATCAACAAAGGATTATGGGAAGAATATGGCAGAGGGGAAATCGATCGACATATTCTCCATCGGCGCAGATTTGAAGAGACTTTCACAGAGCTGAATATTGAACCCGGCTTATATGAAGAAGCCGGCAAAGTATATATGAATTATTACAGGAATCACTGGGAATGGATTGATGGGGCGAAAGAAGCTTACAATTCGATTTCAGAAAAATATTCAACGGGAATTATCACTAATGGATTTGCGGAAACGCAATGGATGAAAATCGAACAATTCGGATTCAAGAAAACCACCAGTCAGATTGTCATTTCAGAAGAGGTAGGAGTGATGAAACCTCATCAAAAAATATTCGATCATTCCACAGAGCTAGCCGGAGTTCCAAGAGATAAAATCCTCTATGTTGGAGATTCGATCACCTCCGATGTAAAAGGCGGTCTCAAAGCCGGATGGAAAGTAGCCTGGTATAAATCTGATCCCACCGAATTTGAAGCAACTTTACCGGATCTATGCTTCGATGATTTTGAAGTGTTGAAAAAGGCTTTAGAGGTTTAGTTTCTTTTGTTTTAGAGAATGTTCCCCTGTCTTCTGATAGGCAGGTTCCTGAGAGATATAGATGTCAGATAATTTTATGACGTAAGCCTGAAAGGGTCTAACATCAAAAGCCCCGGGATTCATCCCGGGGGTTGAAATGAACAAAGAACCCAATCCGAGGCTCTTCACAGATCAACGCCTTTTATCTCATCGAGGGGTGTTGATGAATCTCCTATGAAGGGAGGTGATCTTCTGGTACTTTTAGTAGTCAAAAGCACCCAAAACCCGCCAGAAAGAATGCAGATTTCGTTTTCACGGACGACATGGACGTGTCAAAACAAGCACTGATCGATTTCAAAGATTTCATCAATAGCTAGAAAGAACCAGACTCGAATGTACGAACCGGAGCAAGCGTCTCCATTCTGGTAAGTATGGCTATTGAAGCAATGGATACTAACAGTGTTGTAGAATGGAAAGAGGAAGGAGTATTAAATTCAACTTAATGGAATAACTGCTCGCTAATTACCCTAGCTGCTAAAGAATGTGCTTTTTTGTTCCAATGTGGATCATTTTTAATCCACATGTCAGTTCCTTTTTTTATTTCTGATTCGAATTGCGGTAGTATATCTATGAATTGAATTTCTGAATCGGAGATTAAGTGAGTCAAATCCCGATAAATTTTCACCTGATTCTCAAAGATTTCAAATTCACGATTATGCTGGATGATTGGGAGCAGATATATTTCAGCTGATACTGAGGATTGTAATCTAATTAGTTCATCAAAAGCAGCTTGGCTAAGGCTAGAATATTCACCTGAAGTTTCTTCAAGTTTTGATTTAGAGTTGAGTAACCTCCTCATGGAGGGTAAGATTCTATATCGTATTCTCTGTTCTGCAAATTGATACAGCATAGAATGCTTTTTAAAAAAGATATCTATGTTTTTTAGGAAATCAGCCTTCCAGAATGAGAAAAATAATTCCTCATTAGAAACTTTTGCATAAGGTATGGCGGATTTTTTTACACTGAAGCCTTTATAGTACTGAAAAGGATCATCTAATCGATCCAGAGAGTTTAGATAAAGTCCAACAATGATAATTTCCGGTTGAATCAATTTTGAAAGCTGAATTCCATTATCTATCGACTGAGTTATACTGTAGCCTGATATAGCTGCATTATACACAGTTGCCGGGCTTTCCAAAGCTGATAGTTTTATATCGAGTAGGCTTGACCATCTTTCCTCATTATCTACTCCAAATCCGGCAGAAAATGAATTACCCAGAACCAGAAGATTGGTTTGAGTAGTATCAAAATTCCATTGGCCGTCTCTGAACCCGAAACGATTAGTTTTGATATCTATTCGGTAATCAATGGTTACTAAATTAGTATCCAGGTTTGATGCATATCGATAGGAAAGAAGAGAGTCGGGCTGAATGAGGTGACGATCGTTTTTTGAAGAATAATCTCTGGTTGGGCTAAAAAGTCGAAAAAAAAGTTCAAGAATTATTAAACATAAAATAATACTGAGGGCAATCAGGCCAATATTTTGCAGCTTCTTTTTCATTGGTCAGATGATAATGAAAATATAGAGACAGTATATTTCGAATTATTGAGTACCCGGAAAAACACAAACACTCTCCACGCTTTCGGCTATAATTCTGGGGAGGTATAAATCCTGAAGAGCGATTCCCCGAACGATAAGAAAGAGACCCAAAGAAAAAGCCAGATAGGGTACAAACTTTCTGATGGAGTTGCGAAGATCAAGAGAGAGAATGGATGGGGCGAGATACATAAAATACATTGCCGGGAAAGTTCCAAGTCCGAACAGAGTCATATACATCATACTATGCGTAGGAGATTCTGTTAGCGCTGCAACAGCTAATCCGGAATAGACAAAAGCGCAGGGCAGAAGTCCGTTTAGCACACCCATGCCAAAAAGAGCGGGCAGCGATTCTTTCCTCAATAACAGGCCGTAGTATTTCGAAACCGTTTGGGTGAGTTTTTCAAGAAGGATAGGTTTTGGGCGACTCTTAAAAAACCGATTCATTAGTACGGCTGCTACAATTGCTGCCCCGAGCATGATAGAAATCCATCCCTGGAAGCCAGCAATTGTAATTTGGGTTCCAAGCAATCCAAAAAACAAACCCAGCAGAGCATAGACTAAAATTCTACCGGAATTATAAATAAACGCGTAACTGGTAAGAACAAAAGTCCGGGAACTTGATCTTGGAATAGACATCGCAATGGGACCGCACATCCCCACACAATGGAAACTACCTGCAAAGCCCAAAAATAATGCTGTCCAGAGTTCCATTCTAGATGATTACTACTTCCTCTTTTTGATATTCCAATTCATCCATGGTCCACTTAATAGTGAGTACCCATTTCCCTTTATCCATTCTTTCCATGGGAATAATATGAGTTGAACCGCCTGCAAACTCAATTGGAAGCGTGAGATCTTTTGCGGAATCATTAGGACGGTATAGCTGAATAGTTCCATTTTGCGCTTTTTCAAGAACTTCAGCCGGGAACATAACTTTAAGAGCAATTCGCTTTTCATCGAAAAGAACAACCACTTGCTCATCCAATTGATTTGCTCGTTTCTTGCTATCTATGGTATCTTGATAATTTACGCCTTCTTCGTAGTGATCATTATTCACAAGATAGAAATCAAGGCTGATGAGGTAACTCACCATACTGAGTGTTCCGATTATGAACAGGACGATTGCAATTACAATCCCTTTTCCCCAGTCTAGTTTTTTCATGATATTTGATTTATAGAATTTTGATTAAGCATATTGTCATTCCGGACTTGATCCGGAATCTGTAAGGTGCTTAGCCTAGCTCCAAAGAATAGGTTATAGAAAGTATGTTTCTCTACGGATCCTGAATCAAGTTCAGGATGAAAACAGGTAGCTTTCTGAATATGATAATTTGAATTCATTTTACTCTTAGTTAGCAGGCCCTAAGAACCCTGTTTTTACAGTTTCTACTACTTCTCCATTTGATTTGACCTGAAATATGAGTTGGGTTTGTAGCCCATTCAAGTTTTCCCGGGAAAGCTGCACCATAAACCGCCCTTCTGAGATGCTTTGTCCCTCAACAGAAGTAACATTACCTAACGAAACAAGCGCTCCCTGTGGAGAAACTAATTCCAGTTCGTAATCAACCTCGTCAAAAGTTTTATTGATCACTTTGATATCATAGATGTTACTGAAACGATCTCCGGGAAGCTCTTGGTAAAGTGTGCCGGGCTCCCTTAAAATGGTAGTTTCCAAATCGGTGCGCATAGTCATTAAAACGATAAAGGTGGCCATTAAAACCAACAAAACTGAGCAGTAACTAATTACTCTTGGGTTTATAATTTTTCGTTCTTTTTCACGAATAGCATTTTCTGAAGAATACCGGATTAAGCCTCTTGGTTTATCAATTTTGTCCATTACATGATCACAGGCATCAATACAGGCTGTACAATGTACACACTCCAATTGGGTACCATTGCGGATATCAATTCCCATTGGGCAAACCTTCACACACTGATAGCAATCGATACAATCGCCAAAGGAAGCATCCTCACTAAACCCTAAATCGGCAAGTGTAGCTTTACCGGCTTCTACTTTTAATCTATCACCAATTCTGGCCCGATCTTCTCCCCGAACATAATCATACATTACATTGATGGAGTTATTATCTAACATCACTGACTGCATTCTTCCATAAGGGCACACAAAATGACATACCTGCTCCCGCATAAAGGCAAACACTCCGTAAAACACTCCACTGAAAATAATCATAGCCGATAAGCCACCAAGGTGCTGCGAAGGAGGATCAGTAACTAATTCAAACCAGGCATCTTTGCCTATAATATAGGCCAGAAAGAGATTAGAGATCAGGAATGCCATTCCGTAGAAAATAGCGTGCTTGCTGGTTTTCTTAAGTATTTTTTCGGTTGTCCATGGTGCTTTGTTTAGCCTGATTTGACTTGAAGCGTCCCCTTCAATCCAGTATTCTATTCTTCGAAATACCATTTCCATAAATATGGTTTGAGGACACGCCCATCCACAAAAAAGCCTACCGAATATGGCAGTGAAAAGTACCACAGCTACAATGAATGTCAGCATCCCGAAAACAAGCAGATGTAAATCCTGTGGCCAGAACCTAACTCCGAAAATCACAAACTCACGTTCCAGAATGTTAATCATTAACAGGGGTTGCCCGTTAATCTCTATAAATGGTCCAGCAAAGAAGAAGGCTAAAAGAAAAAGAGCGAAGATATTCCTGGCTTTATAATATCTGCCGCTTGGTTTTTTGGGATAAATCCAGTTTCGACCACCTTTTTCATTTACGGTGGCAAGATGATCTCTGTAACTGTCTTTGTTAATTCTTCTATCATCAACGGTTGCCATTATGATCCTCTATAATGAATAATTCTACTCCACTTTTAGTAGTAGGAGTTATAATGTAATTAATAAATAATCTTTGTTGAGTAAAATCTGCTACTCTTACAGGCTTTCATTCAAAAAAGGGACTTTCCGAAGTCTGTTAATAGTAGGATTTCCCTTTTCAACACTTACTTGTCTTGGCTTAACCAACGAAGATTTGGCGAGAACCGAATCTTCATCAGTTTTAAAGCCGCACTTGTTCTTGCATGTACCTGAACAGGTCTGCTTTAGCGTATTTTCAACAGGATCAAATCTCAGGCACATGGTCGCTCCTATTCAATGGTACATTCAACCGCACGGGTTTCGTCTACGGCTTTAGGGTTAGGAGGACTCGTCCCCTGAATGGAAGCGATATAGCTAATCAGGTCTGTCATGTCTTCGTTCGAAATCGGAGCATTACTACCGTAAGGCATCATTCCTTTATCCATAAAACCGTTAGCAATGCTGGTGGCTAACTCATCAGCAGAGCAACCGTGAATCCAAAATTCATCGGTCAGGTTTGGGCCTACTAATCCTTCTCCGGCGTTACCATGACAGGTAAAACAAAGGTTGTTGGTGCTCATGTATATTTCCTGACCATTAGCAATGGATTCCTGATCGGTTTCGAAACTCCATGAGATACCGGCAACATCGCCACCAGGCTCGTTACCTGAATTGCCATATTTTTCGGCTGCCGCTGCCATTTCCAATTCATATTGTTCATGCTGATCCGGTCCTACATCTGTAAACTCATAGTAGAGCAAGTACAGGAAACTCCACCCAATAGTGAAGTAAAATAACCAGAGCCACCAGGTTGGCATGTGGTTATCCAGTTCGCGGATTCCATCGTATTCATGATCGAGTAGTTTGTCCTTTTCGTCGTCTAAAATCTTCATGATTGTGTGAATTTCTGAGTTATAGTTTCATCGGATTCAAGTGGGAGATTCGCGGCTTCATCCCAGTGGTGCTTACCGGTACGTACCAGGTAAGCCACCAATAGAATGAAAAAAGCGAAGAATAAAATGAGAGAGATACTTGGGAAGATCTCAACGCCTTCCATTGTTCTGAGTACTTCTTTATACATAACTAGTTCTCCTTAATGTTTGCGCCCATTCGGCTGTCAGAAGGCAGACCTGAAAACGGATCGTTGGTACCTGAGATGTCAACACCAAGGCGTTGCATATAAGCAATAAGTGCAATGATTTCTTTTTCTGAAGTGATTTCGATACCATCAACTTCGCCAAATCCGTTTTCCCGAAGTCCGGTTGCAATTCGATCCGCCTGAGCTCTGGCATCCTTTATGGCGAGATTTTCATATCCCTCTACGTAAGGCACACCAACCGTTCTGAGCGCATTTATTTTGTTAGGAATACTTTCGAAATCAGTTTCGGTTTTAAGCAGCCACGTGTAAGCCGGCATTATTGATCCCGGGGATGTTGAATGTGGATCATACATGTGTCTCAGATGCCACGAATCAGGATATTTACCCCCAATCCGGTGCAGGTCTGGCCCGGTACGTTTCGACCCCCAAAGGAATGGGTGATCATATACGAATTCACCAGCTTTAGAGTATTCACCGTAACGCTCAGTTTCAGAACGGAAAGGTCGAATCATTTGAGAGTGGCAGTTATTACAACCTTCTGCGATATAAATATCACGTCCGGCAACTTCAAGTGGTGTATACGGCTTCACACTTTCGATGGTCGGGATATTCGAGTCGATCAATGCAGTTGGCATATACTCGACGATTCCACCAATCAAAATGGCTACCAGTACCAGCACGGTGAACTTAAGAGGACGACCTTCAAGTTTTCTGTGCCACTTAGCCTCGTGTCCATCGGTTGGATCTATCATTGCAGGAGCTTGTGCTTCTTCTTCAGCTTCAAGACTTCCAGCTACGGCTGTTTTCCAGATGTTATAAACACCTACAACTGCACCAACTATGAACAAGCTACCTCCGACTGCACGAAGAGCGTACATTGGCATAATCTGTACTACGGTTTCAAGGAAGTTTGGATACTGAAGGAAACCTTCTGCTGTGAATTGCTTCCACATTAGACTCTGAGTGATACCACCCCAATACATTGGAATTACATAGAAAATGGCTCCGAGCGTGGCGAACCAGAAATGAATATTCGCCAGTTTTACGGAGAACAACTCAGTCTTGTAAATCCTTGGTGTGATGTAGTACAACATCGCAAAGGTCAAGCCACCATTCCATAGAAGTGCACCATTGTGAACGTGCCCAATAATGTAATCTGAGTAATGAGCGATCGCATTTACATTGGCAATTGAAAGCATTGGGCCTTCGAATGTTACCATACCATAAGCGGTAACCCCAACTACTAGGAATTTCAATACCGGATCTTCACGAACACGATCCCAGGCCCCGCGTAATGTGAGTAGACCGTTCAACATACCACCCCAGGAAGGCGCAATCAGCATCAAACTGAATACGGTTCCTAAGGCTTGTGCCCACCCCGGAAGCGAAGTGTATAACAGGTGATGAGGTCCAGCCCAGATGTAAATAAAAATCAGCGACCAAAAGTGAACGATGGATAACCGATAAGAAAAAATAGGTCGATTCGCTGCTTTAGGGATGAAATAATACATAATCCCCAAAAACGGAGTGGTTAGGAAGAAAGCCACCGCATTGTGACCATACCACCATTGAACTAATGCATCCTGAACCCCTGCATAAAGAGAATAGCTTTTTAACAATCCCGCAGGAACTTCGAAAGAGTTAACCACATGAAGCACCGCTACGGTTACAAAAGTGGCAATATAGAACCATATTGCGACATACAAATGCTTCTCCCGCCGTTTCATAATGGTCATAATCATATTGATACCAAATACTACCCAAATCAAGGTAATAGCAATATCTATAGGCCATTCCAGCTCGGCATATTCTTTACTCGTAGTGATTCCGAAGGGAAGTGTAAGCACAGCTGAGAGGATAATAGCCTGCCATCCCCAGAAGTGAATTTGTCCAAGAAGAGGGCTCCACATCGGGGCTTTACACAATCTTGGAAGGGAATAGTACACTCCGTAGAAAATTGCATTCCCCGCAAAAGCGAAAATTACTGCATTGGTATGAAGTGGCCTCAGTCTCCCGTATGATAGTTCAGGTATGAATCCCAGAAAATCCGGAAAGATGAGTTTTAAGGCAATAATCAGTCCCACAAGGAAACCGATAATACCAAAAGCCATAGCCGCAATCCCGAAATTGCGAACTATTTTATTGTCATAATGAAACGTGTCCATCGCCATGGTTAATCCGTTTTATTAGTTAGCGTTTTATTTTTTGTTGAAACAGGTTTGTCGTCAAAGAGCATGCGCATTGAGGGAGTCTGAGGATCATCAAACTGCCCGGTTTTTACCGCCCAGAAGAAAGCACCCAGAAAAAAGAGCGCAACCAATAAGCTGAAAGCAATGAGTAGTACAATTACGCCCATAATTTTAGCCCCATTCTTTTAGCGGTTAAGCGTGTTGCCACAGTAGTGAATGCCATAATGGTTATTGAACTCAATGGCATCAATATAGCGGCTACAAGAGGGGAGAGATGTCCGGTTACGGCAAATCCCAACCCTGTTAAATTGTATATCAACGAAATTCCGAAGCTTGCAATAATTACTTTTAATGCGGAATGACTGAATCCAAAAAACTGGTCCATATTTTGAAGTGAATCGGAATCGATAATAGCATCACAAGCAGGGGAGAAAGAGCTTTTATTGTCAGAGACAGCTATTCCGAAATCACTTGCTTTTAAAGCTCCTGCATCATTAAGTCCGTCTCCAATCATAGCGGTTTTAGCACCATTTTTTTTAAGCGATTGGATAAATTCTAATTTCTCTGTTGGAGATTGATTGAATTGAAGTTTTTCCCAATTAGAAAACAGATCCGATAAAGAAGACTTTTCTTTTTCATTATCTCCGGAAAGCAGGTAAAGTTTTGTTCCCAATTCATTGAAATTGGTAAGCAGCTTCTGTAATCCATTTCTGTAGCCGTGAAGAATTCTGAAAAAACCTTTGTACTCATTATTAATTGCGATATGAACAACAGAGCCTCTTTCAGGCTTTTCAAGTGTGCTAAGGTCCAAGTCGTTAATCTCCTCTTTCAGGAAATCCAGACTCCCAAAATGAACCCGGTCTCCATCAAACGACGCCTCGACTCCTTTTCCCGGAACCTCTCTGAAGAAATCTCTTTGGGGTAGCACAGACTGATTTAGTGATTTAAAAACAGCCAGAGAAAGCGGGTGAAAAGAGTTTCTGAATGCAGAAGCGAGTATTTGAAGTTCTTTTTCCGCCAGTTGTTCTCCAATAAATTCTACCTCAGCGTTATTTGTATCAGTGATAGTTCCCGTTTTATCAAAAATCAAAGTATCGATATTTGAAAGGCGTTCAACAACGGATGTATTTTTCAGATAGAATCCATTCGCAGCCAGGATATTCACAGTAGAGCCGAGTGTAAATGGAGTAGAAAGAGCCAAAGCACACGGACAGGCTACAATGAGTACCGCTGTAAAAATATTGAATGCCTGAGAAGGAGCAATCTGAAGCCAGACTAAAAGTGATGCCAACGCAATTGCAATCACTGTAAAGGTAAAGTACGGACTGATACGGTCAGCGAATGAGCTCAGGTTATGCCTTTTGGGCGATTTGAATGACTCATTCTCCCAAAGCTGGGTGAGATAGCTATGCTCAACTTTTTTGGAGATAACGAGTTCGGCTGTTTGACCGATTATTTTTCCCCCTGCGAAAACCTGTTCTCCCCAGCTTAATGTTACCGGATCAGATTCACCCGTAATGAAACTGTAATCTATATCTATAGATTCAGTCATATTAATAGAATCAGCAGGTACAAGTTCCTGATTTCGGATAAGCACATGATCTCCGATCTCAAGTTTACTTACAGGAATAGATTGCTCTTTATTTTGTTGAAGACGAATAACAGAGATTGGGAGGTACGACTTGTAATCTCTATCAAAAGAGAGCTGATCGAAGGTTTTCTTTTGTACCACTTTTCCAATCAATAAAAAGAAAATGAAGCCGGTGAAAGAGTCAAAATACCCTGCTCCGGTTCCGCTAAGAATTTCATACAGGCTTCTGCCAAAAAGAGCCAAGATCCCAATTGAAATAGGTACGTCCAGATTGATTCCTTTCTGGCTAAGAGCTGCCCAGGCAGATTTCAGATAGTCAATTCCACTAAAAAAAAGAACCGGAAGTGCCAGGGTAATATTCAATGCCCCAAAAAAGTAGCGAAACATTTCGGAAGAACCGGATTGATCCATTTTGAGATATTCCGGGAAACTGAACAACATGATGTTCCCGAAACAAAAACCGGCTACACCAAGCTTAAGCCAAAGGCTTCGTTCAATAGTGCTTGTTTTTTCCTCTTTGAGTTGTTCCAGTTTTAAATCTGGTTCATATCCAATTGTGGTGAGGAGTTCTACTACAGATCGTAAATCAGTTTGAGATTCATTGAAAACCAGAGTAACAGTTCTCTTCATAAAATTTACGGTTCCCTTTAGGATTCCCTGATCAATATTATGGAGGTTTTCAAGGAGCCATACACAGGAGGTGCAATGGATGTTGGGAACAAAAAAAGTAATAGAAGCAGTGGATCCGTTCTTGAAATCGACTAGTTTATGCTGAACATCAAGATCTTTCAGGTACTCAAATCGCTTGCGCTCGATCCCGGTCTTAATTGTTTTTCCGGGTTGTTCATCCAGAGCATAATAAGTACAGAGGTCATTCTCGTTCAGGAGCTGGAAAACAGTTTTACAACCATCGCAACAAAACACTTTATCCTCATAACTAAAAACGGTTCCCCTTACATCTTCACCACAGTGAAAGCAGGATTCTTTTTCTATGAGGACTTTTTGCTGCATTAAACTACTGCTCCGAAAGAAAAAGAAAGTCTTTCTTTAAACCAAGCCTGACTCATTAGTTTTTCTGCATCGTCAAAAGAAGTTTCCTGTAGCCATTGTTTAATTTCCTCGCGTTTAGCCGACCAAAAATTATGAAAAGGACACGGTTCAATATGGCCACATCCCTCTATACCCATAAAACAAGATGAGAAGAACACCTCTCCATCTATTGCGGCAATAACATCATACACAGAAATATCTTCGACCGGTCTGGCAAGAAATACACCACCATTTAGTCCGCGTTGAGAACCAAGAATCCCCGGCGCTTTAAGTTTCGATAAAATCTGGGAGAGATAAGCTGCGGGACAGTTTAAAGATTTGGATAATTCCGCTGCAGAAATAACATCACTTGGATGTTTAGAAATGGCGATTATTGCCGAAATAGCATACTGAGCACCCTGTGAAACGAGTTTCATAAATAGTTAGTTAAAATCTAATATCCATATTCGAATATCGATATTAGATTTTAAGCATGTTCAAAATTAAATGCAATGATAGATCGAGAATTCTTCAGGATTTTGTGATGTCGAAAGGACGTGAGAAATCTAAAAATGATCGTATCCAATCAGATACCATTGGTAGTACCAATAAACGGCATGAAGGATTGTGGAGATTTCAATGAAGAGAAGAGAGTAGCGAAGTTTTTTCTTCTGTTTAAGTCTAAAAAGAAAGATTAATGAGCCTACTATATAGCAAATTGAAATTAAACTGGTGATAAGGTTGGAAAGAATAAAAGTGAAGTTTGAGGTGTGTTTCCATTTAAAGGAGCTTCCTCCAAAATGGTAGACTTGATGATATACTTCAGGCCGCTGAACGAAATCAAAAGTTTCCCAAACTAATCCGTACGTTAGAAAACCGGAAACAAAAATTCCAAGGCAGGAGATAAATTTTAGCGATCTATTCATAGTAACATGGGAATAACTGATTTTTTAACTCTGTCATCTACAATCCTGGACTTTACCAAAGACATTCCTTAGGAAGTTTCAGGATCTCACGAAACGAGTCAAGGTTTTTTAAAATGTAATTCTTGTTCTTTTGTTCCGACAAAAGAACCAAAAACTCTCCGCTACGAAATTAGAATGGTGTTCATGAAACATCAGCTGAATAAATCCAATGGTCCATTGTCGTTAATCGACAGCGTATGGCTTTCTTCCGGTCGGGATTTATTCCTCGCCATTTGGCGGGACGCTGATCCTTCTATTCACTTTTTCCATTCTAATTTCTAATGCGGATCTACTTAAGACTGTCCAGGTTACTCTAGAAGTGTGGAGCTCTGAAAGAGGAAGTAATTTTCTACTTTATCCACAATTCATGTGGAAAACATCTCCCTCATCTTTTCTAAAAAGCTCGTACTTTTAGCTTTCTCAAAATTAACCTCACACTCTGCTGCATTCATGGCTCAAGAACCAGAAATAACGCTCGAACTTGCTCTCGAGCACGGATTAAACGAAGAAGAATTTGAAATGATTAAAACCCGTCTTGGTCGGGTGCCTACCTTTACCGAGTTGGGTGTTTATTCCGTGATGTGGAGTGAGCATTGTTCCTATAAAAACTCAATCATAGAGCTTAAAAAATTACCAAGAG
This sequence comes from Balneolaceae bacterium, assembly GCA_965222205.1. Taxonomy (GTDB): domain Bacteria; phylum Bacteroidota; class Rhodothermia; order Balneolales; family Balneolaceae; genus RHLJ01. The sequence continues at coordinate 2,416,891 of OZ244932.1, read as the reverse complement.
ATGGAGAACATCTGTTAGTTGCAGCCGGCGAAGAAAATGCCGGACTTGTTGACATCGGAGATGGCCTTGGTTGTGCTTTCAAAATTGAGAGTCATAATCACCCCTCTGCAGTTGAGCCCTATCAGGGAGCGGCAACCGGAGTTGGTGGAATTCACAGAGATATTTTTACGATGGGTGCCCGGCCGATTGCAAGTTTGAATTCTCTCCGATTTGGTAGCATGGATGAACCTCGTGTACGCTTTCTGTTGGATGGAGTTGTTCGGGGTATTGGCGATTATGGGAATTCGTTTGGTGTACCTGTGATTGCAGGGGAAGTTTATTTTGATGAGAGCTACCAAGGGAATCCTCTGGTGAATGCGATGAGTATTGGAATTGTGAAAGCAGGAGAAACGGCTTCTGCGATTGCTAAAGGAATTGGAAATCCTGTGATAATTGTAGGAGCAAGTACCGGTCGGGATGGAATTCATGGAGCAACCTTTGCCTCGGAAGAGATCAGCGAAGAGAGTGAAGCAAAGCGACCAAGTGTTCAGGTAGGTGATCCGTTCACAGAAAAATTACTACTCGAAGCCAGTCTGGAAGCTTTGAAAACCGGCGCTGTTATTGGGATGCAGGATATGGGAGCGGCAGGTATTGCATGCTCAACCAGTGAAATGACCGCTAAAGGCGAGCAGGGAATGTTGGTTGATCTTGATAAAGTACCGGCACGTGAGGACGGAATGACCGCTTATGAACTACTTCTTTCAGAAAGTCAGGAGCGCATGCTAATTGTTTCTGAAAAGGGGCGTGAGCAGGAAATCATTGACATCTACGAAAAGTGGGACCTTCACGGAGTAGTAATTGGTGAAGTTGTGGATGGTGATAAAGTCACCTACATGAAAGAAGGTGAAATTAAAGCTGAAATTCCGGCTGAACATTTGGTTCTTGGTGGTGGAGCCCCTCAATATATACGTGAGACGAGAAAACCTGCTTACCTCGAAGAAACTCAGAATTTTGATGTGAGTTCACTGGATCATCCTGATGATCACATCGATACCATTAAGAAATTACTGAACTCCCCTAACATCGCCTCCAAGAAATGGGTGCATGAGCAGTATGATACAACCGTACGAACAAATACGGTAACTCCTCCCGGAGCTTCAGATTCTGGTGTAATCCGAATTAAGGGGACGAAGCGGGGCTTGGTAGCAAAAACTGATTGTAATGGCCGATATGTGTATTTAAATCCTCGACGTGGCGGGCAGATCGCCGTAATTGAGTCTGCACGAAACGTGGTTTGTTCCGGGGGACGACCATTGGCAATCACCAACTGCCTGAATTTCGGTAACCCATACAAGCCGGAAGTATACTGGACATTTAAAGAAGCACTAAAAGGAATGGGTGATGCCTGTAAAGCTTTGAATACCCCCGTGACTGGTGGAAACGTGAGTTTTTATAATGAAAATCCTGATTCAGCTATTTTCCCTTCGCCAATTATTGGGATGCTTGGATTGATTGAAGATGTGGAGAAGCATACAACAACTCCTGACTTTAAAACTGACGGCGATGTTGTACTCTACATCGGAGCTGATCGTAAAGGATTAGGTGCAACCGAGTATCTGAAAGTGATTCATGGACTAAACATGGGCGACTCTCCGGAACTGGATATCGAATTTGAAGTGAAGCTCCAGGAGTCGTTACTGGCAGCTATTAAGTCAGGATTCGTCACAGCAGCCCATGACATTTCTGATGGTGGTCTTGCAATTACTATTGCTGAAATGGCAATTTATGGAGGGATCGGTGCAACTATTAATGTTGGTTCATTTGCCGGTTCGCAGCACGAAGTTTTATTCAGTGAATCTCAATCCGGTGTTGTGATTACCGTAGCTCAAAATGATTTGGAAATAACTATTAGTCACTTTAAAGACGCAGGGATTCCGATCATTAATTTAGGTCAGGTCGTGGGCACTAAACTAAATCTGGAAGGCATCGGTAAGCTTGATGTTTCCGAGATGAAAGACACCTACGAGAGTGTAATTCCTAAAGCGATGGATGTTTAGGGGGCTAATTCAGCAATACAACTGAAAAGAATACGGTAGTATTTAAACTACTCCGCCTTCCAATCCTTAATCCCATCCCGAACAGCATCAGCTACTTTTTCGGCAGGAATACGAACTTGACTCATATCATCTCTGTATCGGATGGTAACCTGATTGTCTTTCTCGATGGTATCGAAATCTACCGTAATACAGAACGGAGTCCCGGCTTCATCCAGTCGGCGATAACGCTTTCCGATAGAACCGGATTCATCATATTGAACTGAGAATTCTTCCCGAAGGTCTGCATCAATCTTGTGAGCCAGATCCTGAAGTGGTTCTTTCTTAATCAGAGGGAATACCCCAACCTGAATCGGAGCTAGTTTTGGGTGCATTTTCAGAACAACTCGTTTGTCTCCATCCACTTCTTCCTCTCGGTACGCATCACAAAGCACCATAAGGGTACAGCGGTCAAGACCAATAGAAGTCTCAATCACATACGGAGTATAGCGTTTGTTATTTTTTTGATCGAAATAGTCGAGCTTTTTGCCCGAGAATTCCTGATGCTGGGTCAGGTCAAAATCAGAACGGTTATGAATTCCTTCCACTTCCTGCCAGCCAATCGGGAACTGATATTGAATATCATCCGCAGCAAGTGCATAATGAGCGAGTTTATCTTCCGGGTGAGGAAGAAATCTCAGATTCTCTTCGCGGATTCCAATGCTTTTGTGCCATGCTACTCGTTTTTCTTTCCATTCCTTATAAGCATCGGCATCGGTTCCCGGCTCTACAAAGTATTGCATTTCCATTTGTTCGAACTCACGCATACGGAATACAAACTGTCGGGCAACCACCTCATTTCGGAAAGCTTTACCGGTTTGAGCAATTCCAAAAGGCACTGAAACGCGACTGGTATCCATCACGTTTTTATAGTTCACGAAAATTCCCTGAGCAGTTTCCGGTCGTAAATACACCGCATCATCTTCAGATGCAGTTGCTCCAAATGCCGTTTTAAACATCAGATTAAACTGTCGAACTTCGGTCCAGTCAAAAGCCCCTGATTCAGGTGCCCGAATTTCATTTTCTATGATTATGTCGTACAAGTCTTCCGTCAGGCTTTTCCGTGTTCCCGAGGTATCGAGTAACTCTTGCAGCTCAGCTGCTTTATCGGTTTTGCCATCTTTTTCCAGCTTCAGAATGTGCTGTTCGATGATCATGTCCGCACGGTATCGCTTCTTCGACTGCTTATCGTCAATCATCGGATCGTTGAATCCGGCAACGTGACCCGATGCTTCCCATACTTTTGGGTGCATGAAAATGGCAGCATCAACCCCAACGATATTATCATGGCGTCTGGTCATTTCTTTCCACCAAGCGTTGCGGATGTTTCGTTTCAGCTCCACACCCAAGGGACCGTAATCGTATACGGCGCTTAATCCGCCATAAATTTCTGAGGATTGAAAGATAAAGCCACGTGCTTTGGCTAGGGAAACAATTTTGTCCAGGCTGTCTAAATTCGACATGAAAAACAGGTCTTCGGTTAGTGAGTTCTAAATGAGCAGTGAAGATAAGGATTTAGGAACTCAGGCACAGAGGAACAAAGGCACAAAGTTAAAAAAGTCTGTGTGCCTGAGTGCCTTTGTGACTATCTTAAAGGCTCACACTCATTCACTTAATTCTTAATTGTACCATGAAAGTCGGAATATTAGGCGCAACGGGCGCAGTTGGGCAAAAATTTATTCGTTTATTACAGGGACACCCCTGGTTTGAAATCGTAGCTCTCGGAGCATCAGAACGTTCGGCGGGAAAGAAGTATAAAGAGGCAGCAAACTGGATCGAAGATGTTAACCTTCCTGGTTCTGTTGCTGAAATGACAGTTTCTACCTGTACTCCTGATTCATTTAAGAATGTCGATTTCGCGTTTTCCGGACTGGATTCATCCGTAGCTACTGAAATTGAAGGTGCTCTGGCGAGAGCAGGAATTCCGGTGATCTCAAATGCTAAGAATTACCGACAGGATCCAACTGTGCCGTTGTTAGTACCGGAAGTAAATCCCGATCACATCAAGCTAATTAAGACTCAAACCTTTACCGAAGATGGTTACGGATGGATTGTTACTAATCCGAACTGTGTAGCTGTTCCACTTTCGATGGCACTCAAACCAATTTATGATGCTTTTGGAATTGAAGCTATGCAAGTAACCACGATGCAGGCAATTTCAGGAGCAGGCTATCCCGGTGTAGCCAGTCTGGATATTTTGGGAAATGTAGTTCCGTTTATTGGGGGAGAAGAACCAAAAATTGCGCCCGAAACACAAAAATTACTTGCAAAACTAGATGGTAATCAATTGGTCAGACCTTCCTATCCGGTGGATGCGACTTGCACCCGCGTTCCAACTTTAAACGGACATATGGCTGCTGTGAATGTAAAGCTTACGAAGAAACCCTCAAGCATTGATGAGGTAAAGGAAGCTGTTCTGAATTTCAATAATCCAATTGCTCATCTGGATTTACCATCCTCTCCTAAAGAAACCATTAAGCTACACGAGCGTGAAAACTATCCCCAACCACGACTCCACGCCGATCAGGAGGGAGGTATGCAGCTCCACATGGGTAGACTTCGCAAAGCAGAGATTTTCGATATCAGCTTTGTATGCATGGCACATAACACCATTCGTGGAGCAGCCGGTGGGGCAATTTTGAATGCAGAATTGTTAAAGAGTAGGGGCTATTTAAACTAAATACTTTTATTATCCAAAAGTGGATAAGTCAATAAAATATATAGAGATTGTAATAAAGCTAACTTACTTGATGTATCCATTGAGTTTAGTCATCTCTGTGGTATATACGGTTACTTTTTGGACCTATTTACATTTTGATATAATTGATTACCTAACGATTGGATACTTATTAGTATCAAGTATTCGAATCTTTGTAATGGTATTTATAGTTACGATAGGAGCAATTCTTGGTGTATTAGTTGTAAAATTGGGTCATAAGAAATTAGAAAAGTGGAATAAAAGATTAATAAAGCCATTTCTAGTTTTTATACCTCTAGTCTTTTTTCTATATCTAATTTACGTAAGTGATAATAGGGTTTTAGTTGTCGCAGTGGCCTTTTTCTACTTTATAAGCATAGCTGTAGGGAATAAATTTCTAGAGCCTTATATGATGAAAAGAATAGGTATATCAGTTATAAAAAAAGTAGAAGAAAAGTCATCAGTCAAAATTGATGATATAAAAAGAATTACGGATGAGACTATAAAGGAAGAATTTAAATGGATAGAAAATGTCATTGGATTTGTGTTTTTATTAATAGGATTAGTAGTTATACCTTTCATCATGGCTCAAGAATCTGCTGAGTCAATTACAAATCGAGAGAATTATTCTTATGTAAAAAAAAGCAGTTTAAAAGATCCAAACAATTACTTTTCAGAAAGAATTATACTTCTTGGTAAGATCGGAGATAATTATTTTTTTCAGCCAGATTCTACAGATGTAGTATTAATAAAAAAAGAAGAAGATTTTATAAATCTAGAAATTTATCATGTTCATCAAGGTGATTCATTATCAAGTTATAAGGGGAATAATTAGGTATTTTCTAAGCCTAGTTCCGATGGTCTCCGTCGGAACCTTTATTCTAGCTCCAACGCAGAGCATTGGAGCTAGAATGAATTAAGTCTCCCCTCGAGGGGAGATGAATAAATCGGAAGTTCCCGATTTATTCTGAGGGGTGTTTGGTGTGGCACTGGTTTACATGTCGAAGAACACCCTCCGTCTTCTGATCTAATCGATCAGAATCCACCTCCCTCAAGGGAGGACTTTAAATTCAATCTTGCGATTCTTCTTTAGCTTTAATTTGAAAGCTATAATCCCAAGATTGCGATGCACCTAATGCCATTGCTAAACCGGTCAGTGAGAAAATGAAGAGCCCAGCTCCCAAAAAAGAAGCCAAACGGGTAGATACTAGATAAAATAAATAGAAGAAATTCAACAAAAAGAAGTTTAGGTACCTACCGACCAGTCAATCAATATGCTAGCGGTTTTTCTATGTTTTCAGATTGTTCCAGCATTCACCTTAACGAATAACGAATAACGAATAACGAATAACGAATAACGAATAACGAATAACGAATAACGAATCTACTCTAAATCCCTAAGCTTTCTCTCCGAAAGAGCAATCTTTAGTTTATTAGCAAAGTCCTGAGCCTGTGTTCTATCTTCACGTTTTATTTCCAAAGTGATAGAACCTTGCTTATTACCTGGTAGCGGATCCAGAAAAACCATTTGATTGGTTCGAATGATAAGTTTGGCTTTAAACAGCCCTTTCATCAATTCAATGCTTTTCAAATACTCAACATTAATGGAAAACTTGTTAAGCGTGCTTAATACATTTCCCTGAGGATCATATAATTTATATTCAAAAAGAAGTTCTTCACCTTCAATACTTAATACTCCTTTTACATATTTGAGCGGAGGGGATTCGTTCGGGTTCAGCAAAGAATAGTTGAATGCAAAGCTCATTCATTCTCTCCTTTTAGCTCATTTAGTCGGCGCTCTGAAAGCTCAAGATTTATATTAGATGAAATAGAAGCAGCAATTTCGCGGTGTTTCTTTTTTACTTTCAGTACCCGTTCTGTTAATCCATTCCCGGGTAAATCCTGAAAAGTAATAGCCCGTTTTGTATGAATGACCAACTTACTTGAGAATATCCCTTTTTTATATTCCATCATCGAAATTTCAGAGATATCAATCTCTAACTCTTTCACATCTGATTTATACGTTTCTAAAATGGCATCCGTTTTTTGGAATTCGAGATACAATTTCTCCTTCTCCACGCGCAGAATTCCTTCCAATTTCATAAATCCGCCGTTTAAATCATCCATGTAAAAAGGTAAGCTTCGCATGCTAAGTCAAGTAAATTATAGATTTGGTTTGTCAAAAGTTGAATAGAAAAAAAGTACAAAAAATTTGTAAGGAGTTCTTCTGTAAATGGTCTGACTTACCAAGCATAGAGACGACAATCATTATATTGAGGGTTCATACTCTCAATGTCCTTCCAGGGGTAAAAGGTGGATAACCTTTTACCCTATTTTTTTGTGGTTAAAAGACCGTTAAGACTTTGTTCTTAAGTTGATAATGTCGCCTGTGTAAACTATTCTGAGTTTATGAAGTTCCTGTTTACCATAAGCTTTGTATTGATTTCGATGTCACTTTTCGCTCAAAATTTTGAGGATGATTTCTCGGATGGCGATTTTACGGACAATCCGTCGTGGTCAGGTGCAGATAGTAATTTTGTAATCTTTGATCTGGATGGAAATAATGTACTCCGGCTGAATGATAACAAAGCAGCTAGTTCGTATTTATCCACCCCATCAACAAATACGGTAGGGGAATGGGAATTTTTTGTTCGTATCGACGGAACAGCTCCGTCTAATGGAAATAAGGCAGAAATCTTTCTTATGAGTGATATCGCGGACCTATCCGGAGCGGTAAACGGGTATGCAGTCAGGGTTGGTCAAACCGGGGATGATGTATTCAAAATCGTACGTTTGGATGCCGGTGCCCAGACTACCGTATTGGAAGACACCACGATATTTGATTCCGGAGGGTCTTACCGAATTAAAGTTGCCCGCGATGCATCCGGGAATTGGAGCATGGAAGTTGGTGAAGGATACAATGGAGAGCTAAAAAACTCAGGAAACACAGCAAATGACAATACCTATACCAGTTCAGCATTTTTCGGGGTATTGGTAACTTATACAAGCACCCGGGTAGATGATTATTATTTCGATTTCAAAATTGATCCTCCTCCGATTGTCATAGACCCATTATTCATAGATTCTTTTTCTCTGTTTAGCGAAACGCAAATAGACGTTAGCTTTTCACGGGATATTGATTTTGCTTCGGTAGCTGCCACTGATTTTGAACTGAATGACAGTATCAGCCCACAATCTTTTTCTAATCAGGGGAGTAATGCACTTCGAATTACTTTCGCAGATTCGATTCCCGGTGGAGAAAATCAACTTAGTGTTTCAGGGATAGAATCATCGGTTAATGACACGGTACTTACCGATACGACCCTTACTTTTTTTGTATTTGATGAGTTTGAAGCAGGAGATATCATCATTAACGAGTTTCTGAAAGACCCGCCACCCGGTTCAGATTTGCCTGAGTATATAGAGTTGAGAAATACCAGCTCTAAGTACCTCAACCTTAAAGTTTGGGAAATTGGGGATAACAATTCGCTCATTACCATTTCAGAAGAAGACTTGGTCATTCTTCCGGATAGTTTTTTGGTGGTGACTTCTGAACCAGATGCTTTAACCTCAACTTTTGGATCAGGTGAATATGTTGATGTATCTCTTCCCGCATTAAACAACACTACCGATCAGATCAGGTTGTTTGATGGGGCTGGTGTGTTGATTGATTCGCTGGAGTACACTCCGGATTGGGGTGGGGTAGATATTGCCCTGGAACGAAGAACTCCAAATACAGCGACCACCCTGGAGGCAAACTGGGGTGACTCTCCAGATGAAATCGGTACTCCCGGAAGAACCAACAATATAGAGCCGGATACCACCCCTCCGGATATCGAATCTTTTGAGTTTTTGAATGACAGTACTTTGGAGGTTGTTTTTACAGAGGCGATTACAATAATACCAGCGCAAACATCAACGAATTATGAGTTGACTGCAAGCCCGGAGAATGACTTTTCTCCACCGGATATTCAGAGTGTTGACTTAGTAGAACCGGACACCGTGATCATTGCTTTTACGTTTGCTTTTCGGGGTGATGGAGGTGGGGAGAGTTATTCATTTACGATCGAAAATCAGGAAGATTTCTTTGGGAATATGACAGATGAACTGAGTTTTGATTTTGAATTCCGTGAATTCGATGCCGCACTCGAAGGAGAGGTAGCTATCAATGAGTTTATGTATGATCCGGCAGAAGACTATTCGGAGTTTGTAGAACTCTATAATCACACCGATAAAACATTTAATCTTCAAAACTGGACGTTTAATGATAACTCCGGAAACCGAAGAGTAATAACCTTTGATAATTATGCGCTTTCACCCGGTCAATTTGTATTGCTGGCTCCTGATAGTACCATCGTAGAGAACTTTCCCGGCACTCCATTGGTAAGAGTTTCAGGATTTCCGGCTTTGAATAACTCAACAGATGATCTTGTTTTGCGTGATGTGGAGGGAGCTCTGATTGATTCGCTCACTTATTCAAATTTATGGGGTGGTGATGAGGTATCCCTGGAGCGGAGGTCAGTAACGGTTTCTGGAATTTTTCAGGCGAATTGGGGAGATAGTCCTTCTCCGGAGCTTGGTACGCCCGGTCAGCAAAATGCCATTGAACCGGATACCGAAGCACCTTTTGTGGAAAGTATTCTTATTACAAATGCCGAAACAGTGATTTTGAATTTCAGCGAAGCTATAGTTGAATCTTTTGCCCTGGACCCAGAGAACTATAATATTACCCCAACACAAATCGCATCAGAAATTGAGCTAAATCGGGATTCAGTTACAATCACACTTGCTCAGCCGCTTTCTGATGGTGAAAAACTGACAATCGAAGTGCTCAGTCAACGGGACATTTTTGGTAATATCAATGAATCAGATTCGGTAGAGGTGGTGTACTTTGAGATTACACCCGCTCTTAAGAGTGAAGTGGTTATCAACGAAATTCTATACCGAAGAGAAGATGAGTTATCTTCCGAGTTTGTAGAACTGTTCAACCCAACCGACAAGAACTTTGACCTATCTGGATGGGAGCTTATTGATGCAGGAAATAACGATGCGGAAATTCCTGCTGGTATTTTTCTTCCGGCAGGGGAATACCTGGTGTTAACAGATCGGGAAGATTTCGCCAACACTTTGAACAATGCCGTTTATCTATCAGATTTTCCTTCACTGAATGACAGCGGTGATGAGGTGATTATCAGAAATGAAGAGGGAATAACCATTGATAGTCTGTTTTATCAATCAGACTGGGGTGGAGACAGCCCGGGAGTTTCTTTGGAGCGGAAAGATCCGGAACGAGCTTCTAACGACGCCTCCAACTGGGCAACAAGTACTGCTCAGGCTGGGTTTAGTGCGGGAGTTCAAAGTTCAGTGTTCGAAGAGGATGTCACTCCTCCGGAGATCATTTTTGCCAGCGAAAATGATACCTCAACATTTATCGCTTTTTCGGAATTTATTCAGTTAACCAACCAAGCACTTTTCAAAATTAACGGAGAGAAAGTTGAAGTACTTAGGTTTGATCCGGAACAAGCTGATCAGGTTTTTACAGAAAAAGGTCAGGCATTTATCGCTGTTGAAAAACAAGCGGAAGTCTCTGATTTAGATATTGAAATTGAAAATCTGACAGATATAAAAGGTAATAGTTCATCCAGCGTTACTTCTTCAATTTCTGTTCCAATCTCGTCAGCAAGCGTAATAATTAACGAAATTATGTATGATCCTCTGGCAGATTCAGAAGACAATCTTCCCGATCAAACCGAGTACCTGGAGTTGTACAACCCGTCGAACTTTGCAATTTCATTAGAAGGAATCTTTTTACATGATGCACCCGACGAAGAGAATGAATTCCGAAGTATTGAGCCGGTTTCAACTCAGTATAAATGGATTCAGCCCGGAGGTTATTTTTTGATTTATTCTGAAGATGAAGCCTCCTCTTTTGCTGAAAGTCGAACGGCTCAGTATTTCGGAATCGAAGAAGAGTCGGATCAGTTTACTATGAGAGTCGATCGTTCGAGTTTGAGTCTGGCTTCATCCGATGATGCCATTTATCTGGCAGACAGTACCGGAGCTACCATCGATTCGGTGTTTTTTGATGAAAGCTGGCAAAACCCGAATGTATTTGATACGGATGGAATAGCGCTAGAAAGAATCAATCCATTGGGTGAGAGCAATTCGGAAAGCAACTGGAGTTCAAGTACGCATGTAAGCGGAGGGACCCCGAATTTCAGGAATACTATTTTTCAACAACCGGGAGCTGCTCCCGAATCAGTAGGGATCAACTTCAGCCCGAATCCTTTTTCGCCCGATGACGATGGCTTTGAAGACAATCTTTTCATCAGCTACACACTGGATGCTCCCGATTATCTACTTCGGGTTCGAATTTTTGATCGTTATGGCCGGCAGGTAAGGGAGCTTGCCAATAATGCACAGGCCGGATTTTCTGGTTCATTAACATGGGATGGACTCACCGATGACCGAAGGAAAAACAGGGTTGGAATCTACATCGTGCTTTTTGAAGCCTATAATAGTGCTTCAGGTAGCGATCGGACATTTAAAGAAACCGTTGTGCTTGCGAGGATGTTTTGAAGAATTAGGAATATTTGAATAGAGGAATTAGGAATAAATTGGACATGCCAATTATTCCTAATTCTCATATTCCTAATTTATAGTTGAGTTTAACTCCCAAAAACCAATTTCTCTCCGGGGCAGGCTGGAAATATCTTCCACCAAAAGCATTTATATCAAAACCGAGACTGTAGCGCTCATCAAGTACATTATCGATACCGAAATAGAGATCAGCTTCAAAGTCATCTAAAAAAGTAGTGCGAAAGCCGATTTTGGTTTGTACTAATTGATAGGAATCAGAATACACTGAATTATCATCCTCTAAAGGGATTTCATCGGTAAAGGTATACGACAAATTCGCATATAAACCAGGTGCTGTAATAACATTCAGAGAGCTCACAAGCGTATGTGGAGCAACTCCGGTTAATTGATTGCCCGAAAAATCACCGTCACTGGTATTGTAGTCTTCAAACTCAAAATCATGGTAAGTATATGCCAGATTGAGTTGAGCTCGTCTCAGGAAGCCGGAATAATTGTCAACAAGCAGATAATTAGCATTCAATTCAAATCCACGTTGATCTGTTTTTCCGGCATTTCTAAACACAAAGGTATCGCGGGTAGTGTCAGGATTAGCTTGCTGAACGATAGAATCATCTAGTTTGAAAAGGAATATTACGGCATCAAAACCCAGTTTACCTTCAAAAGTATTACCCCTCAATCCCAACTCATAATTTGTTCCGGTTTCGGCTTCCAGATTCAGGTTTATACTTCCTTCATTAGTTCGGATTTCATCTATAGTTGGAGGGGAGAAGCCGAGTCCCGCACTGGCATGAGCGGTAATTTGAGGAGTGATTTTTTTGGCAATTCCAATCCTTGGGATAAACTGAGGATCGAAGTTCTTTTCAACCAGTCCTTCCTCTCCGTTGCTATCGGTAGCCACCAGCCGGTTAATGTCGTATTCAAGATTATTAAAACTAATCCCGGCCGTTAAGTACCACTCATTTGGTAAATCAAACTGGGTATTCAAAAATATCAGGTTCGATTTTACCTTCAGTTCATCATCAAAATTAAGAGCTCCGGGATTTCCATTATCATTTTCAAAATTACGGGCTGCATAACTGGAAGCCTGCATTTCTGTTCCAAGTGTGAATTGTGCATCCACCGCGCCGATAGGTGTTTCATAGGAGTAGTTAGATCGAATTCCACCGCTTTTCCTGCTGTCAATCTTATAATCAAAATTGAAGGGGTTCTCGAAATCGCTGAAGGTACCAAATGCCGAAGCTTCATTCGAAAACTTCTCTGTGATTTGATAGATATGAGTAACTCCAAAAAGTAAAGACTCGTGCTTAATGCTCGAATTTGCATCAATACTCCCTAAAACAAATGGATTTCCGGGTCGGGCCTGAGTAGGATCGTTCTGAAACTGACTTTCATTGAGTCCACCGGGTATCCCGTAGTTCAAATCGCTGTACAGGATATTGGCGGCTATGCTTCGCCCTTCCAAATATTCAGTGTTGCCGGAAACCTCAATTACACGCCGATCCAAAAACGATTGCTCCCGGTATCCGTCACTTTCGCTTTTGGAATATTTGAAGGAAAGCTCTCCGTTTTCAAGCTTATCCTGATAAGCCAGATCATATTTGAACATTCCAAAAGATCCGACCGATGAATTTACCGTTAGCTGATCCTGTTGGAATGGAGCTGTACTGTTTATAAGTAAAACACCTCCATTACCTGCTCCATATAAACTTCCACCAGGACCTTTAATCACTTCCAAACTTTGCATGTTGAAAGAGTCGAGGAGATTTAAAAAAGTACTTCCTGTTGGTTCTGTGAGGGGTATTTCATTCCAATAGATTTTCACATTACGAATTCCAAAGGGGGAACGAAGAGAACTACCACGAATAGCAATCCGGTAACTCCCGGGAGCCCGTTCCTCCATCCGGACTCCCGCTACGGTTCTCATCCCATAAACCAGCGAGGAGTTATCAAACCCCGAAATGGTTTGTGGGTTGATGTAAGAGATACTTCCGGGCGACTCCAGTATACTCCTGTTTCCCTGATATCCAACTACAACAATATCCGCGAGTTCAGCTTTAACCGTATCAATCTGAGTTTGCGCGTATCCAAATGTGGAGCTTAGTATAAACCAGAAAAAGAGCGTGAGATTTTTAAACATGGAACATAAACTATGAAGGCTTCAACTAAGTTGCAGGCAATGAATACATTACTTTATCAGGGAGCGTTCTGTTTTTTTAACGAGTACTTCAAAAACAGTTCTGGATGTAGCCTATATCATTCTCTACTATAATAGGTAACAAAGTTCTCTAAGATTTTCTGAGGGTAAAGAATGCGTTCATTTTTAACAGAATTGATTAGCAATTCGGCTTCGTTTGGATCAAAATAGCCATGATTGATGTAAGCACGGATTCTGAGGATGATTCCGTTCACATCCAGTTCAGGGTGAAATTGGGTAGCATAGATATTTTGCTTACACCGGATCATCTGAACGGGGCAAGAAGAAGAACTTGCCAGTAAAACTGCTCCATCAGGCAACGACTGACATGACTCTTTGTGCCCTGCAAAAGCTGCGAACGAAGCGGGGATATTTTTCAGAATTGGATCTTTTATTGATGCCTCTAGGTTAATTTGAACACTTCCTACTGGTTCACCAAACTGTTTCTTAGAAACCTCTCCACCCAAATACCGGGTAATAGAACCCATACCGTAACACATTCCCAAATAGGGAATATCCTCTCTGAAAATAATATCATAAAGTGTATTCAATTCTGCTTCGAAACGGGCTTGAGCAGCAGACTTGTCTTTATCGGCATCGCTTATATTTGCAGGTCCGCCTCCGGTGATAATCCCACTAAAACCCAGAGGATTGATATCGGAAATACTTTGTTGCTCCATCCGGATTCTAACCAATTTTTCAGGCTCCAGCATACCATAATGGAGCACAGCTTCGTACTCATTATTCGAGGCTTCGTCTAAATAGCGATGTTGTAGCAGAAGAAATGGTTTCATAGCGGATAAATGTAAAAGCCATACGTATTAACGACAATATATTTTATGGCTAATTTCCGATCCCAATTTACTTCTTTTGATTTCGTCTTTAGGATTAGTCCGATTATCTTATCCATCTTAAATCAAATTGTTATCAAACATCATTCTTATGAAAAGAGCAGTTAAAAGTACATTTATCCTGATCGGCGCACTTCTTTTTGCCCAACAGGGGGTATCCCAGAGTGTAGGGCTTGATTTATTCACCGAGATGGGGGAACAGGGGTTTGTGAATTATGAAGGAGTTTACGGCCTTTCCTGGCTACCGGGGGATATGGGGTATTTCGATACCGAGAGTACCGGAGATGGAGTCGAATTCTATAAAGTAGATCCGAGATCTCAGCAACGAACACCTCTTTTTGATGAAAGTACTGAGCAAGCTCTGATAAAACAGTATAATGAAGACACAATGAGCGAGCTGGAGGCTTTGCCATTTGAAAGTTTTGAGTTTGTGATGGATAATGAAGCCATTTTCTTCACAATAAACGAAACTGATTTTCTATTTCATTTGGATGATAAAGACCTGAGAAAACTTTATAAGCCTGAGATCGAACGTTTTAAGTATGACGATGAGCTGATGCGTAGAATGGAAACCAGTCAGCTTTGGAACGGAACGTATTCGCACGACTTTAAAACTTTTGCTTACGTAAAAGGCTATGATATATATGTAGCCGATACAGAAACCAAAGAAGAAAAAAGACTCACGTACGGAAGTGAAGAAAAAATGAACGGGAAGCCTAGTTGGGTGTATCCTGAAGAGTTTGGACAGCGAGAGGCTTACTGGTTTTCTCCCGATGACTCCAAGATTGCTTTTCTTCAGTACAACGAAGTGGATGTATTTCAGTATCCGGTGATTCATGAGCTTGATTTTGAGGCAGGTTTGGAATTGATGAGATATCCTAAAGCTGGGGAGCCAAATCCAACCGTAAAACTTTTTATTGTAGATATTGAATCCGGAGAGATTGAGCAGGTACCCACAAACAGCAGTCCTGATACGTACATTGTGCGGCCGATATGGAGAAATAATGGTAGCGAACTTACTTTCAGAAGATTAAACCGTAAGCAGGATCACCTGGAGTTTCTGGCTTATGATTTAGAAGAAAAAAAGGTTCGAACAATCTTTGAAGAGAAAGAAGATGCTTACATCAGTCTGCATGATAATTTCATTCAACTGGAGGATAATGAAACCTTTATCTGGACTTCTGAAATAAGCGGTTACAACCATATCTACCACTACAACTTTGATGGGACTCTGATCAATCAGGTTACAAATGGAGAGTGGCCGGTAGAGAGTATAGAAAACATAGATCAGAAGAGTAAGAAAGTATACTTCACCGGGTACCAAAATATGGGACTTGATCGCTATTTTTATGTGATCAACTTTGATGGAACCGGGATGAAAAAACTAACGGATGAGCCGGGCCGTCATACTATCTCAATGAACGAAGCCGCAACGTATTATACCGATAGCTATTCTTCTTTTGATCATCCGTATGAAGTGAACCTTTATTCTGCAAATGGGGAATTGATTCGCAATTTATTGAAAGCGGATACTGAGAACATCGAAGAAAATAATTTACGTAAGCCCGAGCTGGTAACTGTTAAATCAGCCGATGGCTCGGAAGACCTGCCGGTACTTGTATATAAGCCTGTCGATTTCGACCCAAACAAAAAATACCCGGTTGTGCTCCCTCTCTATGGTGGACCTGAGTATCAGGATGTAACCAATACCTATAAAAACGCGGATGCATACCAACGACTCGCGCAACTCGGCTTTATTGTAGTAAGAGCAAATTACCGGGGATCAGGGAATCGAGGTAAAGAATTTGCAACTTTGCACTACGGTAAGCTTGGAAGTATTGAGATTGATGATTATGCACATGTGGTAAAAGAAATTACCAAGCGTGATTATGCGGATGAAAGTCGGGTAGGCGTATATGGGCATTCTTACGGAGGATATGCTACCTCATTGCTTATGCTTCGTTATCCGGAAATATTCCATGTAGGAATTGCAGGAGCACCGGTAACCGATTGGAGAAGCTACGATACCATTTATACTGAGCGCTATATGAATACTCCACAGGCGAATCTTGAAGGTTACGAAAACGGATCTGCTATGAACTATGCTGAAAATCTCAAAGGAAAACTCTTGCTTGTTCACGGCACCATTGACAATAATGTTCATCCTGGAAATACAGTTCAACTGCAAAACGCGCTAATTTTAGCGGATAAGAAGTTTGACTTAATGACTTATCCGGGCAACCGACATGGAATCCGTGGCGCTTATGGTCAGCATTACCAAAAGCTTCGTTTAAGCTACCTGATTGAAAACCTTCAACCAGATATCACAGGCTCTGAAGAAGTCGGTGCAGATTTAAGTTGGTCGAATTAGAATAAAAAAGCCGGAGCATTCCGGCTTTTTTGGTTAAAGAAGCTTGCTTGCAATATTAGCCAGTTCCGAACGCTCGCCTTTTTCCAAATTTACATGTGCATAAATCGGGTTGTTATGCATTCGGTCAACCAAATATGCTAATCCGTTGCTTTGTGAATCCAGATAAGGAGTATCAATTTGAAAAATGTCTCCGGTAAAAATAATCTTTGTATTCTCTCCGGCACGTGTAATGATGGTCTTGATTTCGTGTGGGGTAAGATTTTGGGCTTCATCCACAATAAAAATCACGTTTGACAAACTCCGCCCGCGAATATAAGCCAACGGCACAATACGGAGTTTATCGGTTTGCAGCATCTCTTCAATTTTCTTGTATTGTTTACTGGTTTCTTTAAACTGGTTTTTAATGAAGCTCAGATTATCCCAAAGCGGCTGCATGTATGGGTCAATTTTCTGGTTGGCATCTCCGGGTAGGTACCCGATGTCTTTATTACTTAATGGAACAATAGGCCTGGCCAGGTAGATTTGTTTGAATCCGCTTCTTTGTTCCAGAGCGCTGGCAAGAGCAAGTAATGTTTTCCCTGTACCGGCAGACCCGGTGATGCTCGCAAGCATGATATTTGGATTCATAAGCGCATGCATGGCAAATGTTTGTTCCGCATTCTTAGGAACAATGCCGTAAGCATTTACAGACTCAATTTTTTCAATATGCCCGGTCTTTTTATTGAAGCAACCCAGCGCCGAAGAGCCATGACTTTTCATGATATAGAAATGATTACTTGTCGGCGCAACCTCCATCAGTTCTTTGGGTTTAATTTTCCCCTTCTCGTAAAATTTAGCGATCAGAGAAGGATCTTCCAGTACAAGTTCTGTTTTTCCTTTATAGAGTTGTTCTATGTTTTTTACCTGAACGGTTTCATAATCCTCAGCTTCAAGATTAAGAGCCCGTGCTTTGAGGCGAAGGTTAATGTCTTTCGAAACAAGAATTACCTTTTCATCAGGGTTTTCAGATTTTAGCCGAAGTGCTGCATTAATGATATCATGGTCATTCTTTTTGGAGCCAAACATCTGATTGGCATCCACATGATCTCCTCCATTTGTAATTACTTTCAGGTTGCCATGAGACCTGCCATTTAACGGAATCCAATCGAGCAGCATGTTATCATCGGAAATTCCATCCAGATATCTGATGAATTCCCGGGCGTGTAAATTGGTTACTGTGTTCCCCTTTTTAAAAGTATCCAGTTCTTCGAGAACTGTTATCGGTATTGCAACGTCATTTTTTTCAAAGTTTTTTATGGCTTCATAGTCATATAAAAGAACGGAAGTATCGAGCACGAAAATCTTCTTCGGTTTCTTCTTCGGCATGGGCAAATCTGGTTTAAATTCAAGCTTAACCTTTGGCCTTCTGTAGATGATGTTAAAGAACGGCTCTCTGAATTAATGAATTGAAAACCCTACATGCAACGAATGTGGAAAACTATTTGAAAAAAAATCCGGAAAGGAAATTCCTGGCATTTAAAGCAGAGTTATCAACTTAATTATTAACACTCCACAGGGCTATGCTCAAGGCGACCGCTGCATTAAGGCTCTCAACAGCTGATGAATTACTCGTTGAAGGAATTAGTACGCGCCTTCTTTTTGGGGTGATAAGGGATGGGGCTACTCCGTTGGCTTCATTACCAACTACCAACACCGTCTTTTCTTTTTTGGGGATAGATCTAATTGGCGTGGCTCCCGGATTTCCATCCAGAAGAAGTACATTCCATCCTGATGTTTCAAGTTTATCCAACAAGTACTCTAAATCTCCGGAAATAAAGGGAAGCAATCCGGTTGCTCCTGCGGTACTTCTTACTACCTTAGGATTGAATACGTCTACAGTTCCTTTTCCATGAAGTAACACTTTACTCCCAAACCAACAGGAGGTACGAATTATAGTACCCAGATTTCCGGGATCCTGGATGGAATCAGTGGCAATAATTACACCGTCTTCAAGCTCTTGAAGTTGATCAACAGAAATTGGTTCCGGCATTTTGCAAAGAGCGAGCACTCCCTGAGGAGTTTCAGTATCCGCCAGTTCATTAAAAGCACTTTTGGCCAAAGAAAAGCTATTAGTGAACATAGGATAGTTATTCGCCTTACTTTCTTCTACAAAAACACTCTCAACTTCGAGAACATCATTTTCCAAAACCTGCTCAACTGCACGCTCTCCTTCCACAATAAACAACTGTTCCTTTTCGCGATACTTTCTTTGAGAGAGTTTCCGTAAGAGTTTAATTTGGGCTTTAGAGGCTTCTTTCATAGATAAAGGATAAGAATTTAGAATTTAGGATACATCACTTTTGGCGGAACTAAATAACACTGTATTCTAAAATCTGAATTCTTAAATAACTATCTTTATCAGAAATTTGAATCATAGATCAGAAAATGAATTTTTTAAAGAAATTAGGCATCGAAGGTGTAAACGCCGGAACAAGTACAGGACAAAAATATTTAGAAAGCAAAGATGTGATTAGCAGTCACACACCTGTAGACGGGAAGAAGATTGCGAATGTATCGGTTACCACAAAAGAGCAGTATGAAGAAGTAGTGACTACTGCTCAGGAAGCATTCAAAGTATGGAGGCAAATGCCTGCCCCACAGCGCGGGGAGATTGTTCGCCAGATTGGCCAGAAGCTTAGGGAGTTTAAAGAACCTCTGGGAAAACTTGTTGCTTATGAAATGGGCAAGATCAATCAGGAAGGGTTAGGTGAAGTACAGGAAATGATCGATATTTGTGATTTTTCGGTAGGTTTAAGCCGACAATTATATGGACTAACAATGCATAGCGAACGCCCGCAACATCGGATGTACGAGCAATGGCATCCACTTGGTATAGTGGGAATAATTTCTGCCTTTAACTTTCCTGTTGCCGTTTGGAGTTGGAATGCCATGATTGCAGCTGTTTGTGGAGATGTGATGATCTGGAAAGGCTCAGAAAAAACTCCACTTTGTGGGGTGGCAATTCAAAAGATTGTCGCAAAAGTACTTAAAGAAAATGATCTGCCGGAAGGTATCTTTAATCTTGTTACCGGAGACCGTGAGGTAGGAGAGTGGATGACAGAAGACGAACGCATTCCTCTTATTTCTGCTACAGGTTCTATTCGTATGGGGAAAGAAGTAGCCAAAACGGTAGGCGGTCGACTTGGAAAGACGATTCTGGAGCTTGGCGGAAACAACGCTATCGTTATTTCTGAGAACGCTGATATTGAAATGGCAATTCGAGCTACGGTATTTGGTGCGGTAGGTACATGTGGTCAGCGATGTACTTCAACTCGTCGTTTGATTATTCACGAATCAGTCTACGATCAGGTAAAAGAGCGACTGATTAGTATCTATGAAAACGTAACCATTGGTGATCCACTGGATCCTGATACCTTAGTGGGTCCGCTTATTGACGAACTTGCTGTGGATGCTATGCAGAAAGCACTCAAGCAAATCAAAAAAGAAGGCGGTAAAGTAATTTATGGTGGCGAAGTATTAGATCGTGAAGGCCATTTCGTTCGTCCGGCTCTTGCTGAAGTGAAAAACGAATACAAGATTGTTCAGGAAGAAACCTTTGCTCCGATTTTATACCTCATCAAATACAAAACCATTGAGGAAGCGATGAGCTACCATAACGGAGTTAAGCAGGGGCTTAGTTCTGCGATGTTTACGCTGAATATGCGTGAAGCTGAAAACTTTGTTAGTGCGCACGGTTCCGACTGTGGAATTGCAAATGTAAACATTGGGACAAGTGGTGCTGAAATTGGCGGTGCTTTTGGTGGTGAGAAGGAAACAGGAGGTGGACGTGAATCCGGTTCCGATGCCTGGAAAGCCTATATGCGTCGCCAGACCAATACCATCAACTGGGGAGATGAGCTACCGCTGGCACAGGGCATTTCTTTTGATGTTTGATTCGATGATTAATTAAGAATGGTTTTAAAATTATGAATGATGAATTCTAAATTTTGAATTTATTGTTCATAATTAACTCATTGAACCTGTCTGCAACAGCAGGTTATCTAATTTCTAAAGTCCAGAACTTCGCTGAAGGCGAGAGGGGTGTGTCATAGTAGAATTCTGAACTCACTCCAATGCTCTGCGTTGGAGTGTTTCTTTTTTGTACTTTCCCGATCAACCTATAAGAAATACTTCAACAATGAAGACTACTTTCCTTCTCTTTTTTCTGCTAATATCATTAAATCTGGTTGCGCAGGAAATGACCCCCGAGCAAAAATTGAAGGAACTCGGCATAGAACTGCCTGAAATATCACCTCCTATTGCAAACTATGTGGATGTGGTTCGTTCCGGAAATTTGCTTTTCCTGGCCGGTAAAGGATCAAGGAATTCGGATGGCACACGTATTACAGGAAAGGTTGGGAGTGATTTAACAGTGGAGGAAGGGTATGAAGCAGCAAAAACAATAGCTTTACAACATCTGGCGGTAATAAAAAAAGAAATCGGTGATTTATCAAAAGTCGTCCGGGTTGTTAAAGTGTTGGGAATGGTAAACACAACTTCAGAATTTAGTCAACACTCTCAGGTGATTAACGGCTATTCCGACTTTATGGTTGAAATTTTTGGTGAAAAAGGCAGGCACGCACGATCCGCAGTTGGAATGAACTCTCTTCCAGTAAACCTTGCTGTTGAGATTGAAGTGATTGTTGAGGTAAAGGAAGACTAAAAATGAGATTCAATTCTTAGTATCAACTCTTTAATAAAATCAGCTTGTTCCGGTCTCATTAATACACTTCTAAGGATAGTTACCTGATCGTCATCAGCAGTAAATTGAGGATGGAGCTGAGTAAACGTTGAACTAGGGACTTTGCACAAAGAAAGATAAAAGGATTGATCGCGCATCCCCGCTTGGAATACCTGTTTAGAAAGTGCAGAAATCTCCGAGACGTTAATTGTTGATTCGTTGACAGGAAAGTAGGTGAGTATATCCAGCTCTGGCTTCTTGTATGGCATCAGTTTCTCACTATTAACGATTAACAAATACCCATTTAGGGCGGCTTGTCTGCACTTGGCTAAAATGGGTCCAAAACCTTCTTTTTCTTCAAGCGCAAAACATTCTAATGTTGCCCAGAGAGCAACTGCTGCTGCTCCGGCACGGGAACATTCCAGACTGATTTCACCTAAGTGAAGTTCTTCTGAAGTGAAGTAGGTATAGGGAGAATCGTGTTTGTAGAATTTTCCAACTTCCGGATTCTTAAAGAGAACGGCTCCACATCCATAAGGTTGAAGTCCGTGTTTATGAGGATCGACTACAATACTGTCGGCTTCCTGCATCAGATTCCAGCTGGTTCCGTCAATCAAGTCAGAATCCTTCAGAGTTCTGAAAAAACCTCCGTAGGCTGCATCAATGTGAATTCGAATGTCATGCTCCTTTGCCCAGGGAAGTATTTGGTGCAGCGGTTCTACTTCACCAAGTCCGGTGGTTCCTAAAGTAACCACAATGGTTCCAATTTCTGTTGGCTTGATAGATTCCAGATTAAAATTTCCGTTTTCAAGAACAGAAACAGTCTTTGATTCTACACCCAAAACCTCACACATTCTGCCGTGGGTGTAGTGTGCGTTTTGGGAAAAGGCTATTTTTTTATTTGGATGATATTTTCTTGCTATCCAAAGAGCTTCGAGGTTCGCTATAGTTCCGCTTGAGGTTAAATGTCCAAGGAACTGATCACCATATCCAAAAAAACCGGCTAGTTTTGCTATTACCTCTTTTTCCATTTCGGAAGAAGGGGGGCCTCCATCCAGCGCATGGTTATTCGGATTGATGGACATGGCCATAGCATAAGCTGCCCAGGCAATCGGGTGGGGTGGCTTCAACATTTGCCCCGCATAAACGGGGTGATGGAAAGGATAATTTCCCTCTAAGCGTTTTGAGAGGTTGTTAAATACAGCTTCTACTTTAGACTCAGCAAGTAAAAGCGATGGGTCGACATCCCAGTTTCCGAATGAATCTTTCCACTGCTGCAGGCTTTCAAGAGCTTGTGTAAGTGCTTTACCGGTCTGCTTATTCATCGGATTTAGTAAAAGTTAACGGTTACCCCTGCTGCAAACACCTGCTTGAGCTGAACTTCGGTAGAGTAATCATGATCGTAGCGAAGTTCAAATTGGAAAAAGGAATTCAGGTATTTATTTATTCGTCCGTTAATATGATTAGACCAATATACGTCAGTTTGATTTAGTGGAGCCAGCAGGTTGGTAAAGGTTTCAATACTGGTAGCAAATTCGGTGTTTTCCATTAACTCACGCTTGTACTGGGCTCCAAAAGTTAAACCACCTTCTAATCGAATGTTTGTGCCCGGATCAATCTGATACTGTTTATTGAGCCTGTCGTCCATTACAATAGTCTGTTTTAAAGCGGCACCAATTTCCATACTCACACTTTCACTTGGCTTAATTTCTAATCCGAAACCCTCAATGAAATAAGCCGGAGCAAACCATCTGGAAATAAGAGAATCTCCACCAGCCTGAGCTTTTCCATATTCAAAACCATCAGCAAACTGTGTTTTAAACTGAATTGCTCCAAAAGCGGAATAAATACTTTCCTTGCTTAGTTCATAGGTTACCCTGTTACGAATGGAAATCAGATCGTCAGTTTTTCTAATGTCGTTCCCGTTTATTTTGGATTGTCCATATCGCAGGTGAATACGGAATCCATAGGTAAACCTTCCATCCCTAAAAAACTTAGTGAATACTGTTGAGGCCGTACCACTAACCGTGTTTACACCACCTTCGCTCCAGTTATTAAAGCTCGACTGAGCTCCGTTAAAGTTAGCAATCCAGGATTGATCCCACCCTGCCAGTGTATCTGGCACAACGATGATTTGAGCAGATAGAGTTGAGTTGTAGCTGGTAATGAAAACAGTAAAAAAGAGCAGTAAGAGCGATTTGTTCATTCTTCGCTGAACGTAATATGATAAACTTATAAAGCCGATTGTCCTTCAAAAGCTGAAATTGATTCCCCAAAGTCCGGAATCTGATCGGCAGTTAAAATATTGAAAAGAAGAAAACTATGCATGTCATAGATTCAGACATGCATAGTAGAAATAGATTAGTACAGATTAACAGTAACTCCTGCTGAAAGAACTTGTTTTAACTGGATTTCACTTGAGAAGTCATTATCGTATCTCAGCTCAAACTGGAAAGACGCACTCACTACAGAGTTGATTTGCCCGGTGATTTCATTCGCCCAGGCAACATCAGTTTCATCAACAGGAAGCAGAAAATTAGTGAAAGTCTCAAGGCTGCTGGAATACTGAATATTTTCAGCAATGGTATTTTGGTAGGTGATCCCAGTGCTTAAACCACCCTCAGAGCGAAGATTCTCATCCATATTATACACAGGAAGTAATGCATCATCAGTTACGATGGTCTGTTTTAATGCGAGACCACCCGCTATCTGTAAATGTTCACTTGCATTATACTCTATACCCGCTCCTTCAATGAAATAACCCGGAGCCATAAAATTGGAAATCAAAACATCTCCACCAAACGGTCCGGCTCCATAATCATATCCCTCGGCGAATTGAGTTTTAAATTGTATAGCTCCATAAGCTGCTACGGGGCTTCCATCTGCTAAATCATAAGTCACTCTGCTTCTGATTGAAATCAGATCATCTGATTTACGGGTATCTCCATCAACTCTGGATTGCCCGTATCTTAGATTTACTCTGAAGCCGAAAGAAGTTCTGTCCTGGCGGTATAATTTGGTGTATACCGTAGAAAAAGTACCGCTGATGGTATTCACTCCACCTTCACTCCAGTTATCGTAGGAGGCCTGAGAGCCATTGAGGTTTAACACCCAGGTTTGTCCCCATGCTTCCTGATCTTCAGGTACAACAATAGGCTGTGCGACGATAGGGGTTATTAGAGTAAATAATAAAAATCCGGCTAGCGCTGGCTTTATAATTTTTTTCATAATTTAGATTAAATGATGTTAGTCTGATTATTTATTTTTAAAAAGCACTACTTGTTCCAGTTCACCATTATTCAGAATTACCTCAATATGTTCTCCGAATTTTGTAGGTACTTCAATTCCTGTTAACTCTGAAAGTACAGGGTACGTTCGGTGTCCCCGATCTACTAAAGTTAAAACATCGATTTTTTCCGGCTCGTTAGAATAGCATAATGTTGAAATCGCGTTGAACATTGTTTTACCTGAGAAAATCACATCATCGACTATAAGTACATACTTTTCTGTGCAGCTGGGTAAGGTGGATTTTGGCCCTGTACTTTGAACATCAAATTGAAAGAGCTCAATATTCTTTTCTGAGAATCTGATTAAATGAGTATGTAGCGTCTGAGCTGTTGCAAATCCCCGTTCATTTAATCCAATGATAATTATCGACTGATTTTCTTCAAGTCGTTCCCAAACCTGTATGGCAAGCCGTTTAAGGGTTCGTGCTATCCGGTCATGATTCATTAAAATGAGTTGTTCAGGCATTATGATGAGGTTATCATTCAAAAAAGAAAGGTAATATTTTATTCTACTATTTTAATGATGAAAGATTAAATTATACGTTAAAGCTGTACCTTAACAGTGTTAACCTAAGACAAAATCCGAGAGAAATGAGCAGAACACTAGAAACTTTGATGGTAACTCTGGCTGGATTTTCAGCCGGTATCGTATTTGGCTTACTTTTATCTCCTAAAAGTGGAAAAGAAAACAGGGAATGGATTGGTAAGCAAACCGATGGAGCAAAGCATTGGGTTGAAGATCATGGAAGTAAAATTGTAAAAGAAGGGGAAGAACGGCTGCATAAAATTTCCGGCAATGTAAAAGAAATCATTCCTGATTTATATGAAGCCACCGAATCCATTCTTTTTGAAGATGAGGAACAAGAGGAAGATGCCTGAATCAGGCTTTTCATATTCCGAAGATATTCTTCAATGGATTTGGGAAGAGCAGCTTTTTGATCCCAGAGCGCTTCAAACCTCCGAAGGATCTGTAATAGAGATTCTTGATTCTGGTACGCTAAATAAAACAGATGGCCCTGATTTCTTAAATGCTCGTATCCGAATTGATGGAATACTTTGGATGGGATCGGTAGAAATACATTTAAAAGCAAAAGGATGGAAGCAACACGGTCACCATTACGATGAAAAGTATAATCAGGTGGTGCTGCATGTGGTAGCCGAGAATAATCCTGCCACGGTTAAAAGGAAAGATGGAGGAAGCATCCCAACGCTCAACTTACTCCCTTATTTACCTGAAAACCTTCATCACTTTATTGGAAATATAGCGGATTCGAATCAACTCCCATGTGCTTCTGAAGTTAGCTTTATTTCAGAAGAAGCTTTTCAGGAACAGATTGCTAAGGCGCACCATGAATACCTTGAAAAAAAGTCCAACGATTTTCTGAAATTCTATAATCCCAACCTGATACCTTCGAAGGCATGGAAAGAAGCACTGATACTTTCCATTTTTGATGGCTTTGGGATTACCCATAACCGTGAATCAATGGTTGAATTAGGCAGATGGTTTTTGGCACAGGATGTTGCAGAACATAACGAGCAGGTTATAATTCAGGGAGCTCAGAACTTTGCGGGCTTTGGTGCCGATATATCTCATCTGAAATGGAATTATAAAGGAGTTTTCCCTGCAAATCATCCAAAGGTGCGTATCCCTCACGCGGTTCGTTTCGCTATTCATATTCTTCAAACTCCTGCCAACGTATTTTTTGATGAGCCTGCTTTTTCGCTTTGGAAAAAGTGGGGGAACAGCTCGGAACTTACAACAAGCTCTAAATTGAAGGTGCTTTACGGCATTGTATTCATTCCGGCTATGTACACGCTCGGGAGTTTGTTTGCCGTAAATACCATCAAAAATAAGGCGCTAGAGGAATGGAAAAACTTCAGAGCTATTGTTCCTTTTCCTTTTACAAAACCGTTTACTTCTCATCAGAATATATCTCCTGAAATCTATACTCATAAACTGGGGGTAGTTCATCAAATGCGTACTTATTGTGAGCCGCGCAGGTGCCATCAATGCATCGTACTAAAAAAAGTAATTTCGTCTTGATCAGCTTTGAATATGTCCCTATCTTTGGAGTCTGTCGATGACACGAATATTGCCCGGTCGTCTAATGGCAGGACACCTGGTTTTGGTCCAGTATGTGGGGGTTCGAATCCTCCCCGGGCAACAACACTCAGAAGGATGATTAAGGATGCATCCTTTTGTTTTATGTAATCCTGAAATCTTTCAGTGCTAGCAAATTAAATTGGAAAGTCCTCTCGCAATATTTTCCGGTACCAGTAATCCGGCTTTGGCTCGCGCCATAGCTAAGGAGTATGGTACCACTTTGGGTAAAGTTACTATTAAGAAATTTTCTGATGGTGAACTTTATGTAAAGTTTCAGCAAAGCATTCGTGGTGAGGATATTTTTATTGTCCAACCTACTCCTCCTCCAGGCGATAACATCATTGAACTTTTATTGATGTTAGACGCAGCCAAACGTGCCTCTGTAAAAAGAGTAACTGCGGTAATTCCTTATTTTGGATATGCGCGCCAGGATCGTAAAGACCAACCCAGAGTATCAATCGGATCGAAGTTGATGGCCAACCTTTTGGTTGAAGCCGGAGCCGACCGGGTACTTACGATGGACTTACATGCTGCACAGATTCAGGGTTTTTTCGATATTCCACTCGACCATCTATATGCGAGTCGGGTTTTTATCGACCACTTCACCGAGCATCCAATCAAGAATTTGGTGGTGGTAGCACCTGATGTAGGCAGCTTAAAAATGGCACGTTCCTACTCTAAGAAGTTAAATGCTACCCTGGCTTTTATCGACAAGCGCCGCCCCAAGCCGAATGAATCGGAAATCATGAATATTATTGGTGAAGTGGAAGGCAAGAATGTGTTGATTGTTGACGATTTGATCGACACCGCCGGTACACTTACGAATGCCGCCACAGCGATGAAAGAGCGTGGCGCTTTGAATATTTCTGCGATTTGTTCGCACCCGATACTCTCGGGACCGGCTTTCCAGCGAATAGACGATTCGCCCATTGATGAACTGTTAGTAACAGATACGATTCCGCTTCGCCAGCCATCTGAAAAGATTAAGGTGCTGAGTGTTGCGAATATTTTTGCGGAAGCAATTCAACGTATCCATACTAACGATACCATCAGCGCACTGTTTGATAATTAATGTTTATAAGGTAAACGAAAAATGGCATACCCAGAATTAATAAAATTGGAAGGAACTCCACGTGAGATTTCTAAGCAGGCTAACCGTGCTTTGAGAGCTGAAAAAAGAGTTCCTGCGGTACTTTATGGTCCCGAAGTAGAAGAGAATGTTCATTTCTCTATTGATGAGCTTGAGTTGGAGAAAATTCTCCGAAGAGCTCAGACTAAGCTTCAGGAACTTACCATAGATGGCAAAGTGTACAAGACACTTTTAAAGAGAACAGAATTTGATCCGGTAACAGACCGGCCTATTCATGCAGATTTCTATGTTCTTTCAGATAATCACAAAGTAACCCTGCGTGTTCCTGTAAGAATTAAAGGAACACCTCAAGGTGTGGTTGAAGGCGGTGGACGTTTGTTCCAGCCGATGAAATTCATCCGTATCAGGGTTCTTCCTGAATTCATTATTTCAGAATTCGAAGTAGATGTGAGTTCTCTGAATATTGGTAATTCTTTCCATGTTGGAGATTTAAAACTTGAAGGAATTATTCCTCTAGACGCTTTAAGCAGAACTATTGTAACTATTCGACCACCGAAAGGCGCACTTGTTAGTGATGTTCTTACAGATGATGAGGACGAAGAGGCAACAGAAGAAGGTGCTGAAGAGGGTGAAGAAGGAGCCGAAGGCGAAGGTTCTGAAGAAGGCGCAAGCGAAGAAGCTGGATCAGAAGAATAAGATAAGAAGGTGTTATTTAGCGGGAGCCTGAAATCATGTCCATAATTGTAGGATTAGGAAATGTTGGACAAGAATATGAAGGGACCCGCCATAACATCGGTTTTGATGTAGTTGATTTATTGGCGAAAACACTTTCTGTGGAATTTGGCGCTGGAAACGGACCATTCTTAGTTGCAGAAGGAAGGCATAAAGGGCGAAAAATTATACTTGTTAAACCCACTCTCTATATGAATAGAAGTGGAACAGCAGTAAAAAAAGCTCTGGCCAAGTATAATGCCGATAAAAAGGATTGCCTTATTATATATGACGACCTGAACCTTCCTGTTGGCGCTACAAGAATGAAGCCGGGGGGAAGTGATGGAGGTCATAATGGAATTGCAGATATCAACGAAAAATTGGGAAGCAGAGAATACCCCCGGTTACGAGTTGGTATCGGAAATGATTTTAGAAAGGGGAGGCAAGTAGATTTTGTTCTTTCTCCTTTTGATCAATCAGAAATGGAAGAGGTGGAAGCCTCCATCCAAAAAGCTCACGATGCTGCTCTTGCATTCGTGAATATAGGTATTGAAAGAGCAATGAATTTTTTTAATTAGGTTTCGGGATACGGAACTAAACGTAAACTAACACAAGCGGAATTATGCAAAACATAATCTTTTTTTCATTAGCGGCTGGAGTTATTGCTCTTCTTTTTACCGCACTAAAATCTTCCTGGGTAACTAAGCAGGAAGTAGGTACCGAGAGAATGGGGCGTATAGCAGATAGTATTGCTGCAGGCGCTATGGCATTTCTTAAAGCGGAGTATCGGGTACTTTCAATTTTTGTAGTTGTTGTAGCCATTATTTTAGCAGTAAGTGCTGATGCAGTTACTTCAAGCTGGATGGTTGCCATTTCATTTATTGTAGGTGCTATCTGTTCAGGTTTGGCAGGCTTTATCGGAATGAAAGTTGCTACCAAAGCAAACGTAAGAACTACTAACGCTGCTCGTGAAAGTTTAGGTAAAGGACTTGAAGTTGCTTTTGCCGGTGGTTCTGTAATGGGGCTTGGAGTAGTTGGTCTTGGAGTTCTTGGACTTTCAAGCTTGTTTTTCCTTTTCTCAACTATCTTCGGAATTGATGGAGCTAGTGCGGTAAATAAAGTACTTGCAGTAGTAACCGGATTTTCTTTTGGAGCATCATCAATTGCTCTTTTCGCTCGTGTAGGTGGTGGTATTTATACCAAAGCAGCCGATGTTGGAGCTGATCTTGTAGGTAAAGTAGAAGCAGGTATACCTGAAGATCACCCGTTAAACCCTGCAACTATTGCAGATAACGTTGGTGATAATGTAGGTGATGTAGCCGGTATGGGTGCTGACCTTTTCGAATCTTATGTTGGTTCAATTATTGGTACAATGGTATTGGGAGCTGCTTTTATGACCATTCCAAATTGGAGTGATGGTTTTGAAGGTCTTTCGGCTGTATTACTTCCGCTTGTACTAGCAGGAACAGGAATAGTGACTTCGATCTTGGGTACTTTTTTAGTACGGGTAAAAGAAGGTGGTGATCCTCAAAAGGCGCTGAATATGGGAGAGCTTTTCTCAGGACTTGTTATGCTTGTTGCTTCATATTTTATCATAACCTGGATGTTACCAGAAAACTGGACATTTAATGGTATTGAGTACACAAGCACAGGTGTTTTTATTGCAACCATTTTTGGTCTTCTTTCAGGACTGGCAATCGGTTTTGTAACTGAGCACTACACTGGTACAGGTACTAAACCAGTTCTTTCTATTGTAAAACAATCAGTGACTGGTTCTGCTACAAATATTATTGCAGGATTGGGAGTTGGAATGATTTCAACAGCAATACCAATCATCATTATTGCGATTGCAATTATTGGAGCATTCAGCTTTGCAGGTCTTTATGGTATTGCGATTGCTGCAGTAGGAATGCTTGCAAATACAGGAATCCAGTTAGCAGTTGATGCATACGGCCCTGTTTCTGATAACGCGGGTGGTATCGCTGAAATGGCTGAACTTGAACCTGAAGTACGTGAGCGTACAGATAAGCTTGATGCTGTAGGTAACACCACTGCTGCTATCGGTAAAGGTTTCGCGATCGGTTCTGCTGCCTTAACTGCACTTGCTTTATTTGCTGCTTTCATCACGGCGTATGAAGCTGTAAATCCAGGATTGGAAGTAATCATTAACGTAACGAACCCATTTGTAATGGCTGCATTATTTGTTGGAGCAATGCTTCCATTCCTATTCTCTGCGTTATCTATGAATGCAGTAGGACGTGCAGCAATGAGTATGATCGAAGAAGTTCGTCGTCAGTTCAAAGATATTCCTGAGTTAAGAGCTGCTCTTGATGTAATGAATAAGAATGGAGAGAAAGATTTCAAAGAATGGTCAAAAGAAGATCAGACTACTTTCGAAGCTGCTGACGGAAAAGCAGAATATGAGAAGTGTGTGGAGATTTCTACCGCCGCTTCTATTCGCGAAATGGTTGTTCCAGGACTTCTTGCAGTGATTGTTCCTGTATTATTCGGATTCGTTCCAGGATTCATTAGTGATGATCCAACCCTTGGAGCTAAAATGCTTGGTGGATTACTGGCAGGTGTAACTTCTGCAGGTGTACTGATGGCACTTTTCCAATCCAATGCTGGTGGCGCATGGGATAACGCCAAGAAAATGATTGAAGAAGGTGTCGAAATTGATGGTGTTCACTATGGAAAAGGTACTGAGCCTCATAAAGCCGCTGTTGTTGGTGATACTGTGGGTGATCCATTCAAGGATACTTCAGGTCCATCATTAAACATCCTTCTTAAGTTGATGTCTGTTGTTGCTCTTGTTATTGCAACTATGATCTAATCGACTTATAACGATTTTAATCCCGGCTGCAATGATGTAGCCGGGATTTTTTTTACCGGTAACTAACATAATTATTGTCACCCTGAACTTGTTTCAGGATCTGTGAAGTGTGATACTTTAAAGAATATGCAGAGTTAATCAACAATTTGTTCCCTACAGATCCCGGATCAAGTCCGGGATGACAACAAAAAATTATATATATGCCCAAAACTGATATTCTTAAACTCATTTTCCACCACGATCAACGGCTCGATGATCTGGCTCCGTCTTCTGAAACTGTTGATGATAATCCATTGGCAGCATTCACTAAACCAGATCCGACCTATTCCACACTTTACTTTTCAGCAAGTGATCTGGAGAAAGAAAAATTCGGAATTAATGTACTTTCGGAATATGAAGGTTTTGTAGAGGCTCTAGCAGAAGGATTAGCCGGATTTACCCTCACAACAAAAGAAGGAGAACAGAAATCACTTCAAGCAGGGATTGAGGGGTTGGAAATGAATGAGGCGTTAGTGGTCTCAAAACAAGAAGTGGAACCGGATATCATTCACTCATTCACCCGGAAGATGCTTCGGGATGTGTTGGAGAAAGACTGGATTATTATCTACAAAAGAGAAGCAAAAGACGGGTTCGACCTTCATCTCTTCAGCAGAAAAAATATCTATGCAAATTTCTTTGATCCTTTACAGAATCTATTGCCAAATGCTTTTCGTTTTTTTTCCATCAACGGAAAACGCCTTTCCAACGAAAAGAAGTTCTTCTTCGAAACGTGGACATTAGCCAGACCGCCACACGGATTTGAAGAAGTATTTCCTGAATCGGTTCTTTAAAAAAGCATTCATTCTTTTTAAATAAATGCCTATCTTTATTTAGATCATTTTTAAATAAGGAATTTCATGATGCACCCACTTAGTACTGGCAGGGAAGGAGAAGAAGTCGTAGTTCGATGCCTGGATTGCCATTGCGACGATGTTTGTAGGTTAAATGAGCTCGGCTGTGTGGAAGGAGCAAAGGGGCGCATCATTTCAAATCAAAAGAGCGTGATCCTTCAGGTTGGTGAAGCCCGCCTGGCCATCGCCTCTGCTCTTGCAAAAACTATTTTGGTAAGTTCGCAATAAGTAATGCCTCTTTTTCTTTCGGATATTAATTCGCCCGATACCTACAGAATTAAGAATATTCAGGGAGCAGATACCACCCGTCTACTTGAAATGGGATTAACCCCGGGAATTGATCTTGAAGTGCTGAGAAAAGCTCCCTTAGGGTTTCCAATAGAGATTAGAGTTAGAGGTTACTTGTTATCGCTTAGAGAATCAGAGGCAAAATGTATAGAAATCGAAGGTTGAGATGAATAAAGAACCGCTATCTATTGCACTGGTTGGAAATCCTAATACCGGAAAATCTACCATATTTAATGCACTTACCGGGCTCCGCCAGAAAATAGCGAATTACCCCGGGATAACTGTAGAGCGGAAAGTAGGTACGACTATTATTGGTGGTGTGCTTCATAAAGTAATAGACCTTCCCGGAGCTTACAGTCTGAACTATAAAAAACTGGACGAACGGATTGCTTACGAAACCCTTCTTGGGAGTTATGAGCATGAAGAAGTGCCTGATTTAGTGCTTGTTGTTGTTGATTCCAGTAACCTCGACCGTAATTTATACCTGGCCACACAGGTAATGGACTTGGGAATACCAGTGATGTTGGTACTCAATATGACGGATGTGGCTCAAAGCAAAGGAATCGACATAAATCCGGAGTTGATTTCGTCTTCATTGGGAATACCGGTGGTAGCAATTTCAGCTAAGAATAAGGAGGGTATTGAGCTGCTGAAACAAGAAATCAGCAGTTTTGAATTAACGGTGCCCGAGCCATTGAAATGGAATCCCGATGCCAACCTAAAAGAAGGCATGGATATACTCATTGAAGAATGGATTAAACCTTATACAGATATTCCTGAACGTGCGCATTCGATCGAAGCCCTAAGGTTGATTAGTGAAGGAGATTTTAAAGACGCGTTTTACTCGATAAAAGATGAACAGGTTGGAAGAAATCTGATTCATGAAGCCCAAAGTATTATTGAAAAGGGTGGCGGAAATCCAATGGCAGCCGAAGTTCTTCGGCGCTATAATTTTATAGGAGAATCAACTTCCGGAGCAGCTACAAAAGCTTCTCATTCAAAAGTTTCCATTACCGATAGAATTGATGCTGTTGTTACTCATAAAGTAGCAGGACCAATCATTTTCACATTGGTTCTTCTTTTCATGTTTCAGGCTATTTTCTCATGGGCTACTCCTTTTATGGATATGATTGACCTTCTTTTTGTGGAGGGAGGTAACTGGGTAGCTAATACGCTTCCTAAGGGAATGCTCAACGATTTAATGGTTGATGGGGTAATAGCCGGACTTGGTGGAGTGGTAATTTTCCTTCCTCAAATCTTATTCTTGTTTTTCTTCATCTACATTTTGGAAGGAACAGGATATATGGCCCGAGCCGCTTTTGTGATGGATGGTTTCATGACCAAAGTAGGCTTGCATGGTCGTTCTGTCGTTCCGCTGATGTCGGGCTTTGCATGTGCTATTCCCGGAATTATGGCCACACGTACCATCGAGAACTGGAGAGACAGAATCATTACTATTATGGTTCTTCCTTTCATGGCTTGTTCTGCCCGGCTTCCGGTTTATGCCTTGATGATAGCAGCTTTTATCCCTTCAACCACCGTACTGGGGATTTTCACACTTCAGGGAATTACATTTTTTGGACTGTATATTTTTGGAATAGTGATGGCGATTGTAGCCGCATTTGTGATGAAACGAATTTTCCCCACCGGACAACAGACTCCATTTATAATGGAGCTTCCCGCATACAAGATGCCAAAGTGGTCGGTTGTTTTCCAGAATACCGCTGAGCGCGGGAAAGTTTTCATCACCGAAGCAGGAAAGATTATTGTAGCCATTTCGATTGTACTATGGTTCCTGGCTTCCTTCCCCAAAACCGAAATGCCACAAGTTGTACAGTCGGAAAACACAGAGTATGATTCTTCTTTTGATATCACAGAAAACCCTGAATCTTATCAATTGAGACATAGTTTTGCTGGTCGCTTTGGTAAGATCATTGAGCCAGTTATAGAACCACTTGGTTTTGACTGGAAAATCGGAATCGGGCTGATTACATCCTTCGCTGCCCGTGAAGTGATG
Organism: Balneolaceae bacterium; assembly: GCA_965222205.1. Lineage (GTDB taxonomy): Bacteria > Bacteroidota > Rhodothermia > Balneolales > Balneolaceae > RHLJ01. The sequence continues at coordinate 2,382,165 of OZ244932.1, read as the reverse complement.
GTTGGGACTTTGAATACCATTTACAGTATTGAGGAAGAAGACGGGGAAAGCTCAACTCTGAAAGAGAAACTTATCAATGATGTAAATCCGGAAACAGGCAAGCCTGTATATTCTATCGCTACCGCTATTTCATTAATGATATTTTTTGCACTGGCGATGCAATGTATGAGTACGATTGCAATTGTAAAGCGGGAAACCAATTCATGGAAATGGCCAACGGCAATGTTTGTGTACATGACCGCTTTAGCCTATCTAAGTTCGTTCATTGCATTCCAAATCGGGAGTAATCTGTAATGGAATTAGATTTTCAAACCGGCGTGGCGTTTGGCATACTGGCTGTGGTGCTGGTATATCTTGCTAATCGTTTTATCGTAAAGCCGCTTCGAAAGCCTGAAACAGCTTCCGATCACAGCTGTGGGTCCGATTGTAAGTGTGGGGATTGATTAAGAAATAAGTGAAAGGTGAAAGGTAAGAGTTGACAAACCTAATCACCTTTCTCCTATCACTTTTTCATTGAGCCTATTCTACTCTTTAACTCCCGGAACACCACTTGGTGCAGAGTTCTGCCACCAGAAAGTTCCAAGCTCTTCCTGAATCGGGAAAACCTGATCGAGCGAATTAGCATCATATAATCTTCCGTTCTTCATGATGTAACTCACCGAGTTCGTATTCCTGATATTTTCCAATGGATTTCTATCAAGAATTACAAAATCTGCAAGCTTACCGGATTCTATAGTTCCAAGATCTCTTTCTAAACCGATTGCTTTGGCACCATGAATAGTGGCTACTTTCAGGGCATCATGTTCGCTAAGCCCACCACTTTGAATAGCCCATAATTCCCAGTGATATCCAAGCCCCTGTAACTGTCCATGACTTCCAACACCGGCTATTCCACCTTTTTCAACAATGTCTTTTAGTACTTTTGATTGTTCTTCATGGACATATTCCTCCTCCATAAACCAACCGGCATTTCTTCTGCGAGATCTGGAATCAAGATTTTCATGAGGCATGAAGCGGTTGAGCTTTTCATTGTCGTGAGGGCGCTCGGTTGAATAGAAATAATTCTCTGTCCAAGGACCGCCATAGGCTACTAAAAGAGTAGGGGTATACGCAGTGTTTGAAAACGCTACTAAATCAACCACATCTTTATAGAGAGGAAAGACAGGAAAAGAGTGCTCGTGACCTGGATATCCGTCAATAACCTGCGTTAGATTCTCTTTAAAATCGAGGGATCCTTCGGTAGTTGGCATTAGTTTCTGCTCTCTGGCCGCTTCGATAATCCATTGACGTTGCTCCCTGTTTCCGGCACCATACATTTTTATCGTTTTGGTATTATAGTACGAGCTGTATCTCATCAATACGTCCTGTGCATGCTCAAGACTTTTGATGTTCTCGCTACTGAATACACCCGGTCCTGTTGAGTAGACACGTGGACCTAATAACTCGCCCGCATCAACAAGGTCGCTGTAAGTGAGTACATCAGTAGTTGCTGTTTGCGGATCGCGTGTGGTGATTACCCCGAAAGCAAGATTCGTCAGGTATGACCAAAACTGACCCCGGTGCAGATTTACAGGATGCCTGAAATGGGCGTGGGTATCAACAAACCCGGGAAGTATGATTTTCCCAGACATGTCCATTATTTCTGCTCCGTCTGGGATAGAAAAAGAACCGCGACTCCCTACTTCTTGTATTCGGTTATTTACTACAAGGATATCCGCGTTTCGAATAATCTCATCTCCATCCATGGTGATTGCGGTTGCGCCTCTTAACACTATTGTGCCATCCGGAGTATCTCTTTTAGCTTTAACTTCGATACGCTTTTCCAGAGGTTTATACCCTTCGTCTTCTTTCTTTTCTTCTTTTTCGTCTTCAGGTTCAGATTCTTCTTCCTCTACATCTTCATCTGAATCTTTCGCCTCCTCTTCCTTTTCCTTCTCTGATTCTTTAGCGGCTTCTACACTATCCTTATATGCTTCTGCATCATCAATATTATAGCGTATATGAGCATTTCCGATGGACCAATGTATGTTGTTTGCTTCCCATCCCCAGGCAGGAAACTGAGCACCGATATCGGTAAGCTTTTCAGTAGGAAAAGAGCTTGAACCTCCGACTCTAATCGTAGGAGCATCTCCACCGATTTGAGGTACAGTGACTACATAAAGATCATATCCGAGTTGTGCCAGAGCCTGATCGCCTTCCGGTGCCATTCTGATCCAGGATGCTCTCGGGCTGAATGAAGAGTTAGGGGCAGGGCTTCCCTGAACCAGAAGATGTTCTTTTTCATCAGTTCCATCCCAACGAATCGAGGTTAATCCGTTGAAACTTGACAAGAAAATCCGATCGTTGCCTTTCACAAAATGAGGATTAGATCTTCCATTCGAAAAAGCAATGAAGTTGTCAGGCCCGCCATCAGCGCTGATCCAGATTAAGTTAGAAGTTCCTCTGAATGCGGTTCTTCGGGTTGCATTTCGGAATCCCTCTGAATCTCCGTTAACAAGTACGATCCTGTTGTTGTCATTGCTCCAAACAGGCTGTTGATATACTCCGTTGTCTTCATTTAGTTGGGTTAGGTTTCTCCCATTAGGCTGCACTTTGTATACTTTTCCCCCTTCAGGCTGCCAGGTTACAAATGCGATCCATCTTCCATTTGGAGACCAGACTGGTTGAGCCTGAGTTTCGTCTAAATCCACTAGTTTTTGTGGAGTTCCATTAGGGAAATCCATCGTATAAACTTCATTCAGAGCAGTAAAAGCAATTTTCTTTCCATCAGGTGATGGGACCGCATCCCGGATTTGAGTAATTGTGAATTCTTGGCTATCCGAAATCGGGTATTCAAAATCTAACTCTGGACCCAGCTCGATAGCGCCATTTACCGTGAATGGTATTTCGATAGCGTCTCCTCCAGAGGTGGGGATTTTCCAGATTTTACCACCGTATGAAGCTACTACAAATTGATCATCAGGAGTGAATGAGATTCCCGGCAATACATCTCTGGAGGCTCTTGATTCCTGATCGTCTCGTTGTACCGGATAAGCCAGCCAGCGCTCATCTCCGGTATTAAGATCACGTAACACTAACCCAGTATGTTCATCGTATCGGGAACCATAAACTAAATGATTACCATCATTGGAAGGGGTAGCGCGGAAAGAAGATCCATATCGGGAAGCCTGAGTGGTGATGTCACCTGTCTCTCTATCATATGTTGCTATCTGGTATTGAGGCATCGAAGCATTGTAGTTCCATGTTCCATTTCGTCTTGAGAACCAAACGTACCTTCCATCCGGGCTGAACGCCCCTTCTGTCATTCTCAAACTTCCGGGTTCTTTTACCAAAGCAACTCCCGAACCTCCATCAACATGGTACATCCAGATTTTATGATTTCCCGGGGAGTTTTTTGAGGCTATAATATACTTCCCATCAGGAGCCCATTCAGGGGACTGATATTCATTGCTTTTCCCTTTGGTAATCTGCTTTTTCTCCATTTCTTCGGAACTAAGATCAATGGTCCATACAGCTTCTCCACCGGAAGCATCAGAAATAAAGACCACTTTTTTGCCATCAGGGCTAAATCGTGGCTGACTATCAAATTGCATTCCTTCGGTGATTTGAGTAGCCTCACCTCCGGAAATCGGAAGGGTATAGAGATCACCCAGGAAATCAAAAACGATAGACTCTCCATCAGGGCTAACATCAAGCGAAATCCAGGACCCTTCATTCAAATCAAAAGGAAAAGTTCGACCTGCTTCTAGTGGGAGATCTCCATTACTGATTTTTTCTTCTGTAGAATCAGCATCCACAGGTTCATCCTGTGCAATAAGCGGGATGGTTGTGGCAAAACTGAATATGATAATTAAAAAAGCGAAATACGCTTGCTGAAATAGTTGTTTAGAGATCATTATACCGTAATTAGTTTGAATATCATGGAAGCTAAACAAAAACAGTTATTAGCCAAATTTTTTCATTAATAAACTTATGATACAGTAGGAGTTGAAAGATGAGAATTGGTTGTAAGGCAACCTCAACTCTCAACTTTCATCCATATCAAACTAAGGTCGCATCCGAGCAACAGTATTAATATTTTGGAGCTGCTAAAATTAAAATCACTAATGACCTATTTAGAAAAGCTTCAACAGGCAGTTAATTCATCTCAATCAACACTTTGTATTGGACTTGACCCCAATCTTGACCTTCTTCCTGAAGGCGTAAAAAGTAAATTCGATACCCCTGAAGAGCAGGTGTCTTTCTTTTGTAAAATGGTGATTGATTATACCTATGATTCCTGCGCTGCTTATAAACCAAATCTCGCCTTTTTTGAGGCTCTGGGAATTCATGGTCTGGCTGTTTTTCAGGAGGTGATTAACCATATTTCTGACGATCGTATCATTATAGCAGATGCTAAACGTGGGGATATCAGCTCTACCGCAGATCATTATAAGAAAGCATTTTTTGACGGTTTTGATGTTGATGCAATCACACTAAACCCACTGATGGGTTTCGAGACTCTGGATGCTTTTGCAAATGATGAAAGCAAAGCCATTTATGCACTAACGTTAACCTCTAATCCCGGAGCAGCAGATTTCCTGAAGAAGCCTTTTGATGGATATGAAACGATGGCGGAATTTATAGCTCATGAATTATTTGAACGATCTGTTCAGGTTGAAACGCATCTGGGCATGGTAATTGGAGCTACTCAGGCAGAAGAAGCTAAATCAGTAATTCAGCATCACTCCAATGGGAGTTTATTGATTCCCGGAATCGGAGCACAAGGTGGATCCATAGATGAATTAGCTGTTGCATTGGATGACCACGAAGGTATACCACTAATTAATTCCAGTAGGGGAATTATCTATGCTGGCTCAGATCAACAGAATTGGATTGAGCATGTTGCGGAAAGTGCAAAAACGATGAAAGAACGAATTTCAAAAATTACGGAGCACTATGTCAGCGCTACCTGAAGTAATTGTTTATACCGATGGCGCTTGTTCCGGAAATCCCGGTCCGGGAGGTTGGGGAGCTATCCTTATGTACAAAGGGAAAGAGAAAGAGCTTTCAGGGGGTGATCCTCAAACCACAAATAATCGCATGGAGATGAAGGCGGTAATTGAGGCTCTGAAAGCCATGAAGAAACCTTGCCATGTGAAAATTCACAGTGATAGTGCGTTAATCATTAACGCGATGACCAAAGGGTGGATCGAAAACTGGCAAAAGAAAGGGTGGCGCAAAGCCGACAAAAAACCAGTTGAAAACAGAGAACTTTGGGAGCAAATGCTTAACGCGATGAATGGTCATCAAGTTAGCTGGATCAAGGTAAAAGGACATTCAGGCTTGGAACTCAACGAACGAGTCGACCAACTTGCAGTAGCCGAGAGTAAGAAGTTTTAGAACATCGAACGTTGAACAAAGAACTTCGATGTTCCAAGTTCCTTGTTCAAAGTTCATTCAGTCTGCCATGTGCGGGAAGTTCTCCAATAGCATTCCATCCTGCATCTTTATAATTCGATTACCATAGGATGCCATTTTCTCGGAATGAGTTACCTGAACGATAGTTACTCCTTCTTCCTGATTCAGTTTTTGGAACAGCTCCATAATTTCTGCGGCCTGATCAGAGTGGAGATTCCCGGTAGGCTCATCGGCAAGAATAAGCTTTGGACTTCCAATCAATGCTCTTGCTACCCCAACCAGTTGTTGTTGCCCTCCTGAAAGTTGATGGGGAAATAAATCCTTCTTTGCTACCATATTAAAACGGTCGAGCACTTCAGCCACCATTCCTTTACGTTCGCTTCCTTTTACTTTTCTGTAAAGAAGAGGCATTTCAATGTTCTCATAAACGGTTAGCTCATCAATTAAATGATATGCCTGAAATACAAAGCCAATATGAGATTTATGATATTGAGATTTCTGTTTCTCAGATAGATTATGAACCGGTTCATCAAAGAAGTGGTACTCGCCACTGTTGGCGTCATCCAAAAAGCCAAGAATATTAAGGAGTGTAGATTTACCAGCTCCACTTGGTCCCATAATAGAGGCAAATTCACCTTGTTCAAGATCCAGATTTATATCTTTAAGAATAAAAGTTCTCTGGAATTTTTTGTCCAGAAATTTATCAATGTTTTTAAGTTTGATCATAAGGGGAATATAAAATTTTTACTCGCTTTTTAAAGTGTCAACCGGGTTCATAGTAGCTGCTTTTATTGATTGGGTGCTTACCGCAAATAATGCAATTAAAACCGTAATAATACCAGCTCCGGCAAATAATAATGGGCTAAATGAAATTCTGTATGTAAAGTTTGTAAGCCATGATTGCATTATAAAATACGCTGATGGGATCGCAATTAACAGGCTGATTACCAGTAATAAAAGATAGTCTTTTGACAACAATTGTAATATATCAGAAATAGAAGCGCCAAGTACTTTTCTGACACCAATTTCTTTAAATCTTAGTTCTGTTGTAAAAGAGGCTAAGCCTAGGAGACCTAAAGAAGCAATTACAATTGCCAGCAAAGAAAATATACCAATTAATACCCCTAACTTTTGATCAGCTTGATATAACTGTTCAAATGAGTTATCCAGAAATTTGTACTCAAAAGGAAAGCCCGGATAGCTGGATTTCCATTGGCTTTCAATACCGGCGATTGTTTCCTGTAGATTATCAGCTGAAACCTTGATATATAAATTATCAATCCAGGAAGGGTAGAAATGAAAAGCTATAGGAATAATATCTGAGTGTAGAGATTGATTATGGAAATCCTGGCTGATGCCAATTACTTCTGTTGACCTATCCGTAGTAGAAAAGTATAACTGTTCACCAACGGGTTTCTGAAAACCGAAATGCTCAACAGCTGTCTGATTCAAAATTACAGCGGAGCTTAGATCAGAAGTCCTTTCCTCAGAAAAATTTCTTCCTGAAACCAATTCTATGTCAAGAACATCGAAGAAGTCCGGATCAACGGCCATTATTTTGAGTAACTCATCAGTTTCTTCATTTGTCCCTGCTTTTCTAACTCTCCATGAGTTTAGTGAAGTCGGCAATTCATCGGATACACCGGCAACTCCAAGGATATTGGAGTTTGATAATAAAGTCTGTTTAAGTGAACCGGTTTGATTTCTTGATTCCGGATTATTCAGTTTCAGGATTATAACCTGATCTTTGTTTAAACCTATATCTTTATTCTGTATGAATTGTATTTGTGTATATACAACCATCGTACCCACTATAAGTATCGTGGAAATACTGAACTGAAAAACAACAAGCCCTTTTCTAAGATAGGTATTAAAACCACCTTCAGATTTACTATTTCCTTTTAACGCTTTTGAAGGGGTAAATGCAGAAAGTATAAATGAAGGGTAACTACCCGCAAATAATCCTACAAACAGAAAAAGAGAAATGAATCCTATTAATAACGGAATATTACTGAAGAGGTTCAGACTTAAATCTTTTGCAAGGAAACCATTAATAGAAGGCAGAGAAAATTCGATAAATAAAATTGCCATCAAAAAAGCTATGAAAGAATAAAGAATGGATTCGCTCAGGAATTGTCTAACGAGACTTCTTCGGGAAGCTCCCAATACTTTTCTAACTCCAACTTCTTTTGCACGCCATGACGATCGCGCAGTAGATAAATTAATAAAGTTAAAGCAAGCAATGAGAAGAATAAGAACTGCAACAACTAGAAAAACGTAAACAAATAACGCATTTCCTGAAGGCTCAATTTCCGAATCGGTTTTTGAGTAAAAGTAGATTTCTGAAAATGGTTGCAAATAAAAACTTACTCCAAATTGTGCGAGTGCAGGAGGGCCAAATTCGTTGACTATTTGGTCTAACTCATTTTGGAGGTTAGTAACATCAGCTCCATCACGCATCAGGGCATAGGTGTAAACCCAGATATTACCCCAATGCTCGAACATCGAATTCGGAAACATACTTTTAGTGCTTTCCATAGAAGCGATGAAGTCATAATGGAAGTGAGAATTACCGGGCATTTCTTTAGCTATTCCGGTAACGGTAAATAAATATTCATCATTTATAGTTAACGTTTGCCCAATTGGACTTACCTCACCGAAGTATTTTTTTGCCATTTCGGGTGTCAGAACTACCGACATTGGAGAGTTAAGAGAGGTTTCGGTGTTGCCCGAAAGTAGTCGCACAGAAAAAACATCAAAAAAAGAAGGTTCTGCAAAAAGAAAACCGGACTCTGTAAAAACCTGATCCTCACTTTTAACCCGAACTTCACGTTTAGAAATTCGAGTTACTGTTTCCACGTCAGTAATGTGTTCCTGAACTAAATCTGCTACTGAGTAATTTATTGCAGCCGTTTTAGTTACATCACCAGCATTGTTGATTTGCTGCCTTTGAATCCGAACGATTCTATCTGAGTTCTCATGGAATAAATCATAGGAAAGTTCATCGGTAACAAACAGAAGAATTAAAATACAACAGGCTATTCCGGTAGAAAGTCCAAAAAGATTTATAAACGAATAACTTTTCCTTTTAAGGAATCCTCTGTATGCAATTTTAAAATAATTTTTGATCATCAGTCACTTTTTAAGTTATTCACCGGATCTTGAATTGCTGCTTTAACAGATTGATAACTTACGGTAGCTAAGGCAATGCCTAACGCAATTAGCCCTGATAGTATAAAAATCCATGCACCTATTTCAATTCTATAAGCAAATTCTTTTAACCAGTTATTCATTATATACCAAGAAAAAGGAGAAGCAATTACCAGGGCTAAGAGCACTAGCTTCGCAAAACCTAAAGAAAGCATTACGGTAATTCCAGAAGTTGTTGCACCCAGAACTTTACGAATTCCAATTTCTTTTTGGCGTTGTACTGCAACTAAACCCGCCAGCCCAAAGAGCCCTAAACAGGCAATTAGAATAGCTAAAAAAGAACTATAACTTACAATTCTACTCCAACGGTCTTGTTCAGCATATAGGTTATCCATGTCTTCATCTAAAAAGCTGTATTCGAAAGGGATTTCATTAGTGATACTGCTCCATGTATTTTCGAGTTCTGCAATCGTTTTCTGCATTTCTTCAGGTCGAACCCTAACCATTAAATTTAAAATCGGATCTCTTGGATTCATATAAATCACTACGGGTGCAACTTCATTTTCAAGAGATTGATAGTTGAAATCCTCAACGACACCGATGATTAAAGGATCAACCATCCAATCCCAATCTATAGGAAAAGATTGACCAACGGCGGATAAATCAAGATTGTGATTCTCCAGGAAAGTTTGATTTACGATGATACTTTGTGTTGAATCAGAAGCCAGTCTGGTATCAAAATTTCTTCCGGAAACAAGATTCATTTCCATGGTCTCGATGTAATTTGATGCTACTCGAAATACAGCAGCCTGATGAACTTCACCTTCATATCTGTAGCCACGTCTCCAAAGCCCTGTTGCAAATGAAACGTTAGCTCCTGATACGTTAACTACATTTGGATTGCCATTAAATTCGTTTTGATAGAGTTCCATCACTCTTTGACCATCAAGACCGTTTGTTGGAATAACAACCACTTGCTCGCCGGAGAATCCAAGGCTTTTTTCCTGCATAAATTGGAGTTGTTCAGTCATTATAAAAGTAGAGGTGATTAGAAAAATGGTGAGACCGAACTGAGTAATAATTAACCCTTTTGTAAATCTGCCAGAGCTTTTCAAATTTATTTTTTGTTTCAGCGATTCGATAGGTCGGAAATTAGCCAAAAATAGTGCTGGGTAGCTACCTGCTACCAGGCTTGTAAAAAAGAATATTCCGATTAATCCCGTCACAACTTTGACACTCGAAAACAGGTTGAGCATTGAAAGTTCTTTCCCCGAAAGTTCATTGAAGATGGGTAGCGAAAACTCAGCTAATACAAACCCAGCAAGGAAAGCTAAAAAAGTAATAATGAATGCTTCTCCCCAAAACTGGAACATTAACTGGGAACGTTGAGCCCCAACCACTTTACGCAAACCAACTTCTTTAATTCTTTTAGAGGAACGGCCGATAGCGAGAATCATAAAATTAAAGCAGGCGATTAGGAGCACAGCTATTGCTATACCTGCAAGTATAAAAGAATAGGTAGGATCACTTGGGGAAATAAATGAACCTGGAATATCCGGGTTTAGATGAATATCGAGCAAAGGTTGTAACTGATAAAGGATAGGTACTTCCCCGGCTTCAATCCTCCCATTTTCTCTCATTTGGTTAAACATTACAGACTGATGTTTTTCCATGAATCCGGGAAGTTTTGCCCGAACACTTTCTACATCAGAGCCCTCTAAAAGCTTAACAAAGGTAACGGTACTAGATGAACCCCAACTTTCTGTCCTTGAGCCATATCGTTCAAAGTTGTTAAATACCATTTGAATTGGAAATAACATATTGAACCGTATGGAAGAGCTTTCCGGTATATCTTTCAAGACGGCACTTACTTCAAAAGTTTGAAACTCATTATTTATCCTTATGGAAAGTGTTTCACCCAGAGCATTTGAACTGTTGAAGAACTTCAAAGCCATTTCTTCAGTAATTACAATAGAGGAGGGATTATTTAGAGCAGAAGATGGATCTCCATAAAGCGTTGGGAACGTAAACATTTCCAAAGCTGAAGGATCGCCATACGCAAAACCAGATTGCTGAATTAGCTCACCATCTTTACGAATAACAAAACTACCAAAGGGAGTTAACCGGGCAAATTCTTCAACTTCGGGCAAATCATCCTTCATGGCTTGTCCCGTAGGAAGTGGGGTAGCCAACTCCAGATCTATTGGCGAATTTGAAGATGTTGGTTGGCGGTAAACCCGATAAATATCCTCTTTATTTTCGTGAAAATGATCATACCGGAGTTCATCAAATACAAAGAGAATAACCAAAATGGAAAAAGCCATTCCAATAGCTAAGCCAAATACATTAATGAAACTGTATAGTTTTTGCTTTGACAGATTACGCAGAGCAATCTTAAAATAATTCTTTAGCATGATTTTATTCGCTTTTTAAACTTTGAACTGGATTTAATAAAGCCGCTTTAATGGCTTGGTAGCATACTGCCAGCATGGCAACAAGAACGGTAATTCCAAATGTGAAGACGAAGATTTCTGCTCCGATACTTGTTTGATAAGCAAATTGATTTAGCCATCCGGAAATCCAGTAATATGACAGCGGTACCCCGACAATAAATCCAATCATAACCAGTACTAAATATTCTTTAGAAAGTAGTCCTACAATGCCCTGAACACTGGAGCCCAAAACTTTTCGGATGCCGATTTCTTTGGTTCGCTGTTGTGCCGAAAAAGCAACTAATCCAAAAAGTCCAAAGCAAGCAATCAGGATAGCAACTGCTGTCAGATACCCAAGCAAAGTTCCTGCATTTTCTTCTACCTGATGAAGTCTTCCATACCGTTGATCAAAGAAAGTAGCAGTCATAGGATGAACAGGATCAAACTTAGCCCAAACTTCTTCTAGCCCAGCTATAACTTCTTCGGTTTTATCTGTATTCACTTTTACAGAGATCCTTGAAAACCAGCCATTTGGTGGAATGAAGAGCATAATAGGGGCGATTTCTTCTTTCATTGACCGGAAGTGGAAATCTTTCACGATCCCAAGAACAGGCTTATCTGTCATATCAAGTTGATCGAACGGGAAAGTAATAGATTGAGCCAGTGGATTTTCTGTCCATTGTAGTTGCTTTATAGCCTCTTCATTTAGAATAAATCCTCCCTGTACATCGGTAGAATATTCGGTTGAAAAATCCCGACCATTAACAACTTCCATTCCATAGGTTTCAATAAAATCATGATCTATAGCTAAAATACGCATTGTTGGTTGCTCTTCTTCCGGTACACCATTGGCAACATAAGGCATTCCCCAATCACCACCACCCGGGAGGTTTCCGGAAAATGATACATTTGAAACGCCAGGTACTTGTAGAAACTCAGCCTTAATAGTTTCAAACTGTGGATTGATGGAAAAGTCTCTGATTGGGATATTTATGACTTGCTCTTTATCAAAACCCAGATCTTTGTTTTGGATAAAACTGAATTGCTTCTGCATCACCAATGTAGAACAAATTAATGCAACGGAAGCTGCGAATTGAAAAACAACGAGTCCTTTTCTAAGCAATACATTTCCTTGAATTTTTTGGACACCTTTCAAAATTGAAGAAGGCTTAGGTGAGGAAAGTACAAATGCTGGGTAAACTCCGGAAAAAAAACCAATCAAAAGGGTTAGCACCAGAATCGATCCAAGGATAATCGGATTTAATAAGAAAGTGTTATCAAACGGGCTGCTGGAAAGTTCTGAAAAAGAGGGGAGTAAGAGATCAGTAATTATTAAGGCCAATATTAGCGCGATAAAAGTAACAATAAGAGATTCACCCAAAAACTGCCTTATAAGTGCCCCTCTTTGGGCCCCAATCGTTTTTCGGATTCCAACTTCTTTTAAACGGGTTGATGCCCTGGCTGTCATAAGGTTTATGAAGTTTATACAGGCCAAAAGAAGGATAAAGAATCCAACAATACCATATGCGTATAAGGAAGAGGTATCTGAATTCAGCGTCATTTCCCGCCATAGATTCGACGTTAGATGTATGGAAGTGATAGGTTGAAGTGTAGCCTTGCTCTCGGGATTAAAGTTCTCCCCAAGATTGAGTTCCAGGATATCCTGCATCTGGTTTTCAACGGATGCAGTTTGTGCTCCGTCTTTAAGTTGTACATAGGTGTAAAACTGGTTCCAGATTCGCCAATCATCAATATCGGGATGAGTATGAGTAGTAAGAGAAACAAGAAAGTCGAAGGTAAAATGACTGTTTGATGGGATTACTTCTAAGATTCCCGTAACGGTGTACTCAGTTTCTTCACTAACCACAATGGTTTTACCCATAGGATCTTCTTCTCCGAAGAAACGCTGTGCGAAATTTTCATCAACAACAATAGAGTTGGGTAGATCAAGGGCAGTTTTGGGGTCTCCTTCAATTAAAGGAAAGGTAAACATCTCAAGAGCTGAGGAATCTGCGAAGAATCCATTTCCTTCAAAAAAGCGATTCTCTTTGTAGCGCATCAGCGAAGTACCATGAAATACGAAACGAGCCATGGCATCAATTTCCGAAATTTCCGTTAGGGCGGCTTCACCCCAGGGTGCAGTTACTTTAGCAATACCTTCATAGTTGTCATCTCTGCCTCCGGTTTCTACCAAACGGAATAAAGAGTCTTTATTCTCGTGGTACTTATCAAAGCTGGTCTCGTAGCTAATGTATAAACCTACCAGAATAAAGCAGGCTAACCCCGCTGCAAGTCCAATTACATTGATTGAAGAATATACTTTGTGTTTCTTCAGATTTCTGAAGGCGATTTTGAGATAATTTTTAAACATAGGTGTAGTACCTTATTCAGTTCTTAATTGAGAAATGGGGTTTTGAAGCGCAGTTCTAATGGCAATTATACAAATGGGTAGCATTGCAATCGCAAATATGCCAGTGCTTGCGATTGCAAACTGTGCTATTCCAAAATCAACCTGGTAGGAAAAGTTTTGCAGCCACTCAAGAATGATAAAATAAGAGAGAGGTACGCCCACAAGAATGGCGATGAAAATCAGCTTAATAAAAAAGGAAGATTGAATGGAAACCAGATCTTTTAAGGAGGCTCCTAACACCTTTCTTATTCCAAATTCTTTGGTTCGCATTTCTGCATAAAAGGAGGTTAACCCTATCAACCCTACAATAGCCAGTACGATGGTAACCCAAGAACCTATTGTGAATAATTTCTTATAGATCATATCAATCTTATAGTAATCAGCTATCATAGAATCCAGAAACTCATACTCTAAACCTGCTTCTTCATCCAATTCTATAAACTGGCCTACAATCTGTTCGATGTCTGCCAGTGTTTCGCTTGTTTCATTACCCGTTAAACGGATTGCAAAATCATCAATACCTACAAATGGGTTATTGATATAGCCAATAATCAATGGTTCAATTTCTTCGTGAAGTGATCTGTAGTGAAAATCTTCAATTACGCCCACAACAGTAGCATCAAGAGTCTCTTCGTTACCGAGCGAAAGAGTTTGATTAATAGGAGACTGATCTTTGAAAAGCATTTGTGCAGCTGTCCGATTTATCAAAACTGATGAGCGGTTAGTATTCTCTCCGCCTTCAGAGTGAAAATTTCTTCCCTGTAGTATATCAAGTTCAAGCAGGGGGAGTACATGCTCATCAAAGCCATAAAATGAGAGTGGTAAATTTTCTTCAGGATTCTCTTCTCTGCTAACTTCCACAATGTCGGGCTCCCGGTAACCGCTGATCATACGGCTTAATCCAGCTATACCCATAACATTTGGGTGACTTGAAATCTGCTGTTTGAGATCAGGGATGCTATTTCTGAGCCTTCCATCATTGATTTCCATAACTACAACCTGCTCGTTTTCGAATCCTAATTCCTTATCAAAGATATAACCGAGTTGTTTACTGGTAACCAACGTTAATACAACAATTATGTACGTAAGCGCGAATTGACCTACAACTAAGCTTTTCCTGAAAAGCGAGCTTTGAACTGATCCCGTAGATGTTTGCTTTACCGTATTCGAAAGCTCATTTTTTGTGAGCATAAATGCGGGGTAGGAACCGGAAACTATTCCTATTATTAAGAGCAACGGCAGAGCAGATAATCCCACATTAATAAGATCTGAATTACCTAAAGCCAACTGAATACCAGCAATAGATTCGAAGTAAGGAATCATGAGTTGTAACAGCCCTAGCGATGGGAGTAAGGCCAGGGTTGCCATCAATACAGATTGAACCAGAAAGAGTAAAACAAGCTGCGATTTCTGAGCTCCAAACACACTTCTCAGGCCTACTTCAGCTGTTCTTTTGATAGACCTTGCTGAAGATAAATTCATATAGTTGATGCATGCTATTACAAGAATAAGGACGGCTATAGCAATAAAAATATAGACATATTGAATATTCCCGGGCACACCATTTACTTCATCTATGTTAGTTTGAATAGTGGAGGAGTAGAAGTGTATGTCGGTGATGGGTTGCAGAGTAAAACTTCTGTCGATTTCTGGGTTTCCAAAATAGTTAGCCGATATTTCCTGTAACTGAGAGGCAATCAATTCAGGATCAGCTTCCTCATCTAGTTTAATATAGTTATGGGCAACTCTGCCATTCCAACTTGTATAATATGTTCTAAACCAATCCGGTCCTGTAAAGTTTTCCAAGTACCGATCTACACTGGCATTCATTATTGCGGTAAACCGGAAACTCGAGTTATTAGGTATTTCATCCAGAACTGCAGTCACCGTAAACAATCCGTATGCTTCTACTTCTATTGTTTTGCCGATAGGATTTGATTCCCCAAAAAATCGTTGGGCTGTAGTTTCAGTAAGAACTATGCTCATTTGATTTTCAAGCGGGTTTTGTGAATTGCCTGATACTATCTCTAAATCGAAAATATCAAAAAAGGCTCCATCTGTAGCTACTATGTTATCTAATCTACCACGAATAACTTCTGTTTCGAGAATCTGCTGTGGTACACCGTATACCTTAGACACAGATTCGATACCCTCCAATTCGCTGGTTACAACATCTGAAAAAGGCAGAGGTAATTGGGCGGTGGTATTTTCCTGGTCGTCCTGACTTGATGTAAGCAGAGTGCGGTAAATACGGTCATGGTCAGAATATGAAGTATCATAGTTTAACTCATGATTAAGAAAAATGAGCATAAGAGCAAAGAAAGACAAACCGATACTTAACCCAATAAAGCTGATTAAGGAGTAGTATTTATCTTTTACAATATTTCGGTAAGCTATTTTGAGGTAATTTTTAAACATACTTACTCTCCTTTTAGGCTTTCAACAGGGTTGATAGTAGTAGCTTTGAATGATTGATACCCCACCGAAAACCAGGCGATAAGCAGGCTTGCAGAACCGGCAATGATAAATGTCCAGATACTGATTTCTGTTTGATAAGCAAAGCCTTCCAGCCAACTGTTCATGGCAAACCAGGTAATTGGAATGGCAACTATAAAAGCAATTAAAACCAGTTTTGTAAACTCTTTATTTACAAGTAATACTATACCTCTAGAGGATGCGCCTAACACTTTTCTAACTCCTATTTCTTTGGTTTTTCGAACCACGAGTAACGAAGCCAGTCCAAATAATCCGAGGCAGGCGATGATAATCGCGAACGTAGAGCCAAAGGTTACAATCTGACTGAGACGCTCTTCTTGCCGGTATTGGCTGTCTACCGCATCGTCCAAAAAAGTAAGATCAAAAGGTTCTCCGGGGCTTATTGTATTCCATGCATTTTCTATTGCTGCGAGAGTTGCAGGTGCATTTTCTGAATTTATTTTAATAGATATTCTTGGAGATGCAGCCGAAATATCTATGTTATCTACTCCAGAGAAAGACAGTCTGGGGTCAATTACCATTACCAGAGGCTCTACTTCTGTTCGTAAAGATTGGTAATTAAAATTCTCAACCACGCCTATAATTTCATGATCAATAAAGTCGGGGCTGGGGAGTTGAGCATTTAATGGATCAGTCCATCCATGATCATCAGCGAAAGCCTGATTAACAATTATAGCCTGACGAGCATCAGAAGTTATATTTTCAGAAAAGCTTCTTCCTTCAACAAACCTGAAGCCCATCATTTCGGGATATGCTTCGTCAACTAGGTTGATATTAAATGCATGTAGTTTTTCCTCAGTATCTCTATAGTCAGCCGAAATCCATCTTGATTGAGCGGGTGTATATAGCGAAAAAGAAACCTGTTCTACATCGGGAACAGAGGATAGCTGTGACTTAAGAAGATCTGTTCTTGATGAGGTTCTTTCCATCAATCCTGTAAATCCAGTTTCACGGTCTGCGTTATCATCAATCTGAACAATTACTACATGATCTTTTTGGAAACCTAGGTCTTTTGACCTTATGTAATCCAGTTGATCTGTTATGATTATTGTACTCGCTATAAGAAATATTGAAAGGGTAAACTGGAACACAACCATGCTGGTTCTGAATAAACTTTTGTCACCACTTATCTGAACTTTACCTTTTAAAACATCCATAGGTTTAAATCCAGAGAGAATTAAAGCAGGATAAATTCCTGCAATCACGCTAATGAAGACAGCTAATCCCAGGAACAATGAAACTGTTTGAAGTGAAAAAGTTAAAGAAAGAGAAGCCCCTGAAAGTTGATTGAAATAGGGGAGTAATAGCTCAGAAAATAACAGACCAATACTAAGAGCAAGAGCAGTCATTAGTAAAGCTTCTCCCCAAAACTGATACATTAAATGAGAACGCTCTGCGCCTATCGTTTTACGTATACCCACTTCTTTTGCCCTACTCGTTGATCTACTTATTGAAAGAGTCATAAAGTTTACGCAGGCGATCAGAAGCACAAGTACTGCAATTCCTAAAAGAATGTATAGATAGGTGGGATCAGTTACTGAGGCTATTCCAACAGGCACATCAGGATTTAATCTAATATCTGTAATTGGTTGAAGATCTACGGTGTATTGACTTCTGTTCCATTCTTCTTCCCCAAAAATTTCCTGCATCATGGCAACTAACTTTCCCTTTGTCATAGAAATATCTGCTTCTTCATCCAATTGAACATAGGTTTCGGCTACAACAGAAAACCAACCAGTGTAAGCTCCGTCACTAAATATTTTGCGGCCGTTTTCAAAAGGAATAAGCAATTCGTAAGTAATACTGGAATTATTAGGGTAATCCTGTATGATTCCTGATACTGTAAAAGGCTCAAGTTGATCATTCATAGTAATGAGCAATGTTTTACCAATTACATCCTGAGTTCCAAAAAATCGGTCAGCAGAAGAAGGGGTTAAAACTACATTTGATGTTTGAGCAAAAACAGATTCAGAGTTTCCTTTCAATAACTCAAAATCAAACATAGTAAAGAACTCGGAATCTACAAGCTGAATAGGCTCAGAAAAACCATCCGTTTGTTCATCTGTTTTTACTATATCATTGTATAAGAATCTACGGACTATACTTTCAGCCTCCGGGATATTTTCAGATATGGTTTCTTTTAGACGAAGAGGAGTAACTGTATTCCAGTAAATACTGCCATCTCCATAGTCTTCGTGAACCCAGGCTCTGTAGATTTGGTCAGAATTCTCGTGGAATTTGTCATAACTAAATTCATTCGTGAGATAGAGTAGAATCAACAAACAACAAGCCACTCCAATAGAAAGCCCGAAAATATTTATACCCGAATAGGTTTTATTCTTGAAGAGGTTCCGAAACGCAATTTTGATATAGTTTTTAAGCATTGAATCAGCTGATTATTTGAATTCTCAGTTATAATGCCAACAATCATACCAAACTATCCAAACAGCTTAAATAAGCTTAAAAGCACTGATTTTAGAAGAAAAGATGTTCGGTTTTATACAGAGGGTGTACGCTAACGGACAAATTAGCTACAAGCTGTTAGCTGTTAGAAGCTCAGCGTACTACTAACAGCTAATTCACTAGAAGCTAATCTATTCGCTCTTCAAACTTTTAACCGGATTCATAAGTGCGGCTTTAATAGATTGCCAGCTTACCGTTAGCCATGCTATTACCAATGCACAAATCCCTGCTGCAAAGAATACCCACCATTCGATTCCGGAGCTATACGCAAAATCATCAATCCATATACTCATTAAGTACCAGGATATCGGAATAGAAATAGCGATTGAAATTAAGACAAGTTTGGTGAAATCTTTTGAAATTAGAAGTACCAAACTGCGTACGGTAGCTCCCAAAACTTTTCGAACACCAATTTCTTTCGATCGCTGTTCGGCGGTAAAGGCAGAAAGCCCGAACAAACCTAAACAAGAAATAAGTATGGCAAAGATGGAGAAATATTTAGCTAGCTCTCCGATTCTCGTCTCACTGCGATAAAGTGCAGCATATTGGTCGTCCATGAAGTTATATTCGAATGGATAGTTTGCATTAAAAGATTTGTAGGTTTCTTCAAGAGCTGAAAGAGTAGAAGTAATATTACTACTTTCGATACGAACAAATCCCCGCCAGCCTGAATTTTCTCTGTAACGGAAGAATAACGGTTCAACTTCGCTTCTCAGGCTTTGGAAGTTGAAATCTTTCACTACCCCGATTATTTCCATCTCGTAGTCATCCCAAAGGGTGATTACTTTTCCAACAGGATCTTCAAGACCCATTACTTCAATTCCCCTTTCGTTAAATACGATTTTTGAGGTATCTGTAATACCAAACTCTTCTGAAAAAAATCGGCCATCAACCAATTCAAATCCCATAGTTTCCTTTAAGTCATAGTCAGCTAAAACATTTTCAAACAAAATTCGCGAATCAGGGTCTTTACCTTCCCAGTCTAAACCGGATGTGTTCGAATTCCTGCCGAGGAAAGTAGAACTACTTCTTGATACATGTTGTACTCCCGGAATTCCTTCAACTTGTTCTTTAAAAGTTTCCCATCTGTCGTAAATTTCATCCTCTACAGTAAAAAACACCAGGTTTTCTTTTTTATATCCCAAATTTTTCTGTTGTGTAAACTGAATTTGTCGGTAGATGATAATAGTTGAAATAATGAGAATAACAGATAAACTGAATTGGAACACAACGAGTCCTTTTCGTGCAAAGACCTCTTTAAAAGAAGATCTGATAGAACCTTTCAAAGACTTCACAGCCTCAATAGATGAAAGATAGAATGCAGGGTAACTACCAGATACCAAACCAGTGATCAATACAGTGCCAATAAAAATTGAGAGAAGTATTGGATTCGAATAATCAACTGCTATTTCTTTCCCGGTAATATTATTAAATACCGGAAGGAACAACTCAACCATAACGATTGAAATAAATAAGGAGAAAAAACTAATGATCATGGATTCGCCAATAAATTGCCCAATTAACGAACCCTGACTAGCCCCGATTGATTTTCGAATCCCAACCTCTTTAGCTCGTTTTGTTGCTTTAGCTGTACTCAGGTTCATAAAGTTGATGCAAGCGATTAAAAGCACAAAAATTGCTACAATAATAAATAACCGAACGTACTCAATACGGCCTCCGGACTGCACTTTATTCTCAAATTGACCATACAAATAACGTTGTGCAAAAGGGTATACAAATACCTCTATATTTGAATCACCCTCTTCGTCTTTTTCTTTTATGTAATTTACAATTTTAGAATTCAATTCCTGCTGATTGGAACCTGAAACAAGTTTCGCTAAAGCCCTGGGCCCATTATTGCCCCAATCCAGCGCCCATTCGTTGGTCTCCAGCCAGTCATCGTAATTAAGTAATACATCAAACTGAAAAGTTGAGTTGCCGGGCATTTTTCTGAATACACCTGTTACCATCAACTCGGTAGTATTGTTGTAAGTAATAGCTTGCCCTACGGGATTAGCTTCACCGAAATATTTCTTAGCAGTCTCTTCAGAAAGAACAACGGTATTTGGCTGCGTTAAAAGTTCATCCCGATTTCCATAAATTAAGTCAATGCTCAGAATCTTGAAAAAATCGTTTTCTACGTCGAGCCCATTTTCATAATAGTTCAGATTGTCTTTAGAGAATAACCGATCTGAATTCCATGTGTAATTTGCTGCATACTCAAACTCCGGAAACTCCTCCTTAATATTTCGTGCTATGATTCCGGGAGTGGAGAGAGTAGCAAAGGTCTCGTCCGAGTACTCCTGAAACTCCATAATTTGCACGATCCGATCTGAATCAGCGTGATACTGATCCATATTCATCTCATCGATTACCCACAAAAAAATGAGAAAGCTGCAGGTCAAACCAATAGAAAGTCCTGCTAAATTGATAAAAAAAGAACTTTTTTGACGTCTGAATCCCCGAAACGCGGTCTTTAAATAGTTTCTAAGCATAAAATATCTTTGTGTTAGTTTCTAAGCTTCTCACGGTGAAAAAGTAGTTGAGTTTCATAAAAAAGAAAATCTATTCGCTCTTCAAACTTTTAACCGGATTCATTAGTGCAGCTTTAACAGATTGCCAGCTTACTGTTAACCATGCAATGATAAGAGCACAAATCCCAGCTACTCCAAATACCCACCATTCAATTCCGGAGCTATAAGCAAAATCATCTATCCATTGATTCATCAAATACCATGATACGGGAATAGATATTACTATAGAAGCCAGTACTAGTTTAGTAAAATCTCCGGAAAGCAGAAGAACCAGACTTCGAACCGTGGCTCCAAGTACTTTACGCACTCCAATCTCTTTCGATCGTTGCTCAGCAGTAAATGCCGAAAGGCCGAATAACCCTAAACAGGAAATCAGAATAGCAAAGATGGAGAAATACTTAGCTAATTCACCGATGCGTATTTCACTTCGATAAAGTGTCGCATATTGTTCATCCATGAAATTATATTCAAAGGGATAATTTGCATTGAATGATTTATAAACATCTTCAATATCAGAAATTGTCGAAGTTATATTTGAAGATTCTACCCGGACATATCCCCGCCAACCGTTACCCGGTCTCAGGCGGAAGAAAAGAGGCTCAACTTCATTTCTCAAACTCTGAAAATTGAAATCTTTAACAACGCCTATAATCTCCAACTCATATTCATCCCAAAGTGTAATCACTTTACCAATAGGTTGATCCATTCCCATAACTTCTATGGCAGCCTGATTGAAAATGATTTTAGAAGAATCGACTCCAAAATCTTCTGAAAATGATCTGCCTTCTACAATTTCAAAACCCATCGTCTCTATGAGTTCGTAATCGGAAGTAACATTCTCGAATCTGATTCTTGTTTCAGGATCTTTAGTTTGCCAATCAACTCCAAAGGTATTTGAGTTTCTTCCAAGAAAAGTAGAGCTGCTTCGGGATACGCTAATGACTCCGGGCACAGTTTCCAATTGTTCTTTGAAAGTATCCCAACGGTCATAAATTTCATCTTCAACGGTAAAGAATACAAGATTCTCTTTGTTATATCCCAGATTTTTCTGCTGAGTAAATTGAATTTGCCTATAGATTATAATCGTTGAGATAATCAGAATAATAGAAAGGCTGAATTGGAAAATTACCAAACCTTTTCTTGCAAAAACTTCTTTAGTAGAGGACTTAAGAGAACCTTTCAAGGACTTAACAGCTTCAATGGAAGAAAGGTAAAATGCAGGATAACTTCCGGATACCAAGCCTGTTATAAACGCAGTGCCAAAGAAGAGAGATAGCAGGAGTGGATTAGAATAGTCGACAGAGATTGCTTTGTCGGTAATATTATTGAATATCGGTAGGCTTAATTCTATAAGTAGTATAGACAGGAAAAGAGCAAAGAAACTGATAATCATCGATTCGCCGATAAACTGACCTATCAAAGAACCGTGACTTGCCCCTATTGATTTTCGGATTCCAACTTCTTTAGAACGTTTAGTTGCTTTCGCAGTACTCAGATTCATAAAGTTGATACAGGCAATCAAAAGAACAAAAATTGCTACTATAATGAAAAGTCGTACATAGTCAATTCTTCCTCCAATCACTTCTTTATTTTCAAATTGACCATACAAATAGAGCTTAGAAAATGGATATACAAAAAGTTCATGAAGAGACTCTTCATTTTTGGTCTTTAAATAGCCGTTAATTTTTGTATTCAGTTCGTTGTGGTCAACTCCAGGAGTTAATTTAGCGATAGAAAATGGTCCATTATTATGCCACTGGTTCGCCCAATCGTTATCTTCCAGCCAGTCATCGTAGTTTAAAAGTGCATCAAACTGAAAAGTTGAGTTATCGGGCATTTCATTGAAAACTCCTGTTATAGTGAGTTCAGTACTATTATTGTAAGTAATTGACTCTCCTACAGGATTTATTTCTCCAAAATATTTCTCAGCCATTCCCTGCGAGATAACAACCGTATTTGGTTGAGTGAGTAATTCATCCCTGTTTCCATAAATCAAATCAATGCTTAAAATTTTAAAGAAATCATTTTCAACATCAACGACATTTTCATAAAAGGTTTGATTGTCTTTTGAGAACAAGCGGTCACTATTCCAGGTGTAATTAGAAGCATACTCAAATTCAGGGAATTCCTCTTTAATGGTTCGCGAGAGAATTCCAGGTGTTGAGTAGGTTGTAGTGATCTGATCACTTGCATACTGGTATTCCATGATTTGAACAATACGGTCAATATCTTCATGGTATTGATTCATTTGCATCTCATCCATAACCCATAGGAAAATAAGAAAGCTGCAGGCTAGACCGATGGACAGACCAGCTAAATTGATGAGGAAAGAACTTTTTTGACGCTTGAATCCCCGAAACGCCGTTTTTAAATAGTTTTTTAACATAGAAAAATCTTCGTGTTAAGGTCTAAACATAACACGAAGGAATAAGTTCTTGGTTACATTAAGAATCGAACTATTCCGTCTTTAAGCTGTCAACGGGATTAGTAAGTGCCGCTTTGATGGATTGCCAGCTGATAGTTACTAAGGTTATTACCAAAATCAGACCTCCTGAAATTAAAAATACAGTACTGCTTATTTCAATTCTGTAGGCGTAATCAGCCAGCCACTTATTCATTAAATACCATGTAATTGGAACTGCAATTATAAAGCCTGCAAGGATGAGTAATAAAAAATCTTTCGAGAGAAGTTTCAAAATATCCTGAATACCAGCACCGAGCACTTTTCTGATTCCAATTTCTTTAGTTTTGCGCTCGGCTGTAAAAGCAGTAAGTCCAAACAAACCTACACAACTAATAAGGATTGCAAGTATGGTAAAAAAACTAAAAATACTAGCGAGCTTCTCTTCCGCATTGAACTTAGCCTGATATTCATCATCAATAAATGAGTATATAAAGGGGGTTTGGGGTCCCACTTTTTTCCAGGCTTTTTCTATTTCATCTAAAGTTCGTCGAATGTCTTTAGTTTCAATATTGATATAAGTATTTCTAGTAGAACTACCAGGTCGCAATATTAAAGGCTCTATTTCCTGTTTGGCTGATTTGTAATGAAAATCTGCAAGCACACCAACCACTTTAGGCTGGGGTTCAAAACCTTCAAAAGTTTTGCCTAGAGGATTTTCTTCCCAACCATATTTCTTAACTAATGCTTCATTAATAAGAATTGGTAAATAATCTAGTTCGTTTGGAGTGAAATATTTATCTAAGTCATTACCTGCTAATAGTTCTAGGTCTAGTGTCTCAGTAAAATTTCTACCTCCCATAATGAGATTTGTGTAAGTGCTAGGGGAGCCTGTTGGGTAAATAAATGATCTAGATTCTTGTCCTGCTGGAAGCTTTTGGTTACTACTGGTTACATTATTTACAGAAGAAATTTTCAATAATTCATCTTTGAATGCAGAACTACTTTCTAATCCTTCACTATCTATCAACAGTACTTTCTCACTCTCAAAGCCCAGCTTTTTGTTCTGGATAAAGCCTAACTGATCTTTGATAACGATTGTGCTTACAATCAGAATCACAGCAGCAGTAAACTGGAAAATTATTAACCCGTTTCTTAATAGTGATTTGTTTTTCCCACTGGTTTGATGGGTGACAATTTTTATGGGTTTGATTCTGGATAAATATATAGAAGGATATATACCGGCTATGAAGCTAATCAAAATTGAAAAACCAAGTGTCAGACCCCAGAATCTAATTGATGAATAAGGAAGAAGAAGTTTTTTGTCTACTATATTATTGAAATAAGGAAGTATAAGCTCGGTACTTAAAACAGCAAGTAATACACCACTCAAACATATAATGAAGGCCTCAATCAGAAACTGAAATACTATTTGAAATTGCACGACTCCAAACGTTTTTCGGACCCCAACTTCCATAGCACGGTCAGTACTAGTCGCCGTCGAAAGATTTATGTAGTTAATACAGGCTACAACCAAGATTAATAAAGCAACTGAACCGAATATATACAGATATCTTTTGTCACTATTTGCTTCAAGTTCCTGCTCAAAATTAGATGTCAAATGTATATCTGTAACAGGTTGTAACTTCATTGAGAAGTATTGAGCCCATTCGCCTCTGTTTTTAGAAATGATATCATCAAAACTAGCTTCTATTTCTTTAAGTGAACTATTTTCATTAAGCTTTAAATAGGTTATAGATCCGTTATGATTCCAACTTGTAGTTCTATCTTCAAAATTAGGTCGAATTTGAATATATGTCTCGTTCGAAGTGAGAATATCGAAATGAAAATGTGTATTGGCTGGTAAATCCTTTACGACACCAGTGACTTCATAATCATGAACATCCCATGTTTCAATTGAAATGGTTTTACCAAGAGCCGTTTCCTCTCCGAAATACTTCTTACCAACAGACTCAGTAATAACCACCGTAAAAGGTTCATTTAAGAAAGTTGATGGGTCACCGCTTTTAATAGAATAGCTGAATACTTCAAAAATACTTGGATCAACGGCATATAAATCTTTCTCAATAAATCTATTTCCGGAAGCTTCGACAATATTTTCTGTGAAAATTGAATTGATGCGGAAAGCCTCTTCAATATTTGGGACCTCATTTAAGAGAATAGGACGAAGTACAAATGGGGTGTAAAGCATCTCAGTATTGATGCTGTCTTTATTGAAGGTTTGGTACACCCGATAAAGCTGATCCGAATCTTCATGATATCGATCATAACTCCATTCATCATAAATAAAGAGTGAGATTACAAAAAATGTACTAAGCGCAATGGATAATCCAATGGTGTTTATGAGAGAGAAGGATTTATTCTTTAGAAAATTCCTCCATGCGATTTTAAAATAATTTTTGAACATTTTGTCATTCCGTCTTCAAGCTATCAACAGGATTGGTAAGCGCCGCTTTGATGGATTGCCAGCTTACCGTTACCAGCGCCACCCCAAGAGCAAGCACACCCGATAGAATGAAAGTCCATATCGAAAGCTCAGTTTGATAGGCGAAATTATCCAGCCAACTATTCATCAAATACCAGGAAACCGGGACTGCAAGAAAAAATGATATTCCAACCAGTTTCGTGAAATCTTTAGAAAGAAGAACAATGATACCCGGTATAGAAGCTCCAAGTACTTTTCTTACGCCAATCTCTTTAGTTCTTTGATAGGCCATATAAGCAGCCAGCCCAAACAGTCCGACACATGCAATAATGATAGCGAGGATAGAGAAAAATGCGAGTAGCGTTCCTGATAACGTTTCTGATTTGTACATTTGATTTAAATCACTATCAAGGAAAGAGTATAAAAAGGGTTCTCCGGGGGCGTACAACTCCCAGGTTTCCTGAATACTGGCAACTGTTTGTTGAAGATTGGAAGACTCAAAACGAATAGGCATAAACGAAGTAAAACCGAAAACACTCTCATCACTATAAACAGCAAGAGGAGTGACATTAGATCGTAGGGACTCAAAATTGAAATCATCTACGACTCCAATGATGGTATAATTTGTAGTAATAATGTTACCATCCTGATCCGGATTATTCGTAGTAAGAGTAGCACCTATCGGGTCATCAAGCCCAAAGGTTTTTACAGCTGTTTTGTTGATAATTATGTTTAAAGAATCATTGAAGTTTTCTGAAAAACTACGGCCTTCTGTTATTTCAATATCCATCGTTTCGAAATAGTAATCGTCTACAGCCAGACTTTTGGTAGTAAGTACGTCCGATTCGCCCGGTTTCTGGAATTGAGATCCGAAGAAATAGCCTCCCGGCATAGTAGAAGCGCCCGTTATTGATTTAATTTCAGGGTTATTGAGTAGTGCATTTCTAAAGGATTCTTCCTGCTCCACAACATTCGTGCGTTCGATTACTAGTACATTTTCCTTATTGAAACCAAGCCGTTTATTCTGGATATATTCCATTTGATTATATACAACCAGAGTTCCGGAGATCAGGATCATAGAAATTGAAAACTGAAATACTACCAATCCATTTCGCAACCATTTTCCTTTACTGTTGGATTTAAACTTCCCTTTCACAACTTCAATCGGCTGTAGCGAAGAAATGTATAGAGCGGGATACAATCCGGCGAGTATCCCCACAATCAAAACAAATAGAATAAGTGCAGGTACGGTAAGCTGACTTGAAAATAAACCCAGTTCCAGAGTTTTTCCGGCCAGTTCGTTAAAATAGGGCAGAGCTAGTTGAATGAATGCAATACCCATAATCAAACTTACAAAAGTGATAACGGTTGATTCCGTTAAAAACTGGAGGATCAAATGTTTCCGGTCTGAGCCCATCACTTTACGTAACCCAACTTCCTGAGCACGTTCTGCAGATTTAGCGGTCGCAAGATTGACAAAGTTGATACCGGCCAGTAACAGGATAAAAGCACCAATAGAAATAAAAATATACACGTACACAATGCTTCCATTTGGCTTGATTTCACTTTCAAGGTTTGAAGTGAGGTGAATATCAGCAATAGGTTGTAGGGTGTACACATATCCATTACCTGCTGCCTGATACTCGGAATAGGAAATACCAAGGTTTTGTTCGATTTGTCCGGAGGCATATTTTTCGACAACTGCAGGAAGTTTGGCTTCTACCGCATCTTTATTTAAACCGGATTCTAATTCCAGATAGGTATAGGAAGAAAAAGAGATGTAATTAGGATTATTTAGAAACCCGAGGTTTGTTGAAGAACTAAGAAAATCAAATTTGATGTGGGAATTCTCAGGAACATCTTCCATCACACCAACTACTTCAACAGGATCGCCGTTAATCTCAATACTCTTGCCTAACGCGTTCTCATTTCCAAAATACTTTTGTGCCGTAGACTGGGTAAGAATTACTGTATTTGGATTCTTGAGTGCAGTGGAAGCATCTCCCTGGATCAACTCAAAATCAAGCACGCTAAAGAAGTTTGAGTCTGCTGAGAATGTATAATACTCTTCAAATACTTTATCCTCGTAGCGGACAATATTTGAAAAATTCGGAAAGCCAATCAATCTGGTTGATTGTTTGATTTCAGGGATTTCATCAGCAAGAACCTCTGAAAAGCCCGCGGGGATAATGGTGTAATTACTTATGTGATTGGGATACCTTCTTTCCAAAACCATTCGGTAAATATCGTCTCCATTATCATAGAAAGTGTCATAAGAAGTCTCCTCCTGAACATAGAGGGTAATCATGATACAACACGCCAATCCAAAAGAAAGCCCAAGCACATTAATAATAGTGTAGGCTTTATTCTTAGTGAGGCTGCGAAGGGCAATTTTCAGATAGTTTTTAAACATGATACTAGTCGTTTTTTAAGCTTTCTACAGGGTTCATTAAGGCAGCACGGATGGATTGGTAGCTTACTGCGATTATGGCAACAGAAATAGCAACCACAGCTACAAAGAAGAACAAGGCGAAGTTAACTTCGATACGATCTGAAAAATTCTGAAGCCACTTATTCATAAAGAAGATGGCAAACGGAACAGAAACAAGGAAGCCAATCACTACCAGTTTTAGGAAATCTTTGGATAAAAGTGTAAGGATATCTGCTACTGATGCTCCAAGTACTTTCCGGATTCCCAACTCCTTCAACCGGCGCTCTGTGCTGTACGAAGCCAACCCGAATAATCCGAGGCAGGCAATGGCAATTGCGATGACTGCAAACATGTTGAAAATCATACTGAGTTGTTGCTCGGCTTTATACATAGAATCGAAGGTGTCATCAAGGAAAGTATATTCGAAGGGACGATCCGGATTGAAGGCACTCCATTTCGCCTCTACATTCTGAAGAGAAGCCTGCAGGTTATCCGAAGTAAAACGGATAGCGAGATAGTCATGATAAAACGTAGCGGAGAATACCTGAATCAGAATTGGATCAATGTCTGAGTGCAATGAGTGGTATTGGAAATCTTCCACCATTCCAACAACAGTCCCTTCCTTTTCAACTAAATCTGTTGTGTAAAATCGAAGGGTTAATTTTTCCCCGACTGGGTTATCCCAGCCAAATTTTTCCGCAGCGGTTTGGTTGATGATAAATGCCTGAGTCTCATCGGTACTGAATGCTTCGGAAAAATCTCTTCCTTCCAGAAGATTCAGTTGAAGAGTTTCCACAAAAGAATGATCACTCGTTATAGTCATAACTCCAAGCGTATCCGTTTTGTTATCATCGGGGACAGCTCCAAATGAGTGGATTCCGCTACTTATACCCGGGACTCCGGATACTGCAGCAGCAGATTCAACTCCGGGAATTCTCAGAATTTCATCTTTAAGCGACTTGATATTGAATTGGTCTGATGTTTCACGAACAGGGATAATCGCTACCTGTTCTTTATTAAAGCCGAGGCGTTCGTTTTGCAGAAAATCCAGTTGCTGGGTTACAATAAATGTACCGAAGATGAGCCCTGTGGAAATGAAAAACTGGAATACGACTAGTCCCTTTCGAAATAAAGAATCCGAACTTCCACTAGTATCCTTAATCCCTTTAAGTACGGTAATAGGTTTAAAAGACGAGAGATAAAAAGCGGGGTAACTACCTGCTATTAAACCCACTATGAGTATTATTCCAAATGTTCCAACTATCCAGGTGCTTAGTCCGATAGCTCCCATTGCTAATTCTTTACCGGATATTGCATTGAAATATGGAAGTACAATTTCCGCAATAAGGAAGGCAAGGGTTAAGCTGATGGTGGTAATGATAAATGCTTCGCCAAGAAACTGCCAAATCAGTTGTTTTCTTCGGGCTCCCAGTGTTTTTCTCATTCCCACTTCACGGGATCGTTTCATAGATTTGGCTGTTGCCAGATTCATGAAATTAATACAGGCAATTAGGAGAATAAATATCCCAATTGCAGAGAATAAATAGATATAGCTGATGTCTGAGGTAGTTGAAAGCTCATTTTGATAATCTGAAAATAATCGAATATCACCGATAGGTTGTAAATCAAGGTTACGAAGGTGAGCTTCTGCGCCAACGTATTTTTCCTGGAATGCGGGGAAAGCAGATTTCAGGTCAGCAACAGATTCATTCGAAGCCAACTCAACATACGTATACACGGGTGGGTAATACCATTTGTTGTACTCCCAGGGTCTAAGGTTTCTCAAACTTTCATAAGAGAATACATACTCAAACTGAATGTGAGAATTGGAAGGAGGGTTTTCAGCTACGCCGGTTATTTCAAGTTCAACGGTGCTTCTTTGACCTTTGAATGAAATACTTTTACCAACCGGGTTCGCTTCACCAAAAAACTTCTGAGCCACACTTTCGGTAATTACAACGGTTAAGGGCTGATCGAGTACAGATGTAGGATCACCTGATAAAAGGGGAAAAGAAAACATCTCGAAGAAAGAAGAATCGCCATAAATAATGGTGTCTTCCTGATATTTCTGGTTCTCGCCTCCGGTAATTAATCCATTGGTTGGATAAACATGGGTAACATGTTTTATGGAAGGAAATTCGCTTTTCAGAGTAGGGGCAAGTGCTGAGAAGGTGGTTGCATACCAATTCTCTTCCTGCTCGCTGTTATAACTTTCCACTACCCGGTAGATACGATCTCCGTTTTTATGAAATTTATCGTACGAAAACTCATGGATTACATAAAGTCCAATCAGGATAGTACACGTAAGTCCGATCGCAAGTCCAAATATGTTTATAAATGAATATGACTTATTTCGAAGTAGATTTCGGAGGGCAATTTTCAGGTAGTTTTTAAGCATGGTATTACTCGTTTTTTAAACTTTCTACAGGATTAGCTAAAGCTGCCTTTACAGCCTGATATCCTATTGTCAGAAGTGAGATGGCAATAATTGCTGCACCAGAGCCAACAAAAATGAGAGCATCCGGACTAGTACTGTAAGCAAAACTGTTTAACCATTGTTGCACCAGGAAGAAAGCAAGTGGCGCACCAATCACAAAGCCAAAGATTACCAATTTGAGGAAATCGGTAGAAATGGTTTGAACAATGCTGCTCACCGATGCACCCAAAACCTTCCGTATACCTATTTCCTTTTTACGGTTTATTACTGTGAAGGAAACAAGCCCAAGAAGCCCAAGACAGGCGATGAAGATGGTGAGGTAAGCGAAATACCGAAGCATTTCACCAATCACTTCTTCGGTATCGTATTCATCAGCTATATCATCTTCCAGAAAATAATAGCCTACCGGAATACCCGCATTAAAAGCCTTTAGTGTTTCTGAAATCTGGTCGGTCAAAGCAGTCAAATCAGTCGTATTTGCCCTAATGCTTAAGTCATAGAATTCCTCCGGGCTGTACCGCATTAATAATGGTTGAATACTTCTGTGTAAAGTTTCAAAATGAAAATCTTCGACCATCCCTACTACGGTGTAAGCTGCAGGCTCACCTTCGATTGGCCGACGGTTAATGGTTTTTCCAATAGGGTTTTCCCATCCAAATTTTTCGGCAGCAGACCTGTTAATGATTACATTTTCAGATTCATTAGGTCCTGATTCTTGTGAAAAATCTCTTCCATTTACTAATTTTAAATCGAATTGAGAAATAAAGTGGTTGTCGATATAATAGGTGTTAAGCAGTACTCCATCTTCAGACATAGTTCCTTCAGGATGGAACTGGATTCTGCTTCCGGATTCTTCTCCGGGAATATTTGAGCTGAAGGAGACTTCCGAAATCCCAGGTATTCTGAATAACTCATCTCTTACTAGTTCAAGTTCACTCGAAGAAACTTCGGAGGGTATTGTTGTTACAATTACATCAGACTTATTAAAACCCAAATCTTTATTCTTCAAAAATGACAATTGTTTGTCTACAGCAGCTGTGCTTACAATCATAAAAATTGCAATAGTGAACTGAGAAACAACAAGTGTAGTTTTTAGCCAGGATTTACTTCTAATCCCGGCTCTTTCACCTTTAAGAACAGCAGCAGGTTTAAATGCTGAAAGCACAAAAGCCGGATACCCGCCCGCAAGTGCACCCACTAACATTACGATTAAAACAATTGATATCAGATAAATTGGATTTGAACCATATTGAGCTTCAACACTCCACGTAGAAATAGAATTAAACCATGGTAAAGCTAATTCAACAAATACAAGGCTTATTATGACTCCGAAGAAAGCCAGAAGAAGAGCTTCAGCCAAAAACTGAAAAACTAATTGATTTTTAAAAGCTCCCATCACCTTACGAACACCTACCTCTTTCGCCCGCTTCAGTCCCTGGGCAGTTGAAAGGTTAACAAAATTGATACAGGCAATGATCAGGATTAGCAGAGCAATCGCAATAAATATATATACATAGGCAACCTCCAGAGTTTCGCCGTGTTCTGCATATAAATTTGAGCCAAGTAAAAGATTCTCAATATTTTGGAGGTGTGGGGTATAACGATCCGTATACTCTTCACCAACGTGTTTGGTGATAAAATCAGGGAGCTTCGATTCCAGCTCGTCGACATTAGTTCCTTCCTTTAACAGTACATAAGTGTACAGATTGTGAGATCTCCAATTGTTGAGTGATGCAAAGTCTTCTTCGGTCAATCCCGAAAAGGGTACAAGAGAATTAAATGTAAAGCTGGATTGTGGGTTGAGCTTTCTAAGTACCCCTGTAACCTGAAATGGTGTTTTGTCTAACAGAAGTGTTTCCCCTACCGGATTCTGTTCACCAAAATAACGGATCGACATTTCCTCAGTTAGCACAATATTATTGGGTTGAGAAAGGGCTCCTTCAGGAGTACCATATTTAAACGGATAGGAAAAGATGTCGAAAATCCCTTCATCAACATAAGTGATACCCTGCCGAAGAATTTTATCACCATACTCGATAGCAGCTCCCCGGTATAGAAAACGTGTAGATTTTTCAATTTCCGGATAATCAGCTACAAGAGCTTGACCCCAGGGGCTGGGAGAAATCGCTACATCAAGAATACTTCCATTTTGTTGTTTAATTTTGTCCGCTACCCTGTAGATTCGATCGGAGTTTTCATGATACTGGTCGTACGTAAAAGCGTATTGAGTCAACAGCACCAGAAACAAGCACACACCCATTCCAATAGCCAAACCAAGTGTATTTATTAAGGTGTAGCCTTTCTGTTTTGAGACATTGCGGAAAGCAATTTTAAAATAGTTTTTGAACATGATTTCCCACCAAAAGTTGAATATCCAAAGTTGTTCTAAACTATTTCAACAACCATACCAAAATGATCGAAAAGTCACTATGAGCTCAAAAAAGAATCTCAAGCCTAATTTTATGTCCGATTTGATACAGGAAGTGTACGTTAGCGGACAGGTTAGCGATTAGCTATTAGCCTTTAGTAATTAGCTGTTAGTTTTTAGCCATTAGTAAATAAAGAGGTACTAACAGCTAATTCATTCACTCCTCAAGCTTTCTACAGGGTTAGCTAAAGCAGCTTTTACAGAATGATAACTTACGGTAAGGATTGCCAGAGCCAGGGCAACAACCGTTGAGATGATAAACACCCCGGCATTTATGTTGATGCGGTAGGAGAAATCAGAAAGCCATTGTTCCATAATATACCAGGACGCAGGAGCTGCAATTAACATAGAAATGAGAACAAGCAGCACGATATCCTTATTCAAAAGAAGCACGATCTGATCTATTCCGGCCCCCAATACTTTCCGGATTCCAATTTCTTTGGTTTTGTTTACGGCAGTAAGTCCGGCCAGTCCAAATAGTCCCAGGCAGGCAATTAAAATCGCAATAAAGGTGGCAGTTCCCATAATTTGCAGCCACCGTTCATAGTCCCGATACTGGCTGGCAACTGCATCATCGAGAAACCAGAAGTTAAACGGTCGTTGTGGCGATACTTCTGCCCATTTCTCTTCGAGTGCCGGTAACGTTTCTCCAATCATTCCGGGTTCAATTTTAACCGCAATAGAAGCTACCCCGCCTTGATCATGATCCATATGCATCAACATAGGTTGTATCTCTACTTCGAGTGACTGAAAATGAAAATCTTTCACTACTCCAATAACAGTAGATGGATTGTCCTGACCTTTCCAGGGTAGGAGTTTTCCTATTGGATCGTCCTGCCATCCCAGCGCATTAACCAAGGCTTCATTTACAATAACCGATTCGGTTTCGTCAGATGGCCGGTCTTCTGAGAAATTACGTCCGTTTACCAGTTCCAATCCCATAGTAGGAATAAGTTGTTCTTCCACGAAATAAATGTAAGACTGAAAGTCTTCTCCCTCTACTTGAAATCCAAGTCGATCTGAGCCGCCCGTAAAAGCCGGTGCCATTCCACTTACATAAACCACGCCAGGAGTGCCGGTCAATTCATTTCGGTAAAGCTCCATTAGCTTTGTTCCTTCTTCATTCCATCCGGTGTGGGTTGGAATAAATAATACCTGCTCTTCATTATAGCCCAAATCTTTTCCGCTGATGTAATCCATCTGTTTAAACATAATTACAGAACTGATGATCAAAAATATAGACAGGCTGTATTGTACCACCAGTAGTCCTTTTGTTAACCGGGGTTTAAATTGAAAGCTTTTCATTCCTTTAAGAACTTTTGCCGGTTGATATCGGGATAAAATAAGAGCTGGATAGCTACCTGCTATCAAACCCGTGATGAAGGTAATACTTAGCAGAGCTGCTAAGAATTCAGCATTTTGCAAGTAATTGATGCTTAATGATTTTTCTGAAACAGAATTAAAATACGGGAGCAGGATTTCAGCGAAACAAACTCCAAGAACCATAGCTGCTATGGTTATAAGTTGAGTTTCGCCCCAAAATTGAAGTGCGATTTGATTCTTTTGTGCTCCGGATGTTTTTCGAATCCCTACTTCTTTTGCTCTGCTTGATGATCGCGCGAGTGCGAGGGTTACGTAATTAATACAAGCAATCAGCAGAATTAAAACTCCAATAGCCCCCAATATGTAGGAATACAAAGGATTACTTGAATTGATCCATTCAATGGAAGCATCTAAATGCAGAGAGGTTAAAGGCACCAAACCGAACTCTAATACGTCAGCATTAGAAGGCAATCCACGCCTTTCCCGTGCATTCTCCCAGTTATCACTCCATGTTTCAACAACAAACTCATTAATTTTATCATTAACAGCAGCAATATCCGCATTAGGTTCCAAGAGCAAGAAAACTGGGGTATTGAATCGATTCCATTGATCCAGATTCCGTTCGTAATATGGACTCTCTTTAATGTTAGTGATAATGGAAAACGGTGTACTCGAATTTGCAGGAGGAGATTCTGCAATACCCGTAATAGTAAAGGGTTTGTCTTCATTTCTGAGGGTAATAAATATAGTTTCTCCAACCGGATTTCTATCTCCAAAATACTTAGAAGCAAATTCAGGAGTTAGGACAAGACTACCAGGTTCTTTAAGTACAGTAGCGGGATTTCCTTGAAGAAGGGGGAAAGAAAACACTGTAAAGAAAGACTCATCCGTATAAGTTAGTTCTTCTTCAAAAGATTCATTTCCAATTCTGAGAATTGTTGTAAACTGATCTGCTCTCACAAAATCTTTAATTTCCGGGATACGCTCTTTTAAGACCGGGCCCAGAGAAAGTGGAAGCCATGGCGATTTGCGAATCCCTTCAGGAGTGCGCGTGTCGAAGAAAGGTGAGGGCTCAATATTCTCTTTTATATCGTAATAATTAATCTCCTCGACAAGGTAAATATCCTCACTATTCTCATGGAACTTATCAAAGGAATATTCATCCTGAATAAACAAATAAATGATAATACAGCAGGTAATTCCAAGAGTTAACCCAATTATATTAATAAGTGAGTAAAGCTTTTGTTTACTGATATTCCGAAATGCGATTTTGAGATAATTTTTAAACATGGTAAAGGAGCTGTTAGAAATTAGCTGTTAGCTATTATCCGTTAGCAAATAAAGTAGTGCCAGCGGTTAATAACTCACTAAAAGCTGATTAAAATTTAGTTCTTTGATTTGACCGAATGTATTCTTGAAACCAGACATAATCAGTTTGCTAATCACTGCGTCCCAACAACCGTACCAAACTATCAAAACAGCTCAAATCAGTTTAAAAACGATGATTTTGGAAGAAAAGATGTACGAATTTATACAGAAGGTGTACGTTAGCGGACAGGTTAGCTATTAGCTTTTAGCCATTAGTAAATAAAGAGGCACTAACAGCTAATTGCTAAAAGCCAATTCACTCACTCTTCAAACTATCTACGGGGTTGGCAAGGGCAGCTCTCAGTGATTTATAGCCTACGGTAAGCACTGAAATCAGTATTGTTCCTATCAGAGCCAGCGCAAAAATCTCTAGTCCAATGTCAATCTGATAAGCGAACTCCGCAAGCCATTGCTTCATCAGGTACCATGAAACCGGGGTTGCAATCAGAAAGGATGCGCCTGTAAGAACGATTAGTTCGACCGCAAAAATTTTCAGAATATCAGTTAAAGTTGCTCCCAATACTTTGCGTACTCCAATCTCTTTTGTTTTGGTGGTTGCCATGTAAGATACCAATCCAAAAAGACCTAGAGAGCCAATAAGTATCGCTATTAGCGTAAACGCGTTCATTATTCTTGCTGTACGTTGTTCGTCTTCATACATCCGTTCAATTTTATCATCCAGAAAAGAGTATTCATAGACCGCCTGCGGGAAGGCAGCTTCAAAAGCACCTTCAATTGCAGCGAGGGCGTCGGAGGTACGGTTGGCGTTAATCCGGATAGCACCAGTATAAAACATGTTTCGCGTTGCTATTACAACAGGACCTAACTCACTATGTAAAGATCGGGTGTTAAAATCTTTTACTACTCCCACAATAGGAGCTTCTGCTCCCCAAAAATTATTAATTTTACCTATTAACCCTTCATAGTCATCACCATAGCCCACTTGTTTTGCAAACGCTTCATTAACTAAAAATTTATTTACGGTATCGGATGGAGTCAGATTTTCTCCTGCAAGGATGGTAAGCCCATAAGTATCTACAAAATCAGCATCAGCATACTTTATCTGAGCGTTGTTTTCGAGCCTTACGGTATCTTCCATAACTAAATAATTGCCGGACCATGTACTGTTACTTGTAGTGCCGGTATTAGAAAAAGTAACCCCAAGAATGGAAGACTCGTTAAGCAGTATGTTTTTAAATGTCTCAAGAACAGGTTCTTCGTTATTCGGTAACTCTATTTCTACCAACGCTTCTTTATCGTATCCCAGGTCCCTTTCCTGGAAGTACTTTATTTGGGCGGCTATGATAACAGTCCCAATTATTAGAACCTGAGTAATTGTGAATTGAACCACGATAAGACTTCTTCTTAGTGTTAATCCTCTACCATAGCTGGAATTGATCCGGTTTCGAATAGCATCAATAGGATTAAAGCTGGAAAGATGTCGCGCGGGATACCAACCTGCGGCTAGTGTTGTAAGAACAAACAATCCAATAAGAAACAATTGAACGGGATGGTTAGAAGCTAAATTCAGCTTTGGCTCAAATCCAAGTATTGGCTCAAGATAAGGAGTGATTATTTCCGCAATTCCAACTCCAACTACTATTGCAACAAAAGATACCAGTGCTGTTTCCCCAAGAAAATGCCACGTAAGTTGGGTCTTGGTTCCTCCTAAGGTCTTTCTTAAGCCCACTTCTTTAGAACGACTTACTGCCAACGCAGTATTTAAGTTTATAAAGTTTATGAATGCGGTTATTAAAAGAAGGAGACCTATAATACCTAGAGCCAGTAATGTTCTTTTTTCAATGATCCGCCCAGAATGAGTACCGAATCTGTTGTCGAAGTGAATTTCAGATAAAGGCTGAAGTTTGAAATCCAGATACTCAGCTACATCTGCGCTTTGATATTTTGTAATCAAATCATCAAACTGAGCATTTACATTTTCCGGGAGAACGCCAGATGACAGCTTGACGAATGTTTGAGTAGAGCTGGATGAACTTGACCAGGAATCGTTTATATTATTCTTTCCTTCTCTGTTTTTTGAGGTTGATTCTATAAAAAGAGTAAAAGGAAAGTCTGAGTTATCTGGTACATCTTTAACAATTCCGGTTACTTCAAGGTCGGCAACAGAACCGGCATCAAACTGAATTACTTTTCCTATAACATTCAGGTCTCCAAAAAGCTTAAATGCAAAGTCTTCTGAAATAACTGCGGTATTAGGTTTAGATAGAGCAGTTTCTTTGTTACCTGAAATCCAGTTATAAGTAAAAATATCGAAGTAGTCGGGTTCAACAAAAATAGTAAAATTATTCTTTAATCTGTTCTGAACTACATTTCCATCGGCATAAGAAATGATAGGTACGTTGGCGTAATTCGTGTTAACAATACTTACATACTCAACACCAGAAATATCATTTTCAACAGCTTCAGCGAGAGGGTAGGTGTTGCCTTCACTATATCTTATATCTCCATATTCCGTGTCAACCCTTACTACTCTGTATATCCGATCTCCATCTTCATGCCAGATATCGAAACTTAAATCGAACTGGATAACCAGGAATATTACCAAAGAACAGATTACCCCGAGCGAAAGCCCTCCAATATTGATAAAAGTATGGCTCTTATTTTTTATAAGATTTCGAAATGCAATCTTTAAGTAATTTTTTAGCATCGGTACGATTGTTAATCAGGGTTGACTACTTATGAGAATTCTATTCCAACAACCATACCAAAGTGGAGAAAAGCTTCTATTTATACTAAGAACGCCCTTTTTTGAATAAATACTGTTCGATTTTAAACAATGAGTGTTCGCTATTGAACAGTTCAGCTGGTCAGCAATCAGCTGAAAACGAATAGCTAATTGCTAAAAAGCTAACCAACTAAAAGCCAATTCACTCACTCTTCAAACTATCTACAGGATTAGCGAGAGCTGCTCTCAGGGTTCTGTATCCAACGGTTAATGCTGCGATAAGAATAGTTCCTGCCAATGCAAGAATAAAAATACCAGCGCCTAGCTCTATTTTGTAAGCAAAATCAGCCAGCCACTTTTGCATTAAGTACCATGAAACCGGAGCTGCTATTACAAAAGAAATTCCAACTAAAAGAGCTAATTCGAACCCGAATATTTTCAGGATATCCAGAATATTGGCACCCAGTACCTTCCTTACACCTATTTCTTTAGTGCGGGTTGTTGCCATATAAGATACTAACCCAAAGAGTCCAAGCGAGCCGATTAAAATCGCGATAAAAGTGAAAGCATTCATTATCCTCGCGGTACGCTGCTCATCTTCATACATTTCGGTGATGTAGTCATCAAGGAAAGAATATTCGAAGATATAATTGGGAAATGCTTGACTGTACGTTTGTTCAATTGTGGCAAGTGCCTCAGAGGTTTGCGCAGTATTAATTTTTATACCACCAACGAAATAGCTTCTTCGGGTTGTCATTACTACCGGAGTCAGTTTAGAGTGTAAAGATTGAGTATTAAAATCTTTCACCACTCCAACGATTGGAGCTTCATTCCCCCAGAAAAGATTGGTTTTTCCAATTAGTCCCTCATAATCATCACCAAAGCCAACTTGCTTTGCAAAGGCTTCATTAACCAGGTATTGATAAACGGTGTCTGAAGGAATTAGATTTTGTCCAGCTAATAAGGTTAATCCGTAAGTATCTACGAAGCTTTCATCTACAAATTTAACCTGAGCATGATTTTCAAACCGGGTAGTATCAATCGTAACTATATAATTCCCTCCCCAGGTATTGCTGCTGGTTGTCCCGGTATTTGAAAAAGTTACATTATTAATGTTTGTTTGATTTAATAGCTGATTCTTAAAAGTATCAAGAGTTTGCTTGTCTCTTGTGGGGAGTGGAACTTCAACAAGCGCTTCCTTTTCAAATCCTAAATCCTGAGATTGGAAATAGTTGATTTGTGTAGCAATTATGATCGTACCAATAATCAATATTTGAGTTATAGTAAACTGTATAACTATCAAGCCTCTTCTAAGGGTGATTCCCTTTCCATAACTGGCATTGATCTTATTTCGGATAGCCTCAATCGGATTAAAACTTGATAGATGTTGAGCAGGGTACCAACCTGCGGCAAGGGTGATCACCAAAAAGAGAATGCAGAGGAAAACAAAAGCTTCTGTATTTGTCAGGAGATTAAATTCGGGGGTAAAACCAAGGAGTGGTTCTATCTTCAAAAGAGCAATTTCTGTAAAGCCAATACCAAGAATAATTGCAAGAAGTGTTATAAAAGCAGTTTCTCCCAGGAAATGGAGAGTCAGTTGAGCCTTTGTGCCTCCTAAAGTTTTTCGAAGACCAACTTCTTTTGAGCGGCTGGTTGCTATTGCGGTGTTTAAGTTGATAAAATTAATACAAGCTGTGATTAATAAGAATAAACCTATGATACCAAGTGCAAAAAGGATGCGGAATTCTATTGTGCGACCATTATAGTTTCCAAACCTGCTGTCAAAATGAATCTCAGATAAAGGCTGAAGGAAGTACTCAAGGTATTTTGCCCCTTCTTCCCCCTTATATTTAATGATTAAATCTTCAAGCTGAGCATTTATCGATTCAGCGGTTACCCCTTCTTCAAGCTTTACATAGGTTTGGATTCCACTTGAACTGCTACTCCAGCTATCATTTTCACGACTTCCACTTTCTCTGTTTTTTGAGTGTGAAGAGGCTAGTATGGTAAACGGGAAATCAGAATTCTCTGGCTGATCATTTACAAGGCCTGTAATTTCAAGATCTGAATATGAACCGCTCATACTAAGAACCAGATTTTTCCCGATTACATCCGTATTTCCAAACATCTTTTCAGCAAAACTCTTAGTTACTACCGCGGTGTTGGGTCGTTCCAGGGCAGATTCTGAATCACCAGAAAGCCATTGATAGGTAAGGATGTTGAGAAATTCCTGCTGAACGAATACCAGATTACTTTCTTTAAATCTATTTTGTACTTCTCCTTCCTCTATGTAGGAAATCACCGGGTCGTTCCCATAGTTATTATCCGCAATCGAGACATATTCAACTCCGGAAATGTCTTGTTCTATTGCTTTAGCAAGAGGGTATTGCCCGCCACGATCATAGCTGATATCTCCATACTCTGAATCAGCTTTAACTACTCTGTATACCCGGTCTCCATCCTTGTGCCAGGTGTCGAAACTCAAATCGAATTGAATGACCAGAAAAATAACAAGGGCAGAAACCACACCCAGAGTTAAGCCACCAACATTAATGATGGTATTACTTTTATTTTTGATGAGATTTCTAAACGCGATTTTCAGGTAGTTTTTAAGCATGATAAAGAAGCTATGTTGAGGTCAATTTTTTTTGAGATAGAACCCTATATCCTGATCTAACTTTAGATTCTATACTCAGCTTGTTCCAACAACCATACCAAACTATCGGAACCTATTAAATCAGCTTAAAAACAATGATTTTGAGGGGGGAGATGTACGGATTTATACAGAGGGTGTACGTTATCGTACAGGTTAGAGATTTGCGGTTAGTATTTTTCAGATATCTACCCACTAAAGGGTAACCAACTAAAAGCTATTTATTCGCTTTTTAAAGTGTGAGCAGGGTTGAGCAGCGCCGATTTAATTGCCTGATAACTTATGGTGAGTAAGGCAATGGCAAGTGCGATTCCGCCTCCAAGAGCAAAAATCCATGGGCTTATACCTTCGTAGTAGGCAAAATTTTGAAGCCATTTATTCATAGCGAAATATGCAATGGGAGTAGCAAGTAGAAACGCTATCAAGACAAGCTTTGCAAAGTTAGTTGAAAGCAGGTAAACGATCTGGCTAACAGAAGCTCCAAGTACTTTCCGGATACCAATTTCCTTCACTCGTTGTTGAATGGTAAAAGAAGCCAATCCAAAGAGGCCAAGAGCAGCAATTATGATGGCAAGGAGTGCAAAATATCCGAATACTTTTCCAAGGCGTTCTTCTCCCTGATATTGCTCAGCAAAATTATCTTCAATCAAAGAGTAAGTAAATGGGAAGTTAGGCCTATAATCAGCCCAGGTATTTTCCAGATAAGCAATCGTTTCTTCCTGATAGTTCTCACTGAACTTTACTGCAATGGTATTATTTCTGCCATTTGAGATCACAAATACGATAGGGGCTATACTTTGGTGGAGTGATTCAAAATGAAAGTCATTTACAACTCCTGTAATGAACCCTTGTCGTCCTCCATAGTTAAATTGTTTACCAATAGCCGCTTCAGGGGAATTATACCCTAACCGATAGATGGAGGACTCATTAAGCACAAATGCTTCTGTTGAATCACTTGCCAGATTGATATCGAAACTGCGACCGGCAACAATATCCAATCCAAAAAGATCTACAAAGTTATGACTCACGTGGATATCGGCAATACGAAAATCAATTTCTACCAATTCGCCATTTATTTCGGCTGAACCACCCTGAGAATCGAGTAATCGTCCTGATGGAACCCGGCTTTGCATGGATACATCCAGAATTCCCGGTTGTTGAAGTAAACGGTTTCGGACATCCACATAGTTGGTTTCAATTTCGGGGCTAACCGGAAGTACGGCGATGTTGTCCTGATTGAAACCTAATTCCTTTTCCTGCACGTATTCCAGTTGGTTGTACACAATACCCATACTAGCGATCAGAGTGATAGAAATAGTAAACTGAAGTACCACCAATCCTGAGCGGAACCATTGGTGTTTGCCATCTGCTTTAAATGATCCTTTAAGTACCGTTGCCGGTTGAAAAGAGGACAAAAATAAGGCAGGGTAGCTTCCTGCAACAAGTCCGATGAAAGCCACTACTCCCAAAAGTCCTAAAGCCCACCTTAAATCTGAGAAGTAATGGAGGGCCAGGTCTTTTTCTACAAAATCATTGAAATAGGGGGTGAGTACTTCAACGAATATGACTCCAAGAATCAATGCCATAAAAGCCAGAAGGAAGGATTCTCCCATAAACTGGCGGACCAAGGAAGTACGCTGAGCTCCCATCACCTTTCTTAAACCCACTTCACTTGCACGGCGGGCAGAGCGTGCAGTTGAAAGATTCATAAAATTAATGCAGGCAATGAGCAAAATGAAAATAGCTACGGCAATATAGATGTACACATACTCGATATTTCCATTCGCCTCAATTTCAGAATCCAGGTGGGAATGAAGATGGATATCGGTAATATTCATTAAATGAAGTTTCATAAAATCAGAAGCTCTTGCGTCTCCATCTGCTTCATCCGGCGGAAAAATCTTATCCATTAAGGCAGGGAATTTAGCCTCTAAATCTTCAGGAATGGTTTGCTCAGAAAGCAACAAATACGTGGAGAAATTGTTACTCCCAAAATTCTGCATCATTGCTTCATAACCACCATAGAATTGAACCACAGGCTGCATAGAGGCAAGGAAATCATATTTGAAATGAGAGTTTTCCGGTACATCCTCTATAACTCCATTTACCTGAAAGACCATTTCAGTACCTTGAAGAGAGAATTCAAGTGCTTTCCCTATTGGGTCTTCATCACCAAAATAAACTTTGGCCATGCTCTCGGTTATAACTAAACCATCCGGGGAGGTTAATGCGGTAGAAGGATCTCCCTGTATCATATTCCATGAAAAGACCTCGAAAACATCTGCATCTGCAAAGAAAAAACGATCCTGAATAAGATGTTTATCCTGATAGCTGATGAGTGGAGATACATCAAAAAAGCGAATGGCATGCTCTAC
Source organism: Balneolaceae bacterium (assembly GCA_965222205.1). Classification (GTDB taxonomy): domain Bacteria; phylum Bacteroidota; class Rhodothermia; order Balneolales; family Balneolaceae; genus RHLJ01. The sequence continues at coordinate 2,338,732 of OZ244932.1, read as the reverse complement.
ATCATCCGGATAATCTTCTTTAATTAACTCAGCAAAAGGAGGAGCTACATGCCCGAGATGAAGGCTGGTTTCGCCATCAGGGTTTTGCCATTCTCTTGAAACACGATAAATACGATCTGACTCTTCATGATAACTATCGTAACTCAGCTCATCTGTAATAAATAAAAGAATAAGTACGAAGGCAGTAATACCCAGCGCCAGCCCAAAAATATTAATGAACGAATATCCCGGATTTTTGACCAGGTTTCGGAATGCGATTTTGAGATAATTCTTGAGCATGATTCTTTATTAATTGATTTTGAGAGTATCAACAGGATTTAATAGGGTCGCTCTATAGGCTACTGAAGTTATTGTAGCCATTGAGATTAGAAAAATTATGATACCGGCTAGTATAAATTCAAAAATCCCTACAGAAATACTATATGCAAAATCTTGTAGCCAATCTTTCATTAAAAAGTATGCTATCGGCCAGGCAAGTATATTTGAGATAGTGATAATTAGAGAATAGCTACGAATGAAGGACCAGATGATATCAAAAGCATTTGCTCCTAGTACTTTTCTAATGCCAATTTCTTTCAATTTCTGATTGACAGTGAAGGCTACCAACCCAAGTACTCCAAGGCATGAAATGATAATAGCTAGTGTGGAAAAAACAGAAAATAGCTGAAAAAAGCGTTGTTCAGATTCATAAAGAGTAGCAATTTCGTCTTGCATAAATGAATACTCAAAAGGCTGTCCGTTCGAGAATTTATCCCAAGTTGCTTCTAATTCTGAGAAAACGACGTTAAAGTTTTCTGCATTAACTCGAACCGCAAGGTTATTTAAACCACCAGTCTGTTCAGAGTGTAATGAAAAAACTACGGGTTGTATTTCGTCATGTAAAGAAGTGAAGTGAAAATCTTTAACCACTCCGATTATTTCGGCTTCTTTGGTGCCCCAATCGTTTCCTGTGAACGTGCTTCCTGTAAGCCTAGATCCAATAGGATTTTCGAGATTCAACATACGAGCAGCTGCTTCATTAATTACATAAGCTGTACTTAGGTCTGAGGATCGATCGGCGGAAAAGTTTCTGCCTTCAATAATTTCCGCCTGTAAAGTCTCAAAGAAATCGTCATGTATAATAATGGTTGGGATAGAGATCCGATTTTCACTACCCTCAGTCAGGTAAGGTCTCCAATTCGAAATCCGACCAGGAAGTTGGTTGTTCGTAGCAGTTACACTAGACACCCATGACTCTTTTAGCAACTGTGATTTAATTTCAGGATAGCGATTCGCTATTTCAGAATCTTGAAAAGGAATTACGAGTACTTGTTCTGGATTAATACCAAGTTTTTTATTCTGGATATATTCAAGTTGTTTAGATACCAGAATAGTACTAATTAAAACAACAGCTGAAATGGTAAACTGAAAAGTTACTAATCCCTTTTTTAGTAATTCTCCACCACTATTTGAGCCTAGAGTATTTGACTTAATCGTTCTAATTATACTCAATTTAGATAACCAGAAAGAGGGATAGCTTCCTGAAATTAAGCCAACGAAAACAACCATTAGAAAAATGCCAATTACAAAAGAAATACTTTCTGGAAATATAATGGCGATACTTTTCCCAGTGATTTGATTGAAGTAGGGAAGTAAAAGTTCTACCGAGAAGATCGCAACCAAAAAAGCAATGGTAGATATGATAATCGATTCACTTAGAAATTGCTTTTTAACGTGGCTAGCTTCTGCTCCCAGAACTTTACGAATACCGACCTCGGTAGTACGATTTAGAGATTGAGCCGTAGCCAAATTCATGTAATTAATTGCAGCTATTACAACAATTACAAATCCGACAATCCCAAAAATATATACATAGTTGATATCCCCATTAGCTTGAATCTCATTTACGAGATTAGATTCTAAATGAATTTTGGTGATTGGCTGAAGAGAAAACTGTGCATATTCTGCTAAGTCATCATACTCGTCAAAAGTGGAGTCCCAGTATTGGTTTAGTTTACTTTCAAGTACGTTGATGGGAGTGTTTTCGTAAACAAGAAGATATGTATAATGACTTGTACCACTCCAATTATCACGTACCCAGCTTGGGTAGTTATTATGCATAGTAGCAGAAGAAATCACCATGCTGGCACTAAAGTGTGAGTTTTTAGGAACGTCTTCCATTATTCCAACAATAGTAACAGATGCATCTCCCATTTCTATTGCTGAGCCAATTGGATTGGTGTCTCCAAACAATTTTTCCGCAGTACTTTTACTTAATACAGCTTCATCAGCAACTTTTAAAAGGTTTTCCTTATTTCCTTCTATTAAGGGGAATGTGAAAACATCAAAAAAGCCACTATCTGCATAAACTATATCTTCTTGTTGGATATACTCACCGTCAATAAATAAGGTAGAGCTGTTATTTGGGCTTATGCGAACTGCCTTATCAACCTGAGGGAATTGAAAAGCAACTTGAGGACCTAATTGATAGGTAGTTAAAGCACTTTCAACCCTGTTCTCTTCTCCACGATCATAAGAGCCAGTAACTCTGTAAATGCGGTCTCCATTTTCATGAAAATTATCGTAATTCACTTCATCTTGAATAAAGAGAAGGATAAATATTAATGAGCAAATCCCAATCGCTAGCCCAAAGATATTTATAGCAGAGTATGCTTTATTTTTTTTGAATGATCTAAAAGCAATCTTGAGATAATTTTTAAGCATAAAGTTAGTCTGATTTAAGGCTATCGACGGGATTTGCAGTTGCGGCTTTGGTTGCATAAAAACTGACTGTTGCAAGTGCTAACACAATCAATATAGCCCCGGATAAAAACAGGTAGATTCCATTTAATGTTATACTGAAAGCGAAATTTTTCAGCCAGGAATTCATAAAGAACCAACCAGGCGCGCTTCCTATTAAAAAACCAATTCCTACAAGTTTTAGAAAATCGGAGCTTAGAAGACGAATAATACTAAATGTGTTAGCACCGAGTACTTTTCGGATTCCAATTTCCCTCGATTTCTTAACAATAATGAGAGATGTCAATGCAAAGAGACCTAGGCAAGAAATCATAATAATCAGCAAGGTAAAAAGACCTGAAACATTGGCTAGCCGGTCTTGGTTCTCATAAAGCATCTCAAAGTTTTCATCAATAAAGAAGTAATTCAACTCATGAGTAGGGAAGTACAGAGACCATGTTGCTTGAATTCGATCCATCATAGATGGAATATTAGCGGATCCGATTTTTACGCTTATAACATTGTGAGTAAGATTTTCTGCAGAGCGATAAAAATGGATTATCGGTTCTACTTCCTCTTCTAAAGAAGCATAATTATAATTTTCAACCACACCTATTACACGAACAAATCGATCTCTTCCGACTTGAATCTGTTTTTCAAGTCCTGATGCCCACCCGAAATCATCAAGTGCAGCTTTATTAACAATTATATATTCCGATTGCACAGAATCTGCAGTTTCGGTAAAGTTACCTCCCTCTAAAAAGGTCATATTATAGGTGTTAAAGAACTGATTATCGATATAGGTGAAACGAACTCTCGCTCTATCTTCATCCCAACCTTCTGGCCTGGCAAACATAAATGAATTCCGCCAGTCACCAGGTACTCCTACCGAAGCACTTACATTGCTTATACCTTCAAGATTGGAGAGTTCATTTCGAAATGTGGTTATTCTTGGAATTGCTGATTCTGTATCCGAAAAATCACGAGGACTAATTTCAATGGCAAGCACCCCATCTCTATCGAACCCGGGATTTGTGTTTTTCATATGTTGAAGCTGGCTCCAAACAACCATTGTTCCAAACAGAATAAATGTTGTTATTCCGAATTGGGTACTAACAAGTATTTTTCTAAAAGTGAATTTCTTTGTTGTGTTTTCCAGTGTACCTGTTAGTATTCGAGAAGGGCTGAACTTTGAAATGAATAAGGCAGGAATGATTCCTGCTATCACCCCAATAATTGTTGTTGAAATAAGTAACAAGATCAAAAATAGCGGGGGCATTGCCCAAGGTGAGTTCAGTTCTAAGTTGATAAATTGATTAAACATTGGAAGAGCAACTTGAACCAATAGAGTACTCAGCAGTAAAGCAAACAAACTGATGAGTATAGATTCACCTAGAAACTGCTTTATGAGTTGGGATCTGGAAGCACCCAATGATTTTCGAACACCAACTTCTTTGTTTCTTTCAATAGAGCGGGCAGTTGCCAGATTTACAAAATTGATGATGGCAATAATAATAAGTGCAATTGCAATTCCAATAAGTATAAATACTGTTTGGTTACTGTTGTTGAAGTAGTCATACATATCCCGAAGAGCCATCAACTTGAGGTTGGTACGCTGGTTTTCTTCCGCATCCCATATTTTGGTAATAAAATCCGGGAATTGAGCCTCTATTTCTTCAGGATGTATATTTTCGTTAAGAAGGGCATATATGCTAAGAAAAGAACTTCCCCAACTGCTCTCATATTCCGGGTAACCAGGATCGCTTTCCAATAGTACAACAATTTCAGGTTGAAGAGAGGAGTTCATTGGTATGTCTTCCATCACACCCGTTACGATGTATTCAGTTTCAAAATCGATAGTGATATTTTTTCCAATAGGGTTTACATCGTTAAAGAATCGCCGTGCAACTTCTTTTGAAATAACTACCGAGGAAAGATTACTAAATGGTTGAGAGTCGTTTCCAGCAGAAAGGGGGAAAGAGAATATTTCAAAGAACTCAGGATCAGTGTAGGTCACTGTTTCTTCAAAAGTATTTTCACCTATTTCCACCCATACGCCGCCAGCCCAATACCGTGCAGCTTTTTGAATACCTGGATAGGTACTTGTCAATTCGTCTTTCATTGGTGCCCATAAGTCCATGGCGTCCTGAACTCCGGCTGGAGTGATTCGCTGTTTGTAGACCCTGTAAATCCGGTCTTCATTTTCATGAAAACGGTCATAGTTGAGTTCGTTGATTGAAAAGAGCGCAATCAACAACATAGAACCAATTCCTAAACTCAAACTAAAAATGTTTATGAAGGAATATCCTTTGTGTTTCGATATGGTTCTTAGGGCAATCTTGAAATAATTTTTAATCATAAAGTTAGTCTGATTTAAGGCTATCGACCGGATTAGTGAGCGCGGCTTTAACAGACTGACCGCTTACGGTTAAAAAGGCAATGATGATTCCTAACAGTGCACAAATGATGAATACGGCTATTCCAATTTCAATTCGGAAGGCAAAGCCCGTCAGCCATTGTTCCATAGCATACCAGGCAATCGGGGCTCCGATAATAAACCCAAGGCTAACAAGCTTGAGGAAGTCGGTGGTAAGCAGTGTGACAACATTTGCTATGGAAGCGCCGAGAACTTTTCGAATTCCAATTTCTTTTGATCTGCGTTCAATTAGGAATGAAGAAAGCCCAACAAGCCCAAGACATGCTATAAAAATTGCCAGAACCGAGAATAATGAAATCAAGTTTCGGGTTTGTACTTCCTGCTCGTAAAGCTGGTTAAGTTGTTGATCCAAAAATTCAAATTCAAAAGGACGGTGTGGTGCTAATTCATCCCAAACTCCCTCAATGGCGGTAAGTGATTCCCGTGTGCTGTTTGGAGCTACTTTGATAAGCAAATAGTTATGCATATCAGGATTAATGAAAAGCGCGAGTGGATTAACTTCGTTATGTAAAGAGGCAAAGTTAAAGTCTTTTACAACCCCAACTACTTCGCCTTCACGATTACCCAATACATTGAACGGCTGATTTAATGCTTCTTCGGGAGTCCAGCCAAATCTTTTGGCCAGAGTTTCATTAATCAGGTACACATAGCCTTGCTCCAGAGTATACCCTTCAGATTCAGGAAACCCATCGCCTGCAAGAAGTTCAATCCCAAGGGTTTTTACTAGGTCTTTGTCAACGGCTCCGGCCTGAGTACCAATTGCATCAGTTCCGGGGGTATGTTGTGCTCCGTATCCTCCGAAAACCTTACCCGGAATATTAGACATATAGGTGGCGCTTACCACACCCGGTTGTCTAAGTATCTCAGACTTCAGAACATCCTGCTTTGGAGCTAAATAACGATCACGGGCAGGGAGTACTATTACAGACTCTTTATCAAAACCAAGACTTGAGGAAATCACGAAATCGGTTTGTTGATAAATCACAATGGTACTTATGATCAAAAAAGTAGAAATGGAAAACTGAGATATAACCAGACCTTTTCTTAGGATGGAACTTGATGAAGAACTGTTGATCATACCCTTTAACACAGTTACCGGTTTAAAAGAAGAAAGAAGTACGGCCGGATAACTGCCTGCCAATAATGAAGTTACTACTACAATTCCGGCTACTAAAATCCAGACTGAATAACCACTTAATAAAGTGAATTGAATGGATTTACCCATCAATGCAAAGAATTCTTCATTAAACAGTTCGACCAGTATAAGGGAGATCATCACAGAAATGAGTGTGATCAGAGTAGACTCGCCATAAAACTGTTTAACTAACTGACTTCGGTAGGCTCCCAACGCTTTTCTGATACCAACTTCAGTAGCACGTCGAGAAGATCGTGCCGTAGATAGGTTCACATAGTTTATGATGGCAATTAGCAACACCACTAACCCCATCAACATAAACCCATAGACCCTATAAATATCACCCATTGGAGCAATCTCAGCTTCTGCACTAGATGTGAGATAGATTTCAGATAAAGGAACCAGATTCAGGTTTATATCCCGTTGCTCTTTAATTCGCTCATTCACAAAAGCATTAGTTTTCTCCTGAAGTGGAGAAATAGATTCCGGAGAATTCAACACTAGATATGTATAGAAATTCGCGGATCTGATTTCAGAATCGTTAAGCTGAGACCAGGTACTCCAACTGGATAGAGAAGCGATATAGTCGAAGTTGAAGTGTGAGTTAGAAGGCATATCCCTAATCACTCCGGTTACTTCGAAATCAGTTTCTGAATTAAAGATTTGCGTTGAAACGGTTTCTCCAATTACATCTAAAGAGCCAAAAAGCTTACGGGCTATCGACTCTGTTAACACGAGTGTTCCCGGGTTTATCAAAGCACTGTTAGCATCTCCGCTTAAAAACTGAAATGTGAATACTTCAAAGAAAGAAGAATCAGCTAATAGAAAACTATTTTCCTGAAACTTCTGATCCTCAACACCTATTATCGCAGGGCTGTATCGTGTAGGTTCATATAATCGAACCCAGTTTTCAACTTCCGGAGCTATAGATGCCAGAGATGGAGCTACCATGGAAGGAGTAACTGCAATTTCACCGTCCTCATCACTCATGCTTACCCGAACGATACGATCACTGTTTTCATGAAAGCTGTCGTAGCTGAGCTCATGATTAACATAGGTCAGTATTAGGAGGCATAGCGTGATACCGGTAGCCAGCCCCAGAATATTTATCGCGGAATACCCTTTGTATTTAAAAATATTCCGAAATGCGAGTTTGAAGTAATTCTTAAGCATAATTTTAGCGTAGGGAGCTTTAAGCCTTTAGCAGTTAGATATTAGTTTGACACTAATAGCTATCGGCTGGCAGCTAAAAGCAAAATTAAACGTGGAAGCCTTCTTTCATATTTTCAGTTACTACATGACCATCAAAGAGGTGGATCACACGAGTAGCGAAATCGGCATCATGCGGAGAGTGAGTTACCATTACAATGGTGGTTCCTGCTTCATTCAGTTCTTCAAGAAGCTTCATCACTTCGTTACCGTGATCAGAATCGAGGTTACCAGTAGGCTCATCGGCAAGGATGAGTTTTGCATTAGCAACAACTGCTCTTGCAATAGCTACACGCTGTTGCTGTCCACCGGATAGTTGTTGAGGGAAGTGATTTCGGCGGTGCATCATACTCATTCGTTCGAGTGCAGCTTCTGCTTTTTCTTTTCGTTCGGCAGCATCCATCCCTAAATAAAGGAGAGGAAGTTCCACATTTTCGAAAACAGTAAGTTCATCGATCAGATTAAAGCTCTGGAATACAAAGCCAATGTTACCTTTTCTAAGCTGAGCGCGCTCGCGTTCGCTGTAAGAGGAAACTTCGTGCCCCAGAAAACTATATTCCCCGTCAGAAGGATTGTCCAGAAGCCCCATAATGTTTAAGAGGGTAGATTTACCACATCCGGAAGGCCCCATGATGGCTACAAATTCCCCTTCTTTAATCTCTACATTTACGTTGTTAAGTGCCGTAGTTTCTACGTCTTCAGTTACATAGAGCTTTTTTAGATTTTTTGCTTGAATCATTGTTGTGTTGGTTTTGTGTGTATGTGTTTAATTTATTTGTAAGGAGTTTCTCCGATTCGGGTCTAACTAGTAAAAGAGCAGTTTTAGCTGATAGCTTTTAGCTGTTAGAACTCGAATTCAAAAATTTCAGTTTTGCGTGATTTTAAAAGTCTTTCTGTATGGCAAAAGAGCCATCAATTAACATTATCGATTTACAAGACGACTCATGGTTTTCCAAGAGAAGAATTGTATGTATTAATAAGCCAGATGCGCAGATCTTCTTCCTCAATTCCAACCAATATTGCGGAGGGGTGTGGAAGAACAACTCAATCTCAAATGGCTCAGTTTTTAAATATAGCCTTGGGTTCAGCATCTGAATTGAAGTATCAAATACTGCTCGCCAAAGATTTGAATTACATATCAAATCAGGTTTTCATAGAACAAACAGAACAAGTTGACGAGGTAATGAAAATGTTAACTTCACTTCATCAATATGTCCGAAAATCAAAAAACTATCAGCTAGACAGCTAATCATTCCAAATCCAAAACTTCGTTATCACCAAAAGTATCATAGCTGGAAATAATTACTTTATCGCCGGGTTGCAGACCTTCTACTACTTCAAAAAATTCCGGGTTTTGCTGTCCAAGACGGATGTTATGTCGCTCTGCCTTAGTTTCATCAGCATTCAATTTGTACACCCAACTTCCTCCGGTAGTCTGAAAAAACCCTCCTTTTTCAAGCAATACAGCGGTTGAAGCATCACCTAACTCAAGTCGGATTCGAACACGCTGCCCACGACGAATACCAGTTGGCGCATCTCCTACAAATTCCATATCCACTTGAAACTGCCCGTTATTTATCACCGGGTATACTTTTGTAATTTCGAGATCATATTCAGAGCCTGCAAAGTCAAACGTTCCTTTAAGCCCGGTTGTAATCCTTGAAAGGTGGAATTCATCAACCCCTACACGCACTTTAAAATTATCAAGCATATCAACCTGACCGATTCGCTCTCCCTGTGATATGGATTGTCCGGGTTGCATTTCAATGGTTGTAAGCTGCCCTTCAAGCGGAGCTGTAATTACCAGATTATCAAGAATTCCCTGAACGGCACTCAAACTCCGATACATTCTGCTTTCGGAGTCATCGAGTTGGCGAAGTTGATTTATAGTTTGGATAGAATCCTTAATAAAGGACTCGTACGTAAGGTCATATCTCTTTTTCTCGTACTCATAATTTTCTGCTACTGCTTCAAAATCCTGTTTTGAGATAAGGTTTTGCTCATACAAGCTTTGTGAGCGATCGAACTGTGGTTTAAGAATATCCAATTGATACTCAGCGTTAGCCAACTGCTCTTTAATTCGAAGACTGTTTTGCTCAAGGTTCAATCTCGAGTTCCGAACATTATTGATCTGATCGTATAAACTTGCTTCCTGGTTTAATACCGAAAGTTGGAGGTTCGAGTTGGTTAAAATCAGCACGGTGTCTCCGGGAGAAACCATAGCTCCAGATTCTAACACTACATGCTGTACCACTCCGCCTTCAATTGCATCCAGAAAGCTGGTATTGATTGGTTGAATATTCCCGGTTACCTGAATGAATTCCTGGAACGAATCCTCAGATACTGTTGCGATAGTGAGTTTATCTCTCTCAACATTTAGTGTAGACCTGAAGTCTGCAAACATAAAAGTGTATAAGAAGAAGCCAATCACAGCCACCCCTGCTACGAGCATAATAATGCGATTTGTAGTCCAGGTTTTCTTTTTAATTTTTTTATCCATTCCCATAAAAGTGCACGAGATATTTTTAAAGTGTATCGATTAATCGTTTTGCATCTCGTTAAGTCAATTACTGTGCCAAATACAAAAAGTTACTGTTTAATGTATTTATTGGTTGTTTTGTAGGATATGAGCGTTCATTTTGATACACTTAGTGTCCGATATCGAACAGTGAAAACTTGAGATTATATATATGTAGTCTCAGGTCTCAGCTTTTCTAAGGCTCAAATAGTTAGGTACGGTATTTGTAAAAAGAATCTTCAATTATTTTGATTGTAACTAACGATTATAAACATGGATGTTAACCAAGGCCGGATTCTGGTTGTAGATGATGATGGAGATGTGCTTCAGGCTGCCCGATTGTTTTTAAAACAGCACGTTGCCAGAGTTGAGACAGAGAAAGATCCCAAGTCTATTCCTACCTTACTGAAGAACAACAGCTACGATATGATTCTTCTGGATATGAATTTTACAGATGATGTAAGTAGCGGCGAAGAAGGATTCTACTGGCTGGAAAAGATTCTGGAAATTGATCCATCGATCGCGGTTATTTTAATCACTGCTTATGGAGATGTCGACAAAGCCGTCCGTGCTGTAAAAAACGGAGCCACTGATTTTGTTCTCAAACCTTGGCAGAATGAGAAGCTACTTGCTACGGTTTCGTCAGCATTAAAGCTTACAACGAGTCTTCGGCAAGTGGTAGCACTAAAGCAGCAGCAAAAGCAGTTGAGTAGTGATATCGATCATCATTACCGGGAAATTATAGGTCGGAGTCCGGCTATGATGGAAGTATTTCAAACCATTGAGAAAGTAGCTGCGACAGACGCAAATGTGCTCATTTTGGGAGAAAACGGTACGGGAAAAGAAATGATTGCCCGGGCGCTTCACCGGCGCTCTAACCGAAAAGAAAATGTTTTCATCAATGTGGATATGGGAGCAATCACTGAGAACTTGTTCGAAAGTGAACTCTTTGGGTATGTGAAAGGTGCCTTTACAGACGCGAAAGAAGATCGTGCCGGCCGGTTTGAAGTAGCTAACGGTGGAACTCTTTTTTTAGATGAAATTGGAAACCTTCCGCTTTCTCTGCAATCAAAATTACTCACAGTTCTGCAAAGTAGAAAAGTGAACAGAGTAGGTGCTGTAACCTCAAAACCGATTAATATCAGGCTGGTTTGTGCCACCAATCAATCGTTAAAAGAAATGGTAGCAGAAGGGTCTTTCAGGCAGGATTTATTATTCAGGATAAATACCATCGAAATCCAACTTCCGCCTCTGCGAGATCGCAAAGAAGATATTGAGCTGCTCGTAAATCACTTCATTAAATTATATTCCAGCAAGTATAAAAAACAAATGAAAGGGTTAGATAAAGCTACCCTCAACAAACTAAATGGCTATTCCTGGCCCGGGAATGTGAGAGAGTTACAACATGCTGTAGAACGTGCAGTAATTATGACTGAATCTGATATCTTATTACCAGGCGACTTTCTTCTTAATGAAGCACAGGATCAAAGTGAACAGGTTCAGATAGAAGATTACAATTTGGAGGAAGTGGAAAAAATGGTACTTAGAAAAGCACTTAGAAAGCATGAAGGAAATATCTCGAAAGCAGCAGAAGAATTAGGGCTAACCAGAGCATCCCTTTACCGCAGGCTGGATAAATATGGTCTATAGTGATTTTAAGGTATTAGTGGTTAAATGTGAGTGCTAAGGAAGATCAAATCACAATGAAAGATGGTTTTAATGAAAGCTAAGGAATACCAATGATTGCCCGCTTTAGGATAGGGGTAATTACACGCGTACTATTTATGTTCGCGATGGTTGGGCTGTTTATTTATATGGTTATGAACACCCAGTACTTTGTAAGCAGTGCGTTAATTTGTGTTTTGATTGTAGTGCAGGTAATTAACCTGATTCGCTATGTAGAGACTACTAATAAACAGCTCCAACGTTTCTTTGAAGCAATAAGCTATAACGACTTCTCACAAACGTTTTCGAATCGGGCGGGTAATAAATCGTTTGCTTCGCTCAATGATGCCTTCAACGATATTATCGAAAAGTTTAAATCTGAACGCTCTAAAGGAGAGGAAAGCTATCGGTATTTGCAGACAGTGGTTCAACACGTAGGTATTGGATTATTCTCCTTCAATCAGAAGGGAGACATTGAACTTTTTAATACAGCAGCTAAACGACTACTGGATGTATCGGTTTTAAGGAATGTGGATCAGTTGAAGGAAGTAAGTACTTCATTATTCGAAACGGTTATTGGCCTGAAAAGTGGAGCCCGGACGTTGCTGAATTGTTCGATTGGCTCCGAGAAACTTCAGTTGGCAATTTATGCGACCGAATTCAGGATGAAAGGTGATAATTATAAACTCATCTCGCTTCAAAACATATCCTCAGAACTGGATGAAAAGGAAATGGAAGCCTGGCAAAATCTGACTCAGGTGTTGGCGCATGAAATCATGAATTCAATCACGCCCATTGCTTCATTATCAGATACTGTAAACTCTATGTTGATGGGAGATGTCTTTGGTTCAGAGTCTCCGGAGCCCATCCCGCAGGAAACACTCAAGGATGTAAAAGATGCCTTGGGAACGATCAATAAGAGAAGTTTAGGGTTGATGCGTTTTGTGAATTCATATCGAAACATCACACAAATTCCAATCCCAATTTTTGAAGTGCTCGCCGTAAAAGAAGTGCTGGAAAGGGTTAAAAACCTGATGAAAGGAGAAGCAACACGTCGCCGAGTAGAGATGGAAGTGATGGTCGATCCTGAGACGCTCGAAATAACTGCCGATGCCCAGCTTATCGATCAGGCACTTATCAACATTGTAAAGAATGCGTTCAAGGCGTTGTCTGAGACTTCGAACCCTAAAATAATTCTCAGAGGAAAAATCGATGGGTCTGGTCACCCTGTTCTCGAAGTAGAAGACAATGGGCCAGGTATTAAAGAATCGGTAAAGGAAAAGATTTTTGTTCCTTTTTATACCACCAGTAAATCTAATACAGAAAACGGTGGCTCGGGAATCGGGCTTAGCCTTTCACGGCAAATTATGAGAATGCACAGCGGAACACTCAATGTTACGACCAGTAAAAAAGGATGTACGATATTTACATTTCGGTTTTAGTTTCTATTACAGGAATTAACACCCATAATTTCCAAAATCGTTTAAAAAGGGCAACAAAGTTATAGTTAAACCGTAACTTTCCGCGATAGATTTTGTTTTTAAAACCTAGAATAATTCGGGAATAAACCGGGAAGTGATACAAAGAAATTCATACATATTGTTTGCATTGGGGCTGATCGGGGCGATTACGTTTTGGGTACTCAGATCAGAGATTGATTTCAATGCCAATGGGCCGATCACACAAAGCAGTTCAGATATAGATGAACATGTTGAGGAAATAGCCAAAGGACTGGGTTTTTCAATGGATAGCCTTGCAACAGCATCTGTATTTGAGCAACATTCAGATTACATGAGAATGTTGGAAGACTCGGTACAAGGAGAGGTTTCGCCCGCTTTAATGAATGAAAGAGGCGCGCATATCCAGAGCTGGTCTACTGTAATTGCAACACCCGGAACACTCGATGATATGGTGTTGAATATAAACGCAGCTTTTCAGTCGGTAGGTAAATTGGGGCTTCGCACCTCAAACAGAGGTAAAATCATCCGCCTAAGTACCAACCCCGAGTTCCCGAACCCCACTTTTGTTCAGGGAGATTCCATAGAGGCTGTGGCGCATAAAATTGTAGGTGATATTTTTGGATATGATTTAGAGGATTATATCTCAATAAACTCTCAGGAAAGTGACTCTCTGGTTTTTAGTGTAGAGGGAGAAGCAGTTGCTCAGTCCCTAACTGATTCGGACAATTCTGGGTCGCCTACCATCGATATTGAATGGAAACGAATCCCTTCTGCTCAATCCGGACCGGAAATACTTTCTTTATCTCTTGAACCGGTTATCAAAGAGTTTGAAACTACAACAGGGTTCAACACAAAGTTTGGGTATACCATCAGCTCTTTTGTAGCTAAAAACGACATGGAACCGGAAAACCTGAATGTAGATTTCTTCTCAGACTTTCCGATTTTCACCTACATTCTTGTAGTGATGGCAGTAATTCTTGCCATTCTTGTATTTGCCGTGGGTGTTCGAAATATCTTTAAGGGAAAAGTAGAGTGGCGCAGATCACTTGCCATTTTCGCATTAATGGCGGGTGCTTTTTTTGGATGGAGGGAAATATTCTATGCTGATGTATTTGGCGAACTCCTGGATAACGAAGGCCTGTTTATGATTTCGCTGAATAATTTGCTCTACGGATTAGTTATGGGGTTATATGCGGCTATGGCTTATATAAGTTGGGAAGCATTCGCGCGAAGCCAGAAAAATGGAGAGTTGGAATTGGTGGATGCCCTGTGGCAACGAAAGTTTTTTATTAAAGAAACCGGCGCCAGTTTAATACACGGATTTTTCATTGGCGGATTATTGCTTGGCTTATTTGCCTTGGGAGTTTACTTTCAGGACATCTTTTTTATGCAAAGCGACAGTCAATTCGGGTTTTCCGAAGGAAGTATTCGCTTCAAAATCCTCACGATTAATATGACCGCATGGAGTACAGTTTGGCTGATCGGTTTTGGGCAGATTGGCTTCGTCTATGGTTTTTGCCGCCACTGGATAAAGAACAACATCTTCTCTTTAATTGTAGCCGTTTTATTCACAGGGTTGCTTATTAGTTTACTTGGTCGTTTGGTAGCTACTCCGGTAGAAATCTGGAGAGATATTATCATATTCGGTGTACTGGCGTTAGCTATCGTTTTGGTATACCATAATTTTGGCATTGTAACGGTAAACACAGCCTGGTGGGTATTTATCTGTGTGATTATGATGATGCCCTACATCGGATCTCAAAGTGTGGAAATGGCTTCGACCTGGTGGGTGCAGGGATTTTTGATTGCCGGTGTTCCGATTTTCGGATTTGTAACCTATCGATATGGAGTTCCCGTCTCAGAAGTTGGCGATTATATTCCTGAATATGAGGAACGCATTGCTAAACATTTGCGGGTTGAAAAAGAGATCGAAATAGCCCGTGAAAGTCAGTACAAGCTAATGCCTGTTCAACCACCAAAAGGAGAGGATTTTGATGTATACGGCTTTTTTCTTCCTTCTTTTGAAGTAGGAGGCGATTACTTCGATTATGTTCTTTCAAAAGACGAAGAAGCAAATCCCAAAGCCCTTACTATGGTTGTGGTTGATGTTTCCGGAAAAGCAATGCGCGCCGCAATGCCCGCTATTTTTACCAGTGGGTTACTGCTGGCCCGGATGAAGGAAGATAGTCCGGAAGTGGCACTCACAAATGTAAACGAGCCTATCTATACCCGAACTGATAAACGTACTTTCATAACCTGCGCAATGGCCCGTTATGATCTGGAATCCAAAATGATTTCAGTAGTAAATGCCGGACATTGTAAACCAGTACTCAAGAGAAACGGAGTGGCCGAGTTCATTCAAACTCCTGATCCCAGATTCCCTCTAGGTTTCAGAGAAGACACAGTGTATCATTCACAGGAATTCAAGCTCAAAAAAGGAGATATATTTCTTCTTTACTCTGATGGGCTCCCTGAGGCAGAGAATGGGCAGGGAGAGCGATTTGGTTTTGAAGAAGTTCCACGCTTATTGGAACGGATTCATACCGAGAAGTTGTCTTCTCAGGAAATAGCTCAGGAAATCAAGCGAACGGTTCAAAAATTCAGTAACTACCAGCTTGCCGACGACACTACCGTTATTTGCCTTAAAGTTTAGAGCTTTACTGACAGTTTAGCACAGCTCACTTTTTTGGCGTAGTGTTTGGGATAACATTTTTAGTTAAAACAAACTAACCAATAGAAACAAAACAATGGCTCAAGAACCAAATATCGAGTTCAATCTGCCTCCGCAGTTTGAAAAGATTACAAAAAATATTCGGCTGATTATTGTCGGATTTCTGGTATTCGCAGCTGCTATGTCTTCCTTCTTTACAGTAGAAACTGAAGAAGTGGGGGTGATTATGCGCTTTGGGAAATACGTTACAGAAGCAAGACCGGGATTGAATTTTAAGATCCCTTTTATTGATCAGGTTGAATATGTACCAGTTCAACGACAACTTAAACAAGAATTTGGATATCGAACTACCTCAGCCGGGGTAAACTCTACCTACCGAAAAGCCGGATATGGTGGAGAGTCACTAATGCTTACAGGTGATTTGAATCTAGGAGATGTTGAATGGGTAGTGCAATACCGAATTGACAATCCATATAACTATCTTTTTAAAGTGCGTAATGCAGATGAAACCCTTCGAGATGTTTCAGAAGCAGCAATGCGTCAGATTGTAGGTGACAGAACAGTAAATGAGGTGCTTACAGTAGGTCGTGCTGAGGTTGCTTCAGAAATGGAGGTTGTACTTCAGGGTATTAGCGACGAATACGAAATGGGAATTAAGATTGAACAGGTCGTATTGCAGGATGCTAATCCCCCAGATCCTGTAAAACCCTCTTTCAACGGAGTAAACGAAGCTCAACAGCAACGAGAGACTCTTATTAACCAGGCACGCGCAGATTATAACCGTGTAATTCCACGGGCAGCGGGTGAAGCTGAGCAAACCATCCAGCAAGCTGAAGGTTATGCGCTAGATCGTGTGAACCGTGCTGAAGGTGAGGTTTCCAGATTCAATGATTTGTATGCCGAGTATATTAAAGCTCCTGAAGTAACTAAGAGAAGGATCTTCCTTGAAACAATGGAAGATATACTTCCTCAAATGGGGCAAAAGATCATTACTGATGAAGATGGAAACAGTGTAATTCCACTGCTCCAGCTACAGATGGACGGTGCAAAAAGAACCAACAATAGTCAAAATTGAGAGGTATATAAGTGAAAGAATTAAAAGGAATAGGACTGTTTGTTGTATTAGGAATCGTTGCATTAGTTGCCACACAGGCTTTTTATGTCGTAAGCGAAACTAATCAGGTTATTATAACTCAGTTTGGTGAGCCGAGAGGCGAAGCAGTAACTGAACCGGGTCTGAAAATAAAGACGCCTTTCTTGCAAAAAGCGAACTACTTCGAGAAGAGATATCTGGAATGGGATGGAGACCCAAATCAGGTGCCAACAAAAGATAAAGTTTTCATATTTGTTGATACTTACGCTCGTTGGCAGATTACCGATCCTTTAAGGTACTTCGAGCGACTTGGAAACGAACGAGGTGCTCAATCCCGTCTGGATGATATTTTAGATGGTGAAACCAGAAATGCCGTAGCAGGTCATGATCTCGTAGAGCTTATTCGTAGCACAAATCGTGAAGCTTCTCAGGAAGGGTTAATTGCAGATATTGCACAAGACTCGTTACAAGCAATTTCGGTAGGTCGTGGTGTAATTCAAGATCAGATTGTTGAACTTGCCAATCAGAGGGCAGAGGATCTTGGAATCGAGATTTTGGATTTTCGTTTTAAACGAATCAACTATGCGGAAGAAGTAAGACGTACGGTATACGATCGTATGATTTCTGAGCGTAACAGAATCGCCGATAAATTCCGATCAGAAGGTCAGGGTGAATCTTCACGTATTAATGGTGAGAAAGAACGTGAACTTCTTCGAATTCAATCCGAAGCTTTCCGTGAGGCTGAAACCATTCGTGGTAGAGCCGATGCCCGCGCTGCTGCAATATATAATGCGGCGTACAATCGTACTTCAGCGGCAAGGGACTTATACTCTTTCACTAAAAGTATGGAAGCCTACCGAAATACTATCGATTCAGAGACTTCACTCATTATCTCAACAAATAGTGAGTTTTATAAATACCTGAATTCGATTGATTAAAATTAAAATGCTAAAGTCCGCTCATGAGCGGGGTCTTTTGCAATGACGGATTTAAATCCACAATAATTTTCATTGGTTCCGGCGATCTTCGTCGGAACCTTTTTTTATATCTGCTAAATTAATATCAGCATTTGCTTAAGAAGCTCAGATGCTAGACTTTAGTCGGGTTACCAGACTAACCCCTTTCATCATCTTTAGATGAGTGACCAACCTCAGATTCCTTCCTTCGGTGAAAAAACCGATGTAGAATACAAGTTATTCAAAATTACTCTTTGGATAACTGTCGCAGTATTTTGTATCTGGTGGGTAATAGCATTTCTGGCGGATTATACTACTCAAATTAAAGTTACTTACACGGTTTGTTTTGTTATCTACTCTGGATTATTGTTTGCCTTTTACAGAGGGATTTCACTCAATATTCTGGCTACTATTTATTATGTGCTTGCATTCATAATTATAGCCTATACATGGCTACCGGCGGGTGGAATTACCGGAGTGATTTTGATTATGCTTCTAATGATTTTCGTATCCGGTTTATTAGTACTTCCCCTTCCTTCTTTTCTTATATACATTTTAATTAGTCTGTTTCTGGTAGGCACCTATTTTGGGATTGAACTCAGGTTTAACGATCTGGCTGCTACTTACACCACCGATTTAGCCAGAATTAGGGACTTTGGGATTGCCGGCATCATCTGTATGATTTCCATTGGTATTGCACTGTATATGTTCAAAAAAGAATATATCAGTGATCGAAAACAGCTTCGCAGGACTATTGAGGAACTCGAAATTGAAAAAGAAAAAGCGATGTCTGCCGATAAGGCAAAGTCTGATTTCCTTGCTACAATTAGTCACGAAATGAGAACTCCCTTGAATGGCATTGTGGGTATTTCACAATTATTGAAAGAAACAGAACTGGCTGAAGACCAAGAGCAGTTAATTGAGAATCTAACTTACAGTAGCGAGTTACTGCACGGTTTGATAAGCGATATTCTTGATGTAAGCCTGATTGAGAGCGGGAAACTGGTTATCCAGTCCAATGAAATTGATATCGAAAACGAAGTTAAAAAACTGGTAGAAATCGTCAAGCCTCGCTTAGCTAAGAAAGAGTTCGAGGTTGAGCTGAGCATTATCCACGACAAAGAGATTCCCGAATTTCTGGTTGGCGACGCGTTACGATTCCGGCAGGTACTTCTGAATCTCATCAATAATGCGATCAAGTTTACGGATAAAGGAAAAATCGAAATTCGTTCTGAATTGGTTTCAACTTCTGAGCCTAATGTGATTGTTAAATTTGGAGTGAGTGATACAGGGAGAGGGATTTCAAAAGAAGGACAGGGAAAATTGTTCAGTAAATTTTTTAAAGGAAGTGATGACTCAAATATAGAGGGCACTGGACTGGGACTTTCTATTTCCAAAAACCTGATCACCTTGATGGGCGGGGAAATCGGATTCACCTCACAGAGGGGGACGGGCTCAACTTTTTTCTTCGAGCTCCCCTTTAAGCCAAGTAACAAAAGCGAGACTAAACAAGTCGATTCACAACTAAAGGAGAAGCCCTTAACAGACATTAATATTCTGATCGCTGAAGATGTGAAGATCAATCAGGTTGTTATCAAAAAAATGTTGGAAAGTTTTGGGTTGGAGTCTATTGAAATTGCAAATCACGGGGAGGAAGCTCTTCAGAAAATAAAAGAGAATTGGTACGATGTGATTTTGATGGATATTCAAATGCCGGTAATGGACGGGCTGGAAGCCTCGGGATTAATTTCAGATCACTTTAAAGGAAGAAGAAAACCGATCATTATTGCCATTACTGCAAATGCCATGATTATGGATCAGAAAAAATATGAAGCAGCAGGTATAGATGGTTATCTAAGCAAACCGATAACTAAAGAAGAACTCAAAGAGACGTTGAGTAGATTTATCTGATCAGACTTCGGCAAACTCAGTAAATTCCATCTCAAGTAATTCACTAAGAATTATCTTTGCTCCGCTGGTATCAATCTGAGCCCCAAGTTTAATCAAAATGCTGTACAAACCGGTGTGTACACGGCTGGTATACAAAAAATGTTTAGACCCCCGAAGCTCATTGGAAAGGGGTGCTTCTTTGGTGAAGTGACGGATTTCTGCATCAAACTTCGGGTCGCTGAAATCAAACACATCATATTTATAAGGCTTGGAAAACATGAGGCCATAATTTCGCGCAAAGTTATAGTACTCGGTTTCACGATTTTGTTCTTTCGCATCAGGATTTATGACATCCAGCTTGATATATAAATCACGAATGGCATCTTGGTCGTTGGCAAGATGAGTAGGAAGAAGTTTCAAATAATTAGTAAAAAACTCATCAGGAAATAATTTTACACAGCCAAAATCGATAACTCCCAGTTCTCCATCATGAGTAAAAAGAAAATTCCCCGGGTGGGTGTCAGCATGCACATACCCACCAACCCTGATCTCCTCATGAAAGAAATCCCAGATTAATTGCCCAAAATGGTTTCGTTCTTCCTGACCAGGATTTTCCTTAAGGAAATCACCCAAATGTCTTCCATTCACAAAACTCATACAAAGAACCTTATCGGTAGAAAATTCCTGAATCCATTCCGGAATAATGACTTTATCACTGCCAAATCGATTTCGGAACTGATCAATCTGAGCCCCTTCATGATGGTAGTCTGTTTCTTCCATCAAGGTGTTCTTGATTTCATTAAAATAAGGATCAATATCCTGACCCTTTTTGATGATCCGCTTTGCCAGTGATTTTGCAACTGCCATGTCGGAATTGATGGTTTCCCGCACATTTGGGTACTGGATTTTAACCGCTACTTTCCGGCCGTCTATAAGCTCTGCACGGTGTACCTGTCCAATCGAAGCAGCAGCAAATGCTTCAGGTTCAAATTTTGCAAAAAGCTTCTCGGGATAATCTCCTAATTCACGCTTAATAATAGTTCGTACAAGCGCCTTATTAATAGGTGGGACTGAGTACTGCGCCTGGCTCATAACTTCTGCAAATTCCTCAGGAAGAAATCCCTGATCCATGCTCATGCCCTGAGCGATTTTTAATGCAGTTCCACGGAGTTTGGTAAATTCTTTGAACACTTCTTTTGCGTTGTTGGTATGGAAGTCTTTGTCGTCCCCGTTATCAGCTCCCACCTTTTTTTTGATGTAACGCTGTGCGTAATTCGTACCAACTTTAATTCCGGTTTTGGCGATAATTTTACTTCGCTCGAATTTTGATGATGGAAAATCACTCATCGTTATTGTCTTTATTTAATTCTTCTTTTTCACCAAAAAAATCCGTCAGGCAATCTCCTACAAAAGGGATGTCTTTTCCAACCCCAATAGAGCCAAAAACATATTTAGCGAGGTCGAAGGTTTTATCAAGTGTTTTGTTGTAGACTGCTTCCTCAAGTAAAGAGGTTAATTTATCGGAAAGGGCAAGAGTTCGTTCTTTTCCTGCAGACTCATCTTCCCTCCAAAAATTGATCAGAAATAAGTACTGGGAAGTAAGGAGCGAATAGAAATAATCCTTCATAAAAAAGCCGGCGCTCACCGCTATTTCTCCATCCGAAGTAAGAAAATCTTTAAAAAGAATAGTTACTTCTTTGTGAAATTCTGAATTTGAGCCTTTATGAAATACGTGTTTATCAAAAGTTTCCTTTACAAACGCAGGGTTTTCACTCATCATATCAAAAAGCGTGTAGATGAAATTCGAAAACTTTTCGCTTAGGGAGTAACCTTCAAAACCATCAATGTCTTCAATCATCGCCCAGTATTGATACACTAAAGCGGGGTAATAGAAAGATAAAACAGCCTTCTTACTTGGGAAAAAAGAGTAGATTTCGGTAGCGGTCATACCTGTTGCATCAACCAGATCAGGAATAGAAACTTTCCCCTTCTTTTCGAAAAGCTCAACCGCTTTCCAGGTAATCTCGATTTTTGAATTAATTTTTTCTGCAGTCATAATGAATAGTTTTACACGCAAACAAACCTAAATATAGTGTAGTTCGTTCTGAACTAATTTTATGTGCTTTTGTTTCAAACTGTTCGTTAATTGAGCCACATTTTAAAACCGTAAGTGTATACTGATGAACCACAAAAGAGATGCACTCTTTCTCACATTAACAGGAGTTTTTCTTACTTCCCTTGTTCTAGGAAATGTGATTGGTACGACTAAGTTTGTAACTATCTTTGAAATGGATCTCCCCGGTTGGCTGCAAGCCATTACACCAGAGTTAGTTCGAAATGGAGCCCATTATACTATGAGTGTTCCTGCCGGATTGATAGCATACCCGTTTACCTTCTTAGCAACGGATTTAATTTCCGAACTTTTTGGAAGGAAGAAAGCACAGTTAGTGGTTTGGATTGGTTTCTCTATGAATTTCTTTATGCTCTTTCTAATGTCAGTAAATCACTGGCTTCCTAATTCTTTGGGAGTGAGTGGAGGGCTCGATTTATTTGAAGGAGTCTACGAGTTTATGGTTGGAAATGTAATCGCGAGTATGATCGCATATCTGATTGCTCAAAGTGTGGATGTTCGTTTGTACCATTTTTGGAAAAAGAAAACCAATGGGAAACATCTTTGGTTAAGGAATAATGGATCCACCATGTTTAGTCAGTTAATAGATTCAACTGCTATTATCACCATTCTGTATGTAGCCGGGAATCTGGGAGATAATATTAATAGTGTGGGAGCAGTCATTATTCTCATTTTAAACTCCTACTTATTCAAGTTCTTTTTTGCTCTGTTTGATACTCCTCTTATGTATGTTGGAGTTAAGTTATTCAAAGATTTTGAAGAAGACCCTGAGGTAAATCAAGCCTATTAATGGTTTAGAGAATTTGCTCGAAATTTTTAGCGGAAAAAGAGAAAATTCTTTCAAATTAAACTTGCTATAAACCCTCTATTTGCCGTACCTTTGTAATCCTTTCGAGGAAATGAAATCGCTGGTTAAAAACATAAGTTTTGATCAGCTTTTTTTATCTCTGAAAGGCAAGTTCTTTGAATATATTGAGAAGCAATAGACAGATTGTTTGTGCGAGCGAGAGCTCGGAAATTCTTTTGAATGAGAGTGAGCGCAGGATCGGCTCAAAAAGTTATATGTAAATATTACAATGGAGAGTTTGATCCTGGCTCAGGACGAACGCTGGCGGCGGGCTTAACACATGCAAGTCGAAGGAGAAGGTAGTAGCTTGCTATTACTGGAGACTGGCGGACGGGTGAGTAACGCGTAGATAACCTGCCTTTGCCTGGGGGATAACACTGGGAAACTGGTGCTAATACCGCATAATGCAGCGGGGCCGCATGGCCATAGTTGTTAAAGGTTTCGGCCGGGTAAAGATGGGTCTGCGTACTATTAGTTAGTTGGTAAGGTAACGGCTTACCAAGGCGATGATAGTTAGGGGGTCTGAGAGGATGATCCCCCACACTGGGACTGAGACACGGCCCAGACTCCTACGGGAGGCAGCAGTGAGGAATCTTGCGCAATGGGCGAAAGCCTGACGCAGCCACGCCGCGTGCCGGAAGACGGCCCTATGGGTTGTAAACGGCTTTTGCCAGGGAAGAACGACTGGATTTCGATCCGGTGTGACGGTACCTGGTGAATAAGCACCGGCTAACTCCGTGCCAGCAGCCGCGGTAATACGGAGGGTGCAAGCGTTGTCCGGAATCATTGGGTGTAAAGGGTGCGTAGGCGGACTGCTAAGTCTGGGGTGAAATCTTGCCGCTTAACGGTAAAATGGCCTTGGATACTGGCAGTCTTGAGTGTAGAAGAGGCAGGTGGAATTCGTAGTGTAGCGGTGAAATGCATAGATATTACGAAGAACATCAGTGGCGAAGGCGGCCTGCTGGTCTACAACTGACGCTGAGGCACGAAAGCGTGGGGAGCGAACAGGATTAGATACCCTGGTAGTCCACGCCGTAAACGATGCATACTAGGTGTTGGCCTTTCGGGGCCAGTGCTGCAGTTAACGCATTAAGTATGCCACCTGGGGAGTACGTCGGCAACGATGAAACTCAAAGGAATTGACGGGGGCCCGCACAAGCGGTGGAGCATGTGGCTTAATTCGATGCAACGCGAGGAACCTTACCTGGGCTAAATCCACAGCGCTACCTCTGGAAACAGAGGGTTCCTTCGGGACGCTATGGAAGGTGCTGCATGGCTGTCGTCAGCTCGTGCCGTGAGGTGTTGGGTTAAGTCCCGCAACGAGCGCAACCCCTGTGGTTAGTTACCAGCACGTAATGGTGGGGACTCTAGCCAGACTGCCTACGCAAGTAGTGAGGAAGGTGGGGACGACGTCAAGTCATCATGGCCCTTACGTCCAGGGCTGCACACGTGCTACAATGGTTGGTACAATGGGTCGCCACCCAGCGATGGGGCGCAAATCTATAAAACCAATCTCAGTTCGGATCGGAGTCTGCAACTCGACTCCGTGAAGTTGGAATCGCTAGTAATCGCGTATCAGCAATGACGCGGTGAATACGTTCCCGGGCCTTGTACACACCGCCCGTCAAGCGATGGAAGTCAGGAGTACCTAATGTCGGTGCGCTAACCTTCGGGAAGCAGCTGCCTAGGGTAAGCCTGGTAACTGGCGCTAAGTCGTAACAAGGTAGCCGTACCGGAAGGTGCGGCTGGATCACCTCCTTTCAAGGAGAGCGGATTACTTTGGTAATCGACGAACCTGCGCAAGCTCGTTACAAACAATCTGTTTATTGCTTCTTTTTATACAGCGGGCAGGAGCTCGCCGGAAGGCGGCCGTAGCTGCCTGTGCGAGGTACCCTAAGCGGGGCTTGTAGCTCAGGTGGTTAGAGCGCACGCCTGATAAGCGTGAGGTCGGAGGTTCAAGTCCTCCCAAGCCCACAAGTGTTTTTGGGGCTATAGCTCAGCTGGCTAGAGCACTGCCTTTGCAAGGCAGGGGTCCAGGGTTCGAATCCCTGTAGCTCCACAGAAGTTTGACATAGTGAGTAGGTTTGATTGAGATAAGTTGCAAGCAACGTTTTGGTCGAACCGTTTCCCCGGACGCCGGGGTAGCTCCACGATAGTTTTGAAGTATTTAGGTTTGAGTAGTGAGGCGTGAGAGGAGCGAAGCTCCCAATCTTACTACAATTGACAGAATGTTTATCGTTTGGGGGGATCGGGTGTGTAAACGCCGGTGAACGCAAACAACAAGCAGCTTGCCCGTGCTACGGGCAGTTCTTTGACATGGTGAAGAAGTAACAATGTAAAATAAAGGTCTAATACTGCAAAGTATTAAACATAGTGTTGCATGTAGGTCAGCGATGATCTATATGTAATACGCCAAGGTAGCCAGATGTGGTTCGTCCCCATCTGGCCCACAATAGAACCAAAAAGCTAGGTTTGCATGCCGCGCGAGCGGGTCGTGCAAGCCATATAAGAAAAGCGAGTAAGGGCACACGGTGGATGCCTAGGCATACAGAGGCGAAGAAGGACGTGTAAAGCTGCGATAAGCTGCGGGGAGTTGCATAAGAACTGTGATCCGTGGATTTCCGAATGGGGCAACCCACCTTAATTTATTAAGGTACCACGCTTCGGCGTGGGGCATACCCCCCGAACTGAAACATCTAAGTAGGGGGAGGAAGAGAAAACAACAGTGATTCCGCAAGTAGTGGCGAGCGAACGCGGAGCAGCCCAAACCGTGCCCTACGGGGTGCGGGGTAGTAGGACCTGCATAAAGCAAACGCTCTTAAATCGAAGCTGCCTGGAAAGCAGCGCCACAGAAGGTGAAAGCCCTGTAGGTGTACGGAGCGATTGTGGGCGGGTATCCTGAGTAGCGCGAGGCCGGTGAAACCTTGCGTGAACCAGCCGGCACCATCCGGTAAGGCTAAATACATCTGTATGACCGATAGTGAACCAGTACCGTGAGGGAAAGGTGAAAAGAACGCCGAGAAGGCGAGTGAAATAGTACCTGAAACCGTGTGCTTACAAGCGGTCGGAGCCACGCCTCGGCGTGGTGACGGCGTGCCTTTTGTATAATGAGCCTACGAGTTACTCCTGTTGTGCGAGGTTAAGCCCCTGAGGGGTGGAGCCGTAGCGAAAGCGAGTCTGAACAGGGCGCGCAGTACAGCGGGGTAGACGCGAAACCAAGTGATCTATCCATGGCCAGGGTGAAGTGGCGGTAAAACGCCATGGAGGCCCGAACCCGTTGACGTTGAAAAGTCTTGGGATGAGCTGTGGATAGGGGTGAAAGGCCAATCAAACTTGGAGATAGCTCGTACTCCCCGAAATATATTTAGGTATAGCGTCTGGTATTGTCTGTCCGGAGGTAGAGCACTGATAGGGCTAGGGGGCTTCACCGCCTACCAACCCCTGACAAACTCCGAATGCCGGCACAGAGCCACCAGGCAGTCAGTCGTGGGGTGATAACGTC